>NZ_WRXL01000003.1:235638-447892 GCF_010119195.1 Haloarcula salina
CTACTCACAGTAGCTCGCCGACATCGCTCACTCGCCACGTCGCCAAGCGCCCAGTAATCACCTACTCACAGTAGCTCCCCGACGTCGCTCATCGTCTCCCCCAGCGGATCGCACTCCTCGGTCGCCAGCGCGCCCTCGACGGCGTCGCGCGCCTCGGGAAGCGACTCGTGGGTCTCGACGTAAGCCGCCAGCGCGAACGCCCGCTCGCTGACCCCAGTGAGCGCGATGGCGTCGCTCCGCGAGAGGTCCCCGGCGAGCCAGTCGCGGACCATCTCGCGGCCCCGCGGCCCGACGGGCGACACCTGCTCGCCGACGAGGTGGAGCGTCTTGGCGGCTGTCACCGGTGCAACGCCGGCAACTCGGCCGGCGCCCCCGACGCTCTTGCCGGTCGCGTAGGCCTCGATGACCGTGGCCGCCGCGGACGGCGAACACGGCAGGTCCTCGTCGACGATCGAGAGTCGCTCGGCCAGCGGGGCGTCAGTGTCGTCGACGGCGGCGACGCCGCGGTCGCGCTGCTTCGCGGTGATCTCGAGCCCGGCAGCGATGTCCGACAGCGCCATTGATATTTCGTTAAACTCGTCGTAATTTAATGCTGTCGGTATTCCGAGTGCTCGTGTCGCATTGAACAGCTATTACCGACCGGTAACCGGTTGGTGATTCCTGCGCAAACCTCCTCCTTACCCGCCCGACCATCGCCTTTTTAACCATCACCCCGGCCGTAGGTCAAATCATGAGCGCGACAGCAACGGACTGTCCGGAATGTGATGGGTCGGTCGAACAGCAGGGCTGTGAATCGGTGTGCGCACACTGCGGGCTGGTGGTCGGCGAGGACGCGATCGACCCCGGACCGGAGTGGCGGACCTTCGAGGACGGGGACACCAATCGAGCACGCACGGGCGCACCGCTGACGCGCTCGCGCCACGACAGAGGCCTCTCGACGGAGATCGGTCGATCGACGCGGCTGAAGGGGCGCAAGCGCCGCCAGATTTCGCGGCTCCGGCGCGAGCACAACCGGGCCCAGATCAGTTCGAAGCGCGAGCGCAATCAGGTGTACGCCTTCACCGAGATCCGTCGGATCGTCAGCGCACTCGGGCTCTCGGAGGCCATTCGAGACCGGGCCTGCGTGCTGTTCGAGTCCGCACAGAACGAGTCCCTCCTCCAGGGGCGGACGCTGGAGGGGTTCGCCGTCGCGGCCGTCTACGCCACTTGCCGGACCGACGGCGTCGCCAGGACCGTCGACGAACTCTGCGCCGTCGCTCGCGCGGACCGGGCTGAGCTGCGGGCGGCCTACGACGCACTGAACAGGGACCTCGGGCTGCCGACGGGGCCGATCGACCCGCGCGAGTACGTCCCTCGGTTCGCGACGGCGCTGGACCTGTCGACCGAGGTCCGTCGGCGCGGGGAGGAACTGGTCGGCGAGGCCAGCGAACGCGGCCTCGTCAGCGGGCGCAACCCCGCCGGCGTCGCGGCAGCGTGTCTGTACACGGCGGCGAAGGAACTGGGTGCGCCGCTGACACAGGCAGAAGCGGCGGACGTGGCCGACGTGACACCGGTCACGCTCCGCGGGACCTACACCGAGCTACAGGACTGAACGGCGGCGGCGAGTTCTCGCAGTGATCGGCGAGCGCTGGACTCGGGAGCCGTTTCTCTGAGCGGGCGTCCGTTCGACTGTGCGGCGGCGAGCGCGTCGCTCTCCGGGACGGCGACCGCCGGCGCGCCGAAGCGGTCCGCGACGGCGTCGGTCGCGGGCGTCGGCCCGGCGCGGTTGAGGACGACGCGACAGAGACCGGCGTCGAGTTCGCGGGCGAGCGCTCGGACCCGGAGCGCGTCCGCCAGCGCCGCGCGCTCGGGCGTCGTCACCAGCACCGCGGCGTCGGCGGCCGAGAGCGGCAGTCCCACGTCCGCGTGGAGTCCGGCGGGCGAGTCGACGACGACCCAGCGGTGCGAACGCTCCAGCGCGGCGAACACGTCGGTCAGACCGCGCAGGTCGGCGCTCCGCGCGCCGGCGAGCGTCCGACCGCAGGGGACGACCGTCACGGGCCCGTCCGCGCGGACGGCCTCAACGGGGTCGGCGCGCCCCGCGAGCACGTCGTGCAGGTCGGGCCCCCGGCTCGCCGGCAGGTCCGCCATCGCGAGGTCGCCGTCGACGACGACGCTGCCCGAACGCCCACCGACCACTCGGTCGTCGCCGGACTGTCGCGCGAGCGCGTCGAGTTCCGCCGCGAGGTTGTAGGCGACGGTCGACTTGCCGACGCCGCCCTTGCCGCCGGTGACGGCCAGAATCATGCGAGGCGGGCCAGGGTCTCGACGGGAACCGTCGCTGCGGCTCGTCGGTCGGCGAGGCGCTCGGCCCGGCGCGCCAACGACCGGAGACACCGTTCGTCCACCGATCCCCGAGTGGCGAGGGTGCGAACCCCGGTCAGCCCGCCGGCGGCCCGGACCGCCTCGGTCGCCTCGCCGAGCGAGTCGGCGGCGGCGAGCGCTTCGGCGCGGTCGACCCGCCGGGCCACGGTATCGAGCCAGCGAGACACGTCGTCGGGAAGCGGCTGTCCCGCCGTGGTGGCCCGGTCGACGGGCGGACCGTCGGATCGAGCGGTGGCCGTCGGTTCGGCGGTCGGAGGCGCGTCCGCGTCGTCTGTCGGAACGGCGTCGGCGGGCGGCGACGGATCACCGAGTTCCCGGAGGACCGCCTCCTCGGTGTCCAGTCGGTCGTCGGTTGGTGGGTCGGAAACGGGTTCTGCCGACACCAGTTCGGCCGGCGAGTCGGCCGCGGGAGCGGGCGTCGCGTACCCCAGCGCGCGTGTTCCCGGCCGGACGACTCCCTCGAAGCCGTCGTCGGTCCAGCCGGCTTCCGAGACGCCCTGCCGACGGGGCGGGTAGACGGGGCCGTCGAGGCGGTTGGCGACGGTGAGACGCGTCGGTTCGGTGACGCCCGACACGACGGCGGTCACGAGCGTGACGCCGTCGAACCGCTCGGCGCGACAGTCGAAAGTAACCATACGGCAGGTGGCCGCGCGTTCGGACTTAAACGTCAGCAGCGAACGACCGGCGCGTCGAGCGCGTCCGACGACGCCACCGGGGACGGGAAACGGTCTACTTCGAGCGCGATCGGTGCGGGCGTCTCGGCGAGACGTAGGACGGCGAGTGCGGCCGTGACGGGCGACGCGTCGAAGGGATCGTCCGGCGTCTGTCCCGGGACGACCGCGAGGGCGGCGGCGAACTCGTCTGCGAGTCGGTCCACGAGCGTCGCGCGGGCCGCCCGCCGCGCGTTCGCGAGCGCGTCGGCCACCTCTCGCCGTCGCTCCAGGCGGTCGCGGTAGGCACGGGCCGCCTCGCGGCGAAGCTCCCGCGTCTCTCTGGCCGCGGCCCGCCGTGTCTCGCGCTCGCTGAGGGTCGTCGCGGCGTCTCGTAGGTCGGCCCGCGCGGCGTCCGCGTCCGCGCCGACTGCGCGGCGGGCCGTGATCCGGCCGCGATGGGCCGCAACTGTCTCCCGCAAGTCGGCGACCGCCGCGTCCGGGATCGCCTCGGTGGCCTCGACCAGTTCGGGCGGCGAGGGGTCGATCGCGGTTAGTTCCTCACGGTGGGCGGCAATCTCGGTATCGTGTGGCGTCTCTTCGCCGCGCGACCGAGCGGCGGCGGCCAGCGCGGTCCGCGTCCGGAGCCCCATCGACGGGTGAACCCGGCCCGCGTACTCGTAGACGGCGGTCGGCGACGCGCAGTCGACGACCGGGAGGCACCGCTCGCCGCGGACGCTCGCGGCGACCGCGGCTCCCGAGACGCCACGACCGCGGAGGTCGATGACATCGCTCTCGTACGTCGTCGCGCCGACCCGTACTCTCACAGGTCCGCTCCGCACATCTCGTCGGGGTCCGGGAGGTCCCGGCCCGACGCGAACTGCCGATACGGCGTCGACGGTTCGTCGCGGTCCTCGTAGCGCCGGGCGGCCTCGCGGAGGCGAGTCGGCGCGTCGACCGGCTCGAACGGTTCCACGCGTCCCAACTGGATGTCCAGCCCGTGTTTCTCCCGGAGCCGCAAGGCCTGAAACGCGCCGAACTCGGTCGCGGAGAACAGGGCCGCCCGCCCGAACTGCCGGACCACGCAGTCCTCGTGTGAGCGACAGACGTTCCGCAGGTCCCTGCGTCCAGCCCGCGAGTGCGCGACGACCAGTATCACTTCCCTACCGTACTGTCCACTGTGTATAAAATTTATCGAATGATGTCTGGATTTTTTATCCACGAGTCGACGGTCCCGGGCGTCACAGCGTCTCGAAAACCCGCCGCTCACTCGACGGGTACGACAGAGAACTCGCCGGGGTCGTCGACGAGGCCGCGGACACGCTGGCGGGCGGCCGTCTCGGACGGTGCGAGGACGACGAGACCGTCCGCGGCGGACGCCCCGCTGGCTTGGTACGCGCGCAGGTCGCCCTCGAACTCCGTGGCGTAGGTTCGGAGGATCCCGCGCACGTCCCGTTCGAGGTCGGCCAGCGAGCGCTCGCCGTCCTCGAACGCGGCCAGCGACTCCTCGACGTTCCGGAGCGCGGAGATCCGGTCCATCGTCAGGTCGTCCGGAGGTGGTCGGTTCGGGGTTCGTACACCTCGCCTTTCTGTTTCAGCTTCTCGATCTCGTGTTCGGCCTTCGACTCGTCGATGCCGACCTCCTCGGCGCGCTCGACCACCACGTCGACCGGTGCGCCCTCGTCGTACTCGTCCTCGATGTCGGAGATGATGCCCTTGATGTTCTGGATGCGGTCGCGCTGGCTCTTGGAGGTCCCCGTCTCGACCACGTCGGCGTCGAACTCGCCGGTCTCGGGGTCGACGCCGATCTCCTTCAGGCAGTAGTGAGCGATGTCGACCGCGCGCTCGGCGTCGGCCTCCTCGACAGTATCGGACAGCCGAATCCGAGCGGAGGCCTCGGCCAGCCGCACCAGCGCCTCCAGTTTCCGGGCGGTGACCGGGACCGGCGCGTCCTCGTCTTGCCCTTTCAGCCGCAGGTCGACGTAGAAGTCCTCGATGCGCGACTTCGCCTCCTCGGTCATCGTCGGGAAGCAGTTTCGCTTCGCGTAGGCGACGTACTTCCGCAGGAGGTCCGGCTCGATGGTCGGCGCGACCTCCTCGGTGACCGTGTCGACCTCCTCCTCGCTGAAGTTCGAGGTGGGGTTCTGGGTCCGATGCGTGTGGAGTTCGCCGGCGTAGTTGGTCTGGATGATGTGCTCGGCGAGGTTGCGGTCGTCCTCCTCGTTTGGCTTGTCGGTGACGGTGAAGATGAGGTCGAACCGCGAGATGAGCGCCGGTTCGAGGTCGATCTGCTCGCCGATCGGCTCGTACTGGTCGAAGCGGCCGTACTTGGGGTTGGCCGCCCCGAGCAGCGAGCAGCGCGATTTGAGCGTCGCGTTGATACCGGCCTTCGAGACGCTGATGCGCTGCTGTTCGAGGGCCTCGTGCATCGCCGAGCGATCCTCCGGGCTCATCTTGTCGAGCTCGTCCACCGCCGCGATGCCCTGGTCGGCGAGCACGAGCGCGCCCGCTTCGAGCGTCCACTGCTGGCCGTCGCCGAAGTCATCTCTCACAGCTGCCGCGGTCAGCCCGGCGCTCGACGACCCCTTCCCGGAGGTGTACACCGAGCGCGGCGCTATTTCTCGGATATATGACAGCATCTGCGATTTTCCGGTCCCCGGATCTCCTATCAGGAGCATATGGAGGTCTCCACGTATCCGGGATCCGTCAGGAAGGTCCTTGGTGACGCCCGAGAACAGCTGGAGCATCATGGCGAGCTTCTCCTTCTCGTAGCCGTAGATCGAGGGCGCGATGGCCCCGACCATCTGGTCGTAGATGTCGGACTCGTTCGAGAGCTCGACGATCTCCTTCTTGTCGGCGTCGGTGATCTCCATGTCCTCGAACTGCTCGTCCTCGATCTCGACGCTGATTCCCTCCATGTAGATGTCGAACATCGGGGACTTCTCGTTGTCCGACCCGCGCTGGTCGAGCTTGAGGACGCCTGTCACGCGGACGTGGTCTCCGGCGGTCACCTGTCCGGTGATGTCGTCCTCGATGTTCACGTCGATGGACTGGGGCGTCTCGCCGCCGCGCAGGCCCTCTGGGGACTCCTGGACGCGGAGCTTCTGGGCGTCGATGAACTGGGACTGCTCGGTGTTGAGCCGGAACGGGCCCTGGCGCTCACAGCCCTGGCAGTCGTGGGGCTCCTGGAAGTCGCCGGCGGTCTGGGGGATGCGGGTGAGCGTCCCGCAGCGCTGGCACTCGAAGGCCGCCTCGACGACCTTCGGGCGCACGTCGGTCGCCTTGCGGACGATGCCCTGGACGGCGATGAGGTTGCCGTGGTGTTCGTGGCGGATGTCGCGGATGTCCTCCGCGTCGGGGAGGTTCTGGACGCGGACGTGGGCCTGTCCGAGCGACACGTCGACGGGGAGGTCGTACAGGCGAAGCGCCTCCTCGGCGTACTCCTGAAGCTGTTCGGGCTTCGTGCGGTAGTCGTCGGCCAGGTCGGGGTCGAAGCGATAGAGGTCGTCCCAGTCGACCGAGAGCGACTTCTGGTCGTTGGGGTATTTCTGGGCGAGCTCACCGATCTCGTTGCGGTAGTAGTTGCGGTAGAACTCCTCGAAGCGATCGATGAGTTCGGTGTTCTCGGCGGTCGCCATCTGAGTGGACAGTGGTTGTGCCCACTGGCCTAAGAAGGTTCGCAAAGGTCGGTGAAAGTGGTCGAGGGGCGGACGATGACCGGGATTTCACCCGCCGAGCGGGAGGAATACGTGGCGAACTCGAACGGCCGGACACGGTCACCCGCCGAGGCTGCGAATCGCCTCATAACACGCGCCGATGGGGTGATAGCCCGGTTCGACTGCCGGGCCGTCGTCGGTCGGATACGCCTCGTTGCCGGCGTCGACGCGTTCGTACCAGGCGCCGGTCGGCGCGACCAGCGTCCCGAGGGCGTAGTCCCAGAAGCGGTCGTACCACTCCCGGTAGGTCTCGTCGCCGGTCCGTTCCGTGAGAGCCGCAGCGGCCCCGATGGCCTCCGCGACCGCCCAGCCGTACCTGTCGTCGACCACCGGGACACCGCTCTCGTCGAGGGTGTAGGAGAAGCCACCGCGGTCGTCGTCCCAGCCGTCGAGGGCGGCGTCGAACAGTTCGGCGGCGCGCTCGCCCGGCCAGTCGGCGTCGTGGTGGCGGTCCAGAATCGAGAGGAGTTTCGCCCACTCGGCGTGGTGACCGGGCTGGTAGCCCCACGGCCGAAACTGGTGGGCCGGGTCGTCGCGGTTATATTCGAAGTCGGGCGTCCAGTCGGCGTCGTAGTGCTCCCAGATCCGCCCGTCGGTCTCAGCGGCCAGGTCGACGCAGAGCGCCTCGGCGACGGTCGCCGCGCGGTCGAGGTACTGGTCCTCGCCCGTGACCTCGTACGCGACCAGCGCCGCCTCGCAGGCGTGCATGTTGGCGTTCTGGCCGCGGTAGGGCTCAGATTCGCGCCAGTCGGCGTCGTACGCGCTCCGATACAGACCGTGGTCGGGCTCGTAGAAGCGCTCGTCCAGCAGCGACCACGTCTCGTCGAGATACCGATCGGCGTCCGGTACGCCGGCTTCGGTCGCGCGAGCGTACGCGAGGACGACGAAGGCGTGACCGTAGCAGACGCGCCGCGAGTCGACCGGCGTGGTTCCCTCAAGGAGCCAGTGGTAGCCGCCGCGGTCGGCGTCTCGAAACGCCTCACGGAGGAACGCGACGCCGCGCGCCGCGGCACCGGCCCACCGCTCGTCGCCGAACAGGTCGCTCGCCAGCGCGAAGTTCCGCGTGAAACGCGCCGTCGCCACGAGGTGCTTGCTATCGGGGTCGTACACCGCGCCCGTCTCGACGTCGAGTTGCGCGACGAACCCGCCGTGGCGCTCGTCGAGGCAGATCGGGTAATAACAGTCGAGGACGGCTCGGACGTGATCGCGGAGCCACTCCGCGTCGGCGTAGTCGGTCATATCGGTGACTCGACGCTCGGGAGTAACAAGATTCGGGCGGTCGCTCCCAAGATCGGCGCGTCGAAAACGGATGGGATCGCTCGGATTTGAACCGAGGGTACGGGCACCCAAGGCCCGAAGGTTACCAAGCTACCCCACGATCCCGTGCCCTATATCGTCACGACAGTGAGTAAAGGGTTTCGTTGCCGAGCGGCCGTGTCACGCGGGCGCGAGGCCCCAGAAGTACGCGATCCCGAGCGTCGTGACGACCGCGAAGACGGCCTGCAGCGGCGCGCCGACGCGCAGGTAGTCGCTGAAGCGGTAGCCGCCGGGGCCGTAGACGAGGAGGTTCGTCTGGTACCCGACGGGCGTCATGAACGCCGTGGACGCGGCGAAGGTCACGGCCAGCACGAACGCGAAGGCGTTGGCGTCCAGTTGTCGAGCGGCCTCGACGGCGACGGGGATCATCAGGACGACGGAGGCGTTGTTGGAGATGACGTTGGTCAGCAGCGCGGTGACGACGTACATCAGACCGAGCACGACCAGCGCGGGCAGACCGGGCGCGGCGAGCACGAAGAGTTCGGCGAGCAGGTCCGCGCCGCCGGTTTCCTGGAGCGCGATCCCCAGCGGGATGACGCCGGCGAGCAGGAAGATCACGTCCCACTGGACGGCGTCGTAGAGTTCCTGCGGGCGGAGACAGCCGGTGAGCAGCATCGCGAGTGCGCCGGCGAGCGCGGAGACGACGATGTGGATCGGCGTCAGCGCCGCGACGCCGACGACGGCGGCGACGATGCCGACGGCGACGGGGATCTTCGACCGGCGGAAGTCCGGCCGCTGGACCTCCTGGGCGACGATGAAGTCGTTGTTGCGGTTGAGGCGGTCGATGCTTTCGGCCGTCGCCTGTACGAGCAGCGTGTCGCCGATGCGGAGGCCGACCCGGTCCATGCGCTGGCGGTACAGCTCCTGGCCGTGGCGCAGCGCGAGCACCGTCGCGTCGTAGCGCTGGCGGAAGTTCGAGGAGGCGAGCGTCTCGCCGATGAGCGAGGAGCCGGGCGCGATGACGACCTCGACGAGGTTCTGTCGCTCGCTGGCGGACTCCAGTTCGGCGTCGTCGACCTCCACGTCCGGGAGCAGGTCCAGCCCCTCGGCGTCCAGTAGTTCGACGAGCGTGTCGCGGTCGGTCCGCACGGCGAAGACGTCGCCGGCACGGATCGCCTTCTGGCCGAACGGTTCGAGGAAGGTGCGGTTCTCGCGGACGAGCTGGACGATGTCCACGTCGAACTCCGAGACCCGGAGCGCTTCCGCGACGGTTCGACCGATCAGCGGCGAGTCCTCGCGGACGACGACCTCGGTGAGGTACTCGCCCATCTCGAACTCGTCGGTGAGGTCCTCGTCGGCCGGGATGCGGGCCGGGACGAGGTAGCGCCCGACGGTGAGGAGGTACACGGTGCCGACGATGGTCACGACGACGCCGAGCTTCGTGAACTCGAACATGCCGAAGGGCTGACCGAGCAGCTCCGCCGACAGCTGGGAGGCGAGGATGTTCGTCGACGTGCCGATGAGGGTGAGCATGCCGCCGAACATCGAGGCGTACGACAGCGGAAGGAGGAGCTTCGACGGCGAGAGCTTCCCGGAGTGGGCGATGTCGGAGACCATCGGCAGGAGGATGGCGACGGCGGCGGTGTTGTTGATGAACCCGGAGATCGGTGCGACGAGACCGACGGTCGCGCCCAGTTGTCGCGACTCGCTCGTCCCGGTCAGCGACGCGATCTTCGCGCCGAGGATCTGGACGATCCCGGTCCGCTGGACGCCGTCGGAGAGAATGAACATCGCCAGCACGGTGATCGTCGCCGTGGAGGCGAACCCGGAGAGGCCGCGGTCGAGCGGCGAGACGCCGTCGCCCGGCTGATGGAGGACGTAGACGGGGTCGGCGAGCAGGCCCGCGTCGGCCGCCACCGTCGTCACCGGTTCGGCGAGCATCAGCGCGACCATGACGCCGATGGCGGTCACGTCGACGGGTAGCGCCTCCGTCGCGAACAGCGCCAGCGCCGCGACGATGACGGCGAATACGAACAACATCCCCGACGTGATCGGTGGCAGCGGCACGTCTGTGGCGTACGCGGCCAGCGGGAAAAGGGTGTGCTGTTTGCGTAGAGCAGGCGGGAGCCGACGGCCGGCCGACGTTTATCCCCGTCCGTCCCGAATGGGTACGGATGGGACTGTTCAACGACCTGGGACGAAAAGTCGAGGAACTGAAACAGGAGGTCGAGAACGCATCGGACGAGGAGGCGACCCACCGCTGTGGCGCGTGCGAGGCGCTCCTCTACCCGGACCACGACGAGTGCCCGGAGTGCGGCGAACCGTCGGTCTCGCCGGTCGAGACGGAGTGACGCGTCGGCGGTCGCATCGTCAGCGGCCGACGGAATCGCCCGGAGCCGTCAGAGAACCGCGCCGCGTGGTGCAACGACCTATCGCGTCGGGCCATCGCGGCCGAGGTCCGAGAGGAGGGCGTCGTAGCTCCGCCCGAACACCGGCCGCTCGCGGAGCGACGTGATCGCCACGTCGGAGACCGGCACCGCGAACCGGGCGTCGGTCCCGCCGACGACGACGGCCGCGTCGTGGTCCGTGTCCGCGGTCCACTCGCCGTCGAGGTGCCGGACCAGTACCTCGCCGAAGTAGCTCCCGAGTTCGGTGACGACGCTCGTGAACGCCCGGTCGTCGAAGGAGTCCTCGCTGCCGAACGTCGTCTCGGCGAAGCGCTCGTCGTCCCACTCCTCGGCGACCAGGTCGTCGAGCCGCGAGAGCGAAGCCGGCGTGAAATCGAGGTCGCGCTCGCCCCAGAAGTCGGCGAAGTCGACGGCCGTCTCGGCGTGTTCTGCGCGGACGCCGTCCCACGAGCGGTCGGCCGCCGCCCCGGTCGGAGCGGCGGCGTCCGTGGACGGCGCGTCGTCGGTGGCGTCGGGCGGGACGGACGACGCCGCGTCGGTCTCCGATTCCGTACCTTCAGGGGCCAGGTCCGATTCTCGATCGGAGTCCGAGGCTGTCTCAGCTTCCGGCTCAGGGGCCGTCTCGGGCTCCGACTCCGAGGCTGTCTCAGCTTCCGGCTCCGAGGCGTCGATACCATCACCGACTGTCTCGGAGCCCGTGGGCGAGTCCGGCGACTGCCGATCCGTTGGCCGCTCCTCGTCGGCCGACCCATCGGTCGAGCCAGGGGCCTCCGGGTGCGAATCGGTGGCCGGCGCGTCCGCCTCGTCGGCCCCACCCGCGCGGGTCGGCTCCGTCTCGCTCGGGTAGTCGGGGCCGCCGTCGTCGGTCTCGTTGACACCGTCGTCGGCTCCAGGCGCGTCCGAATCGGCCACGGCGGGCTCAGACTCGGACGCCGGTCCGTCAGGCTCCTGATCGACGAGCCGTGTCGGTTTCGTGACGGCCGCAGCCACGTCGCTCTCGTCTGCCACGTCGCTCTCAGCGGTCGGCCCGCGCTCCTCAGTCGGTTCGGGTTCGGAAGTCCCGTCTCGCTCGTCGCCCGACCCGCTCGCGTCGAGGTCGAGCGTCGACTCGAGACGTTCTACGAGCGCCGCGAACACGGGCTCGTCGCCGAACGAGCGGACGGCCACGTCGAAGACGGGGACCGTCACGTCGTCGGCCGCGCCCGAGACGACGACACCCCAGCGGCCGTCGCGGTCGACCCACTCGGCGTCGTAGGACCGGACGAGCACCTCCCCGAGGTAGCTCCCGAAGCGGACGGTGTTCTCCGTGTAGGCGGCCGCGCCGGCTTCCGGGCCGGCGGTCCGGCCGTCGTAGTTCTCCGCGATGGCCGCGTCGAGTCGGGCGAGCGCGTCCGTCGAGAAGTCGAGCGGAGGCGCGTTCTCGACGACGGTCTCCGCGTGCTCGCGAAACGCCGCGGGGTCCAGCTCGCGGGTGTCGAGCACGTCCGGCCCGTCGTCCGGACTGCCGGCGGCGGACGCGTCGTCGGCCAACTGCCCGCCGCTGTCGGCCGCGTCGTCGCTCCCGACGGCGCGACGGATCGTATCGAACAGGCCCATGGGAACCGGAAGCACGTCGCGCTACAAGAAGGTACGGCGAAAGGATGCTCGGTCGACAGGTCCCGAGGAGTCAGTGCTCGTCGCGTAGTTCCATCTCTGCGACGATGTCGTACGGGTCGAGCCCCTTTCGAATGCCGTCGAGCAACTGGAACGCCTCGTCCGGCGCGAGGAAGTGCCGGGTCACCGCCCGGCCGAGCGGCGTCGGCGCGAGGCCGTCGATGAACTCGTATTCGAGCAGTTTGCCGAGCGCGTGCTTCGTCGGAATCTCGCCGACCATCCGGTCGTTGAGCCGCTTTGCCTGCGTGCCCGCGACGGTGACGTTGGCGAGCGTCTCCTCGACGGCCGCGCCCTCGTCGTAGCGGGTGACGACCGGCTCCATCTCGCCTTTCAGCAGCTTGAACGCAACCTCGTCCTCGGTCATCTCCATGCTGTTGTGATACGAGCAGTCCGGTTCGACGAGGAGGTAGACCGTCCCCTTGTCGTGGTAGTCCGGGCGGCCGGCGCGGCCGAGCATCTGGTGGAACTCCTGGACGGTGAGCCACTCGATGCCCATCGCCAGCGAGTCGAAGATGACCTGCGAGGCCGGGAAGTCCACGCCCGCCGCCAGCGCCGCCGTCGTCACGACGGCCGCGAGGTCCTGGTCGGCGAACTGGCGCTCGACGCGCTGGCGCTTCCGGTTGTCCAGCCCGGCGTGGTACGGCGCGGAACTGTACTCCAGCTTCCGCGAGATCTCGTGACAGCGCCGCCGCGAGTTCGTGAAGATGATCGTCTGGCCGCGATAGCCCTTGCTCGATTTGTTGTCGAAGGCCCGCTTGACGAGCTTCTTTTCCGTCTCGATTTTCTCGCGCCCGTCGGCGAACGTGACGTGGCGCTCGATAGGGACCGGCCGTTCCTCGAACTCGATGAGCGTGGCCCGGAGCTTCTCGGCCAGTTGGCCGGGGTTGCCGACGGTCGCAGAGAGGTAGATCCACTGCGTGTCGCCGCTGTCGCCCGCTCGCCCGTGCCGGGACGCCTCCGTCGTTCCGCGCTCGCAGTAGTACTTCAACCGCGAGATGAGCCCGTCCAGCCGGTGGCCGCGCTCGTCCTCGCCGAGCGTGTGGACCTCGTCGATGACGACGGTCCCGACGGTCCCGAGGTCCTTGCCGGTCCGGAGCGCGTGATCGATGCCCTCGTAGGTCCCGACGATCACGTCGGCGTCGGGGTCGAAGCGGCCGCCCTCGTCGGCGATGCGGCTCGCGCCAACCCGGAGCGACACGTCGACCATGTCGCCGTAGCGGTCCTTGAACTGCTCGTACTTCTGGTTCGCGAGCGCGACCAGCGGGACCAGAAACAGCATCTTCCCCTTGTTGTTGAGCACGCGGTCGATGCCGGCCATCTCGCCGACGAGGGTCTTGCCCGTCGCCGTCGCGCTGACGACGAGCTGATCCTTCCCCGCCGTCGCGCCGTGTTCGACGGCGAGGCTCTGGACGGGAAGCAGGGTGTCGAAGCGCGATTCGAGGTGCTGTTGCATCCCCGGGTGGAGGTTCAGCGAGTCCACCGGCACCGGGTCGACCTCGTCGACGGTCGCCGAGATCTCGTCGAACTTCGTCAGGTCCGGGTCGAGCTGTCCCGAGAGGAGGTTCGTGATGCGTTCGAGGTCCTGGACCTCCAGTAAGAGGTCCTCCAGGCGCTCGCGGGCGTCGGCGCTGATGCTCCCCTTGAAGGCGAGCTCGCGGTCCAGTTGCTCGCGGGCGCAGTCCGGGCAGATGGTCTCGTCGTCGCTCTCGATCGCCGTCTCGCTCGTGATCGGCGAGTAGCGCCCGTCCGAGGCACAGAGCCGGCAGGTCCGGACGACCTTGGCGTCGAGCTGATAGGCGTCGAGCATCTCGCGGACGCGGTCGCGGGCCGGCTGGCTCGTCTGCTGAGAGATGCGGATGCGGGCCGCGCGGCGGGCCAGGTCAACGAACTGATCGGGCGAGCGAAGCTCCTCGTCCGCGCCGTCCTTGACCCGGAGGCGACGCGGGCGGGGGCCGGCGTCGGTCGCTTTCAGTTCGAGGACGGCGTGGAACAGCCGGTCGCCGTCGCGCTGGGCGACGACCAGGAACTCCTCGCCGTGTTCGTGCAGGAACAGCGTCTCCACCTGCGCGGCCTGCTGTGACACAGCCGAATCGAGGAGCCTGCGCTACTTGAGCGGTTCGGACTGATACGGACTGCCGTCCCCGGTCCCGCGAGTACCGGCCGAAATCCGCCGCGCGGCTCACTCCGCCAGCCGAATCTCGTCGTCGCCGGTCGGCACCGCACAGATGAACGTGCCCTCCTCGTCGCCGTCGTTTCGGTACCAGTGGACGGATCCGGCGGGGATGTGGAGGCTGTCGCCCGCCTCGACCGCGTACTCCTCGCCCTCGATGCCGACGGTGTAGCGCCCCGAGAGGACGTACTGCTCGTGTTCGATCTCGTTCGTGTGTCTCGGGACGCTGCCGCCGGGCGCGAGCGTGAAGCGCCTGATCGCCAGGTTCGGCGCGCCGTGTTCGGCCCCGACGAGGACGCCCTTCGACAGTCCCTCGGCCGCGTCGACGGACTCGTACTCGACGTCTTCGGCTCGGCGAACGAGTGGGTCGCTCATGCTCGGCGGGACGCGCGCCGCGCGGAAAGCGGTGTCGGCGCGCCCGGAGCCGCAAGGGGGCTTAAGGCCGTGCCCCGCCAACTGTTCCGCATGCGTCGGTTTCGTATCGGGAGCGTGTTCGGGATCCCCATCCAGCTGGACCTGACGTTCCTCCTCGTGTTGCCGCTGTTCGCCTGGATCATCGGCACGCAGGTCGAACAGACGACGGAGCTGTTGAACGGGACGCTGAACGCCGGGCTGGACCCGTCGGTCCTCACCGGCGGCTCGCTGGTCTGGGTGCTCGGAATCGGCGCGGCCGTCGGCCTGTTCGCCGGCGTCGTCCTCCACGAGCTGGGCCACTCGCTCGTCGCCATCCGCTACGGCTACCCCATCGACTCCATCACGCTCTGGCTGTTCGGCGGCATCGCCCAGCTCACCGAGATGCCCGAGGACTGGAAGCAGGAGCTCGTCATCGCCATCGCCGGCCCCATCGTCAGCGTCGTCCTCGGGGCGCTGTGCTACGTCGGCTTCCTGCTCCTGCCCGCCACCACCACGACCGCCGTCACGGCCGTCGCCTCCGCGCGGTTCATCCTCGGCTACCTCGCCGTGATGAACCTCGCGCTCGCGGCGTTCAACATGCTCCCCGGCTTTCCGATGGACGGCGGTCGCGTCCTGCGCGCGCTGCTCGCTCGCCGCCGCCCCTACGCCCGCGCGACGAAGATCGCGGCCGAGGTCGGCAAGCTCTTCGCCGTCTTCCTCGGCCTCACCGGCATCTTCGTCGTCGGCAACCTCTTTCTCGCCGGCCTCGCCTTCTTCATCTACATCGGCGCCGAGGGCGAGTCCAGACAGACGACGATGCGGGCGGCCTTCGAGGGCGTCACCGTCGCTGACGTGATGACGCCCGCCGACCGGGTGACGACCGTCTCCGAGGACGTGTCCGTCCGCGAGCTCATCCAGACGATGTTCCGGGAGCGCCACACCGGCTACCCCGTCGAGCGCGACGGCGAGGTCGTCGGCCTCGTCACGCTCGAAGACGCCCGCGCCGTCCGGGATGTCGAGCGCGACGCGTACACCGTCGGCGACGTGATGACGACCGAGATCATCACCATCAGCCCCGACACCGACGCGATGGACGCGCTGACGACGCTCCAGGGAAACTCCGTCGGCCGCCTGCTCGTCACCGACGCCGACGGAAAGTTCCAGGGGCTGCTCACCCGCTCGGACATCATGACCGCCCTCTCCATCATCAAGTCCAGCAGCGACTACGCCGCCGTCGGCGAGGCGGAGCCGGAGACGGTCCGGCCGGACTCGCGCATCGAGCGCTGAGACGCGCAGCTATCGGTCACTCCGCGAGGTACGACTGCGCTTCTTCGTCCGAGACCTGATCGAAGCGCTCGTAGAACTGCCCGACGGCGCGAAACGACGACGGCGTTTCGAGACAGACGACCTCGTCGACGAGCGACTCGAGTTCGGCGACCGTTCGCGGCGAGCCGACCGGCACCGCGAGGACGATGCTATCGGGGTCGTCGCCACGAACGCGCTCGATACAGGCCCGCACCGTCGCGCCCGTCGCCACGCCGTCGTCGACGAGACACGCCCGCTTGCCGCGTAGTTCCAGCGGCGACCGCGAACCGCGATACGTCGCTTCCTTCCGGCGGGCGGCCGCAGCCGTCTCCTCCCGCATCCGCTCGACGTACTCCCGGCTGACCCCGCGGCCGTCGATCGCCTCGTCGTTGAGCCAGACCGACCCGTCGGCGGCGACCGCGCCGATGGCGAACTCCGGGTTTCCCGGCGCACCCATCTTCTGTGCCACCGCGACGTCGAGCGGGACGGCGAGCGCGTCGGCCACGGCGCGACCGAGCGGCAGGCCGCCTCGCGGAATCGCGAGGACGATGTCGATGCCCAGGTCCCGCTCGCGCAGCGCCTCGCCGAGCCGTTTGCCGGCGTCCTCCCTGTCCGCGAACCGGACGGGGTGGCGGTTGCTGTCCACCATACCCTGTCGTACGCTATCACGAACCAAATAAGTCCACTCCCGGGCGGTCGGGGGCCCGGCGCGCGCCGGGGCCCCTCGACAGCGCCGCTACTCCTCCCTGAGCGCCGCGGCGACGGCTTCGAGTTCCGCCTTTCGGAACGCGTTCGCGGTCGCCTCGGGGTCGACCTCGTCACGTTCGCCGACGGCCCAGAGGATGCCGGCCCGCATCTCAGGCTTCGGCGGGAGCCCGTTCGAGCCGATGTCGTACCCCACCTCCTCGCAGACCGCGGCGAGGGCCTCCTTCGTGAAGGCGGTCGACTCGACGCGCTCGTACCGGCCCACTGCCTCGCGGATCTCGTTTCGCAGGTCGTCGACGGTCGGTGACATACCCGGACTGGGGTCGGGCGGCGTCCTGTAAGTTCCGGTCAGGCCGGCGCCACGTCGGTCGTCGAATCGAACTCGCCATCGCAGAACGGGCAGTCGTGTCCCGTCGGTAGCGAGGTGTTCTCAGCGACGGGATACAAACAACTGGTCGATACAGCAGGACTACCGAAAAATCCCAAATGCTCGAAATCGGCCGGTAGAACGTCTAAGTCCGGGCGCGGGAATTGAACCCGCCTCTTAGCCACCACAAGGCTAAAGGATGCCACTACCCCAGCCCGGACGCGCCTGCTGAGGCATTCACAGCTATTCCGCTGGAACGGAAATACGTTACGAATCTGGGGGCAGTGTGGCGTGAGAGCGCGTGACAGCGGCGGACTGCGCGAACGGTCAGCGCGACGGTCCAGCGCTTCGAGACGCTTTTGGGCGGGCGGCACCTACAGGGCGATACGCGTGGCCATCACGGACAAGATCTACGTTAAGAACCACCAGCAGCTCGCCTCTCAACTGGAGACGAGCTTCCCGAAGGGGGCGTTCAAGGGGGCGACGCTGGACATCCTCTTTCAGGGCGAGGGGCTGGCGAAGCTCGACGAAGCCTCCCGGGAGCGGGTGCTCGACTTCGCCGAGGACTTCCTCGACTGCGACTGCGAGGCCAACCCCCACTGCGGCTGTGCCGAGCGGAAGTTCATCGCCTACCTGCTGGAACTGCGCGAAGAGGGCATGGGCCCCGACGCCGTCGTGGACGTGATGAGCGACGAGTACATGCTGTACGCGTATCCGGGCGACGTGCTCTCCTTCCTCGACAACTCCGTCCGGACGCTCGAAGCGGTCGAGACGCTGGCCGACGTCGACGGGCGCGACGACGTGGCAGAAGAGGTCCAGCGGCGGCGAAACCGCCTGATGTAGCGGCCGTCGGCGGGAACGGTCAGACGGCCGTTCTGGAGACCGTCACTCGCGCCGGACGAGCGAGTCGTCGGCGAGGTACCGCTGTAGCGTGTGCGCGTCCTCCTCCAGCGTCTTGAGGTGGCCACGCAGGAGGTCGCTCGTGGCCTTGTCGCGGGCCTGCTCGGCCAGTTCGACGTGATTGCGCAGTTGGACGGCGAGCGTTGCGTATCCGTCGAGGTCGCGTTCGAGCGACGACCGCACGTCGAAGCGGTGGGGCGTCTCGATGGTCATCGGGGCGTGCTGGCGGATGCCCATCGGGCCACAGACCGGCACACCGCCGAGCGCGTGGACGCGGATCGCGACGTCGTCGGTCATCTCGGCGAGGTGGTCGGCGGCGGCTTCGAGGAACGCGGCGACGTCGCCGAACTCGGCCCCTTCGACGGTCCAGGCGTGTTTTCTGACCTGATTGAACAGGAGGTAGAACCCCGAGAGGTCAGCGTTCAGGGCCGCCACCAGCTCTTCGGCCGCGGCCCGGGTCAGCCGCAGTTCGTTCCCGCTGACGGTGCCCCACTCCTGGCGGAGGTGTTCCGCGTCGGGCTTTCGGAGGTGTGATCTACTCGTCATGGTCGGTCGACCTCCTCGGGCCGGGCGAGCGCGTCGTCTTCGAGGAACTGCTCCAGTACGTGCGCGTCGTCTTCGAGGGTGGTCAGGTGGTCGTGCAGGCGCTCCGACGTGCCCGAGTCACCCACGTCCGTTGCGAGGTCGACGTGTTCGCGCATGCCCGCGACCAGCGTCGCGTACCCGTCGAGGTCGCCCGCGAGCGAGCGTCGGAGGTCGTAGAGCCCCTCCGCCTCCAGGTGGACCTCGGCGTACTCCTGAATCGTCGGGGGCGTGTTCGGCGGGATGCCTCCGAGTTCGACGATGCGGACCGCGAGGTCGCCGTTGATGTCGCGAGCGCGCTTGTAGGCGTCTTCGAGGAACGCGGCGACGTCGCCGAACTCGGCCCCCTCGGCGGTCCAGTAGTGCTTTCGCAGGAGATAGAAGAGATTGAACGACCCGGCGTAGTCGACGCTGAGCGCCTCCACGACCGCTTCGGCGTCGTCGCGGTCGAGACGCTGGCTGGTTTCCTCGATAGTGCCCCACTCCTGGCGGCGGTCGCCGCGCTCTGGCTCGCGGATGATACCGAGTTGGTCGTCCGTCATCCGTGCACCTCACCCACCGCTCCCGTGAAACTCACAGTCATGCGTGGACCTTGGCGAGCGCGTCAGATAAATATTATCAGTACGGTAATGATTTAGGCCCGCCCAAAGTGTGGGACCGGACGACCGTCGAGGAACGGTCCCGACGCCGGTTCGTTCGCCACGTGCTACCTGTGGCAGTATTCGATATCGAAGGAAAACGGTCGGATTCGCTAGATGTATCGGAGCGACGCGCTGGGCGAGCGCGTTCAGGTGTCGTCGAAGCTGCCGATGCGGTAGGACGCGTCCTCCTCCTCGCTCTGGTCGAGGTCTTCGAGGTGGATGACCTCGTCCTGGTCCATCTCGTCGAGTTGCTGGCGGAGCTTCGTGACGTAGCGCTTGTGCTCTTCGAGCTGTTCGCGGAGGTGTTCGGCCTCGAGTTCGAGGCGCTCGTGCTCGCGCACGAAGCTCTTCGGGACCTCGACCTTCGGGGGGAAGCTCTCGGCGCTGCTCTCCGCGGTATCGTCGTCGAACTCGTGTTCCGGCGCGACCTTCACCTGACCGTCGTGGGAAACGAGCGTGTCGACGTAGTCCCGAAAGACCGCGGACAGCGAGATGTCGCGCTCCTCGGCGATCTCGCGGAGCGTCTCGAACTTGTCCTCGCTGACGCGGAAGGAGATCGTCTTGTTTTTGTTGCCCATGGTTGTGTTATATTCACCGAGCATCGTATTTAATCGTTTGTCAGACGTTCACCCGGTCGCCGGCCGCGGGACCGGGGTAGTTTATGTGCACACGGTTCGGGGACCCCGACAGAGATGGCGACAGACTTCGACGCGACCGCCCACCACTACGGACTGATCGTGAGCGACCTCGAGCGGGAGATCGAGTTCTATCGCGACGTGCTCGGACTGGACGTGCTGACGCGCTTTACCGTCGGCGACGAGGCGTTCGGGACCGCCGTCGGAATCGACGGAGCCAGCGCCGAACTGGTCCACCTGGACGCCGGCGGCGCGCGCCTCGAACTGGCGACGTACGAGCCCGAGCCCGACGCCGACTTCGAGACGCAACTCAATCAGCCCGGGTCGACCCACCTCGGGCTCGCCGTCGAGGACCTCGAGTCGGTCGCCGAGTCGCTTCCCGACGACGTGGAGACGATCAGCGGCCCGCAGACGACCGAGAGCGGGACGACGATCATGTTCGTCGTCGACCCGGAGGGGAACCTGGTCGAACTGCTCGACGCGTAGAAACGGCCGCCCGTCAGTCGGCGCTGGTTTCGGCCTGCTCGTCCTGCAGGCTCTCGAGCGCGCCGACGACGGACTGCCGGTAGTTCTCGACGGAGAGCTGGTCGTACTCCTCGTCGGCCATCGCGATGTACTCGTCGACGGCCGGGTCGTCGAGGTCGGCGTCGGCGTAGCGCTGGATGCGGTCGAGCGTGCGCTCTGCGGTCTCGACGACCCAGCGGTCGCGCGTCGCCTCGTCGACCTCCGAGATGGACTCGGGGCGGATGGAGACGTTCACGTCGCCCTCGTCGGTCTCGTAGGTCCGGGGTTTGCCCACGACGGCCACGTACGCCGGCGGCTCCAGCTCGCGCAGCATCGAGGCCGCGTCGGGCTGGTACTGCCCGGCGTACATGAAGAACGTGTCGCCGTTGGGGTCGACGACCCGTCCCTGCCAGTACTCGCTGTCCTCGCCCACGTCCTCGGTCTCGGTGAGCGTGCCGACGACGAAGACGCGGTTGGCCCGCTGTCCGGTCGGCAGGAGGACGTACACCGGCGCGCGGTCGTCGTCCGACTCCTTGAACGTGTAGCTCGCGTCGTTGAACTCGCGTGCGAAGACGCGCCGGGCGACTTCGCGGGTGGGTGTGCTCGCCATCTAGATCGACCTCGCTTTGATGAGAATCTCGTCCGCGTCCACCGGCCCGGTGAGGCGTTCCTGCTCGTCGGCGAGCAGGTAGCGGCCGAACGTCGGCCCGCGGACCCGGTAGTACCGGCCCATGATCTTCTGTCGCATCTCGTCGGCGACGACGGTCGTGTCGAGCGCGTCCATCGCCATCTCTTTGCCCTCTTCGAGCGAGATGCCGGTCAGTTTCTCGGTCGCCTCCTCGTCGAAGATGACCTCGGTGACCTCCTCGCCGTCGTCGAGGACGCCCTTGATGCGGAGGTCGAACTCGCCTTCGACCTCGCCGTGTTCGCTACAGCGGCCGTTCTGGAGAACGCGGGTGCAGTCCTCCTCGGGGCAGCGCTTGATGAGCCCGGAGCCGGACTGGATGTCGACCAGCGCGCCCTCGGCCTCGACGCTGTCGTCGCCGACCTCGATCTCCTCGTCGAGTTCCTCGATGGTGGTCGTCCGGTTGAGCTTCACGGAGAAGCGGCCCTGGTACTCGTCGGTGACGACGTTACGCAGGGCGTAGGACTTCCCTTCTTCGAGCGAGGGGAGGTCGGACTTCGACCACTTGGTGAACTTGATCGTGCCCGTCTCGTCGCCCAGCAGACCGACCTGGGCGACGGCGTCGGCGCGTGGGTCCCAGAGCTCGACCACGGTGACGCGCATGTCGACCCACTCCTCGGGGGCGTCGACGTCGGCGACCTGGACCTGCTCGTTGCCGCCGCCACCGCCGCCGAGCTGGTCGCGGTCCATACCGGCCTCGTCGAGGTACGTGTTGACGACGCTCCGGCGGGCCTCGCTGATGGGGACCTGGTAGTCGTTGACCAGCGTGTCGAGCCTGTCGACGACGTCGTCAACGTCGATCTCGAGCTGATCGGAAAACTGCTCGTGTATCTCTTCCGCGTGTGTACGCAAATCTGACTCAGTCATTGGCTGTCACTGTCTCCGCCTGGTTTTCGTTGGGAGACAGTCGACGGTTGGTCGGCTTCGGATATAAACGCTCGGCTGGCGGGGTGAAAGTGAAATCGAGCCGACGTGCGGAGTCCAGCGGCCGCCGCTCGCGCGCACGGCTCGGAGCGACATGATATGTGCGAAAATTAATACTCATGCAACAGTACGCAGACATGTGGTGGGTTCATGACCGAGACGGGCGGCCCGATTCGGGTGCTCCACGTGGACGACGAACCGGACTTCGCGGACACGGTCGCCGCCGTCATCGAGCGCGAGGACGAGCGACTCAGCGTCGCGACGGCGACGAGCGCCCGGGAGGGACTGGACCGACTCGCCGATGGCCAGTTCGATTGCGTGGTCTCGGACTACGACATGCCCGAAATGAACGGTATCGAGTTCCTCAGGGCGGTCCGCGAGGAGGACCCCGAGCTCCCGTTCATCCTGTTCACCGGCAGGGGGAGCGAGACGGTCGCGAGCGAGGCCATCTCGGCGGGCGTCACCGACTACCTCCAGAAGGAACGCGGGCTCGAACAGTACTCACTGCTCGCCAACGACATCGAGAACGCCGTCGAGCGAGCGCGCGCCGAGCGGGCCCGCGAACGCCACCTCGAAGCGATCGAAACCGCGCGAGAGGGGATCAGCATCCTCGACGAAGACGGCACGTTTCGGTACGTCAACGAGGCGTACGCCGACCTCTACGGGTACGCGCCCGAGGAGATGCACGGGGAACACTGGGCGCTCATCTATCCGGACGACGAGGTCGACCTCGCGACCGAGGAGATCCTCCCGACGGTCGCCGAAGAGGGGTACTGGCACGGCGAGAGCACGGGCCTGCGCGCCGACGGAAGCACGTTCCCCGAGGACCACGTCGTCTCTCAGACGGCGAGCGGCGACCTGGTCTGTACGGTGCGCGACCTCACGGACCGCCGCGAGCGCGAAGACGCGCTCCAGCAGCGGGGGCGGATGCTGGATGAGGCCCCCGTGGGAATCACGCTCAGTGACCCCTCACGCGAGGACAATCCCCTCGTGTACGCGAACGAGGAGTTCGAAGAGCTGACGGGCTACGACGCCGAGGAGGTGAACGGGCGCAACTGTCGCTTCCTCCAGGGCGACGACACGGACCCCGAGGCGGTCGCCGAGATGCGGTCCGCTATCGCCGACGGTGAACGCGTCACGGTCGAGCTCCGAAACTACCGCAAGGACGGCACGGAGTTCTGGAACCGGATCACCATCGCACCCCTCGGAGACTCGGCCGGCGAGGTCGCGAACTTCGTCGGGTTTCAGGAGGACGTCACCGAGCGCAAGCGACACGAGCGACAGTTAGAACAACAGAACGAGCGGCTCGAGCGGTTGGCCAGCACCGTCAGCCACGACCTCCGCAATCCGCTGGACGTGGCCCGCGGAAACCTGCGGCTGGCGCGGTCGGAGTGCGACAGCGACGCCCTCGACGACGTCGAACGCGCTCACGAACGAATGGCGGCGCTGATAGACGACCTGCTGACGGTCGCACGCGGCGGCGATCCGATCGAGGACGGAGAACCGATAGCTCTCGGCGGCCTCGTCGCCGAGTGCTGGCGAGGCGTCTCGACCGGAGAGGCGACCCTCGATATCGAGGTCGACCGGACGGTCGAGGCAGACCGGAGTCGCCTCCGCCAGCTCGTCGAGAATCTCCTGCGGAACGCGGTCGAACACGGCGGCGACGACGTGACGGTGACCGTCGGCGACCTCGAAGACGGCTGGTACGTCGAAGACGACGGGCCGGGCATCCCGGCGGCGCACCGCGACACCGTGTTCGACGCCGACTTCTCGACGGGGGTGACGGGGACCGGCTTCGGGCTGCGGATCGTCGAACAGGTGGCCACTGAACACGGCTGGACCGTCCGGGCGACCGAGTCAGAGGCGGGCGGCGCGCGCTTCGAGATCAGGGGCGTGACGGACGAGGAGTGAGCGCCGGCCAGCGGCCGACGCGAGAAGATTGATTTGGCGCCGGCCACAACGGACGGTATGGCCGACGACGAACGCCTCGGGCGGTTTATCAAGAGCACGCTCCAGTCGGCCGGCCGGCAGCTCTCGGACGCCAAGCGCGCCTACCGAAACGGGAAGCGCTCGGCGCGGGCCGGCCTCCCGCGGGACGAGGAGGGGCGGGCGCGCATCGTCTGTCGGCGCCACGCCGAGTACCGCGCCACCGCGATGGACGAGGAGGCGCGCCCCGTCTGCTTCGACGCCGAGCACCCGGACTGCCAGGGCTGCGTCGAGGACATCCGCGACGGGACGATCGAGACCTGGTGAGCGTGCCCGGGGCTCTGGAGCGGCGTGAGCCCGCGATGGAACCGTTTAGCTCCGCATCGCGCCGCCGTCGACCGGAAGCGCCGTCCCGGTGACGTACGACGAACGAGCGGAGGAGAGGTACGCCACCACGTCGCCGAGTTCCTCGGGCTGGCCGACGCGTTCGAGCGGCGCGTCCGACCACGACTCGATGCCCTCCTCGTAGGAGTCGTACTCGCCGCGCTCGACGGCGGCCTCGACCAGTTCCTCGATCCGCGGCGTCTCGTGTGCACCGGGCAGGACGGCGTTGACGCGGACCTCGGGGGCGAACTCCCGGGACTGGGTCTTCATCAGGCCGATGACGGCCCGACGAACCGCGTTCGACAGCACGAGGTCGTCGATGACCTCCCGCACCGACCGGGACGTGATGTTGACGATGGTTCCGGCGTCGGAGTCGCGCAGGTGCGGATAGGCGGTTCGCGTGGTCCAGACGGCGCTCATCACAAGCAGGTCGTACGCGCCGTACCACTCGCGCTCGGTCGTCTCCATGAACGGGCCGGGGGCCGGGCCGCCGGCGCTGGTGACGACGTGATCCAGGCCGCCGAAGGTGTCGACGGTCTGCTCGACGAGCGCCTCGATCTGATCGGGGTCGGTGATGTCCGCCTCGACGGCCAGCACGTCGCCGTCGCCGACCGATTCGAGTCGATCACGGGCCGCGTCGACGTGGTCCGCCGTCCGACCGCAGACGGCCACGTTCGCGCCTTCAGAAGCGAGGGCTTCGGCGCTCGCCAGTCCGAGTCCGCTCGTCGCGGCCGTACACAGCGCCGCGTTGCCTTCGAGTTCCAGATCCATATCCGCAGAAAGAACCGACTGTCCCAAAGGTCTCCCGGAACCCTTCAGCTGCCCCAGAAGTTGTCCCGGCTCCCCAGCCGGCGGTCGTCCTCGTCGGTTTCGCCGTCCGCCGTCGACGCCTCGCGCTCCTCTTCGTCCCCGTCGTCCTCCTCGTCCAGTTCCAGGCGCTCGACCTCGTCGGCGCGCGCGTGGTTCGAGTGGACGTTCGTGACCTTGACCAGCGACCGCGCCGGCGGGAGCACGCCGTCGACCATGATGATGAAGCCGTCCTCGGTCCGACCGACGCCGGCGCCGCTCTCGTGGATGTCCTCGACCTCGACCTCGACCTCCTCGCCGATCTTCACCGGCTGGCTCTTGAGGTCGGAGATCGGCTGGTTGTAGTGGTTGCACCACTCGGCACCACCCCGGTCCCCGTAGTGCGTACAGCCCATCCCCTCGATCCGTTCGGTGAAGCTGGGACAGTCGTCTGCGAGCGGACAGTCGGGCATGACTCAGCGTAGAGTGGCCGCTGGCAAAACGCTTGCGACCCCGCGTTCCCGGCGCTCGCCGCAGTATTACGTTTGATATTTTTGCCGACACACACTTGAGCGCGAACCGCTGGCTGTCGCGTAGGAACCCGACGAGCTATGAACCGCCGGCCGCTGACAGCGCTGTGCTGCCTGTTTCTCATCGTGAGCGCGACCGCCGGGACCGCACACGGCGCGCCGGCGGACCAGTTCGCGCGACCCGACGCCGCGGGGACGATCGACGCCCGCTACACCGTCGATCGACTCCCGGACCGACCTGACCTCGTCCGCGTGACCGCCCGGATCGACCGTCCCCGACAGGTGACGACGCTCTCCGTCCGGCCGCCGTCGGCCGCGACCGTCGAGCGCGCGACCGGACTCGACCCGGACGGGGGGCGGTGGCGGGTCACCCGCGAGACCGAGACCGCGCGGCTGGTCTACACCGTCCCGATCGGACTGACGACGACGTTCGGCCGCCGGACCGCCGACACCGCCGACTGGACGCTGCTGGCCCGCCAGGAGGTGTCCCTGCGCGCCCGGTGGCGCTGGCACATCGGGCCCAGACCCACGTGGAACGAGACGCTCGCGCTCGCGCCCGGACAGGACGGCGTCGCCGGCGAGACGGCCGCTTACATCGGCCCCCACGAGACGGCGACCAGAACGGTCGGCGGGGACCGGATCACCCTCGTCGTGCCGGAGAGCGCCGACCTCCGACCCGGTCGGGCGGCCGTCCTCGACACCGTCAGCCGCGCGAAGCGGGCTTCGAGAGCCGGCCCGGACCACGACCACGTCCGCGTGTTCGCCGCCCCGAACGCGCTGGCCTCCGGGGGCTACACCCCGTCGAACGGCGGTCCGGACGTCATCGTCAACGCCGGCGAACCGGTCCGTTCCCCGGTCAACGTCTGGGTCCACGAGTACCGCCACACCCGCCAGACGTTCGCGACGACGACCGAGATGGACTGGCTCGACGAGGGCAGCGCCGAGTACCACACCGCCGCCCTGACCTACCGACAGGGCGCCATCGACGCCGAGCGATTCCGAAAGCGGGTCACCTCCGACCGCCACTCGTCGGCGGACCTGACCCGCCCCGAAGCGTGGGACAGTCCCGCCGTGCCCTACGACAAGGGCACTCGGGTCGTGGCCGCCGTCGACGCCCGCGTCCGACTGGCCACCGACGGCGACCGGACGTTCGAGGACGTACTGGTCCGGCTCGTACAGCGCGACGAGCGCGTCTCGCTCGATACGTTCGCAGAGACCGTCTCCGCCGTCGCCGGCGAGGACCTCGACAGCTTCGTCCGGCAGGCGGTCACCGGCCCCGCGCCGTCCGTGCGGGTCGACGCGCTCACCGCCTCGACGCGACGCGGGTCCGCCGACACCGCACCACGGGCGACGAAGGCCGCGCCCGTCGCGAGCGCGACGAGCGCTATGGGCACTGCCAACAGCAACGAGGACGCGCGCCGCTTCGGCCCGACGCCCTCGGAGGGGCGTGCTGTCAGTCCCGGCGGATGGATCGCGCTGGGACTGCTCGTCGTCACAACGCTGGCCGGGCGGCGGCTGTGAAGTCGTCGGCCCGAGACAGGTCATCCTGGCTGGCGACGCCGGGAATGAAATTCGCCAGACAGCGAAGGGGGCCGTTCAGATGATGAACGGGCACCAAATATCGAGCCTGAAATCGAAATTCAGACTCGGAAGTAGAGCGTCTGAAGCGTTGAAGAATCGGATATGAACGGGAAAGTTCGTATCCGACGGTTTCGGGACGGGCACGGTGGGCTTCTCACCCGATGCCAGACCTCGCGTCGCTCGGTCTGCCGCGGTTCGAATCCCGGAACCGTCACTGCTCACTATCGTTCGCAGAGAGCGGGCACGGTGGGACTGTAAATTCCGGGCCTGTTCTACTTGATTACTCGTGACTATTTGTTTCATAAATCTGGAAGGAAGTCGCTTCGCTGTTCAGCCTGTTCTCGATCAGATCGGCGGTCGTAGTGCCGATCCAGAATGTCCTCGCTCGCGTTGAGCCGATCCTTCACGATCCGGCGGGGAACGTCCTCTCGACGATAGAACGTAACCCGGCCACTCCGAACGTCGTGCGGAGATCGGGCAGACGGACACTTGCTCGCTTTGTCCAGGTGCGTTGCTTCGCACTCGTCCAGGTCGCGGTCGTGGGGACACTCCTCGCCACGCCAGCACGGGCGCGTGACTCGATAGAGTGTTGCCCGAATCGTATTCCCAGCCGGGCGGCCGTACTTCGAGGTGATCAGCGGTTGGCGGCCGTAGTCATCGATCACGTTGTGCCGATGATACTCGATGTAGTCCTCGATGAAGCGGGCCGTTTTCTTGCTGACCCGATTCCACCGAGTTCCTTTCTGTTGGTTCTTCAGCGGAGTCCCTTGATCCGGTCGATGGACGAATTGAATCGCAGGCCCGGAGAACCGCGGGTGAGTTCCGTCCAGGTCGAGATCGTCCAGGTCGAGGCCACGAATCGCACCAGTCCGAGCGCCGGTTTCCCACAGCAGCAGCATGATGATGTGGTCGCGAGTGCCCGGCTGTGCGCCTTCGAGGTAGTCGATGATATTGAGCGCCCGTTCAGGCGAGAGTGTCGAGTCCGACACGTCCTCGCCGTTCTTCATCGTCGGAATCGTGATCTGTTCGTACAACTCCGGAGGCACGGCGTCGATGTTCGCCGCGAACCGGAGGAACCGACGGAGTGTCGCCAGCTGCCCTTTCAGCGTGACGAGTTTGACTGCCTGTCGGCCGTCGCCCTTGCCCTCTCGACGCCAGATACGGTACTGGAACAGGTCACGACCGGAGAGGTCGTTCAGATTCTCGATGCCTTCCTCGTCGCAGAACTGGAGGAACGCACGGAGCCGGTGACGATCAGAGCGGAGTGTTGACTCGGCGTGTTCGTCACGCATCGCGTCGTGAAACATCTCGACGGCCTCGACCGGCGAGATCGGGTCGAGGTCATTCACGGGTTATCACCCCCCTCGAAAACGGGCGGAGTTGAACCTTCAGTAGACTTTTGAGACGCCGGTGCGACCAATCCAGTACGGGCCGTTAGGCGGCCCGCGCGAGTGGTTTCAACCATTGTACGCATAGGAACCACCATTCCGGGCCGACGGTGGAGCGTCGGCCCGTTCTCACTGCCCCGATAGAGTCATCTTACGTACCAGTTAGGTAGTCCCTATAACATCCATAATCTCCTTGGAACATGAATGTTCCGACGTAGCACTAAAGGCAGATAATATCGACAGTGGCATTAAGGACATGGATATGTTATGAAATGCTTATAGTAAAAGTACGAAACAGATGCGGCAATCCGGAAAGTGGATGACGATTGTAGATGATCGCATCCTAGAATACATCGACGAGAAGGAACACGGCTCACCGTCGAAGATGAAAGAGGATGGGCCGATCAGGTACAGCCGGCAGCACATCGCTCGTCGATGTAGAAAGCTCGCAGACCACGGATTGCTGAAACCCGTCGGCAACGGAGTCTACGTTATCACGGAAAGAGGGGAAGCGTACCTTGCCGGCGATCTCGATACACACGAAGACGCTCCCGAACAGGAGCTGGACGAGACGGGGAATGGTGTGAACGACGCGGAATCTACGGGGAACTCGTGAATAATGCGCAAGAACGCATACTGGATGAAGCAACAGGACGATAGAATACTCGAATATCTCGACGAAGAAGGCTGGGCGTCGCCCTCGATCATCGCCGCACAAGCCTGTATCGACATTTCGGAGGGACACATCCGCGACCGACTGCTGATGCTCTGGTACGTCGACTTCGTGAGTTCGATGCACGGCGATCTGTTCGAGATCACAACGGACGGACTGCTGTATTTAGACGGTCGGATTGATGCTGCGAACCGGCCGGTTCCGACGGTTGATCGTGTATTTAGAAACAGGCGGAGTCAGGCGATCTGATTAGGCCCACACAATTGGTGGGTGGGTCGGTGGGTGGGTGGTTAAATTAACAATATCGAAGCCATATATGATAAATCAAGTGAGTGATGAAGCGGAACCCGAGTTCCAGTTATTACAAGATGTGAGCAGAGATTCCTCGTATGTAAACGCACAAGTATCACCGGATGTAAGTTAGAGTAGGTCAGAGATTTAATGTCTGCTCCCGAAGTATTCCATGATGAGAAACTTGAAGATTTATTAGAATCTGCTACACATCGTGTTCGGGAGGATCGACGTAATAACTTCAGGACGATTTGTCTTTCATCGAATCTTGATCTCAAAGAAATCGCAGAAAGATTTTCTGCTGAATTTAGTGTGACAGAACAGGGTGAGTTCTACCACCTTAATACAACTTATAAAAAGTACCGGCAAAAGTTTGAGGTCCATCTATACCTGTATGAATATAAACAGACAAATACACCAATAATATTCACGCTAAACTCTTCAGAAGATATCCGTCGAAAGGCGAAGTCGCTGGTCAATATCAACGAGGCACTCTGCCACTTATGGTTACCGCCGAATGAAATGGATGCAATTTCTGATGAGCTACTGAATATTGAAGGATGCCGACTGACGAGGTTCATCGGTGAAAAATTCGGGAAAGAAGCTCGATCACACCAAGAAAGACGGCCAGAGTTTGAGCGGCGTGAGGAGTATTCGGGCGATGATGCAGCCCAAACTCTAGAGGAAGCAAAACTGGACTACGGGATTACCCCGACAAAACTGGAGTACGAGCTCCCGACAAAAGCGAATTTCACACTCAGTAACGAAGGAGAATTCGTAATGAAAAGCGGAGATGCAGAATTCTTCTTTGAGCAAATCGTCATGGATACGGCAGTATCCCGGGTTGAAGACATGAATAAACAGATTCAGTCATCAAAGCTTGATGTTGTCGAAAAAGAGGGTGTCGAGGTATTTGATGAGAAATCGTTGGAGATCAAGTTAGAGAATAGTCTTGATTACGAAGATGCAGATGACTTGATTTCAAATTTGAAAGAAGATAATTTCTATCCATACAATATCTCGGCCGAGCAGGGAAGTTTATTACTGACGAGTCGAATCATAGATGAAGAGACAGGTGGCATGTTTTCACTAACGACTGATGGCAGTCAAGTTTCGGTACTGCCCAAACATGGGTCCAGTTTCGATTCCATCATGCGATTTTACAGATTTCTCGTGGAGAAATTCGACACAAATGCTGATCTTATAGAAGTATGACAGATAGGGATCTTTCTACTCGAATTGGTCAACTGGATGAAGAAGGGCGTGAAAAATTTGATCAAAAAGTAGAAAGTAAAAAAGAAGAGTTAGAAGAACAATTGAGTCAGGAGTATCGAAGCAAAATTGAAAATGTGATAGATTCCGATAGTCAAGAGATTGACGATTTCAATATTATAATATCTGCATTTGAGCAAAATGGGGCTATTGATTACACATACATAAGGACAGAGCCACTATTCCATGAAAAAGAGCATAATTTGGACGTGTTAATTGCCTCTCAAAAAAAGCAGATAGCTCTGTTTATTGAGTGTGAGCGAAGACTCACCTCACGACTTTTGAGTAAGTTGCGGAATTTTGACGAAAAAATAGAAGTCATAGAGAAAAATCTTGCAGATGATCTTGACATAGATCAATATTTAGATGAGACGATCGGTGTATTGCCGGAAACAAATGAATTTGTGATGGCCTCCAGACAGATTCCAGAGATGGAGATCCACTACAAAGCAAAAGAAGTAGACCGGAATATAATAACCTGGAATTTGGCTACTCCGGGAAGCAAATGCCAAATATATAGGAAAGTCTTCAAAAAGTCGAAAGAGGATTCGTTTGAAGGACATACCGACTTAGATCTAAATGACTATCTAGATGACGAACTGGAGAAGGGTGTTAAATATCAAAAATATATAGATTTTACATATTCTTCGTCGTGGTATTTGAAATTGCGAGATATGGCGGTTACGATCATTAATCAGCACCATAGACAGGGTAACGAGAATTTCAACTATAAGGAATGGCGTCAACTGTTTAAATACGAACTGAAGAACTATCAACGAGAGGAGTGTATAATGATGTACAACAAGTTCTTAGACTACGGAATTGATTGCGGTCTCGTCTCTTTAGATGAAGATGCTGAAGAAGATCTAAAGAAGCGGTACAGAATTATATTTTCTGTCAAGAATGACCAAGATAAACTGATGCAGAATATCGTCGATAAAATTGCTAATCACGAAATGCAGCAAGAGTTGAAATCACGAATGAGTGATTATAAACAGCAGTTATTGACGAGGCTTGAAAGACAAAAAGCAACCGGAGGAAAAACACTCTCAGACTTTGCTGATTCTGACAGCTAAATTAATCTCACCAATCAGCAACTCAGGAAATGCTAATTTAATTTTTTTGCTGGTCTGTTGTGGCACCACGCTGGTGGAGTAGATCAAGCAGCTCAGACCATTCAACATCTTTCTCGAATAACCCAGCTCGAAGATTCCACGACCAGGGCGCGGCGTCGTCAGGATCGTAGCCAGTTGCCTTCTCGATTTCTTCGAGACTGCCACCGAATAGCCGGTCAGTCGGCGCATCAGCGTCGGCAGGCCACGTTTCGAAGAACTCGGCGCTCTTCTTCGCCGCCTTGTACATCGCAAGCGTTGAGAGACGCTTACGCTCGGGATGGAGGTCCTTCCCGGTGTGGACCACGACGGCCTCCATGTCGACGCCGATCTTCGCGTAGCGCTTCGCCAGCGGTGTGTACTGCTCGGCCACCTCTCGGCGGTTCGTCCTGGCGTCGAAGTGCGTCGAGCCTTCGTCGATCAGGATAGCCTTCGGCCGGTCGCGATGTTCGAGCAGCTGCACGGCGAGATCGTGGGCCGACGTGACGACGATATCCGTCTGTTCCCACGTCCGGACGTTCGAGAGTACCAGGAGGTCATCGAGGTCGAGCGCCCGGAGCGTGATCAGGAGGATAGCCGTGTTCGTTTTGCCCGTGTTCGGGTTCCCGGCGGCCGTGACGAACGCCGGCGCGCCGTTGTTCTCGATCTGGTTCAGGAGCATCATCGGGAGCCGCAGCGCCGACGCGTCGAGGTCCTGTTCCGTGACACCGACGACGTGGGACATGACCGAGCCGTTGCCCGTCGCGACGGCCTCGGTCGCCGTGTCGGTCAGGACCTTCGAGGAGATCGCCTGTCCGAGCGCAGTCCCTTCGAACGTCGAACTACCGACCGGTGACCGGTCGGTTTCTCTCATCGCCGTCTCGATGAACGACAGCGCCGCGCGGTCCTGGGCGTCCTCGACGATCCCGGTGTGTGGGAGCAGTCGTTCATCACCGTCGAGTTCGCCTTGTACCTGTTCGTAGAGCTTCGCCGCGGTCAGCAGGTGTTCGTCAACGCTGTCAGTCATCGGCGGGCACCTCGACAGAGTCAGCACTGTCCTCGACGAGCTGATCCCGGAGCGCGTAGCCGAAACTGAGCAGCGGGAGCGCCACCGACAGCACAGGGAGGTGATCGGGAACAGGGCGGTACGCAGCGTGGTAGACCTGTTCACCAGCCCGGTACGATACATCAACTGGCACATCGAGTGCCTGCGGCGGGACTGCCCATAGACCGGCCCAGTAGCCGGCTACGAACGTCACAGCAGCAGTTACCACGACGATACTCTTCTCACGATGGGTTAGGTTGAGTTCAATCATCAGCGGGAACACCTCCGTCGCCAGCGCCAGCGAGATCTGCGAGGTCCTGGTCGAGATCGACGCGGATTCCGGGCACGTCCGACTCGGGATCTTCGTCGTCCTCGGCAGCGCGGATCTTTCGGTCGAGACCGAACTGTTCAATGGCCGAATCTATCTCGTCAGTCAACCCCTCTCCTTCGTCTGGAAGCGTGCCACGCTCGAACGTCGAGACGATGCGCAGCACTGCCTTGCGGGTCGCGTTGCGGATGATCGTGAACGCCTGGGCTTCGATGGCGAAGCCGCGCTTGGCGTCGTCTTCGAGCTGACCGCGGCATTCCTCAACCGCTTGGAGCGTGCGCATCAGCTCCCGATCGGAGAGCGTGCCGCGCCAGCAGCCCTCGACGGTCTGGGCTTCGAGGTCGACGCTCTTTCCGAAGGCGAGATTCGGACTCACCCAGTCCAGTTGGCCATCCTCGACGGACCACTCTTTGAAGCGCTGGCCCGGCATCCGGAAGATTCCGCCTTTCGTCCGACGGGCGTCGATGTCGACGAGCCAGACGTAGTTCGGGTCCCACAGCAGCGACCGGACTTTCTTCCCGGTCGGCCGGCCGACGAGCGGAATCGTAATCAGCGCACACAGGCCGATTAGTCGGAGGTTCCGCGGGAGTTCGTACCCGATGATCGACGCCACGACGAACAGCGCGATCCCGACGCCGGAGGCGAGCAGCAGTAGGTTCTCAGAGAGCCAACGGAAAGCGCGGTACGTACGACTGTGGTCCGGGCCGGGGTCGGCGTTGTGAACCATCTCGTCCCGGTCGAGATCGGGACTGTCCTGGTCGTCGCTCATGCCAGTCGCTCACCTCGTTGGGCCGACCCGACCTTGGCAGACACCGCTTCGTACAGGACGGCGAGAACGACGCCGAACGCGCTTCCGAGCGACGCATTGCGAACGTCCACGCCACTCCACGGCCCGGAGATCAGGAACGTGTTGGGCTTGCGGAGGTAGTGGAAGCGCTGTTGTTCGATGGACTGCTCGGTCCAGAGCGTGACGCCGCCGCTCGATGGAACCCGGACCGTCGTGGTGGTATCCGCGTCGACGACAGCCGCACGAAATTGCATCGTGCCAGCGTCCGATCCGCTGTCGACTTTCGGCGCGACACTGACGACCGTGTACTCGTCCGACCAGAAGTCGATGACGAGCTGGCCGTCGGCGTAGTGGTAGTCCGTCACGACGACGTTTTCGTCAATGACGAGCTCCACGTTGCTGGGCGCACCCTCCGGTGCGGAGACGTTCGTCGAGGTCGTTTCATTCGTTGTTTCTTGCGCTGCTGCCGGAGCAGCGAGAGCGATACAGCTCACGATCAGGAGGAAGAGTAATGGCGTGCGTAGGGTCATGCTCGGAAAGCGTAGGGTTGATTCACCAGACCCAACTGAGCGAGGGGTCCGGGAGCCAGGACGACACCAGATCGATGGCCGGCCCGATCACGTCGACGACGCCCGCGAGTTGCAGCGCGGCGAGTGCGAACAGCACGAGCCACACGTCGCGAGGGACGAGCTTGAGAGCCAGCCAGTACACCATCAGTACTTACCTCCCGTCCGACGCTGAGCCACCGCGTAGAGCGCAGCGACGGCGACTAAAACCAGGACCAGCGAGGTAGACGAGCCAGCCAGTAGGCCACCGCCAGCAGAGCCTCGAAGGTTCTGCTCACGCGCCTCGATCTCTGCGCGCCGTTTGGCGAGATCTTCGTACATCTGCTTGAGTTCGGTGACGTTCGTCGTCTGGTAGGTGGTTTGCTCTATTGTGGTGTTTTGGATGGTTTGGCCGCTCTGCGTGGTGATATTCTGGATAGTGAAGTTACTTTGTAGCTCCATCATCCGGTTGGGCGTGACGAGATAGACCGAGCCTCCGATTTGCGAGGGATCGTAGGTCGTGTTCGTCTGGAACTGTCCGCTCGGTGGGTTTTCTGCGGCGTGCAGGACGCCGGTGTAGGACGATCCGGACTCAGTGGTCACCTCGAAGCCGCCGATCTGGTCGTAGTTCGCTGGACTGTTCGTTCCGAGCAGGGTCAGCTGCGCGTTCGCCCAGCCCTGGAACTCGCTCCCCGGCGAGCGCTCTTGGGAGAGAACGTAGGGGTCGATCAGGTCCGAATTGTTGATTTCACCGGCCTGGTAGGCATCATAGGTGTTGTTCGCCAGCGTGTTCATCTCACCCTGCACGGTGTCGGACTGAGTCTGGATGTCAGACCAGCGCTGTCCGAACTCCCACCACGGAAGGAGGGCTTGGGCGCTGTAGATGTCGTCTGCCGTGGTCGGGTCGGGTTGTTCAACTCGTTCAAGATGGATGTCACCACCACTGTCCCAGTGGATAGAACTTGACGTTTCACTGGGTCCAATGTACGGCGACCAAGCTTCACCGTAGTTCGTCCCAGTGCCATCGTTGTGATTCTCGCCCTTGATTCGGAATTTCAGCGCCGTCGTGGTGCTACTGTTGACAAGCGTGACGGATTGCACAGTCCCGTACTCTTGATCCCGAACCTTCGGGGAGAACGATTTCGTCGTATCCATCACTGGGTTCACCACGTCGTCTGCTGACAGTCCAGATTCGTTAGCGGCCACAGACCGCATATACTGAACCTGATGCATCTGGATGTCCCACTGGTTGATGAGTTGGACCTGCTTCGTTGCGTAGTAGTCGGCAACGGCCTGCTTCGCGGCGTACTTGGCGGCTGTTTTCGACGAGCCGTTGTTGAGCGCACGGATGTAGGCGTTTTTGCCCTTGATGCGAGCGACGGTCTTGGTGTCCTGGAGGTAGTTATCCAGCGTGGTGTGATAGTTCTCTGACGATGCCTGCGTGTTCTGGACGCTCTGGTAGAGGTCCAACTTGGTCTGCTGGGCGTCAGTTCCGGTCGTGTTGATGGTGGAATCGCCGGGCAGTCCGGAACAGTCCTGAATCCGAATACCAGGATTGACAGCCATTTGCATCCGCTCGCCCAGGTCACAGGTGAACGTCGCGTCGCCGCCGGTACTGCCGGCTTTGACGGCGTCGGTGAGGAACAGGTAGTCATCACCAGCGCCCGAGGAGACGGTGCTAAACGTCGCCTCTGTGGTGTTGACCGTCGCGGTCACGTGGTCGTAGGCTCCGCCGTTGGAGAACCAGACGAGCGGTACGTTGTCGGCGTCGTAGGTCTTGCGAGCGAGAGCGACCCGACCGCTGTCCGTGTCGTTGGTCGAGAACTCCACTTGGACCGGCCCAGTAGCGTTGTTGAGATCGACGGTCACGCTGTCCGGCGAACCGGTGTAGGTGAACGACTCGCTCGACGATTGCGCGGCGGCCGGTACGACACCGACAGAGGCCACCGTCGAGACGACGATCACGACGGCGAGCAAGACCGAGCGGGCACGATCACCTCCGAAAGAATAGCGTCGACTCATTGGTTTACTGGACGGCGACTCCCCAGGAGACGACCGTGACGATGAACGCCAGCTGCATCCCGAGCGGGTCGCCCAGACTGAGGAGGAAGTCGTTCACTTGCGGGACGAACTCGTTACCGAGGATCACGAGCGGACCGGCGACAATCGCCACCTGCTCCCAGAGTTCGTAGTACTCGAAGCGCTTGGACTCGCTCGACGCGAAGCCTGCCGCGTACGTGCCGAGCGAGACGAGTAGCGAGTGCTGGGTCGTCAGCGTGTACGACAGCCACGGGAGTTCGACCGTCGTGATCCCGCCGAACTGGTAGAGACTCGCCGCCACGAACGCCACCGAGAGCATCGCCGGCAGCGAGCGCATGTTCATGTAGTCGCCTACCATCTCGCTCGCCCGTCGCTGGTAGCTCATCGACTCACCCGCACCTCGCGCGGATTGTACTCCTGTTCTTCACCGTTTTCGTCCTCGAACGACTCCGTGTCTTCGGACTTGCGAACGCCGATCTTCGCGCCCTCGACAAGCCCGGCGATGATCTGCTTGCGCATCGTCTGGTTCAGCCGAATCGGGCGGCCGTCGATTTCGGCCACACCGTTGTAGCTCGCCAGCGGGTTGAACGCCGTAATGACGCCGGTCACTTCTTCGCCTGGTTCGAGGTCGATCCATCCGTTCGAGTTGTCGTCGTCGGAAACCTCAACAGAGTCGAGGTCGTCGAACGACGGCGCTTCTTTGGTTGCCATGCTACACTCAGAATTACTAGATACTAGATAAAAGTGAGTGACCAGAGTGAGTCTGGTGAAGTTTTAAATAGAAAGGATACAGTGGATTCTCAGATCAAGAAACGCGGATAGTGTCACCACAGGAATCGCACTCAAACAGTGATAGGGATTTGTCGGTGATCTGTCGGTCGTACTGATAGCGGCCAGAGTCGCATGACTGACAACTGTCATTGATTCGTGGGTTTTGGAAACCGGTTTGGTTATCCGAAACTCGATCCGAATCGTCCCAACTCTCCACTTCAGTCACGACCTCGGTCATCTGGACACCGTTGCCGGAGCTGGCCGAGTGGAGTTCGCCGTCGATCTCGATAGAATGCACACGCCACTCTAGAACACGGTCGCGATTCAGCCAGTCGGGACGATGTTCAGGATCATCCAGATCAGGGCAGTCGAAGCCAGCCAGAACGCCGCGTATGAGCGCTTCACCATGCTTATCGGGTAACTCAGATTGAAGCATTCCGAACAAGCCGGCGACGCCGATATTCGGGTGACGACGGGCCTTCTGCTCGATCCGTTCGACGTATTCGACAGCCTTGTTCTCAAACGCGTCGTCAGGGATGTAGGTCTCATCAGGTATCGGAACAGTCGCATCTACAGCACCCTGATATTCCGCACAGAGCGGGCACTGGTTCGACCCGTCTGGATGATAGCACTGCCGAACAGCCGTCGTCTGTTCACAGGCACGCCAGGCGTCAACCCAGTCGTCCCAAAGCTCAGTCGAGCCGCCATCTGAAACGATTTCAGACGATTCGGCAGGAGAGGTGTCGAGTCGGTGTTTCGTGAGCGTCTGAGATTGGTCGATACCGTGCGGAGAGCCACATTCGGCGCATTCGACCGTGTTAGTTCCTTTATCCGAGACAGTGAGACGGTCGCCATGCTGCCCTTCCAGGTCTGAGTGCGGCGATTCATGCCGTTGCCGGCAGCGATCAGCGATAGCGGCCCATCGGGCCGAATCAGATCGGGAGACGGTACGGATGTTCCCGGCGGTCATCGCAGCTGCCCACGCGATGTACGACGGAGATCGTTCGAAAAGATCGAGCGGGTCGATGGAAGCGTAATCAGCGACGTAGGCGGCGAGGTTTTCGACCGATTCGGGGTCACGTACTGAAACAGGAGTATCGCAGTCGTCGCACGCACCCTCGGCGGCATCCCACGGATTCGGCGCTGTATCTGCGTGTTCGGAACATGGCATATTCGTATGCGCGTCGCGTCCAGCGCCCTCAGTAGTGGAGATATGAGTTTCCATGACGGGAGCGAAATCGGACTGTGAGATTTCGCCGTCGACGACGATAATCGAGTGTTCGTGAGCGTAGCACTGGTTTTGTCCATTGCCGGGGTGAGGCTCTAACACGCGCCAGAACTGCCATTCATCGTTCTCGAAGCCGAGTTTGTCGAGGATGTATCGAAGTTTCTGGTAGACCTCGCGCCACGGGTCACGAACCCTGTTCGCGTGATCGACGGGGCCGATCCGAGTCCCATCAGGAACGGATGAAGCCGAACGAGTCAGGAATGCGACGGACGGGTTATCAAACGTAGCTTCGGTTTCGCCGCCAGAGGGGCGTGTGCCGCCGGTAAGCTCGCGAAGCCAACCCTGACACTGTGCGTAAAACTCGCGTTGATAGTCTGGAGACCAGCGATCAGACGCCGAGAAACTGAATTTCGTATACTCTGGGTCGCGAGGCCAGCCATATTGGAGGTTGATAGTCGTCTGGCGTGTTCGTTCGTGGGATTCCAGCAGATTCTCGACGGCGACAACCCACGGTATACCTTCTATTTCGGTGACTCGCTCATCGGAGACGGACTTGCGAGCGACCCAGGAATCAGCTGCATCAGCTGGTGAAAGGGAAAATTGGTCAAGTTCCTCGGCGTGGGACTCAGAAACGTGGGCTGCCGGATCTTGGCTGGCGGGCGTAAAGAACGACTCACACCGCCCACAGTAGTACAAAACGTCTGAATCCCACGTCTCGGTAGAACAGTCGGTATAGGCTTCTCGAATAGGCGTTCCGTCCTCGAAGGCGACAGGGACATCAACAAGATCGGGGCACTCCTCGATAAAGGACCAGAGAACGTCGTCGGTAGTCGGTAGGTCACGCTCATCAGATTCGGGGGTTGGTGTATCAGCGCCTGAGGCGGCGGTTTCACACTTATTCTGATTGGTTTGCCGAGAGCCGCCGGCCGCTGGTTGCCCCTCACTCATCGAACTCGGTAGAAGAATCGACAGCGTTCAACCGCGACCGCCCAGCGGACCCACGTTCCGGGCCTCCGGCCGGGCTTTCGCGTTGGGATTGCCCCCGTCGCTCCGCTCGGGGGCGTGCGCTCTCTCGGTCAGTCGGACCCCCATGTGAGGGGGTCGCTCCCTCCACTCGCTCGCTTGTGACGGAGTTTAGGACTGTTTCAGGAACGTCATCGAAACAGGAATGGCAGAGGTCGAACCGAGCAGCGTCTGTATCGGCGTGATTGATACAGATCGCCCCGCAGTTGTCGCAGTAGTAGTGAACGTACTCCGACCAGGAGGTCACGCCGGATCACCATCCTCGACGCGCTCGATGGCTCGACGAACGTCGTCGTCGGTCGCTTCCAGGAGGCGCGACGCGCGGACGAACTCGTTAGGAGGAAACGGCCAGTCCTCGGGAGAGGGGACGTCTCTCACGAGAGCACACCCCCATTCAGGTGGTAGTTCGTGTGTTCGTCCGGTGACCGCGCTTCGAGATTGTCGGGGTGGTTGTTCCAGCGATCTTCGTCGACGTGGTGAACGTGCAGCTCCGACCAGAGGTCGTCAATCTCGCCGTGCGCGTAGGCAGTCAGCCGGTGCAGGTAGACGTAGCGGTCGTGACCAGCCTTCGGGTCCCAGACGCGGATGCGCGGATAGTGGTCGAGATCGAACTCGACACGAGGTCGAAAAATCACGCCGACCACCTCTGTTTTCTGATATGTCCGGCAATAAAAATCGCCAGACAGCGGCGGGGGCCGTTCGACAACCGAACGAAGTCGCAAATCTCAGTCTGAGATTCGTTTTCAGAACCGTGCGCAGAAGCCTCGAACCGTCCAGAATCGTAAACTCCGGGTAGAAGTCCTAAACCGACGGTTTTCGGACGGGCACGGTGGGATTCGAACCCACGACCGTCGGATGTCTCCCCCCACCGGCGGGGCCGGCGAGGATAGAAGTCCGACGCTCTATCCGGACTGAGCTACGTGCCCTCGCCGCCGTCTATTCTCGGTAGCGTCAAAAGAAATGCGAATCGCCGCCGGAGTCAGCCGTGGTGGTCCACGTCCTCCTCGGCGTCGTCGACCGAGGTGATGGCGATGGCGTCGCTCGTCTGGATCGCGTCGAGGCCGTCGAGGGCGCAGAGGGCGTCGATGCGGTCCTGGGGAGCGGTGACCAGCAGGTCGTCGAACTGGAGGTGTCGGTCGACGGTCGCGCCGGCGGCCCGTGCTCGGTCGGCGACGCCCTCCGGGTCGGCGTCTGCGGCGGTCTCCAGCACGAGGGCGACGGGCTCGCCCTCGATGGGGTCTGCGCGCATGGACTCGACGGCGCGGGAGACGTACATCACTCGGATGAGGGGCCGCCGGGACCTTGGTTGTGCTGGTCGGGGCGGTCGAACCGGGCCTCGGCGACGGCGAATGCGAGCGTGCTGACGAGGCCGAGCAGGGTTCCGCCGGTCAGCATCACCGCGAGGTATTCGAGGTCCTGGTTCCCGAGGAAAAAGGCGCTGACGGCGTGGAGGACGGCGGCGATGGCGAGGACGTAGAACGGGGCGTTGAGGTACCGCCAGCGGAAGGTCCCGTCGAGGTACTCGTCGGTGACGCGGCCGAGGCTGGAGGTGATGCCGGCGGCGGCGAACCACTGGATGGCCCCGGCGACGAGCGACGCCAGCACCTCGACGACGGTGTGGGGTTCCGGCTGGGCGTCGAGGCGCTGGACCCCGCTGACGCCGCCGATGACGAGCAGCGCCGCGGCGACGACGTACGTGATGATGGTGACGCGGCCGGCGTAGAGCCCCGAGGTCACCCGCTCGGCGGTCTCGTCGAGGATTTCCTCGGCCCCCAGCCCGCGGGCGAGGATGTACAGGCCCAGCAGGCCGGAGATGACCCCCAGCGCCGACCCGGGATAGCCGAGCAGTTCGACGACGATAGTCAGCGGGTAGATGAGCAGGAGGATGCCCAGCGGCACGAGGATGGTCCCCCGAGTCTCGGGGTCGTCGAGCACCTGTTTGATCGTGTAGTACATCGATTCGAGGTTCTGGGCCTGGCGGACGACGACGCGGCGGACGCCGTCGATGCGGACCCGCGAGCGGATGACGGGGACGACCGACTCGTCCTGCGCGCCGTCAGTGACGATGAGCGCGCGCACGTCGTCGCTCGCCGCCAGCGACGCGAGCACGGTATCGACCTCCTCGCCGACGGCCCGGTTGGCGGCCACGTCGCTGCCTTCGAGGCCGGTGACGGCCGCCACTTCGACCTCCTCGTCGTCGACCTCGTCGTAGATGTGGACGCCCTCGAACAGGACGTTCACGTCGGAGTCCTCGGGGTCGTTCGAGGCCAGCGCGACCGCCGCATCGACGACTGCGTCTCGCCCGATGACCGGCGTCTCGATGCCGGTCTTGCGGCCGAGGTCGTCGTCGAGGTCGATACACAGCACCAGCAGCATCTAGGGGCGCTACGCCGTCTGTGTTTAACTTCTTTCGGGGACGGACGGCGGCCGCACCGCGCTATCTGATGTGGCCCGGGTCGGCCGGGCGGGCTTCGACCGGCTCCGGGGAGTCGCCCAGCCGCGAGACGAGCCACAGGACCGGCACGAGCAGCGCGCCCCCGACGACGAACGGCGACCAGTAGCCGACGGCGTAGTAGAGCCCGCCCATGACCGGCGGGCCGACGGTCCGGGCGAGGCTGCCGGCCCCCTGCGTGATGCCGAAGGCGCTCCCCTGGACGGCCGCGCCGGCCCGCTGGGAGACGAGCGCCGTCAGCGTCACCGAGAGAATCCCGTTCCCTAACGGCAGCAGCGTCAGCAGCACCAGCAGCCCGAGCAGCTCCGGCGTGAGGAAGGGGACGGCGGCGGTCAGGTCCGGCAGGACGGATCCGAGCGACCGCGAGGCCGGAATCGCGCCGACGCCGACGACGAGCAGGGCGGTGCCGAACAGCGAGAGCCTGACGGGGCTGTAGCGGGCCGAGAGCCGCCCGACGAGGACGCCCTGCGTGACGACGGCCACAACGCCGATGTACGTCAGCAACAGCGCGCTCTGGGCGGCGGTGTAGCCGTAGATGTCGGCGACGTACGGGACGAACATCACCTGGACGCCGGAGAAGGCGAACGAGACGAGGAAGAACGCGCCGAGCAGGTCGCGGAGGCCGGCCGTCGCCACCGCCGCCCGGAGCTGTGCGACCATCGACGGGCGCTCGGTGGGGGAAGCGGAGGAGGACGGCCGATCCGGCTCCGGGAGGAACAGGAGCGCGACGACGACGCCACAGAGGCTCGCGAACGCGGCGGCGAAGCTCGGCAGCGAGAAGCGCGTGATCGGCACCGTGGCCGGCAGGAGGGCGTCGACCGCGGCGACCGTGGCGTCGAAGCTCAGGACCGCGCCGATACCGGGCCCGAAGATGAACCCCAGGCCGAAGGCGGCCCCGATGAATCCCAGCGCGGCGGCGCGTCGCTCCGGCGGCGTCACGTCGGCGACGTAAGCCTGCGCCGTCGAGAGGTTCCCGCCCATCGCGCCGGCGAGCATCCGGGAGACGAACAGGAGCCACAGTGCGCTAGCCAGCCCGAACACGGTCCAGGCGACCACGGAGCCACACAGCGACACTACCAGGACCGGCCGACGGCCCACGCGGTCCGATAGCGACCCCAACAGCGGGGCGAAGGCGAACTGCATCGCGGAGTAGGAGGCCGCGAGCAGGCCGATGACGAACTCCGTCCCGCCGGGGAACGAGCGCGTGTAGTACGGCAGGATGGGGATGACGATGCCGAACCCCAGCAGGTCGAGGAAGACGACGAAGAAGACGACCGCCAGCCCGCGGCGGTTGCTGCTCCCGGTGCCGGCCTCGTCGTCGGTCATACCGCACCCTGCGGCGGGCAGGGGGATAAGACCGCCGTCCGGACCATGCCGACTCACACCACGGCGGGTGCGATGCGCACGCTTTTTCCCGCTGGGAGGAGTCACTAGGCACACACGATGATCTCCGAGGGCTGCGAACAGTGCGCCAAAGGCGGCAAGATGGTGCTGTTCGTCTACGGCTACTGCGACCAGCGCGACTGCTTCTACTGTCCCCTCGGGGAGAACCGCAAGAACGTCACCCAGATGTACGCCAACGAGCGGCCCGTCGAGTCCGACGCGGACGTCATCGAGGAGGCCAAGCGCATGGACGCGCTCGGCACGTCCATCACGGGTGGCGAACCCCAGGAGGCCCTCGACCGGACCTGTCACCACCTGGAACTGCTGAAAGACGAGTTCGGCGAGGACCACCACACCCACCTCTACACCGGCATCCCCGGCGGCCGCGAGAACATGCGGCGTCTCTCGGAAGCCGGCCTCGACGAGATCCGTTTCCACCCGCCGCTGGAGCAGTGGGGCGACCTCCACGGCACGGAGTGGGAAGACATCCTCTACATCGCTCGCGAGGAGGGGCTGACCCCGGCGTTCGAAATCCCCGGCATCCGCGCCGAGGAGGAGTTCCTCGAGTTCCTCGACGAGGGCGCGGCCGACTTCTGTAACATCAACGAGTTCGAGATGTCCGACGGGAACTACCGCCGGATGCAGGAGGCCGGCTTCGAACTGAAAGACGGCCACATGAGCGCCGTCGAGGGCTCCCACGAGATCCTGGAGACCATGGGCGACCACGAGAAGGTGTACTTCTGTACGAGCGTGTTCAAGGACGCCGCCCAGCACCGCTCGCGGCTCAAGCGCATGGCCCGCAACATCGGCCGGGAGTTCGACGAGGTCACCGAGGACGGCACGCTCGTCTACGGCAAGGCCTGGGTCTCGGAAGCCCACCTCGACGCGCTCGGCGTCCCCGAGGAGTTCTACGCCGTCAAGTCCGAACACGTCGAACTCGCCTGGTGGCTGCTGGAGGAGATGGTCGAGGAGGGCGACGTGCCCAAGGGCGAGATCGTGGAGCAGTACCCGACCTACGACGGGACCGTGGTCGAGCGGACGCCGCTGTCCGGCGGCGCGGGTAGCGGACGGGCGACGGCGGACGACTGATTGTACGGCGACCGCAGGGAGCCGCTTTTTCATCGACGTTTTTCCAGGAGTGGTGCCCGCAGCGAACACCGTGAGCGAGGACACCCGACGCAGAAAAAGGTCGGCGCAGGTCGTGGAGCAGTACCCGACCTACGACGGGACCGTGGTCGAGCGGACGCCGCTGTCCGGCGGCGCGGATAGCGGGCGGGCGACGGCGGACGACTGATTGTACGGCGACCGCAGGGAGCCGTTTCACCGTGACGAGCGAAGCGAGTCACGGCCGTTTTGGTCCAGATTTTTCAACGAGTGGTGTGCGAGCGGAGCGAGCACACCCGAGGCAGAAAAAGGTGGGATGCGGACCGTGGTCGAGCGGACGCCGCTGTCCGGCGGCGCGGGTAGCGGACGGGCGACGGCGGACGACTGATTGTACGGCGACCGAACGACAGCAGACGGGTGAGCGGTCGGGACTGGCTCTGGGGTTCTCACTGAACGAGAACACACGCGGGGACTGACTGGGCTGGACAGCGTATCTCCTCGTATGAGTCACACAGAGCCGACCGCCGAAACCGAACGGATCTGGATGGTCGAACGGACCTTTTCCGCGGACTCGCCGCACATCCTCGTGATCGTGTACGCGACGCCCGACGGGGCGCGTTACCGCCAGAAGGAGCGCGCGTTCAATCGGTTCGGCGCAAGCGCCCCCGAAGTCACCGCCGCGATCGAGGCGTCTCCGGACGAACTGCGGCCGGTCGAGACGGCCGACCGTCGGGAGCGCTACGCGACGGAAGCCGAGCGGATGCGTGACCGCCACGACCCGGACGACGCGGTGTGAGCGCCCGATCCCGACACACAGGATTCTCTCCGGCGGACCAGTCGAAAGCGGAACGAAACCGCTCTAGTCGTCAATTTGATACGCTCCTGTCGAGACTGTACAGCCGAATCCCTCCATGCGACTCGCTATCGACAGCGGCAAGCTGCTGTACGCGCTCGGAGTCCTGTTCGCCGCGGCGGCGCTCCTGTACTTCGTCCGCGACGTGGTGTTCGACCTCTCGATAACGGTGAAGGCCGCCCTGCTGTTGCTCGGGTTCGTCGCGTTCGTCGTCGCCGGCGTGGCCCTGGAACAGGACGTGCTGGACGTGGTCGCCTTCGCGCTCGCCGGCGTGACCTACGTCGTGTTCGTCGGCTACGTCGTCGTCCGCTACCGGCCCGGCGAGACGGGGACCTTCCTGCTGCTCGCGGCGTCGGCAGCGCTGTTCGTGGCGCTGGGCTACGCGCTCCGCCGGGGCCTCCCGTCGCTGTCGCGGCGGCCGGCGGCCTACGCGCTCGGCGCGCTCGTCGTGGTGAGCGTCCTCCTCGTCGGGGCCGACGCGGCCACCGGCGGGGTGCGCTACGACGTGCAGACCAACGACTCGGTCACGGTGGCGGTCCCCGCGGGTGAGCAACCCCGAGGCTACGTACCCGTCACGCGCCGGATCGGGTCAATCACCGCCGCGAACCCGTCGCCGTTCACCCGCGCGCTCTCGCTGCCGGATATATCGGGCTGCATCGTCGGGCAGACCGCACCCCGCGAGGACCTGTGGGTGAGCACCGACATCGAGTGGGACGAGGACACCATCGCCGGGTCGACGACGCGGGCCTACGCCCTCACCGGCGAGTTCACGCTCGACGCGAACCGGACGGAGCCGACGACCTACGCCGTCGAGCGGGGCATCGACTGCTCCGCAGAGCGGTCGGAACCGACCATCGCGATCACGGTCGGCGAGAACAGCCGGCCCGACTGACTCAGGACCCCGCGAGTTCGGCCAGGCACTCCTGGCAGTACGTGGCGTCGCCCATGTTCGGCGTTCCACAGGCCCCACACCGCGCGAGGGTCGAGTCGGTCGGCGAGGACGTGGCACGGCCTGGTGACGGCGCAACGGACAGCGGTCCCGACGGCGACTGCTCCATCGTCTCGGCGCGCTGTTGGACCTGCTCGATGAGTTCGTCGTCGCGCATCGCCTCCAGGGCGTGCCAGAGCCCCAGAAACAGCAGCGTCGGGGCGACGATGACGAACAGCCCCGTGAGGACGCGAAAAGCCAGTTCGACCTGCCCGAGTGGCATACGTTCACGTGGGGCTCGACGAAGGTGTATCCTTCGCCGGTCAGTAGTGATACAGCGAGACGACCCACGGGAGGCGGTTGTACATCCAGATCGCCAGCGGGAGACCGACGACGGTCACCGAGAGGGCGTAGGCGACGCCGGTCCAGACGCCGCTGGCCCACCAGCCGACGAGCAGGAACCACGCCGCGCGGACGAGCAGCGAGTGCTGTGTCCCGCCGTCGCTGGACTCCACGATGGCGTCGCGGCGCTTCAGCGACAGGACGAACGGCACCCTGTTGATCATCTTGATGCCGAGCGGGATGCCGACGATCGTGACGTTCAGCAGCCACGCGACCGAGAGCCACAGGCCGGTCGCCCACCAGCCGACGAGCAGAAACCACGCCGCGCGGACGAACAGGGACCGCTGGTCGCTCATACCGGATCTACCCGGTCTGTCGGCATAAGTCTCCGGTCCGCGAGCGTGCGGACGCGACGACGACGAGCGGGCGGACGGGCGACGGTTCGGAGCCGTCAGTATCGAATGTGAAATCTTACGAGGGGATTCAGTCAGTAAGGGGACAGGTGCGATATTCTAAAACGCGCCTTTCAGACCGCTTTCTCCGGAAATATCGGTCAGTCCGTTCGTCTATTTCCCTGTCAATAACCCTATATATCTCGTAGTTTTTTGTACGATAACTGGAAACCGGCGGACGAATGGTGAGCCGAGATTTCCGCCCGGACCGACCCCGGATCGCCCGTCTCGTCCCCGACGCCGTGCGAGGCAGGTTCGTCCGGAAGTTCGCGGCCGCGGTGCTGGTGGCGGTACTGGTCGCCGGTGGGATCGGAGCGGTGTTCTACACCGACACGACGCAGACGCTCGACCGGCGCGTGGAGTCACAGGTCGTCTCGACCGCACAGTTGCAGGCCGACGGCCTCGACAACTGGGTCGACGGCTTCCGCCGGCAGACCCGCACGCTCTCGTCGGTCAAGGAGTTCCAGAACGGGCAGCCGAACGTCATCAGGGACTATCTCCTGCTCGAATCGAACGACCTCACGTCGGAGTTCGTCGCCGTCCACTACGTGCAGGCGTCCGACGGGACGGTCGAGGCGAGCACCGCCAGCGGGGTCCGCGGCGAGTCACTGGCGGCCCTCGGCGTCCCGTGGGGCTCGGAGATGGGTGCCATCGACGCCGAGACCGACACGTCGGAGACAGTCGTCGTCCCCGAAGAGCCCTACCGGTCGCCGGTGACCAACGACAGCGTCCTGGCGTTCGTCAGCTCCGCCCCGCAGAACACGGAACATCTCGTCGTCGTCGAGGCGAATCTCTCGGCCCGCACCGGGGCGTTCCGGGGGTCGCTGGCCGACAGCGAGACGACGATCCTCGGACCGGACGGCGCGGCCGTCGTCGGAGACGGCGTTTCCCCGGAGACGGCCGCGGCGGTCACGGAAGACGACAGCGGCTTCAGGCAGTCATCGGGGACGGTGTACGGCTACTCGCCCCTCGACAGCGTCCGCTGGACGGTCGTGACGCAGGTGCCGGCGGCGAGCGCCTACGCCCTCCGGAACCAGATCGCGACCAGCCTCCTCCTGACGCTCGCGTCCGCGGTGGTCGTCCTGGGTGGGGTGACCATCGCGATGAGCAAGCGCTCGGCGACGGCCCTCTCAGACCTCGCCGAGACGGCCGACGAGATGCGAGCCGGCGACCTCGACGTGACGCTCGACACGTCCCGGTCCGACGAGGTCGGGCGACTGTTCGACGCCTTCGACGAGATGCGCCGGTCCCTCCGCGAGCAGATCACCGACGCCGAGCGGGCCAGAGAGACCGCCGAGTCCGCCCGAAGCGAGGCCGAAACGGCGACGCGGGAGGCCGAGAAAGCCCGCGAGGCCGCTGAGGAGCGCACGGAGCGCCTCCAGGCCCGCGCCGACGACTACGCCGAGGTCATGGCCGCCTGCGCCGACGGCGACCTGACGGTGCGGATGGCGACGGACGCCGAGGCCGAGTCGATGTCCCGCATCGCGACGGCGTACAACGACCTGCTCGACGAGTGGGAGGGCACCATCCGCGAGGTCCGGTCGTTCAGCGAGTCCGTCGAGAGTGCAAGCGTTGCGGTCTCTGAGAACGTCGCCGCGGTGCAGGACCGCAGCGCCAGCGTCAAGGACTCGGCCGCGGAGATGGCCGACGGCGCGGAGACGCAGTCCGCGAAGCTCGAAACCGTCTGGGCCGAACTGGAGGACCTCTCCGCCACCGTCGAGGAGGTGTCCGCCGCCGCCGACACCGTTCGAAACAGGGCCGACGGGGCGCTCGACCGGTCGCGGAGCGGTCGAGACGCGGCCGCACGCGCGGCCACGGCGCTCGACGAGATCGAGGCCTCGACCGACCGGACCGTCACGCAGGTCGAAGAACTCGACGCGCTGATGGGCGAGATCGAGTCCGTCACCGACCTCATCACGGATATCGCCGACCAGACGACGATGCTCGCGCTGAACGCCAACATCGAGGCCGCCCGCGCCGGCAGCGGCGGCGAGGGCGACGGGTTCGCCGTCGTCGCCGACGAGGTGAAGACGCTCGCCGACGAGACCGTCGCGGCCACCGACGACATCGAGACCGCCATCGTCGAGATGCGCGACCAGGTCGAGCGCACCGTCGACGAGATGCACGCGACGCAGTCGAAGGTCGATACCGGGACCGAGACCGTCGGCGAAGCCCTGGACGCGTTCGACGGCATCGTCGACGACATCGAGGACGCGACTACCGGGATGCGCGAGATCGACCGCGCCACGGACGAGCAGGCCGAGTCCACGCAGGAGGTCGTCTCGATGGTCGAGGCGGTCGGCGACATCAGCGACGACACGGCGGCCGAGGCGACGGCCGTCGCCGACGCGACGACCGAGCAGGTCGCGGCCGTCGACAGCGTCGATGCCTCCGTCACGGAGCTCTCGGACCGGGCGAGCGAACTGGGGACGGCGCTGGAAACGTTCACCGTTGAGGGCGGCACGGCCGCCGGCGAACGTGATACAGACGTGTTCGACGCGGCGGGCGACGACCGCGAAGAAGTGGAGTCGGCGGGCGACGACCGCGAAGAAGTGGAGTCGGCGGGCGACGACTGAGAAATCCGTTGTGGCTACGGCTCAGCCCTCGAACCCGTCTTCGAACCGGAACGTTCCGTTCCGTTGAACCACCTCGCCGTCCACCTCGATGAACGACTCCTCGCTCATGTCGACGATCATGTCGACGTGGACGGCGGACTCGTTTCGCTCGTTGTCCTCGCCCACGGTCTCCTCGTAAGCCCTCCCTACCGCCATGTGAACGGTGTCTCCCATCTTCTCGTCGAACAGCATGTTGTAGGTGAACTGGTCGATGTCGCGGTTCATCCCGATACCGAGTTCGCCCAGTCGGCTCGCGCCGTCGTCGGTCGAGAGCACCTCGCCGAGCAGGTCCTCGTTCTTGCCGGCACTGTACTCGACGACCTCGCCGTCCGCGAACTCGAGGGCCACGTCGGTCACCTCCCGGCCCTGGTGGTACAGCGGCTTGTCGAACAGCACTTCGCCTTCGACGCTGTCGGCGACCGGCGCGGTGAACACCTCGCCGCCGGGGAGGTTCTTCTCGCCGTAGTCGTTGAGCGTGCGGTTGCCGGCGACGGACATCGTCACGTCGGTCGTCTCGCCCGAGACGATGCGGACCTCCTCGGCGGGGTCGAGGATGTCTACCATCTGGGACTGGTGTTCCCGAACCGCGTCCCAGTCCTTGAGGACGGCGTCCCAGACGAAGTTCTCGTAGCCCTCGGTGGAGGTCTGGGCGAGCTGGGCGTTGGCCGGCGCGGGGTACTGCGTGAGACACCAGGTCTTCGAGAGGCGCTCGGTGAGAAGCGGCTGCTGGGCCTGCTGGTAGGCCGCCGTGACCTCGGGGTCCACGTCGCTCGTCTCCGTGACGTTCTCGCTGCCCTTGATCGCGATATAGGCGTCCATCTCTTCGTACAGCGCCTCGACGTGGCTGGGCGTCTCGAACTCCTCGCGGTTCCGCAGGAACGCGCGGCGGAACCGCTCGCCGAGGCGGTCCTGGACGACAAGCGGGTTCGCGCCGCGGTCGGCGGCGAACTCGTGGAGCGCGACGACGAGGTCCTCGGCGACGGGGTGGGCGTCGATGACGATGTTGTCGCCCTCGCTCAGGTCGATGGAGTGGTCGACGATGACCTCTGCGTGTTCGCGGATGCGCGGGTCCATACCGCTAGGGGCCGCCGGCGGGCCTTACCCGTTACCCTCCCGGCTACTTCTTCTTGCTCTGTTGGAACCCCTCTTTGAACCCCTGAAACGTCCGGCGCAGCATCAGGTACATGAAAAAGAAGAACAGGAGGACGGCGGCGAGGACCCCGTACATGAGCCAGTTTTCCATACCGGCGGCTTGTCGAGCGGCGCTCAAAGTCCTTTCGGGGGCTGGCGTTTCCGGCCCTGAAACGGGCGAAATCGAAGTGTAAAATCCCGGTTTGAGCGATAGCTACAATGACGACTGTGCATTGGCAAAGACTCATAATCCCATAGAACATACAGATTATCATGTCGCTGCTGCCTTCTCGGGACCCGGCGACCCCGGACGCCGAACCCCGAGTCATCGGTGTCGACAGTGACGACGCGGACGACGTGCTGTCGGCGCTCTCGGCAGAGACGGCCCGAAATCTGCTCTCGGAACTGAACAAGGAGCCAGCGCCGCCTTCAGAGTTGGCCGACCGCGTCGACACGTCGCTCCAGAACGCACAGTACCACCTCAAGAAGCTCAAGAACGCCGGCGCGGTCGAGGTGGTCGACACGGCGTACTCCGAGAAGGGCCGCGAGATGGACGTGTTCGCGCCGGCGAACCAGCCGCTCGTCATCTGCGCCGGGGACGAGCAGGAGACTTCGGGACTGCGGGCGGCGCTCGCGAACCTCATCGGCGGACTCGCCATCATCGGGTTCGCCAGCCTGCTCGTCCAGCAGGTGTTCGGGAACTCGCTGTTCGGCGGGCCGACGGTCTCCTCCGGCAGCGCGGACACGGCCGGCCGCGACCCGAGCCTCTACGTCGACAACGGGACCGCCGCCGACGGCGGGTTCGAGACGGCCGCCGGGGTGTTCGACACCGCCGCCCAAGGTGGTGCCGAGGCCGCGTCCGCCGTGATTCCGCCGGGGCTTGCCTTCTTCGCCGGGGGCGCGTTCGTCCTCGCCGGGATGGCCGCGCTGTGGTACGTGCGTCAGTGAGGAGAGAATCGGAGCCGGCCGCGTTTTTCGGAGCTTTCAGCGTTCGACGACCGTCGTCGAGAGCGGCGTCCCGTCGGGTGAGCGAAGGCGGATCCGGACCGCGCCCGCGTCCGTCGTGAGTTCCGCGTGCGCCGGCCGGTAGCGTCGCGGGTCGGCGTAGCTCCCGGGGTTGACCAGCGTCCACCCGCCGAACTCGGTGACCGTCGGGTTGTGCGAGTGGCCCACGACGACCACGTCGGCGTCTTCCTGTCGGGCCAGCAGGCTCAGCGACGTCTCCGTGTGTTCGTGTCCGTGGGCGACGACGACCCGCAGGCCCGACCACGACAGCGTCGCCACGTCGGGGAGGCGGTCGCGGACCGCCGGCGAGTCGTTGTTCCCGATCACGCCGGTGAATCGGTCACACTCGGCCTCGACGGCGTCGAGAACCGCTTCCGTCGTGAAGTCGCCGGCGTGGACGACGTGGTCGGCCTCGCGGACGGCGTCGAGCGTCCGCCCGGCCAGCCGGTGGCCGTCGGTCCCGTGCGTGTCAGAGATGACGGTGAGCATACGGGGCGTTGTGGTGCCAGCTATAAATCCAGAAACATTTTGCGTTGTGGTCGTGACGGAAAAATAATGGCAGGCAGTAAATCAGTCGTCATCGCCGCCCTGATCGCGAACGGTGCGATTGCCATCCTGAAGTTCTTCGGCTTCCTCCTGACCGGCAGCGCCGCGATGCTGTCGGAGACGTACCACAGCATCTCGGACACCGGAAACCAGGTGTTTCTCCTCATCGGCATCCGGTTCAGCGGCCGCGACCGCGACCGGAAACACCCGTTCGGATACGGCAAGGCCCAGTTCTTCTACAGTTTCCTGGTCTCCGTGTTCCTGTTCGGCATCGCCGGGTGGGAGAGCGCGAAGCACGGCTGGAGCGAACTCACGGCCGGCGGTCACGGCGGCGGGGGACACGCCGGTGAGGCCGTCGAGTTCCTCTTCTTCTCCTTTACGCCGCCCGCCTGGCTCGACCCGCTGTGGGTCAACTACACCGTCCTGCTCGGCGCGTTCGCCTTCGAGACGTACGCCCTCGTGAAAGCCCGGGCGGAGATGAAACGCCAGATCGACCGCAACGACTGGTCGGGCTACCGGGAGGCGTTCCGCAAGACGAGCGACGTGACGACGCTGACGGCGCTAACCGAAGACACCATCGCGCTTGCGGGGATCGTCATCGCGCTGGTCGGCCTGTTCCTCGAACAGCAGACCGGGAACCCGTTCTTCGACCGCGTCTCCGCCCTCCTCATCGGCATCATGCTGATGGGGTTCGCGCTGGCGCTGGCCTGGGAGAACAAGCGCCTGCTCCTGGGCGAGAGCCTCCCGCAGGACGAGGAACGGCGGCTCCGAGCCGTCGTCACCGAACAGGACCACGTAGCGAGCATCATCGACTTCCGGACGGTGTACTTCGGGCCGAACGAGGTCATCGTCTCGGCCGACGTGGCCCTCGACCCCGCTCTCGACACGGAGTCGGTGGACGACGCGATCAGCGCCATCGAGGCGGCGCTCAAAGACACCAACGAGGACATCAAGAAGGTCTACATCGAGCCCGAAGTGTAGGGGTTGGCTCCCTCAAGCCACCACGGAACCGGAATCCGGTCGATGCCGGGGGTGACCGTCACTTCGAGCGTGAGGTCCCGGTTCGCCGGCCGGCGCTCGTCGTGGGTGACGTGTCTGATGACCCCCCGTTCGTCGACGTACACGCGCGACTCGACGACGCGGGACGCGTTCTCGCCGGGCCGCGTTCGGGTGGTCTCTGTCGCCACGAGGACGGCGACCGGGCTGCCGTTCCGGGAGACCGTGTCGACCTGCCGGTACGTCCCGCCGGCGAAGAGGTGCCGATAGAGGGCGACGCCCGTGGGCGAGTCGACGAGCGACGCGTTCGCGGGGACGGATCGCGCGACGAACGGCGTGTCGGGGTCGTCGCGGACGTTGACGTACAGCGTCCCGTCGGCGATGACGCCGTCGTCGGTCAGCGGGCCGAATCGCTGGCGGACGCGCTGGACGCCGGCGTCGCGGTCGACCCACACGTCGAGCGTGTTCTGCGGGCCGGCGCGCTCGACGTGGCGGTGGTAGCTCCGTGATTCGAGCGTCAGGTGGTGGCGTTCCAGCAGTCGCGCCGCGTCGACCGTGCCGTTGGTGGCGGGGACGGAGACCGATACGTCGTCCGAGTCGGTCGGGACCGGGGCCGGCGTGACCGTCGCGCGGTCGCTCGCCGTCGCACCGCTCGGGACGAGTCCGGCACAGCCCGCGAGGACCGCGACGGCGACGACGAGCGTGGCCCGCCACATGCCCTGACCGACGGCCGCTGACGGCAAGTACCTGTGGGGGCGAACCCTTTTGCCGGTGAACGGCCAATCGTGGCCCGTGGCGACGACCGACGACGGCTACCTGCGCTTTTTCCCCTTCGAAGAGCCGTACGACCACCAGCGCGAGGCGATGGGGACAATCTACGACGCGCTCGAGGATGGTCGAGACGTGCTGTTCGAGGGGGCCTGCGGGACCGGCAAGACGCTCGCGTCGCTCGTCCCGGCGCTCGAACACGCCCGCGAGACGGGCAAGACCGTCGTCATCACGACGAACGTCCACCAGCAGATGCGTCAGTTCGTCGAGGACGCCAGAGCGATCACGGACCAGGAGCGCCTCAGGGCCGTGGTCTTCCGCGGCAAGGGCTCGATGTGTCACATCGACGTGGACTACGAGGAGTGCCAGGCCCTGCGTGACACGACGCGGGACCTCGTCGAGGTCGAGAGCGACATCGCCGAACTCGAACAGCGCGAGGGCGAACTCCTCGAAGACGGCCAGGCCGGCAGCAGCGAGGCGATGGAGGCCCGAAACGCCGTCGTCGAGGAACTGCGCGACCTCCAGGACGAGCGCGAGGAGATCCAGCGCGAGCGCTCGACCTGCGACCACTACTACCGGAACCTCACCGCCGACACCAGCGAGTTCTACGGGTGGCTGTTCGACGACGTGCGGACCCCCGACGACGTGTACGAGTACGCCCACGAGCAGGGACTCTGTGGCTACGAACTGCTCAAGGAGGGGATGGACGGCGTCGACCTCGTCGTCTGTAACTACCACCACCTGCTCGATCCGACCATCCGCGAGCAGTTCTTCCGCTGGATCGGGCGCGACCCCGAGGACGTCATCGCCGTCTTCGACGAGGCCCACAACGTCGAGTCGGCGGCCCGCGACCACGCCCGGCGGACGCTGACCGAGAACACGCTCGACCAGGCGCTCGACGAACTCGACGCCGAGGACGACGAGCGGGCCGAGAGCGCGGCCAACGTCCTCGCGACCTTCCGGGACGCGCTCGTCGAGACATACGAGGACGCCTTCGGCTTCGGCGACCGCGAGGCCGTCGACGAACACTGGGAGGACGTGACCATCGCCAACGACGACCGGCGCGACGACCTGACGCTCGCGTTCCTGCAGGGGTACAGCGGGCCCGGGTTCCACGAGGAACTGGACCTCGCGCTGTCGCTCGGCCGAGACCTCGACGAGCGCTACCTGGAGGCGTTCAAGGAGGGCGACCTCGACACCAGAAAGGAGTGTCAGACCCTCCAGGCCGCGGCGTTCGTCTCGGACTGGCTCGAAGAGTCCGACGAGTCGGGCCAGTACCCGGTGGTCAGCGTCCGCCGCGACGACGCCACCGACGAGGTGTACGGCCGCGCCGAGCTGTACACCTGCATCCCCGAGAACGTCACCCGCGACCTGTTCGGCGACCTGCACGCGTCGGTGCTGATGAGCGCCACGCTCCGGCCGTTCGACGTGACCGAGGACGTGGTCGGCGTCGACGACCCGGTGACGATGGCCTACGGCGCGCAGTTCCCCGAGGAGCGCCGCCGGACCTACGCGGTCTCGGGGCCCGCGCTCTTTTCGAGCGAACGCGACAACCCCGAGACCCAACAGCGCATCGCCCGCACGCTCGAAGATATCGTCCGGTTCACCCCCGGAAACACGCTCGTGTTCTGTCCCTCCTACAGCGAGGCGAAACGCTACCACGACATGGTCGCGGTGAGCGCGACGCGCTACCTCGACGAACCCGGCAAGCAGGCTCGGGACCTCCGCGAGGCGTTCACCGACGACGACGACGGCGTGCTGTACACCTCGCTGTGGGGGACGCTCGGCGAAGGCGTCAGCTACGACGGCGACGACGCCCGCACCGTGGTCGTCGTCGGCGTCCCCTATCCTCACCTCGACGACCGGATGGACGCCGTCCAGGACGCCTACGACGCGGCCTTCGGCGACGGCGAGGACGAGGCCGGCTGGCGCTACGCCGTCGAGATTCCGACCATCCGAAAGACGAGACAGGCGCTCGGGCGCGTGGTCCGCTCGCCCGACGACTTCGGCGCGCGCATCTTGCTCGACAAGCGCTACACGGAGGCCGCCGAGATGGAGATGCACGACTACGCCGTCCGCGGGACCTTCCCGCCGGAGGAGCGACGCGAGATGGTCGACATCGACCCCGAGAAGCTCAAGTTCGCGATGCTGAACTTCTATCAGGACATGGGCGCGTACGACGGGCCGCCGCCGAAACCCTAGCGGGTGCGAGCGTCCCCGGGAGCGAACGCGACGGTCGCGGCGCCGACCCGAAACCGGATAGTTTGAAACCCTCCACGCGAAACGGGCGGGTAATGCTAGTCGCCTTCGACTTCGACGGGACGCTCTCCGACTCGGAGATGACGGTCCTGCTCGGACGCCAGAACGGGACGGCCGAGGACATGGCCGACATCACCGAGCGCGCGATGAACGACGAGATCGAGTACGCCGAGAGCCTGCGCCAGCGCTGTGCGCTGCTGGAGGACCTCCCGGACGAGAAGGCCCAGGCGGCCTTCGACGAGGTCGTTCTGCGCCCGGGCGCGGCCGAAGTCATCGAAGCGCTCCGGGACGCCGGCGTCTACGTCGCCATCCTCACCGGCGGCTTCGAGCGCGGCGTCGCGGCCGCACTCGAAAAGGAGGGGGTCGCGGTCGACGCCATCGTCGCGAACCGCCTCCCAGTCGAGGACGGGAAACTCACCGGCGAGGTCCGCGGGCCGCTCATCTCCGGAACGAAAGACGACGCGCTGGAGGTCGTGACGGCCGTCACGAGCGAGGACCGGGACGCGACGGTGGCCGTCGGCGACGGCGCCAACGACCTCCCGATGCTCGAAGTCGCGAACCTGGCGGTCGGCTTCGACCCGAAACCGGCAGTCGCACCGTCCTGTGACGCGACGGTCGAGACGATGGCGGAACTGTCCGACCTGCTCGAAGCCGAAGGTATTCTGTAGCGCACCACAGCCGTCCCTACGTGTCGAAAAACGTCGAGGCGTCGACGGTCGTCGGACCTGACAGACACGCGACAGAGCGACGCCTCGAAACCGGGAGCGGTGCTCCCTATCGGATGCGAGCGGTGGTTGTCGGACCAATGACAGACATGGTTGAGCGTGAACCGACGCGCGCTCGCCGGCGGCCGGCTCATCGAATACATACGCTTCCATCCGCATAAGCGTTTTGAACAGGCAAAATTTTGCGCGGTATCGATACGTTTGTCCAGAGATAGTCGCTAAATCGTGTGGTAGTAAATACGCTACATCTCTTCGCGTGGAACGGAGCGGTAGCGGTACGGAACGAGCGGACTCGGGCGTGAGGACGCCCCCTTCAGTTCGTCGCCTGCCCGATGGCCTGATCGAGGTCGGCCGTGATGTCCTCGACGGCCTCCGTCCCGACCGAGAGGCGGACCATGTCGTCGGTGACGCCGGCGGCGGCCTTCTCCTCGTCCGTGAGCTGCTGGTGGGTGGTCGAGGCGGGGTGGATGATGAGCGTCTTCGCGTCGCCCACGTTCGCCAGCAGCGACGCGATCTCGGTCGACTCGACGGTCGTCCGGGCGGCGTCGTAGCCGGCCTCGAGGCCGAAGGTGATCATGCCGCCGTAGCCGCCGTCTAAGTACTCGCTGGCGTTCGCGTGGGTCTCGTGGTCGTCGAGACCGGGGTAGGTGACCCAGGAGACCTCGGGGTGGTCGTCGAGGAACTCGGCGACCGTCATCGCGTTCCGGCAGTGGCGGTCCATCCGGGACGGGAGGGTCTCGAGGCCCTGCATCGTCTGCCAGGCGTCGAAGGGCGACTGTTGACAGCCGAGGTCGCGGAGGCCGCGGGCGATGGCGGCGTAGGTGAACGCGGCGTCGCCGAAGCGGTCGCGGAAGTTCACGCCGTGGTAGGCGGGGTTGTCGCCGGCGATTTCGGGGTACTTTTCGGCGTGGTCCTCCCACGGGAACGAACCGCCGTCGACCAGGACCCCGCCCACGGTCGTGCCGTGGCCGTGGATCCACTTCGTCGTGGAGTTCCAGACCAGGTCCGCGCCGTTCTCGATGGGGTTACAGAGGTACGGCGTCGCGAAGGTGTTGTCCACGAAGAACGGGACGCCGTGATCGTGGGCGATCTCGGCCAGACGCTCGAAGTCGGGCGTCACGAGCGCGGGGTTGCCGATAGTCTCGCAGTGGACGTATGCGGTGTCCTCGTCGATGGCCGCGGCGTAGGCGTCGTAGTCGAGCGTGTCGACGAAGCGCGTCTCGACGCCGTTTCGCGGCGCAGTGTGCGTGTAGTAGGTGTAGGTCCCGCCGTACAGCGACGAGGCGGTGACGACGTTGTCGCCCACGTCGGCGAGCAGGAACGTCGCGAGGTTCAGCGACGCCATCCCGGAGGCCGTCGCGACCGCACCCACGCCGCCTTCGAGGGCGGCGAGGCGCTCCTGGAGCATCCCGACTGTGGGGTTCATCAGCCGCGAGTAGATGTGCCCGGGCTTCTCCAGCGCGAACTGTTTGGCGGCGTCCTCGGCGTCCTCGAAGACGTAGGAGGTCGTCTGGTACAGCGGCGGCGCGCGAGATCGCGTCTCGGCGTCCGGTTCTTCCTGTCCGACGTGGAGCGCGTCCGTCTCGAAGCCGCGGTCTGAATCGTCCGTCATACGTACGGGTGCTACACCCGGAGGGGCTTAATCCCGAGCCCAACGGTGAGGCCCGCCACTGCTGAGAGATAGCGGCGATTCTGCCGGCTATCCCGAACATATTCTGGCCTGTATTGTCATGTTTCCTTATACAGTCGAAAAGTTATGACCCTGTAGTGTAATATGGGTGGTATGAACGTACCGTCGGGAGCGACAGTCGTTCTCGTCGCTTCCGAAACGCGGGCGGGACTCGGGCGGATCCTCCGCGATATCGATTCGGTCGCCGTGCAGTGGAGCGACCACCCCGAGTGGCTGTGGCGATCCGACGACGAGTCCGACTGCATCGTAGTCACCGACGACCTGATCCGTTCCGGACCGCTGGACGTGGCCGACATCGCCGACGTGACCGGCTCCGAAACCGGGACAGTGTTCGTCGCCTTCGAGGGTGACGAGCGTCTCGCGGCTCGCGCCCTCAACGGCGGCATCGACCGCTACATCGTCGCGGACGACGACGAGGATCTGGAGCAAGCGGTCACCGAGGCCGTCAGCGCGGTCATCGGCGGGACTGACCGCAACTACGAGGGGGACGAGACGCGCGCGGCGGACCTCGAACTCCGCGAGAGCCTGATCGAGACGGCCCCCATCGGCATCCACGTCCTCGACGAGGAAGGGACGTTTCTGTGGGTCAACGAGGCGTTCGCGTCGACGGTGGGACGGACCCCCGAGGAACTCGTCGGGACGCCGTACCGGGGGCTCATCGAGTCCGGCCACCTCCCACCGTGGTTTTCGCAGGCTTACGACGACGAGGTCCGCGATCTCCTCTCGCCGTCGAACGACATCGACACGGCGCAGATGAGCGCTGTTCCCATCCGTACCGAGCCGGGAGACCAGCGCCTGTTCGACGTTCACTTCGCGCTCCTCCCGCCCGAAGACGGAGAGTTCGCCGGGACCGTCACTGCGCTCCGCGACGTGACCGAGCGCAAGGAGTACCAGCGGGAACTGGAGCGCCAGAACGAGCGCCTCGACAAGTTCGCCAGCGTCCTCAGCCACGACTTGCGGAACCCGCTGAGCGTCGCCGCCGGCAGGATCGAACTCACCAGACGAGAGCGAGACGACGAATCGAGCCACCTGGCGGTGGCGGAGAACGCCCTCGAGCGGATGGAGCGACTGGTCGAGAACGTCCTGACGCTCGCGCGACAGGGGAAGCTCGTCGGGGAGACGAACGAGGTCTCGGTCGACGAAGCCGCCCGGGAGGCGTGGTTGACGAGCGAGACGCGCGAGGCGAGCCTCTCGGTCGCCGGCGACATCGAGACGGTCGACGCCGACGAGACGCGGCTCAAGCAGCTGTTCGAGAACCTCTTTCGCAACAGCGTCGACCACGCCCACGCCGACGTGACCGTCACCGTCGGCTCGCTCGACGACGGCTTCTTCGTCGCCGACGACGGGCCCGGAATCCCGGAGTCAGAGCGGGAATCGCTCTTCGAAGAGGAGTTCTCGATGGCGGACGGCGGATTCGGGCTCAACATCGTCCGGACCATCGCCACGGCCCACGGCTGGTCGGTCGACGTAACCGAAAGCGAGGACGGCGGGGCGCAGTTCGAGTTCAGGACCGGCGGGGCGGCCTGAGGCAGGTCCCTGTCTCGGAGGCGGTCGCCGCTCCGCGTGCTGCGACGCGACCTCCCGGACGCGCCGGTCAGGTGAACTTCCGAACGGTCATGTCCAGCGTGTCGAGGTCGAGGATGGGAGCGAACCCGGCGTCGGGATCGATGTTGACGCTCTTCTGGAAGTCGGTCTGGGCCTGCCAGCAGCCGGAGTTGAGCGCGAGGACGTTGTGGTACTCGCCCCAGCCGATCTTGTGGACGTGACCGGTGTGGAACACGTCGGGGACCTCCTCCATGACGAGGTAGTCGCGGTCCTCCGGAGCCAGTCGGGTGTGGCCACCGTACTGGGGAGCGACGTGACGCTTCTTCAGAAGCTGGTACATCGCCTTGTGCGGCTCGTCGTAGTTCGCCTCCTCGTCGGGGAGCTCGGCGATGACCTCGTCCAGCGAGACGCCGTGGTACATCAGTACGGTGACGCCCTCGACGGTGATCAGGGCGGGGTTCGAGTGGACTTGCGCGTCGTGGGCAGTCATGATGTCCCGCAGTTCCTCGTCGAACCCGGGCTGGGGCTCGGCCAGCCGGACGGCGTCGTGGTTGCCCGGAATCATCCGAATCTCCATGTCACCGGGCACCTCCTTCAGGTACTCCGAGAAGGCCTCGTACTGGTCGTAGATGTCGATGATGTCCAGTTCCTTGTCCTGCTCGGGGTAGACGCCGACGCCCTCCACCATGTCGCCGGCGATGAGCAGGTACTCGACGTGTTCGGCTTCAGGGGTGTGGAGCCAGTCGGTGAAGCGGCGCCAGGCGTCCTCCATGAACTCCTGGCTCCCGACGTGCACGTCGGAGATGAGCGCCGCCTGGACGTGTCGGTCTGCCGTCGAGGGCTTGTGGGTTCGGGGAACGTCCGGGAAGTGCAGCGAGTCGACGAAGAGGATGCCGGCGTCGTCGGCCAGCGTCCCCTCGACGGCGATGACCTCGTCCATGAGTAACTGCTGGACGAGGTCCGCGATGGGGCGGTCTTTCATCACGAGACACGGGAACGTCCCGTTCGTGTCTTCGAGTTCGACCAGCCAGTGGCCGCTGGCCGTCGAGCGGATGTCCGAGACCATGCCGATGAGGGCGGCCTCGCTGCCGCCGGCCATGCTCTCGATGGCGTCGGTCGGTCGATGGTTCACCCGCCCTCGGAGCTTGCTCGCCAATTTCTCGTAGCGGTCGCGAAACACCGTGACGAAGTCCGAGTACTCGCCGGTCCCGGTCGACTGACCGGTCATGTCGTTCGCGACTTCGATGGCGCGAAGGGAGGTGTCGACGTCCCGAGACCCCTCCGTTTCGTGTGGAACGGTCCCACCCTCGACGGCCGACGAGCCCGGGGTCGTTCCAGTCGAAACAGAGGGGTCGTGGTCGGCCGATGCGGCCGCGTCAGCCTGAGACGCCGGCGTCGAGCCGGATTCGGCTTTCGGGTCGCTCCGCGCCGTTTCTGTTGCTTCGATAACAGAATCGACGTGGTCCGTCGTCAGCTTCAGCGCGTCGTCGGGGACGGTTTCGAGTGCGCGGTCCAGCGTCGCCGCGGGGTCCGGCGCGTCGGCGATGCGTGTCACCGCCTCCCGTTCGGCGTTGTAGCCGCGGCTCGCGAGTTCGCTGACGATGCGTGCCGGCGTCTCCAGAGGCACGTTCGACACTCCGCGTCCGCGGGCAAAAGGATAGCGGACCGCCGCCCGACACAAGATTGATGCCGCGGTGTCGGCAACGCGAGGTACGGATGGGCCCCGACACGTCGACGGACGGCACGCCGACAGAGTCCGAGCAGCGAGGGCCCGAAACTGACGCCGCCCCGTGGGCGGTGTACCTGCGAGACGTCGGCACGAGCGTCGGCGCCGTCGTGCTGGTCGGCCTCTTCCTCTTCGCCGTCAGCGGGGTGTGGCCACCGCTCGTCGCCATCGAGAGCGGGAGCATGGAGCCACACATCGACACCGGTGACATGGTGTTCATCATGGACGAAGAGCGGTTCCCCGGCCCCGACGCCCGCCACGGCGTCGTCACCGCCGAGCGCGGTTCCGGGACCGGGTATCGGACTTTCGAGCGGTCCGGCGACGTCATCGTCTTCGAGCCGAACGGGAACGAGCGGCGGACGCCGGTCATCCACCGCGCGATGTTCTGGGTCGAGGACGGCGAGAACTGGTACGACAGAGCGGACGACGACGCCGTCGGGAGCGCCGACAGCTGTCGGGACCTGCGGAACTGCCCGGCCCCGCACAGCGGCTTCGTCACCAAGGGAGATCACAACGGGGCGTACGACCAGGTGACGGGGACCAGCACCGTCGTCCGCCCGACGTGGGTCGTCGGGACCGGCGTCGTCAGGATTCCCCGCCTCGGCTTCGTTCGGCTGTGGCCGACCGCCGGCGACGAGCTGTCGGCGGCCGTCGCCGCCGACGCTCCGGACATCGGAGCGGCGAGCGGACGCGAGCCGACGGGCGGAAGTTCCAACGTGACAACAGAAGGTTGATTGGCGGCCTCCGAGTACTCGCGATAGGAATGGCCGGTCGAGACCGTCGGTCGTCGGACGAGGACGACGAGCCGGGTGGGATCGTGTACGTGACCGACGTCGTCAGCAGCGCCGGCTCGGTGCTGCTCGTGGGAATCCTGCTGTTCGCCGTCAGCGGGGTGTGGCCCCCGCTCGTCGCCATCGAGAGCCCGAGCATGGACCCGCACATCAAGGAGGGGGACCTCGTGTTCGTGATGGAGGAAGCGCGCTTCTCCGGGCCCGGTGCCCACCACGGCGTCGTCACGGCCGCGAGCGACGGCGGGTACACGAAGTTCCAGCGCACCGGCGACGTGATCGTGTACAAGCCCGACGGGAACGGCGACCAGACGCCGATCATCCATCGGGCGATGCTCTGGGTCGAGGACGGCGAGAACTGGTACGACCGCGCCGATCCGGCGTACATCGGGGGCGCGGACAACTGCGAGCAACTGACCTCCTGTCCGGCGGAGTACTCCGGGTTCATCACCAAGGGCGACAACAACGGGGCCTACGACCAGGTCGGATCGAACCCCATCAGCGACCCGGTCAAGCCCGATTGGGTCATAGGCACCGCGGAGCTACGGGTCCCACTGCTGGGGCAGATTCGACTCCAGTGGAGCGAGGCCAGGGCGACGACGCGGCCGGAGATCGGTAGAAACCAGACGAACGCCACCGGAGCGAACGTGACGGCCCCGGCGTGACGACCGGCCACGCGAGCCCGGACGGACTCAGTTGTCGAAGCGGGCCTGCACGAACGGCTGGACGTCCTCGATGTCCCCGAGCCGCGAGTCAGAGAGGAGTACGGCCTCCGTCTCCTCCGTGGGCACGGACAGCGAGATTTCCTTCGTCCGGCCGTAGCGCCCCTTCGAGACGACGACGGCGTTGACGATGCCGAGCATGTCCAGTTCGGAGATGAGGTCGGTGACGCGGCGCTGTGTCAGGATGTCGGCGTCGATCTCCTCACAGAGGTTCTTGTAGATGTTGAACACCTCGCCGGTGTTGATGTTGCGGACGCCGTTTTTCTCCAGGAGGATGATCGCGAACAGGACGATCTTCGACTGGGTGGGGAGGGTGCGTACGACCTCCACGACGCGGTCGAGTTCGATCTTCTCCTGGGCCTGCCTGACGTGGTCTTCGAGGACGTTGTCCGTCTGGTCGCGCTCGGCCAGCTCCCCCGCGGTCCGGAGGAGGTCGAGCGCGCGACGGGCGTCGCCGTGTTCCTGGGCGGCGAAGGCCGCACACAGCGGAATCACGTCCTCGGTGAGCGCGTCGTCTTTGAACGCCACGTCCGAGCGCGCCTGGAGGATGTCCCGGAGCTGATTCGCGTCGTAGGGCGGGAAGACGATCTCCTCCTCGCCGAGGCTCGACTTGACCCGCGGGTCGAGGAAGTCGGTGAACTTCAGGTCGTTCGAGATGCCCATGATCGACACGCGGGAGTTCTCCAGTTCGGAGTTCATCCGCGAGAGGTTGTACAGCGTGTCGTCGCCGCTCTTCTCGACGAGCTTGTCGATCTCGTCGAGCATGATGACGACCACGCGCTCGTGGTAGTCGACGGCGTCGAAAAACGAGCTGTAGACGCGGTCGGTCGGCCACCCGGTCATGGGGACCTCCTCGAACTCCGCCTTGTCGGCCTCAAGAGACTCGATCTCCGCGTCGAGCGCATCCAGCGAGCCGTACGTGGTCTCGTCGAGGGCGTCCGCGTCTTCGCGTGCGCGCGACCGGAGGTCGTCGAGGTCGTCGATGCGGTCGTCGATGAGCGCCGCGTTCTTGTCGATGAACTTGTTTGCGAGCTGGGCCAGCACGCGGTACTGGGTGTCCGTCACCTCGCAGTTGATGTACTCGACCTCGCAGGGGACCTCGTACTTCTGTGAAGTGGTCTCCAGTTCCTCGCTGACGAACTTCGCGCTCGCCGTCTTACCGGTCCCGGTCTTCCCGTAGATGAGGATGTTCGACGGCGTGTCACCGCGCAACGCGGTGACGAGAATCGTCGCCATGTTGTTGATCTGCTCCTCGCGGTGGGGCAGTTTGTGCGGCGTATACGACGGGCGGAGCACCTCCTTGTTCTCGAAGATCGGCTCGCCTTCGAGGAGGTCGTCGAAGAGCCCGCGCGAAGCCTCGTCCGAGGAGTCGTCGTTTCCGGTGTCGAGGCTGTCGAGGATCACGTCGTCGAGGTCGGACGACCCCGACGGCGGACTGTCGTCTCGAGGTCGGTCCCCGTCGACGGCGTTCGACGTGTCGTCCGTCGACGAGTCGGGCGTCGGATCCGTATCGTCGCTTGCGTCGGTCATAATCGAGAGGGTACCCCTTCGTTTCGAGTGGAGAGCGCATCGGAGATTGCGATAGAGAGGGCGAAGAGGCCGTCAACGCTGTCGTTAGCAGGAATCGCCGCTCTCCGGCGTCCAGTTGAACCACATGAACCGTTCCGTGATTAGATATTAAGTATTTCGGTCCAACAACTGCGATGCCGACGTGCGCCCCGTTACCGGTGGATTCAGCTGTATAGTTTCTCTTCGAGATGCTGTTTTTTATCTGAAATATATAGACGGGCTGGGAAGGGTACGGTCGTTGTTTCCGGCCTCATCGAATCGCAGGAAGAAGTGATCGTGGACGATGTGGTTTCGGATGCTAGTCGGTGAGATTCGACTGGCCGAGGTGCGTTGATCGGCCGTCGACGGGAAATGGTGGGGAGGTCGGCGTGCCGAGGTGGACGTTTCGCCTCGAACGTGTTGGCCGCGGCGTGAGGCAGGCTGCACTCAGATTACTCGGGGGATTAGACCAGTAAACGGGACGTTATCGGGTCGACCCCCCCACCCCCTCGTTTCGGGTGGAACGGCTAAGAGGAGTGGGGGGAGGGGGTGGCAACGAGACTATTCTAGCTGGAAGAGGAAAGATTTAATATACAATATATTAAACCAAATCCGCACTAGAAAGAGAGAAGATATAAAGAGTGTATCTAGGGCCTGTTTCTAGTGGAAGACCCCTCCTAGCTTAGAAATCCGACCGTTGCCTTCGCGCAAGAATACGCCTCACTTCCGTCGTAATCCGCCTCGGTCCGCCCTCCCCCCGGAGGGGATTCCGGTTCCACCTGAAACGAGGGGGTGGGGGGCATTCTCCCTCCCCACCGAATCCGAGCCGCCCTTGCTCGGCGGACCGATATCCGTCCGGATTCGCACCTCTGTCTCTCACCTCAGACGAGGACCCCGACGTTCTGTGTCGTTCCACCCGAACCGATCCCTCCGGACACTCGTCAGCGAACATATGTTTGTCTGACGTAGGCTTAAGTAAATTCGCCTATCTTTTACGGGCAGAGCCGCCATACCGGACACCTCCGGGCGGCGGGAGGATAGGATGGGACTGCTTACAAACCTAAAAGATAGCATTTCACGTGCAGCATCGACGCTGTTCTCCGAGGAAGATCCGAAGCGGATCGGCATCTACGGCCCGCCGAACGCCGGCAAGACGACCCTCGCGAACCGGATCGCCCGGGACTGGACCGGCGACGCCGTCGGACCGGAGAGCCACGTGCCCCACGAGACGCGCCGCGCGCGTCGAAAGGAGAACGTCGAAATCGAACGCGACGGGAAGAAAGTCACAATCGACATCGTCGACACGCCCGGCGTGACGACGAAGGTCGACTACACCGAGTTCCTGGAACACGACATGGAGAAAGACGACGCCGTCCGTCGCTCCCGCGAGGCCACGGAGGGCGTCGCCGAGGCGATGCACTGGCTCCGCGAGGACGTCGACGGCGTCATCTACGTCTTAGACTCCGCGACCGACCCGTTCACGCAGGTCAACACGATGCTCATCGGCATCATCGAGAGCCAGGACCTCCCGGTGTTGATCCTCGCGAACAAGATCGACTTGGAGGAGTCGTCGGTCCAGCGCATCCGAAACGCCTACCCGCAACACGAGACCATCCCGCTGTCCGCGCTGGAAGGGGACAACATGGACGAGGTATACGACAAGATCGCGGAGTACTTCGGGTGATCTAGATGGCAGAAGTCAAAGACCCAGACGACGGCGTCCAGATCGACCTCATCAGCGGCGAGCGGATGGACGGTCTCGCCTCGATGGAGAAGATACGGATGATCCTCGACGGCGTCCGTGACGGGAACATCGTCATCCTCGAAGAAGGGCTCTCGCCCGACGAGGAGTCCCGGCTCATCGAAGTGACAATGACCGAGATCAGTCCCGACGAGTTCAACGGCATCGAGATCGAGACCTATCCCAAGTCCCAGACCGCCGATGCAAGCATCCTCGACCGCCTGATGGGCAAGCAGTCGACCCAGAAGCTGACCGTCATCGGACCGGCGAACCAGATCGAGACGCTCCACAAGGACGAAACGCTCATCAGCGCCCTCGTCTCCCGGAAATAATGCCCCACCAGTGCACGAACTGCGGCCGTGGCTTCGACGACGGCTCGAAGGAGATGCTCTCGGGCTGTCCCGACTGCGGCGGGAACAAGTTCCAGTTTCAGCCCGAGGGCGTCGACGCCACCGAGACGCCGGACGCGGAGCCACCGGAACCACCGGGTCCCGACAGCTCGGTCGCTCGGACCGTCGGAAAGACCGCCGCCTCGGTTCGCGACTTCGTCAGCGGGTCGTCCTCGACGGACGCGCCCGACTCGCGGTCCAGCGGCGCGCCCGCCGGTGAGCGGCCCCAATCCGAGCCCGAGCGCCCGTCTTCGACCACCGAGGACGCCGCGCAGGCGAGCGCGCGCGGCGACGTGGTCGAACCCGACGAACTCCCCTCGGCCGCGCCCGAACCGTCGGACGACGAGCACCAGTTCCGCCCCGTCGGCGCGGACCCGGACCCGCCGGAGGAGCCCGAGCGCGACGACCGCCCGGACCTCCAGGAACTTCGCGAGGAACTCAACGACCAGTTCGAGTCGATCAAGGTGCTCGAACCCGGGCAGTACGAACTGAACCTGATGGAACTGTACGACCGCGAGGAGTACATCATCGCGCTCCAGGAGGACGGCCGGTACTCCATCCAGGTCCCCGACCCCATCCAGTCCGAGTGAGGACGGGTCCGCCTCCCGCCGTTTCGCGTGCACTCGATACGGTACCAGACTTCCCTGAACACGTCGTAGACTGCCCAGCGACCGCTTTCCGCCTACCACCGGCACAACCATTATATAATATGCCAGAGATGCTTCCGATAACGCATGGGCCACCGAGAACTCTCGGCATCGGACTCACACCTCGAAGAGTGGGCGTCGCTCCTCGGGACCGACATCGACACCGGGTGTGACGGTTCCGACGCGGACTTGCTCGACGAGCAGGACGAGCGCGCCTGAGCGCGACGGATGCGCCCGGCCTCGCCAGTGGGCGATACGGAGCCTGCCGTCGCGAACGTAGCGTGCGAGACGACGGGTTCGGTCGTTACCATCCCGTCGCGTTCGAACGTGGTTCGCGCGCGCCGCCTTGGAAAAAGGACCGAACGGGCGTCGTCCGGTTACGCGATCTTGTCGTACTGCTCGGAGAGCTTCTCGGCCGCCTCGCTCATCAGTTCCTGCTCGTAGTCGTCGAGGTCCCACTCGACGATCTCCTCGACGCCGTCGCTGCCGAGTCGGACCGGGACGCCGAAGGCGGTGTCCTCGTGGCCGAACTCGCCCTGGAGTTTGACCGACGCCGGCAGCACCTCGCCGGTGTCGCGGACGATGGCCTCGACCATGTGGGCGACGCCGCGGGCGGGACCCCACTCGGTCGCGCCCTTGCGCTCGATGACGTCCATGGCGGACTCCTGGAGGTCGCCCAGCAGCTGTTCCTTCTCGTCGTCGCTGAACTCGGGGTCGGTCCCGTCGACGCGGACCTTCGAGAACACGGGGACCTGCGCGTCGCCGTGCTCGCCGAGGATGGTCCCCTCGACGTTCTGGACCGGGGAGTCGAACTCCTCGCTCAGCACGTAGCGGAAGCGCGCCGAGTCGAGGCGGCCGCCGAAGCCGATGACCTGCTCGCGCGAGCGGTCGCCGGCCTCGTAGAGGTGGCGGTTGAGCAGGTCGACGGGGTTCGAAGTGGTCAGCGAGATGTAGTCGTCGTTGTGCTCGTCCAGCGAGGACTGGATGTCCTCCATGATGGGCGCGTTGTCGCCGGCGAGGTCGATTCGCGTCTGTCCGGGCTGGCGCGGGATGCCGGCCGTGATGACGACCACGTCGGAGCCGGCGGTGTCCTCGTAGCCGCCCTGCCGGACCGTCGTGTTGGAGTCGTAGGCGATCCCGTGGTTCGTGTCCGCGGCCTGTCCCACCGTGTCGTCTTCCTTGTCCGGGATGTCGACGAAGACGACTTCGTCGGCGATGTCTCGGAGTGCGATGTTGTACCCTGCGGCAGCGCCGACCGTTCCGGCCGCGCCGACTACGCTTACCTTTGTCATACCATTCGAAAGCCCACTCGCACGGACGTTAAACGTGTCGAAACCCCTGTTCCACGGCGAGGAACGTGGCCGACGCGCTCGCCCCTTACTCGCCCGTCCCGTACCCGAAAACGGTTTTCAGCCCCGCGGCGTTGTGACGGGTATGAGCGACTTCGACAAGGAAGCCGAACGAGAGAAACTCCGCGAGAAGTTCGAGAAGGAAGACGAGAAGCGCCAGACGACCGAGCAGATGAGCGAGCTCCTGTTGAAGGGCGCGACGATGACCAACGCCCACTGCAGCGACTGCGGCGACCCCATCTTCCGCTACGACGGCCAGGAGTTCTGCCCGACCTGCCAGAAGCCCGTCGCGCGCGAGGACGCGGCGAGCGGTGCGGACGAAGCCGACGGAACAGCCGACGCCGACGGGGCCGAGCGCGACCAGCGCGACGGCGCAGACGACGGCGACCACATCGAGGTCGCCGACCCGAGCGACGAGGCCCGCGTCCAGTTCGGCGGCGACGCCGACGGCGAGGACCAGACGACCGACGCCTCTGGTACGACCGGCGAGTCCGAGACCGCCGACGCGGCGACCGATTCGACGCCGCCCTCGGACGCGGCTCCCGAGGCTGAACGGCCCGCGCGCTCCGCCTCCGATGCCGGATCGGCCCCAGACGCATCCGAAACGGGACCGGTGACCGACGGGACTGCCGCTCCACCCGAACCGGAGGGGGGTCGGGGGGTTCGCTCCGGAGCCGCTGACGCCGCTGAATCGGGGGCGGAGCGCACCACTGGCGCGGACACCGGCCCGGACGGCCGACCCGAAACGGGCGGCGGAAACCCCCCCGTTTCCCCTCGACAGCACTGGTCGCGCGCCGGCAGCGACGACGCGGGGGCCGAACTCGACGCGGCGGCGACGCTGCTGGCACAAACGGTCCACCGGTTCGCCGAGCGCGCCGCGGCGACGGACAATCCGCGAGAGGCCCGCGAACACCTCCAGGCGGCGCGAGAAGCGGCCGAGGCGCTCGACGCGGCGACGTTCTGAGACTAGGGCTCGTAGTCGGCGGCGACGACCTCGCGGATGCGGTCGGCGGTCACCTCGCCGATGCCGGACACGTCGAGCAGGTCCTCGCGGTCGGCGGTCATCACGGCTTCCACGCTCCCGAACGCCTCGAGGAGCGTCCGCGCCGTCACCGGGCCGACCTCGGCGATAGAGGCGACGACGTACTCCTGTTGCTCGGCCAGCGTCTTGGACTGTTTCTCCCCGTGGACGCTCACCTCGCGGTCCGAGACGTCCTGTTCGCGCTCGGCGATGACCTCCAGCAAGTCGGCCGTCTCGCCCTCGTCGGCGGTGCGGACGATGCTCGCGCCGAAGTCGACCGCCAGCGAGGCGAGCGCGCCCTGGATGGCCTTGTGGTGGACGTTGCGCGCGCCGTAGAGGTCCTCGCCCTCGATGACGACCACGGGGCGGGCGTAGTGGCGAGTGGCGTCCCCGACCTGCTCGAACATCGAGCGGTCGCCGCCGGTCAGCGTGTCCATGAAGTCCGCGACGGTCTTTCGCTCGACGACGACGCGGTCCGAGAGGACGTAGTCGCCGACGGCCAGCGTCTCGAGTCGCGTTTCGATCCCCTCGCGCGTCGAGAGGTCCCGGGCGATGGTGGAGTCAAGCTCCCGCTGGTCGGCGACGATCTCGATCTCGTCGGCGTCGGTCCCCGCGCTCGCGACGGTCCCGTCGCCGTCGGCTTCCTCCGGCTCACTCGCCGCATCGCCGTCGCCAGACTCGTCTTCGCCGTCCGTCGCGGTTTTGCGAGCCGCCTCGCTCGCCCCGGCGGCCGCGTCGGCGGCGAACGCGTCGAGGCCGGCCTGCCCGTCGCCGTCCTCGCCCGACGTGTCGCCCGTCCGACCGCTTCCGTTTCGACTGGAACCCGACTCCTGTGTATGGGTTTCTCCCCCACCTGTTCCACTGGAAGCGGCCCCCGCTTCGGCGTCGGTTGCGTCGGTGTCGGTCGCCTCACCCCCGCCCTCGTACTCGTCGAGGCCGGCCTGCCCGAGCTCGGCCTCCAGTTCGCCGGCGACGCTCTTGAGTTCGTTCAGCTCGCGTTTCATCCGCTTCTGGTCGTTCCGGGCCTTCCAGAAGTACGCCTCGTCGCGGGTGTCCTCGGCGAGCAGGACGACGACGCGACCCTCGGCCTGGCGGCCGGTCCGCCCCTTGCGCTGGATGGCGCGGATCGCGGTCGGGACCGGCTCGTAGAACAGCACGAGGTCGACCTCGGGCACGTCGAGGCCCTCTTCGGCGACGGAGGTGGAGACGAGCACTTCGAACTCCCCGCCCCGGAAGCGGTCGAGGGTCTCCTGTTGCTGGCTCTGTGTCATCCCCTCGCTGCCGTCGGTGTCGCTCTGGCCGACGAACTTCTCGGTCTCGAAGTGGTTCGAGAGGAAGTCCACGAGCGTCTCGGCGGTGTCGCGGGACTCGGTGAAGACGATGACGCGCTCGCCGTTCTCGATGCCGAGCGTCTCCGCGAGCAGCATTCGGGTCTGGCGGAACTTCGGGTGGAGGTCGTCGTAGGACTCGGCCTTGCGCATCGCCTCGCGGACCTTCGGCTCGCTGACGAGGCGCTGGTCGGCCTTCGACGCGCCGGAGGAGCGGGCGGCCTCCTTCAGGCGCTCGAAGTACCGCCGCAGGGACTCGACGCTCTGGGTCTCGACGTAGGTGACGGCGGTCCGCAGCTTCCGGATCTCGGCGAGCAGGCTCATCCCCTGGTAGCCCTCGCTCTGGTCGTTGTCCATCAGCTTGCGGAGTTCGGCCTGCATCCCCTGGATCTCGCGCTCGGAGACGTCGGCGGAGGACTTGTTCGTGACGCCGAGTTCCTTCAGCTTCCCGAGGCGCTCCTCGATGACCGCGTTGATGGCGTCGCGGATCTCGACGACGAGGTCGGGCAGTTCGATGCGGTTCCACTCGACGCTCGTGTCGTGGGTGTACTCGGCCACGTCGGCGTCGTCCTCGGTCATCACGGCCACCTCGGAGAGCCCGAGGTTCTCACAGACCTCGAGGATGGCCTCCTCGTCGTCGCCGGGCGAGGCGCTCATGCCCGTCACGAGGGGATCCTCGGCGTCGGCGTGGTAGCGGTCGGCGATGTAGTTGTAGGCGTAGTCGCCGGTCGCGCGGTGGCACTCGTCGAAGGTGCAGTGGGTCACGTCCGCCATGGAGATCCGGTTGCCGACGAGGTCGTTCTCGACGACCTGCGGCGTCGCGATGACGATGCGGGCGTCCGCCCAGAGGTCGGCGCGGTCGTCGGGGCGTACCTCGCCGGTGAACACGACGACCTCCTCGGGGTCGATTTCGAGAGCCTCGCGGTAGAACTCGGCGTGTTGCTGGACCAGCGGCTTCGTCGGGGCCAGCATGAGCGACTTCCCGCCGACGGCGTGGAGGCGCTCGGCGGTCACCAGCAGCGAGACGGTCGTCTTGCCCAGCCCCGTCGGGAGACACACCAGCGTGTGGCCGGCACTCGCCGTCTCGGCCAGTTCGACCTGATAGCGGCGGTTCTCCAGGAACTCCGGGACGACGAGCGGGCGCTCGACGTGCTCGCCACCGGCGTCGGCGGTCGACATTACCCACGCGTTCGACCCGGCCGCGGTTAAGCGTTCAGATACCGCGGTGAAAGTGAAGGCGGTCGCTGAGCGGCTGATCAGAACGGGAGGTACTGGACGCCGACCCACATCGCTAGCGCGCCGAGGACCGGGATCGAGAAGTTGTCGTCGATGACGTAGCCGGCGATGCGGGGCTTGACGCCGTCGGCGAAGGTGGCCGCCGCGCCGCCGAGGACCGCCGCGGCGGTCGAGACGAACGGGGCCGCGAGCAGCGTACAGACGCCGAACATCACGAGCAGGACCCAGGCCTGCTTGACGCTGCTCGCGTCCCCGGACCCGAGGAGGCCGCTGATGGGGTCGCCGATGGCGAGCATCAGCATCGCGGGGACGGCGATGTCGGTCGTCACGCCCGGCAGCCCTACGGCGAAGGCGACGGCGGCCATCCCGACGATGTACAGCGCGTAGCCGGCGGGGTTGTCCTGCTCGTACTCGCGCGTGAGGCGGTCGTAGACGACCCAGTCGAGACCGGTCGTCAGCCGGACGGCTTCGAGGACGACGACGACCGCGAGCGCGACGGCCAGAAAGCCCCGGACGACGCGCCACGTGATCAGGTCCGGGCGGAGCAGGTGGGCGAGCGGGACCGTCGCGCCCGTGACGTGGACGAGCCGTCGTGACACCTCGTCGGCCATTTACAGGTCGTCGAAGGTGAGTTCGCCGGTGTTGAGCTGTTCGAGCGTCTCCGCCAGTCCGTCGACGGGGAGTCGCTTCTGTTCGGTCGTGTCGCGCTCGCGGACGGTCACGGTGTCGTCTTCCAGTGCCTCGTAGTCGACAGTGACGCAGTAGGGCGTGCCGACCTCGTCCTGGCGGCGGTAGCGACGGCCGATGGCCCCGGAGTCGTCGTAGGTCACCGACAGGCCGGCCGAGCGGAGGTCACCGGCGATCTCGCGGGCGAGGTCGTCCATCCCGTCCTTGTCCATCAGGGGGAAGACGCCGACCGTCGTCGGGGCCTGCTCGGGCGGGAGCGAGAGGTAGGTCCGCTCCTCGCCGTCGACCTCGTCGGTCTCGTACGCGTGCGCGAGGACCGTGTAGATGATCCGGCCCACGCCGAAGGATGGTTCGACCACGTGCGGGCGGACGTGCTCGCCGCTCTCGGTCACCTCGTCGACGCTGAAGTTCGTCTGCTCGACGGGGACCGCGTAGTCCTCGCCGTCGATTTCGACGGTCACCTCGTCTGCGTCGAAGGCGCTCGGGTCGCGCTCGGCCAGCGCTTCGAGCGCGTCGGCGACCCGCTGCGCGTCGCCGCCGAACTCCGGCCCGAGGTAGCTCATGTCGGGGTCGACGGTGGCGCGCTCGACGGTGATCGGCTCGTCGTACTGCTTGAAGACGGTGAAGTCCTCGCCGGAGTGCTCGGCGTGCTTCGAGAGGTCGTAGTCGCCGCGGTAGGCGAAGCCGGTGATCTCGATCCAGTCGCCGTCGACCTCGCTCTCGGCGTCCCAGCAGTCCGAGGCGTAGTGGGCGCGCTCGCCGGCGAGGTGCTGGCGGTACCGGAAGCGGTCCATGTCGACGCCGATGCGCTCGTACCACCGCTTGGAGACGCCGAGGTAGTAGGCGACCCAGTCGCTGGCGACGACGCCCTCGTCGACGGCCTCGCGGACGGTGAGGTCGCGCTGGCCGCCGTCGTCGGCCTGCTGCGATTCCGCGGAGTACAGCGGCAGCGTCACGTCGGCGACCTCGGCCAGCGGCGGCTCGTCCTCCTCGGGGTCGACGAAGTGCTCCAGTTCGGCCTGTGTAAACTCCCGGACGCGGACCAGCGACTTCCGCGGCGAGATCTCGTTGCGGTAGGCCTTGCCGATCTGGGCGACGCCGAAGGGGAGCTGGTTCCGGGCGTACTCCGAGAGCTGCGGGAACTCGACGAAGATGCCCTGTGCCGTCTCCGGGCGGAGGTAGCCGGGCGAGGACGAGCCGGGCCCGATGTTCGTCTCGAACATCAGATTGAAGTTCTCGACGGGCTCGCCGGCCAGCGACGCGCCACAGGAGGGACACTCGATACCGTGTTCGGCGATGAGGTCCATGACCTCCTCGTTCGGGAGCGACTCGGCCTCCTCGACGTCGGTGTTGTCCTCGACGACGTGGTCGGCGCGGTGGGTCGCGCCGCACTCGCCGCACTCGATTATCATGTCGTCGAAGCCGTCGAGGTGGCCCGACGCCTCGAAGACGGGCTCGGGCATCACGGTGGGCGCGGAGATCTCCTGGTGGCCCTCCTTGACGACGTAGCGGTCGCGCCAGGCGTCCTCGACGTTCGACTTCAGCGCGGCCCCCTGCGGGCCGTAGGTCCAGAAACCGGACGCGCCGCCGTAGGCGCTCGCAGACGGGAAGTAGAAGCCGCGGCGCTTGGCCAGCTCGGTGAGGCGCTCGCCCTCGTTCATAGGCCCTGCAGCAGGTCGATGTCCCGGACGATGCCCGTGAGCTCGTCGCCGGACAGCAGCGGGATCTGTTCGATGTCGTGCTCGATCATCAGCTGCGCCGCCTCAGCCGCCGTCCGGCGCTTGTTCACCGTCACCACGTCGCCGGTCATGAACTCGCTGACCGGCTCGACGGGGATCTCGACGTTCCGGGTCGGCATGTAGCGCCCGCCGACGGCTTTGATGCCCTCCCAGGCCCACTCGTCGTCCTGGTTGGCGATGGAGTCGCCGGTGTCGTCCTCGCCCTCGACGACGCGGGCGACCTCGATGATGTCGACCTCGGTGAGCATCCCCGTCATGTCGCCGTCGTCGTCGAGGACGACGCCGTAGGGGACGTTGGCGTGCGAGAGTTCGCGTTCGGCGACGGTCAGCGGCGTCTCGGCGTACACGCAGTTGATGTCGCGCTCCGCGAGGTCGCCGACGATGCGGTCACCGTCGACGTCGCCGTTAGCGATGGCGCGGATCACGTCCGTGATCGTGATGATGCCTTCGAGGCGGCCGTCGACGACCGGGACGCGGCGTTCTCCCTCGCCGACCATGAGCTGTGCGGCGGCTTCGATGGTCGTGTCCGCGCTGATCGTCGGCACCTCCTCGACGAGGAGGGCGAGCTGGTCCTCGTCGGGGCGCTCGATGAGCGCGTCCCGCGAGACGATCCCGCGGAACTCCTCGCCGCCCTCGGTTTCCTTTATCACCGGGACCGACGAGAAGCCCCGCTCCTGTAGATACTCCAGTACGTCGTCACGGGTGCCCGGAATCGAGACCGTGACGACCTCCGAGCGCGGCGTCATAGCGTCTGCGACGTTCATACTGCCAAAACCTCCTGCCCGCATCTACTAAGTCCTTAACATCCGTCCGCTTTCCCGCCGCTCGTCCGGTGAAATCGCGCGACGGTGTCGCGTGCGTTCGAAGTGTTACAGCAGTCTGTCCTCGTAACGCCACCCGCTCCTCGCTCACCGACTCGGACCTCAGATGTATATTGAATATATCATTTATTCAGTCCGGACCTGTCCCGTCGAGCGACCCGCGGTCTACAGGCGCTATCACTTTACGTATCAGGTGTATGCCGATGGCGATCCGTCCGGGAACAGGCCCCTGGACGCACCGGTCCTGACAGCATCCGAACTATTGTCAGACGCGTGGTGGGAGCGAATCGACCCACCGTCTACGGGTTTCGCTATATTTTTATACGGTTGTTACATATTGTCATGCATGGAGCCGGACACGGTTGCCCCAGTCGAAGTTGCCGCGGACGCAGAGGTCATGGCTTCCGTCGAGGAAGGCGACACCGACCAGTTCATCATCGCGGACGTGACACAGGACGACGCGTATCTGACGGTGCCGCTCGAAGAGGCAGCCACGCTTCCGGCCTGGCGGTAGACGCCGCGTCGGTTTCCGACAGCGGCACCGTTTTGCCCGTCGAGTCGGTGTTCTCGGACATGTTCTCTGGAACCGTCCTCTCGTTCGCCGTCGGGTTCGTCCTCCTCGTCGCGGCGTCGTACATCGGCACGACGATGGCCCTCCGAGGGTTTTTCGGCCGCGACTACCGCTCCGAGGAGCCGTCCCTGTCCGACGCGACCACCGGGAACGAGGACGAGTCGAGCGGCTAGCCGGGCCGCCGACTCGCCGGGAGCGCGACGGGCGTGACGGTCGCTGGCACACCGACCGTACGAGCGTGCGACACCCTCACGAACGGGCGCGCAGTCCCCGCTCGCGCGGAGAAAACAAGCGTTATGGCGTCCCGGTAAGTTCGACTCGATATGAAGGTACTCGTCACGGACCCGATCGCTGACGCCGGCCTCGAACGACTGCGCGAGGCGGGCCACGAAGTCGAGACAGCCTACGACGTCGAGGGCGACGCGCTCCTGGAAGCGGTGGCCGACGTGAACGCGCTCATCGTCCGCTCCGGCACGCAGGTCACCGAGGAAGTGTTCGCCGCCGCACCCGACCTCGTCATCGTCGGCCGGGCCGGTATCGGCGTCGACAACATCGACATCGACGCCGCCACCGACCACGGCGTCATCGTCGCCAACGCTCCCGAGGGCAACGTCCGGGCGGCCGCCGAGCACTCCGTCGCGATGGCCTTTGCCACCGCGCGCTCCATCCCGCAGGCCCACGACCGACTCAAGGGCGGCGAGTGGGCGAAGGGCGAATTCCTCGGCACGGAGGTCAACAACAAGACCCTCGGCGTGGTCGGCTTCGGCCGCGTCGGTCAGGAGGTCGCGAAGCGCCTCGGGGGCCTGGGCATGGACATCGTCACGTTCGACCCCTACATCAGCGAGGAGCGCGCCGAGCAGTTCGGCGCGGAACTGGTCGACGACCTCGACGACTGCCTCGCGGCCGCCGACTTCGTCACCATCCACACGCCGCTGACTCCCGAGACCGAGAACATGATCGGCGAGGAGGAACTCGCCCAGCTGGAGGGCGGCTACGTCATCAACTGCGCCCGCGGCGGCATCATCGACGAGCCGGCGCTGGCCGAGGCCGTCGAGGACGGCCTGCTCAAGGGCGCGGCGCTCGACGTCTTCGGCGAGGAACCGCTCCCCGAGGACAGCCCCCTGCTCGACGTGGAGGACGTCATCGTCACGCCCCACCTCGGCGCGTCCACGGAGGCCGCCCAGGAGAACGTCGCCACGTCCACGGCCGACCAGGTCGTCGCCGCGTTCAACGAGGAACCGGTCGCGAACGCCCTGAACGCCCCCTCGCTCGACGAGGCGACGTTCCGGGAGGTCGGGCCGTACCTCGACCTGGCCGACACCGCCGGTCGCATCGCCGTCCAGCTGTTCGGCGGCCACATGTCCACCGTCGAGGTCACCTACGCCGGTGACATCGCCGAGGAGGACGTGGAGTACGTCACCGCCAGCGCGCTGAAGGGCGTCTTCGCGCCCTCGGACCTGCAGGTCAACGCCGTCAACGCACCCCAGATCGCCGAGGACCGCGGCATCGACGTGACCGAGTCCAAGACCCGCTCCTCGGAGGACTACCAGAGCCTCATCACCGTCACCGTCTCCGACGGCGAGGAGTCCGTCTCCGTCTGCGGGACCCAGTTCGGCGGCGAGGAACCGCGCATCGTCCGCATCGACGACTTCCGTATCGAGGCCGTCCCGCACGGTCACATGCTCGTCGTCCGCAACAAGGACGAGCCCGGTACCATCGGCTTCATCGGGACGGTGCTCGGCGAGTCCGACATCAACATCGCCGGGATGTTCAACGGCCGCGAGACCATCGGCGGGGAGGCCCTCTCCGTCTACAACCTCGACGAGCCGCCGATGAACGACGTGCTCGACCGCCTCCAGTCCGACGACCGCATCATCGAGACGACCTACGTCGCGCTCGGCGACGAGTAAGGCAAAAAACGCGACTGGGTTTTCGACCGCCGGCTCGGCTACTTCGCGTCGAGGACGCGCTCGTATCTGTCGACGACGGCCTGGCGGTGTTCTCGCTCTCGTTCGAGCGCCGTTTCGAGCATCGCGATCTGCGAGCGTAACATCGCGATCTGTAGCTGATAGATCGTACTCGGCGTCTGTCGGGACGACGGTAACGAAGAGCCCGACCGCTCCTCGGAGTCGATTGTCGACACTGTACTGCGGGACGAGGCCATATCGACCGAAGCGGCGCCACGGGCAAAAACACCCGTCGGACGGTTGTCACGCGCCCGTCAGTCGCTCCGCTCCTCGCGCTCCCGCTTCCCGTTCGCCACCACCGGCCGCTCGGTCGCCAGCGGGACCCGGACCGTGAGCGTCGTCCGCTCGTCGCGCCTGTCGTAGGCGAGGCTCCCGCCGTGACATTCGAGAATCCACTTCGTCAGCCACAGCCCCAGCCCGGTGCTGTGTCTGAGCTGCGTGATCGGCTGGTCGCCGAACAGCACCGCCCGCTCGTTCTCCGGCAGGCCCGGCCCGTCGTCGCTGATCTCTGCCACCGCGTCGCCGGCCTCGCTACGGATCGAAATCGACAGCCCCGGCTCGCCGTCGGCGTGTTTGATCCCGTTCTCGACGAGCTGTGCCAGCGCGACTTCGAGCCGGTCGTCGGCCGCCACGAGCACCGCTCCGTCGCCCTCGACGGCGACGTCGACCGTCGACGCGTCGTACTCGGCGAGGACCGACCGCAGGCACGCCACGAGGTCGACCCGCGACTCCGTCACCGCCGTCGACTCCATCACGTACTCCAGTTTCCCGGCCGTCTCGCTCAGCCCGGACAGTTCACGTGCGGCCATCGCCATCAGCGACGCCTGCTGGCCGAGATCGCCGGAGAGCTCCGTCGACAGCCGCTCCGCGCCGTCGAGCAGCGGCACGAGCTTGTTCCTGAGGTTGTGTCGCAACACGCGGTGGAGCACCTGGTGGTGTTGCTCCATTCGGTGGGCCGCGGTCACGTCGGTGTAGAGCACCAGCGCCCGGTCGGACTCGGTCGAGACGACCCGGCAGGAGAACTGTCGCGGTCCGGTCGCCGTCTCCCTGGTGATGACCCCTCGACAGAACCCGTTCCCGGCCGTCCTATCGTCGTCAACCGGCCGCTCGCGCTCCTCGCCGTCGGGTTCGACGTGGGCCGTCAGCGAGTCGCCGCGAACCTGGTCGCGCTCGACGCCGAAGATGTCGACGAACGCGTCGTTCACGGCCCGAACGACGGGCTCGTCGTCGACGAACTCCACCTCGGCGACGGCGTCGCTCGTGTGTTCGAACAGCCCCCGGAAGCGGTCGTCGTCACTCATGCCGGTACTGGCCGGCGGAGACGAACTCGAAGCGAGCCCCGCCGCTCTCGCTCTCGGTCACCGAGACCTCCCAGTCGTGCGCGCGAGCGATCTCGTCGACGATTGTCAGCCCCAGCCCGGTCCCGTCGTCGCTCGTCGTGTACCCGTTGTCGAAGACGCCGTCCCGCTCGTCGGCCGGGATACCGACACCGTCGTCGGCGACGTAGAAGCCGCCGTCGAGGTCTCCCACTCGAACCGTCGACGCCTGTCCGTGCGTGACGGCGTTGCGAAAGAGGTTCTCGAAGAGGTGTTTCAGTCGGGTGTCGTCGCCCGAGACGACGAGGGCCTCGGACTCGACGACCAGGTCGGTCCCGCAGGAACTGACGTGGTCCCAGCAGGTCCGCGCGAGCGTCCCGAGGTCGACCGGCTCCGGCTCCTCGACGCGGTTGCCCTGACGCGTCAGGGTCAGCACGCCCTCGATGACCTCCTCCATGCGCTCATGGGCCTGGCGCATCCGATCGATCTCCTCGTTGAAGTCGTGCAGTTGGCTCAGCGTCCCCTCGGCGACCTGCAGGGGGTTCCGAAGGTCGTGCGAGACGGTGCTCGCGAACCGTTCGAGGCGCTCGTTCTCGCGCTGGAGTTTCCGCTCGTGCTCGAGCCGCTGGAGCGCGATCTCGGCGTTGCTCGCGAGGATCTGGACGAGGTTCAGGTCCGTCTCGTCGAAGGCGTTCGCCTCGGTCTGGCCGACGCTGATGAGGCCGTAGCTGTCGATGGGGACGTAGAGCCACGAGACGACCGGCCGGAGGTCGTCACCGCCGTCGTGGTCCCGGATGTCGGTGTAGACGGTCGCCTCCTGCTCGGCGAAGGCCTCGCCGGCGAAGCTCTCGCCGACCTCGTAGGCCGGGCGCTCGGAGAGCAGTTCCTCGGCCTTGTCGTTGACGTGGACGGGACAGAGCTCCCCGTCTCGCAGCACACGGATGACGTTGATGCGAAACTCCAAAATGGACTCGATGGCCTCGCCCACTTCGGCGGCGACCGCCGACGGAGTGTCGGCGCTGAGCAGGTCCCGCGTGGCCTCGTGGAGTGCCTCGATCTTTCGCTCACGGTTGCGCTTCTCCGTGATGTCCGTGTTGATGGCGACGAAGCCCCGCGGCTCGCCGTCGTGCGGGAGCGGCGCGATGGTCTGCTCGATGACGTATCGCTCGCCGTCCGCGCGCTCGTTGACCAGTTCGCCCTGCCAGACCTCGCCGGCCGTGACGGTGTCCCACAGGTCCTCGTAGAACGCGGCGTCGTGCTCCCCGGACTTGAGCACCCGCGGCGTGTTCCCCATGACCTCCGTCGCGTCGTAGCCGGTCAGTTCCTCGAACGCCGGATTGACGTACTCGATGACGCCCTCGCGGTCGGTGAAGACGACGGCGTGGCCCGCGCTCTCGACCGCCTCCCGGAACTTCCACGGGCTGATGTCCGCGTTCGAGACGCGCCTGTCGACCGCTTCGCCGCCGTCGGTTCGGTGCTCGCGTCGACCGTCGCTCCCCCGGATCAGCGCCAGGTGCGCGGACAGCACGTCGCCGTCGATCCGGTCGAGTTCGCCGAGGATGTCCGGGCGCGCTAGCTCGCGAAGCCGTCCTCGGACGCGGCGGAACTCCCGATTCCGCTCGAGCTCCTCGCTCGAACTGGCGGCCGACAGCGCCTGCGCTTTCCGGACCAGCGTCGCCGCTTCGCGGACCTCGCCGTCACCGAGCGCCCTCGCCCGGTCGACCGCCGTCCGGAGGTCGTCGCCGTCGACCGGCTTCCGGAGGTAGTCGTCGCACGGGAGCGACAGGAGCGCCGGCGTCGGTGTCGCGTCGGCGACGACGACGACGTACCGCGTCCCCCCGACGGTTCGGACCGTCTCTTTCAGTTCTCGAAACTCGATCTCGGGGCGTCCGTGATCGTAGACGACGACGCCGGCCCGGTCGAACGCGTCGGCGATGTCGTCGACCGAGTCCACCACGGCGTACTCGTCCGCCGAACCGAGACCGGTCTCGTACGCTCGTCGATCTACGATGTCGTCGACGACCAGCACGTCTCGAGGCATCTCTTGACCGTCTCTCTCTCAGTAATCGTATTATAGCGTCCCCCAGATTACAGGGGAGTGAGAACGAAGTGGGGCTTTAAATGTAAGGGCGAACACGTTCTCGCGCCCGGCGGGCTACATGAAGTCCGCGATGCCGGACTGCTTGTTGTGGTCGTCTTCGAACACGGACTCGATCGACTGCTCGAGGACTTCGAGTCGCTGTTTCGTGTAGTCGCGCGCGCCGAACTCCTCGGCGACGCGGATGGCCGTGTCGATGTACTTGTTAACCGACCCCTCGTGGACCGTGAGGTTCACGCGGCCGCCGCACTCACGGCAGTCGCCGGTCAGCGGGGCGCGCCGGAACGACTCCCCGCAGTCCAGACACCTGACCTCCTGTCTGGAGAACGCCCGGAGGTTCCCGATGAGGTCCGGCAGGAAGTGGTACTCGATGATCCGCTCGGCCACGTCGCTCTCGACGACGGCCCGCAGCTTCCGGGAAATCTCCAGTTGGGCGTCCATCTTGTCCTCCATCGACCCGAGGGTCTTGTACGCCGAGAGGTCCGGTCCCGCCGCGATGTTCGTCGTGTCGTGGGTGTGCATGAACTCCGTGTACTCGCGGTCGGTGCCCAGCGTCTCCTCGGCGATCTTCATCACGTCCTCGACCTCCGTCGGGTCTTTCAGTTCCCGCGTGGCCTCGTAGAACTCGCGGGGATAGGTCGCCATGATGTCCATGTTGTGGGCCTCGTCGTCGATCTCGCTGGGATCGATGCGCGAGGACATCACCAGCGGCGCGTCCATCCGCCCGCCGCGCTTGTCCGGCAGGAACTTTCGCGAGAAGTTCAGCAGGCCGTCCATCAGGAGCATGACGCAATCTTCGTCACCATCGCAGTTCCGACGCTTAGCCGCGTGAAAATACGGATGTGCATAACCTACGGCAGCTGATGTGAAGCCGACGACGCGGCCGACGGTCGCCGCGCTGGTGTGGGGGGCCATCCCGAATACGAGTTCGCCGACGAGGTCCTCGCGGTCGTCGAACTCGTAGAAGCGCTCCAGCCCGTAGTACTGCTTCAGCAGGTCGTCGACGAATCGCGCGGTCTGAAGCATGTGTTCCGCCGCGCCGTCCGACAGGACGATGTCCTGGACCTTCAGCTCGACCAGCTGGTCGTCGTGGGTCAGCGGGTCGCCGTGGATGTCCTCGTCGTAGCCCAGCGCCCGGAGTCGGTCGGCGGTCACGTCCAGTTCGGCCGGCCGGACGGCGGTCACGGGCAGGTCCGTCATGTCGTAGCGGACGGTGCCGTCTTTGAACGCCGACACGTCGTGTTTCGCCCGGAGGATGCCCTTCTCCATCGGCTCGGGGGCCTTCTCGCCGGAGGTCAGCCCCTTGACGGCTTTCAGCGTGTCGAAGGCGGTCTCGCGCTCGCCGACGCTCTCCAGGGCGTTGCGGTAGGCCGCACGGAGGTCCAGTTCCTTGTACTGCGTGGGCGAGGCCAGCGTCTCACAGCGGGGGCACTCTGCCCGGCCGGACTCGTCCGGTTCGACCTCCGATTCGCAGTCGGGGCAGACGTACACCGGGTCCGCCGTGGTTCCGCAGTCCGGACAGCAAGCGTGGTGGGTCTCGGTGCCGCAGTCGCGACAGCGCCGGCGGGCGATCTCGACCTCGACGCGGCCGGGCGTGTCGCTCATGTCGTCGGCGTGCTTCGTGGCCTTCGCCACGTCGCGCTGTGCGCCGCCGGCCTCGCCGATGGGGCTGAGCGTGTGGACGGCCGGCGAGAGGTCGCGGCGCTCTGACTTCTCCGGCCGGCCCATCCGGTTACCGATGCGTGTCGGGGCGCGCTCGCGGACCTCGAAGGGCGCGACCTCGTTGATGGCCTCGACGGCGTTCTGCCCGTCTTCCGGTTCGGCGTCCTCCGAGACGCCGATGGCGTCGACCGACTCGCTCTCGCCGTAGGTCCGCGCGCGCTCGGAGAGGTCGGCGAACGTCCAGTCGCGCTCCAGCGACCGGGAGAACCCGAGCGTCCGCACCAGCGGAACCCAGTCGGTGACCGTGACGGTGTCGTCGTCCTGCGTGTGTTCGACGAGCAGGTGTTCGAGGGTCTCCTGGACGGCGTCCGTGCGCGGGAAGACCAGCGCGCCGTCGTCGGTGTGAGCGTCGCCCGCTCTGTCCTCCGCCTCGGGGTCGGCGTACGCCCCGTCGGCCTGGGCGATGTGACTGTCCTCGACCGCGTCGGCGAGCGCGCCGACCTGCTCGACGCTCACGTCGTGCCAGAGGTAGGTGTACTTCGGGTGCAGCGGCGCGTCGTACTCGGTGGCCCACTCGAGGGCCTCGTCGGCGCTTGGGTCGTCGAGGTCGATCCGCGGGGAGTCCCGCATCGCCTGTACGTCCGCGCCCGCGGCGTCGAGGTCCTGGCTCCACCACTCGACGGTGTAGGAGGCCGGCGCGAGCGGGTGGTTGTTCTCGACGAACTCGCCGTAGTTGACGAGGTACTCGCCGAGATCGATGATCTTCTCGACGCCGTTGCGCACTTCCAGGGCCTCCTCGGCGTCGTCGATGCGCCGGACCTCGCCGTTCGCGAGGCGCACGGTCGGGCCCTCGATGGTGTCGACGGGGACGACGCCGGCCGCCTTTCCCGGCCGCTCGGTCTTGATCTGGGTCCCGGTCGCGAGGAAGTCGTCGACGAGGTGCATCGTCGCCGGGTGGACGCCGGCGGTCGCGAAACCGTGGTTGCGCGCCCGACCGTAGCGCAGGCGGAAGCCGCCCGCCTTCGACGGATGGGAGAACACCGGTCGGCCGGCGATGAGGTCTCGCAGGTACTTCTTCGCGGGGTCGACGCGGGGCGGGCCCGGCACGTCGTCGCTCTCCTCGTCCCCGTCTGCGTCGTCGCCCTCGTCGTCGGCCTCGTCACCGTCGCCGCTCGCGTCCTCCGAGCCCTCGTCGTCGGCCTCGGTCTCGCTCTCTCCGATGGTTCCGTCGATGAGGTCCTGGAGCCACGGCCAGTCGATCTCGTCCAAGTTCCGCGTGTAGCGCTGGATCTTCGGGGCCTTGAGCGCAATCCCCTCGGCGAGCACCAGACACATCCCGCCCCGGGGGGAGTTCGAGTCCACCCGCTCTAGGTCCCGGTAGCCCGAGACCTCCTCGTCGCCGGTCGCCTCGCCGTCCAGCATGATGGGCATGTGCTCGGCGATGAACTTCGTCTCCTTCTCCTTGGGCGAGTACTGCAGGCCGGTGTCCTTGTCGTAGAGGTCGACCTCCTCGGCGTAGCGGCCGATCTCGTCGTCGCGGGCCTTGTACTGGTCGATTCCGAGCAGCGCACGGGCGTAGTCCGCGACCAGCACCGAGAGCGCCTGGGCCGTCCCGCCGGCCGAGCGGATCGGGCCGGCGTAGTAGACGTTGATGAACTCCGTGCCGTCGTCGTTCTCCAGCAGCTCGACGCGGTCGATGCCCTCGATGGGGGCGGCGACGACCCCCTCGGTCAGCAGGGCCACGGCGGTCCGGACCGCGCCCTCGACTTTCCCCTCGCGGCTGTCGTAGTCGCCGACGGTCCCCTCGACGAAGTCGTCGACCAGTTCCAGCGCCGCCTCCTCGCGGGACATCTGGCCCTCCAGTTCGCGGACGCGCTCGGCGACGCCCTCGATGCCGAGGATGTTCTCGACGCGGTCGGCCATGTCGCGCGCGGTCGGGATCTCGACCTCGGGCTTCGGGTCGCCGCCGCGCTGTTTCGCCCGCTCGGCCACGTCGAAGGCGTCCTCGAGCTGGCTTTCGAGCGTTTCGAAGTACCGTTCGTCGGCCTCCCGCATGCTACACGTTCCAGAGGTCGAGGTCCGTCGCGTCGTCGTGTTCCCGCTTGAGTTTCGCGTCGAACGCGCGGACGTACAGCTCGCCCGCCCAGACGGTCGCGCGGTTCAGGTGGCCGGCGATCGCCTCGCCGTCGGGTCGCGAGAGGACCGCGTGCGTGTGGGCGAAGCGCTCGCCGTCGAGGTGTGAGACGTTCCCCATGCAGGCGGCGACCTCCAGGGGCTCGTCGAACGTCATCGAGTCGTACTCGGTACGGTCCTGGTCGTAGAACATCAACTCGGCGTCCTGCACCGCGCCGAGGCCGTAGAAGAAGCCGGCGTCGATGCTCCGCTTGTCGGCGAACGTTTCGATCTCCTCGCGCCAGTCCGCGCCGTGCTCCAGCCGGCAGACGTACTCGGACGTGCTGTCGACTTCCCGATAATCCATATGCGTACCGAACGACAGGCCGGTCCAAAAGCGTTGCTTTCGACCCGACGTTTATATCGAAAGCCGGGGCCAGGGCCGCTGTGATCTGATTCGGGTCCCGGCGCGAGACGCGGTCGGGCGGCACGACGCGCCGGGAGCGACGCGTGCCGCCTGTTCGCCACACCACCTCCGGATAGCCCTCGCTACGCTCACGCCGGGAGCGAGACCCGGCTCACTTCCTGCCCGAGGTCGGCGTCGAAAAAGGCGAGCGCCTCGACGGACCACCGGACCGGCTCGATCTCCCGCTCGACCAGCCGTCGGGCCGCGTCGGCGTCGCCGCCGCGGGCTATCGTCACGTGCGGGACGTAGTCTCCCCCCTCAACCCCCGCAACGGCGTCGAATCGCTCGCAGAGGCGCTCGTGGAGCGCGAGCAGTCCCGGGCTCTCGACGGCGAGGTACACCACCGGCGACGGTCCGGTCGCCGCCGTCTCGAACTGCTCGATGCCCGTCACCGCCGCCTCGAACGTCGGCTGGCCGTGCAGCGAGTCGCGCGCTTGCGCTTCCAGGCGCGCGTACGCCGCGTGATCGCCACTGCCCAGTCGCTTGGCGACGAGGGTGTGCTCGCCCCGCCCCCGTTCCTCGGCCAGCGGCAGTTCGGTCGCGAGATCGGCCGCCAGCGTCGTGATCTCCGACGGGAGCGGGACGTTGAGGCTGTACACACGCCGGCTGACGCCGGGCTGTGGCAAAAGAGACGCGATCCTACAGCCGGTCGACCAGCCAGAGGACGATGAGGACGACGAGGACGACGCCCAGGAGGGGCTGTAAGAACCCGAGCAGGCCGGTCAACAGCCCGAGGACGACATCCAGTATCTCTAGCGCCAGCCAGACGACGACCAGCGCGAGAACGACCTTCAGGAGGTGTCCACGTCGAGTTCTGCTCTGTCCATAGGCGACGGGTCGAGCGGCCGCGTCAAACCCCTTGTGGCTGTTCCGACGGGCGCGGCCGCGTCGCGGTCCGGTTGTTGACTCGGTAGCGCGCCGCACGATCGGCAATAAACCATATACCCGCCGAGCGGGAAGCCGCGGTAGAATGGGTCGGACGCTCGGAACGGTGGCGGTCGTACTGCTCGCCGTAGCGATGCTCGTCCCGCCGGCGGCGGCCGGGTTCGGCGCGCTCGACCAGCAGTCGGTCGACCCCGACGTGGTCGTGATGACTGCCGACGTGGGGGCCGACGGGAGCGCGGACTGGACGGTGGCCTACCGCGTCCGGCTGGCCGACGACAACGAGACGGCGGCGTTCGAGGACCTGCAGGCCGACGTCCGGGCCAACTCGTCGGCGTACACGGACCGCTTCGCGGGACGAATGGAACGCACCGCACGCGCGGCCGAGAACGCCACGGGGCGCGAGATGACCATCGAGAACGTCACGGTCCAGACGCGGACGGAGACGCTCGGCCAGACCTACGGCGTCGTCACCTACCGGTTCGCGTGGACGAACTTCGCGGCGGCGTCCGACGGGCGACTCGAGATCGGCGACTCGCTCTCGGGGTTGTTCCTCGACGGTGAGACCTCGCTGACGGTGCGCTGGCCGTCCGCGTACCGGGCCGAAGGCGTCACCCCGTCGCCGGACGAACGGACCAACACGTCGGTCACGTGGCGCGGCCAACAGGAGTTCGGCGCGGACGAGCCCCGCGCCGTCGTCACCAGCGGGGCCGCTGCGTCGGATGACGGCGGGCCGAACACTCTGCTCGTCGTCGCGGCGATCGGGCTGGTCGCTCTCGTCGTCGCGGCCTACGCCGTCCGGCGGTACGGGCTATCGGATGGCGACGACTCGCCGGACCGGTCCGGGCCGACCGAGTCGGGTGACTCGACTGCGGACACCGCGACCCCGCCGCCGAACGACGCGAACGGAGGGGCCGGTGCGGAGACCCCGCCCCAGGACCTCCTGAGCAACGAGGAACAGGTCGTCCAGCTGCTCGAAGCGAACGGCGGTCGACTCAAGCAACAGCGGGTCGCGAGCGAACTGGACTGGACCGACGCCAAGACCAGCCAGGTCATCAGCGGCCTGCGGGACGACGACGAGGTCGAGACGTTCCGTATCGGTCGGGAGAACGTCGTGACGCTCCCGGACACCGAACTGACCGGCGGGACCGACGGCGGCGACTCGGGCGACGAGTAGCGGTAATAAAGGTATCGACGATTCACGTGCCTCGACGGCCCGTGACGGCGCTGCCAGGCGGTTTAATCCGGCTTAATCGGCACAAATCCGGGACGACGACCGGCTATTTATAGGGTCTTCGGGGGCGACGTACCGAACGTGATGAGACGAGCGACCCCAGTCACGGTAGCACTCCTGCTCGTGGTGAGCACGCTCGCCGCGGTGCCGGTCGCCACGATGGCACAGGAAACCGCGACGGACGCCGAGCCCGCGGCCGGGAACGCGACGGCCGCGCCCGGCGCTCAGCTGTCCGGCGTCGTCGGCGTGCAGGGGGCCGAAATCGGCGGCGACGTGCAGTCGCGGACCTACGGGCTGCGCGTGGCGCAGGCGAACACCGACGCCGCGAAGGCGGCCGTCGTCGCCGAGCAACTGACCGACTCTCGACAGCGCCTCGCCGAACTCGAACGGCGCAAACAGTCGCTCGACCGGGCTCGCGCGAACGGCTCGATGACCGCGGGCGAGTACCGCGCGAAGGTCGCCCGACTCCACGCAGAGACGCGGACCGTCGAGCGCCTGGTCGGCCAGGCGAACGAGACTGCCGGCCGACTCCCCGCCGCGGCGCTCGAACGGAAGGGCGTCGACGCGGCGGCGATTCGGACGCTCGCCCAGCGGGCGAACGAACTGAGCGGGCCCGAAGTCGCCGCCATCGCGCGGGCAGTCGCGGGACCCGGCGTGGGTGAGCAGGCTCGCCCCGACGGGGCCGGTGAGCGGACCGCTGTCGGTGGGAACCGTACCGCGTCGGACCGGACTGCCGATCCGGCCGGGGACGGACCTCAGCAGAACGCGACTGACCGTCGACCGGACGCCGAGACGACATCGACCGACGCGACGACGAACAGCACCGACCGACCGTCCAGCGGCGGCCAGAGTGACCGGTAGCGGCGGCGGGGCCGAGTCTGGGGCTGTGGCGCATACACACACCGATCGCAACACGGAAGCTATTAGTAGCCGACTTGCAGTAGTCGCAAGTACATGACGCGGACCCTCGACATCCTGCCGCTCGCCGCGGGCAGCGAGGGGTCCGTCCGCTTTTCCCCACGACGGCGACGACCGGGCCTCTGCTAGGCCCACTACTATCCACATTCTGACTCACGGTTCGTCTCGTCCACAAGCACCGCCGGTCGGCTGTCCGGCGGGTCACGCTAAACCGACAGTCACACCACGGAACCCATCCAGAATACATCCATGCCAGAAGGAAACGGTACCGTCGCGCTCGCCTTCTCCGGCGGGCTCGACACGACAGTCTGCGTATCGCTGCTGAAAGAGGAGTACGGCTACGACGAGGTCGTCGGCGTCACCGTCGACGTCGGCCAGCCCGACTACGAGTTCGAGGAGGCCGAGGAGACCGCCGAGGCGCTGGGCGTCGAGCAGTTCGTCGTCGACGCGAAGGCGGAGTTCGCCGACCTCTGTCTCGAGGCCGTCAAGGCCAACGCCGACTACCAGGGCTACCCGCTCGGAACCGCGCTCGCGCGCCCGGTCATCGCCAAGGCCATCCTCGAAGTCGCCGAGGACGAGGGCTGTTCGGCCGTCGCCCACGGCTGTACCGGCAAGGGCAACGACCAACTGCGCTTCGAGGCCATCTGGCGCGACTCCGACCTGGACGTCATCGCCCCGGTCCGCGAACTCGGCCTGACCCGCGAGTGGGAGAACGAGTACGCAGCCGAGAAGGGCCTGCCCGTCGAGGGCGGCGACGGCGGTCGCTACTCCATCGACACGAACCTCTGGAGCCGCTCCATCGAGGGCTCCGAACTCGAAGACCCGAGCACGATTCCCGACGACGACATCTACAAGTGGACCGAGAACCCCTCGGACAAGGACGCCGAACTCGTCGAGATCGAGTTCGAGGAGGGCGAGGCCGTCGCCGTCGACGGCGAGGCCCTCGACACCGTCTCGCTCATCGAGCAACTCAACGAGCAGGCGGGCGCACACGGCATCGGCCGCACGGACATGATGGAAGACCGGATGCTCGGGCTGAAGGTCCGCGAGAACTACGAGCACCCCGCGGCCACCGTCCTGCTGACGGCCCACGAGGCGCTGGAGGGCCTCGTCCTCACGCAGGAGGAACGCCAGTTCAAGGCCCAGGTCGACCAGGAGTGGTCCCAGAAGGCCTACCAGGGCCTCGTCGACGCGCCGCTGACGGGCGCGCTCGAGGCGTTCATCGACGAGACGAACGAGCGCGCCACCGGCACCGTCACCGTGAAGCTCGAGGGCGGGCACTGTCGTCCAGTCTCGCGCGAGTCCGACTACGCCGTCTACAGCGAGTCCGCGGCCTCCTTCGACGAGGAGGACGTCTCCGGCGGCATCACCCAGCAGGACGCCACCGGCGTCGCGAAGTACCACGGCTTCCAGTCCCGCCTCGCCAACAAGATCCTCGAAGACGCGAAGAAGGGCGCGGCCGTCACCGACGGCAGCGGCGAGGGCGCGGAGGAGTAAATCGATGAGCGACGGCGGGGACCGCGACGCGAGCGAGGCCGACGGCGGCGACGCGGCGGACGCGAGCGGCGATGCCGACCGCGGCGACGAGACCGTCGTCCGCCGCGAGCGCTTCGCCGGGGGCCCCGCCCGCTCGTTCCTCTCCTCGCTCGCCGACGACGAGCGCATCTTCGCGGCCGACCTGGCCGTCGACCGCGCGCACGTCGTGATGCTCGCGGAGCAGGACATCGTCGGTCGAGAGACGGCCGGCGAGATTCTGGCCGCGCTCGACGACGTGGAAGCCACGGGGCACGGCGCGCTCCCGGACGGCGAGGACGTGCACGAGGCCATCGAGAGCGCGGTGATCGAGCGCGTCGGCCCCGACGGCGGGAAGATGCACACCGCCCGCTCGCGCAACGACGAGGTGGCGGCCTGCATCCGCTACCGCCTGCGCGCGGACGTGCTCGACCTTATCGAGACTGTCGTGGGCGCGCGCGAGCAGTTGCTCGACGTGGCCCGCGCCGAGCGCGAGACGGTGATGCCGGGCTACACGCACCTCCAGCCCGCACAGCCGACGACGGTCGCACACTGGGTACTCTCCTACGAGCAGGCGCTCCGGCGCGACACCGCGCGGCTGCTCGACGCCTACGCGCGCATCAACCAGAACCCGCTCGGCTCGGCCGCCTTCGCCGGGACGCCGTTCGACGTCGACCGTGAACGCACCGCTGAACTGCTCGGGTTCGACTCGGTGGCCGAGAACTCGATGGACGCCTCGGCGACGCGGGACTTCCTCGTCGAGACGACGAGCGCCGTCGCGACGCTGGCGACGACGCTGTCGGGGCTGGCCGAGGACGTGGTCGTGATGGCGAGCAAGGGCCACGTCGACCTCCACGACGACTACTCGTCCACGTCGTCGATCATGCCCCAGAAGAAGAACCCCGACACGCTGGAACTGGTCCGCGGGCGCACCGGCGACGCCGTCGCCGGGCTGAACGGCCTGCTGACCAACCTCAAGGGCCAGCCCCGCGCCTACAACCGCGACCTCCAGCGCGCCGGCCGCCACGCCTGGGACGCCATCGACAGCGTCACCGAGAGCGTGGCGGTCGCCGCGGGCGCGGTCGCGACGGCCGACTGGCCCGCCGAGACGCTCGAGGCCGCTGCCAGCGACGGGTTCGCGACGGCGACCGGCGTCGCCGACCTGCTGGCGATGGCCGGCGTCCCGTTCAGGACGGCCCACGAGGTCGTCGCCGAGGCCGCGGCGGGGCTGGAGGCGGACGAGGACGCGCCCGACTACGCGGCGCTGTCCGCCGTCGCCGAGGACGCACTCGGCGATCCGCTCTCGACCTACGTCGACCGCGAGGCGCTCGAAGCCGCGCTCGACCCCGTCGAGAGCGTCGCCATGCGCGACTCCCGCGGCGGGCCGGCCCCCGACGCCGTCGACGCTCAGGTGTCGACCGCCGAGGACGCCGTCGCGATCGACGACGAGGCGCTCGCCGACCGCCGACGGGCCGTCGACCGGGCGGACGAACGGCTTCGCACGGAGGTGGATCGCTATGCCTGAACGTCCGCCATCCCCGCGAGGGGATTTTGTACCATAATTCTGATACTCGTATCAGTCACGTCGCGGATATTGCCTTCTGGAAGCGTTAGCGTGCAGTCCGTGTCATAATTGTATTCTGATAAGTTCGAAGCCTTTAAGTGGTACGCTGAACGACTGTGAACCACAATGGCAGAATGCATCGAGTGCGGGGCCGACGTGACCCTGCACGACGACCTGGAAGTCGGAGAGATAGTCGACTGTGCGACCTGCGGTGCCGAACTCGAAGTCGTGGGCACCGACCCCGTCGAGCTCGACAGCGCACCCGAGCTCGAAGAGGACTGGGGTGAGTGAGGTGTTCGCGGTGGCGCGGCGCACTGCGCCGTATCCGACCGTGGTGCCTGTGGCCGCGAGCCGCGAACTGACGGAGGCCGACAGATGAAGGTCGGGATCCTCTACTCGCGCATCCGACGGGACGAGAAGCTCCTGCTGTCGGAACTGCGCGAGCGCGACCACGAGATCGAGAAGATCGACGTCCGCAAACAGCAGTTCAACATCAGCGAGGCCCCCGAGGCGTTCGACGACCTCGACATCGTCGTCGACCGGTGTCTCGCGACCAGCCGCAGCGTGTACGCGACGAAGTTCGCGAAGGCCTACGGCGTCCCCGTCGTGAACGGGCCGGACGTGGCCGACACCTGCGCGGACAAGGTCAACAACAGCCTCGCGCTGGAGGCGGCCGGCGTCCCGACGCCGGACACCGACGTGGCCTTTACCAAGGACGCCGCGCTGGAGTCGATCGAGAAGTTCGGCTACCCTTGCGTCCTCAAGCCCGTCGTGGGCTCGTGGGGCCGCCTGATGGCCAAGATCGACTCGCGGTCGGCCGCCGAGGCCATCCTCGAACACAAGGAGACGCTGGGCCACTACGAGCACAAGATCTTCTACGTCCAGGAGTTCGTCGAGAAGCCCGGCCGCGACATCCGCGTGCTCGCCACCGACGGCGAGCCGGTCGCGGCGATGGTCCGCTCGTCGGACCACTGGCTCACCAACGCCGCCAAGGGGGCCGAGACGGACACTTTCGAACTCGACGACCGCGCGCTGGAACTGGTCGAGAAAGCCTCCGAGGCCGTCGGTGGCGGGCTGCTCGGCATCGACCTCATGGAGACCGGGGTGTCCCAGAGCGACGGCGAGTGGTCCTTCGAGGACTACACCGTCCACGAGGTCAACCACACCGTCGAGTTCAAGGCGCTGAACGAGGTCACGGACATCGACGTGCCCGCCGCCGTCGTCGACTGGCTCGAACAGCGGGCCGCGACGGGCGCCGACGCCGAGGTGACGGCATGACGTACACCGCGAGCGTCGTCGGCGGGTCCGGTTTCACGGGCGGGGAACTGCTCCGCCTGCTCGACGGCCATCCCGAGTTCGACCTGGCCCAGGCGACCAGCCGTTCGAAGGAGAACAAGACCGTCGGGCACGCCCACCCGAACCTCCGGCACTCGGACCTGCGTTTCTCCTCGCCGGAGGACCTCGACTCCGTGGACGTGCTGTTCGCCGCGACACCCCACGGCGTCTCGATGGAACAGATCGACCGTTTTCAGGAGGCCGCCGGCACGGTCGTCGACCTCTCCGCCGACTTCCGGCTGGACACCGAGGCGCAGTACGACGAGTGGTACGACGGCCACACGCGCCCGGAACTGCTCGCCGAGAGCGAGTACGCGCTGCCGGAGCTCAACCGCGACAACCTCGAGGGCGCGGACCTCATCGCCTCCGGCGGCTGTAACGCCACGGCGACGATTCTGGGCCTGCTCCCGCTGTTCGAGGCCGACATCCTCTCCGGCGACGAGCAGGTCGTCGTCGACGTGAAGGTCGGCTCCAGCGAGGGCGGGGCCGGCGGCGGCGAGGCGTCGAGCCACCCCGAGCGCTCGGGCGTCGTCCGCCCGTACGCGCCCACGGGCCACCGCCACGAGGCCGAGATCCAGCAGTTCCTCGGCATCGACGTGTCCTTCACCGTCCACGCGGTGGACATGACCCGCGGCGCGAGCGCGACCTGTCACGTGTTCCCCGACGGTCCCGTCTCCAAGGGCGACCTCTGGGGAGCCTACCGCGGGCAGTACGAGGACGAGCCGTTCGTCGAACTCGTCTCGGGCGGTGGCGGCGTCTACCGCTACCCCGAGCCCAAGTCGGTCGCGGGCACGAACGGGGCCGAGGTCGGCTTCGAACTCGACCCCGGCAACAAGCGACTGGTCGTGTTCTCGGCCATCGACAACATGATGAAGGGGTCGGCGGGACAGGCCGTTCACGCCGCGAACGTCGCCCTCGGCATCGAGGAGACGGCGGGACTGGAGTTCCAGGGACTCCACCCCGTCGGCGCACCGTAACACCTGGAGGTAGTTTTCATGACTGTAGTCATCAAAGTCGGTGGCGCTCGCGCTGTTGACCCAGCGGGGGCGCTTGCGGATGTCGCATCGCTCGTAGCGGACGGAGAGCAGGTCGTCGTGGTTCACGGCGGCTCGACGAAGGTCGACGAGACGCTCGAACGGCTCGGCGTCGAGCCGGAGTACGTCGAGACGCCGTCGGGCGTCGTCGGCCGGTTCACCGACGAGACGACGATGGAAGTGTTCGAGATGGCCTTCGGCCACCTCAACACCCAGCTCGTCGCCGGGCTCCAGACGCAGGGCGTCGACGCGGTCGGACTGAACGGCGTCGACGGGAAGCTGCTGTACGGGCCCCGGAAGTCCGCGGTGCGGGTCGTCGAGGACGGCAAGCGCAAGATCCGCCGCGGCGACCACTCCGGGACCATCAAGCGGGTCAACGGCGACCTGCTGGAGACGCTGCTCGACGATGGCTACACGCCGGTCGCGGCACCGCCGATGGCGGGTAGCGAGGCGCGAAGCGCCTCGGAAGATTCGAGCGGCGACGAGCCGCGAGAACGGATAATTCCGGTAAACACCGACGCCGACCGCTCGGCGGCGGCCATCGCCGGCGAACTCGACGCGACGCTGGTCCTCCTGACCGACGTCGAGGGCGTCTACGCGGACCCGGACGACCCGGCGACGCTCATCGAGGCCGTCGAGACGGCCGAGGAGTGGGACGCCCTCGAAGACGCGGCCGAGGGCTTCATGGGTCGGAAGATCATGGCTGTCGAGGAGGCCCTCGACGGCGGCGCGCCCGAGGCGGTCGTGGCCGACGCCAACGCCGACGAACCGATTCGCTCGGCGCTCGACGGCGGCGGCACGCACGTCTACGCCGGCGCGCTCGAACAGGACGACGAAACGACGGAGGAAACAGACACATGAGCGGATTCGTCTTCAACGAGAAACCCATCCAGATCGAACGCGGCGACGGCGCGTACGTCTACGACGCCGACGGCACCGAGTACTTGGACATGGGCGCGTCCTACGCCTGCGTCCCGCTCGGGCACGGCAACCCGGCGGTTCAGGACGCCGTCACCGAGCAGCTAGAGAAGATAACGTACGTACAGGCGTCGTACCCGAACGCCGAGCGGACGGCCCTGTACGAGCTGCTCGCCGACACCGCGCCGGACCCGATCGACAAGACCTGGCTCTGTAACTCCGGGACCGAGGCCAACGAGGCGGCGCTGAAGTTCGCCCGCTCGGCCACCGGGAACTCGAAGATCGTCGCGACGATGCAGGGCTTTCACGGCCGGACGATGGGCGCGCTCGCGACGACGTGGAAGAGCAAGTACAAGAAGCCCTACGAGCCGCTCATCGGCGACGTGGAGTTCGTCCCCTACGACGACAGCGAGGCGCTGGCCGAGGCCGTCGACGAGGACACCGCGGCGTTCATCGTCGAACCGGTCCAGGGCGAGGGCGGTATCAACCCCGCCTCGACCGAGTACCTCGAAGCGGCCCGCGAGATCACCGAAGAGGCCGGTGCGGCCCTCATCTTCGACGAGGTCCAGACCGGCATGGGCCGGACCGGCGCGCTCTGGAACTCCCAGCGCGCGGCCGTGACCCCGGACATGATCACGTCGGCGAAGGGGCTGGGCAACGGTCTCCCCGTCGGCGCGACGCTGTGTCGCGACTGGATCGCCGAGAACTACGGCTCGCACGCCTCGACGTTCTCCGGCGGACCGGTCATCTCCGCCGCCGCCGGCGCGACCGTCTCGACGCTCGTCGACGACGAGGTGCCCGAGAACGCCGCCGCGATGGGCGACTACCTCCAGACGGAACTGGAATCGGCCATCGGCGACGAGGTGCGGGACATCCGCGGCGAGGGCCTGATGGTCGGCGTCGAGGTCGGTCGCGGCGCGAACGCGGCGCTGAAGGAACTCGCGCTGCACCACGGTGTCCTGGCGCTGCCGGCCGGCCGCACCGTGGTCCGCCTGCTCCCGCCGCTGACCATCGACGAGGGCCACGCCGACGCCGTCGTCGAGGCGATGACGGAGGTGCTGGGATGAGCGAGACCGCGACCCGCGAGGCCGACGCCGAGGCCCGCGACCTGCTCGAAGCCGTCGTCCGCATCCCCTCGGTTTCGCGGAACGAACGCGAGGCCGCGGAGCGACTCGTCGACTTCTTCGAGGCCCACGACCGCGAGGTGTGGCTCGACGAGGTCGGCAACGTCCGCGCGCCCGACGACGACGGCGTCCTCCTCACGTCGCACATCGACACCGTCCCGGGCGACATCCCGGTCCGCGTCGAGGCGACCGACGAGGGCGACGTGCTGTGGGGCCGCGGTAGCGTCGACGCGAAAGGCCCCCTGTGCGCGATGGCCGTGGCTGCCGTCCGCACCGGCGCGTCCTTCGTCGGCGTCGTCGGCGAGGAAGTCGACTCCAAGGGCGCGCGATACCTCGTCGAGGACCGCGAGGACGCCCCCGACGCCGTCGTCAACGGCGAACCCTCCGGCTGGGAGGGCATCACGCTGGGCTATCGGGGACTGCTCGCGGGCACCTACGTCGCCACCAGCGAGTCCGGTCACTCCTCGCGCCCGGAGAACAACGCGATTCAGGACGCCATCGACTGGTGGTCGGCCGTCGAAGCCGAGTTCGACCCCGACGACTGGGTCCCGGTCTTCGAGCGCGTCACCTGCAAGCCGGTCGACATCGACGGCGGTATCTCCGAGGACGGATTGAGCGTCGAGACGACGATGGACGTTCAGCTTCGCGTCCCGCCGGAGTACACCACCGACGAGATTCGGGAGATAGCCGACGGCTATCTCGGTAACGGCACCGTCAACTGGGACGACAAGGTCGAACCCGTGATGCAGAGCCCCCGGACGAGCGTCGCCCGGGCGTTCCGGGCCGCCATCCGCCAGCACGGCGGCGACCCCACGCTGCTGCGCAAGACCGGCACAAGCGACATGAACGTCTACGCGAAAGCGTGGGACTGTCCCATGGCGACCTACGGGCCCGGCGACTCCGATCTCGACCACGCACCGAACGAGCGCCTGCCGCTCGACGAGTACGACCGCTCGGTCAGCGTCTTAGAGAGCGTCGCCGAGCGCCTGCTGGAGGACTGAGATGGACGTACTCGACGTCGACGACCTCACGACCGACGAGCTGGCGACCGTCCTCGACCGCGCCGCGGCCATCAAGGCCGACCACGGCGCGGGGGCCACCAGCGACCTGCTCGACCAGCAGACGCTCGGCATGATCTTCGAGAAGCCGTCGACGCGCACTCGCGTCTCCTTCGAGACGGGGATGACGCAACTGGGCGGCCACGCCGTCTTCCTCGGCCCCGACGACATCCACCTGGGCCACGGCGAACCGGTCAAGGACACCGCCCGCGCGCTGGGTCGCTACGTGGACTTCATCATGGCGCGCGTCTTCGACCACGCCGACGCGGAGGAGCTGGCCGCCTACGCCGAAGTCCCGGTCATCAACGGGCTGACCGACGACGCCCACCCCTGCCAGACGCTCGCCGACCTGCTGACCGTCCGCGAGCAGTTCGGCGACTTCGAGGACGTATCGGTCGCCTGGGTCGGCGACGGCAACAACGTCTGCCAGTCGTTCGTCATCGGCGCGGCGATGGTCGGCCTCGACCTGACCGTCGCCACGCCCGAGGGCTACGGCATCTCCGACGACGTGGCCGACCGGGCCGCCGGCTTCGGCAACGCACCCGAGACCACTCACGACCCCGAGGCCGCGGTGGCCGACGCCGACGTGGTCTACTCGGATGTCTGGGTCAGCATGGGCCAGGAGGACCAGCGCGGCCAGAAACTCGAAGACTTCGACGGCTTCCAGATCACGCCGGACCTGCTGGGCGACCGCCCGTTCATGCACTGTCTCCCCGCCCACCGCGGCGAGGAAGTCACCGACGAGACCATCGAGTCCGACAACGCGATCGTCTGGGACCAGGCGGAGAATCGGCTACACGCTCAGAAAGGGTTGTTAGCGTGGTTGGCTGAGCAAGAGTGAGTACGCGTCGAACGGAGTGAGACGCGCCTTTTTCCCCACGTTTTTGCGCGAGCGGTTTCCGCAGCGAACGACGTGAGCGAGGAAACCCGACGCGGAAAAAGTGGCTGCCGGTCCAGGCGGAGAATCGGCTACACGCTCAGAAAGGGTTGTTAGCGTGGTTGGCTGAGCAGGAGTAGTCTCGCGTCGAAGGGCGTGAGGCGCGTTTTCGCCCACGTTTTGCGCGAGTGGTCGTAGCGGAGCGAACGACCCGACGCGGAAAAGGTGGCTGACGGAGGGGCTGTTAGCGTGGCTGGCCGAGCAAGGGTGAGTCCGCGTCGAAGGGCGTGAGACGCGTTTTCGCCCACGTTTTGCGCGAGCGATTCCCGCAGCGAACAGCGTGAGCGGCGCGTGCCATACTCGGCCCTGCCGTCTCGGGAATCTCCACCCGAAACGATGGCCTTTTCGCTACGTTTGGGACTGTTTCACACCCCGGCCGTCACAGGAACACGGACGAGGCGCGCTTGACGAAGTCGACGGGGTCGGACCGGAGTTGGTTGACGTACCGGACGGGGTCCGACTGGACGGCCTCGATGGAGGCGCGGCCCTCTCGGGCGACCCGGTTGAAGTAGCCCTGCTGTAGCATCACGTTGCGCTCCTTGCTGTAGACCGGCTTGCTCGTCTGGCGGGCGATCTTCCGCGCCTGGGTGTGGGAACTCTCGATGAACAGCTTCGCGTCCGTCGACTGGTACACGTCTGCCTTGTACTCGGCGTGGTCGCCCGCGGCGACGCGGGCCGCCTTGTCTGGGTACTGCATCATCACGAGCTCGTCGTACTCGATGCCGTGCTCGTCGAGCCAGGCCGCCGTCTCCTCGCGGTACTTCTCCAGCCGACAGGTCACGATCCGGCCGATCTCCACTGACGGAACGCACTTGGGGGAGACCGTCGTCAGGAACTCCCGGTAGTTCGGTCCGTCGTCGTTCTCCGCCGGGGTCGGGTCGCGACACAGGATGCCGTCCAGGTCGACGCAGGCGTCGTTGAGAAAGTCGTGGTGCATCATGTTCCACTCGAACACCCGGGGGAACGGGAGCGTCTGGGCGTACGTGTCGACGAATCGCTCGGAGCCCTCGTCGACGTACACCGCGCCGTAGTGCGTTTCGGCGGATAGGTCGAGTGACTCGACGGTCTCTCGCGCTTCGGTCATCGCGCCGCCCTTGTAGACGGTGTCGTCGACGATCAGTATCTTCGAGAACGCCGAGACGTCGAACTCGCCGGCGTATCGCTCGCCGGTCTGCAGCAGTCGATGCTCCTGCAGCCCCTCGATGTCCGTCATGGGTAAGTTCAGATGGAGCGATAACAGATTCGAGACGAGCATCCCGCTTCTCGGGATGCCGACGATCAGGTCGAGATCGTCCGGCAGGTCGACAATCCACTCTTGCGTATCGGCGCTGAGATGATCGAAACTCCTGTAATTCATTGTTTGCTGGCATCGCAAGTATTAGCATCTCCCCGTCGCAGCGGGACATGCGCTTACTTGTTTTCAGAGTGACAGTCATGGCCGCTTATTAAAAACTGCGATCTGTAGATCGTGTGTCACCTGTGCGTGGTCAGGGCTTCGACTCCGCCACGCCGCTCGCTCACGACGGTCGATACGGCGTCCCGTCGGCGACTCTCGTCCGCGGGAGCCGCCGGCTGTCGACGAAATCGCGCCCGGTTCCAGTCGAAACGATGCCCTTTTTGCTACGTTTGCGAACATACCGCACAGTGCTCGTGGGTGCCACGCCCGACCGCCTCGGATCGGCTGACACGCTCGATACCGGGTGAGGTCGTGGTAACGACCCCGTTTATCGGCTCGGCGGTGAAACACTCGGACAATGGCAGTCGACTCCGCACCGGACCGGGGCAGTGACCTGCTCGACGGCGACGAGTCGGAACTGAATGAGGCGCTGGCCTGCGCCTTCGGAATCCGAGCCCACGACCGCCGAACGTATCGCGCGCTGGTGCGGGTCCCGGACAGCACCGTCGCCGACCTCGCGGACGAACTGGACCGAGACCGTTCGAACGTCAATCGGTCGCTGTCGACGCTCCGCGAGGCGGGACTCGCCACCCGCCGGCGTCGGCTCCTCGACGGCGGCGGCCACGTCTTCGAGTACACGGCGACGCCCCCCGCTGCGGCCCGAGAGCTGCTGCACGAGGCCTTCGACGCGTGGGTCGCGGGCGTCCGCGACCGCATCGACGAGTTCGGCGACGAGCGGGCGTAGCCGGCGCCGGAACCGCGCGTCAGCGCCCGCCAACCGTCCGACTTTTGCCTGCCCGGGGCGTGGTCCCGACAATGGCCGACCTAGAGCTTACCGACGACGTGCCCCCGGAGGCCGACGACGGCGTCTGGCTGACCTGCATCGAGTGCGGGGAGACGTTCGCGCCCTTCGACGCGATTCGCTACACCTGTGACGACTGCGACGGACTGCTGGAAGTCCGCTACGCCGACCTGCCCACCTTCGACGAGTTCGAGGGCCGCGGCGTCTGGCGGTACAACGCCGCGCTGCCCTTCGAGGAGGGCGTCACGCTCCCCGAGGGCGACACGCCGCTGCACCGCGTCCCGCGGCTCGAAGACGACGTCGGCGTCGACGCGCTCCGCGTGAAACACGAGGGCATGAACCCGACGGGATCGTTCAAGGACCGCGGCATGACCGTCGGCGTCCGCGTCGCCCAAGAGGTCGGCGTCGACCGACTGGCCTGTGCGTCGACCGGCAACACCTCCGCGGCGCTCGCGGCCTACGGCGCGCGCGGCGGCATGGAGACGCTCGTCCTCCTCCCGGCCGGCAAAGTCGCCGCCGGGAAGATCGCGCAGGCGAGCCTCCACGGCGCGCGCATCCTCGAAGTCGACGGCAACTTCGATCAGTGTCTCGACATCGTCCAGGACCTCGCCGCCCGCGGCGAGGCCTACCTCCTGAACTCGCTGAACCCCTTCCGCCTCGAAGGCCAGAAGACCATCGGCCTGGAGATCATGGAGTCGTTCCACGCCGACCACGGCGAGTACCCCGACCGCATCGTCCTGCCCGTCGGCAACGCCGGCAACACCGCGGCGCTCTACAAGTGCTTCCGCGAACTGGTCAAGGCCGGCGCGATCACCGAGGACCAGGTCCCGAAGCTCACTGGCGTCCAGGCCGAGGGGGCCGCCCCGATGGTCGAGGCCATCGAGGAGGGGGCCGAGGACACGACCCGCTGGGACGAGGTCGAGACCCGCGCGACCGCCATCCGCATCGGCAACCCGGTCAACGCCCCGAAGGCGCTGCCGGGCATCCGCGCCACCGGCGGGACCGCCGTCGCCGTCTCCGACAAGGAGATCACTGCGGCCCAGCGCGACCTCGCGGGCGAGGGCGTCGGCGTCGAACCGGCCTCCGCCGCCTCGGTCGCCGGCCTCCGAAAACTCCGCCGCGAGGGCGAGGTCGACGGGAGCGAGTCCGTCGTCTGCCTGACCACGGGCCACCTGCTCAAGGACCCCGACGCGGCCGCCGAGGCCGGGGCCGAACCCGAACCGGTGCCCAACGACACCGACGCCATCCTAGACATCATCGACGACGGGTCGTCCTCGGTCGGGAAGTCGGTTCGCCGGCAGGCCGGGAAGGTTGCCGACTCGCCGTCGCTTCCCGCCCTGGTCGCCGGCGGCCTCGGCCTCGCGTATCTCTACCGGAAACTCCGCTCGAAGCGGTAACGTCGGCGGGCGTCGCCGCCGGGTCCGTGGCCGTCGACCGAACACCTGCTCGGAGACCTCGACGCGGCCGCCACCCGCTGTCTCTCGGGTTTCGCCCCAGCAGAGATATCTGTCCGGCCCGGCAACCGTCGAACGATGGACGGACCGAGTGCTCCTCCCCCGCGTTCGCTGTGGGACTGCCCCGAGACCAGGACGCCGCTCGCGAGCCACCGACGGCCGGGAGCGAGACGGTGACGGGCGTCTACGAGCGCGCCCTGGGCGAGGCCGCCGCCGACCTCCATCCGAAGGTCCGCGAGCGCTACGACCTCGACGCCGACGACGGCGTGGTCTGCGTCGGCCGCGGCGAGATGGACATCACTCGCGGGACACTCGTCTTGCCGGCGCTGTACGCGATGACGACCCAGAACATGCTGTTCCCCGAGTCCGGGACGGACGTACCCTTCTCCGTGACGACGACGGCGTACACCACCGCCGCGGGACACGAGGCGATGACGACTCGCCGGGCGTTCGACTTCGGCGACACGACGCGCGTGTTCGACTCGCTGACCGTCTGGGACGCCGACGCCGAGCGCCTGCTCGACTTCCTCGGGACCCGCGGCCGCGTCGCGAGCGAACTCCGCCCCCGAGTCGAGGACGGCGCGCTCGTCGTCGCCGGCGGTCGGCAGTGGGCTCGACTGGGCAATCGGTACGTCCCGCTGCCGGGGCCGCTGGCCGCCGACGTCGAGGTCCGGGACCGCTACGACGAGAGCGACGAGCGCTACCACGTCACCGCGACGGTCGAGAACGGCGTCGTCGGCCACATGCTGGGCTACCGCGGGACGTTCACCCAGGAGCAGACCGACGGTGACGGGACGCCCGACGACCTGCGAATCGTCCGGGACCTCGACCGCCTGCCGCCGCGATGACCCGCGATGGCGGCCGCACTGCCCGCCGGCCGACGCTCGGCGGCCTCGTCGTGGCCGACCTGAGCGCGGCGCTCGGTGCGGTCGTCTGGGTCGCGATGACGCTCGCCGCGGGTCTCGACGCCGTCGAGCGCGCACTGGCGCTCGCGCCGCTGGTCCTGGTCCCGCTCGGTCTCGCGGCGGTCGGGACGCCGCCGCTCCGCGGACGAGCTGGCCGATTGCTGCGCGCCGCCGTCTGGCTCCAGCCCCTCGGCGCGCTCGCCCTCGCCGCGTCGCTCGCAGTCCCGTCCCCGTCCCCGCGGGCCGCCGCGCTCGCGGTCCCGTGGCTGGCCGTCACCGGGCTCCTGGGTCTCGTCGCGCTCGCCCGGACCCGCGACCGCGGCGACCTGTCGCTCCCGGAGACGGCGGCCGACGCGGGGCTGGCGTACGTCTCCGTCGGCGCGGTGGCGCTGTTGCTCTTGCACCTCGACCTGACGCTCTGGTTCGGCCGGACCATCATCGGGCTGACGGCGGTCCACTTCCACTACGCGGGGTTCGTCCTCCCGGTCGCCGCCGGGCTGACGGGACGCTGTCTCGGCGACCGCTCCCGCGCCGTCCGCGCCGTCGTCTGGACGATCCTCGCCGGCCCGGCGCTCATCGCCGTCGGCATCAGCTTCTCGCCGCTCGTGGAGGTGGTCTCGGTCGGCGCGTTCACCGTCGCGGTCGCCCTGTTCGGCCTCGTCGTCCTGTGGCGCGTCGCCCCGACGCGGCCCCGAGCGCAGGCGCTCCTCCTCGGGCTGTCGGCGGTCGCGCTCCCGGTTTCGATGGCACTCGCGCTCGGCTACGCCGTCTCGACGTTCACCGGCCGCTCGCTCGGGCTGACCGTTCCAGTCATGATCGCGCTCCACGGCTCGCTCAACGCCTTCGGGTTCGCCTTACTCGGCATGCTCGGCTGGCGGCTCTCGGTTCCGTCCCGCGATGAGTGAGCGCGCAGCGTTGTCGACTCGGTGACTCCCGCCGCCGATTCGATTCTGGAGAGGACGGGCGCGCGTCTCGACGATTCGACGAGGATTCCCCGCTCCGTCGGCCCGTCGCTCGTCAGTGCTCCGCGCGCTCGGGCTCCAACCGGTAGCGAGTCGTCTCCTCCCCGTCGAAGCGCGGTCCGGTCCCGGTCGAATCGAAGCCCGTCGTCTCGACGGCGTCGCGGACCTCCCGTTCGCTCTCGGGGACCAGCAGTTCGACGGACATGTGTTCCCGGCGGGCGAACTCGATCGGGTCGGCGAGCAGCCGCTCGCAGGCCTCGCTCGTCCCGGCCAGTTGCGTCACGTGGACGGTCCCTCGCTCGGCGTCGAAGCTCACGAACCCGACGGTGTCATCGCCCTCCTCGGCGACACGGACGGTTCGGTCGTGGACGAGGTTTCGCATCACGTCCGGCGGCCCGTCGGCGAGGGCCGCCAGCCGCTCGGCGTCGTCCTCGACGGCGTCGCGGATTTCCATGCCTGTGTGTGGGAACCCCATGCAAATAAACGGTGTGTCGCGCTCGCCGGCGCGTCGACCGCGGGCGGGCGGCCGGTCGGCGTCCGCGTTTCCCGTCGGCCGACGACCGCAGATGAACACAGTTATCCCGGGTGACGGATAACCCGGTTTCAATGAGTCACACATACACAGACACGGTGGTAGCATGCGCGTAGTCGCCAAGTTCGGTGGAACGAGCCTCGGCAGCGGTGACCGGATCAACCGGGCCGCCGACTCGATCGCGACGGCCATCCAGCAGGGCCACGAGGTCGCCGTCGTCGCCTCGGCGATGGGCAACACGACGGACGAACTGCTCGACGAGATCAACTACGACGCCGACGAGAGCGACCGCGCCGAGATCGTCTCGATGGGCGAGCGGACCTCCGTCCGCATGCTCAAGGGCGCGCTCGCCGCCCGCGGCATCGAGGCCGTCTTCCTCGAGCCCGGCAGCGAGGACTGGCCGATCATCACCGACGAGTACGGCGAGGTCGACGTCGAGGAGACCCAGAAGCGCGCCCACGCGCTGGCCGGCCAGCTCCAGGACGTCGTTCCGGTCATCACCGGCTTCCTCGCCGAGGACCACGAGGGCAACGTCACGACGCTCGGCCGCGGCGGCTCCGACACGACCGCCGTGATGATGGGCGACTACATGGACGCGGACGAGGTCGTCATCGTCACCGACGTGGAAGGCGTCATGACCGGCGACCCACGCGTCGTCGAGGGCGCGCGAAACGTCGGCAAGATCTCCGTCGACGAGCTCCGCTCGCTGTCGTTCCGCGGGGCCGAGGTGGTCGCGCCGTCAGCGCTGTCGTACAAGACCGGCGACCTCGGCGTCCGCGTCGTCCACTACCAGCACGGCGATCTGCTGAGCGGCGGCACGTCTATCGAGGGCGAGTTCCAGAACCTCATCGACCTGCAGGAGCAGTCCGTCGCCTGCGTCACCGTCGCCGGGCGCGCCATCCGCAACAGCCCGGGCATCCTCGCGGACCTCGCCTCTGCCATCGCCGCGGAGGACATCAACATCGAGGCCAACTCCTCCGGGATGGACTCGCTGACGTTCTACGTCGACGGCGAGGACGCCGAACAGGCCGAGGCGCTGCTGCACGAGCGCATCGTCGACGACGAGACGCTCTCGTCCGTCACCGTCGAGGACGACATCGCAGTCATCCGCGTCACCGGCGGCGACCCGAGCCAGTCCGCGCTCGCCCACCAGGTCACCGAACCGCTCGCCGAGGCCCACATCCACCTCTACGACGTGATCACGTCGGCGACCTCCGTCTCCGTGTTCGTCCCGTGGGAGGACCGCGAGCAGGCGCTCTCGCTCGTCCAGGACGTGTTCTGAGGACGGCGTTTTCACCGGCGTCAGTCCGTCGACGCCTGCTCGAATCGGCTCGCTGGCAACAGCAACTCGCTCACTTCCGGCAAGTGCTTGAGGTTGTAGACGACCTTCGCGTCGTCGGTGACCGGCGCGGCGATACACGACAGCCGGATCCCCTTCTCGGTGAGGTCCGGCGGGAGGATGTGGCTCGCCGGTGACGGCATCTCCCCATCGACGACCGCGACCGCGCAGTTCGTACACGCGCCGCCGCGGCAGGCGAAGGGCCACGCGAACTCGTTTCTCTCGGCCGCTTCGAGCAGCGTGTCGTTCGGCTCGACGTAGAACCGTCCGTAGTCCGCGGTGTCGAGGTCCGCCGCGGCCGCCTTCTCGAAGAGGTCGTCGTCGTCCAGCGCCCACCCGCGGTCGTCGAGCACCTCGAAGTTGAGGAACTCGACCAGCGGATCGTCCGGCTCCGGCGGGGCCGGCTCGGCCTCGCTCTCGGCGTCCTCGTCGGGCAGCGGGTCGCCGGGCTCGTAGCCGTTCTGCAGCCGCTCGTAGGCCGTCTTCACCGCCTGGAACTCGGCTATCGACCCGCCCTGGTCGGGATGCGCGTCTTTGACGCGTTCCCGGTACGCGTCGACGACCTCGTCGTCGTCGGCGTCCGGCGGGACCCCGAGCACCTCGAATGGGGACTCCACACCGTCACGTAGCGGGCACGGACATAAATCCCCTCCTCTCGCTACAGTTTCTGCTGGCGACCCGCGGTAGCGATCCCGCGATTATTGTCCCTTGACCAGCCTGAAGCCGATGTTCCGCGGGAGGCCGGCGTCCTCGACGGCCTCGATGACTGCGTCGGTGTCGTATTTGACCCGCCGGTCTTCGACGGTCATCTCGTCGAGGTCGAGCACCGAGTAGGCCGCCCGGAAATCGTTATCGCGGGGCTGGCCCACGCTCCCGGGGTTCATCACGATGCCGTCGTCGTACACCTCGTGGTGCTGGTGGTGCGTGTGGCCCATCACGAGCACGTCCTCGTCGTCGAGCAGGTCCGGCCCGAACTCGTCGGGGTACGTGTAGTGGTCCGGGTCGTCCGGGTGGCCGTGGACCAGCTTGACCCGGTCGTCACAGACCCGCCGCTCGTCTGGGAGGTCGGCGAGCCACGCCAGTTGCTCCTCGGAGAGCTGCTCGGTGGCGTGTTCGACGCCGGCTTGCGCCATCCCGTTGAAGGCGAAGGGCGTCTCGCCAGCGACGGCCCGGTCGTGGTTGCCCATCACCGTCGGGACCGCTTCGGTCGGCCACGGGACGCCTTCGGGCAATCCCGCCGACTCGCCCCGCATCGCGTCGACGCAGTCGGCGTGCCAGGGGTTGTACCCGACCACGTCGCCCGCACAGACCAGTCCGTCCACCGCCGGCATATCGTCGAGGACCGCCGCCAGCGCCACCCTGTTTCCGTGAATATCCGAGAGGACTCCGAGCTTCATTGTTCGTTCCTATCCACTGAAGGGTCTTGAGTGTCGGTGCTGACTCAGTTACTGTGTCGCCCGCGTGTCACTCGCCGTTGTACACGGCCACGTCGAACGAGCCCGCGGTCCCGCTGACGCCGGCCGCACAGACGGCGTGTTCGTACTCGTGGTCGTACACCTCGCGAGCCGCCGCGTCGGCCGCCGTCGCGTCCAGGCCGAACGCCGTCGGGCTGTCCTCCTCGTAGGTGGCGACGAGCGTCGGCTCGGTGACCTCCTCGACCAGCAGGGCGTCCCGGCGGACGGTCCCGACGACCGCGCCCGGCCCCTCGGCGGTCGTCGTCGGGTCCGCCGCGTCGACGCCGACGATCCCCGCGATGCGGGGCGTGTCGTAGTCGTCCTTCTCGAAGTCCAGCGCGAGCAGCGGCTCCGCCAGCGCGTCCCGCGCGGGGTAGCCCAGTTCGAGCTTCTCCGCGATGGGGTCGACGTGCGAGCCGTTGCCCACGACCGCGCCGCGCTCGGTGACGCGGACGCCGTTGTAGGAGATGTAGGGGTTGTCCGTCTCCGGCGCGTCCGGCGTCGGTTCGACGGTCACGGTGCCGTCTCGCTGGACGGCCTGGCGGTTCGGGAACGAGCGCGATGAGACGCGGTACGCGCCGACCTCGGGGCCGACGACGACGAATCGTCCGACGTACATACCCGACTGTGATCGGCACCCGGAAAAAGCGGTGTCGATGTCGCGCCGCCCGCGACACGGCCGGTCTCTGAGACGAGAATGTATGTTATCTGACGTGAATTGAAATACGAACGCGACTCGATTCGACTCATGGTGACTGAGAAAGACTGTCTCGACGCGCTCCGCTCCGCAGCGAAGAGCCTCGGTGAGTCCCCGACCAAAGCGCAGTACGAGGACCTCGGACTCACTCCAGCGTCGGGGACGATTCAGCGTGTCCTGGGCAGTTGGAACGACGCGAAGCGCGCGGCAGGACTGGAGACGAATTACTCTCGCGGGACTCGCGTCGCCGAGCGGCCCGCAAATGTCTCTCTTCCCGAGGGTTGTTCGTGGTCTGACCTCTCACAGGACCAGCGTTGGCACTACAAAAACGTTGAGGAGAACGGACAGCGAACCCTTGATCGACGGACGAGACATCGCGGATGGGTGTACGAACAGAAGCGAAACAGCGGCGGATGCCGACGCTGTGACGAGACCGACCCGGCCTGTCTCGACTTCCACCATCGCGACGACGAAGAGAAGGAAATGACCATCTCTCAGATGATTACCTACGGCTATTCGAAGGCCAAAATCAGCGAAGAGATGGCGAAATGCGACATCCTTTGTGCCAACTGTCACCGAAAGGAACATTACGAAGTGCCGGATACAGTCGGGCCTCCCACGGTCGACACGCCGGATGCCGGCGAGTGACATAGCCACCTCACTCCGCAACACTGAAATACGGCTGCGGGATTACAGATAATCACGCGCCACCATCTGCGAACGGTGGCGAAGGTATCAGTCCATTGGGGTAGAGGCCAATCCTGAAGCCTTCTGGGGGCTTCGACCCTGGTTCGAATCCAGGATGGACTATTTCTGCGGCGAGCAATAACGCGAGCCGCGAATCGTAATTACTGGTTCGAGCCCCGGCAGACGAGCGTAGCGAGTCTGCAGTCGGTTCGAATCCAGGATGGACTATTTCTGCGACGAACAAATCAGCGAGCCGCGCACGTCTCGCACACCGGATACTTGTAGCTCGCCCCGAGAGTACGGGTATGGCTCCCGCTCACGTGCTCGTCCCGCTCGACGGGTCGCCGCTCTCGGACGAGGCGCTGACGTACGCGCTGTCGACCTTCGACTGCGAGATAACGGTGCTGAACGTCGTCGCGCCGCTGGACGCCGGAATGAGCGAGGGCGGGGTGCTCGAACCCGGCGACGAGCGCCGCGAGGCGGCGATGGAGCGAGCGAACGACCTCGTGGAACGAGCGAAGCGGCGGGCCGCCGAGCGCGACCAGGCGGTCACCACCACTGTCGAGACCGGCGACCCGGCGGAGACGATACTCGACGCGGTTTCGGAGCGAGACGTGGATCAAGTGGTGATGGGCGGCCACGGCGGGGAGCGCAACGAACTCGCGCGGCGGCTGCTCGGGACCGTGGCGACGGCGGTCGTCAGCGAAGCGCCGGTGACGGTGACGGTCGTGCGGTAGCGCCAGGCAGTCGGCTGCTGGTGGTCGGTCGCTCCGTGTCAGACCTGCCCGCCGAGCGCCGCTTCGAGGACTTGATACACGCCGTACCCGACGGCGACGCTCGTGACGAGCGTGACGAGCCAGAAGCCGACGGTGACGCCGATTTTCCGCCGGGAGACGCCGGCCGACCCGCCGGCGAGGCCGCCGCCGATGACGCCGGAGATGATGATGTTGTTGAACGAGATGGGGATGCCAAGCGTGATGGCGGCCTGCGCGATGATGAAGCCGGGGACCAGCGCGGCGATGGAGCGCCGGACGCCGAGCTGGGCGTACTCGCGGGAGGTGGCCTGCAGGAGCCGGGGCGCGCCCATCCACGCGCCGCCGAGGATGCCGGCGGCCCCGAGCGCGAGCAGGAGGAGGCCGGGCAGGCCGAGTTCGACGCGGTAGAGGTTCTCCAGCGGGCCGGTGGCGAGGCCGACCTGGCTGCCGCCGCTGGAGAAGGCGACCACGCTGCCCAGCGCGACGAGGAACGTCTTGATGCCCTTGTCGACGGAGGCCTGGGTCCGTCGGCGGATGAACAGGAAGCTCCCGGCGGCGACGAGCAGCGTCAGGACGACGGCGGCGATCTCGGTGCCGACGACCATGGCGGCGAAGCCCGCGAGCGAGCCCTGTTCGCTCCCGGCCGGCGAGGGGATGACGCTCAGTTCGACGTTGGCGACGATGCCGCCGACGACGCCCGCCAGCAGCGGGACGCCGACGGTCTCGGGGATGTCGTCCCGACGCAGGAGCGTCGCGGTGAGGTAGGCGAGCCCGCCCGAGACCGGCGGGACGAGCAGCCAGAACGTCGCGATGCGGCGGTAGGTGCCGAACACGGGATCGCCGCCGAGCGAGAGGCCGACGCCGATCATCGCGCCGGTCGTCGCGAACGCCGCCGGGACGGGGTAGCCGGTGTAGATGCCGAAGGCCATGAACGCCGTCGCGGTCAGCAGGCCGGCGACGGCCGCCAGCGACGAGATCGTCGCGCCGTCGATGAGGCCCGCGCCGACCGTCTCGGAGATGCTCCCGCCCTGCGTGAGCGCGCCGAGCGCGGCGAGGATGCCGATGAGGAACGCGGCGCGCATCGTGGAGATGGCGTTCGCGCCGATAGCGGGGGCGAACGGCGGCGAGTTGCTGTTGGCCCCGAGCGTCCAGGCCGTCACGAGTCCGGTGACCGTCGCGAGGGCGACGAGCGCCCAGAAGACGACTGCTACCACCGCTCGTCCGGTGCCGGTTGGCTCCGGGTTCGGTCGCGACCGGCGGTCTGACAGGAGTTCGACGTGGCCATTGCCCCGAGTTCACGCCCGGAACAGTTAAATCGCTCGCGCGGTCGGTCCGCGGCGGTCACCGGGCCGCTGTGGCATGATTTGTCTCCCGTGTGGCCGGTGTGTGGCACCGAAGTCTTTAACGGTCGTCCACTCTGCAGGTGGCACATGTCACAACGGAGACGTACGTTCCTCAGTAGCATCGGCACGGCGACGGCAATCGGTCTGGCCGGCTGTAGCGGTGGCGGTGACGGCGGCAGCACCGGGGGCGACGGCGGCGACGGGACCGCGTCAGGCGACGGGGGCAGCACCGAGAGCGGCCCGGCCGCGCGGGTCGGCATGGTGTACGCGACCGGCGGCCTCGGCGACGGCTCGTTCAACGACCAGGCCCAGACCGGCATCATCCGCGCCGAGGAGGAACTGGGCATCGCCTACGCCGAGTCCCAGCCGGAAGCGGTTCAGGACTTCTCGAACCTCCAGGCCCAGTACGCGCAGGCGACGAACCCGAACTACGACCTGGTCTGCTGTATCGGCTTCCTGCAGGCCGACGCGCTCACGCAGAACGCGGAAGACTACCCGGATCAGAACTTCATGATCGTCGACTCCACGGTCGACGCCGATAACGTCGGCTCCTACGTCTTCGCCGAGCACGAGGGCTCGTTCCTCGTCGGCCTCATGGCCGGTCGCCTGACGAGCCAATCGTTCTCCGCCGGAGCCGGCTCGACCGCGAGCGACTCGACGAACGTCGGCTTCGTCGGCGGCGTCGAGAGCGACCTCATCAAGAAGTTCGAGGCCGGCTACACCGCCGGCGTGAAGTACGCCAACGAGGACGCAACCGTCCAGACGGCCTACGTCGGTGGCTTCACCGACCCCTCCGGCGGCCAGGAGGCCGCGCTGTCGATGTACAACTCCGGGGCCGACATCGTCTACCACGCGGCCGGCAACACCGGGACCGGCGTGTTCCGCGCGGCCCAGGAGGCCGAACGCTTCGCCATCGGCGTCGACCGCGACCAGTCCATCACGAAGGAGTCCTTCAGCAACGTCATTCTCGCGAGCATGGTCAAGCGCGTCGACAACGCCGTCTACTCCTCCGTCGAGTCCGTCGTCAACGACGAGTTCCAGGGCGGCTCGGTGAACACGCTCGGCCTCCAGGAGAACGGCGTGGAGGCGGTGTACGGCCAGCAGCTCGGCTCCGAGATCCCGCAGGGAATCAAAGACGAGGTCTCGGAGGCCCGTCAGAGCATCATCGACGGCGACATCAGCGTCCCGACCGACCCGAGTAACGCCTGAGCGCGGGCCCGCGACGAACCCGGCTTCTCCTCTCGCTACGCGGCGGCACGCCGTCCCGTGGCGGCGTGTGCGAACGTGTGTGACCGTGAAGTTGAAACCACAGGCAGTCAACCCCACAGGGTATGGAACAGGCCGTCCACCTCGACGGTATCACGAAACGGTTCCCGGGCGTCGTCGCCAACGACGACGTAGACCTCGCGGTCGAGAAGGGGACGGTCCACGCGCTGCTCGGCGAGAACGGCGCGGGCAAGACGACCCTGATGAACGTCCTCTACGGCCTCTATCGACCGACGGAGGGGCGCGTCGTCGTCCACGGCGAGGAACGGCACTTCGACTCCCCCCGGGACGCCATCGACGAGGGCGTGGGGATGATCCACCAGCACTTCATGCTCGTCGACCCGATGACGGTCGCCGAGAACATCACGCTCGGGAACGAGCCCCGCAAGTGGCTCGGGCTCACCGTCGATCGGACGACGGCCCGCCAGCAGGTGGTCGAACTCGCCGAGCGCTACGGCTTCGACATCGACCCCGACGCCCGCATCGAGGACGTGGGCGTCGGCGTCCAGCAGCGCGTCGAGATCCTCAAGGCGCTGTACCGCGGGGCGGACGTGCTGATCCTCGACGAGCCGACCGCGGTCCTGACCCCACAGGAGGTCGAGGACCTCTTTCGCGTCCTCGAAGAGCTGACCGAGCAGGGCAAGACGATCATCTTCATCACGCACAAGCTCGGCGAGGCGATGACGGCCGCCGACGAGATCACCGTCCTCCGCGAGGGCAAGAACGTCGGGACGGTCCCCGCCGACGACATCACCCGCGAGGAGCTGGCGGAGATGATGGTCGGTCGGGAGGTCCTGCTCGACGTGGACCGCTCCCCGACCGAGCCGGGCCGCACCGTCCTCGACGTCGAGGACCTGGTCGTCGAAGACGACCGCGGCGTCCGCGCTGTCGACGGGCTCTCACTGGACGTCCGGCAGGGAGAGGTCCTCGGCATCGCCGGCGTCGACGGCAACGGCCAGTCGGAACTGATCGAGGCGATCACGGGCCTGCGAACCCCCGACGAGGGACGGATCGAGGTCGACGACGTGGACCGGACGACCGACAGCCGCCGCAGCCGCATCGAAGCCGGGATGGCCTACGTCCCAGAGGACCGCCAGGAGCGCGGGCTGGTGATGGAGTACGATCTCGTCGAGAACGGCCTGCTCGGGAGCCAGCACGCCGAGGAGTACGCCTCGAACGGGCGCATCGACTGGGAGCGGACGCGCGGGCACGCGGAAGAGATAATCGAGGAGTACGACGTCCGTCCGCCGGACGCCGACGCGGAGGCCGAGTCCCTCTCTGGCGGTAACCAGCAGAAGTTCGTCGTCGGACGGGAGTTCGCCCGCGACCCCCGACTCGTCGTCGCCTCCCACCCGACCCGCGGCGTCGACGTGGGGTCGATGGAGTTCATTCACGACCGCCTCAACGGCCTCCGCGAGGACGGCCGGGCCGTGTTGCTCGTCTCCTCGAACCTCGACGAGGTGCAGTCGCTTTCGGACCGCCTCGCGGTCATCTACGAGGGCGAGTTCGTCGACATCGTCGACCCCGACGCGGTGACCGAGGAGCAACTGGGCCTGCTGATGGCCGGCCAGGAACCCGACGAGGTCCCGTCTATCGCCGCCGCGGGAGAGGTGGGACCATGAGCGGAGACGACCCCTCGACGGACGGCGACAGCCCGCCAGACCCCGGCGATGGCGAGCGGGCCACGGAGTCCGATGGCGACGCCTCCGCCTCGGACAGTCGATGGGACGCGGCCCGTCGACGGCTCGTCAGGCTGGGACAGACCTCCGTCGGCGAGCGGGTCCTCATCGCGCTCTCGGCGCTGGTGCTCTCGATGGCCGTCGGGACCGTCATCGTCCTCGTCGCCGGCGTCCTGGCGACCTGCCGGGACCCGGCGCTCACGATCGGCGGATCGACGCTGTGTTACGACCCGTTCTTCGTCTTCGACCGGCTGTTCCTCGGGGCGCTCGGCGACCCCTTCGCCGGCGGCTGGTCGCCGCTGAACAACCAGTTCGCGGCGACATTGCGCGAGACGACCATCCTGGTGTTCACCGGGCTCTCGGTGGCGCTCGCGTTCCGCGCGGGCATCTTCAACATCGGGACGCAGGGCCAGCTCGTCGTCGGCGCGCTGGCCTCCGCGCTGGCCGTGCTGTGGACCGCCTCGCTGGTCTCGGGGACGCTCGCGCTCGTCACGCTCATCCCCGTCGGCCTGCTCGCCGGCGCGCTGGGCGGCGGCTTCTACGGCGCGATCCCGGGCGCGCTGAAGGCCTACGCCGACGCGAACGAGGTCATCACGACGATCATGCTCAACTTCGTCGCCACGCTGGTCACGCGCTACCTGGTCAGGAACCACTTCGCGGACCCGACGAGCCAGGCGACCCAGACCCGGACGCTGCCCGACGCTGGGCAGTTCCCCGCGATCCTGTTCGACCCGCGGACGGACTTCTCGATACTGGCGCTATTGCTGGCGCTCGCGTTCGTCGGCGGCGTCTACTACCTGCTCGAACACACGTCGTTCGGCTACGACCTGCGGACCGCCGGCATCCAGCCCGCGGCCGCGGAGTACGGCGGCGTCAACGCCCCGCGGACCGTCCTCTCGTCGCTCACGCTGTCGGGCGCGCTGGCCGGCGTCGGGGGCGCGCTGTTCGTGATGATGACCCTCGGGAAGTTCCAGACGGGCATCCCGAGCTACGGCTTCGACGGCATCACCGTCTCGATCCTCGCCGGCAACAACCCCATCGGGGCCGTCTTCGCCGCGTTCCTCTTCGGCGTCCTCAAGTCCGGGTCGAACGTGGTGTCCTTTGCGACCAACGTCCCGCCGCAACTGGTGGGCGTCCTCCGCGGGCTCATCATCCTGTTCGTCGCGATGCCGGAGTTCTTCCGGCTCATCGGCCGTCGGCTCGCCGCCGGCGACCCGGAGTCCGGAACGGCCGTCACCGCGGGAGGTGGGGCCGATGACTGACGACGGTCTCGTGGACAGCCTCCGCTCCGCGTCGGGGCGGCTGCTCATCGCCGGCGTCGCGGTTCTCGCGCTGCTGGTGCTCGGCGTCGCGGGACTCGTCGCGCCGGACTCGACGGCCGGTCGGCTGTTCTTCGTCCTCGCCTCGAAGTCGACGCTGGCGGCGACGCTGCGGCTCTCGGTCCCCATCGTCTTCGCCGCGCTCGGCGGCATCTTCGCCGAGAAGAGCGGCGTCATCAACATCGGGCTGGAGGGCCTGCTCATCATCTCCGCGTTCAGCGCCATCTACGGCGCGGACGTGACCGGGTCGCTGTGGGCCGGCTTCTTCGTCGGCATCCTGTCGTCGACCCTGCTGGCGGCGCTGTTCGCCGTCGTCTGCATCGAGTTCCGCGCCGACCAGATCATCGCCGGGCTGGCCGTCTGGCTCATCGCGCTCGGCCTCGCGCCCTTCGCCTCGTCGGTGTTCTACGGCGGCCCCAACACGACCAACGTCGGGACGCTCGACACCATCACCATCGAGGGACTGGCGAGCATCCCGTTCTTCGGCGCGTTCTTCGACGCCTCGCCCGCCGTCCACCTGATGCTGATCGCGGTCCTGGTCTCGTGGTACGTCCTGAACCGCACCACCTTCGGCCGCTGGGTTCGCGCCGCCGGCGAGAACCCGAAGGCCCTCGACACCGCCGGCGTCGACGTGTCCCGCGTCCGCTACGCCGCCGTCCTGCTGTCCGGCGTCCTCTCGGGCATGGGCGGGGCCGCGCTGGCGTTCAACATCGGCCAGTTCACCGGCAACGGCCCGACGATGGTCAACGGCAAGGGGTTCATCGCCATCGTCGCCTACCTCTTTGGCAACTACAACCCCGTCGGCGCGCTCCTCTCGACGGCGCTGTTCGCCGGCCTCGACGCCACGCAACTGCGCCTCCAGACGGCCGACGTGATCGCCGTCCCCGACTCGCTGGTCCAGACCATCCCCTTCGTCGCCGTCATCCTCGTGCTCGCCTTGGTGGGCCGCACTCGCCTGCCCGAGGCCGCCGGCGATCACTACGAGTCCGGCGAGGAGTAGTCGTCGGTCGTCGATTCGGTGTCTTACCTACCGCAACGACCGCTTGACGGGGACTGCGGATACAAAAATGACGCACAGTACTCTGTATGTGTACACGTGCTATCGACGGTAGGACCGGATCTCGACGGCTGAGAAATAGTTAACGAGGAGCGTGAAAAAGTCGAGCGTGTGACTGACGATCTCGCGTATCCCTGCGTCGAACTTATCCTCGATCTCCACGAGCAGATCGTGGAAGAAGGCGCCACCACGGAATCGGGGATTCGGTCGGAGGACGCGATCACATCCGCGCTGCAGTACATCTCTGAGGGATTCTTCGGGGCGGTTCCCGAGACGATCCACGAGAAGGCGGTCCACCTGATGCGGTTACTCGTTGCGGACCATCCGTTCGTTGACGGGAACAAGCGAACAGCACTCCGAACAGTCGTCGTCTTCTATATGATGAACGGATACGCGTTCGAATACGGCGATGAAATTCGGGCCCTCTTGCACCGTTTCGCAACTGACGAAGCCGCGGTCGATACAGGGACTGCGGTCATCTACTTCCGGGCGTGTGCTCGCCGCAACTGATAAATGGACACACTGGGTAGTCTCCGACGGAGAAATGGCGTCTAGCACCGACTCCTCGACAGCGACTGACGACGAGGTCCGCGAGCTGTACGAACGGTATCAAGCGGCCGAAAGCGACGCCGAACGCCGGGAGATCGCCCTCGAGATGGGGAAGCTCGATGGGCGCCGCCACGCGGAAATCTATGCAGCACTCGAGAACGAGTGAGACGGGTGTGTCTGTTTCCGTGACGACCGTCCACAGTCCATATTTCTATCCCGACAGGTCCCCGCACGCTCTTCGTGACACGAGCGACGCCGGCTAGCCGAACACTGATGTGCGCGGGCGGCACACCACGAACTAGCAAATGTCGCGCCGATACGACCACGCGCGGGTCCAGGAGTACTGGCAGCGGGTCTGGGAGCGAGAGGGCGTCTTCGAGTGTCCGGCCGACGCCGACGACCCGACCTACGTGCTGGGGATGTTCCCCTACACCTCCGGATCGCTGCACATGGGACATATCCGGAACTACGCCATCACCGACGCGTACGCCAGGTATCGGCGGATGGCCGGCGACGACGTGCTCCACCCGATGGGGTGGGACGCCTTCGGCCTGCCGGCGGAGAACGCGGCCTACGAGCGCGACACCGACCCCGAGTCCTGGACGCGGACCTGCATCGACCAGATGAAAGACGACCTCCGGGAGATGGGCTTTGGCTACGACTGGTCCCGGGAGATCACGACCTGCGACCCGGAGTACTACCGCTGGAACCAGTGGCTGTTCACGCGCTTCTACGACGAGGGGCTGGTCGAGTACGACGCGGCGACGGTGAACTGGTGTCCTGACTGCGAGACGGTGCTGGCCGACGCGCAGGTCGAGACGCCCGACGACGCGATCGGCCACAGCCACGCCCACGGCCAGGGCGTCTGCTGGCGCTGCGGCACGGCCGTCGAACAGCGCGACCTCGACCAGTGGTTCCTCTCCATCACCGACTACGCCGAGGAGCTGTACGACGGCCTGGACGACCTGGACGGCTGGCCCGAGGGCGTCCGCGACAGCCAGCGCAACTGGATCGGCCGCCAGGAGGGCGCGCGCGTCACCTTCGCCGTCGGCCACGACGACCACCCCGCGGTCGACGCCTTCACCACCCGCCTCGACACCGCCTACGGCGCGACGTACCTGGCGCTCTCGCCCGGTCACGACCTCGCTCGCGCGCTCGCCGAAGACGACGAGACCGTCGCCGACTACGTAGAGTCGGTCGCCGCCACCGACGACGCCGGCATGAGCGGCGTCGAGACTGACCTGACGGCGACTCACCCCTACACCGGCGCGGAGATTCCCGTCTACGTCGCGGCGTACGTCCTCGACGACGTGGGGACGGGCGCGGTCATGGGCGTGCCCGCGCACAACGAGCGCGACCACGCCTTCGCCAGCGAACAGGGTCTGCCCGTCGAGCAGGTCGTCGAACCGGTCGACGGCAGCGGGACGGACCTCCCGCACGCCCCCTACACCGACGACGGGATGCTGACCGGGAGCGACGACTACGACGGCCTCGCCAGTTCGGCCGCCCGCGAGCGCCTGCTGGACCACGACGCCGCCGAGGAAGCCGTGACCTACCGCCTCCGCGACTGGCTCATCTCCCGCCAGCGCTACTGGGGGACGCCGATCCCCGTCGTCCACTGCGACGACTGCGGCCACGTCCCCGTCCCCGAGGAAGACCTCCCCGTCGAACTGCCGGAGTACGTCCAGACGACCGGGAACCCGCTCGACGCGGCCGAGGAGTGGAAGCGGACGACCTGTCCCGACTGCGGGGCCGACGCCGTCCGCGAGACGGACACGATGGACACGTTCGTCGACTCCTCGTGGTACTTCCTGCGGTACCTGTCGCCGCACGGCGAGGCGCAACGCGGCTCGGAACAGGCGAGCGGTGAACCCGCGAGCCACTTCGACGACGCGCCGTTCGACCAGGCGACCGCCGACGAGTGGCTCCCGGTCGACGTGTACGTCGGCGGCGAGGAACACGCCGTGTTGCACCTCCTGTACATTCGCTTCTTCGCCCGGGCGCTCTCCGACATCGGCCTGCTGGATTGCGACGAACCCGTCGAGCGACTCATCAATCAGGGGACGGTGCTCCACGGCGGCGAGAAGATGTCCAAGTCGAAGGGCAACGACATCGCGCCCCACGAGTACGGGGCCGAGACGACGCGGCTGTTCGTCCTCTCGGCGGCCCACCCCTCCCAGGACTTCGAGTGGACGGTCAAGGACGTCTCGACGGCCTACGACTTCCAGCAGACGCTGTACCGACTCGTCGCGGAGTACGCCGACGGGATGGACGCGCGAACCGAGAGCGCCGACCACGACGCCTACCTCGAACGCGAGATCGACCGGACCATCGCGGCCGTCACCGAGGAGTACGAGCGCTTTCGCTTTCACCGCGTCGTCGGCGAACTCCAGCGCTTCGCCCGCCTGCTCGGCCGGTACGCGAGCCACGACCGCCCCTACCGGTTCGCCTACGGCCGCGGGCTGCGGGTGCTGACCGCGCTGGTCGCCCCTATCGCGCCGTTCCTCGCCGAGGAGATGTGGCACCTGCTCGACGAGGACGGCCTTGTCGCCGAGCACCGCTGGCCCGAACCGCTTCGCGACGTGGACGACTACCGAATCGAACGCGAGGTCGTCCGGCGCACGCTCGACGACGTGCGCGACATCACCGAGGTGGTCGACATCGAGGAACCGGACGAAATCGAACTCGTCGTCGCCGCCGACTGGAAGTACCGGGCCTACGAGATCGCCCGCGCGGCCGACCCGGACGACGCCATCGTCGGCGCGATCATGGCCGACGAGGCGATCAAACGCCACGGCGACGCGGCCGCCGACTACGCCGGAGACCTGGCCGACCGCGGGGCCGGCCTGGAACCGATCGTCGACGGCGAGCGCGAACTCGACGTGCTCCGGCAGGCCGCGTGGCTGTTCGAAGACGAGTTCGGCAGCGAGGTGACCGTCCGGCGGGCGACCGAGGGCGACGACCTCGCGGCGAAGGCCCGGCCGAACAAGCCCGCCATCCACATCTCCTGAGCGGCGCGCCGGGCGCGTGCTCGCCGCCACGGCGACCGGCTAGCGCCTACTCGCTCGCGGCGCTCGCGTCGTCCCGAACGGCGTCGTGGGCCGCCGAAACGGCGTGGAGCAGGCGGTCGCGGCGCTCGTGGTACGCCAGGTGCGAGCGGCAGTCGCAGTCCGAACAGCCGAAGCCGTCGACGCGGCCGAACCCCTCGGCCGCCGGGCCGTCGACCGCCGACGCGACGGCGCACTCCGCGTCGGCCGCGGTCGTCACGACGCGGTCGATGGCGGTGGCCGGGTCGCCGAGCAGGTAGTCGACGTGCCAGTGTCGGGTGTCGTTCTCGCCGGCCGCGATGGCGCGGTGTCTGTCGACGCGACCGAACCCGCCGCTCCCCAGCGCGCTCCCGGTGTAGGCGTACCACCCCGCCGGAAACGGTCGCTCGCCAAGCGCGCCGACTTCGATGGCGTCGTCGCCGCGTCGTTCGAGCACGAGCGTGTACGTCCCCCCGGACATCCCCGCTCAGGCCCCGATGTCGGCGTCGGCGGCGAGGGCGTCGAACCCGTCGAGGCGGAACTCTCGGGAGTCGGTGCAGTCCTCGTTCTCGGCGGCGAGTTCGCCGACGACCCAGTCGAAGCGGTGGGCGAACGCCTCGTAGGGCGCGTCGTCGAGCAGGTCGGTGACGCGCTCCGCGGTCAGGTCCTCGTCGTACTCCTCGGCGAAGGCGGCGGCGTTCTCGGCGGCGGTCTGTGCGGTCTCGTCGTCGGTCTCCTCGGCGAAGGCCGAGGCGAGCGTCTCGCGCAGGTCTGACATGCGCGGAGCAACGCGTCGGGTCCACGTATGCGTTCTGGAACGACCTGACGGGTGTGATGTGCCCCCCAACTGTCGACCCGACGCCCGGGCGTTTCTTGTGCGCGCGGCGGCAATAACGGGCCGATGCCATCCCTCCGCGACAGTCCGACCGCGGTCACGCTGGCGCTCCTCGCCGGCGTCTTCGCCGTCCAGCAGGTCGTCGGGCTCGTCGGCCCCGCGAGGGGCCTGTTCGCCCTCTCGCCGCCGCTGTTCAGTCGCCCGTGGACGCTCGTGACCAGCGTGTACGCCCACGCCAGCCTCCCGCACCTGCTCGCCAACGCCGTCGGCCTCGCCCTGGCCGGGGCCATCGTCGAGCGCCGGGCGTCGCGGGCCCGTTTTCACGCGTTCTTCGTCTCGACCGGTGGGTTGGCCGGTGTCTCGCAGGTCTCCGTTGCAGGGCTGATCGGGCCGTTCGTCCCCGGGATGGTCAGTCACGTCTCGGTCCTGGGGGCCAGCGGCGCGGTCTTCGCGCTCTTCGGCTACCTGCTCGCGGCCAATCGGCTGACCGACACCCTCGTCGGCGGGTTCGAACTGCCGGCGCGGGTCCAGCTCGGCCTCGCCGCCCTCGTCGCCGCCACGATCACGCTCGCGACGGCGAACCCCGGCGTCGCGCTGGTCGCGCACTTCACCGGCCTCTTGCTCGGCGCTCTCGCCGGTCGCGTCCACCTGCTTCGCCCGGCCTAGTCCCGCGAACCGACGCCGAGCGCGAACACGTGACGCCGCCCGCCGTCGGGGTCGGGGCGGCGATTCCCGCACCTGGTAGACGCCTGATAACAATATGCACAGAGAACGAACACCGAGGTATGCGGGAGCGTAACACGAAAACGGTCGACCCACCGCTCGGGAAGTGCCCGGCCTGTGACGCGACCATCCCGGCGGCGAACCTCGTCGTCGCCTACGAGGCCGCGGGCGACTGGCCCCGGATGCTCGCCGAGTGTCCGACGTGTGACGAACCGGTGACGCCGGTGTGAGCCGACCGGAACCGACCGACGCCCGGCGCGTGAATGTGTATAGCCACGCCGACGCCGGCGGGGTATAGGTGTAGTAACCACCGATTAGCCGCCGACCCTCGAGTACCGAATCAATGCAACCGACGCCAACGCAGGTGACCGACGGTGGACCAGTCGAGTAGCGACGGCCGTTCGCTCCACGCCCCAGGGGGAACGGGACGGCCGGAGCGCTCCGTGAGTGCAGTCGCCGTCCGGGCCGTCGTCGCCGCGGCGCGCCTGGGATGGGGACTCGCCCTCCTCGCCGTGCGCCCCGTCGCCTTCTGGGGGGCCGTCGTCCTCCCGCTGGTGTATCTCCCAGCGCTCTACGGGGTCGGTGCGGTCGGATACCGGCCGCTGTTGCTCGAACTCCTCGCGCTCCACGTCGCCAGCATCCTCCTCGGCCACGGCCACTCGCCGTTCTGGACCCGCTCGTGACCGCCGACGCAGACTGTTCCCGTTCGCCGACCGGTCGCCGCGCTCGCGTCTGCGCTCGGAGTCGTCGCCACTCTCCAGTCGAAACGATGGGGGTGTGTTTTACCGTCCCACGTCAGTAGTAGTCACCGAATAACTGCTCGTCGAGCCGACCAGTCACCGTTTCGGCGAGCGTTTCGAGATTCACAGTGTCCTCACGGTTGTACGACACCAGCGTTTCGAGTGCACCGTCTCGGCCCTGTTCGTGCTCTCGCCAGAGCCGCACCGCGTCCCGACCGGAGATGTCGGGCCGGTCGCGCTCGATGCCGATGTCTCGCTCGACCTGCTTGAGTCCGCCGGAGAGGCCGATCTTCTTGCAGGTGTACATCAGGTCCAGGTGGGGGCGGTCGAGGTCGACGTCGAAGTTCGCTTCGAGGAAGGGCACGTCGAAGCGTTTGCCGTTGAACGTCACCAGGAGGTCCGCCCCGTCGAATGCCGCCCGGAGGGTCTCGCTCGTCAGGTCGTCGCCGGCCACCAGGGTCTCCGTGTCGCCGTCCTGGTAGAAGCTCACGGTCGTCACCTGATTCCGGTCCTGATCGAGGCCCGTCGTCTCGATGTCGAAGAAGCAGGCCCGGTCGCTGAACGTCTCGTACAGCCGCCAGCGCTCTCCGCTCGGGAACGCTCGGTCGAAGTAGGGCACGTCCGTCGCCGCGATGCGGTCCCGCCCCTCGTCGATGAACTGCTGGATGCGCTCGCCGCGCTGTCCGCCGACGACGGACGGCTCGAACTCGTCCCAGTGGGTGACGCCCGCCTCCCAGATGGACTGCTCGGTCTTCTCGCCGACGCCGTCGGTGCCGATGAAACTGTTCTCGACGCGCACGCTCTCGGGTACAGGCCAGGCCGTATGTAAGCCCGTCGGTGCGCGGCCTCGTCCGTCGCTACCGGCCGCACATCGAGAGCACGCTGTCGTAGACGGTCCCGTCGTCCAGCGGGACGACGACCGTGCTTCCGCAGTGGGTGCAGGCGGACCGTGGACGGTCGAACGTTCGCTCACAGAGGGGACAGACGAACCGCGAGGGGCTGGTTTCGGACACGAGCGAAGGGACGGCCGCGACGCAGAAACTCACAGTCGCTATGTGTATTTCGCGCGCACTACCGCGACGCTATTGATATAGTTGGCTGGCGTTCGGGCGGTCGCCACTACTGTCTCGTGCTACCGTTTTCCATAGCTTGAATATCGGGACGGTTTGAATATCAGGGTATGGGCGGTGGGACGGCCTCGGACGGCGAGATCAGTGCCGGGGAGCCGCTAGTCGCTCGCTTTCTCGACCGAACCGGCATCACCCGTCTCGCCCCGACGAGTCGGCTCCCGGTCGATATCGGACCGCTCACGTGGTATGCGCTCGCCGTCGTCGCGGTCGAACTGATGGGCCTCCAGGGCTACCGACTGGCGACGGGGCAGGTGCTGACGTTCGTCCAGAACCCGCTCTGGCTGCTCAGGCCGCTCGTGTTGCTCGGCGCGGCACTGGCGACCGAGAACCTCTACCGTCGCTACGACCGGGCGCTCGAACGGAGCAACATCGCCGAGCGCGTGGCGGACCCCGACCGCTTCGACGGCCTCGTCCCGGACCGACTCACCGCGCTCCTCGTCGCGCTCGGCGTGGGATTCACGCTCGTCAACGCCGTCGGTATCCTCACGATCCAACAGCTCTACGCCGCCGGCGGCGGGACGCGCGTGGTCCGCTTTCTCGTCGTGACGCCCTTCGGCTACGTGCCCGTGCTGGCGACCTTTCTCGCGACCTACGTCGCCGTCGAGGTAGTGCTGCCCCGCCGTATCGCGGCCGCAGACGTGGCGCTCGACTACCTCGACCCGGAGCGACTCGGCGGGATGCGCCCCGTCGGCGAACTGGTCAAGCTGGCCTATTACTACCTCATGGTCGGCCTCGTCGCCTACGCCGTGGCGACGTACGGTCCGTACGTCCTCGGCGGCGCGTTCGCCTACCGCGCGCTCGACGCGCCGGGGCTGGCGGTCAACGCCGTCTTCACGGCCGTCTGGCTCCTCGCCGTCGGCGTCATGGCCTATGGCATCTACGTCCTCCACCAGCACATGGCGCGCCAGAAGCGCGAGCGTCTCTACGAACTCGACCGGCGAGCCAGAGCCCACGTCGACGACCCCTGGGACATCCGGTCGTTCGACGCGCTCGACCCGCCGCCCGAGTACCAGCGCTACCGCAAGCGGGTCGAACTCGTCACCGCGACGAAGGAGTACCCGGCGACGTTCACGATGTGGTCCCAGCTGGTCGTCGGCGTCATGCTCCCGAAGGCGCTCCAGCTCGTCCTGGCCGCGGCCTGAGCGAGCGAAAACACGAAGCGGTCGGCGGCCGCAGTGCCGGGTATGACGACGTTCCTTCTCGCGACGACCTCCGTCCACGTCACCGCGGCCGCCGCCGACTACCTTCAGAGCCGGCTCGACCCGGGCGGCGACGACCGCGTCGTCGTGGTCGCGGTCAGCGAGCCCGAAGCCCCCGACCGAGACGCGGGCGACGCCGTCAACGTGGCGCGCTCGCGGCTCGCGGAGTTCGTGCCCACGACGGAAACGAGAGAGGGCGATCCGGTCGAGGAACTCCTCGCGGCCGTCGACGAGCACGACCCCGACGAAGTACTCCTCGGCGCGAGCGGCGACGAGGTCGGGGAGACGGCCAGCGCGCTCCTCGCGCGGACCGACAGGCCGGTCGTGGTCGTCCCGCTCGCCTAGCGCGAGAACAGCCCCGACTCCTCGAAGGTCAGCCCCAGGTCGACGCCGAGCAGGGCCTCGGTCATCGCGGCGAGGGCCGGCGCGACCTCCGTGTCGGGGTCGGTGGCGAGCGGCGTCGGCGCGTCCGAGCCGATGCGCGGAATCGCGTGGTCGGCGTCCGAGGGCGTCGGGCCGTCACCGTCGACCCCCGTCGCGACGACGGCGTCGGCCGGCGCACCGATGTCTCGCAGTCGCCCCTGGTGTCGCGGGAGCGCGTCGCGCCCCCGCTCGCTCTCCGGAGCGACCAGCGCACGCGTTTCGGCTGTCGTGACGGCCGCGACGGCCTGGTTCGACGCGACCGGCGGCACGTCGAGCAGGACGCGGTCGAACCGGCCGGCCAGTTCGTCGACCGCGCGCTCCAGCGTCTGGGCGCTCTCGGGCGACTTCGCGCGGGCGAGGCGCTCGAACGGCGCGTGGGCCGGACACAGCGCGACCCGGCCGCCGGCGTCGAGGTCCATCTCGTACAGCGCCTCGTCGACGGGCGCGTCGCCGAGCGCCACCGCGGTCGCGTCGGCGTCGATGCGACCCTCGACGTACCTCGCCAGCCCCTGCGTGGCGAAGGCCGCGTCGACGACCGCGACCGACCGGCCGCCGCGGGCCAGCGTCGCCGCCGTCTCCACTGCCAGCCTGGTCGTTCCCGCCCCTCCGGTACACCCCGCGAACGCGAGCGTCGAAACCCCCATACCGTTTCTCGTGGGCTATCTTTCGATAAAAAGATACGGAAAGTTATTCGAGGCCGGCGGCGATGTCGCCCTCGATTGCGTCGAGTTCGTCGTCGGAGAGGTCCGGGCGGTCGGTGACCAGCGCGTGGATTGGGCGGCCGCCGTCCTCGGCGAAGCGCGGGACGATGTGCGCGTGGACGTGCGGGACCTCCTGGCCCGCCTCCTCGCCGTTGTTGAACGCGACGGTGCTGGCCGGGGCGTCGACGGCTCCCTCGACGGCCGGGACGAGTTCGTGAACGGTCGACAGGACCTCGCCGGCCACGTCGGCGGGCGTGTCGTTCAGGCGCTCGTGGTGGGCCTTCGGGATGACGAGCGTGTGGCCCGGCGCGAGCGGGTTCGCGTCGAGGAACGCCAGGACGCTGTCGTCCTCGTAGACGGTGCGGCTGGGGATGTCGCCGGCGACGATCTGACAGAAGATGCAGTCCTCGGGCATGGGCGGCAGTGGGGCCGGCGGTCACATGAATGTTCTAGGTCCCGGCGGCGCGCCCGACCGCCTCGGCGATGGCGGCGACGTACCCCTCGCGGTCGTAGCCCAGCCGCGAGAGCCACACCTCCTGATAGGAGGGATGAAGCAGCGGGACGACGGGCACGTCAAGCGCCTCGCTCCGGCGGGGGTCGAGCACGCTGTCGAGGAATCCGTCGAGCGTCGTTTCATCGAGCGCGAGCACCGTCTCCGTGGCGTGTTTCCCGGTCGCCACGACGACATCCGGGTCGACCGCCTCGATCTCCCCGACGAGGTACGGCCGGCAGTTCGCCAGTTCCGCGTCGGTGGGGTCGCGGTTCCCCGGCGGGTGGCACTTCACCGCGTTCGTGACGTAACAGGCGTCGTGGCCGTAGCCGGCATCGGCGAGCAGGTCGCGGACCTTCCGGCCGGAGCGCCGGGACGTGTAGGCCATGCCGGTCAGATTGCCGCCGCGCCAGCGCTCTGCGTCCGGGTCGCCCTCGGCCGGGGCCTCGCCGACGACCACGAGGTCGGCGTCCAGCGGGCCGTTGCCCCACGAGATGCAGGTCCGGCTCTCGGCGAGGTCCGGGCAGCGCCGGCACTCGTCCGCGAGGGCGTTCCTGGACTCGTCGTCGGGGAACTCGGGCACACGCGAGGGCACGGCCGTCGGCGGCAAAGCGGTGGCGGTCGCGGGCTCGCCCGGTCCGTTCACCACAAGACGTTTGCCGCTGGTCACCGCCACTGCGCGTGTATGCCCTCCTACGAATACAAGACGCTCGATGTCGACACCGGCATGTTCGGTGGCAGCAGCGTGCCCATCGACGAACTGAACGACCTCGGTGCCGACGGGTGGGAAGTCGTCGCACCGATAACCGAAAACAGCGGGCAGACCGCCGGGCTCATCCTCCAGCGCGAGGGCTGACTCTCGGCGCGGCCGCCCTCGCCGTGCGCTCGCCGGCCGCTCAGGCGCACAATCGATTGTCCTTTATTGCCGGCGGCGGATGGGACGGGTATGGAACGTTTCGCCGCTGTCGACGACCAGTACGACCCCGAGGACGTGGAGGAGGGGGTCTTTTCCTACTGGGACGACGTCGACGCCTACGAGCAGACGAAGGCCCACCGCGCCGACGGCGAGGACTACTTCTTCGTCGACGGGCCGCCGTACACCTCCGGCGCGGCCCACATGGGGACGACGTGGAACAAGACCCTGAAGGACTGCTACATCCGCTACCTGCGGATGCAGGGCTACGACGTGACCGACCGGCCGGGCTACGACATGCACGGCCTCCCGATCGAGACGAAGGTCGAGGAGCGACTGGACTTCGAGAACAAGAAGGACATCGAGCGCTTCGGCGAGGAGAACTTCATCGAGGAGTGCAAGGACTTCGCCGAGGAGCAACTGGAGGGCCTCCAGTCTGACTTCCAGGACTTCGGCGTCTGGATGGACTGGGACGACCCCTACAAGACGGTGAACCCCGAGTACATGGAGGCCGCGTGGTGGGGCTTCCGGCGCGCCCACGAGCGCGGCCTCGTCGAGCAGGGCCAGCGCTCCATCAATCAGTGCCCCCGGTGTGAGACCGCTATCGCCAACAACGAGGTCGAACGCGAGGAGGTCGGGAAACCGTCTATCTACGTCAAATTCCAGCTCGCGGACCGCGAGGGCAGTCTGGTCATCTGGACGACGACGCCGTGGACCATCCCCGCCAACACCTTCGTCGCCGTCGACGGCGACGTGACCTATCAGGGCGTGCGCGCGACGAAGGACGGCGAGGAGGAGGTCCTCTACATCGCCGAACCGCGCGTCGAGGACGTCCTCTCGAAGGGGCGCTACGACGACTTCGAGATACTCGAGGAGGTCACCGGCGAGGAGATGGTCGGCTGGGCGTACGACCACCCGCTGGCCGAGGAAGTGCCGGACCACGCGGGCGGCGAGGGGTCCCTGCAGGTCTACACCGCCGAGTACGTCGACGCCGAGGACCAGACCGGTCTCGTCCACTCCGCGCCCGGCCACGGTGAAGAGGACTTCGAGCGCGGCCGCGAACTCGGGCTCGAAATCTTCTGTCCGGTCGGCGGCGACGGCGTCTACACCGAACAGGGCGGCGACTACGCCGGCACGTTCGTCCGCGACGCGAACGACGACGTAATCGCCGACTTAGAGGCGAAGGGCGCGCTCTTGGCCAGCGAGTCGGGCTACACCGTCAACGAGGGCCACTGCTGGCGCTGTGACACCGGGATCGTCCGCATCGTCACCGACCAGTGGTTCATCACGGTCACCGACATCAAGGACGAACTGCTCGAAAACATCGAGGACAGCGAGTGGTACCCCCAGTGGGCCCGCGACAACCGCTTCCGCGACTTCGTCGAGGACGCGCCGGACTGGAACGTCTCGCGACAGCGCTACTGGGGCATTCCGATCCCGATCTGGCTTCCCGACGACTGGTCGGGCGACATGGACGACGCTATCGTCGTCGGCGACCGCGAGGAACTGGCCAAGCGCGTCGACCAGGAGATCGACCCCGAGACTGTCGACCTCCACAAGGGCACGGTCGACGACCTCACCATCACCGAGGACGGCACGACCTACACCCGCGTCGGCGACGTCTTCGACGTGTGGCTCGACTCCTCCGTCGCGACGTGGGGGACCGTCGACTATCCCGAGCAGACCGAGGACTTCGAGGAACTCTGGCCCGCCGACCTCATCATGGAGGCCCACGACCAGACCCGCGGGTGGTTCTGGTCGCAACTGGGCATGAGCACCGCCGCGACGGGCGAGAGTCCGTACAAGCAGGTGCTGATGCACGGCTACGCCAACATGCCCGACGGCCGCGGGATGTCCAAGTCCAAGGGCATCCTCGTCGACCCACACGAGGTCATCGACGAGCACGGCCGCGACCCGATGCGGCTGTTCCTCCTCTCCCAGACCGCACAGGGCGTCGACATGAACTTCTCGTGGGACGAGACCCAGGAGATGCAGCGGCGGCTCAACATCCTCTGGAACGTCGCGCGCTTCCCGCTGCCGTACATGCGCGCCGACGACTTCGAGCCCGGCGATCCGACGCAGTCGGATCGAGGCGAAGCCGCCGAAGCGACCACCGTCGAGGCCGTCCGAGATGACCTCGAACTCGCCGACGAGTGGGTCCTCTCGCGCCTCCAGAGCGTCGAGGCGGCGATGACCGAGTCGATGGACGACTTCGAGAACGACAAGGCCGTCGGCGAACTGCTCGACTTCGTCGTCGAGGACGTCTCGCGGTTCTACATCCAGGTCGTCCGCGAGCGGATGTGGGAGGAGGAAGACAGCGCCTCGAAGCTGGCCGCCTACGCCACGCTGTACCGCGTGCTGGAGGAGGTCGCGGCCCTGTTCGCGCCGTTCACGCCGTTCGTCGCCGAGGAGATCTACGAGGCGCTCACCGGGGAGTCGGGCCACCCGACGGTCCACATGTGCGACTGGCCCGAGGCCGACGACGACCTGCGCGATCCCGCCCTCGAACGCGAGATCGAGGTCGTCCGCGAGGTCGAGGAGGCGGGGTCCAACGCCCGCCAGCAGGCCGAGCGCAAACTCCGCTGGCCCGTCACCCGCGTCGTCGTCGACGTCGACAGCGACGACGTGGCCGACGCCGTTCGCGCCCAGGAGGCGATCATCGCCGACCGCCTGAACGCCCGCGCGGTCGAGGTCGTCGGGGCCGACGCCGAGTGGGGCGAACTCGCCTACTCCGCCGAGGCCGACATGAGCGAACTCGGCCCGGCCTTCGGCGACGACGCCGGCCGCGTCATGAACGCGCTCAACGAGGCCCGCATCGCCGAGGCGTCGCTGGCGGACCTCGAAGCCGCCGTCTCCGAGACGCTCGGCGAGTCCGTCGACCTCACCGGCGAGATGGTCACCTTCCGCCGCGAGACGCCCGACGGCGTCACCGGTACCGAGTTCGCCGCGCTCGACGGCGGCGGCGTGGTCTACGTCGACACCGCGCTCACCGAGGACATCGAGAGCGAGGGCTACGCCCGCGAGGTCATCCGCCGGGTCCAGGAGATGCGAAAGGACCTCGAACTCGACATCGAGGAGCGCATCCGCGTCGACCTCGACATCGACGACGACCGAGTCGCCGATCTCGTCGCCGAGCACGAGGCCCTCATCAGGGAAGAGGTCCGCGCCGACGAACTCGGCGCGGTCGAGGACGGCCACCGCAAGACGTGGGACGTGGAGGGTACGGAGATGGAGATCGCGATCACGCCCGTGGCCGCTGCGGAAGCGTCGGACTGAGCCGGCCGTCCCGGTGCACGGGCCTCTCGCCGCAAACGTGTATGGTTGGGGGAATTTAATTATTGGTAACAATTAACATGGACGGCGTCGTAGCTGGATCTATAGTAGCCATTGAAAGTCAGTGCACACCTGATCGCACGATTGCAGTCGATCAGTGTGTAAACTGTTTCAATTGTTACTATAGCGCTCGGTACCGACGACACGCCGGGGCGAGGGACGCGTCGAATCGGGCGCGCTGACTGGAGGAGCCAATGGCAGCGACATCGACACTGGAGGACAACAAGCGGCTCGCACGACAGATTCCCGAGGCGGTCGCGACCGAGGGCGACCTCGACCGCCTCGACGACATTTGCGCGGACGACGTCGTCGACCGGAGTCCGTTGGGCGTCGTGGAGGGTCCCGCGGCACTGAAAGAACAGCTCGCCGGCGTCCGCGTCGCGTTCGGGGAGTTCTCGGCGACGGTCGAGGACATCGTCGCGGAGGGCGACACCGTCGCCATGCGCGTGACGTTGCGGGGGACACACCGGGGCGAGTTCATGGGCGCCGAGGCGACCGGGAAGGCCGTCGAAGTGCAGAACATGGTGTTCACTCGCATCGAGGACGGCCTGATCGCGGAGCGCTGGGTCCAGCCGGACACGCTCGGCCTCATGGTACAGGTCGGTGCGGTCGACCCGCCCGTGGCGTAAGTTCGCGCGCGGCATTTTTTGACACCGTTTGGCGTCAACGACGACGCTATCCGCGGTTTACGCCCGATACCGTAAGCGGTTAGCCCCCGTCTCGCCTGCGAGGAGACAGTGACCGAGTCACGCGAACTCTACGCGCTGTATTTCACCCGCTTCGCGAACTCCTTCGGTATCGTGACGCTGCTGACGCTGCTGCCGACCTACATCGACCTGCTGGACCCGCAGGGGTTCGTCCTCGGGATGTTCGCGACGGGACTGACGCTGGCCCAGGCCGGGACCGTGATCCCGGTGTCGTACCTCGGCGACCGCTTCGACAAGCGCTCCATCCTCGTCGGCGGGCTCGCCCTGGCCGCGCTGGTGTACGGCCTGTTCCCGCTGGTCGCCACGAGCTGGGAGTTCGTGTTCGTCCGCGGCCTCCAGGGCGTGGCGGCCACCGTCGCGGGCCTCCTCGGCCTCGCGCTCGTGGGCCAGCTCGCCCGCGACAGCGAGCGGGGCACCACCATCGGTACCTCGAACGCCTGGCGGTTCGCCGCGGCCATCGGCGGGTCGCTGTCGGCCGGCGCGCTGTACGACCGGTTCGGGTTCGACGCCGTGTTCGGGCTGTTGCTGGTCGTCTGTAGCGCCGCCGCGCTCGCGGTCTGGCTGTGGGTCGACCCGGACGAGACGAGCACGGACGGCTTCGCTTTCGCAGACCTCGCGATGAACCGCCGCATCCTCACCATCACGAGCTTCCGCGCGCAGTACGCCGTCGCGGTGACGCTGGTGCGGACGTGGGTTCCCATCTTCGCCGGCGTCGCCGCGGCGAAGGGCGGCCTCGGCTACAACGCGGCGATCAACGGCGCGACGGCGGTGGCGGTGGTGCTGGCCGCCGAGAAGTTCACGAACATGCTCGCCCAGCCCTACACCGGGTCGCTGTCGGACCGCTTTGGCCGCGCGCGGTTCGTCTTCGTCGGCGGCCTGTGCTACGGCGCGGTCGCGCTGGCCGTCCCGTTCACCCCGGCCGTCGGCGCGGCGCTCGGCCTGCCCGAGAGCTACCCCTTCTTCGGATCGCTCTCGGCGGCCTTCCTCCCGCTGGTCGCCCTGAACGCGCTCCTCGGCGTCGCCGACTCCATCCGCGAGCCGGCGAGCATGGCGCTGTTCGCCGACGAGGGGTCCGGCAGCGGCGTCGCGTCGAGCTTCGGCGTCCGCTCGCTGGTGTGGCGGCCCGGCTCGGTGCTCGCGCCGCTGGCGGGCGGCTGGCTGACGACGAACGCCGGGATGGAGTGGGTGTTCTACCTCGGCGCGGCGTCGGCCTTCACCGGCGTCGCCGCGTTCTTCGGCATCCTCACCTACCGCCACGGGTGGGGCGGGCTGGCCGAGTGGTGACTACAGCTCCTCGGCGACGACCGGCGCGGCGCTGACCTCGCTGACGGCGCGTTCGAGCGTGTCCGTCCCGTAGACGGCCTCGACGCCGGCGCCGTTGAGCTTCGTCAGCGCGTTGCTCGCCAGCATCGGGTGGACGCAGGTGACGAAGACTCGCTGGGCGTTCCGGTCGTCGAGGACGCCGACGGACTCGCTCATCGTCGACCCCGTCGCGATGATGTCGTCGACCAGCACCACGTCGCGGCCTTCCACCGGCGCGTCGCTCGGGCGGATCTCGATGTCGCCGGTGTCGTAGTCGCGCTCCTTCTCGAAGAAGTCCGTCTCGCCCTCGCCGGCGGCGTTCCGGACCGTCTCGGCGAGGCCGATCGCGCCCTCGTCGGGCGAGAGGAAGAGCGGGTCTTCGAGGGTGTCCGGAAGGGGGTCGGCGAGGACGCTCGCGGCGTCGACGTGGGCGGCCGGCACGTCGAAGAAGTCACAGACGGCCGGTTCGTGGGGATTCACCGTCACCACGCGGTCGGTCCCGGTCGAGATGGCGCGGGCCATCGCTCGCGAGGAGATCGGTTCGCCTGGTTTGAACGCCTCGTCCTGGCGGGCGTAGCCCATGTACGGCAGGACGGTGACGACCTCGCTGGCCCCGCTCTCGCGGACCGCGTCCTGCAACTGGAGCACCTGCACGTGCGCGTCGCTGTCGACGGTCGAGGCGACGACGACCGCCCGCTCGCCCGAGACCGCTTCGGGGACGCGGACGACGTGCTCGCCGTCGGGGAACCGCTCGTACTCGACCCGTCCCAGCCGCTCGCCGGTCGCCTCGGCGAGGGCCGCCGCGAACGCCTGCGTGTCAGCCCCGGGGATAATCATATCGGGTGGGTCGCCGTCCGGGCTAAACCCTGTTTCGATTCCGCAACAGTGCCGCTCGCCGCTCCCCACGGCCGTTTCGGGACGCCGTCGCTGCTCGGTCGTCTTCCGAAAATGAAACCTACGTGGGTAATTAGGCGACGGCGACGCCGGCGACCTCGGGGACGCCGAGCGACCGCTGTCGCCACCCGCCCTGGCCGTCGGCGGTCGCCTCGGCCGCGGTGGCGACCAGGAAGGTCCCGGCCTCGGTGACGGCGTACACGTCGTCGCCGTGGGTCACGTCGACCACGCGCTCGTCCACGGGGATGGCACACGGCTCCCACGACCCGTCGGTCAGTTCGTACAGTCCGTCCGCCGCGGCGGCGTGGACGCGCTCGCCGTCGGCGGCGACGGCGCGGTGACTCCCCGAGCGGACCTCGGTCCAGTCCTCGTCCCCCCGGCGAAAGAGGCCGCTCTCGGTCGCGGCGTAGCCGGCGGCCACGTCGGTCGCGTCGGCCAGCCCCAGTCGGTCGAGCGAGGGGAGGCCGTACACGCCGTCGGCCGCGGCGAGCAGACCGCCGCCGATGGCGCGCACGTCCTCGACGCGTCCGAGGTCGGTCCACGCCCCGTCGGCGTAGCGGGCGACGCGCCCGCCGCCGGCCGCGAGCAGGCCGGCCTCGTCGTAGCCGACCGCGGTCGCCGGGCCGAACCCCGTCGGCGCGAACCCGTCGTCCGTCAGTACCAGCACCGACTCGTCGGTGGCGACGGCGATCTCGCCGGCCGCGCCGGCCACGTCGCGGGCGGTACAGCGCTCGCTCAGGCTGAACCGGCCGATCTGGCCGCCGGCGGTCTCGACCCGCGTGACGCCCAGCCCCGACGCGACGTACGCGTGGGTCTCCGGGCGCTTCGCGCCGTACATCCGCTTCTCCGAGAGCGCGATGTCGTCGTCGCTCACTTCATATCGCCTCTTTGTACGCTTCGAGCGCATTCTCTACGTCTTCACCTGTGTGGGCATCACAGATGAACTGTGACTCGAACTGGTTCGCCGTGAGGAACACGCCCCGGTCTTTCATCGCGGGCCAGAACAGCCGCTCCCAGCGCTCGGTCTCCGCGCGCTTCACGTCGCCGCCGTTCTTCGGGCAGTGCTCGAAGCGGGGACAGGACTCCCGCTGACGACAGCCCGCCTCGCAGTGACCCTCGAAGGTATCGGGCGCGTTCCGGGTGAAGACGACCTTGAACATCGAATCGCGTCCGACGACGGTGTACTCTGGGGCCTGGTCTTCGAGGATGTCCTGCAGGCCCGAGCGGAGTCGGTCGCCGAGCGAATTGACGTGGTCGTATACGTCGTGTTCAGCCGCATACCGAAGCGTCTCCAGTCCGGCCGCCATCGTGACGGGGTGGCCGGAGAACGTGCCAGACTGGAACACGTCGCCGGCCGGCGTGAACTGCTCGATTATCTCGCTCTTGCCGCCGATGGCTCCCACCGGGAAGCCGCCGCCGACGATCTTCCCGAACGTGGTGATGTCGGGGTCGATGTCGAACGCGCCCTGGGCGCACTGGAGGCCGCCGACGCGGAAGCCGGTGATGACCTCGTCGAAGATCAGCAGCGAGCCGTGGTCGTCACACAGTTCGCGGAGCGTCTCGTGGTAGCCCTCGACCGGATGGACGATGCCGTAGTTCCCGAGGATGGGTTCGGTGAGGACCGCGGCGATGTCGTCGCCGTGCTCCTCGAACACCTCGCGGGCGGCCGCCTCGTCGTTGAACGGGACCGTCAGCGTGTGTTCGGCGAAGCTCTGCGGGATGCCGGGGCTGGAGGGTGCGGTGTGGTCGCCTTCGCCCTCGACCAGCGTCGACTCCTGTGCGCCGTGGTAGCCGCTCTGCATCACCACGATCTTGTCGCGGCCGGTGTAGCCCCGCGCCAGTCGGACCGCCGAGACCGTCGCCTCGGTCCCGCTGTTGACGAACCGGATCATCTCGACGCTCGGGACGTGCCGGGTGACGAACTCCGCCAGTTCGACCTCGACCTCCGTTGGCGCGCCGTACATCGGTCCCTCGGCGGCGCGCTGCTGGACCGCCGCCTGCACCGACTCGGGCATGTCGTGGCCGAGCAGGAGCGGCCCGTAGCCCATCACGAAGTCGATGTAGCGGTTGCCGTCGGCGTCGACGACGTGGCCCCCGTCGCCCTTCTCGACGAAGAACGGGTACGGCCGGACCGCACGGACCGAGGAGTTGACGCCGCCCGGCAGCACTGACAGGGCGCGGTCGTACAGCGCTCGCGACTGCTCGTGGTTCATACGCGGGCGTTCGACTGCTGTCAGAAAGAAACTGTTGTTAGCCGTCTGTGCGATTCCGCCGAGCGGACCCGGTGCCAGCGAGGCGGGATGAACGGATGTCCGAATTATCTCGGAATGGCAGGGGTTCGTAAAGAGTTACTGTTTTACAGTGCGTGTTCATCTACATAGACGACAGAATGCTAGCCGAATGTGCTGGAATATCGTTTATGAGTGGACGGACGGGCGTCTTTGGGGCGCGTGATTCGCTGTGAGCGACTGGGTCCCGACCACCTGCATGCGCTGTGCCGTCGGCTGCGGGCACATGCATCGGGCGGCCGACGTGGGGTACGGCATCGACACGGCCCGGGGCGACGCGGCCCATCCGGTCAGTCAGGGGCTGGCGTGTTCGCGCGGCATCAGCGAGAGCCAGGACCCCGACGGGGAATGGCTCTCGCGGCCGATGGTCCGCAGTGACGGCGAACTCCGCCAGACGACATGGGACGTGGCGCTGGCCCGCGCCGTCGAGGGCCTCCAGGCGGTTCACGCTCGCGACCCGGACGCCGTGGCGATCCTCGGGAGCGGCCAGCAGACCAACGAGGCGGCCTACGCGCTCGGGAAACTCGCCCGGGGCGGCTTCGGCACGCGCAACTACGACGCCAACACGACGCTGTGCATGGCCAGCGCCGTCACCGCCTACTACCAGGCGTTCGGCAGCGACGCGCCGCCGTGTACCTACGCCGACATCCCGAAGACGGAGACCCACGTCGTCTGGGGCGCGAACCCCGCGGTCGCCCACCCCGTGATGTTCCGCTGGATCCGGCAGGCCGCCGACGAGGACGACGTGGAAATCGTCGTCGTCGATCCCGTTCGTTCCGAGACGGCCGAGAACTCCGAGCACCACGTCGCGCCGGACCCGGGCACGGACCTCGCGCTCGCCCGGGCCGTCCTCGCGCGGCTGGTCGAGACCGGGCGGATCGACCGGGCGTTCGTCGCCGAGGCGACGGAGGGCTTCGAGGACCTCCTCGCCTCGCTGCCGGACGCCGAGGCGGCGGCCGCCGACGCCGGCGTCGACCCGGCGGACGTGGACCTGCTTGCCGACGCGCTCGACCAGCGGGCGCTCGTCTACTGGGGCATGGGCGTCAATCAGCACGTCCAGGGCACCGAGATCGCGCGCTCGCTCGTCGACCTGACGCTCGCCACGGGGAACCTCCGGCCCGGGGGCGGCCCGTTCTCGCTGACCGGCCAGGCCAACTCCATGGGGACGCGCATCTGCTCCTCGAAGGGCTCCTGGCCCGGCCAGCGCGCCTTCGAGGACCCCGATCACCGCCGCGTCGTCGCCGACCACTGGGACGTGCCGGTCGGCCGCCTGCCGGACGACCCCGGACCCGGCCCGGTCGGGATGCTCGAAGACGGTCCCGAGGCCGTCTGGACGGTCGCGACGAACCCCGTCGCCGGGATGCCCGAGGCCGAGCGCGTCCGCGAGACGCTCGACGACGCCTTCGTCGTCGCCCAGGACGCCTTCCACACCGAGACGACCGAGGTCGCCGACGTGGTGTTGCCCGCGGCGACGTGGGGCGAGAGCGAGGGCACGACGACGAACATGGAGCGGACCATCTCCCGGGTGCGGGCGGCGACCGACGTGCCAAGCGGCGTCAAGCAGGACATCGACATCATCGCCACCATCGGCTCGCGGCTGTTCCCCGGCCTGTTCCACGACGACACGTCTCCGGACCCGGAAGCCATCTTCGAGGAGTTCACCGCGCTGACCGAAGGCACGGTCGCCGACTGCTCGGGCATCACCTACGACCGCCTCGACGACGTACACGCGGTCAGGTGGCCCGCGCCCGACGAGGACAGCGCCGGCGGCTACCGCTACTACGAGGGCGGAGACGAGGAGTCGTGGTCGTTCCCGACCGGCACCGGCCGCGCGCAGTTCTCGACCGGCCGCCAGCGGGCGCTCCCCGAACCGGCCGACGACGAGTACCCGCTCACCCTCACCACCGCCCGCGAGGCCGACGGCTACAACACCGGCGTCCGCTCGCGCGGCGGCGAAGCCGGGCCGCTCGTGGCCCGCATCCATCCCGAGACGGTCGACGAACACAGCGGGATCGTCGCCGACGACCGGCTCGCCGTCGCGACCAGACGGGGCTCCGCGACCGTCGAGATCGACCGCGACGAGGGCGTCCCGCGCGGCATGGTCTGGCTGCCGATCCATCACCCGGCGACGAACCGCCTGACCCTCTCCGAGCGGGACCCGCAGTCGAACGAACCGCACTTCAAGCAGTGCGCCGCTCGCCTCGTCGCCCCCGAGGCCGAACTGCCGCCGGCAGCGGCCGACTGACCGCTCGGTTTCACTGTTCGCCGCTCCTGCCGGTCGTCCGTTCGCACCGCTCGCCGTCTCGATGCATCTCGCAGAAACGTCGGTATCGTGCCTCAGTCGCTCCCCAGCGTGCCGGTTCGCGGGAGCCCGTTGCGGGTCACCGTCGACGAGGTGTCTGGCGTCGCCAGCCGGACGGCGCACTGCTTGTAGTTCGGCTCGTTGGACTCGGGATCGACCGCCGGCAGCGTCAGTTCGTTGACGGCCGTGTTGTGGATGTCCATCCAGATGGTTTCGGGGGGAACGGCGTCGTCCGGCGCGAGGTCGACGGTCACGCTCCCGCGCCGCGACTCGACGACGGTCCGACCGCGGTCGAACAGCTGGACGTACTGGCCGGCCGTCTCGGGGTGGATGCGCGCCGTCGGGACGTCGCCGGTCTGCCCGTCCGCCCTGACGTCGGTGTTGTACGCCTCGGCGCGCCGCCCGGTGGTCAGCGTCAGCGGATAGGTCGCGTCAGTCGGTTCGGGGAGTCCCTTGTACGTCGGCTCCGTGAACTGCGCCCGCCCGGTGTCCGTCGGGAACGACCAGGTCTCGCCGTCGTCAGCGTCGGGGTCGTGGTACCGATACCCGCCTTCGGTGGACTCGTCCGGCGCGGGCCACCTGACGGCCAGTTCCGCATCGAGGCGGTCGTAGGTGATGCCCGAGCAGTCGGCGGGGGTCCCCTCGGTCAGCGCGGCGAACTCGTCGAAGACGGACTCCGGGTCGACCGGCGGGCCGTCGAACAGCGTCTCGTCGATACGGTTCCCGATGGCGGCGATGATGTCGAGGTCCCGTCGGACGGTGTCGATCGTGTCGCTCACCGCGGTGACCTTCGAGACGCGCCGCTCCATGTTCATCGTCGTGCCCTCGCTCTCGCCCCACGTCGCCGCGGGCAGGACCACGTCGGCGTACTCGACGGTCTCCGAGCGGAACGCGTCCTGCACGACGAGGAAGATGTCGTCGAGCGACCGCCTGACGTTCGTGGCGTCGGGCATCCCGACGACGGGGTTCGTCGCGACCGTCCAGCAGGCGTCGATGTGGCCGCGGTTGATCTCGTCCACGATGCCGACCGGCCCCGGTCCGGGCGACTCGGGCAGCCGACTCAGCGGCACGTCCCAGTGGTCGGCGACCGCCGCCCGGTGATCGTCGTCGGTGAACGGCCGGTGCCCGGGCCACGCCTCCTTCGAGGAGACGACGCGAGCGCCCATGGAGTTGGCCTGGCCGGTCAGCGAGAACGGGCCGCTGCCGGGCCCCATGTTCCCCGTAGCCAGGCACAGATTGATGAGCGACCGCGCGGCGTCGGTGCCGTTCGTGCTCTGGTTGACGCCCATCCCCCAGTAGACGAGCGTCCGGTCCTCGAAGGCGTCGGCCAGCGCGTCGACGGCCTCGACGGAGACGCCGGCGGTGGCCGCGGCGCACTCGACCGCCGGGAGCGACTCGACGAGTTCGTCGTAGCCGTCGGTCGCCTCGTCGACGAACGCGCGGTCGACTCGGTCGGTCTCGACCAGCCGCGCGAGGATCGCGCGCGCCAGTTCCACGTCCGTCCCGGCTTCGAGCTGGACGCACCGGTCGGCGTCGGCGGCGGTCTCGCTTCGGACGGGGTCGACGACGACGAGGCGGCTGTCCGGCTCGCTCGCGCTGTCGAGTATCCAGCGATAGAGGACGGGATGTGCCGCGGCCGGGTTCGCGCCCCAGACGACGTGGGTCTCCGCCTTCGGGATGTCGTCGTAGGTGCACGGCGGCGCGTCGCTGCCGAAGGCGTCGTAGTACGCCGTGACGGCCGAGGACATACACAGCGTCGTGTTGGCGTCGAAGTGCTCGGTGCCGATGCCGGCGCGGGCCACCTTCCCGAGCGCGTAGGCCGCCTCGTTGGTCTGCTGGCCGCTCCCGAGGACGGCGATTCTGTTCGGGTCCTCCGCGATCGTCTGGATGAACTCCGAGGCGACGATGCCGAGCGCCGTCGCCCAGGACGTCGGCTTGAGCGTGTCGCCGCGTCGGACCAGCGGCTCCGTGAGCCACTCCCCGCTCGGGTTCTCGGTCTCTCTGATGCCGCGCTCGCAGGCGAGTCCGTTCGAGACCGGGTGGTTCCGGTTCCCGCGAACCGTGTCGATGCCGTACCCCTCGTCGACGCCGCGCTGTTGCTGTCCACAGCCCACGGCACACCGCATACAGGTGGTTGGCTTCCAGTAGCTCATCTGTTGGGACCGTTCGCAGTCGGTTCGTCGCGCTGGCTTCGGGTAACGGAGCGCGTCCGGCCGCCGGCCGGCGGGCACCGGACGAGGCAGCGCGGACGCGCGTCGGTCCGTCGTTCGTCTCTCATTGTAGTGGTATACGGCTGAGCATCTCGTGTTCGTACACGATATTGCCCTGTATATTGAGGATATTCATGCGACCAGCCGAATAACACTTTCGCTGAAAGAAAATTTGAGAGAAATCACGACGAATGTTCACACACGTTCGCCCCTCGTACCGGTGGCTCTCCCGATCGGACCCCGCCGAGGTGGTCTGGCCGCAGCCGAGCGCCGCCGGGAATCGGTGCCGGCGGCGTTTCGGTCCATCAGAGGTCAAAAATTCACCGTCTCACCGAAACTGCCGACCATCCAGCCACGCTCGCGAATACTGGCTTGACGATAACACACTCAATTCGGCGACTTCGTTGACGTTCGTAAGAATCGCCTTCCAGGCCCGGACAGAAACGATCGGATTGTCTGGATGTCTGAATCGAGCCAAAATATTCCGATTTTGTAAACGAACACCGTTATAATCCTCTGTTCGATAGCATATACTGAATCAATGTGCTCGAACGTGGTGGAATTTCGGCGTAAAGATAACAAATTACAACAACAGTTCGGTCGCAGTGGACGTTCGGCGACGGTCGCGGGGGTGTCGCGATGGGACTGATCAAGATGACGAAGTACCGGACGCTGGTGCTCGCGACCATCGGCTTCAACTTCTCGTTTCTCATCTGGTTCTCGTTCGCGCCGTTCACGGGACCGATCGCCGACGAGTTCGGGCTGACGACGGCCGAAATCGGCATCCTCGCCAGCTCGGCCATCTGGATGGCCCCGTTCGGCCGGATGCTGACCGGCTGGCTCTCCGATAAGTTCGGCGCGCCGGCCATCTTCGCCATCGTGCTGGCGTACGTCGGCGTGTTCTCGATGGCGAGCGCGTTCGCACAGGACTACTCCCTGTTCTTCGTGACCCGGCTCATCGTCGCGACGGCTGGCATCACGTTCGTCATCGGCATCCAGCACGTCGCCGAGTGGTTCGAAGAGGAGAACCTCGGACTGGCCGAGGGCATCTACGCCGGCGTCGGGAACGCCGGCGCGGCGGGCGGTGCGCTCGTCCTCCCGCGCGTCTTCGGCACGGGCTGGAGCGGGCCGCTGTTCGCCACGAGCTGGCGGGCCGCCTTCTTCTACACCGGCATCGTCTCCATCGTCCTCGCCGTCGCGTACTACACGCTCGGCGAGGCCGCAAAGAGCGAGGAGAAGCGCCAGGCGACCAAGGACAACGCGAGCTTCAAGGACTGGATCCACACGGCGACCCGCTACGGGACCGTCGTCCTCGCGCTGGCGTACGTGATGTCCTTCGGCCTCGAACTCTCGATGAACGGCTGGCTCGCGACCTACTACCGCGAGGCGTTCAACCAGGACAACCTCGTCGTCGCGAGCACGTTCGCCGCGACGTTCTCCGTCGCCGCCGGCCTCCTGCGTCCCATCGGCGGCTACGTCAGCGACGTGCTCGCCCGCAAGGAGACGGACATCCTGCCGTTCTTCAAAGGCCACTACCGCGAGCAGTGGACGTTCGTCACGCTGTGTTTCATCGTCGTGACGATGTTCGCGATGACGCTCGCGGGGCTCTCGGGCGTGCTGATGAACGCCGTCGTCATCGGCTTCCTCGTCGGCACGGCCTGTGCCTTCGCCGAGGGCTCCATCTTCGCGATGGTCCCCTCGATGTTCCCCAACAGCTCCGGCGCGGTCGCGGGCGTCGTCGGCGGCGTCGGCACCGTCGGCGGGATCATCTACCCGCTGATCTACTCCGCCCCGTGGCTGGCGAACCTCCACCTCGGGTACTCCATCGTCGCGGCCTCGATGATCCCCATCGTGTTGCTCTCGGCATGGGTGTTCCGGCCGGAGATCGCGCGCGTCGCCAACACCGCCGGCTTCGTCGGCGGGTCGAGCAGCACGGAGACGGTTCCGTCCGGGGACGACTGATGCGCTCGGCCGTGGTCCTCGCCGGCGGGCACGGCGCCCGGTTCGGCGACGCGGACGAGGCGACAGCCGACCTCGACGGCGAGCCGATGATCCGTCACGTCGTCGCCGGGGTCAGCGACGCCGTGGACGAGGTTGTCGTCAACTGCCGCGACGACCAGCGAGCGGCCATCGAGGCGGCGCTTTCGGGGTTGGACACGCGCTTCGCGTTCGACCCCGTCCCCGACGGGGGGCCGGTCGCGGGGATCCGAACCGGCTGTCGGGTCGCGCGCGGCGAGTGGACGTTCGTCACGCCCTGTGATCGACCGTTCGTCCCCGCCGCGCTTCCCCAGCAGTTGTTCGAGGCCGCAGACGACGACGGTGCGGTTCCCCTCGTCGGCGGCAGACCGCGCCCGCTCTCGGCGGTCTACGACACGCGGGCGGCAATCGAGGCGTGCGAGACGACGATCGGACTCGGCTCGCCGGCCGTCTCCGACTTCGTCGCGCGGCTCTCGCCCGTCACCGTTGCGGAGCCAGTTTCCGAACACGCGTTCGACGAGGTCGGCACACCCGCCACACTCTGTGCGCCACGCGACCGCTCCGCGTAACCGCCGATACGGTCGCTGAGTCACTTCGCTGTCCGTCGGTTCCCTCGCTGTTTCAGTCCCCTGAAGCGACGCCGCTCTCGCTGCCGAACACTTCTGGACACTCGTCCGCCCGAGCGGGTCTGATCGCCCGTTCGTCAAACGGGCCGGCTTATCACCGCCGTCTCGGATCGGTTCTTGACGGTCGTGTGCTAACGCTCTCTCTATCTCGACTTTGTCAACGAATAGGGTTTTAACACTCCGAATAAAACGATAGGACGTAAATTAGCGGACATTCGAACATATATGTGTGATAAAATAGTACGTACTTTCGAAACGGGAGGGCGATAGCGATGCCACACAAGAAAGAGGAGATCAAGGGAGCGCTGTACGGCGACGCGGTCCGAGAGAAGCTAGAGGAGTTCGCCGAGGATGGCTGGGAGTCCATCCCCGAGGACGAGCGCGAGGAGTGGTTCTCGCGCTTCAAGTTCTGGGGCGTGTTCCACCACCGCGGCGGTCAGGAGTCGTACTTCATGATGCGGCTGACGAACTGCGGCGGCATCCTCGAACCAGACCAGCTCCGGGCTATCGGCGAAGTCGCTCGCGACTACGCCAAGGGACCGGCCGAGAACCCCGAGTTCGGCAACGGCTGGATCGACCTCACGACGCGCCAGTCCATCCAGCTCCACTGGCTCAAGCTCGAGGACATCCCGGCGATCTGGGAGAAGCTCGAGGCGGTCGGCGTCTCCTCGCGCTCCGCGGGCGGGGACACGATGCGTAACATCTCCGGCTGCCCGGTCGCCGGCAAGGCCGAGGAGTACGTCGAGTCCCGTCCCATCTTAGACGAGATTCAGGAGACCATCCGGGAGGACGACGACCTCAGTAACATGCCCCGGAAGTTCAACATCTCGGTGACGGGGTGTCGACAGGGCTGCGCCCAGGACAGCATCAACGACATCGGCCTCGAACCGGCCCACAAATTCATCGACGGGGCGGAAGTCGAGGGCTTCAACGTCCGCGTCGGCGGCGGTCTCGGCGGGCGCGAACCCCGCGAGGCCCGGCCGCTCGACCTGTTCGTCCGCCCGGAACACGCCGTCGAGACCGTGCGCGCGTTCGTCGAGTACTACCACGAGGACGGCAACCGCCAGAACCGCTCGAAGAACCGCGCGCGCTTCTTCGTCGACGAGCACGGGACCGACGAGATCCGCGCGGAACTCGACGAGCGCCTCGACTTCGAACTCGAGTCCGCCGGGACCGACTTCCGCGGCGAGTACACGTACAACGCCGGCAAGCGCTCCGGCCACGGCGCACACGACCACGTCGGCGTCTACGACCAGACCGACGGCAAGAACTACGTCGGCCTCTCGGTCCCCGTCGGTCGACTGTCCGCTGAAGACGCCATCGAACTCGCGGACCTGGCCGACAGGTACGGCTCCGGCGAGGTGCGCCTGACCCGCCGGCAGAACCCGGTCGTCATGGACGTGCCCGACGCCCAGCTCGACGCCCTGCTCGGCGAGTCCCTGCTGGAAAAACACTCGCCCGAGCCCAACCCGTTCGTCCAGGGCGCGATGGCCTGCACCGGCACGGAGTTCTGCTCGCTGGCGCTCACCGAGACGAAGGCGCGGATGGCGCGCCTGCTCCGCTGGCTGGGCGACAACGTCGACGTGCCCGACGACGTGGACCGCATCAAGATGCACTTCTCGGGCTGTACGGCCGACTGCGGGCAGGCGATGACCGCGGACATCGGCCTCCAGGGGATGCGCGCCCGCAAGGACGGCCAGATGGTCGAGGCCGTCGACGTGGGCGTCGGCGGCGGCATCGGCGAGAACCCGTCGTTCATCGAATGGGTCCGCCAGCGCGTGCCCGCCGACGAAGCGCCCGGCATGATCAAGAACATCGTCGAGGCCTACGCGGCGCTGCGCTCGGAGGGCCAGACCTTCCGGGAGTGGGTCGACGCCACCGGCCACGAGACCATCGTGGAACTGGCCGAACCCCACGAAGTCGAGGGGTACGAGGACCCCTGCCTGGCCGACGGCAAGCAGTCGTGGTACCCCTTCGACGACGGTGACAGTCCGGCCCCGACCGACGCCGAGGGCCAGCCCATCTCGGCGGACGACTGATCATGTCGGACCGTGACGCTCGCGATGGATGCGATGGAGACGCGGCCGACGTACCGACTCCGCAAGAATCGGCGGTCCAGGAGGTGGCCTACGACGCCGCGCCGGAACTGATCGAGTGACGCGGCCGCCGGCGCCGAACCGCCGGCCACTGGCGTCGGGCCGCTCGCGCCGCCGATGGCGTGTGCGCCCGGACGCCGCCTCTGACAGGGTGGGGCACCGCTCGTGTCCACTCCGCTCCACCGTTTTGACGCCCCTCAAACCCGCTGAGCGATCGCTGCGCTCGTCGCCATCTCGATGACGCCGAAGGCGACGGCCGGGAGCGCGGCCTCCGGCGGGAAGCCCGCGGTCACGACGAGCGCCGCGGCGACGGCGAAATCGCGCATCCCGACCGAGAGCGACCCGGCGATCCGGGCCGCCCGCGCGGTCCCTGCGGTGACGAGCCACCCGAGCGCGTACCCGGTCACGTTCAGCGCCAGCGCCGTCGCCCCGACGAAGGCGAGGGTCGCGGGGTCCCCGCGGAGCAGGCCGGCGTTCGCCCCGGTGACGCCGCCGATGACGAGCACGACCATCACGGCCGAGACGGCCGGGTAGGTCTCGTCGTGGCGCGCGACGCGGGCCGGAAACAGCGCGCGAACGGCGATGGCGAGGGCCATCGGCGCGACGACGGCGAGCAGCAACTGCTCGACGATCGGCCAGGTCGCGACCGACGCCGCACCGTCGACGAGGGCGGTCGCGCCCGGGACCACCACCGTGCTGCCGAGGCCGGCGGCGACCAGCACGACCGACGAGAGCGCGGTGTCTCCGCCGGCGAGTTCGGTCATCGTGGGCGTGACGAGCTCCGGCGTCACCGCGCCGAGCAGGACGAAACCGACGGTCAACGCCGGAGAGAGGCCCGCCACGCGGGCGATGGCGTACGCCACGAGCGGCATCGCCAGGTGGCCACACAGCGTCACGACGAGCGCCCGCACTTCGATCTCGCGAAACCGCGAGCGTGAGAGCGTCAGCGACACGCTGCCGACCATCACCGCGAGGATCGGCGTCGCCGCGCGGGTGACGACGGCGACGGCCGGAACGAGCACGCCGACGACGACGGCGAGCAGCACCCAGGCCAGCAGATAGTCCTCGACGAGCTCGGTCAGGGTCACGCCCGGTCTTGGCCCGCCGCGGAGTTGGGCCTTGTCACTCGCCTCGACCGAAGCCGCTGTCAGCGGCTCTCACTCTCCGTAGCCGCCGAGGTCGCACTCCGCGGCCGGGCCGCTGTCACACTCGTAGCCGACGGCCTTCGTCGTCCGCAGGAGCTTGTAGTACCGCCCCTTCGACTGCTCGGATTCGGCGAGTCCCTCGACGACCGGGACGCCGCGCTGGGCCTGGTGGTCGCAGGCCCGCATCGTCTGTTCGCCCATCCCGACCGAGTACGTGTGGTCCTCCAGTTCGCGGATGACGTCCGGCGGGTAGAACGTCCCGGCGCGCTCGACGGCGGCCGCGTACTGGAGCGTCTGGGCGTACGCGAGGTGTGCGACCCCAGAGGGGAACTGTCCGGTCCCGTACTCCGAGGTGAAGGCGTTCTTGAACGCGTTCGACAGGTCCGAGGCGATACTGATGTCCCAGGCGATGGTGCCTACGACGCCCTCGATGGCGCTCCCGGCGTTGCGCGCCACGATGCGGTTGTACAGCGGGACGACGACGCCGACGTCGTCAGGGAGTATCTTCTGGGCCGTCGTCAGCGAGTTCGCCGCGTCCAGCCCGTAGTGATCGAGGAAGACGACCTCCGCGCCCGAGTCCCGGGCCTCCTTGAGCGGCTGCTCGTAGTTCGTCGTTCCCAGGCGGGTCGCGATGCTCGTGAGTTCGATCCACCCGCTGTTGGTGAAGAAGTCCCGAACCGAGGATTCGACCGACTGCCCCCACGTGTAGTTCGCGTAGATCTGGGCGTACTCCACGTCCGTCCCGTACTTCTCTTTGAGCACGGGCAGCAGCGCCTGTGCGGACATGTAGGCGTTGAACATCTCCCGGAAGCCGTACCTCGTACAGTCGGCCCCGGTCGTGTCGTTCGAGTGAGTCAGACAGCACATGTACGGGACCTTCCGCTCCTGGGCGACTTCCTGCTGGGCGATGGCCACCGAACTCGACGACCCGCCCGAGAGCATCACGACCCCGTCCTGACCGATCATCTCCTCGGCGTTCGTCGTCGCCACCTTCGGATTCGTCTCCGTGTCGGCCGTGACGTACTCGACTTCCTTCCCGAGGATGCCGTCGCCGGTCAGCGACTCGAACGCGTCGGCCCCCACCCAGCCGCCGCCGTCGTTGAGGTGTTTGACCGCGAGTTCGTACCCGCGGAGTTCGTCTTTGCCCTCCGAGGAGTAGGCTCCAGACTGCGGGACGTTGAATCCGAACGTGACGGTGTCTCCGGTGACCGGGGCGTTCCCCAACTTCGGTTTCGTCGACGTCGGCGTCCCACCCGATGCGCCGCCACCCTGACAGCCGGTCAGGCCAGCGAGCCCTACCGTTCCCGCCCCGCCAGCGGCTCGAAGCAGGGATCGCCGATCTACCCCTCCCAGCCCTTCGTTTGATCGCATAGGAGACTATTTATTGATACGAATATATAACACTTTATTTGGTATTAGACACTTATTTTAAATATACATGTAGTTGATTTAAGATTTCCGCTCGGTGGCACCGCTGTGCGAGCGGTCGGCAGTCGGTGGCGCCGCAGTTACTTGAGAATGTCGCCGGCTTCGGTGTCGGTCGCCACGTCGGTGTCGAGGTCGATGTCCTGGATGAGCGCCACGAGGTCTTCCAGTTCGGGGAAGGTGTACACCGTCATCCCGAGGTCGCCGTCGTCGACCGTGATGTGCGAGTCGACGACGAACACCAGATCCGAGTCCGGCCAGCCGCCCATCTCGTCGACGATGCCGTCGGCCGGGCCGTAGATGAAGTTCGGCGTCCCCATGTCGATGGTGGTCTGGAGGACGTTCGCCCACCCGTCGATGAACGCCGAAGTCATGATGTTCCCGATCTCTTGCATCGCCGAGCGCTCCATGTCGGAGAACCCCTCGCCCTCGCTCGGCTCGCCCATCCCGCCCATCATCGCGCTGGCCATCGTCTTGCTGTCCTCGGGATCGAGCAGAAACAGCACGTAGCCGTACGGCGGTTCGTTCAGCTCGACGTAGATGCCCACGCCCTTCTCCTCGCCGATGTGGGTCTTGACGTCCTCCATGTCGAGAAAGTTGATCTGTGAGGTCCGCACCGACGCGTCGAGTCCGGTCAGTTGCCCGAGGTTCTCCGCGACCGTGCTCGACCCCTCCTTCGCCATCTGATTGAAAAGGTCCAGCTTCCGCACGTCCACTTTCAGGCCCATATCTGTCACAACGTGGCGAGGGGCTTAACCCCACCGCCAGCGTCGCGGCGCGTGGCCGCCGTCGGGTGCGCATTCGGCGTTCGCCCGCCCGTACAGCGGTCCCGAGCCGACGGCCGCGTGACCGGTTCGCTCCACGCGTCCCGAGCCGTCGGCTCGGGGCGATTCGACCGCGGTGAAAAGAGCCCGACCGACCGCTTACGCGTCGCTCGGGTCGATCGGGAACTGCTCGTTCTCACAGACCGTGTTCAGCACGACCGACGTGGACGCCGCGCGCACGTCCGAATCCGTCAGCAGCGACTTGATACGCGCGTTCATCGCCTCCGTGTCGGTGAACTTCCCGACCGCGACGATGTCGTGGCTCCCGGTCACCTCGTAGACGGCGATCATCTCGTCTCTCGACCGCAACTGGTCGACTATCCGCGCGAGTCCGTCGCCCTCGATGGACAGCTGGAACACGGCGGTCACGTCGTAACCGAGCGCGCCGTAATCGACGTCGACGGTGTACTCGTCGATGACCCCGTTCGACTCCAGGTCGTCCATCCGCCGCGAGACGGTCGTCGCCGCGATGCCGGTCTCGGCAGCGACGTCACGAGCGCTCGCCCGCCCGTCCTGGAGCAGCGCATTCACGACCTGTCTGTCGGTGTCGTCGACCATCAGGTCGTCTCAGACTGCCTCGGGGCCCTGTTTTCCGGTACGGACCTGGTAGGCGTCGTCGACGGGGAGCACGAAGATCTTCCCGTCGCCTTTCTCGCCGGTGTGTGCCCCGTCTGCGATCGCGTCGACGACGTCCTCGGCGGGGATGTCCGCGACGACTGTCTCGATTTTGACCTTCTGGTGGAGGTCGACGACGTACTCCTCGCCGCGCCACTGCCCCTTCTTCGCGGGCTGGGAACCGCGGCCGGAGACGTTCGTCACTGTCAGCGACGGCGCGCCGATCTCCGCCAGCGCCTTCTTCACGTCGCCGAGTTTGTCTGGTCGAACCATTGCCACTACCATCTTGATTTCGGTGTCGTCAGTCATTCGTTGGAACCTCCGTCAGTGCGGATCGATTCGCTCACGCTGCCGCCGTCGGCCACGACGCTGTCGCCGCCGCCGAATTCGGGGTAGGTCTCGACGCCGTGTTCGCTGACGTCCAGCCCTTCCTGTTCGTGTTCGGGGGTGACCCGAGCCTGTCCGACTGCCTTGAGGACGAACCAGACCGCGGCCGTCGCGACGACCGTCCACGCTCCGATGGCGACGACGCCGATCAGCTGCGCGATGAACGCGTTCACGACCGAGCCGACCGAGCTCGACGTGGCGACGAACGGGAACAGCAGCGTCCCGAGCACGCCGGCGCTCCCGTGGACCGGGAAGACGGCGCAGACGTCGTCGATCTTCAGGCGCTTCTCGACGAAGCCGAAGACGACGGGGAGCTGCGCGCCGGCGAGGCCGCCGACCACGAACGCGCCCCACCACGTGGTGGTGTCCGGGATGGCCGTGATGCCGACCAGGCCGGCCAGCAGGCCGTTCGCGACGTACAGCGTGTCGACCTTGCCGGTCTTCGCCCACGCGGCGAGTCCGGCACCGATCGCACCGCAGGCCATCGCGATCGTGGTAGTCATCGCCACGCGGCCCACGGTGCTAAAGGCACCGAGCGCGAGCGTGCCCTCCTCGGTGACCGTGAAGACGGTCGCCGCGGTACCGACGTTGAAGCCGTACCAGCCGAACGCGAGGACGAGCGTCCCGAGCACGGCGAAAGTCAGCGAGTGACCGGGGATGACGTTGACGCTGCCGTCCTCGTTGTACCGACCCATGCGCGGGCCGAGGACGTACGCCGCAGTCAGCCCGGCGATGCCGCCCATGCCGTGGACGATCATGCCGCCCGCGAAGTCGTGGAACGACTCGCCGCCGAAGCTGATGTACGCGCCGGCCCACGTGATCCCGGTGACGACGGGGTAGATGACCGCGGCCAGCAGGATCGTGTACGTGATGTAGGCGCGGAGCTTCGCGCGACCGGCCACCGCCCCGGAGACGATCGTCGCCGCCGTCATCGCGAAGACGGCGCCGAACAGCCAGCCGACGTAGTCGTTGGCCGCCGACGCGCCGAAGGCGGGCGCGAACCCGCTCCCGCCCACCAGCGACGAGATGCCCGATCCGATGAGGAAGAACAGCGTCACCCCGACCGACCAGGTCAGGAGGTTCTTCGTCAGCTGGTTCGCGACGTTCTTCGAGCGTACCTGCCCCGCTTCGAGCATGGCGAAGCCCGCGTGCATGAAGAAGATCAGGAACGTTACCACCAGGACCCACAGCAGGTTGACCCCCTCTGCGAGTACCGTCGGATCGACTTGTAGTGCTGCGTAGCTCATTTCTAGTTCACCTGTTTCGTTTTCTTGCTGAATCGGTTTTGCACGTCCAACTTTTCCCCACTTTTGCTCGACTTCTTCAACTCTTTCACGGGAGATGGTCTGGTAACACCACTACATAAGGTTTGCCTTTATAGACCCGGATATTAGAGGGGGTTCGGTAGACGACCGTCCAAATTATGGTATGATATTATGGATATAAGGTTGTTCTCCGTCAAGAAACTGCGCACCTGACAACTCGTATTTTGGACGAATGTCGACCGCGGTTCCGGCCCGAAGCGGCCAAATGGGCCGATTTCGCTTGCGCGCGCTCCGCTGGCGGGTGTTGCCAGCGGCGTCAGGATTATGTCGACAGGTGCGAGAACTCGACCCGAAAGAATGTACGAAGGAAAGTGGATACGTACAGCAAAACGACCGATATCACTTGACGAACGAGTGGGAATAGGCGAACTCTCTTACTGACTATGGTAACCGAACACGAGCCGTCGGTCCCCGAACAGTCGTCGGCCGTCACCGAGGAACGGGCCGTCGCGAACGCCCAGGGCGCGCTGGACGTCGTCCTCGCGGCCTCGACGACCGTCGACGACCAGCTCGCGCGGATCGACGACCGCGCGACCGAACAGGCGACCGACGCCGACTGGATCGCCGACGAGATGGCGTCGCTCTCGGCCACGATCGAGGAGATCGCGGCGACCGCGACCGAGGTCAGCGAGCAGAGCCAGCGGGCGACGCGGGCGGCCTCGGAGGGGCAAGCGGCCGCCGCAGACGCCATCGAGACGATGGAGTCCGTCCGCGAGATCGGCGAGGCGGTCGGCGACGAGGTCGCCGAACTCCGCGAACGCGTCGACCGAATCGCGGACGCGCTGGCCGGAATCGACCGCATCGCCGACCAGACGAACATGCTGGCGCTCAACGCCTCCATCGAGGCGGCCCGCGCGGGCGAGGACACGGACGGGTTCGCCGTCGTCGCCGACGAGATCAAGGCGCTCGCCGAGGAGTCCCAGCGGCAGGCCGACGAGATCGACGCGACGCTGTCGGCGGTCCGGAGCGCCACCGACGACACCGTCGAGCAACTGGAGGCGGCCGTCGACGGCATCGACACCGGGGCCGAGCAGGTCTCCACGGCGATGTCCCGACTCGACGACGTGGCCGACACCGTCACCGAGACGGCCGACGGCATCGCCTCGGTCTCTGACGCGACTGACGAGCAGGCCGCCACCAGCGAGGCGGTCGCCGAGCGATGCGAGACGGTCGCCGACCGGGCCACCGCTATCGACGACGACCTCGACGCGATCCGCGAGGCCCGGTCCGAACAGACGGAGATGCTCGGCGAGATCGACGACGTGCTCGCAGCGGCCGACGCCGACCGACTGGCGCGCCTGGCTGACGCGCCGACCCTCTCGACCGGCGTCGACGGCCTCGACGACCTCTGTGGCGGCGGGCTCGTCGAGGGCGGCCAGTGCGTGCTCCGCTCCGGCGAGGAGGCCGCGGTCGACGGACTCCTCGCGCAACTGTGTGCCACAGCGGTCGCGTCGGGCCGGGCGGTGTCGCTGACGCCCACGCCGACGCTCGACCGCTCGACGCTCGCGGCCGCGTTCGCCGCGACCGACCGCTCGCTCGACGACGCGCTCGCGGGCGACGATATGTTCGTCCTCGACATGTTCGGGACCTGGGACGGCGGCCGCAACGTCTTCGACCTCGACCGCACGACGCTCGCAGCGGCCAACGAGCGGACCGTTTCCCGGCGCGACGCCCCGCTGCTCGTCGTCGGCAACGTCCTGGGCGAGATCGAGACGATGGGCGAGCAGGCGGCCAGGGAGGCCAGATACGAGAACGACGACGGCCTCTTCGACGCCACCGACACCGTTTTGAACGTCGTCGGCGACGCGGTCCCGGCCACGCTGTCGGCGTTCTACGCCGGCGCGGCCGATCAGGCCCTCACGCTGTCGGCGGAAGACGGCGCACAGTCCATCGAACTCACGACCGCGCCGCGCGGCGAGGTCGGCGTCCGACGGCCCGTCTCGAGGCTGTCGTCCCCGCCGTTCCTCCGCGTCAGGCGCGACTGATGTTCCATCTCGACGACGAAGACCGACTGGCCCTCGCGACAGCGGAGTTCACGACGCTGCTGGGGACGACGCCCGAGGCCCTCGCGGGGAGGCCGGTCGAGTCGCTCGTCTCCGAGACGGACCGCGAGCCCCTCCACGAAGCCATCGCGGCTGTCAGGGACGGCGAGCGGGTGACGCGTCGCTGCTCGCTCACGTTCACCGGCGGCGACGCGCCCGTTCCGGCGACGGTCGAGTTCGCCGCCGTCGGTGGCACCGTCGTCGGCTCGGTCTGCCGGACGGTCGAACCGGGCGACCGCTTCGAGCACCTCTTCGAACTGATACAGGACGCGGTCGTCGCCTTCGAGATGGTCGACGGCGTCCCGGTCGTCCGGGCGGTCAACCCCGCCTTCGTCGACACTTTCGGCTACGACCGCGCCGCCATCGTCGGCGAACCGCTCAACGACTACATCGTCCCGGACGGGCGCGTCGAGGAGGCCGTCGACTACGACCAGCGTACCGCCGCCGGGGAGATCAACTACGCCATCGTCACCCGCGAGACCGTCGACGGACGACGCGAGTTCATCTACCGGGGCATCCCGTACGACTCGGCCGACGGCCGCCGGTACGGGTTCGCCATCTACACGGACGTCACCGACAGCAGGCGACAGCAGCGCCGGCTCCGCGTCCTCCACCGCGTGTTGCGCCACAACCTCCGTAACGACCTCTCGGTCGTGTTCGGCATGGGCGAGTACGTCCGCTCGAACGCGCTGTCGGAACCGGTCTCGGACGCGGCCTCGCGAGCGCTCGACGCGGCGGAGCGACTCGCCGCCGTCAGCGAGAAGTCCCGGAACGTGGAGAACGCCCTCGACGGTTCGCCGGAGCGATCGGTCGACGCCGCGGCGCTGGCTCGGTCGATTGCGGACGGGTACGGCGCGGACGCGGCCGTAGAGACTGACCTCCCGGAGACCCTGCCGGTCGCCGGCGGCACGGCGGTCTACGACGCGCTCGACAACCTCGTGGAGAACGCCGTCGAGCACACGCCGACGGGAACTCCGGTCCGCGTCACCGCCGACCGGGCGGACGGAGACGCTTATCTCCGCGTCGCGGACCGCGGGCCGGGCATCCCCGCCGTCGAGCGAGCCGTCGTCTTCGAGGACGAGAACATCACGAACCTCCAGCACGGGAGCGGGCTCGGAATCTGGCTCGCCCGCTGGGTCGCCGAGGCGGCCGGCGGCGACATCGCGTACGACCGAGCCGACGGGTGGACGACCGTCACGCTCCGCCTGCTGCTGTCCGACGACGATGACGTGCTCGTCCCGACCGAGCCGTCGGGCGCGGCGGCGGAGTCGACCGAGGAATGAATCTCACCGCCTGAGCGCCGCCGTCAGCGCGATCGCACCGAGCACGACGCTCGCCAGGGCCAGCGGCGGTAACCGGGGCACGTCCACGCCAAAGAGGAGCGTCGTCACCGCGACGGCCACGCCGACCAGCGCCGTCGTTCCGGCGACGTGCGCGGACTCGACGGTGACGCTCGGCCCGGTCCCGAGGTCGTCGCGGAGGTCGACCGCCGCGTGCCCGAAGGTCCAGGCCAGGACCGTCCCGCCGCCGCCGGCCAGCACCGTCGTCGCCGACGCGCCCTGCAGCGCGGCGACGAGCACTTCGAGGAACAGCGCCGCGCCGGCGAGGTCGACCAGTCGGCCGGAACGGACCAGGACGCCGCCGCCGAGCACGACGACGGCGGCGACGCCCGCGGCGGTCGCGGCGGTGCCGACGCCGGCGACGAACAGCGTCGCGACCCCCGCCAGCCCCGCCGCGCCGCCGCAGACGAGTCCGGTTCGCGCCGTCACCGGCCGTCCCTCCAGGCCCGCTCGGTGACGCGCCGGAGCGCCTCGTTCGGCCCCCAGTCGTGGACGGCGAGTCCGGCGGCGCGGAGCAGGCGCAGTCGCTCGGCGCGTTCGAGTCGGGCGAGTCGGTGGCCCGCCGTGTCCGCGGCCGTCGGGTCCGGGCTGACGACCGTCACGGGGTGACCGTTTGCGGCCAGCCGCCGGGCGAACGCCGCCGCGTCGTCGTCGCACAGCGGGCTCAGGAACACGACGTTCGCCGCCGTCGGGAGCCGCGCGAGCAGCCTGCGGACGTCCGGCTCGCGGCCGTCCGGCGTGGCAGTGAACGCGCGGTCGGTTCGCAGCAGCTCGCGGGCCCGTCGGCGGTGCACCTCGGTGGTCCCGGGGTCGAGCCACGCCCGCTGTGGCGAGTAAGCGGCGATACCGACGGCGTGGCCGTCCTCCGGGAGTCCCTCGACGAGCGCAACGGCGGCCGCGGTCGACCGCTCGACGGCCGTTTCGGCGTCCGGACGCGGGGCGACGGCGGCCGCCGCGCGGGCGTCGACCACGACCACGACCGTCGCGGACTGCTCGCGGCGGAACTCGACGGTCGACAGGTCGCCGGTCCGGGCGTAACGGTTCCAGTCGACGCGCGAGAGGGGGTCGTTCGAGCGGTGTTCCCGGACGGCGTAGAAGGAGACGCCCTCGCCGCCCTCGTCGACCGGAACCGCGCCGGGTCGACGCGCCACCGCCGGCACGAGCGGCAGCAGCGCCGACCCGGCCGGGCGCTCCCAGGTGACGGCGTCCGGTTCGACCGCGACGCGCGTCCGACGCGCGACCACGCCGACCACGTCCCTGACGACGACGGTCGCCGGCTCGAACACGCAGCGGTCGGTGCCGCCGGCGATCTCGTAGGTCACCGTCGCCTCGGCCCCCGGCCGCAGCGCCGTCCCCAGCGAGGCCGACCCCTCGACGACGCGGACGGTGTCCGGGACGCCGTCGGCGACCCGCAGGTCGGGAATCGTTCGGTCGCCGTCGTTGCGGACGGTGAGCGCGACGGTGACTCGCTCGCCCAGCGACGGCTCTGGCGGCGTGATCGACCGCCGGACCGTCACGTCGGCCGCCGGCGCGACGGCCAGCCGATCGTACGCGCCGAGCGTGACGCCGAGGCCGCCGAGCAGGACGAGCGCGGGGACCCGCGCCAGGAGGCCGACGCCGACGGCCACCAGCGCGGCCCCGCCCAGCCCGAACCACCGCCCGGTTCGCTGGACCCCCTCGCTCATCGCTCGGTCCGCCGGAGGAGTTCGGCGGTGGCCAGCGCGACCCGCCGACGGAACGGTCGCGTGCCGGAGAGCCACCCGGACAGCCGGTCGACGAGCGAGATCGGTGTACCGTCGAACAGTTCTCGCGCGCCGGCCGTGTCCGTCCACGTCCCGTCCCCGAGCGCGTCGCGGGCCGCCGCCGGCGACAGCCCCTCCCGTTCGAGCGCGAGGACGGCGACGGCCTCGGTCCGCCGCCGGATCGCCTCCCGGCCCTCGCCGGCGGCCAGCGCGTCGTCGACCGCGTCGCCCGGGACCGAGACGAACTGGCTGTCGGTGTCCGGGAGGCGCGGGCCGCGCTCGCCGTCGAGCGAGCGCACCAAGAGCGCGAGGACGGCGACGGCCACGGCGAAGACGGCCACCGCGAGCAGCGGGAGCGTCGAGACCGCTCCCGCGGGCAACAGCGGCGCGCCGACGGCGGCGAGTCCGAGTCCCAGCGCCGTCGCGCCGAGGCCGACCGCCAGCGGAACGGTTCGCACCGTCACGGCTCGGCCTCCGGGTCGCGGGCAGGCGAGTCGGCGTCACCGTTCGCGGCCCCGCGCTCGTCCCCGACCGCGGCCGACCGGTCGTCCGCGCCCTCGGTCGCCCGTTCCAGGGCCTCGCGGGCGCGCCCCTCCATCTCGGCGTCCGGCGTCGCTGCCCCGTAGCGGACCCGCTCGAACAGGTCCCTGAGCGCGCCCACGGCGTCGGGGTCCGCGCCGGCCGTCGCCGCGTCCGCGGCCACGTCCCGCGGTGTCGACGCGCCGTCGGGCGTGACCCGTTCTTCGAGGGACGCCCAGGCCCGGTACACGTCGTTGGTCAGCGGCACGTCGACGTCCCGCGCGGTCCGTGACGCCACCGTCGACTCGGGGTTCGAGGCGGCGACGCTGGGCGTCTCGCCGCTCGTCTCGTCGACCGTCTGCCCGCCGCCGGCGAACCGCCACAGGGCGACCACGGCGGCGGCGACCACGGCGAGGACGCCGCCGATCGCGGGTGCGGGGACGCTCGGGAGCAGCGCGCGAGCGCCGCCCTCGGCGGACGGCGGGTCGATGCCGCCGGGCGGATCTTCGAGGCGCCGCTCGCCGGTGTTCTCGATCTCGCCGTCGTCCGGTGACAGCTCGGCGTCGTCGCGGCCGGTAGCCGCGTCGATGCTCGCCGCGCCGACGCTGAACGACAGCAGGGCGACCGCGGCGACGACCGCCACGAGGAGGGACTGTCGCTGCATACCGGCAGTCCGCCCGTGGCGCATGAATAGGTTGGGGCGCTGTCGCGTTCGAGCGACCGACGGCGGTCCGCCTCAGAGGCGGTCGGCCAGGTCCTCGGCGAAGTACGTCAGAATCAGGTCCGCGCCGGCGCGCTTGATTGACAGCAGCGACTCGTAGGCGACCGACTCGAGGTCGAGCCACCCCTTCTCGGCGGCCGCGTGCAACATCGCGTACTCGCCGGAGACGTTGTAGGCGGCGACGGGGTGGTCGTACGACTCGCGGATGTCCCTGACCACGTCGAGATACGGCAGGGCGGGCTTGACCATCAGCACGTCCGCGCCCTGCTCAACGTCGAGGGCGACCTCGCGGCGCGCCTCGCGTGCGTTCGCGGGGTCCATCTGGTAGTGGCGGCGATCGCCGAAGGCCGGCGCGCCGTCGGCGGCGTCGCGGAAGGGCCCGTAGAACGCCGATTCGTACTTGGCGGCGTAGCTCATGATCGGCACGTCGTCGAAGCCGTCGGCGTCGAGCCCCTCGCGGATCGCTCCGACCATCCCGTCGATCATGCCCGAGGGCGCGACCATGTCGGCCCCGGCAGCGGCGTGGCTCGTCGCGATGCGCTTCAGCAGGCCGAGCGTCTCGTCGTTGCGCACCGTCAGCCGCGGGTCGTCCTCGGCGTCGGCTTCGAGGACGCCGCAGTGGCCGTGGTCGGTGTACTCACAGAGGCACACGTCCGTGATGACGTAGGCGTCCGTCTCGCTCGCGATGCGGCGGGCGGCCGTCTGCACGACGCCGTCTTCGGCCCAGGCGCGGGTGCCCTTCGGGTCCTTCGACTCGGGGACGCCGAACAGCATCACGGCCTCGACGCCGGTCTCGCGGACCTCCTCGACGCGCTCGACCGCCTGGTCGACGGGGACGCGCTCGTGGCCCGGCATCGTCTCGATGGGGACGCGCTCGTCGGTCGTCGCGTCGACGAACACCGGGGCGATGAGGTCCGACGCCGAGAGGTCCGTCTCGCGCACCAGCGGGCGCACGCCGTCGGTCCGCAGGCGGCGCGGGCGCTGTGTCAGGTTCATACCGGGCTCTCCGGCCGTCCGCGGCATGAACCCACCGCTTGCGGCGGCGACCGCCCGGTCGGCGGCGGAACGCGCCGGCCGCCACGCTGTGACACCAAATCGCACACGAGCACGAGATTTATGCCGTCGCCGCCGCCACACTCGGCCGATGCCCTCCGACGACACCGACTCGCTGACCGAGCAGATGCACGACTTCCTCGACGGCCTCGGCTTCGCGGACCTGACGCCGGACTACCGCGACGAGCGCGACGCCGCCAACGACGCCATCGACGCGGCCTTCGACCCGCTGCCCGAGGAACTCGCCGAGGACCCGGACCTCGCCGAGGTCGACAAGGTCAACGTCCACGACGACGGCGACGACATCCTCGTCCCCGTTGTTACCTTCCTCTTCGAGGACGCCGGCGAACCGGACCGCGACGCCGTCTGGTCGTTCGTCGGGCACGCGCTGGAGGCGGTCCACGAGCCGTTCGCCGACCTCCACGTCCGTCACTACGACCTCCAGTTCGCCTACGCCCACGAAGACGAGGACGCGGTCGTCTACTGCCGCATCGCGGTCCACCCCCCGCTCGTCGAGCGATACCTGACCGACCCCGGATTCGACCTCGATGCCCTCCGAGCGGCCGTCACCGAGGCGGATAACGGCGACGACGAAATCCCGCCGGTCGACTGGAAGCCCTTCGACGCCGAATCGATGGGGACGGGCGCGTACAGCGGCGGGCAGGCGGCCATCGCGGCCCACTGTGCCGGGGCGAGCGCGGGCGCGGCTGCCGCGTGCGCTGGCGCTGCGGCCGGCGGGGCTGCAGGTGCCGGCGGGGCCGCAGGCTGTGGCGGTGCGGGCGGCGGGATGTAGGCCCGCTCACCCGCCGTCGGCCGTCTCGATTCGCTCGCGGAGCCACGCCGCCGCGTCGGCGACGGCCGCCGGGTCGTCGCCCGTGACTTTCACCCGTCCCGGCGCGTCGTCCTTGCGGGGGTAGCTTCCGACGGCGACGCCGAACCGCTCGCGGGCCTCGGTGACGCGGTCGACCAGCGCGCCCTCGGGTGCGGGCGTGTGCATCGTCTCCGTTGTCCGGTCGCCGTCGAACTCGTCGGCGACGGTCTCGTACATCGCCTTCAGTTCCTCGGGGATGCCCGGCATGACATAGACGCCGTCGACCACGCAGCCGGCGGCGAAGCTCTCGTCGGTCAGCAGGGGCTGGCCGCCCTCGGGGACCGCCGCCCACGCGTCGAGGTCGAGGTCCATGTCGTAGCGGTCCACCATCTCTGGGTTGTCCGCGGCGAAGCGCTCGGCCTTCGCTTCGAGGTGGGCGCGCACCGACTCGGGCACGACGAGGTCGCGGCCGAACGCCCGCGCCACGCCAGCCTTCGTCACGTCGTCGGGCGTCCCGCCGATGCCGCCGGTGACGACGACCGCGTCGAAGGCGTCGCGGTACCGCGCCACGGCGTCGGCGATGACCGCCTCGTCGTCCGGGACGGTCAGGACGCGGGCGACCGTCGCGCCCGCCGCGGTGAGCCGTCGCCCGAGCCACGAGGCGTTCGTGTTCTCCGTGTCCCCGGCCAGCAGTTCGTCGCCGACGGTGACCAGTGCGACCTGCATATCGAACTCCGACGCGCCCGAGCGGGGTAAGGATTTGCTCAGCCCGCCCGGTCGACCGCTTCTGCCAGCAGTTCGGTCACGCCGACGATTTCGATGTCGTTCTCGTAGCCACCGGTCTTCCGTCCGTCCTCGTACATCGTCATGCACATCGGGCACGCGACGACGAACTTCCCGACGGCGTCGCCGGCGTCGGTGTCCTCCAGGGCCTCGCGCAGGCGCTCCTCGCTCGGCTTGGTATCCTCCTCGAAGTCCATCCAGAGGCCGCCGCCGCCGCCGCCACAGCAGAAGGAGTCGTCGCGGTTGCGCGGCATCTCGTGGAGGTCCGCGCCGGTGGCCCGCACGAGGTCCCGCGGGGCCTCGAACACGTCGTTGTACCGCCCGAGGTGACAGGGGTCGTGGTAGGTGACGGTGTAGTCGAGTTCGGTCCCGGCGAGGCCGAGCGCGCCCGACTCCGCGAGATCCGCGACCACCTGCGTGTAGTGGAACACGTCCGAGCCGTCCCACTCGCAGGCCTCGAACTCGGGGTACTCGTTGGCGAACGTGTTGTAGGCGTGGGGGTCCGTCGTCACGATGGACTCGTACTCGCAGTCCGCGATGGCGGCCGCGTTGTCCTCGACGAGCATCTCGTAGAGGCCCTCCTCGCCGACGCGGCGCACGTCGTTGCCGTCGGTCTGTTCGGCCTCGTAGAGGATGCCGTAGTCGACGCCGGCGGCCTCGAACACCGTGGCGAGCGCGCGGGCGATCTTGCGGTTTCGCTCGTCGTAGCTCGGGTAGTCGCCGACGTACCAGAGGTACTCGACGGACTCCTCGCGGGCGTCGGGGACCTCGAAGTCGAGGTCCTCGGTCCAGTCGGGGCGCTTGCGCTCGGGGTCGCCGAAGGTGTTGCCGTGCTGGAACACGTTCATCATGGCGTCCTGGACGTGCTCGTCCATCTCCCCGGCCTCCGTGAGCCGGCGGTTCATCTCCGTGAACTGTGTGACGTGCTCGATGTCGACCGGGCAGGCGTCCATGCAGGCCATACAGGACATACAGGACTCCATGGTGTGTGCGTCGATGACCGAACTGCCCCCGTCTGCGACGATAGGCACGTCCTCGCCGCCGGCGTCGCGCTCCTCGCGGTAGCGTTTCAGGTCGAGGATGACGTTGCGCGGGTCGAGCGGCCGGCCCGCCTCCTTCGCGGGGCAGACCGACGAACACCGGCCGCACTTCGTACAGGCGTCGTGGTCGAGCAACTGCTTCCAGGAGAAGTCGTCGATGTCGCTGGGCCCGATGTCCTCCGGGGCGGCGTCGCCCGGCACGCCCGGCAGTCGGACGCCGGCCTTCTCGTCGCGGGCGACGAGATTGGCGAACGACGAGAGCATGTGGAACGGCTTGGCGTAGGGGATCCAGGCGACGAACCACAGCGCGACGAGCGCGTGGCTCCACCAGACGAACGGGTAGGCCGCGGCGGCCTGCTCGGCGGTCACGCCGGCCAGCACCAGCACGTCTTTGACGAACCAGCCGACGAAGCTCACCGTCTCGAAGGACACGTCGCGGATCGTTGACGTGCCGAGGATGCGGACCCCCTCGGTGAGGTAACCGCCGACGCCCAGCACGAACAGCGCGCCGAGAAAGAGGTCGTCCTCGCGGGAGGTGTGCCGGTCGTGGAGGCGCTCCATCCGGCGGCCGTAGCGCCGCCACAGCGCCACGCCGACGCCGACGACGAACAGCAGCCCCATCGCGTCCATCACGAACGAATAGGAGAGGTAAAAGCGCCCGACGAAGAAGGACTCGCCGGTCAGCGGCCGGTAGAGGTCCATGTCGATACCGAGAATCGTCGTGCCGATGAGCAGCGTCAGGAAGCCCCAGACGACGAAGGCGTGCATCACGCCGGCGACGGCGTCGCGGTCCAGTTGCTTGCGGTTCGAGAGCGCGAGTCGCGCCGCCGCGAGCGTCCGGCCGGGCAGGTCGTCGAGGCGCTCGACCGGGTCGTCGCTCCCCTGCGCGTAGCGACTGATCCGCGCGTACACGCCGTAGAAAAAGACCAGAAGGGCGAGCGCCGCGAGGTAGTAGAAGAGGGCCTTCCCCACGGACCCGATGCGCCAGAACGTGGGCCGCGTGGTCGCCTGGAGTGCCATTGACATACGGTAACACGCGGTTCGCGAGCGCTTAAAGGTTGCCACACCCCTGTCCCGTCTTGCGGGAATTCAGACGCCGTTGAAAGTTTCACCGACTTTCAGTTGCCCGTCCGACAGATATTTGTTCACAGGGACGTAGGTTGTGGTTCGATGGACGAGAAGACCGAAGAGCTCCGTGACATCTTCATGGACGTGGCCGAAGAGGGGTCAGTCACGGAGTCACAGGAGGCGTCGAGGGGGTCTCTCACCGACACCGACGAGGCCAGCGTCGCCGAGCGCCTCGGCGCGGTCGTCTCGCGGATGCGCGAGCGATACGCCTTCGAGACCGAGCTCGACGACGAGACGCTGGTCACCGTCGTCCGCCGGTTCTACGATGGAAGCGACGACGCGGCCGTCGCCGACGAACTCGGCGTCGACGAGTCCGCCGTCGTCGAGGCGCGCCTCGACCTGCACCTCGTCCGCGAGGCGGACACCGAGGCCCCGTTCGACCTGGCCGCGTTCCGCCGCCGCGTGGCCGACGCGGACCCGACCACCGCCGAACTCGCCGAGACGTTCGACATCGACGAGTCCTGGGCCGCCCACTACCGCCGCGTCGTCGGCGCGCAGGACGCCGCCCGGCGGGTGTCCCACCGCTTCCAGAGCGAGTTCGAGGACGTGCTCACCGACGCCGGCCTGTCCACCCAGCACGCCGCGTCCGTCCGCGAGGACGGCCTCGACGAGGCTACGGAGGACATCGACTCGCTCGACTCCGACGCCGACGTGTCGATGTGACCGAACTCGGACCGGACGAACCTTTTTGACCGAACACGGGCCCAGCGAGGGCCATGTCGACCCACACGTTCCGGGACCTGGAAACGGCCGCTTACTGCCCGCGGAAGCTCTACTATCGGCGGCGCGACGGCGCGAGCGAGGTCCCCGACGAGATCGAACAGATCCGGTCGCTCTCGCTGGAGTACGAGCGCCTGTTGACCGACGACGCCGCCCTGCTCGCCGCGCCCGTCGAGGTCGGTCCCGAGGAATACCGCGACCGGCTCCGGTCCCTGCGGGACCGACTCGCCGACTGGGACGCGCTCGTCGCGCCAGCCGACACGAACGCCTATCTGGAGGGCAAGGACGCCCGCGGCATCGCTCACAAGCTCGTCGCCGGCGCGGACGGGACCGTCCCGGCGCTTTCCTTCGCCGGGCGGCCGCCCGAGAACGGCGTCTGGGAGCCACAGACCGTCCGGCTCGTCGCCGCCGCGAAGGCGCTGGCCTGGGAGCGCGAACGGGCGGTCGAACACGCCTACGCCGAGTACCCGGCCTACGGCGTGGTCCGCAGAATCGACGTGAACGCGCGGCGCGCCGGTGTCTACCGGCGGGCGGTCCGGACCGCCGACAGCATCGACGGCCCGCCGGGTCGGGTCCGCAACGACGCCAAGTGCGCGCCCTGCGAGTTCCGCGAGAACTGCGGCGTCAAGACGCGGTCGCTCCGGTCTATGCTCCGCTAAGTCCGTCGACCGGCCGTCACTCGCGGTCGGCCAGCCACGCCTCGATCTCGTCGGCCATCGCGCCCCGGCGGTGGATCGTCCCCGCGCGCACGTCCACGACGGTCGAACTCGTCCCACCGGTCTCGCCGCCGTCCAGCACCGCGTCGGCGCGCTCGGCGATGGCGTCGAGATCGTCGACGGTCCGCGCGCTCGGCTTCCCGGAGACGTTGGCGCTGGTCGCCGTCAGCGGCCCGCTCTCGGCCAGCAGATCGAGCGCTACCTGGTGGTCGGGGACGCGGATGCCGACGCGGTCGCGGCCGGCGACCAGCGCGTCCGGGACCGCCTCGCGGCGCTCGACGACGACCGTGACGGGGCCGGGGAGGAACGCGCGCATGAACGCCAGTTCGCGCTCGGTCGGCCGCGTGTACTCGCGCGCCGTCTCGACGTCCGGGACCGCCATCGAGATCGGCTCGTCGCGGTCGCGCCCCTTCGCGGCGAAGACGCCCTCGACGGCGTGGGCGTCCAGTGCGTCCGCCCCGAGGCCGTACACCGTCTCCGTCGGGTAGACGACGAGCCCGCCGCCGCGGACGGCGGCCGCGGCGTCTGCGATCGTCGCCATGGTCAGAGCTGGGCCTCGACGGCGTCGTAGTCGGGGAAGTCGGGCCACTCCGCGGCCACCCAGGCGTACTCGACGGTCCGGTCGCCGTCGAGGACGAACACCGCCGGTCGCGGCTCTTCGAGGCCGGCCATCCCGTCGAGGTCCATGTCGATGCCGTACTCGCGGGCGACGCCGTTGCCCGGGTCCGAGAACAGCCGGTAGTCGCCGGCGATGTCGCGCTCGTCGAGCAGTCGCTTGTGGGCGTACGGCGTCGAGATGGAACAGCCGACGACGGTGGCGTCCTCGTGCCACCCGCGGTCGCGGATCTCGTTCCAGACGTACGTGGCCGGGAACGCCCCGTCCATCGCGTGGAAGACGAGCACCACGCGGTCGCTGTCGGCACACAGCGACGACAGCGACTCGTCCTCCCAGTACTCGTCGTTCACGAGCGGGCGGGTGAAATCGGGGGCCGTCTCGCCTTCCTCGGGGTACTCGATCTCGTCCAGATCGACCACGTCGAAGTCGAGGTCCATCAGGCCGCACCCCCCGTGTCGCCGCCGTACGTCCGGTCGAGGTAGTCGACGATGTTGGCGCTCTCGGACATCGTCACGCCGGTGTCCTCGTCGACGATGGCCGGGACGGTCCGCTTGCCCGTGAGGCGCTTGACCACGTCCCGCTCGGAGTGCATCGGCTCGACGAACCGCGAGCGGTATTCGAGCCCGAGAGCGTCCAGTTTCCGGACGACGCGCTCGCAGAACGGACACGCCTGCAGCCGATACAGCGTGAGTGTGGGGTCGCTCATACGGCGGTGGTACGCGCGAACGCCGTGTAAGGCCTTCGGCGGCGGTGGGTCCATGACAAGTCTTAATCCCCGTGCATCACAACTTCGACCGTTGATGTCCCTGGACCCACCTGTGCCGTTCGAGTTATCTCCAGCGACGCTGCAAGCGATCGACGTCGTCGGCGTCCCAGTTCCCCAAAGCGCGGTCCTCTTCGGCGGTATCGCCACGATCGTGGCCCTCATCGTTCTCTCGGCGTTCTTCTCGTCCTCGGAAATCGCGATGTTCTCGCTGCCCGCCCACCGGACCGAGGCGCTCGTCGAAGACGGAATCAAGGGCGCGAAGACGCTCAAGGACCTCAAGAGCGACCCCCACCGCCTGCTCGTCACCATCCTCGTCGGGAACAACCTCGTCAACATCGCGATGTCCTCCATCGCGACGGGGCTGCTGGCGATGTACGTCGAGAGCCAGGGCGTCGCCGTCGCCATCGCGACCTTCGGAATCACCGCCATCGTCCTGCTGTTCGGCGAGAGCGCCCCGAAGAGCTACGCGGTCGAGAACACCGAGTCCTGGGCGCTCACCATCGCGCGCCCGCTCCGCGTCGCCGAGCGGGTCCTGCTGCCGCTCATCCTCTTGTTCGACTACCTCACTCGGGTCGTCAACAAGATCACCGGCGGCCGGTCGGCCATCGAGACGTCCTACGTCACCCGCGAGGAGATTCAGGACATCATCGAGACGGGCGAGCGCGAGGGCGTCCTGGACGAGGAGGAGCGCGAGATGCTCCAGCGCACCCTGCGGTTCAACGACACCATCGCCAAGGAGGTGATGACGCCGCGACTCGACATGACCGCCGTCGCGAAGGAATCCTCCATCGAGGAGGCCCTGGAGACATGTATCCAGAGCGGCCACGCCCGCATCCCCGTCTACGAGGGGAGCCTGGACAACGTCATCGGCGTCATCCACATCCGCGACCTCGTCCGCGACCTCAACTACGGCGAGGCGCTGGCCCGTGACATGGACTTGGAGGACCTCATCGAACCGACGCTGCACGTCCCCGAGTCCAAGAACGTCGACGACCTGCTGACGGAGATGCGCAAAGAGCGCATGCACATGGTCATCGTCATCGACGAGTTCGGGACCACCGAGGGGCTGGTGACGATGGAGGACCTGACCGAGGAGATCGTCGGCGAGATCCTCGAAGGCGAGGAGGAAGAGCCCATCGAGTACGTCGACGACGACACCGTGACGGTCAAAGGCGAGGTCAACATCGAGGAGGTCAACGAGGCGCTGGACCTCGAACTCCCCGAGGGCGAGGAGTTCGAGACCATCGCCGGCTTCATCTTCAACCGCGCCGGCCGCCTCGTCGAGGAGGGCGAGACCATCACCTACGACGGCGTCGAGATCCGCGTCGAGCAGGTCGAGAACACGCGCATCATGAAGGCGCGCGTGGTCCGCCTCGACCGGGACGCGGAGGACCCCGAGGACGCCGAGGTCACGACGGAGTGAGCCGGGGCGTCCGGACCGTCACGCTCGCTATTTTCGGCCGTACGTCACTCGCGTCGCGAGGTCGTCGAGTCGCCGCTTGACCCCGCCGAGCCACGCCGCCGGCGAGACGGCGCGGGCCTCGTCCTCGTCGATTTCGATGCGGGCCTCGCCGAAGACGTCCCGTTCGTCGCCGTCCGCCGTCGCGTCGACGACAGTCGACATGCTACAGCGGCCGCAGGATTCGGCGTCGTCGTTCATGCCACGGTGTACCACGCCCAGCCTGACAAACGTGTCGGTCGCCTCGGACGGACAGAACGGTAGGCTCATTGCGGGGAGGGGACAAGCCGGGCGTAGATGGTCGCGACGAGTGTCCTCGTGACGCTGCTTATCGCTTCGCTCGCGAGCCTGTTCATGGCGTGGGCCATCGGCGCGGGTTCGTCGGGGTCGACGCCCTTCGCGCCGGCAGTCGGCGCGAACGCGATTTCGGTCATGCGAGCGGGCTTTCTCGTCGGTATCCTCGGACTGGCCGGGGCCGTGTTACAGGGCGCGAACGTCACCGAGACCGTCGGGAGCGGGCTGGTCGTCTTCCCAGACGGCACCGGCCTGTCGGCGGTGGCCGCAATCATCGCCCTCCTGACGGCGGCCCTGCTGGTGGCCGTCGGCATCTTCACCGGCTACCCGATCGCGACGGCGTTCACCGTCACCGGCGCGGTCGTCGGCGTCGGCCTGGCGATGGGCGGCCAGCCCGCGACGGCGAAGTACATCGAGATCGTCTCGCTGTGGGTCGCGGTTCCCTTCGTCGGCGGCGGGATGGCCTTCGCCGTCGCCTGGCTGTTGCGCCACGAGGCCACCGAGGAGGGACGGCTCGTCCCCCTGCTGGCCGGCGTCGTCGGCGCTATTCTCGCCAACGTCGAGTTCGTCCTGCTGGCCCCCGGCGACGAGCAGGTGTCCGTCGCGCGGGCACTCGCTCGCTCGCTCGACGCGCCGCCGCTCCCGACGATCGCGGCGATCACGCTGTGCTGTGGCGCGGTCGCGGCGGCGCTGCTGTACCGGGACGTGCGGGCCGACGAGGCCGCCGGCCAGCGCCACTTCCTGCTCGTGCTGGGCGGCCTCGTCGCCTTCTCGGCCGGCGGCAGTCAGGTCGGCCTCGCCCTCGGTCCGCTGCTCCCGCTGCTCGGGACCGGACCGACGGCGGCGATTCCCATCACCGGCGTCCTGCTGTTCGGCGGCGTCGGCCTCCTGATCGGCTCCTGGACCGGCGCGCCGCGGATGATCAAGGCGCTGGCACAGGACTACTCCTCGCTCGGCCCGCGCCGGTCCATCGCGGCGCTCATCCCCAGTTTCGTCATCGCCCAGACCGCCGTGTTCTTCGGCATCCCCGTCTCGTTCAACGAGATCATCGTCTCGGCCATCGTCGGCTCCGGGGCCGCCGCGGGCGGGGGCGAGGTCAGCCGCGAGAAGATGGGCAAGACGGTGCTCGCCTGGGCCGGGTCGCTGGCGCTCGCGTTCGGCCTGAGCTACGGCGTGTTCGCGGCCGTCTCGCTGGTCCGTTAGCGCAGGACGAGCAGGTAGGTAAGGGTCGCCACGACGAGCGTGGCGAGAGCGAGGTTCGTCGTCGTGTTCTGTACCAGCCCGAAGAACGACAGTCCCCACAGCGCGACCGCGCTGAACGCGAGCGACAGCAGCAGGTCGAGCGCGAGCAACACGCGGATGTCCCCGTCGGATGCCATGTGCGAACAGGCGCGTCCTGTCGCAATATATATCCGGGTCGTTGGGCTTTTGTTCGCCCGCGGCAAGACCAGTTCGATGAATGTCACGAACAGGCGCGGAACGCCGGTCGACCCGGTCCCGTTTCTCGTCGTCGCGCTGTCCGGTATTCTCCTGAGCTACGTCTTCCTCCCGTCGTACCTGCTCTATCTCGGCGCGCCGCTCACGGCGGCGCTCGCGGCCACGACCCTCGTCGCCGCTGCGTCGGTCGCCGCGTCGTTCTACCGCTACTGCTGGACGGTCCGCCCGGCGCTCCGCGGCGAGGTCCCCGCGTCGCTGCGCTTCCAGCGCCTCGTCTACGGGACCGCGGTGATCGGTGGTCTCCTCGTCCTGCTGGCGCTCCCGCTCTTGCTGTGACGGCGTCACCGGACCACGGACCGCTTGACAGCCCCCACAGTCATTATCCCGGGCCGTCAGGGAGTGGTATGCGCACGGTGGAGGCGTCGACGTTCGTTCCCGCGTCGGCGGTCCGGGTGGAGACGTTTCTCACGCCCGAGACCGTCGTCGAGGCGGAGGGCACGTTCGCGGTGGTCGACGTCGCCGGGGACCCACCCGTCGTGACCGGGCGGGCGAGCGGCATGACGGCGACGTTCGCCTTCGAGGAGCGGTCCGACGGCTACGAGTACGCCCAGCAGGGGTCTGCCGGACCGTTCGAGGCGATGGAGACCACGCTGACCTGGGCGGGCCGCGACGACGGCACGACCGTCACCGCCCGGTCGTCCGTGAGCCTCGGCCTGCCGCTCGCGTCGCTGACCGACCGCGTGGCGGCCTGGAAGCGCCGCGGCGAACTCAAACGCCTGCTCGCCCGCGTCGAGGCCGAGTTCGAGTAGCCGCGGACTCGCCCGCCCGTTCACTCGGACAGGTCGTCGGCGGTGCTGACGTGCAGCCCGACGAACTGCCAGTCACGCGCCTCACCGGTCGCTTCGAGCGTCCCGCTCCAGCGGGTGTCGTACGCGTGGCGTTCCCCCGTCTCCGCGTCGGTCCAGCACAGGCGCACGTCGTCGCTGAACCACGCATACCCGTCTCGCTCGGTCACGCGGAGCGCGCGGCTGTCGACGGTCCAGTCGGCCGTCGTCTCGGTCTGCTCCCGCAGGCCGGCGCGGACGGCCTCGGTCCCGACCAGCCGCTCGGAGAGGCCGAACTTGACGACCTCGCGGTCGCCGTCACCGGCGAAGAAGGGCCCGAGCGGGTCGCCGGCCCGGAGCGCCGCGTAGTACGCCTCGACGGTCTCGGTCGCGTTCATATCGGTGGATACGGGGTCCAGTCGTTTCACTGCCATCCCTCGCGTTCAGACGTGTCGGTTCTGGACCCACTGTGCGATTTCGCGCTGGAACCGCTCGAACCAGTGCAGGTCCGTGTGCAACACTTCGTACACTACGTCGTGGTCGACGTCGCCGTAGCGGTGTGCGAGGACGTTTCGGAAGCCGACCGCCTCAGATATCTTCGCTTGCGTCTCCGTCGTGATGATGTCGTTTTTTTTCGAGCGCTTCGATCTCCGCTTTCGAGGTCCCCTGTGGGCTGAGATCTTCCGAAGCGCGGATGTGCTGTGAGAGGTCGATACAGGACTGAATTAGATTCATGAACGTCCGCTCGACCGCTCGCTGGAGAACGGTGTCTCCGAGGTATAGCGCTCTTTGGATATTCCGCGCATCTCTCTCAAGTCGTCCGTGTAGTCGTTGATGTGGCGCAGTTTGTCCGCGACGACGGCTTCGTCGACCATTTAGCCGTCTCCGCGTGCGAGTCGGTCGATGAACTCCAGTCGCTCTCTTTCGGTCGCCCGCTCGTCGTAGTCCGATTCGACTCGTCTTTTGTACTCCGTGACGGCACGTTCGTCGCCCACGAGGACGATTCCGTCACGAAGCGCGGCGACCGCGACCGGGAGCGGGAGGGACTCGATGTCGCTCACGTCGACGAAGCCGTCGGCGTACTCTTGGAGGTCGGCGTCGATTCGATTCCGACGAGTGAACCGCTCGTATGCGTCCATCTCGGAGGGGAACCGGAGCGCGATATCGACATCTGAGGTATCGTGGGCCGAACCACGTGCGTGTGAACCGAACAGCACCGCGAAGACGAGGCTCGCTTCTTCGAGGTAGTCGCGAATTGCATCGACGTTCACGCCATCGATGGTCGGTTCACCTGTCTCTACCATACAGGACGTTCGGCGTCGTGGTTCAAATATATACGGCCGCGAGGAGGGTTCGATAGCGTCGCTCCCGACCCGCAATCCTTACGCCGCGGACGACCCCACGGACGCGTATGACAGAGGCGACGGGCATCGTCGGGGAGTTCCTCTCGCTCAAAGAGGAGACCGACGCGGACCTGCTGACGATGCAGTGCGGCGACTTCTACGAGTTCTTCGGCGAGGACGCCGAGACCGTCGCGGACGAACTCGACCTGACGGTGAGCCAGAAGTCCTCCCACGGCTCGTCGTACCCGATGGCCGGCGTCCCGGTCGACGACCTGACGCCGTACGTCTCCGCGCTGGTGGAGCGGGGCTACCGCGTCGCCGTCGCCGACCAGCACGAGACGGCCGACGGCCACGCCCGCGAGATCACGCGCGTCGTCACGCCGGGGACCCACCTGGAGACGGGCGACGCGTCCGCCCAGCACCTCGCGGCGGTCGTCCGGGAGGGGGGACGCGGCGACGGCGACACCTACGGCCTCGCGGTCGCGGACGTGACGACGGGCCAGTTCCAGGTGACGCAACTGGACGACGCCGACGCGGGCGCGGCGCTGACGGAGCTGTACACCTTCGCGCCCGCCGAGGTGCTCCCCGGCCCGGACCTCCGGAACGACGACGACTTCCTCGACCGCCTGCGCGAGCGGACCGACGCGGCGCTGACGCTGCACGACTCGGAGTCGTTCGCGCCGGGGCGGGCGAGCCACGCCGTCCGCGAGCAGTTCGGCGGCGAGGCGGTCGACAGCGTGGGCGTCGGCGAACGGGACGCCGCGGTCCGGGCCGCCGGCGCGGTGCTGTCCTACGTCGAGGACACGGGCGTCGGGACGCTCGCGGCCATCACCCGGTTGCAGACCTACGGCGCGCGGGAGTACGTCGACCTCGACGCGACGACCCAGCGCAACCTCGAACTCACGGAGACGATGCAGGGCGACCGCTCGGGGTCGCTGTTCGACGCCCTCGACCACACCGTCACCGCCGCGGGCGGGCGACTGCTCCGGCGGTGGCTCCAGCGGCCGCGGCGCGACCGGGGCGAACTGGCGCGCCGGCAGTCCTGCGTCGCGGCGTTCGCGGAGTCGGCGATGGCCCGCGAGCGCATCCGCGAGACGCTGTCGGACGCCTACGACCTCGAACGGCTGGCCTCGCGGGCCACGTCGGGCAGCGCCGACGCGCGGGACCTCCGGGCGGCCCAGGAGACCCTCTCAGTCCTGGGGAAGGTGGCCGACGCGGTCACGGAGACGGAGCGACTGGCCGAGTCGCCGCTCGCCGACGCGGTGGCCGGGGCCGACCGCGCGGCGGCCGACGACCTCGCGGCGGACCTCGACGCCGCGCTCGTCGACGACCCGCCGGGCACCGTAACACAGGGCGGGCTGTTCCGGACGGGCTACGACGACGACCTGGACGCCGTCATCGAGGAGCACGAGGCGGCCCTGGAGTGGCTGGACACGCTTCCGGAGCGCGAGAAGGAGCGCACCGGTATCACGCACCTCTCGGTCGACCGCAACAAGACAGACGGCTACTACATCCAGGTCGGCAAGAGCGAGACCGACGCCGTCCCCGAGTCCTACGAGCACGTCAAGACGCTGAAGAACTCCAAGCGCTACACAATCCCCGACCTCGACGAGAAGGAGCGGGAGGTGCTGCGACTGGAGGAGCGCCGCCACGACATGGAGTACGAGCGCTTCCAGGCGCTTCGCGAGCGCGTGGCCGAGCGCGCGACGCTCCTGCAGGACGTGGGCCGAGCGCTCGCCGAGGTGGACGCGCTGTCGTCGTTCGCGGTCCACGCCGTCGAGAACGACTGGACGCGACCGGAGGTCCACGACGGGCAGGCCCTCTCCATCGAGGCCGGCCGGCACCCCGTCGTCGAGCAGACGACCGAGTTCGTCCCGAACGACCTCTACATGGACGAGGACCGGCGCTTTCTCATCGTCACCGGGCCGAACATGAGCGGGAAGTCGACGTATATGCGCCAGGCCGCGCTCGTGACGCTGCTGGCACAGGTCGGGAGCTTCGTCCCGGCGCGGTCGGCGTCGGTCGGCCTCGTCGACGGCATCTACACCCGCGTCGGCGCGCTGGACGAACTCGCCCAGGGCCGCTCGACGTTCATGGTGGAGATGCAGGAACTGTCGAACATCCTCCACTCCGCGACCGACGAGTCGCTGGTCATCCTCGACGAGGTCGGCCGCGGGACGGCGACCTTCGACGGCATCTCCATCGCGTGGGCCGCGACGGAGTACATCGCCAACACCGTCCGGTCGAAGACGCTCTTTGCGACCCACTACCACGAGCTGACGGCGCTGGGCGACGAACTGCCCACCGTCGAGAACGTCCACGTCGCGGCCGACGAGACGGACGGCGACGTGACCTTCCTCCGGACGGTGCGGGACGGCCCGACCGACCGCTCCTACGGCGTCCACGTCGCCGATCTGGCGGGCGTTCCGGCCCCCGTCGTCGACCGCTCGCGGGAGGTGCTCGACAGGCTGCGCGAAGAGGAGGCCGTCGAGGTCCGCGGGAGCGACCGGGACGGCGGCGGGACGACCCAGGCCGTCTTCGACCTCAGTTCGGGCCAGTTCGCGAGCGGCGGGTCGGAGCCGACAGACGAGCCGGTGGCGACCGACGGCAGCCGCGAACAGGCTCCGGCGGATTCCCCGGCCGACGACGCGGGCGGGCTCGACCCCGAGGCCGAGGCCGTGCTGTCGGAACTCCGGGACCTCGACGTCAACGAGACGCCGCCGGTCGAACTCCTGGCGAAAGTCCAGAACTGGCAGGACGACCTCGAGGGCGCGTAGCGGCCGTGGGCGCGGTTCTCACCGGAGATACTCGCGCCCAAAACCATTATACCGTGCTCATCGTTATCGTGTGTAATGACCGACGGGATCCGCGTTCTCCACGTCGACGACGACCCGGATTTCACCGACGTGGCCGCCACCTTCCTCGAACGGGAGCGTGATTCTATCACCGTCGAGACGGAGGCGAGCGCCGCCGCCGGGCTCGAACGAGTCAGGGACGGGGAGTTCGACTGCGTGGTCTCGGACTACGACATGCCGGGTCGCAACGGCGTCGAGTTCCTGGAATCCGTTCGCGAGCGCTCCCCCGACCTGCCGTTCGTCCTCTTCACTGGAAAGGGGAGCGAGGCGGTCGCGAGCGAGGCCATCTCGGCGGGCGTCACCGACTACCTCCAGAAGGCCCCCGGCTCCGACCAGTACGCGCTGCTGGCGAACAAGGTCGTCAACGCCGTCGAGCGAGCGCGCGCCGAGCGGGCCCGCGAGCGCCACCTCGAAGCGATCGAGACCGCGCGGGAGGGCATCAGCATCCTCGACGAGAGCGGGGAGTTCATCTACGTCAACGACGCCTACGCCGGCCTCTACGGCTACGACCCCGCGGACCTGCTCGGAGAGCACTGGGAAGTGCTCTATCGCGACGAGGACATCGATCGCGTCTGGGACGAGATCATCCCGCAAATCGACGAGACCGGGTACTGGCACGGCGAGACGATCGGCGTTCGCGCCGACGGGAGCACCTTCGTCGAGGACCACACGCTCGCGAGGACCGACCACGACGAACTCGTCTGCACCGTCAGGGACGCGTCCGATCGCAGGCGGCGCGAGCAGGCGATCGAGGAACTCCACGCCACCGCCAGGGCGTTCCTGCAGGCCACGACCGAAGACGAAATCGCGCGGATCACGGTCGAGTCGGCCCGCGACATCCTCGACATGCCGGCCAACGCGGTCCACTTCGCCGACGGTGACGACGGCGACTTGCGGCCGGTCGCCTGGACCGATCGGGTCGAAGACATCGTCGGGACGCCGCCGGTGATCGGTCCCGGCGACGGGCTCGCGTGGGAGGCCTTCGAGGCGGGCGAGCCGCGGGTCCACGACGACGTGTCGACGAATCCCGGCCGGTTCAACTCGGAGACGGACGTGCGAAGCGAGCTCCTCCTCCCGCTCGACGACCACGGCGTCCTCCTCGTCGGGTCCTGCGAGGCGACCGCGTTCGACGAGACGGACGCGTCCCTCGCTCGGATGCTCGCGGTCCACGCGACGACGGCGCTCGACCGCCTCGACCGCGAGCGCGAACTCCGCGCGGAGCGAGCGTTCGTCGATCAGGCGCTCGACACGCTCGACGACCTGTTCTACGTCGTCGGCCCGGAGGGCGACATCCGTCGGTGGAACGACCGCGTGCCCGCGGTCACGGGATACGCCGACGCCGAACTCGCGGCCCTGTCGGTCACCGACCTCTTTCCGGACGACCAGGTCGACGCGGTCGTCGCGGCGGTCGACGAAGCGCTCGAAACAGGGCGGACGACCGTCGAAGCGGACCTGCGCACCGCCGACGGCGAGCGGTTCCCCTACGAGTTCACCGGCGCGCGCCTGACCGACCCCGAGGGCGACCGCTCCGGAGTCGTCGGCATCGGCCGGGACATCACCCACCGAAAAGCGCGCGAAGAGCGGCTCGCGCGGCAGAACGAACGGCTCGACGAGTTCACCAGCGTCGTCAGCCACGACCTCCGGAACCCGCTGGCGCTCGCCTCCGGCCACCTCGACCTCGCCCGCGAGGAGTACGACAGCGAGCACCTGGAAACCGTGGCGGACGCCCACGATCGGATGCGGTCGCTCATCGAGGACCTCCTGACGTTCGCGCGGGAGGGCGAGTCCGCGACCGAGGTCGAACCGGTCTCGCTCGGAGACGCGGCCGCCGACTGCTGGGAGAGCGTCGGGACGGACGCCGCGACGCTCGCCGTCGCGACCGACCGCCGGATCCGCGCCGACCCGGCGAAGCTCCGGCGACTCCTCGAGAACCTCTTTCGAAATACCGTCGAACACGGTTCGACGAATCCCCGCTCGCACACTCGCGAGGACGCCGTGGAGCATGGCTCCACGAGCAGTCAGAACGCAACGCGTTCTGACGATGCCGTCGAACGCGCCGGCGACGTGACCGTGACCGTCGGCGACGCGGACGGCGGCTTCTACGTGGCCGACGACGGGCCGGGCATCCCGGCCGACGAGCGCGACCGGGTGTTCGAGACGCGATACTCCGGCGACGCCGACGGCACCGGCTTCGGTCTCGCTATCGTCCGCCGCATCGCCGACGACCACGGCTGGACGGTCTCCGTCACCGAGAGCGAGGACGGCGGCGCGCGCTTCGAGATCACGGGCGTCGGGACGGCCTGAGACGGACTGCTGTCCCCGTTCCCGTGACGGCAGCCAGACTGTGGGGCCCTCGACGTAGAACTGACGACAGCGGTCCGCGCGAATCGGCGTTCGCCGCCGCGTCGAGATGGGTCCGCCCGTAGCCGCCCTTTTCCGTCCGAGGCACGCAGAGTGACCTATGCCACCCCAGCGAACGCGACCGCGAGAGTCCACTGGGGCGTCGGCGTCGACCGACGCGAGCGAGTCGCCGCCCGCGCTCGCCGTCGAGGGGCTGACGAAGCGCTTCGGAAGCGGTGCGGACGCCGTGACGGCGGTCGACGACGTGTCCTTTACCATCGACCGCGGGTCAGTCGTCGGCCTGCTCGGCCCCAACGGCGCGGGCAAGACCACGACGATCAAGTCGATCCTGGGACTGGTGCTGCCGGACGCCGGGAGCGCCCGGGTCCGCGGCATCGACGTCCACGCGAACCCGCGGACGGCGTACCGGCACGTCGACGCCATGCTGGAGGGGGCGCGAAACGACTACTGGCGGTTGACCGTCCGGGAGAACCTCCGGTACTTCGCGACGATCAAGGGCGTCAAGCCGCGCTCGCTGACCGACCGCCACGAACGCCTGCTCGAGAAACTCGACCTGCTGGAGAAGGCGGACGAGCCGGTCCGGAGCCTCTCGCGCGGGATGAAACAGAAAGTGTCGCTCGCGAGCGTCCTGGCGAGCGAGGCCGACGTGGTGTTTCTCGACGAACCGACGCTCGGCCTCGACGTGGAGAGCTCGCTGACGCTCCGGCGGGAACTGCGCCGCATCGTCGAGGAACGGGACCTGACGGCCGTCGTCAGCAGCCACGATATGGACGTGATCGAGGACGTCTGCGACCGCGTGATCGTGATGAACGAGGGGCGGGTCATCGCCGACGACAGCGTGTCGGCCCTGCTCCGCCGGTACGCCGCGACGGGGTTCTCCGTCACCAGTGCGGACTTCACCGACGACCTGCTCGACGACCTCCGGGCGCGCTTCGACGTGGTCGAGACGACCGCGGTCGACGGCGCGACGCGGGTCGAGGTCGCGACCGACAGCGACGGCTTCTATCGCCTGCTCGACCGCTGTCGCGAGCGCGGCGTGACGCTGGAGGCCGTCGGCACCGTCGAACCGGACCTAGAAGACGTGTTCGTCGAACTGACGGGGCGCGAGCGATGACCGCCGACGGCGCGGACGACGCAACGACGGTCGGAGAGCGAGCGGGCTACCTGGACCTCGCCCGGGCCGTCCTGTACCGCGAGTACCTGCTGTTCGTCCGCTACCCGGCAAACGCCGTCGGCGGCATCGTCATCTCCGTGTTCTTCTTCGCGCTCCTGTTCTACGGCGGTCGGATGCTGGCCGGGCGCGCGGTCACGGACTCCATCGAGGGAATCGTGGTCGGCTACTTCCTCTGGACGCTGTCGGTCGGCGCGTACCAGTCCATCTCAAGCGACATCGCCAGCGAGGCCCAGTGGGGCACGCTCGAACGCCACGTCATGACGCCGTTCGGCTTCGCGCCCGTCGCCCTGTTCAAGGGCGTCGCGAAAGTGGTCCGGACGTTCCTCACGTCGACGATCATCCTCGCAGTGATGTTGCTCATCACCGACACGACGCTCCAGCTCAGCGCCGTCACCGTGGTCGCGGTCGCGTCGCTGACCATCGCATCGGTGCTCGGGCTCGGCTTCGCCGCCGGCGGCGTCGCCGTCCTCTACAAGCGCATCGGGAACTGGCTGAACCTCCTCCAGTTCGGGTTCATCCTCCTCATCTCCGCGCCGGTGTTCGACCTCGGGTGGACCCGCTTGCTCCCGCTCGCTCACGGCAGCGCGCTCCTCCAGCGGGCGATGGTCGACGGTACGCGCCTCTGGGCGTTCCCGGCGGCGGACCTGGCGCTGCTCGTCGGCGTCGCCGTCGGTTACGTCCTGCTCGGCTACGTCGTGTTCCGATACACGACGCGGCGGGCCAGACGCCTCGGCGTCCTCGGCGACTACTGACCGCGAGCGAACCGGGAGGTTTTACGGTCCGGCGACACGTTGGCACTCCTGATAGACCGGACGCTCGCACAGAGCGCAGTCGCCGCCCACACATGGCCTCTCGACACCTCACAACGGAACGGCTCGTCCTCACCCTCGCGACCGTCGTCGCCGTCAGCGTGCTCGCCGCCGCGACCTGGTCGGTGGCGGTCCCGAGCGCGACGGCGACCCCGCGTCCGACCGTCGACGCCGACGTCGCGACGCAGTACGACGCCATCGACGGCGTCGAGGCGACCCGGACGACGACCATCACGCGTAACGGGTCCGTTTCGAGTCGAACGGTCTACGACGCGACGCTCCGGCCGGGCACGGGGAAGCAGCGCCTCGAAGTCGTCTCCAGTACGGCGACGCGCTACGACCTGCGGGTGTCGAACGGTTCGACCCTGTGGCTGTACGACCGCGACCGTGGGAACGCGACGCGTATCTCGCTCAGCGGCGGGTCACACGACCAGGGCGCGCGCCTCGAACGCCTGCTCGAGCGGCTGAACATGACGGATACCGACGGCCGGCCGCGGACGGTCGAACCGCTGCCGGTGGTCCCCCACGGCGGCCGCCAGCCGGCTGCCGCCGCCGTCGCGTCGGGGACCGAGATGGGCGTCAGCTACCGCGGGACGGAGACGGTCGACGGGCGGGAGACCTACGTCGTCCACGTCGCGCCCGAGAACGGGTCGGCGGCGTACGAACAGACGCTGTGGCTCGACGCAGAGCGGTTCTTCCCGCTGAAACAGCGCACTGTCTGGATGGCCGACGGGCGGCGAACGGTGGTGACGACGACGTACGAGAACGTCAGCTACGACACCGGCGTGGGCGACGACGCGTTCGTCCCCGACTTCCCGGCGAATACGACGGTAAATGCCCCGGAGACGCCGGAGACGCGGACCTACCGGACGGTCGACGCGCTCGAAGCCGACACCGACGTTCGCGTCCCCGACGTCGACCTCCCACCGTCGTTCGAACTGGCCTACGCGACGCAGACGCGGGGCCGGATCCACGGGGTCGGCCTCAGCTACGTGAACCGCACGAGTCGAATCACCGTCGCGAAGTACAACTTCACGTACCGGGCACCGAAGGGTGACGAGCAGGTGACGATCGACGGCCGGACGGCGTCGCTCTCGCGCGGTCTCACGTCGTCGCTCTCCTGGAACTGCGGCGAGTACCGGTACACGATCCGCGGCCAGGGCGTCTCCGCGGACCGGCTCGTCGCCATCGGTCGGTCGGTCGGATGTTCCGCGAGCGGCTGAACCGCCGGATTCCACCGCCGCGACCGCCGCGCCGACAGCTATCAGGGGCCTGTTTTCTGGGTCAGAAGTTCGACTGGTCGTTATATTATCCAACCGTGCGTCCCTGTGAATGCAGCGGGCCTGATGATCCCGAACCGCCATGCTGTCCGGTCATCGCCGCTGTCTGTCCACCACCATGCCCCGGAGCGATCCGGGCCGTCCACCCTGGGGGAAATGGGTCACACATCGGTCCTCGAGGTGGGGTGTGGATCGCCGCCTGGGCCCTCCAAGCCTCTGACAGTTCCCGGGCGGCGATTTCGGCCCGCCTCTGGACCGGTCTCCGCTGTCGCATCGCGCCCTCCCGAGCCCTGACTTCTGACCCGGAAACTGGCAGGACCTTTTATTCGCCGACGGTTCGTGGTCCGGGACGTGAGTGAGGACCCGGACGTGGGCGATCTCCTCGATCTGCTCAGCGACGAGTACGCCCGGGATATCCTCGCAGCAACGAGTGTCAAACCTATGTCTGCGAAACAGCTCTCCGAACAGTGTGAGATGTCACAGCCGACCGTGTACCGACGGGTCGAGTGGCTCCGGGAGCACGGCCTCATCGAGGAACAGACCCGTATCGAGACTGGCGGCAACGACTACAGCGTCTTCGCCGCGACGCTCTCGGAGTTCTCGCTCGCGCTCGACGACGGGGCGTTCGACGCCGCCGTCGAGCGGACGGAGTCACCGGCGTTCCCCGGGCAGGACGAACAGGACACGGCCGACCGATTCACGAAGATGTGGGAGAACCTCTGAGATGGTCGCCATCCCGACCCTCGTCGAGTGGCTCATCGTCGGCCTGGCCTTCGGCTCCACCCTCCTGGGCGGGTACGTCGGCTACCAGGCCTACCGCGGCTACCGCCGCCACGACAGCCGCTCGATGCGGTACCTCTCGGCCGGCCTGTTCTGTCTCACCGCGGTGGCCTTCGCCGTCGCGTTCGTCGGGTCGCTCCTCCTCAGACAGGGCGTCCTCCCCGTCCGCTTCCAGCAACCGCTCACGCTCGTCACTCGCGCCTTCCAGTTCGTCGGCGTGCTGTTCATCGCCTACTCGCTCCACACTCGGGAGTAAGCCGCCGCCCGCGTCTCACTCACCTCACTCCAGCAACCCGCTGTCCCGCGCGAACCGGTCCGCGAGTTCCTCCAGCACGTCCGGATCGACTTCCGCCACCGGGTCGCCGTCGTGGAGCTGCTCGTTGTGCCGGGCGACCGCGTCCTCGACCTCGTCGAACGGGACCGCCGTTCGCGTGCCACACCCCTCGCAGACGACCGGAATCTCCGGTCCCTCGCTGTCGGTCATTGGCGACGGTTGCGCCCACCCGCTCAAATAAACTCGGGTTGGCGGCCGCCGTCGGCCCCTTCGACGGGCGACGCCGCTGTTCTCGACCGTCGCGGCCGCACCGTCATTCGAGGACGCTCTTGGGACGTTTGAGGTAGAACTCCTGTTCGGTGACGCGCTCGTAGACATCGTACAGCGTCTCGACGGCGGCGGGGTCGGGGCTGAACTGCAGGTGCGGGGCCAGGTGATACGCCTTGCAGGTCGTCAGGAAGAAGTACAGCGTCCGGTGGTGGGCCGGCGTCGCGTCGACGACGCCGAGGCGCTTCCCGCCGAGGTCGTCCGAGAAGTCGTTGAGCATGCTCGCGATGTCGTCGCTGAGCCGTTCGTCCGGCCGCGTCAGCGGCGTCCCGAACGTCTGCTGGAAGAAGTCGCTGGTCGCTCGGAGGAACGGGTTCGCGTCCATCCCGGTCGGGTCGACGGCGGCGACGGACTCGTACAGGTCGAGCAGCGTCGACAGCTCCTCGGCCGTCACCGCGATGGGTCGGACCGGGTCGCCCTGCGGCAGCGAGTACTCCGGGAAGGAGTACGACCCCGGGTCCGGAATCCGCCCGAACACCTGATCGAGGCTCATAGGTCTAGTTCCGTCGGCAGCGGCCTAACTGTTGGGCCGGTTCGGCGTGTTCCGGACACCCAGTTAGACGTGAACAGCCAGACCACCCTCGCTCCGGTTCGTGGGCCGAGGGCCCGCTCATCGAGTCGAGGGTCCTTCGGTCCCTCGCGACCGACACGCTTTCGACCGCCGCCGACCGAGCCACGCCCATGTTCCCCGAGTTCGAGGTCGTCCCCGCGGTCGACATGCAGGACGGACAGGTGGTCCAGCTCGTCGGCGGCGAGCGCGGCACGGAGAAGACCTACGGCGACCCGGTCGAGGCGGCGCGGCGCTGGGTCGACGCCGGCGCGCGGACGCTGCACCTCGTGGACCTCGACGGCGCGTTCGAGGGCGAGCGGCGGAACGCCGCGGCCATCGACGCCGTCCTCGACGCCGTGGGCGACGACGCCGCGGTGCAGTTGGGCGGGGGCATCCGCACTGCCGAGGACGCGATCTCCCTGCTGGATCGGGGGCTCGACCGCGTCATCCTCGGGACCGCGGCCGTCGAGAACCCCGACATCGTCGCCGAGATCAGCGAGCCCCACCCCGAGAGCGTGCTGGTGAGCCTCGACGCGAAGGGCGGCGAGGTCGTCGTCTCGGGCTGGACCGAGGGCACGGGGCTGGACCCGGCCGAGGCGGCCGAGCGGTACGCGGACCTGGGTGCCGGCGGCATCCTCTTTACCGACGTGGACGTGGAGGGGCGACTCGACGGCGTGCGGACCGATCCGGTCCGACGGCTGGTCGAGGCCGTCGACATCCCGGTCGTCGCCAGCGGCGGCGTCGCGACCATCGACGACGTGCTGGCGCTGGAGCGGGCCGGCGCGGCCGCCGTCGTCGTCGGCAGCGCGCTCTACGAGGGCGAGTTCACCCTCGAAGCGGCGATGGACGCCGTGGCCGAGTCCTAGTCGAGCGAGACGAACGGGAGCGTCGCCCGCGCGTTGGCCCCGTAGGCGAGCGCGTCGGCCTGGCTCACGCCGTCGGGCGTCACCAGGTCCATGACGCGGGGCGCGTTCTCGACCGCACCGGATTTCGCGCCGCCGAAGACGTACTCCTCGGCCGTCTCCGCGACGGGGCGCAGCGAGCCGCGGTCCTCGGATTGGACCATCGCGACGACTTCGAGGTCTGCGGCGTCGACGCCGTCGAAGGCCGCGCGGTCGACGCTCAGCGTGACCGTCCCGGCGTCTGTGTCGACCGCTTCGCCGACCGAGACGCCGTTCCCTTCGCCGTCGGTGAGCGGGGCCCCGCTGGCGTCGACGGCGCTCTTCGAGTAGCCGCTGATCTCCAGGCGGTACTGCCAGGGCGCTTCGAAGTCCACGTTCGCGCCGAGGTCGTCGAGGCTGCTGGTCGCGCCGCCGTCGGCGCTCGGGTCGCGGAGCCAGAGGACGAACCACTGCGGCGAGAAGCCGCGGCTGCTGCCGAAGGCGTTGTAGAGCGTCTCCACCTCGACGGTGAAGCGAGCGAGGCTCGGCGTCTGCTCGACCGTCACCGAACGCAGGTCGAACGCGCCGGACTGGAAGGCGTCGGCTGTCGGGTAGGTGTAGCCCCCGGGGCCGTGGTCGTCGCCCGAGGGGTCCGCGAGGTCGGCCACCGTCGCGGGCGGTTTGATCGTCACGGTCTCGCTCGCGAGCGTCGTGCCGTCCGGCAGCGCGACCGTCACCTCGTACTCGCCGGCCTCGTCGATGGCGTAGCCGACGGTGTCCGTGTAGCCGCTCGCCTCCGGCGGGATGCGGACGTTCTCGGTGCGGACGAACTCGCCGTCGACGAACAGTTCGGTGGTCGTCCCCCCGACGAACGCGCCGTCGTTGTCGCCTGTCGCCTCGATGAACGGTTCCTGAACGAACGCCTCGTCGGCGACGCTGACCTCGAAGTCCTGTTCCGGACGCTCGTACTCGGGCAGGTCGGTGATCTCCTGGCCCCGCGCCGGCCGGAGGCGGACCGCGGTCCCGCCGCTGCCGACCATCGACGCGAGCAGCGTCGTCCCGGGGTCGACGACGGCCTCCGTGACGCGAACGTCGGTCAGGTTCTCGTCGTAGCCGGCCTCGACGCCGTCGGTGTAGATCTCGGCGACGTACTTCGGGCCCCTCGGCCCGTTACCGTTGCTGTTCCCGTTCCCGCGTCCGCTCCCGTTGCCGCGCCCTCGCCCGTCACTCTTGGACGCCGGCGAGAGGAAGTCGAGCGGCACGTCGACGGCGCGGCCGCCCTCGTCGGTCATCGCGCCGAGGAACCACTCCTCGTCCTTCTTGCGTGCGGTCACCACGTAGTCACCGATGGCCGCGTCGACGACGCGGGTGTCGTCCCAGCCGGCGGCCGGCACGTCCTCGACGAACTGGAAGGCGTCGACCGTCTCGCCGCGGATGGGCGCGGTCTCCGGTTCCGGCATCGACGCGCCGGGTTCGGTGACGGCGACTGAATCGAGGTTGACGCCACCGGTGTCGTCGCCGGTGAACGCGACGGCGATCTCGTCGTCGCCGCCGGACAGCGAGACGGTGGTCGAGACGGCGTCCCAGTCGTTCCAGTACTCGGTCGGCGGGAACGTGACCTGCGCGGCCTCGCTGCCGTTGACCAGGACCGTCGCCGTGCGGTCGGTGTCCGCCGGGACGGCGTTGTTCTCGGCGTCGCTGGCGTAGCGCAGGTGGAGGTCGTACTCGCCCTCGCTCGCGCCCTCGACGGTCCAGGCGACGCTCGCGCCCGGGGACGCGCCGTTGGGGTCGACGGCGACGTAGCGCTCGCCCTGCGCGTTGGGCCAGCGAGACGCCGTCGAGAAACCGTCGATATCGCCCCACTCGGCCTGTGCGACCGCCCCGACCTCGGCCGTCGACGGCTGGTCGGCCAGGTAGGAACTGGGCAGGTCGGCGACCATCTGGAGGCCGCTGAAGTACGTCGGGTACATCGCCAACTGCTTCGCGCGGGTCGTCTCGATGCCGCCCGAGCCCGAGTCCATATCGAAGATGCCCGGCGTGTACTCCATGGGGCCGGCCAGCATCCGCGTGAACGGGATGGTGACGTGATGGGACGGGCTCACGTCGCCGAAGGCGTCGTACTCCTGGCCCTTGACGCCCTCGCGGGTCATGAGGTTCGGGTACTGCCGACGGCGGCCGGTCGGGTGGATCGGCTCGTGTACGTCGAGCATCTGGCGGTTGGCGGCCGCGGTCTCGGCGACGAGCGTGTGGTGGTTCACGAGAACCTGATTGTGATGGTTGTGGCCTTCGCCGGCGAGGTCCCCGCTATCGGAGACGTAGCCGGTCTTGATCGTCCTGACACCGAGGTCGTCGTACAGCGGGTAGGCCTCGTCGAGCTGGGACGCGTAGTTCTCGAAGTCGCCGGCCGTCTCGTTGTGCATCGTCAGCTGGGTCGGCGGGTCGAGGCTGGGACCGTAGTCGGTCACCGCCTGCAGGTCGAAGTCCGGGTAGGGCTGATCGAAGTCGAAGGCGCTGCCGTCGCCGGGATAGCTCGCCCACCCCTCGTTCCAGCCCTCGACGAGGACGCCGGGGATGTCGTGCTCGCTGGCGAAGTCGATGTACTGCGTGGCGCGGCCGGTCTGTGCCCCGTGGTTGCCCGAGTTCGGCCCCGTGTACTCCCAGTCCGCCCGGCCGGTGATCATCAGCCACCAGACGCCGACGAACTTCTGGGGCTCGATCCAGTCGACGCCCTGCGTGAACACATCCTCGTCGTGGTCCTCGTTGAGGGTGACGACGAGGCTCGACTCGACGAGGTCGCCGGGGCTGGTGCCGACCTGGACCGTCCGCCAGGGCGTGACGTGCGGGGCCGACGCCGAGACCTTCGTCCCGTCTGGCAGGGGTGCGAGCGTCGACTCGAAAGCGGCGTCGCCGGCCTCCGACGGCGCGAGCGCGAGCGAGGCGTAGTCCGTCAGGTCGGCCTCGTGGACCGCGAGGTAACGGTCGTCGTCGGTTCGCATCGTCATCGGCGTGTGGACACCGTCGAAGGGCGTGTCGTCGAGTTCGGCGGCGACCTCGCTCAGCGCGGTCGCCTCGTACTCGACCTCGAAGTTGTTGTAGTCGTTGGGAATCCACCACGAGTCGTAGTCGCCCGCGAAGCGGTACTCGGTCCGCTCGGACGTGACGACGAACTGCTCGCCGAACGGGTCCCCGAAGACGAACCGGAAGCCGACGCCGTCGTCGAACACGCGGAAGACGAACGTGCCGAAGCGGCCCGGCTCCGCGGTCTCTTCGACCCCAAGCCTGAGTTCGGTGTAGCGCTCGGGGATCTCGTCGTACCGGTCCCACACCGGCGTCCACGAGGCGTCCGTCTCGGAGCGCTCGCTCCCGGTGACCGTCAGGCCGTCCCGGAACGCCTCCTGGTTGCGGAACTCGAAGCCGAGCGCCGAGTCCTCGACGACCGTGGCCCCCTCGTGGGCGAGTCGATACGTCGCCGTGCCGTCGGACACGTCGACCGTGAGCGCGACGTTCCCGTCCGGCGATGTCACCGTTCTGGTCGGGGAGTCGTCGCCCTCGGTGACTTGTGCCGCCGTCTGCTCCGGGACCGACGCGGAGAACGCGGACGCGGCGAGGAGCGAGCCGACCCCGCCGAGGAACTGCCGCCGGCTCTGCTTCGAATTGGGTTGATTTTCTTCTTCAAACATCAGTTCTGGCCTGGCACGCGCTCGTAATAAAAGTTCACTCGAATCTACATTATTTCTCAATCATCGGTCGTGATGATTTTCGCGAGCGCCGCCGCCGACGGTCGCGGATGCGAGAGGCTGGTCGTCCGCGGCCGGCTCCCGGCACAGCCGCGTCGCTTTTGCCCGTCCCGGCCCTGTCTCGGGGCGTGCGGGAGTTCGACTTCGAACTGGCGCTGTGTGCCCACCTCGAACGCGAGGGACGGCTGGTGAGCCGCCAGCTCGGCGGGCACGTCCACGGGCGGCGGGTCCTCGACACGGTGGTCGTCGAGCCCGGCCCCGAGTTCGACGAGCGGGCGGCCATCACCGCCGACCGCATCCCGACGGCGGCCGTCGAGAGCGACGTGGGCCCCGGTCGGGCGCGCTACTGGAAGGACGCCTTCGACTGCCACCCGGACCGGGCCGAGCGGGCCGTCGAACTGGCCGTCGAACGGGGCTTCTTCGAGCGCGAGCGCCGCGGCGGCCGGACGTACGTCCGACAGACGACGCGCTACCCCGACTGGATCGGCGGCCTGCTCGCCGTCGAGAACAAGCCGGACCTCGGGCGGCCCGGCGACCTCGAAGCGCAGCTGCGGACCGACGTGTCGCTCGCGCTCGCGGACCGCGTGGTGCTGGCGACGGCCTCCTACGTCACCGGTGCGCACCTCAATCGCATCCCCGACGCGGTCGGCGTCTGGCGATTCGACCCCGAGTCGGAGACGCGCGAGGTCGTCCGCGAGCCGACGCCGCTGCCGACCGACGAGCCCGGCGTCGAACTACTGGACGAGCGCCCATCTCGGACGGACGTGCGGGTCGTCTCGGCGGCGGAGAAGGCGCGGGCGCGGCGCGCGCTGGCCGAGCGAGCCTACGCGAAGGGGTGGCGGAGCTTCGACTACCCGGCCTGTGCGAGCTGTGACCCCGACGGCGACGGGCGGCCCCGGTGCGCCTGGAAGGGCCGGGACGTGCTCGCGAGCAAGGAGTGCGGGTCGGACTGCGACGGCTACGAAGCGGCGTCGCCGCCGACGGTCGACGGCGACGCGCTCCGGGCCGACCGGACGCCGTGGGTGCCGGACCCCGACGGCCGCCGGCGTCGTCAGTCGGGGCTCGACCGGTTCGGCTGAGCGGTGCGTGTGGGCCGGTACGTATTCACTCGGATCCGGGTCCTTATGCCGGAGAAGCCGCTGTGAGTAGCTAATGGAATACGATATCGAGCCGGAAGAACCCGTGAGCGCGGCGGTCGTGCGGGCGGTGAGTACGTTCGAACAGCGCGACCCGATCGCGCTCGCCCCGTTACACGAAACCGTCGATGCCGACGCCCTCGACGCCCTGTTCGCATCGGCCCGCGGGAACGAGTCGGCCCAGCGCGGCTGCGTCTCGTTCACGTTCAGCGACTCGTTCGTCACTGTCGACGCCGACGGGCAGATATCGGTCGTGCCCGACACCGCGCCGTCCGCCGAGCCCGGGTATCAGTGACCGCCTCGGCGACCGTCCGACGTCTCGTCGTCCGTCTGTGAGCAATCGTCGGCCGGGACGCCGCCGTCGCCGGCCGTCACCCGGCCGTGTCGCTCGTAGTTGTCTTCGGTCACCGCGGGCGCTTCGTCGGCCACCTTCGCGGCGTGTTTCGTCCGCGCCCGGTAGTTCGCCGCGGCGGCGATGGCGACGCCGGCCGCGAGGCCTACGATGAGGACCCAGTCGAGTCGCCCGACGACGACCAGGAGCCCGACGGCCGCGAGGCCGCCGCTCCCGAGCGCCGCGCCCCCCACCTCGGCGAGTCCGCGCCTGTCCATGCCCCCGTCTACGGCGTTCTCCGCCTATAAGCTATGGACCGTTTCACGCTCCCGAATCGCCGGCTCAGACGAGTCTCAGTTCTCGATGACGAGGACGATCTGCGGTCGGAAACCGGTGGACGACAGTCGGTCTCAGAGCGTGAACCGCTCGCCGTCGAGGGCGATGTCGTCGGCGAACGCCAGGTCCGCCGGGACGTAGTGGGCGGTGTGGACGATGCGGTACTCGGCGGCCTCGATGTCGCCGGCGAAGTCCCGCGCGCCCCGCAGCGTCATGTGCTTGGTCCCGAAGGTCCGCGGAACGCCGTCGGCGGCGTGGTCGGCCCCGCCCTTCGGGTGGAACTCGCAGGCCTCCGGGTGGACGATGCCCTCGACCAGCGCGAGGTCCGCGTCGGAAAGCGCCGCTTTCGAGCGCTCGGGCACGTCGTAGCACGTGTCCCCGGACAGCAACAGCACCGCGCCGGTCTGTGGCTCCTCGATCCGGAGGCCGTAACACAGCAGCGGCGGGTGGGTCACCGGGACGAGCGTCACCTCGAAGCCGGCGGCCGAGAACGGCTCGAAGGGCGTCTCGGCGCTGACCGACACCGTGTCGAGGTAGTCGTAGCGCCGGCGGACCGTCTCGGCGACGCTCTCGTCGGTCACCGGGTCCGTCTCGTCGGCGGCGTGGACCGGCAGGTGGTCGAACAGGCGATAGGCGTTCCCGAGGCCGTCGAGGTGGTCGAAGTGGACGTGGCTGATCACGGCCGCGTCCGGCAGCGGGACCGATTCGCGGAGGAACTGGTGGCGGAAGTCCGGGCTCGCGTCCACCAGCAGCGACTCGCCCGTCTCGTCGTTTCGCACGTAGACCGAGAAGCGCGAGCGCTCGACCCCGCCGGACGGGTCGAGGCCGCGCTCGCGGGCCCGCTCTCGCAGTTCCGCGTCGGGGTCGCGCGCGCGTTCGCAGGTGTCGCAGTCGCACCCGACCGTCGGCGTCCCCGTCGTGTCGCCGGTCCCGAGCAGCGTGACCTCCATCGCGTGGGGGTCAGCGCGGGACGGGCCTAAGCCCCTCGCTTCGGGACGGCCCCGTTCTCAGACGGACCGGTGTTGCCAGCGATCGATCTCACTCCTCGGCCGTCAGGTCGTCGAGGTCGAGTCCCTTCCTGCTTGCCGTCTCGGCGAGGATGGCCCTCGCCCGCTCGTCGGCCACGTCGTCGACGAGACACTCGATGAACCCTTCGAGGAGCGCGGGCCGAACCCGCAGATCCACGAACTCCACCCTGCCGTCGGCGACGACCACGTCGATGTCCCACTCTCCCTCGTCGGGGTCGGTCATCCGCACGTCGACCCACTCGTCGGCCGGTTCGTCTGGTTCGGTGAACACGTCGTCTCCCATCGCACTGCTAGATGTCACCGACTCCCATAAACTCTCACTCTGTCCGACAGGATGCGGCCGCCGTCCGGCGATCCAACGGTGTCGATGACTCACAGCTTAAATATTATCGTCGCCTCTCTCGGGTATGACGTTCGTCGTCCCCTTCGATGGCTCGGCGTACGCCGAGGCCGCGCTCGTCCGCGCTCGCGAGTTCGCCCCCGCCGTCGACGAGACTGTGCAGGCCGTGACGGTCGTACCCCGAAATAACGCCCGGTACGCTCGGGAGAGGGGCTGGCTCGGTCCCGGCGAGCCGTTCGATCTCGACGCGGTCGTCGACACGCTCGCCGAACAGGTCCACGAGGTCGCGCCCCTGGCATCGTTCCATCACGAGACGTGCACACGAGAAGTCTCTGGCAACACGATCGCCAGGCCGATTCGGAAGTTCGCCAGACAGGAGGGCGCGACGATGGTGTTCATCGGATCGGACTCCGCCGGACGACTCACGAGACGGCTCAGTAGCGTCGGCGAGCGCGTCAGTGCGGACGTGGCCTACGACGTGGTGATCGTCCGCCGATTGCCCGAGTCGGCGGCGCAGTAGCGCGCCGACGACTCGTCCAGACGACTGTCCGTTTCAGTCGTCGTGATCGTGGTCGTGGTCGTGACCGCTGTCGCCGTCACCGGAGAAGTCACCGCCGGCCACCAGCGCCTCGTGGTCCCCGTCCATCATGTCCATGTTCTTGAGGTTGTCGCGCTCTTCGAAGTCGACGATGGCGTCCTTGAGATCCTGCTGGGTCAGCGTCGTCCGCTCCTCGGTCAAGGCGTTGAGGACGGCCTCCCGGAGGACGAGTCGGAGGTCGCTCCCGGTCAGGCCCTCGGTCAGGTCCGCCAGCGTCTCGGGGTCGAAGTCCACGATGTCCATCTGGCGGGTGACGATGCGGAGGATGTCCGCGCGCATCCCGCTGTCGGGCTTGGGGAAGTTGACGATCTCGTCGAAGCGCCGCCAGGCCGCGGCGTCGAGCTGATCGGGGTGGTTCGTCGCGCCGATGAGCAGCACCTCGTCCTGGATCAGCGAGATCTCGTCGATGGACTTCAGCAGGGTGTTGACGGCGCGCTTGATGGCGGCGTGCTCGTCGGAGGAGCGCGTCTTCGCGACGAAGTCGAACTCGTCCATGAAGAGGATACACGGCGAGAGCCGCTTTGCCACCTCGAACACCTTCTCGACGTTCTTGGCCGTCTCGCCGAGGTACTGGCTCGTGATCATCGACAGCTTCACCTCGACGAACGGGAGGTCGAGGTCGTGGGCCAGCGCGCGGGCGACGCTCGTCTTGCCGGTCCCCGGCGGGCCGACGAACAGCAGCTTCCCGATCTCGCGCAGACCGATCTGGGCGAGGTAGTCCCGGTGCTCGATGGCCTTGACGATCTTCTGGATCTCGTCCTCCTGGTCGTGGGTCAACACGAGATCGTTGAGGGTCATCTCGACCTCTTCTGGCGCGCGCACGTCCACGAGGTCGAGCATCTCCTCTTCTTCCTCGTCGTCGGTGTCGAACGCCTCCTCCAGCCTGGCGTCGATGAACGCGCGGTCGGCCCGGGACGGGCGGTTCGCGGCGCGCGATTGCTCGTAGTCCAGCCCGTCGACCTGGTCCTCGTACACCGCGGCGAGGACGGGGTTCTCGGCCAGGTGGTCGGCGTCGACCCGTTCGAGGAACCACTCCTCTGCCAGGTCGCGATCGGTAAAGGAGATGCTCCCGGAGAAGTCGTCGCGGTCGGTGAACATCAGTCCGGAGACGGCGGCCCAGGGGCGCTCGACCCCGGTCGCCTCGCTCGCGGTCGTGTTCGTCACCGACAGCGGGCGTTCGATCTCACCGTCGCTCCAGAACACTGACCGGTACGCGGGCGGCAGGTCGTCGGGCTCGAGGTCCTGTCGCTCGCCGTAGAGAGTGGCCGTCAACAGAAACTCGATGACGTCCAGTTCCGGATTGCTCATTCCCACTAACGTTACCACGCGACCTGTATAAGTCACTCGAAGCGCGCCGTCGGGCAGTAGGATAATATACATCAATTGTGTATGATTGTTGTATGGTAGCGAGCAACAGGCTCATCGACGTCTATCGTGACCGCATCGGCGAACCGACGACCGACGACGAGGCATACGGCTACTGGCTGTTCGTGTTCGGCATCGTCCTCGGCATCGTCGGCCTGCTGTTGTTCTCGCTCACGGCCTCCCGGAGCACGCCGCGCCAGTTCGGCTATCTCCTTGGTGCCATCGGGCTCATCTGCCTGTTCGCGGGGCCGACGATTCGGCTCCCGCTGACGCGTCGCGGCCTGTTTCTCACGTACGCCGGGGCGGTCGTCGCGCTGCTCGGCACCGTGTGGTTCACCACCTTCTACCCGAGCAACTGGTCCGGTCCCGAGGGGAACCCGGCGGTGTCGCTGTACATCGTCGGCCTGGCGCTGATGGCCGTCGGGGCCGTCGCCGCGCCGCTGTTGACCGGTCGAAAAGAGGCCTACGAGGAGGCGGTTCGGACGGCCGAAGCGGCGACCGAGACGGCCGAACGAGCGACGCGGGAGGCCGAGAGCGCGAGCCAGGAGGCCGAAGACGCGAGCCGGGCGGCCGAGGAGGCCACCGAAACGGCACAGCGACAGACCGAGACCGCACAGCGGGCGACCCGCGAGCGCGAGACGATGGCCGAGGAACTGGCGGCCAGCGAGGCGGCGCGTGCCGACGTCGCCGCCGTCGCCGAGGCCACCGAGGCAGAACTCGCCGCGGCACAGGCGACCATCGCGGCCGCGATGGACAGCAAGGCGACGTTCGAACTGTACGCGGACGCCGCCGGGAAGTATCGCTGGCGGCTCCGCCACCGCAACGGCAACGTCATCGCCGACAGCGCGCAGGGATACGCCTCGCGCCAGAAGGCGATGCAGGGGCTTCGGAGCGTTCAGTCCAACGCCGCCGGCGGTGCGGTCGTCTTCTTCGAGAACGCGACCGAGGACGACACCGCCGAGGACGTGCCGGCGGTCCCGGCTCCCGAGAGCGCCGCGACCTTCGAGATGTTCGAGGACAAGGGCGGGGAGTTCCGCTGGCGACTGCGCCACGACAACGGCGAGATCATCGCCGACAGCGGCGAGGGCTACGCCTCGAAGTCGAACGTCAGGCGGGCGCTGAAGAGCGTCCGCGCGGAGGTCCCCGGCGCGGCCTACCTCGCGCTCGACCCGGTCGCCTTCGAGGTGTACGCCGACGCCGCCGGGGAGTTCCGCTGGCGCCTCCTCCACCGGAACGGCCGCATCCTCGCCGACAGCGGCGAGGGGTACAGCACGCGGTCGAACGCCCGCCGCGCGGCCCGTCGCGTCGGCGAACTGGCTCCGGAGTCGGCGGTCGACGACGGCTTCGAGGTGTACGAGGACGCCGGCGGCGACTGGCGCTGGCGGCTGCGCGCGGCTAACGGCGAACTCGTCGCCGACAGCGGGCAGGGGTACTCGAACCGCTCGAAGGCCATCGACGCCGTCGAGCGCGTCCAGTCCCACGCCGCGGAGGCGGACCTGCTCGCCATCGGGACCGCGGCCTTCGAGGTGTTCGAGGACAGGGGCGGGGAGTTCCGCTGGCGACTGCGCCACCGCAACGGCGAGATCATCGCCGACAGTGGTGAGGGCTACGCCGAGCGCAACAAGGCCGTCGCGGCCATCGGGCGGATCAAGCGCCACGCGCCGGGCGCGGACCAGACGGAGTGACGCCCGGTTCGGTGGGTTCGGCCGCCGAATCGCCGATTCTCTTTCCCGTAGAATCCCCGAACTGATTAAGGCCCGTTCGCCCGAAATCACAACTATATGACAGTATCTTCACTCGAAGACGCGGGGCTCACGCGGATGGACGACGACGCCATCGCGGCGTTCCTGGCCGGCCGTCGGGTCGGCGTCCTTGGACTGCCGACGGACGCCGGGCCGTACATGGTGCCGCTGTCGTACGGGTACGACCCGGACGAGGCCGCGCTGTACTTCACGTTCATCGGCGGGCCGGAGAGTCGGAAACAGCGGCTGACCGACGCGGCCGACGACGCCAGCGTCCTCGTCTACCAGGTCGAATCGATGTTCCACTGGGAGAGCGTCCTCCTGTACGGGACCATCGACGCGGTGCCCGAGACCGAGTGGGACGCGGTCGGGGACGTGCTCGACTCGGCGTGGCGACCGGACCTCTTCGAACGGGCCATCGAGACCGGGAAGGTAGCGGTCTACCGGTTCCGCATCGACACGCAGCGGGGCATCAGACACACCGGCCTGCCGCCGGGGTTCGACATCGAGTGAGGGGGGCAGGTCCCGACAACGCATCCCCCGCGGTCGCGAGTTTGTGAGCTTTTAACACGGCGCGCGCCGTTCCGTCGGCCATGCCCACGCCAGTCATCGTCGACGCGGTCAGGACCCCGCAGGGGAAAGAAGACGGCGCGCTCGCTGACGTTCGGAGCGAGGACCTCTCGGTGCCGCTCGTGAACCAACTGCTCGCGTCGACAGGTATCGAGTCCGACGAGGTCGACGACCTGCTGTGGGGGTGTGCCCAACAACGCGGCGAGCAGGGCAACAATATGGCGCGGGTCGTCGCCCTCCTCTCGGACCTCGGCGAGGAGGTCCCCGCCTCGACCATCAACCGCTGGTGTGCGTCCTCCGCCGAGGCGCTGATGCGGGCCGCGGACGCCGTCGCGGCGGGCCAGCGCGACGTGCTTATCGCCGGCGGCGTCGAGTCGATGTCCCGCGTGCAGATGGGCGAGAACACCCACAACGTCCATCCCCGTCTCGCCGAGCACTACAACGTCGGCGAACTCCAGATGGGGATGACCGCCGAGAAGGTCGCCGACGAGCACGACGTGAGCCGCCGCGAGCAAGACGAGTACGCCCTCCGAAGCCACGAGCGCGCCGCCGACGCGACCGGCTCTGGACGATTCGACGACGAACTCGTCCCGGTCGACACCGACGACGGCCGCGTCGAGGAAGACGAGGGAATCCGCCGAGACACGACGCTGGAGAAGCTTTCGGGCCTACCGACGGTGTTCAAGTCCGACGGCACCGTGACGCCGGGTAACGCCTCGCAGGTCTCCGACGGCGCGGCCGGGCTGCTGGTCACCTCACGGGCGTACGCCGAGGACAACGGCCTCGACGTCCTCGCCGAGATCGGCTCTCACGAGGTCGCCGGCGTCGACCCGACCGTGATGGGAATCGGACCGGTCCCCGCCGTCCGCGGGCTGTGTGAGCGCACCGGCCGGGAGACCGACGACTACGACCTGGTGGAACTCAACGAGGCGTTCGCGAGCCAGTGCCTGTACTGCCAGCGCGAACTGGGCTTCGATGACGACATCTACAACGTCAACGGCGGGGCCATCGCCATCGGCCACCCGCTCGGAGCCTCCGGTGCGCGCCTCCCGGTGACGCTCGTCCACGAGATGAATCGCAGAGACGCGGACCTGGGCCTGGCGACGGAGTGCGTCGGGTTCGGTCAGGGCGCGGCCATCGAGTTCCGCCTGCCGTAGGTTCCCCACGTCGAAGCGACAGCTTCACGCGACCCGCATCGCGATGCGGGTCGCGCATTTTTCGCCCACGTTTTTCGAGGAGTGGTTCGAGCGCGCTCGGAGAGCGCGTCTGGAACCCGACGACGAAAAAGGTGGAGACGGATCGCAGAGACGCGGACCTGGGCCTGGCGACGGAGTGCGTCGGGTTCGGTCAGGGCGCGGCCATCGAGTTCCGCCTGCCGTAGCGGCCCAGTCAGTCGGCGAGCGCGTCCACGGCGGGGGGTTCGGTCGCGCCGCCGGACAGGGTGTGGAGGTAGTCGTCGAGGTCCAGAGCGAACCGGGCGTCCGTCGAGAGGTCGATCCACGAGAACGAGAACTCCACGCCGCGCTCCTCGCCCGTTCCGGTCACGGTGTGGACCCACTCGTCGCGGGACTCGTGGACGGGGACGTGATAGAACGAGCGGACGTAGCGCTTCGGCGGCGACTCGCGTCGCGTCCACACGTCCGTGACGAGATGCTGTAGTTCCTCGAAAGTGGCCAGCCCGCTCTCCTCAGCGACCTCCCGCTGGACGGCTTCGCGCGACGACTCGCCGGGTTCGACGGTTCCTTTCGGCACCTGGAGGCCGTCGTGGCCCGGTCCCTCGAACACCAACAGCTCGGACCCGTTTCGGGTGATGTAGGCGCAGGCTTTCTTCACGTACGTTACGCGATCGGCGTTCATGTCATCGTATCAGATGGCCGAACGTATAGTGCTACTCAAATATGCTCCTAGAGGAATAATATGTGATTGTATCTCGTTCGGGGGATCGCCACACGCGACGCCGCCGACGCGCTCCCGTCGTGCGTGTCGCGTCCGTCTCCCACCGTATCGCTATATATCCCTCATAGTAGCGCTTTAGGCTAGATTTTGGCACTACTACACTGATGGCAACGCGCTCGCCCGAGTACGCCGAGATCGTCGCCGAGAAAACGGGAACGTACCTCGCCGCCGTCGAAGACTGTCTCGTCCTGTTACCCCAGGCCCTGTCGGCCGCCGACGACGGCCGGTCACTCACCGACGCGAGCGCGGCGCTCGTCGAACAGGAGTCCGTCTGTGACGACCACCGGCGTCGGCTCTGCGGAGCCATCGGTCGGTCGCGACCGAACTACACCGACGTGTACCTGCGCGCGGCCGACCTGGCCGAACTGTTCTCGATGGTCGACGCGATTCCGGACGCCGCCGAGCGGTTCGTCCGCGACTTCGAGGCGATGTCGCCGTCGCTTTCGGAGGCGACGCTGACCACGCTCCAGGACGTCGCCGCGCTCACGCTCAGCGCGGTCAAATTGCTGACCGACGCCATCGAGACGTACGTCGAGGGACTCCTGACGGATGGGCCGAACCCGCCGGTCGGCGCGGCCGTCGACCGCATCTCGGAACTGGAGTCGCAGTGCGACCAGTTCCGCAACGACGTGCTCTCGCGGGCCTTCGAGGCGCACTCGACGGCGGACGCGCTGGTGGTCCGCGCCCTGCTGCAGTCGCTCGACGCCGTCCCGAACGCGGTGGAGGACGCCGCCGACCACCTGCTGTTCTGCTGGAGCGACACGTGACGGTCCCTTCTCGCGAATATCACGAACTGAATCCCGGTTATCGAATCCATAATTAAGTACTGGGGGGCCGGAATAATCGGTAATGGGTCGCCATCTGACGTCCGACGAGTGGGATCGTATCGAAGCGTTCGCACAGAAGCCGAGTTACCTGCGTCGACCGGAACACCTCCTCCCCGAGGACGCGGCCGACGACGAGGACGAGACGACTACCGTCGCGGCGAGCGACTGACCGGCGAGACCACTGTTTTCCCGTTGCCGGCCGTTCTGCGGTGTTTATCCGCACCGACGCCCTGTCGGTAGCCATGGGCCTGCAGACGCTATTTAACGACATCCCCTTCGTCGAACGCCTCGGGATGGAGATCACGACCGTGGACGACGGACACGCCGCGGGGACGCTCTCGCTCGAGCGCAGTCACTCCTCGAACCCCGAATCGCTCGTCGCCCACGGCGGCGTCACGTACTCGCTCGTGGACACCGTCGGCGGGGCGGCGGTCGTCTCGCTGTCCGGGTCCATCTCGCCGACCGTGGACATGCGGATCGACTACCTCGCGCCGGCGACCGCCGACCTGCGGGCCGAGGCAGAGGTCGTCAGAAACGGTGGGAGCGTCGCCGTCGTGGACGTAGAGGTGTACGACGACGACGGCCACCACGTCGCCAGCGCTCGCGGCACGTACAAGACCGGCGGCGACGGCGACGGTTCGCCGTGGACCGAGGGCGTCGACCAGGCCGCCATCGAGCGACTCGAAAACGACTAGTTCCCGCTGACCAGTTTCATCCCGTCTCTGACCGACTCGCGCCGGCCGAGCAGGGTCACCATATCGCCTTCTTCGAGCACGTAGTCGGCGGTCGGGACCTCCGCGTTCTCGTGGAGTTCGCCGCTGACGAGCGCGACGAGGCAGGCTTCGGGCAGCATCGGGCCGACCTCGCGGATCGACTTACCGATGAGCTCCGGGTTCTCGACCTCGACCTCCTGAACGTCGCCGCTGCGGCCGATGTCGGTCATCCAGTGGGCGATGGCCGGACGCTCGATCTGGTTGTCGATGGCCCACGCCGTCGCCATCGCCGAGGAGATGGTCCGCACGCCCAGGTCCTCGAAGGCCTCGACGTTGTCGGGGTTGTTCGCGCGGGCGATGACGCGCTCGACGTCGAACTTCGAACTCGCGAGCTGCGAGACGAGCAGGTTCGCGTCGTCGTCGCCGGTCGCGGCCACGACGGTCTTGGCGTTGTCCGCGCCGGCAGACCGGAGGATGTCCGTGTCCGTGCCGTCGCCGATCTCGACGGCGTAGCCCGCGTTCCGGGCTCGTTCGACTGCCTCTTCGTCCTGTTCGATGATGACGACGTTCTCGCCCCGGTCTTCGAGGCGCGCGGCGAGCGCTCGGCCCACCTGTCCGCCGCCGACGATGATGACTCGCATTGGTATCACGTCCAGTTTTTCCGCGATGTAGCGCGCGAGGCCGCCCTCGAACAGGGCGGTCGCGAAGATGACCAGAAAGACGGTCCCCAGCAGGATTTCGGCCTGCTGATTCAGCAGTTCGGCCTGCGCGCCGCCGAGTTCCTCGGCCGCGCTGTGGAGTTCGACCGCGAAGAGCGTCGCGACCGACGCCGGGATGATGCCGCGCGGCCCGACGAAGCTGACGAACAGCTTCTCGTTCGTGGTGAAGCGGTCGCCGACCGTCGAGATGAACACGAGCAGCGGGCGGATGAGGAGCGCGACGGCGAGGACGACCAGCAGGCCGGCCACCCCCACGTCCATGAGCGCCGCCAGCTCTAGCTGAGCCGCCAGCGCGATGAAGACGAACGAGAGCACGAGCAGGGTGATGTCGCCCTTGAACGCCTCGATGTCTTCCTCGTAGGGATGGTCGACGTTACCGAGCGCCATTCCGGCCGTCGCGGCGGCGGCGACGCCGGCCTCCGTCGCGATGGTGTTCGCGCCCGCGTAGGCGATGAGCGCGCCGGCGAGCACGAGCAGGCGGGAGTTCCGCGGGGCGTCGCCGGGCGAGAGGTCGACGTACTGCAGGAGGTAGTAGACGACGCCGGCGACGATGAGACCGACGAGCAGCCCGGTCCCCAACCGGAGCGCGAACGCCTGTAGCAGGCCGTCGCTGGAGACGGCGGGGTTCACGGTCTCGAAGACGACGACGGCGATGATGGCCGCGGTCACGTCGTTGACGATGCCCTCCGTCTCCAGCGCGGCGGCGACGCGGTCCCTGACCGGCACGACGTTGAGGATCGGCGTGATGACCGTCGGTCCGGTGGCGACCAGCAGCGCGCCGACGAGGAAGGAGAGCTTCCAGGACACCGCGGGCGACGAGAAGGCGAACTTGACGGCGATGGCCGTTCCGACGAGCGCGATGGCCGCGCCGATAGTCACGAGTCGGAACGTCGCCGTCGGGGCCTCCCGCAAGCGGTCGAAGCGGAGGTGATAGGCCCCTTCGAAGACGATGATCGCCACCGCCAGCCCGACGATCGCCGAGAGCGCCCCGCCGAAGGTACTGCTGTCGATGATTCCAAGGCCCGGCTGGCCGATGATGACGCCGACCAGCAGGTAGAAGATGATGCTCGGGACGCGCAACCGCGCCGCTAACACCTGCGCGAGCACGCCGAGTCCGATGATGCCGGCGACCAGCGGAATCAGCAGCGTCGAGCTACCAGCCACGATTGGCCTCCATCTGTCGGGGCGAACGGGTCCCCCCGGTATAAACGCACTCACTCCCTCCCGCAGTTACCGGCTTGTCGCGCGTCTGCCGCCGTCACTCCTCGCGGTTGTCGAGCGCAACGAGGACGCCGCGGACGTTCAGCCGCGCCTCCGCGCGCCCCTTCCGCTCGCCCCAGAGACCGGCGTCGGCTCGCTCGACGAAGTGGTCGACGACCGCCTCGTCGTCTCCGAGTTCCTCGCGCTTCTGTGCGACGCTGTCGACCCACTCCGGCAGGATTTCGGCGTAGGTCTCCAGCTTGTCGCCGGCCAGCGCCGGCCCGTAGTGCCCGTACAGCAGCGTCTCCGGATCGAGGTCCCGTATCATCGCCACGTCGTCGAGCGCGCCCTCCAGCGTGAAGTTGATCGGCGGCGTCGTGACGTGGACCTCGTCGGTCGACGGCGTGTAGATGCCGGCGGCGTCGGCGGTGAACACGCCGTCGATGGCGGGGTCGTGGAACACCACCTGGTGGGGGGCGTGCCCCGGCGCGTGGAGCGCGCGGAGTTCGTGGTCGCCGAGGTCGATCACGTCGCCGTCGGTCAGCTCCTCGATGCGCGCCTCGGGGACCGGCTTCGGCTCGCCGTAGTACTGAATCTGGTCCCCGACCGCGTACTTGGTGCCCTCCCAGAGCCGCTCGGGGTCGACCAAGTGACGCGACCCGATCTCGTGGACGTAGACGGTGGCGTTCGGGCACGCCTCGGCGAGGTAGCCGGCCCCGCCCGCGTGGTCGAGGTGGACGTGCGTGACCGCGATGACCTCCAGGTCCTCGGGGGCGATGCCGACCGACTCCATCGCTGCGACGATGTTCTCGTGGCGCGCGCCGATGCCGGTGTCGACGACCGCCGGACGCTCCGCGTCGACGACGTACACCGACCCGTACTCGGGCACGTCGTACATCCCGGTGTCGACGTAGTGAACGTCCGTACAGCTCCCGACCGTCACCTCGTAAACGTCACCGATTGCCATACCCACTCTCCCGACCGGCGCGGGCAAAACCGTTGTGCCGGGAAACGTGACAGACACCTGTCTGGAACCGCAAGAGGGTTCACCGGGTATCGGAAACACTGCGGTATGTACGACGCCGTGCTCCTCCCGACCGACGGCTCCGCGGGCTCCGAACTCGCGGCCGACCACGCCATCGACCTGGCCGAGCGCCACGACGCCGCCCTGCACGCGCTGTACGTCCTCGAAACGTCCCACGCCATCGACCAGCTCGAGGACTTCGAGGAGACCAGCATCTTCGACCGCCTCGAAGACGCCGGCACGCAGGCCGTCGAAGAAATCGAAGCGCGGGCCGCGGACGCCGACATCACCGTCGTCGAGTCGTCGGTCGAGCGGGGCGTGGCCCACGAGGAAATCGTGGACTACGTCGCGGCCGAGGACATCGACGTGGTCGTGATGGCGACGGCCGGCCGGACAGGGACCTCCCGGGAGCTCATCGGGAGCGTCACCGAGACGGTCGTCCGCGCCTCGCCGGTCCCGGTGCTCGCGGTCAAGACCGACGAGTAGTCGCGCGCTGCCGCAGGGTCGCGCCGCCGCGAACCGCCCCGCGCGGTTCCCCCGCCCCGGACCGACACGCCTAATTTCCGCCATCGAGAACCGTCGGCCATGTTATCGAGACAGTTCGTCCGGGAGCACCCCGAGACGGTCCGGGACGCCATCGAGCGCAAGGGCGTCACGGGCGTCGACCTCGACGAGATCCTCGCCATCGACGAGGAGTGGCGCGAACTGAAGGCGAAAGGCGACGGGCTGCGACAGGAGCGCAACGACATCTCCAGCGCGATCGGCCAGTACAAACAGGAGGGCGACGAGGAGGCCGCCCAGGAGGCCATCGAGCGCTCCCAGGAGCTCAAAGACGAACTGCAGGACGTCGAGGACCGCGCGGACGAACTGGAGTCGGAGCTGGAGGCGGCGCTGCTGGAACTGCCGAACGTCCCCCACGAGTCGGTCCCCACCGGCGAGGGCGAGGCCGACAATGTCGAGCGCTCCCGCGAGGGGTTCGACGACCTGCGAGACCTGCCCGACGAGGTCGTCCCCCACTACGACCTCGGCGAGGAACTCGACCTGCTCGACTTCGAGCGCGGCGCGAAGGTGACCGGCGGCGGCTACCAGTTCGTCAAGGGCGACGGCGCGCGCCTCGAACACGCGCTCGTCCAGTTCATGCTCGACGTGCACCGAGAGCAGGAGTACGTCGACGTGCTGCCGCCGATCCCGGTCAACTCCGACTCGATGGAGGGGACCGGACAGCTCCCGAAGTTCGCCGAGGACGCCTACCGCGTCGGCGCGCGCCAGGACGACGACTACGACAGCGACGACCTCTGGCTCCTCCCGACGGCGGAGGTCCCGGTCACTAACATGTACCGCGACGAGATCCTGCTGGACGACGACCTCCCGGTCAAACACCAGGCGTTCTCGCCGAACTTCCGCCGCGAGGCCGGCGAGCACGGGACCGAGACGCGGGGCTACGTTCGCGTCCACCAGTTCCACAAGGTCGAACTCGTCAACTTCGTCCGCCCGGAAGACAGCTACGACCGGCTGGAGGGGCTGCTCGACGAGGCCGCCGAGGTGCTCGATCGCCTCGACCTCCCCTACCGCGTGCTCGACATGTGCACCGGCGACATGGGCTTCACGCAGGCCAAGAAGTACGACATCGAAGTGTGGGCCCCCGGCGACGACATGGACCAGGGTCCCGAGATCGGCGGCCGCTGGCTCGAAGTCTCCTCGGTCTCGAACTTCGAGGACTTCCAGGCGCGGCGCGCCGGCCTGCGCTTCCGGCCCGAGCGCCACGAGTCCGCCGAGTACCTCCACACCCTGAACGGCTCCGGGCTGGCCGTCCCGCGCGTGCTGGTCGCCATCATGGAGTACTACCAGAACGAGGACGGCACGGTCACGGTCCCCGAACCGCTGCGTCCGTACATGGGCGGTCAGGAGGTCATCGAGGGCCACGAGCCCGTCGGCGAGAGCGCCGTCGGGGCCGGCGAGAAGGAGTAAGCGACCGCCGCGGACGCGATAGTCGCTCGACCCACCGTTTTCTCCGCCGCTACCGCGTGTACGTCTCGATGCGCTCGATTTCTCCGTCCGCGAGCGAGAACACGTCGACGAAGCCGACGATGCGCTCGCCGTCGCTGTCGAGCAGTCGCCCGCGGGCGACGACCTCGTCTGCAGCTTCGTCGCCCGCCGGGCCGTAGAGCCCGTCCAGCGGGTGGCTCGTGTCCGGCTGTGGGCGCTCCTCGCGCATGAAGCGGACGAAGCGCTCTCGCCCCTCGATGGTCCGGTCCGGCCGGTCGTGGACGAATCCCTCGGCGAGCAGCGACGCCAGCCGGTCGTAGTCGCCGCCGTCGATGGCCTCGTAGTACGATCGTGCGCGCTCGGCGCGGTCGTCCCCAGTCACGCGTCCCGCCCCGGCTCCTCGCCGCCCGCTCGGGCCTCGGCGTCGGGTTCGTCGTCGCGGTTCGTCTCGCTCACGTCGCCGTCGTCGGCCGTCGGATCGGTGAGGTCGAGTTCGGCAGATCCGTCTCCCGTCCCGTCATCGGTCTCGGCCGAGGGATACGATCTCGGCTCGGACGGCGCCGGACTGTCGTCTGATTCGGTCTGGGTCGGCGCGTCCCCCGCGTCGGCGCCCTCCCGCGACTCGTCCGAACCGACCGGCTCGGGCGGCGCGTCGACCATCGCCGTCGGGGTCTCGTCGAGCGGTTCGGTCGGCTGGGTCTCCGCCTCGCTCGCCGCCAGTTCGGCCTGTATCTCCTCGATGTCCGTCTCGTCGACGTCGGTGAGTTCGCCGTCGCCGTCGGCGACCGCCGCCCGCGCGACATCGCTGTCAGCCCCGGTCCGGTCGCCCGACGTACCAGCCTCGGCTTCCGACGCCGTCGGCGCTCCGGTCTCGTCCACCGCCGGCCCGTCGTCGGCCGCAGCGACCGCCTCTCCGTCGCCCCGTTCGACCTCGTCGTCGATGTCGACGCCGAGGGAGGTGTCGACGTCCTCCTCCTCGGTCGGGAGGAAGGACTCGTCGGTCGGTTCGTCCTTCTCCAGTGATTCGATACCCGGGGGCCACTGCTCGTCGGGGTCGGGCGGCTCCCGGTAGCCGCGCGCGTCTTCGAGCGGGCACTCGGCGTCGTCGCGGAGCTCCTGGCCCTCCGCGCCCTCGCCGCTGGAGTAGGCGCTCGCGGCCCGCGTGAGCCAGTCGCTGGCCTGCCACAGCGCGTTGGCCTTGGCCTTCGCGCCCTCGTAGATCGGCGCCAGCGACCCGTCGTCGCCGAACCGGACGGCGGTGTCGAAGTGGTCCTCGGCGGCTTCGAACTCCTCGCGAGCTCGCTGGAAGTCGCCCTGGGCGACCACCCACTCCGAGTCACGGAAGCCGTCCATCGCCGCGGTGAATGCCCGTCGTCCCTCCGTGTAGTGGGCGTGGCCGACGCGGTAGCGGGCGAAGGCGGTGTCGCCGCCGCCGGTGTCCGCGATGGCGTCCTTGACCTCCTCGACGCGGGGCAGTTCCCGGAGGTCGTCCGTGCTCCAGGCGTACTGAACCACCCCGTCGTGGTCGATGACGACGACGGCCCGCTCGACGAGGCGCTGGCCGATGGGGTCCACGAATTCGACGCCGTACTCGCTGGCGACCTCGTGGTCGGTGTCCGCGAGCAGCGGGATCTTCAGGTCGTAGCGGTCGGCGAAGGCCCGGTGGCTGTACACCGAGTCCGGGCTGATTCCGAGGATGGTCACGTCCTTCTGCATCGTAAAGAGGTCGAGTTCGCCGAGGTCACACGAGGTCTCGTCGCAGGCCGGATTGAAGTCCGCCGGGTAGAATGCGAGGACCACCACGTCCTCGCCGAGGTACTCCGACAGCGCGACCCGCTTGCGTTCCCCGTCGACCAGCGCCGGCAGTTCGAACGCCGGTGCGGCTGTCCCCTCCGAAAGCACACGCAGACAAATCAGCCCCGTCTATAACAGTGTTTGCCCGCTATCACGGAGCGAGCCCCTTTTACCGCCCAGCGCGCTACGCACGGTGTGGAACTGCACGTCCGCTACGAGGGCGACGACGACCCCGACAAGTGCAGCGCGCGGAAGCTGTCCCGCCTGGACGAGGCCGAACTCCACCGCGCGACGCGCTCGACACCGCCGGGTATCGTCCTCAACCCCTTCGCCGACCAGGCGCTCTCGCCGGCCGACCGACCGGCCCCCGGCGACGGCGCGCGACACAGCCGGGTCGTCGCTCTCGACTGCTCGTGGGAGACGGCCGAGCGGGAGGCGTTCGACCTCGAAGGCGTCCACCGCTCGCTGCCGTTTCTGGTCGCGGGCAATCCCGTCAACTTCGGGACGGCGTTCCAGCTGAACACCGTCGAGGCCTTCGCCGGCGCGCTCGCCATCCTCGGCGAACGCGACCACGCCGAACGCATCCTCTCGCCGTTCTCCTGGGGCCACACGTTTCTGGAACTGAACGAGGAACCGCTGCGGCGCTACGCTGACTGTGCGGATTCGAGCGACGTGATCGACGTGCAGGACGACTATCTCGCCGAGGAGTGACGGTCACCGGGGCTGTGCTGGCTTCTCGTTGAGCGGCGCATCGCAGTGCGGGCAGGCCTCTCGGGCGTGTGCCTCGAACACGTCCTCGATGCGCTCGCCGCAGGTCTGACAGCGCATAGCAGTGCGTAGCACGCCCCTGGTATTGTAACTTTCCCAATATGTTCCCTGCGCTCTCATGGCCGCCGGATCAGCGGAAACCGGTCCCGATGCCGACGGGCGATTCCGGCGGTTCCAGCGGACTCGTCGGCAGGTCGGCGTCCGGGTCCGGGTCGTTGTAGCCGCCCGGTGCCACGTCGTTGGGGCCGTCGGGATACCACAGCGACGCGAGCGCCTGGATGTGGTCCCGGCCGACCCCGAGTTCGAACTGGCCGCCGCCGTAGAGGTCGATGTCGTTGCGCTCGCAGTACGCGATGGTGTCCAGGACGGACTCGACGGTGCCACACCGGGACGGCTTCATGTTGAGCCACTCTGGCTCGAACGGCAGGTCTTCGATGCTCTCGACGCCGGTGATGGGCACGTCCCAGGTGACCCGCTCCTCCCACCCGTCGAACACCGGGCGGGTCTCGTCGGTCAGGTTCGGGTCCTCGATCAGCGCGTTCGGGACGCCGTCGACGACGCGGCGGTAGAACGCGGGGTCGGCGTCGACGCCGACCTCACCGTCGTCGTACAGCCCCTTCAGGTCCAGCACGCGCACGTCGTACTCGCTCACCTCCGCGACGAGGCCGTCGTCCCAGGACGGCGTGGGGTCGAGCTTGAACGCGAGGTCGCCGTAGCGGTCGTACAGCGTCGCCAGCCGGTCGGCTGTGGGGGGCGCGTCGTCGCCGGGGTCCGACAGCCGCGTCGAGACGACGAACGAGACGGGGTCGTAGGACCGCCCGACCGCCGCCCCGAGGGAGGTGTCGGCCTGCTTCAGCGCGAGGTCCAGCGCGGCGCTCTCGAACCCCCAGCGCCGGTAGTGGCGAAACCGCTCCTCTTCGGGCGGCTCCGGCCAGAGGTCGGCCTCGTCGAGCGCCGTCGAGAACGTGTCGAGCGTGTACTCGCCCGACAGCGACACCTCGTGACCCGCAAGCGCGTCGTGGGCCGCCGTGGCGTAGGTCACGTCCTCGCCGCGACCCGCCAGGCCGTTGCCTTCGAGAGAAATCGTGGTCGTCGCCCGGTCGAAGCCGCTCGACGTGGCGCGCTCTCGGCGCTCGAAACTGCAGTCCTCGACGGTCAGCGGGAGGGCCGCGACTTCGTCGTACATGGGCTCCCTTCGCGCGGCGGCCGCCTAAAGGCGACGACGGGGAGTCGGTTCTCGCGGCCCGGTCTTGGACGAACGTTTATGGGAATTCCGGGCGACCGTTCACGCATGAGCGTGCTACAGACCGTCAAAGACGTGCTGCGGGCGTCCACCGAGTCGGCCGACCGCGGCGAGGGAACGGGCACGGCCTCGAAGGGGGCGTACTGGTGTGACGACTGCGACGAGCGGATCCGCGACGTCGACGCCGACGGCGACGGCCCGCCCGCGTGTCCGACCTGTGGCGAGACGATGCGCTTCGAGCGCTCGCCGAGCTCCACCGGGTGCGCGTGCTGACCGCCCATGGACGTGGACAAACGCATCGATGCGTACCTCGACGCGCTCGAAGAGTGGCTGCACGGGCTGTACCACGGGATGATCGAGCACCCGTCGGTCGAGAAGATCGAGAAGGAGGCCGAGGACACGGCGGACGTGTTCATGTTCGCCTGCTTCGCCGACGCCTTCGGCATCCCCAGCCCCGTCTCGTACTACACCGCCGAACTCCTGCCCTATCTCACCGACGAGTTCACCCAGTGGGAGCGTCGAATGTGGGACCGACAGTCGCTGCTCGAACGCAAGGGCCAGCAGTACCACTTCTGAGATGAACAGGTTCGTCTTCTTCGGCGGCAAGGGCGGGGTCGGCAAGACCACCGTCTCGGCCGCCTACGGGCTGAACTGCGCTCGCGCGGGACTGGAAACCCTGCTGGTGTCGACTGACCCCGCCCACAGCACGTCGGACGTGTTCGACCAGCAGTTCGGCGACGAGCCGACCGCGGTTTCCGGCCACGACGGGCTCTGGGCGATGGAGATCGACCCCGAGGCCGAGATCGACCGCCACATGCGCGAGATCAAGGCGACGATGTCAGATCAGGTGAGCCCGGCCATCGTCAACGAGATCGACCGCCAGATCGAACTCGCCCACCGAACGCCCGGGGCCTACGAGGCGGCGCTGTTCGACCGCCTCATCGACGTGATGCGGTCGAGCGAGGACTACGACCGCGTCGTCTTCGACACCTCGCCGACCGGCGGGACCCTGCGCCTGCTGTCGCTCCCCGAATTCCTCGAATCGTGGGTCGAGCGCCTCCGCGAGAAGCGCGCCGAGAGCGTCGACCTGTTCGAGAAGGCGGCCATCGGCGACAAGGAAGCCCGCGCGAAACTCGCCGACGACCCCATCCTGGCGCGCCTGGCAGAGCGCAAGGAGCAGTTCGCGTTCGCCGGCGAGACGCTCCGGGAGGACGCCGCCTTCTTCCTCGTGTTGAACCCCGACGAACTCTCCATCGAGGAGTCCCACCGCGCCGTCGACGACCTCGAATCGGCGGGGCTGAGCGTCGGCGGTCTCGTCGTCAACAAGGTCGCACCCGAACCTGACCCCGAGGAGAGCGGGACCGGCGCGACGTTCCTGCGGGAGCGCCACCGGACCGAGCGCGACCGACTGGACCGCATCGAACGGGAGTTCGACCAGCCGATCGTCGCCGTCATCGAACAGCGCGTCGCCGAGATCAAGGGTGGCCTCCTCGACGAGATCGCTGCCGAACTCGACATCGACGTGACGGCCGCGCCGCCGGAACAGGGGTAGGGACCGTTTCCCTCGTGAGAGTAATCTCGGTTCAGTCGCGGACACGACTCTTTTCGACCCCTGACTCGGGTCCGACCCAGGGATCGGGCCTGAGTATTCAGAGTCTGTTATAAATAATCGTCAGCAATTATTAAGTGAGTATTGGACGCAACGATATGTGAGGTTCACTACCATGGTACAAGTCATCTGGCTCGTCATCGCAACGCTGCTAACGTTCACGGTGGGATACGTCGGGTACTCCCGGTATCTCGCACGGTTCGTCGAACTCGACGACAGCAACGAGACACCGGCGCACAAGTACGAGGACGGCCAGGAGTACGTCCCGGCAAAGAAACCGGTGTTGCTGGGCCACCACTACTCCAGCATCGCCGGCGGCGCGCCCATCGTCGGCCCGATCACCGCCGGCGTCGTCTGGGGGTGGGTGCCGGCGCTGCTGTGGATCGCCATCGGCAACCCGCTGCTGGGGAGCGTCCACGACTTCGTGTCGCTGTCGGGCAGCCTGCGACACGAGGGCAAGTCGATCGGCTACATCATCGGCGAGTACGTCGGCGACCGCGGCAAGAACATGCTGCTGTGGTTCGCCTTCCTGACGATCATCCTCGTCGTCGCGGTGTTCGCGCTCGTGGTCGCCATCGTGTTCAACGCCTATCCGCAGGCCGCGACGGCCAGTTTCGTCTACATCGCGCTCGCGCTCGTCTTCGGCGTCTACCTCTATCAGTTCGACCTGCCGTTCATCCCGGGGACGGCCGTGTTCGTCGCCGCGGTGTTCGGTGGCGTCTGGGTCGGCCTCAACTTCCCGATCGCGCTGTTCCCGGCCGCGGAAGGGTCGTCGTACGCGCCGGAGACCATCGTCCTGTTCGGCTCTGGACTGGCCTCGCTCGTGCCCGCGGCGGGCACGCTCGGGGCGAACACCGCCGGCTGGATTCCGGTCATCCTCCTCTATGCAGCCATCGCGTCGGTCCTGCCCGTGTGGATGTTGCTCCAGCCGCGCGACTTCCTCTCGTCGTTCCTGCTGTACGCGGGCGTCGGCGGCGCGCTGCTCGCGGTCATCGTCGGCACGCTACTGGGGACCTCGGCGGAACCGCTGACCATCTCGCTCGAACCGTACTACGGCTTCATGGGGACCGCGGGGCTCCCGCTGTTCCCACTACTGTTCGTGACCATCGCCTGCGGGACCATCAGCGGTTTCCACTCGCTGGTCTCCTCGGGCACCACGGCGAAGCAACTCAACAAGGAGTCCGACGCCCGCCCCATCGGCTACGGCGGCATGCTCGGTGAGGGGCTGCTGGCGACGGTGGCGCTCGGCACGGTCGCCATCGCCGGCGTCACGGCCGGCGGCGGCATCGGTCGCGCCCTCCCGAACTTCGCCAGCGGCGGCGCGGTGATGCTGTCGAGTTTCGGTATCCCGCTCGAGATCGGCGCGGTGTTCATGGCGCTGGTCCTCGTGAGCTTCCTGCTGACCTCGACCGACACCGCGGTTCGACTCGGCCGCTACATGGCCGAGGAGATCGTCGGGACGCCGACCGCCTCCTCGTCGGCCGTCCGGCAGGTCCAGTCCGTCGGCATCAACCGCTACAGCAACGCCGCGATCCAGTGCCTCGTCGCGTACGCGCTCGTCGCCAGCGGATCGTGGGCGAGCCTCTGGCCCCTGTTCGGCGGCGCGAACCAGTTGCTCGCCGCGCTGGCCCTGCTGACCGCGACGGTGTGGCTGGCCAACTGGGACGACAACAAACAGCTCATCAGCACCGGCGTCCCGATGGCGCTGATGACGCTCATCACCGTCATCGCGCTGCTGTACCTCGCGCTCTATCAGAACCTCTACCAGCAGTTCGTGCAGGGTGGGTTCGCGCCGGAAGCGGGCATCGTGGCTCGCGTCTCCGTCGCCGCGCAGATCGTCCTGGCGCTCGTGCTCGTCGGTCTCGCGCTGTCGCTGGTCTGGATCGGCTACAACAACATCAAGTCGGTCCGCCGTGAACCCGGCGCGACGCCAGCCGACGACTGAGTCGCCGTCGTTACGGCTCTAGACGCTCGTACACCTCGTTTCGTATGACCAACGCGGGTTCTCTGACACTTGATGCGTCTCTGTGTCCCGAAGTTCCACGCGCACCCACCGGTCACGCCTGCGCTCTCGCTTACCGCGAGCGAGGAACGCCGTCGACGTGGAACGGAGAGGCCGCGTCTGGCTCAGTCTGCACGTAGCAGTTCGACGACGAAGACGGTTCCCGTCGGCTGGTTGTCTTCGGCCCAGACCTCGCCACCGTACTGGGTAACTAATCTCTCGACGAGGTAGAGTCCAATTCCCGTCCCGGGACTCCCGAGTCCCCGCTCTCCCTTGCCGAAGACGATGTCTTTCTGATCGTCGGGGATTCCGGGCCCGTTGTCGGCTATTCGAACCCTGACCGCCTCGTCACGAACCACACACGACACCTCGACATGGGGGGTGTCCTCGTCGTTGTGTTGGACGGCGTTGTTGAGGAGGTTCCGGAAGACCGAACTGAGCATGCTATCGGCAGCGACCGTGACCTCTGGAAGCGAACCGTTCAGTACGAACTCAGCAGCTGGGTAGGACTCCCTCCGAAGCGACAGTTCGGTCTCGAGAATCGAATCGAGTGAAATCGGCTCTACTGCGACGTCCTCGTTCGACGTGACCGTCTCGACGTAATCGCGCGCGGTCTCGGTCAGATCGACGACGTGTTCGCCGCTGGCGAGAATCTTCTGTAGGTACTCCGCCCCCTCGTCATCGACGTGGTCCGTCAGTATCTCTACCCACCCGAGGACGACCGCCATATCGTTGCGAATATCGTGGCGGACGATCCGGTTCAGCAGTTCGAGTTCCTGTTCGCGGCGCTTTTGTTCCGTGATGTCGGTGCAGATCCCGACGACTTCCGAGACATTCCCCTCATCATCTCGCAGGAGAACTTGCCGGGTGAGCGTCCAGCGGACCTCCCCATCCGGTCGAACGATGCGCCCCTCGTAGGCGGCGTCACGGAGTTCGGTCGTCGATGCCTCCATGTTTGCGCGAACGCGGTCCCGGTCGTCGGGGTGAATGGTGGCGAGTAAGCTGCTGACGTCGTCCTTGACGTCGTCGGGCGGGATGCCCCAGATGTCTTCGAAGCCAGCGCTGATGTAGTCGAATTCGCCGGGTTCGGTCGCCGTCCAGAGCGCCACGCCGTCGACCTCGTCGAACAGTGCCCGAAAGTCACGACGTTGCCCGAGCGAGGCCCCGTCCATACGAATTCCTCGATCTCAATCCGTATAAATCCCAGCCACGATACCCGTCCTCCTGACGGATCTCGATACCCCGGCTCAGCCGAGCCACGTGCGGAGCCGTCCGAGGAGTCCGCGCGATTCGGCCGCGTCGAGGTCGCGCCACAGTTCGAACGCCGCCGCCACGTCGGCCTCGGCGCTGGCGACGGCGTCCTCCCGGTCGGGGGCGACGACGACGAGGTTGACCTCGTAGGCCCCGTAGTAGCCGTACTTCAGGAGCGTGCGGTCGCGGAAGCCGCTGACGAACTCCCGGACCGACTCGGGGATGCGGGGTGCGACGAGGACGAACGTGAACTCCGTCCCGTGGTGCTCCTCGTCGGCGTCGATGCGCTCCTCCGCGAGGTCGTGGCCCAGGTCGACGAGGGCGTCCAGGTCGGCCTCCGAGACGCCGTCCACGCGCCGGGCGAACAGGTGCTCGACGGTCTCGTAGTTGGCCCAGTTCAGCGACTGGTGGAGCACCTGCTTCTGGCTCTCGATGGTGAGGCGGCCGTACAGGTCGAACCGCTCTCCCCCGGCGTCGTGGTCCCGTTCGAGGTCGTAGTTGAACGCGAGTCGGTCGGCGACGGCGTCGACGTACTGGTCGTCCCACTCGGGGCGTTCGGCCCGCGCGGGCTCCACCTCGTCCGACGGCGCGTCGTCTGTGCCGCTCATCGTCAGTCCTCGTAGGCGTGGGCGTCGTCGACCGCCGGCGCACCGACGACGAACGCGCGGGCCGGCTCGTCGGCCGACTCCGGCACGAACGCCCGCTGCGGGCTGTCGGGTTCGACGACGAACACCTCCTCGGCCCCCACCTCGAAAGTCTCCTCCGGCGTCTCGACGTGGAGCGTCCCCGAGCTGACGTAGAACACCTCCTCCTGCTCGTCGTGGGTGTGGTAGGCCAGCGGAATCTGCTCGCCGGGCGCGACGTCGTAGACGTTCGCCCCGAGGCTCTCCAGCCCGGCGGCCTCGCTGACTGACCGCCGCGTGCACGGCCGCTCTGGCGTCGTCTCGATGTCCTCGACGGCGATGTGGTGGTATCCCATGGCAACCCCGTACGCCGTGCGTCCCCGTAAAACGTCGGGGGGCGGCGACGGTCCCGGCCAAGTATTCACGGTCCCGCGGCCCGAAGTCGGGGCCATGGAAGCCGACGGCGACACCGTCCGCGTCTGGCTGGTGGAGCGGACGTACTCCGACGACGAGCAGAACCTGATCATCCTCACGTACGCCACGACCGACGGCGAGCGCTACTTCCGCAAAGAGCGCGCCTTGACCTCCTTCTCCGACGTGCGCGACACGACCGCCGCCGTCGACGCCGACCCCGAGAACCTCGGGCGCGTCGACGATGCGGACTCGCAAGCCCAGTACGCCGCCGAGGCGACGCGGATGGCGGAGGCCCACGACCCGGACGACGTCATCTGAGGTGACGCCCTGCGCACGTCGGGGAAAGACCTGACCGTGGGGAGCCGCAAGGTCCTGTCAATGACGGAACTGGACGGTCGAGACGGGCCGGCGACGTTCGCGCGCCGATACACGAAGACGTGGGTCCACGCCGTCGCCACGGCGGCGCTGACGGCGTTCGGGACGCTGACCGTCGTCGACAACCGGTTCGCCGCCGTCGCCATCGCGGCGTACGTCGTCCCGCCCGTCGCGCTGTACCTCAGCGCCGACGGAGAGGCCGGCACGGGCGCGGAGGCCGACACGTCGGCTGAGTCCGTGAGGGGTGGCCCTCCGTCGGCGGAGTCCGAGCCAGGCGCGGCCACGTCGTCGGCCACCGACGCCGCGTCTGCCGGCGAATCTCGGTGGACGGCCGCGTCGGTCCCGACCGACGCCCGCCTGCACGACGCGGCGTCGACCGATGCGGGCGCGTACGCCGTCGGCGCGGACGGCACCCTCGTCGCGGACACCGGTGCGGGCTGGGAGACGGTGCTCTCCGATGGGCCGCGCGCCCAGTCACAGCCGCTCCGCGGGGTCGACGCGGTCGGCGACGGCGGCGTCTGGATCACGGGCGACGGCGGGACGGTCGCCCGGATCGACCCAGAGACCGGGCGGCACGTCGACCACTCTGACCCGGCCGGAGACACGTCGAACCTCGTCGCCGTGGCCGCGACGACCGGGCCGGACGGCGAGCGCGTCCTGCTCGGCGACGGGTCGGGGCGGGTCCGCCGGGGCGACTACCGCGACGGGAGCGTCGCCTGGCGCGAGCCCGTGACGCCCGGGAGCGGGTCGAGCCTCGCCGGCCTCGCCCTCGGGGGCGACGCTGGCTGGGTCTGCGATACCAGCCAGCGTGTGTTCGAGACCGACGACGCCGGACGGTCGTTCACCGAGTCGGGTATCGATGACGTCTCCGGGACGCTGACCGACGTGGCCGCGACGGGAGCGGGACCCATCGTCGGCACCGACGCCGGCGTCGTCTACCGGACGGATTCGGGCTCGTGGACGCCGGAACGGGTCGCTGACACCGCGCTCCGGTCCGTGGCCGGTCGGGGTGATCGCTGGCTCGCGTGCGGTGCGGACGGCGCGGTTTTCGAGCGAGCGGACGCCGCAGACTGGGAGCGCGCCGTGACTCCGACGGCCGAGACGCTCAACGGCGTCGCCGTCGGCGGGTCACGCGCCCTCGCCGTCGGCGACGGCGGCACCGTTCTCGAACGCGACGCTCGGTGACGCTCGGTCACAAAAGCAGTCCGGCGGCACTGAGGCCGCCTTAGTTCGTTTTGGCGTCGGCGATGCTGGAAGCCGATGGCGCTCGCACAGAGGCGAGCTTAGTTCGTCTTCGC
>NZ_WRXL01000003.1:448167-595025 GCF_010119195.1 Haloarcula salina
CGATGCTGGAAGCCGATGGCGCTCGCACAGAGGCGAGCTTAGTTCGTCTTCGCATCGGTCTCCTCCCCCGGTTCTGTCACATCCACACCTTCCACGGCTTCGACGGCCTCGGTGACCTTTTCGGTGTCGACGTGCCAGCGGTCGACGGACTGCTCGTAGTCGGCGAGCTTGTTCGAGACGCGCATCTTCAGGTCGTCGTCGTTGACGTTGACCTCGAAGACGTACTCGGGGCGCTCCTCGTCGCCGGTCCGCTGGAGGTTCGCGCTGACGAGGTCGTTGTCGAAGTAGTACGGCGCGATCTGTGTCATCACGTTGCGGTAGACCGCGTCCTCGACCTTCCGCAGGGCCTTCCGACTGGCCGAGTCGGCCGCGCGGGCGACGTAGTCGACGGACTCGCTCCAGCGCTCCATCGCCTCGTCGGGCTCGTCAAGGTTCTCGTAGGACTCGCTCAGCTTCTCGCCGGCGGTCTGGAGGTCCTCGTCGGGGTCCTTGCCCGCCTGTTCGCCCTTGCCCTCGTCGACGCTGGCCTGCTCGGCGGTCTTCTCGTTGACGTCCTCGTCGAGTCGCTCGTGGCTCTTGGGCCGCCACTCGTCGAACTCCTCCAGCGAGTCGAGGTCCACCGTCGCCTCCTCGTCGATGTCTTTCAGCGCCCGGGTGATGCGCTCGCCGTGTTCGACGACGTCAACCCAGCCACCGCGCGTCTTGAAGCCTGAAACGCTCTCTTCGATATCAGCCATGGTACAATAAGTGCGTATGCGACAGCCGCGGCCCCGACAGGTGGCTGTCCATTATACTCTCCTCGTTACTGCTCAGAGCGGTTAAGCGTTTCCGCATCGGCGGCGAGCGGCCACTTATCAGTCGCGACCACCAAGTATCGGTCGATGTCATCTGCACTGTTCGTCGTGAGCGAGCACGGCTACTGGGGCGAGGAGTGTATCGAGCCGCTGACCACGCTGTCCGAGGCCGGCGTGGATATCACGGTGGCGACACCGACCGGAGAGCCGCCGGTGCTGGACGAGCGCTCGGTCGATCCCGACGAGGTCGACGCGGACCTGGCCGAGCACGTTCGGGAGGTCCACGAGACCGACGAGCGCTTGAACGACCCGATTCCCCTGGCCGCGGCCGACGCCGCCGACTACGACGCCGTCGTGTTCCCCGGCGGCCACGGCGCGGAGTGGGACATCACGCAGGACACCCACGCCCGCGAACTGCTGCGCGAGAGCGTCGCCGGCGACGACGGCACGGCCCTCGTCGTCTGTCACACCGTCGGAATTCTGGCCTTTACCCGCGACAGCGACGGCGAGTTCCTCGTCGAGGGTCGCTCGGTCACCGGCTTCCCGAACGCCTGGGAGGAGGGCATCGTCGACGAGAACGACCTGCTCCCCGACGGCCGGAAGCTCCCGTACTGGGTGGAAGACGAGGTGAAAGCCGCCGGCGCGGACTGGGACGCCGAACTCGACGACGACACGAGCGTCACCGTCGACGGTGACCTGATCACGGCGCGCGGTCCGCCGTCCTCGGCCGAGGCCGCACGGACGCTCCTCGACGAACTGGGCATCGAGGCGCCGGCGTAGTCTGACCACGCACCGGCCGTTTTCCCTCTCGTACAGTCAGCCGCGCCCGGCCCGATGCCGCCGTTTCCCTCGTGGGAATGATTGGGTAAATTTGATACATTCTATGCGTGAGAATAACGAGCACTGAATCGCTGTCTCCCGACTGTCCGATGATATAGATCTCGATAGAATGGTAAAGCAAACGTTGTATTCTAGATAACACTTTTCAACATGCCGTTCTACGTAGCAGTACGTATGGCTGACAACTCTTCGCGTCGACGGTTCCTCAAGACAGTCGGAATCACCGGAGCTGCCGCACTGGCCGGGTGTAGCGGCGACGGCGGTGACGGCGGCGGCGACGGTGGCACAACCGAGACAGAGGGCGGGGACGGCGGCGACGGCGGGATGACCGAGACGGAAGACGGCGGGGGAATGACCGAGACGGAGGGCGGCGACGGCGGGAGCACGGACACGCGACTCTCGTGGCACGCGGGCGGGACCGGCGGGACGTACTTCCCGCTCTCGAACGAGTTCAAGTCGGTCGTCGAGGCCAACACCGACTTCACGCTGAACGTCCAGTCGACCGGCGCGAGCGTCGAGAACGTCGGCAACCTCGCCAGCGGCGACGCCGACTTCGCGCTCATCCAGAACGACGTGGCGTACTTCGCGAAGAACGGGACCGGCATCGACGCCTTCCAGGGCAACGCCATCGAGAACCTGCGCGGCGTGGCGACGCTGTACCCCGAGACGATCACCGTCGTCACGCTCGGGGACACCGGTATCACCTCGCTCTCTGACCTCTCCGGGGCGATCATCAACACCGGCGACCTCGGGAGCGGGACGCAGGTCAACGCGAACCAGATCCTCGACGCCGTCGGCATCACCGACTACACGGAGCAGAACGCCTCCTTCTCGCAGGCCGCCGACCAGCTCCGAAACGGCGACATCGACGCCGCCTTCGTCGTCGGCGGCTGGCCGGTCGGGGCCATCGAGGACCTCGCGAACACCAACGACCTCGTCATCGTCCCGATTCAGGGCGACAACCGCGAGGCGGTCAAGGACGCGGCCTCGTGGTTCGCCGACGACACCATCCCGTCCGGGACCTACACCGGCGTCGACCAGGCCGTCGAGACGGTCGCCGTCCAGGCCATGATCGCGACCAACGCCGAACAGCCCGAATCCACCGTCGAGACGGTCACCGCGGCCATCTTCGACAACGTCGACGACCTGACGATCAAGACGGACTTCATCAGCGCCGACTCCGCGCAGGACGGGATGTCCATCGAGCTCCATCCCGGTGCGGCTGCCTACTTCGACATGTAGGCCCCGCCCCCTGACGAATCGCGGTCGACCGCAGGCTGGCGGCTCGCAGACGAGACGAGATGAGACGACGATACGTAGCTATCACGGCGCTCGTTGCACTGCTGCTCATCGGGTCGGCAGCGGCGGCGCTGCCCGGCGGCCGCACGCTGGTCGTCGAGGACGCCGAGACCGGCGAGGTGTACCTGCAGGTCCCGGTCGAGGACGGGACCGTCGTCGCGCTGGAGTACACCCACAGCGTCGAGAAGACCCGCGTCTACGACGAGTACACCGTCCGCGGCGACCACCTGGAGATGACCCGCATGGAGTTCGAGTCCTTCGGCTGGGGACTGCCCAGCCGCGCGAACGTCACCCGCGAGGACGGCGTGTACGTCTTCGATCCGCCCGGCAATTACACGCGGATCACCGTCGCTCCGGGCGAGATCGCCGGTCACAAGCTTCACGTCAACGGGGAAACATACGACTTGGTAGCACGGACCAATGAGCGCTCGGTCACGATCCACGTGACCCGTCGCTCGGCGTTCGAGGCGGCAACGGACCAATTCGACACATGACCGACGACACGACACCCGACGACGGAGCGGCCGAGACTGTATCGGACGAGGAAGTCGAAGAAGTGCTCCAGGAACTCGAGCGCAAGCGATCGCTTCGGGGGGTGAGCGTCGTCGCCGTCGCCGTCATCGGCATCGCCTTCTCGCTGTTCCAGATGTGGCTCGCGGCGAAGGGCTTCATCCTCTCGATCGACGTGCCCGGCGTCGGGCGAGTGACGCTGGCGTCGCTGCAGCTCCTCCAGATCAACGCCATTCACGTCGCCTTCGGCCTGATACTGGCGTTTCTGCTGTACCCACCGACGACCGGCGACGGGCCGATCTCGCGGGGCTGTCGCGCGCTGGCGGCTCGGACCGAATCGCAGTTCGGCGCGTCCCATCCGGTCACAACCGCTGTCCGGGCGGTCGGATCGGTCCTCTCGTTCCTGTTCGTCGACCCCGACCTCGACCGCATCACGCCGGTCGACGTGCTGTTCTCGTTCCTGATGGTGCTGGCGGCGGCGTACTTCATCACCGACTTCCAGGAGATCCAGCGCATGCGGGCCCTGGGGCTCGAACGCGGCCGGCCGATTCAGGAGGTGTTCACCTTCCTCGAACCGATTGCCGGCCTGCTCGGCCCGCTCGCCGACACCTCCTACGCGTTCGTCCTCGGCGTCCTCGGCGTCCTGCTTGTCCTCGAGGCCACCCGTCGGGCGATCAGCCTCTACCTGATGGTCATCGTCGCCGCGTTCGTCGTCTACGCGCGCTTCGGCGTGCTCATCCCGCAGAACGCGGCCTACGTCGGCGTCCTCTCCATCCCGGAGCTCGGCTGGGGCTCGATCGTCCAGAACCTCTGGTACAACACGGAGAACGGCGTCTTCGGCATCCCGATCACCGTCTCGGTGCAGTTCATCTACATCTTCATCCTCTTCGGCGCGTTCCTGGAGATGTCCGGCGCGGGCCAGTGGTTCATCGACCTCGCGTACTCGGCGACCGGGACGCGAAAGGGCGGCCCGGCGAAGGCGAGCATCCTCGCCAGCGGCTTCATGGGGACCATCTCCGGGTCGTCCATCGCGAACACGGTGACGACCGGCGCGTTCACCATCCCGCTGATGAAGCGCTCGGGCTACCGTCCGGAGTTCGCGGGCGGCGTCGAGGCGTCGGCGTCCTCCGGCGGACAGATCCTTCCGCCCGTGATGGGGGCCGCGGCGTTCCTCATCGTCCAGTACACGGTGACGCCGTTCGCCGACGTGATCGTCGCCGCCACCGTTCCGGCCATCGTCTTCTTCTTCGGCGTCTGGGTGATGGTCCACTTCGAGGCGGTCCGGAAGGGGATCGGCGGCCTCGACCGCTCGGAACTGGTCGACTTGCGGTCGCACCTCACCAACGGGTGGTTCTACCTCGTCCCCATCGGCCTGTTGCTGTACTACCTCATCATCGAGCGGCTGTCGGTGGCCCGCTCCGCGTGGTTCACGCTCATCGCCATCGGGGCGCTCATCACGCTCGTCGCGGCCTACAGCGAGGAGACGCGCGGCCGCCTCGCCGCGATATTCGGCGGCCTCTTCGCGCTGACGCTGCTCTCGCAGTTCCTCGCAGGCACGGGCATCCTGACCGCGCTGGCCGGCGGGGGTCCCGGCGGGCAGTCCCTCGGCGCGGCCTTCTCGGCGACCGTCGGGCAAGTCGGGACCGTCGCCATCCTCGCCGGCGTGCTCACGCTCGCGACGAAGCCGCGGCTCGACGCCGCGCTACTGGAGTTCGACAACGCGGTGGACGACGCCGCGGAGTCGACCGCCGAGGCGATGAACCGGCCGCGCCTCGCCGACAACGGGCTGTACCGCCTCGGCGTCTTCCTCGGCAAGTCGATGGAGGGCGGCGCGCGGACGGCGGTCCCCGTCGTCGTCGCCGTCGCCGCGGCCGGCATCATCCCCGGCGTCATCAGCGTCTCCGGCCTCGGGCCGAACCTCGTCGCGCTCATCGAGGCCGTGGCGGGCGGCTCGCTCGTCCTCCTGCTGGTCGTCACGGCCTTTTCCTCCATCCTGCTCGGGATGGGGATGCCGACGACGGTCACCTACATCATCCTCGTCTCCCTGCTCGCGCCGGCGCTCGTCGACTTCGGCGTCCCGCAGCTGACCGCCCACCTCTACATCCTCTACTTCGGCGTCATCGCCGACATCACCCCGCCGGTGGCCGTCGCCGCCTACGCCGCCGCCGGGGTGGCGAAGTCGGACCCGTTCCAGACCGGTATCGAGGCGTTCTCGCTGTCACTGAACAAAGCCATCGTCCCGATAGCGTTCGTCCTCGCGCCGGGCATCATGCTGATCCGGCGGAAGGCGAACTGGCAGGAACTCGAACAGGACGAACAGCACCGCGTCCTCCAGCTCGCGGATCTGGGCGACATCGGCTTCATCGTCCCGGAGGTCATCTTGCCCATCGCCGGGGTCTTCCTCGGCGTCGTCGCGCTGGCTGCAACGGTCATCGGGCACGCCTACGCCAGGGTCACCATGGCCGAGCGCGCCGCGTTCGCGGTCAGCTCGCTGCTCCTGATGGCCCCGGGGCTGGCGGTGTTGACCGTCTACGACCTCATGGGACTGCTCGGACTCGGCGGCGGCGAGATGACGCTCGTCATCGACCTCGCGCTCCGCGGCGTCGGCCTGGTGCTGTTCGCCGCGCTCATGGCGCGCAACCGACGGCGGAGCCGAGCGGAAGTCGAACAGCGGGGGACCCCGGAACCGGCCTGAGACGGCTCGCCGTCGCCGTGTCGCGGGGACCGTCGAGTCGCCCGACGATTTCCGGAACGAGACCGCGACGCGCCGAATGATTGAGAACTATTTATACCGACGGGGGTCGACGGCCCGGATATGCCAATCGAACAGCGCGGCGACGCGTCCGTCGTCACGCACGCGCTGGCGAAGGACGAACTGACACGAATCCGGGACGTCGAGACCGAGCAGGTCGCGTTCCGCAAGGGACTGGTCCGCCTCGGCCGCATCTGCGGCTACGAGATCATCGACGGCCGGATGGAGACCGAGTACACCGAGGTCCAGACCCCGCTGACGACGACGATGGGCGAGCGCGTCAAAGGTCTCGACGACGTGGTCATCGTCAACGTCCTCCGGGCGGCGACGCCGTTCGTCGAGGGCCTGTTGAAGGCGTTCCCGCGCGCCAGACAGGGCGTCATCTCCGCCAGCCGCGACGAGGAGGCCGGCATGAACGAGGACGGGGAGTTCCCCATCTCCGTCGAGTACGTCAAGCTCCCCGAGATCACCGAGGACGACACGGTCATCGTCGCCGACCCCATGCTCGCGACCGGCTCGACGATGTCGACGGTGCTGGAGTACATCGCCACGGAGAAGACCGAACCGGAGAACCTGCTCGTCCTCGCCGCCGTCTCCGCGCCCGAGGGCATCGTCCGCGTCTCGGAGGCCGACGCCGACGCCGACATCATCAGCGTCGCTATCGACGACGAACTCGACGAGGACGGCTTCATCGTCCCCGGCCTCGGCGACGCCGGTGACAGGGCGTTCCGGACCACCTGAGTCCGGCCACGAGCACTCCCGCGACGAGGCGGAACACTTTTGTCTCCGACTCCGGTTACCAGCAGGCGTCGCGATTTCTCGTCCGTGGCCGGCTCCGCAACCCGATTGTTTCGCGTGGAGACCGACAGACAGCTGCGGAATTTTTCTCCAGTAGAAACGGTACTGACACCGTGGCGCGACCCGCGCGTCGGGCCAGCCAATCGCGAGCGCGGTCGGGTCCGGTCGTCTCACACCGGGGGTTTTTCCTGTCGAGCGAGCGGCGACCCTGTATGGGTCGACGCCGATACCGCATCGCGGACACCGCCCAGCAGGTCGTCGGGGGGTTCCTCCTCGCCGGGCCGTTCGTCGTGACCGAGGAGGTGTGGGTCCTGGCGGCGAGCATGCGGTGGTATCACGCCGTCGCGGTCGTCGCCATCGTCTTCGCCATCGGCTACGGGGCGCTGTACAAGGCCGATGCCGGGCGCGACGTGGAGCGCGAAGCGGAGGTCGCCGGAATCCCGATTCGCTTCGTCTCGCTGATGCTCGTCGCGTTCGGGTCCGTGGGGATCCTGGCTGTCGCGCTGACCGCCCCCGATACCTTCCTCGTCAAGGGCGGCATACTCCCGAATCCGACGCGGATGGCGGTCACGCTGACGACGCTGAAGGCGGTCGCCGTCGGCGCGATCTTCAGCGTCGTGGGCGCCGCGACCGCCGACAGCGTGTTCTGACCCGCTGATACCCGTATACTTAATTGGCCCCGAGTCCCCTTGGAGACCACATGGAGTACACGCTGGCTATCGACAACGCGCCGGAGACGATACCGGGCGGGACGGGCATTCTCCTCCTCCATCCGAGCACCGGCGAGACGGACCGACTGGACACCGACTTCCTCTCGACCGACACGGACGCGATGCTCGTCATCTCGACCCGAACGACCGCCAGGGAAGTCACGCAGAAACTGGACTACTACGAGGTCGACGAGTCGAAGGCCGACATCCTCGACACGCTCTCGGTCGAGCGCGGGTACACCCGCCGCCGTTCGGAGAACGTCCGGTACGTCTCCGCGCCCGACGACCTGAGCGGCATCGTCGACGAAACGGAGTCGTTCCTGCACGAGCACGACGGCAAACTGCGCGTGAGTTTCGACTCGCTGACCGAACTCATCTACTACGCCGACGAGGAGGGCGCGCTGGCGGCCGTCGAGGACATCCTCGAACTGCTCGACGAGTACGACGCCGTCGGGATGTTCCACCTCGCCGACGAGGTCCACGACGAGGACACCGTCGCGGCGTTCCGCGACCTCTTCGACGGCGTCATCGAACTCTCGGAGGACGGCTCTATCGAGAGTTCGTTCGACGGCGAGTAAACGGGACCCGACAGTTCGTGACAGCCGAACGACTCGAACCCGTCTGTCCGTGACGAAGGAAACGCCGATTTCACCGGATAGACGGCCCAGTCCTTGGAGACCTGTCATCTTGCCAGACCAACAACCATTAAGAGGGTCTGACCCCCATACAGGCGTGTATGCCGGAATGCCAGAACTGCGGTAATTTTGTCACGGCTGACTACGCGCGTGTGTTCACGCCGAACGGGGTCGAAAAGCCCAGGGTCTGTCCGCAGTGCGAAGACAAGATTCGCGACGGGGCAGACGTCCGTGAGGCGCGGTCCACACGACGCGGATAGCGCGTCCAATCGGGTCAGGAATCGCCGCCCTGTGACCGCTTCGGTTGCGGGGGATTCTCACCTCCTCGCTTCTGTACCAGCGTCCGCTAGCGACGGGCGTCGTCGACGACGGTCCGCGCTTCCTCGAACGCGTCGTCGGCGCGACCCGCGTCCCTGGCTTCCGCCGTGAGCCGGACGAGCGGTTGGGTCCCGCTGGCCCGCAGGAGGAACCACGCGTCGCCGAGGTCGACGCGGACGCCGTCAAGCGTCGTCACGTCGTCGTACTCGGCGGTCACCCGCTCGCGGATCCGCTCCATCACCGTCCGCTTCTCGTCGGTCTCGACGCTGTCTCGGCGGATGGGGTAGGTCGGCACGTCGGCGGCACGCTCACCGAGCGGTCGCTCGGCGTCCAGCGCGGCGACGGTGCAGGCTGCGAGCGGCCCGTCGGGACAGAGCGTCCGGTCGGGCCAGATCCACGCGCCGCTCGGCTCGCCGCCGAAGGCGACCCCCTCGGCGCGTGCGGCCTCGGCGACGTACACGTCCCCGACGGGCGTGTACTCGACGCTCACGTCGATCTCGGCGAGGTGGTCAGCGACGGCGAGGCTCGTGTCGACCGGGACGGCGACGCGCTCGCCGGCCGACGCCGCGGCGCGGGCGAAGACGGCGAGCAGTTCGTCCCCCGAGAGGAAGGTCCCGTCGGCCGCCACCGCGCGCATCCGGTCGGCGTCGCCGTCGTGTGCGATGCCGAGGTCCGCGTCCGACTCGGCGACCAGCGTCGACAACGACCCGCAGTTCGACGCTTTCGGCTCCGAGGGCCGTCCCGGGAACGCCCCGTCGGGCTGGCCGTTCAGCGTCTCGACGGCACAGCCCAGCTCGCCGAGCGCCTCGACGCTGACTCGGCCCGCTCCGTTGCCGAGGTCGACGACCACGCGGCTGTCGAGGCCCGACGCGCCGACCTCGGCGACCAGCGCGTCGACGTGGCGCTGGCCAGCGTCCCACGAATCGATGGCCCCGCTCGCATCCCAGTCCGCCGGGTCGAACGCCCCGTCGCCCAGTCGCTCCTCGATGGTCGCCCGGCGGTCCGCGTCGAAGGCCTGCCCGCTGGGCTGCCAGAGCTTGATGCCGTTGTCCGCTGGCGGATTGTGGCTCGCCGTCACCGAGACGCCGGCGTCGGCGTCCTCCCAGGCCACGGCGCGACCGACGGTCGGCGTCGCCGCCACGCCGAGGTCGACCACGTCCGCACCGCTCTCGCGCAGGCCGGCCGCGAGCGCCGCCTGCAGGTACTCGCCGCTCTCGCGGGGGTCCCGCCCGACGACGACGCGCTCGCTGTCGATACCGAGCGCGCGACCGACCGACAGCGCGAGGTCGGCCGTGACCGTCTCGCCGACGGGCCCGCGGATCCCGCTCGTTCCGAACTGTGTCATTACCCGCCCCTGCGGGCGGCCGCCCTAAAACCTATCCGGCGTCGAGCGGTGGCGGCCTCGATTGACGCCGACACTATCGTTTTTACACCCCCGTCTGTATGACGCGCCGTGCCAGCCATCGCCGACACCCACATCGTCAACCGCGAACGCGTCCAGCCGACCCACGCCAACAACTACCAGAGCGCCCACGGGGGCATCGTCATGAAGTGGATGGACGAGATCGGCGCGATGTCCGCCATGCGGGCCGCCCGCGAGACATGCGTGACCGCCCAGATGTCCCGCGTCGACTTCGAGCGCCCGATCCCCATCGGCGACACCGCCCTCGTCGAGTCCTACGCCTACGCCACCGGCCGGACGAGCGTCCGCGTCCGCATCGAAGTCTCTCGCGAGGACCCCCGGACCGGCGAGACCGAACAGACCACCAGCGCCTACGCCACCTTCGTCGCCATCAGCGACGGCGAACCGACCGCCGTCCCGGAACTGACCGTCAAAGGCGAGAAGTGCCGGGAACTGCGGGACAGAGCGCTGGCCGAGGAACCCGAGCGATAATCCGTCGTTTCACACGCTCACGGGAGTCGCGCGGAGGTGGAACTCCGCGCAGATAGTTCGCGTGAGAAGCCTAGGCCGGAATTTGAACCAGAGGAAGACTCGCGTCGCTCGTCTTCCAGGGATTCAAATCCCGGTTCTGTCTCACACGTCACAACGGGACGCGGCGCGACGAGACGCGCCGCTCGCAGTTTGCTTCCGAGAAGAGCCTAGGCCGGAATTTGAATCCGGAGTCAGACGGTTCTGCTCGTCTCGCGGTGCTCGACTGCGCGGACTGCGACTGACAGGGATTCAAATTCCGCGTGGTGCTTTCGCTCCTCACGTCCGTTCGTCGCAGAAAGCCTAGGCCGGAATTTGAATCCGGGGTCTCGTCCTTACCAAGGACGCGCTTTACCGCTAAGCTACCCAGGCGCGCATCAGTGTGTATCCGGCAATTGTCTTTAGGCGTTTCGATTCGGGGCCGGTATGCCGGTCGCTCTCAGTGGTCGGCCGCGGCCTCGGTCCCGTCGCCGGCGGGCTGTTCGGCGCCCGCGCGGGCCCGGAGGGCGTCGGCGACCTCCTCGGCGAGCAGGTCGGCGTTCGGGGGGAGGCCGTCGGCGGCCAGCCCGGTCGCGTACTCCCGGAGCGGCGCGGTGGGGCGGATGCCCGCGGCGGTGACACCGGCGACGACGGCGAGTTCGAGGATGTCCGTCTCCAGCGCGCCGTCGAGGGCCTCGTCGCCGGTGGTGCGCTGGACGGTCTGGTCGCGGCCGAACGAGCGGACGACGGAGACGGCGGCGTCCGCGGCGTCGGTCCGGGCGAGCAGGTAGAAGCCTCGCGAGACGAGGATGTCCGCGATGAGGATGTCGAGGTCCGCCGCCTCGCTGTCGCCCCCGTCCCAGGGGTCGTCGCGGGCGAGCTGACGGGTGAGCGAGAGCCCCTCGTAGATGAGCTGGACGCCGGCGGCTCGGTCGGCCACGCCGTCGGCGAGGTCGACCGGCGGATCGCGGGTCGCACCGGCGCTGACGAGGGTCAGGACGCCGGGCGCGAGCGACGCCTCGTCGAGGCGCGCGTCGATGCGCGCTCGGAGCCGGTCGGGCTCGACGTCGTCGACTGCCGCCAACGCTGCTCGGCGAACCGCCGCCACTTCCTCCATTACCGCGACCTAGCGGCGGCAAGGGCAAAGACCTTTGGAAACGGCCGAGTCACAGCCGGCATGGTTCGGACGACGACCGACGACGGCGTCTGTGTCCTGACGCTCGACCGCCCCGACCAGCGGAACGCGCTGACGCGGGCTGCCCTGCGCGACCTCGAGGCCGCGGTCGATGACGCGACGGCTCCGGTGCTGTACCTCCACGGGGCGGGCGAGGCGTTCTGCGCCGGCGCGGACCTGGACGTGGTCCGGGACCTGGACGCCGACGGCGCGGAAGCGTTCGCGGCGCTGGGACAGCGCGTCGCACGCACGCTGGAGACCTACGACGGCGCGGTCGTCGCCGGCATCGACGGCGCGGCGCGGGGCGGCGGCGTCGAACTGGCGCTGGCCTGCGACATCCGGGTGGCGACCCCGGACGCGACCCTGGCCGAGACGGGCGTCAAACTCGGCCTGTTCGGGGCGTGGGGCGGCACGGCGCGGTTACCCGCTATCGTCGGCGCAGGCGAGGCGCTGGATATCGCGCTCTCGGGGCGGACGCTCGACGCCGGGGACGCCCTCCGGATGGGGCTGGTCTCGCGCGTCACGGACGACCCGCGGGCGGTGGCGGACGAACTCGCCGCCGTCGACGAGCGGGCGCTCCGGGCGCTGAAAGCCCGGATGCGCGACGACGCCGACCGGGAGACACAGGAGGTGCGCGAGCGCGCGGCCTTCGCCGACCTGATCGCCAACGCGGACCTGTAATCGGAGGAAAGGGTACAAGACGACCGCTCGCATAGCGACGGGCAATGGTCGACTGTGAGTACTGCGGAGAATCGTTCGACGGCGAGGACGCGTATCTCGACCACCTCGCCGACGCCCACGACGGAGACCTGGGCGCGATCGACCGCCGACGGGTGGACAATCGCGTCGGGAGCGACGACGGCGACGGGCTGCCGCTCGGCCCCATCGTGCTCGGCGTCGTGGTCGTCTTCGCGCTCGGCCTCGGCGTGTACGTGACCCAGCTGAGCGGTGGCGGGGCCGACGAGGGCGTCACGGTCGACGGCATCGAGGCCGAACCGCTGGCCGAGTCCGGCGACGCCGCCCGTCTCGAAGCAGTGGAGTCGTTCCCGAATCGGGGGACTCAGCACGTCCAGCAGGGGTCGACGATAGACTACGAGCAGATGCCCCCGCTGTCTGGCCCGCACTACGGGTCGACCGTCGACGCTGGCTTCTACGAGGAGACGCCGCCGCTGGGCGCGCTCGTCCACACGCTCGAACACGGCGCGGTCGTCGTCTACTACGACCCGGCGGCGCTCTCGAACGAATCGAGGGCGAGCCTGCGGGAGTTCGCGAGCGCCCACACCGGGACCTGGCGGAGCGTGGTCGTCGCGCCGAACCCCAGCGACGAGCCCGAGGCGTCGTTCGTCCTGACCGCCTGGCGACACCGGCTGTACGTGGACGACTACGACGCGCAGACGGTCCACGCCTTCCTCTCGGAGTACCTCGGTCGCGGCCCGGAGAACCCGGTCCGGTAACTCGGCGATAGCGGGGAAAAACTCAGTACAGCGGGCTCGGGCCCGGCGGCATCGCGCGCTTGTGCGCACTCGAGTCGTGCATCTCGCGGACGGTGTCGACGACCTCTTGCGAGACGCCGATGTGGTCCGCCGTCGCGGCCGCCGGCATCCCGCCGTCGATGTGCAGCGCCAGGACGGAGTCGAGCGTGTCGTAGTCCATCCCCATCTCGTCGGCGTCGGTCTGGCCCGACCACATCTCCGCGCTGGCGGTCTTCTCGGCGAGGTCATCGGGGACACCGATGTGAGACGCGAGCTGTCGGACCTGCTGCTTGTACAGCGTCGCGATGGGGTGGCAGTCGACCGCACCGTCGCCGTATTTCGTGTAGTACCCCACCGCCGCCTCGCTGCGGTTGCCGGTCCCCAGCACCAGGGCCCCCTCGTGGTTGCCCACGAGGTAGTTCAGCACCGCTCGACAGCGCACGCGGAGGTTCCCGACCGCGAGCTGGTCGCCCTCGGCCTCGGGGTAGGCGTCGAGGAACGCGTCGACCAGCGGATTGATCTCGATCACGTCGTACTCGATGCCGAGCAGGTCGTCGGCCACCCGCTCGGCGTCGCTCATGTTGTCCTCGCGGTTGACCTCGCTCGGCATGACCAGCCCGTGGACGGCGTCCTCGCCGAGCGCCTCGACGGCCAGGTGGGAGGTGAGCGTGCTGTCGATGCCGCCGGAGAGCCCGATGACCGCCGTCTCGACGCCCGCGGCGTCGAGCTGTCCCGCGATGAAGTCCGTGATGTGCTCGCGGTGAGCCTCGAGTTCGGCCTCGGAGAACGTCAGGTCGAGCGGGTCGTCCGCCCGCACGACGGATTCGGCTGTCGCCATATCCGATGGTCGGTCGGCCGGAACTAATAGCCATCCATCGGCGCGATATTTCCGAACGCTCGTCCAGTCGAAACGCTACGTTCAAGTGCCACGACCGACCACGTCCTGATACGACGTGTCCGTCGTGTGCCGGTGACGAGCGCCGTGTGACTCGCCGCACTGTCGAAGTGTTCGTCGGCGGAGAGCGATTCACCCGCAATCGCTGTCCTCGACACGCGCGCCGTTGGTCCAGTGGTAGGACAGAGCCTTCCCAAGGCTCTAGCCCGGGTTCAATTCCCGGACGGCGCATTCTACTGCGAGCAGTTCGTGAGCTCCCTCCGCAGTGTTTTGAACTCGACCGGCGACCCGCGGACCGCGGGATACTTGTCGGGGCCGGGCCTACCGAGGGCCAACAGATGGACGCGCCGCTGTGGACGGAGACCCACGCCCCGGAGCTGTCGGAGATTCGCCAGCCGAAGGCCCGCGAGCACCTCGAAGGGGCCGTCCAGGAGCCGATGAACCTCCTGGTCCACGGGCCGAAAGGGGCCGGCAAGACGGCGGCGGTCCGCGCGTTCGCCCGCGAGGTCCACGCGAACCCCGACGCGGACTTCACCGAACTCAACGTCGCCGACGTGTTCGACATGACGAAAAAGGAGGTCTCGAACGACCCGCGCTTCTCGTCGTTCATCGACAGCAAGCGCCGCCGCGAGTCCTCGAAGGCCGACCTCATCAACCACGTCCTGAAGGAGTCGGCCAGCTACGCGCCGATGTCGGGGAGCTACAAGACCATCCTGCTCGACAACGCCGAGGGGATGCGCGAGGACTTCCAGCAGGCGCTGCGCCGGGTGATGGAGCAGTACTACGAGGCGACGCAGTTCGTCATCGCGACGCGCCAGCCCTCCGCGCTGATCCCGCCGATTCGCTCGCGGTGCTTCCCGGTGGTGGTGCGCGCGCCGACCCACGAGGAGACGGTGTCCGTCCTGCGCGACATCGTCGCCGCGGAGGGGGTCGACCACGACGACGACGGCCTGGAGTACGTCGCCGGGTACGCGGAGGGCGATCTCCGGACGGCGGTTCTGGCCGCGCAGACGACCGCTGAGGAGGAAGGCGAGATCACGATGGACGCCGCCTTCGAGACGCTGAACGCCGTCGAGGCCGACGACCAGGTCGAGCAGATGGTCGAGGCGGCCGAGGAGGGGCGTTTTACCGACGCGCGCTCGACGCTCGACGACCTGCTCGTCGACGAGGGCTACGGCGCGTCCGACGTGCTGGACGACCTGCTCGCGGTGGCCCGCTCGCGGTACTCCGGCGACCGACTGGCCGAGGTCCACCGGCTCGCCGGCGAGACGGACATGGCGCTGGTCGACGCGGCCAACGAGCGGATTCACCTCTCGCACCTGCTGGCCCAGCTGGGGCCTAGATGATCGAGACGCCGGTGACCTCGAAGCGAGCGCCGTCCTCGTCCGTATCCGTCGCGATGATCGACCAGCCGTGGGCGGCCGCGATGTCGTCGACGATGTTCAGTCCGAACCCGGTCCCGTTGTCCTGCGTCGAGTAACCGCGTTCGAACACTCTGTCTTGCTGGTCGGCCGGGATTCCGGGGCCCGTGTCCTCGACGTAGAAGCCGTCGCCGAGCGTCCCGACGCGGACGGTCAGATCCTCGGCCGGGCCACCGTGCTCGACGCTGTTGCGAAAGAGGTTCTCGAACAGCTGTTGGAGCCGGCTCGCGTCGGCCTCGACGACGCCGTCGTCCTCGACGCGGAGCGAGGACTCGGGCGCGTTGACGGTCCGCCAGGCTCGCCGGGCGACGGCGTCGAGTTCGGTGGGTCTGCGTTCCGAGACGGTTTCGCCCTCGCGGGCGAGCGTCAGCAGGTCCTCGATGAGTCGCTCCATCCGGCCGGTGGCCCGCTCGATGGCCTCGACGTAGCCGTGCTGTTCCTGGGGCACGTCGAGAAGGTCGAGGCGAGCGTCGATGACCTGGAGCGGGTTTCTGAGGTCGTGACTGACGATACCGGCGAACTCTTCGAGGCGAGCATTCTGCCGTTCGAGTTCGCGCTCGCGGCGCTTCCGGGCCGTGATGTCGTCGACGATTCCCACGATGCGGGTGGACGCGTCGTGGGGGGCGGGGACGGGGTAGGCGCTGGCTTCCGCCCACCGGGTCGTCCCGTCGGCGTGGCGGAGACGGTACTCGAAGTGATACGCGTCGTCCGCAGCGCCCGCAGCGACCTCGTGCAGCATCGCGTCGAACTCGCCGGACACGCGCTCGGCGTCGGCCCGGTGGACGTGATCGAGTGCGGTCGCCAGCGGGTCCGTCTCGGCGGCGAGGTCGTCGGAGGAGCGTCCGGTGAGGTTCTCGTAGCCGCTACTGACGTACAGGAGGTCGCCGTCCTCGTCGAGCATCCAGATCATCTCGTCGAGATTCTCTGCGATCCGGCGGAACCGCTGTTCGCTCTCGCGAAGTTCGGCCTCGACCCGCTTGCGCTCGGACACGTCGCGCAGGACGACGGTGACGACCTGTTCGCCGTCGACCGCGACCGCATCGGCGTTGAGCGAGACGTACCGCGTCTGTCCGTCGGGGGTCGTGAGTCTCGCCTCGGTCTCCGCTGGGGGGCGCTCCGCGATGGCCGCGTCGATGCAGTTCTCGACGGCGCGGGCGGCGTCGGCGGCGAAACAGTCCACCGACGCGACCTCCGCCCCCTCGGCGTCGTCGGAGGCGATGTCCGCCACCGCGCGGAACGCGTCGTTGACGACCACCAGCGTCCCGTCGGCATCGGCGACGAACGCCGGGTCGGGGAGCGTCGCGAACAGCGACGAGAACCGCCCCTCGCTGTGCCGGTACCGGCTATCGAGCGTCTGCGAGAGCGTCCGCCGTTCGAGGAGGTTCTCCATGCGCCGGTGGAGCACCGGTTTCTCGACCGGCACGGAGACCACGTCGTCGATGATGTACAGGCCGTCGATGGTCTGCCAGTCCGCCGGGTCGAACCGCTCGTTGACGCGCTCCTCGCTGACGAGCAACACCGGGGCGAACACTGGCGAGCTCCGCCGCTTCCACTCGTCGAAGGCCTCCCTGTGACGGGCGAAGGCGGCGGCGTCGACGAGACAGAGGTCGACGTGCGGTTTCAGGGACGGCTCGGTCGGCGTCTCGACGGTGTACGTCTCGCCGAGCCACGCCTCCAGGAGGTCACCGTTTCGCTCGTGATCGAAGAGTACCTGGACGTGACGTTGCGACTGCTCGAACAGCGGCTCGCCGGATTCCTGGTCGCCCTGGTCGTCACTCATCAGCGTCCTGCTCGGCCCGGACGACCGGGTTCCCCTGTAATATTCCTTCGTCCTCGGTGAGCGGCGGCCCGACCTGGATTCCGTCGGTAGTCATGTCGAACTCACGGAGCGTCTCTTCGAACGTCCCGACCCGTTTTTTCAACACGCCGATGACCTTCCGGAGCTCGCCGTGGCTCTCGACGTGACGCAGGAAGACGACGTTGTCCGCGAGGTAGCTGATGCCCGCCTCCGTCGCCTGGAACGGCCCCGTGACGTAGTCGACTTCGTCGATCATGATGACCGTCACGCCCATGTTCTTCAGGTAGCGACCCAGTGCGTGGAGTTTTCCGGTGAGCTCGTCTTCGCGTCCCTGTATCGAGAGCTTGTACCCCTCGATCCCGTCGAGCATGACGACGCCGACGTCGTTCCGTTCGACGGCCGTCCGAACGGTGTCGGCGAACGCCTCCGGCGAGCGATCCAGGGCCTCGATTTCCTCGACGACCAGCGAGCCGTCCGCTTCGAGGTCCGAGACGGAGATGCCGATGCTCTCACACCGATGGCGGAACGTCCGGGCCGTCTCTTCGAAGTGGTAGATGGCCGCGTTCTCTCCGCGTTTTGCTGCCTCTTGGAGGAACAGCGTCCCGGTCGTCGTCTTGCCGACCCCGGTCGGGCCGCTGATAACGCTGATTGTCCCCCGCTCGATTCCGCCGCCGAGCAGTTGGTCGATCGAATCGACGCCGGACCGGAGCTGCTCGGTCTCGAAGGCGGCTGTGTGATCGCCCGGAACCAGGCGCGGATACACCGAGAGCCCGCCCGCCTCGATGCGGACCGAGTGGGTCCCGCTCAGGCGGTCCGACCCCCGGAGCTTCGGTACCGAGAGCGTCCGCTTGTCGTCCGGGCGACCGAGTTCGACGATGCCGTCGGCGAGGAACTGCAGGTCGTCGTCGGGCGTCGATTCGGACTGCTGGGAGGTGAACAGCACGGTCGCGTCGCTCTCCTTGAGATACCGCATGAAGGAGATGACCTCCTTGCGGAACTGGTAGTCGTCGGAGGCGAGATACCGGAACTGCGTCACCGGATCGAGGAACACGCGGTCCGGATCCACCTCCGCGACTCGCTCCCTGATCCGGTCCCGGATCGGGTCCTGCTCGACCGACTCGGACTCGAAGATGCTGTAGGACTTGTCCTCCGCGAAGAACTCCGAGGTCGGCGAGAGGTCGAGGAACGAGACGTCGGCGAGGTCGAAGCCGAGCGACGCCGCGTTCTGTCGGATGTCTCCGGTCGGCTCTTCGAGGTTGATGAACAGGACCGTCTCGCCTGCGTCGACCCCGGCTGTCAGGAAGTGAAACCCGAGAATCGTCTTCCCCGTCCCTGGGGCTCCCCGAACCAGGTAGCTCCGATCGGCGGGGAGCCCGCCCTGGAGCACCTCGTCGAGTCCCTCGATGCCAGTCGAAACCCGGGAAATGTTCGGTTCCGCCATGGTTGATGATCCCCCCTACGCTCCCGTGGTAATTAGTGTCCCGCCTCCGTTTTTCAACGGTGATACGCGGACCGGTTCGATCGACAGGAAACCGGCGGTGCTCGGAACAGCGGGCGTGTAGCCGTCGAGCGGGCGTCCCGGGCTTCGAAATCCTTTTACGCGCTTCGACGGGTAGATACGGACAACGAACCATGGATATCGACATCATCGAGGAAGACGAAAATCCCATGTTGCACCGAACGGACGTCCGCTTCGAGGTCGTCCACGACGAAGCCACGCCCTCCCGTCTCTCCGTGCGCGACTCGCTCGCCGCGACGCTGAACAAGGACGCCGAGGAGGTCGTCATCCACAAGCTCGACACGAAGTTCGGCATGCGAAAGACCATCGGCTACGCCAAGGTCTACGACTCCCCCGAGGCCGCCCGCGACGTCGAGCAGGACCACATGCTCGAGCGCAACAAGATCGTCGCCGACGGCGAGGAAGAGGCGGAGGAGGCATAGATGCCCCACAACGAGTACTACGACGACGGCGAGCTGGCCCGCGAGACCTGCCCCCGGTGTGGCGACACCGTCCTCGCCGAGCACGAGGACCGCCAGCACTGCGGCAAGTGCGGCTACACCGAGTGGAAGTAAGGCCGCCCGATGCGCGTTCTGGGTATCGAGGGAACCGCCTGGGCAGCCAGCGCTGCGGTGTTCGAGACGCCTGACCCCGCCCGGGCGACCGACGACGACCACGTTTTCATCGAGACCGACGCTTACGCGCCCGAGAGCGGCGGCATCCACCCGCGCGAGGCCGCAGAACACATGGGCGAGGCGATTCCGACCGTCGTCGAGACGGCCATCGCCCACGCCCGCGAGCGAGCGGCCGCGGCCGGCGAGAACGGCGTCCCGATCGACGCCGTCGCCTTCGCTCGCGGCCCGGGGCTCGGACCCTGTCTGCGCATCGTCGGCACGGCCGCCCGCGCCGTCGCCCAGCGCTTCGACGTGCCGCTCGTCGGCGTGAACCACATGGTGGCCCATCTAGAAGTGGGCCGCCACCGCTCGGGCTTCGACTCGCCGGTGTGTCTCAACGCCTCCGGCGCGAACGCCCACGTGCTCGGCTACCGGAACGGCCGCTACCGCGTGCTCGGCGAGACGATGGACACCGGGGTCGGCAACGCCATCGACAAGTTCACCCGCCACGTCGGGTGGTCCCACCCCGGCGGCCCGAAGGTCGAGCGCCGCGCCCGCGAGGGCGAGTATCACGAACTCCCGTACGTCGTCAAGGGGATGGACTTCTCCTTCTCGGGCATCATGAGCGCCGCGAAGCAGGCCGTCGACGATGGGGTCCCAGTCGAGGACGTCTGTCGCGGCATGGAGGAGACCATCTTCGCGATGCTCACGGAAGTCTCCGAGCGGGCGCTGTCGCTGACGGGGGCCGACGAACTGGTGCTCGGCGGCGGCGTCGGCCAGAACGACCGATTGCAGGGGATGCTCGCCGAGATGTGCGACCAGCGCGGGGCCGACTTCTTCGCGCCCGAGGACCGCTTCCTTCGGGACAACGCCGGGATGATCGCGATGCTCGGGGCGACGATGTACGCCGCGGGCGACACCGTTCCGATCGCGGACTCGGGTATCGACTCGAACTTCCGGCCCGACGAGGTGGCCGTCACCTGGCGCGGCCCCGAGGAATCCGTCGACCGCCGCCGCGCGGCCGAGACCGAGGTCCAGGGCGCGGAGGCGACGGTCCGCTTCGAGGGCGACCGCGTGGTCAAGGAGCGCGTCCCGCGGAGCTATCGCCACCCCGCCCTCGACGAGCGCCTCCGCACCGAACGCACCAGACAGGAGGCCCGCCTCACCAGCGAGGCGCGCCGAAACGGCGTCCCGACGCCGCTGATCCGCGACGTGGACCCGCAGGAGGCCCGCATCGTCTTCCAGCGCGTCGGCGGGGCCGACCTGCGCGAGGGGCTGTCCGCGTCGCGTGTCGCGGACGTGGGACGCTGGCTCGCCCGCATCCACGACGCCGGGTTCGTCCACGGCGACCCGACGACGCGGAACGTCCGGGTCGGGGCCCGCGGCGACCGCCCGGACCGCACCGTCCTCATCGACTTCGGCCTGGGCTACTACACGCGGGAGGCCGAGGACCACGCGATGGACATCCACGTGCTGGCCCAGTCCCTCGCCGGGACCGCCGACGACCCCGAGACGCTGCTGTCGGCCGCCGAGGACGCCTACCGGGCCGAGAGCGAGCACGCCGACGCGGTGTTCGCGAGCCTCGACGACATCGAGGGGCGCGGGCGGTATCAGTAGCTGCGGTGCGGCTTCGGTTGGGAGTACGGCTGGCGACGTGGGTCTGACGCATTCGCGGCGAAGCCGCCGATTTCCCCGAAGCGACGCGGCGCTCCCGGCCTGTTTCGCCCACTTCTTGCCGTGAGCGGTCGTCTGCAGACTCCCCCCGGAGCAAAAAGGTCGGGGTGGACAAATGGTTTAACGTCGGCCCGAGTAGAGTGCCGTATGGCTGACAAACCGCAGTCGGGAACGCTGTTCGGCGTGCCGTACAACTTCGAGCGACCGAGCCTCAAGCGCCTCGTCTCGTCGTACTGGAAGCCGGGCGAGGACATGCTGGTCGAGAAGCCCTTCGGAATCGGCTACACGCTGAACCTGGCGAACTGGCGCTCGTGGGTCGTTCTCGCGGTCGCCGGCGTGATGCTGTACCTCGAACGCGGCGGCGGCGAGGCGGAGTTCGACTCCGAGTCCGAGGACGAACCGGTCGAAGTCGTCGTCGACTGAGCGGGACCGCTTTCGACGGCTCTTTTGTCGCCGGACGCGGTGTGCCGGTATGCTCAATTTCGTCACGACCAACCCCGGGAAGGTCCGGGAGGCGACGGCGTATCTCGACGACGAGGTCCGGCAGTTCGACTTCGACTACCCGGAGGTCCAGGCCGACGACCTGGGGACGGTGGCCGCCGAGGGCGCGCGGGCGGCCTACCGCGCGGCAGAGGGGCCGGTCATCGTCGACGACGCGGGACTGTTCATCGACGCCTTCGACGGCTTCCCCGGGCCGTACTCGTCGTACGTCGAGGACACGGTCGGCGTCGAGCGCGTCTGGCGCATGACCGAACCCGAAGGCGACCGCGCGGCGGCGTTCAAGACGGTCATCGCGTACTGCGACGGCGAGGACTTCGCCGCCACGCCGGACCCGGTGGATCGGGCGGAGCGCCGGGGACAGGACCTCGCGGCCGACGACCGCGGCGCGGCCACGACCGACGAGCAGGTCCGCGAGGGTGACGCGAGCGGCGAGACGCTCCCGGTGAAGCTGTTCGAGGGCCGCGTCCCCGGTGAAATCGTCTCGCCGCGGGGCGAGGGCGGCTTCGGCTTCGACCCGGTCTTCGAGCACGACGGAACCACGTTCGCCGAGATGAGCACCGAGGAGAAGAACGCGGTGTCCCACCGCGGACGGGCGCTGTCGAAGTTCGCCGAGTGGTACGGTGAGCGCTAGCGAACCGTCCGTCGAGGGATGGCGGTCCGTCCCTCGGAAGTTTCAGCGGAGGCGCGAAGCGACGACGCTGAAGCCCGCGCCGACGACGGTCGGGGCGTGGTACGGTGAGCGCTAACGACGCGATCCGCCGCGGCGACACCGCCCTGATCACCGGCGCGTCGGGCGGCATCGGCGCGGCGCTGGCCCGGGAGTTCGCCGCGCACGGGCACGACCTCGTGCTGGTCGCCCGGCGCGAGGAGCGGCTGGCGACCCTCGCCGACGCCCTCGAAGCCGAAGGCGTCGCGGCCACGCCGCTCGCGATGGACCTGGATCGGGCGTCGGCCGCAGACGACCTCTACGACGCGGTCCACGACCGCGGCCTGGACGTGGGCGTGCTCGTCAACAACGTCGGCGTGGGGACCTACGGCCCGTTCGCCGAGAGCGACCTCGACGCCGAGCGCACCCAGCTGCGGCTGAACGTCGTCCTCCCAGTCGAACTGACGCGGCTGTTCCTCGACGACTTCGCCGACGGCGGGGCGGTCCTGAACGTGGGGTCGGTCGCCGGGTTCCAGCCCGGCCCGTGGCTGGCGGGCTACTACGCGAGCAAGGCGTACGTCAACAGCTTCAGCGAGGCGCTGGCAGCGGAGCTTCGGGAGACGCCGGTCGACGTGACGGTGGTCTGTCCCGGCCCGGTCGACACCGAGTTCCAGGCCCGCGCGGGGATGGGCGACTCCGCGGTGGGAGCGCTCACGTCGAACACGCCCGAGGCGGTCGCGGCGGCGGCCTACGACGGCCTGGCCGCGGGTGAGGCGGTCGTCGTGCCGCGACGGGCGATGCGGGCGATCGACCTCCTCGGCCGCGTTCTGCCCCGCGGTGTCGTCCGGCGCGTCGCGAACTGGGTCAACGGCGACCGGTAACGTCAGACCTGATACCGGTCTGCCATTCGGGTACGAAGGACGATGTTCTCCCCTATTGTTCGGGTATAACTTTTTCAATTTCCGATAATCCGCGGGAGTGTTTATAAGCCGTACGTCGAAAGCGTTCGGTATGCCTACAGACCCGGTCGAACGCTACAAACAGTTCATACGGAAGACGCTCGCCATCGCCGGCGTCTCCGAGTCTATCGAGCGGAAGGTGCTCGCCGCCGTCGGCCTACAGTTCGCGGCGTCCGTCGCGCTGGCGCTCGTCTCGGTCGTCACGAGTGGGACCCTCCAACTCCTCCTGACCGCGGCGCTGCTTGCTGGGGCGGTGGTCGCGTTCGCGAATACCGTGTTCATCACGCGTGAGGACCTCGTCGAACCGGTCGTCGCGATGGCCGAGAGCGCGGACCACATCGCCGCCGGCGAGCTCGACGGCGACCTGCCCGAGAGCGACCGCGACGACGAGGTCGCGAGTCTGCTGGCGTCGTTCCGCTCGATGCACGCGTACCTCGAAACGGTCTCCGAGCAGGCCGACGCGCTCTCCAGACAGGAGTTCGACGCCGACGTCCTCGACGAGGACGTGCCGGGCACCTTCGGCCGGTCCTTGGAGCGGATGGCGGCGAGCATGGACGACTACACCACCGAACTCAAGGCGATGACGAGCGACCTCGAACGCCGGTCGCAGGCCCTCAACGACCTCGTCGTCGCCTTCGGCGAGGCCGCCGAACGAGCCAAGGACGGCGACCTGACGGCGACCATCGACGAGGAGTTCGCGGCCGTCGACGACGAGCAGTTCGCGGCCGTCGTCGAGAACTACAACGACCTCGTGACGACGCTCGGGGACACCGTCGGGACCGTCACCGCGTTCGCCGACGAGGTCGACGACACGAGCGATCACGTCACCCGGAGCGTCAGAGAGATCGACCGCGCCAGCGACGAGATCGCTCGCTCGGTCCAGGAGATTTCGGCCGGTGCGAGCCAGCAGTCGGACCGCCACGCCGACGTGGCCTCCGAGATGAACACGCTGTCGGCGACGGTCGAGGAGATCGCCGCGACCGCCGAGAACGCCGCCGACACCGCCGACAAGGCGACCCAGCGGGGACGGGAGGGGCGCGCCGACGCCGAGGCGGCCATCGACGAACTCGACGAGATGGAGACCCGGATCGGCGACATCGCCGCGTCCGTCGAGAGCCTGGGCGACCAGATCGGCGAGATCGACGAGATCGTGGATGTCATCACCGACATCGCCGAGCAGACCAACATGCTCGCGCTGAACGCCTCCATCGAGGCCGCTCGCGCCGACGGCGAGGGCGACGGGTTCGCCGTCGTCGCCGACGAGGTGAAGACGCTCGCCGAGGAGACCCACGACGCCGCGACCGACGTGTCGAACCGCATCGAGGCGGTCCAGACGGAGGCGACCGAGACGGTGACCGACGTGGAGGCGACGAACCAGCAGGTGACCGACAGCGTCGAGACCATCGAGTCGGCGCTGCGGGACTTCGAGGACATCGTCGACGTGCTCGGGGAGGTCAACGACTCGATTCAGGAGATCTCGGCCGCGACCGCGGAGCAGTCCGACACCACGCAGGAGGTCGTCGACATGGTCGACGAGGTGGCGTCGGTGAGCGAACAGACCAGCGAGGAGTCCGAGTCCGTCGCCGCCGCGACCGAGGAACAGACCGCGACCATCACCGAGGTGACCGACGAGGTGCAGGCGATGGCGTCACGGACCGACGACCTACAGGACGTGCTCGACGAGTTCGAGGTCGCCGAGGAAGCGGTCGGCACGTCGGGCCCGGTCGACGAGTCGACCACCGTGCCGGCCGACGACTAGGCTCTCGGGTCCCGATCCGGGCCGGGGTAGGGACCGCTTTCTACGACGGCGTACAGCGATTCCGCATCGAACAGACGGGCGAAGGCGTCCGGCGGTCTGACGCTCAACGACGTGTGCCGACTGAGCGACGCGGCGGTCTTCGCGCTCCGCAGTCGGTCGTCGTAGGAGAGCAGATGCGCCGCGCCGCCCCGATAGGCGGCGGCCAGCGCGGGGTGGTCGCCGTCGGGGTGGTCGACCAGTTCGCACTCGGCGTCGAGGCGCGCCCGCCAGTCGGCCGCCAGGGCCGCGTCGGCGAGGTCGCGGACGACGGCGGTCGCGTCGTCGAGCAGCGCCTCGCTCGCGACCAGCGTGACCCACGAGTGCCGGCGGACGTGATCGATGGCCGCCCGGGCGTCGCCGTCGGGGCCACACAGCAGATCCGCGGCGAGCACGTCCGCGTCGGCGACGACGCGAGCGGGCGAGGTCTCAGGCATCGCCGTCCTCGGCCCGGTGTTCGGCCAGCGTCTCGCGGACGGTCTCGACCGTCGTCTGGTACTCCGTCGCGCGCTCGAAGAGGGTCGCCCAGGTCATACCGGGAGACAGGGTCGCGCCGGTGAAAAAGCCGCGCCGTCTGTCGCCCGTCGTCCGCCCGTCTGACGGGTGTTTATGCGTACCGATTCCCTCCGAACCGATACGGGCGCGCTTCGACGGCCTCAGTGTGTGTCGGTGACACTGACCGCCATCCTATCCTCCCCTCACGCGCGCCCGGACACCGCGATCCTCCCTTTCGATACTCTCTCCCCGAGTGCCGTCTCCGCGACTCAGGCCGGCGCGTCGCCGCGGAGCGTCGCCCGCACGTCGTCGAGACCGCCGGGGTCGGCCATGACCGCGAGGCTGTCGCCCGGTTCGATCGTGGTCTGTGGCAGCGGGATCGTCATCGGTTCGTGGCCGCTGCCGTGGGCGTAGATGTGGGCGTCGCCGGGCAGTTCCACCTCGACGACGCGCTTGCCGACGAACGGCGACCCGTCGGGAACGCGGATGCTCGCGACGGAGAGCTGTTCGGTCAGGTCCGCGAGGACGTTGAAGTCGCCGCCGAGTAACGCCGTCTTCGCACCGGCCGCGCCCAGTCGCTCGGGGTAGATGATCTCGTCCACGTCGGCGGCGTACTTCTCGTAGATCTCCTCGCGGTAGTCGGCGTCGATGCGCAGGACGGTCCGACAGCCGTGCTCCTTGCCGATCATGCAGGCGGTGAAGTTCGTGTTCAGGTCGCCGGTCAGTCCGCCGATGGCGTCCACCGACGCGACGCCGGCTTCCTCGAGGACGCTCTCCTCGTTGCCGTCGCCCTGGATGGTCGTGAAGCCGGCCTCTCTCGCTCGTTCCACCTTGGCGGGGTCGTTGTCGACGATCGTGACCTCGTGGCCCTCGCTCTGGAGGATCCGCGCGGTCCGGATACCGACTCGGCCGTAGCCGACGATCAGGAACTTCATGGACCACGGTACGACGGCCACCGTTAAAAATGTGAACGGGTAACAGGTGACAGGCTCAGTTAGCCTTCGGTCGTCGCCTGTTCGGTGCCTTCCTCAGTCCCGCTCTCGGTGGGTTCTTCGGTTTCCTCGACGGGCTCGGCGGTCTCGTCTTCGGTCGGTTCCTCGGTCTCGTTGCCGATTGGTTCAGCGGTCTCGTCTTCGGTCGGTTCCTCGGTCTCGTTGCCGATGGGAGCCTCGGTTTCGTTCTCGGTCGGCTCTTCAGTTTCGTTGCCGATGGGAGCCTCGGTTTCGTTCTCGGTCGGCTCTTCAGTTTCGTTCTCGGTCGGCTCCTCGGTTTCGTTCTCGGTCGGCTCCTCGGTTTCGTTCTCGGTCGGCTCCTCGGTTTCGTTCTCGGTCGGCTCCTCAGTTTCGTTCTCAGTTGGCTCCTCAGTTTCGTTCTCGGTCGGCTCCTCGGTTGGGGTCTCCGTTGGTTCCTCGGGGGCCTCTTCGACGGTGAGTTCGGCGAAGTCGCCGTCATCACGCGTGAAGACGCTGTGGACGTACGTGTCGGGGTCGACGTCTTCAGTGGAGACGGTGAACGTGACGGTGGTCGACTCGTTGGCCGAGAGGTTCACCGACTGGGTGGCGAGTCGGTCGCCGTCGAGGCGGAACTCGACCGGCTGGGTCGTCTGGAAGTCGTTGGGGTTGGTGACGGTGGCGTTGACGGTGACGTTGTCACCGGCCGTGACGTTCGACGGGGCGTCCAGACTGTCGAGGGTGAACGACTCGGAGACGGTGATCTCCGCGATCTGGCCGTCTTCGCTGGTGAAGACGCCGTGGCGGTACTCGCCCGTGTCGAGGCCGGTCGTGTTGGCCTCGAACGTGACGGACGCGCTCTCGTTGGCGTCGAGCGAGACGACGGTGCGTTCGACGACCGCGCCGCCGAGGCGGAACTCGACGGGCTCGGTCACGGCCTCGTCACCGTTGTTCGTCACCGTCGCGGCGACGGTCACGGTGGAGTTCGGTGCGGTGCTGTTCGGCGCTGTCAGCGAGTCGACGCTGACGCCTGTCGTCTGTGTCGTCGGCGATTCCTGTTGCGCTGTCGCGCCCGGGACGGCCCCGGCCTGGGCGGCGAGGCCGCCGGCGACGAGCAGCGCGACGAATACGGCAAGCGTGTGGGTGCGTATCATGGATAGTGTAGCTGTGGTGTGGCAGTAGTCGGAGGCAGTGCGGACGAGGAGAAGGCGCACGGCGGTATAAACCGAAACGACCGTTCACGGGCGAATAACGAGTTGCTAAGCCATAATTCGAGATTGGAAGGACGTGGCCACGAGCGTTGCCCGACCTTACTCCGGGCGTGAAGCGTTTGGATGGTCATTAAGAACGGACATTCAGCGGACTCGGTCGATTCGAACGGTCGTCGACGTGGCGGGTGTGGTGCCTCGACGGCCGGATTCGCGTTCGCGGTGGGGACGGCGGGGCGGTGTGTCACGTCCTCTCCCGACACGTCGGCTTTCGACACGTGTTTACCCGTCGGCGGCCCAGCATTCGACGCTATGCGCGTGACGTTTCTGGGGACGAGTGGGGCCGTGCCGACGACCCAGCGCAACACCAGCAGCATCTTCTGTAACCGGGACGGGGACTACCTCCTCTTCGACTGCGGCGAGGGGACCCAGCGCCAGATGATGCGCTACGGCACCGGCTTCGCCGTCGACCACCTGTTCGTCACGCACCTCCACGGCGACCACGTCCTCGGGATTCCGGGCCTGCTCCAGACGTGGGACTTCAACGAGCGCGACCGCGCCGTCGCCATCCACACGCCGGCGGGGACCCGCGGCAACATCGAGCAACTGATTCAGGCCAACGGCACGACGCCGTCGTATCCGGTCCGCGTCAACGAGGTGTCGGCCGGCGACGTCGTCCTCGACCGCCCGGAGTACGAGGTCCGGGCCATCGAGACCGAACACCGCTGTGCCTGCGTCGGCTACGTCCTCGAAGAGGACGACCGCAAGGGGAAGTTCGACCGCGAGAAGGCCGAAGAGGAGTTCGGCATCCCGCCGGGGCCGAAGTACTCGAAGCTCCACCGCGGCGAGGCGGTCGAACACGAGGGCGAGACCATCCCGCCCGAGGCCGTGGTCGGGCCGCCGCGTCCCGGCCGGACGTTCGTCTACACGGGCGATACGCTCCCGACCGAGAGCGTCGTCGAGGCCAGCGAGGACGCCGACCTGCTCGTCCACGACGCCACGTTCGCCGCGGACCGCATGGAGCGGGCCAAGGCGACGGCCCACTCGACCGCTCGGGAGGCAGCCGACATCGCCCGTCAGGCCGGCGTCCGGACGCTGGCGCTGACCCACATCTCCACGCGGTACGCAGGCGGGGCCGACCAGCTGGCCGCGGAGGCCCGCGAGACCTTCGACGGCGAGGTGGTCGTCGCCGAGGACGGGATGGAGCGACACGTCCAGTTCGCCGACGCTGGCGAATAGCGATGAAATAGTGCAGCATATGTTCTCTCGCACAATAGCACGGGTATGACACAGCGACTGGTCCACGTCGGCCTGGGGGGACAGGGCTCCACCTGGGCGACCGATGCCATCCCGCCGAACGTCGACGACGGCCGCATCGAGGTCGTCGCCGCGGTCGACACCGACCCCGAACGACTCGAACGCGCCGAGACGTACCTCGGACTCGAACCGGAGCAGTGTTACACCGACCTCGAAACGGCGCTCGGCGAGCGCTCGGCCGACATCTGCTCGGTCGTGACGCCGCCGGCCACCCACGAACCGGTCGTCGAGATGGCCCTCGACCACGACCTTCACATCATCTCGGAGAAGCCGGTCGCCGACACGCTGGAGGGATCGGTCCGCATCGCCGAGAAAGTCAGCGACGCCGGCAAGAAGATGGGCGTGACGATGAGCCACCGCTTCGACCGCGACAAGACGACGTTCCGGCGGGCCGTTGCCGAGGCGGGCGCAGTCGACTACCTGACGGGCCGATACACCGGCAACGTTCGCAACCGTGGCTTCTACGCCGACTACGTCTACGAGATGGACGACATGCTCTTGCTCGACGGCGCGATCCACCACCTCGACATCCTCGCGTCACTGGCCGACGCACCCTGCGAGCGGGTGTACGCCGAGACGTGGACGCCGGAGGGGGCCGACTACGACGGCGACTGCGCCGGCCTCGTGACCCTCCACTTCGCCGACGGGACGCGCGCCCAGTACGAGGGCAGCTACGCCAACGCGACGACGCTCAACGGCTGGGGCCACGAGCAGTTCCGCGCCGAGTGCGACGACCAGACCGTCGTCCTCGACCGCCGCGATGTCGAGCGGTTCCACGCCGACGACTACCCGGTCGGAAACTTCGAGGGCCTCGGCCGGGGCGACGGCGAGGCGGTCCCGCTCGCCGAGCGCCCCCACTGGAAGAACGCCTGGCTCATCGAGCAGTTCGTCGACTGGGTCGAAGGTGGCGACCCGATGGCGACGAGCGTCGACAGCGTGCTGGAGTCGATGGCCATCGTCTTCGCGGCCATCGAGAGCAGCGAGACCGGCGAGGCCGTCGACGTGCAGGACATGCTCGACGAGGCCCGGACGTACGCCTGAGTTACCGACTCCGCGCGCCGCCGAACACGTCGCCGCGGCGTTCGTACTCCATCTCCGCGGAGACGGCCGCCGCCACGTCCGGACCCCACTCGCGCTCGACGAGGTAGAGCGCGAGGTCCAGGCCGGCCGTGACGCCGCCGCAGGTCAGCACGCCGCCGTCGTCGACGACGCGCTCGTCGACCACCTCTGCACCGGTCTCCCGCAGGTCGTCGAGCGCGCCGCCGTGTGTCACCGCCGGCCGGCCGTCGAGGACGCCGGCCCGCGCCAGCAGCATCCCGCCGGTACAGACCCCGGCGACTGTCGCGCCGCGCTCGCGGGCCGCCGCGATCGCGTCGGGCAGGTCGCCGCGCTCTGCCTCCGCCCACGCTCCCGCGTCGCTCCGCGCGTTCCAGCCCCCGCCGGCCACGACGAGGAGGTCAGGACTCGTCCCGGCCAGCGGACCGTCCGGTTCGACCCGGAGACCGTGGCTCGCGGTGACGCGTTCGGCGTCCCGGACCGAGCGGAGCGTCACGTCCCACGACGCGCCGAAGCGCGCCGCGTTCTCGAACACCTCGTAGGGACCGACGGCGTCCAGTTCGTCGAACCCGTCGAAACAGACGACCGCGACAGTGTCCATGCGGACCGATCGGGGCGCACCGGCAAATAGCCACGCGCTCACTGCCCGACCAGTTCGAGACGAGTCTGTGAGTTGTTCGGGCCGATTCCGTGTGCGAGTCCCGATGCCGTTTCGGCCTCGCCGAAAACAGTCGGATGGTAAACACTTTTCTCCCGGTGGTGTGTCAAAACCGACCGATGGCAACGGCCCTCCATCCCTCCAAGACCCTCCTCGTGGTCCTCGCCATCGGCCTGCTCTGTGGCACGGTCCCGCTCTTCGTCGGGACGCCACAGCAGGACGACTGTCGGTATCAGGCGACGGCGTTCGACCCCGAGACCGAAGCGAACGTCCTGGCGCACCGCTCGGACGACGTGACGAACCTGTCGTACTACGACGATACGAACCGAACGCGGCGCGTCATCCGGCGGGCCGCGAGCGGCGAGTCGGTCACGTTCCCAACGAACGACAGCGAACTCGCCAGCCTCACCAACGAGAACGACCACGCCGTCTACCGCGGCCGGTACTACCACCTGAACGTCACCGAGCGCGACGAGACGGCGACCCTCCGACTGGAACCGCGCAGTGCGGACGCGTTCGTGAGCGACATCGCAGTCGACTACGAGTCCGTCCGGCCGGCAGTCCAGCGCGTGGTCGACCGCGGGAACGGCACCATCTCGACCGCCAACGCGTCGGCGCCCGTCTCGTCCGGCGGCGTTCCGTCGGTCGTGGAGAAAGACGGTACGTACTACGTCGTCGAGCCGACGAACGAGCTGGCCGTCGTCGTCCGGTTCCTCCTCGGCATGGCGTGGCTGATGGTCGGCTCGACGCTGATGTGGCTCGCCGGCGGCTACCTCGGCGCCGGACTGGGCGTCTACGGGGTGCAAGTCGCACGCGGGCGACGCCGGGCGCTCACCGCTCGCTCGGTGGCCGTCGTGGTCGCGCTGGTCGCGGTCGCCAGCGGCGCCGGAGCAGCCGCCTGGCAGGTCACCGCAGCCGGTGCGTCGCCCGGGGACGCCGAGCGACTCCTCCTGAGCGCGCTCATGGCGGTCCCGTCGGCCGTCGCGCTGGCGTTGCTGCTCGGCGTCGGCGTGGCGCTCCGACGCCGGTCCTCGGACACCGAACTCCTCACCGCCGGCGTGCTCGTCGTCGCGGCCGTCGCCGTCGGCGCCGCCGTCGACGCCGCGATGACGGGGTCCGCGTTCCTGTTCGTCTCCACGGCCGTCATCGACACCGTGACGACGACTGTCTTCGGACTGCCGCTCGCCGCGCTGGGGTACGTCCACGCCGACGCGGACTCCGTCGGGAGCGCCTGACGGCGCCCGGCAATCTGTCGTGCGGTAGCAGTACCCACTGCTCCCCAGCGCTCTTTTGCGTCGCCGTCCAGCCCACCAGTATGTCCCACCCGTTCCACATCGTCGACGTGTTCGCCAGGCGGCGCTACGCCGGGAACCAGCTCGCCGTGGTGACCGACGCCGGCGACCTCGACGGCGAGGAGATGCAGGCCATCGCCGCCGAGATGGACTACTCCGAGACGACGTTCGTCACCGGCGACCCGACCGAGGGCGCGTGGCCGGTCCGCATCTTCACGCCGGCCGCGGAGATTCCCTTCGCCGGCCACCCCACGCTCGGAACAGCGCAGGTGATCCGCGAGCACTTGGCCGACGGCCGCCCGGAGTCGGTGACGCTCGCCCTCGACGTGGGCGAGGTCCCCGTCGAGGTCCGCCGGCGCGACGGCCGCGAGACGCTGTGGATGACCCAGCGACCGCCCGAATTCGGCGAGGAACTGGAACACGCCCGTCTCGCCGAGGTGCTCGGGCTCTCGGTCGATGACCTCGACGTGGACTGGCCGGTCCAGGTGGTCTCGACGGGGCTGCCGACCATCGTGGTCCCGGTGGCCGACCGTGCCGCGCTGACGGCTATCGACCTCGATCGGGCGGCCTACGACGCCGTCACCGGCGACCGGGAGGCGAAGAACGTCCTCGCCGTCTGTCGGGACCCGCGCGAGGCCGACGACGACCTCGCCGTGCGGGTGTTCGCGCCGTTTTACGACGTGGCCGAGGACCCCGCGACCGGCTCCTCGAACGGCTGTCTGGCCGCCTACCTCGCCCGCCACGAGGTGTTCGGCAGCCCCACCGTCGACGCCCGCGTCGAGCAGGGCTACGAGATGGGGCGACCGTCGCTGCTGCACCTCGCCGCCGACGCGACCGGCGACGCGGTGACGGTAGAGGTGGGCGGCGGCGTCGTGCCCGTCGCCCGCGGCGACCTGCTGTAGCGGCCGCGACCGGCACACTCATTTCGCCCCCGGCGGAAGGCCGCCGTATGGATCTCGCACACGTCGCGATCTGCGTTTCCGACCTCGACCGCGCGATGGACTTCTACGGCGACCTCGGCTTCGAGGAGACCCACCGCTTCACGCTCGACGGCGTGACGAACGTCTATCTCGGCCGCGACAGCGACGGCGAGGCCGACCTGCAACTGCGCCACGACCCCGACCGGACCACGCCAATCGCTCCCTCGCGCGCGGATGTGGACCACGTCGCCTTCACCGTCGACGACGTGGACGACACCTTCGAGACGGCCATCGACGCCGGCGCGGCCCCGGTGCTCGAACCGACCGAAATCGACGCCGCCGGGGCCTACGCGGCCTTCGTCGAGGACCCCGAGGGGTACACGCTGGAGTTCTACCGCTGGCTCTGAGGCGCACGGACGGGCCTCGCTTCTCGCGTCGGTGACGCCCCTCGGCGGCGGGTCCCCGTCGAGATTCGCGGTCGGCGCGTTCACCGCCGGTTCGCTCACCGCCGACACGGAAGCACCGGCCGACCCGGCTCTAGCACCAATATTCAACTGTGGGTCGAGAGAACCAGTCTGGTGTGAGTGACTACTCTATCGCCGTGATTCCAGGCGACGGCATCGGTCCGGCGGTCACCAGCGCGTCGGAAGAGACGGTCGCGGCCGTGGCCGACCGGTTCGGGTTCTCCGTCGAGACGACGGCGTTCGACTGGGGGACGGAGCGCTACCTCGACCGCGGGGCGATGATGCCCGATGACGGCCTCGACCGATTGGCCGAGTTCGACGCCGTGTTCCTCGGCGCGGTCGGCCACCCCGACGTGCCCGACCACGTGACCCTCCACGGACTGCTGTTGCCGATTCGCAAGGGGTTCGACCAGTACATCTGCAAGCGGCCGAACGTCCTCTTCGACGGCATCGAGAGCCCGCTGCGCGGGTACGAGGGCGGGGACATCGACTTCGTGGTCTACCGGGAGAACACCGAGGGCGAGTACGCCGACATCGGCGGCCGCGAGCACGCGGGCTTCGACCACGAGACCGCGGTCCAGTCGGCGCTGTTCACCTGGCGCGGGACCGAGCGCATCGTCCGGGCGGCCTTCGAGGCGGCGACGGAGCGCGCGGGCACCCTCACCAGCGTCACGAAGTCGAACGCCCAGGCCCACAGCATGGTGTTCTGGGACGACGTGGTGGCCGAAGTCGGCGAGGAGTATCCCGAGGTGTCGGTCGAGCGGATCCTGGTCGACGCGGCGGCGATGGACCTGATCCGCCGGCCCGACGAGTTCGACGTGCTCGTCGCGTCGAACCTCTTCGGCGACGTGCTGACCGACGTCGGCGCGCAGGTCACTGGCAGCATGGGCCTCGCCCCGTCGGGGAACATCCACCCGGGCGAGGCGTACCCCTCGATGTTCGAACCGGTCCACGGGAGCGCCCCCGACATCGTCGGCGAGGGCGTGGCGAACCCGCTCGCGGCGGTCCTGTCGTGGTCGATGCTGTTCGAGGACCTCGGCGAGGACGACGCCGCAGCGGCCCTCTGGAACGCCGTCGCGGACCAACTCGCGGACGCGTCGGCCCCGCGGACGCCCGACCTCGGCGGCGACGCCGGCACCGAGGCGGTCGTTGCGGACCTCCGCGACCGGCTCTGAACCGCGCAATCGGGACGGCGACCGCGACCCTCTCACCGGCTGGCCACTCGACGCTCCGGATCGACGCGGCCGCCAGAGAGACAACCGTTATGACCGTCCGGTCGGTATCGGCCCCGGTGTGACGGCGAGACGTGACCGAGTGCCGGTCCGACGAGAGGGGCGTCGACGCGGGAGGGCGGCACGCCGCGAGAACTCCGCGGCGAGCGACCCCCGATCCGACAGCGGGTGTCGCCCGTGAAGTCGTCCGTCCGACTCCCGTCGCTCTCGGGGCTCCGACGGTTCGACGCGCTGGCGCTGACCTCGGCGCTCTGGTTCCTCGGGAAGTTCGTCCGGTACGCGTTCCCGCCGCTGTTCGAACAGTTGGCTGGCGTCTACGACGTGTCGACGGCGGTGCTCGGGACCGCCTTCAGCGCCCTCCTGTTCGTCTACGCGCTGATGCAGTTCCCGTCCGGGTGGCTCGCCGACCGATTCAGCTCAGTCGTCGTCATCGGTGCCGGAGCGACGGGCGCGGCGCTCGGTGCGCTCGTCCTCGCCGTCGACGGGCCGCTGGTGGTCCTCGTCGGGGCGATGGTGGCCATCGGGGCCGGGACGGGGACGCTGAAGACGGTCGGCGTCCGACTGCTCTCGCGGACCTACCCCGCTCAGACCGGCCGCGTCCTCGGGGTGTTCGACACGTTCGGTACGTTCGCGGGGGTCGCGGCCCCCACCGTCGCGCTCGCCTTCGCGGCCAGACCCGGCGTCGTCGGCTCCGGGTGGCGGACGACGTTCCTCGCCGCTGGCCTGGCGACAGTCGCCGTGGCCGCCGCCTTCGTCGCGCGGGTCCCGGAGCGGCTCTCGGCCGCCGGCGCTGCCGGCACGGACGGGGACGCCGACGTGTCGCTGTCGTCGTACGTCTCCCTGTTTCGCCGGTGGCGCTTCACAGCGTTCGTCGCGGTGGCGGTGCTGTTCTCCTTCGTGTTCAACGGGACCGTCGCCTTCCTCCCGCTGTTTCTCACGCGGCAGGCCGGGTTCGGGCCCGGCACGGCGGGCCTGCTCTACAGCGCCCTGTTCGCCGTCAGCCTCGTCCAGCTCGTCACCGGCGAGGTCAGCGACCGGGTCGGTCCGCTCCCGGTGCTCGCGGCCACGCTCGGCCTCTCCTCTGCCGCGTTGGCCGGGCTGATCGTCCTCGCAGGCGACGCCGGATCGCTGGCAATCGGTGCGGTGGTCGCGACGCTCGGCATCGGCATGCACGGGTACCGCCCGGTCCGGGGCGCCTACCTGATGGCCGTCATCCCCTCGTCCGTCGCCGGCGGCAGCCTCGGCGTCGTCCGCACACTGCTGATGATCGCCGGTGCGCTCGCCCCGGCGGTCGTCGGAGTCCTCTCGGAGACGGCGGGCTTTCGGCCGGTGTTCTGGGGGCTCACGGCGCTACTCGCCCTCTCGACGGCGCTCATCGCGGTCCTGTGGATCGCCGGCGACTGAACCGCGACGTACCGCGCTCGCCGCCGTCGCTCCTCACTCACCGTCAGTCGTAAAACGCGTTCACGGGTCGTGCCTCCCCGTTCACGCATTCGACGGCCCTCACTTCGTTCGCGCCGTCCACGCCAGGACTGGGATTTGAACCCGATGCCAGACCTCGCTGTGTTCGGTCTGCCGTGATTCAAACCCCAGCCATCGAGTATGTGCCGCTCACGAAGTTGCTCGCGGCAAAAGTACGCCAGGACTGGGATTTGAACCCAGAATCCCGAAAGGGAACACGCTTTCCAGGCGTGCGCCTTACCGTTCGGCCATCCTGGCTCGCAGACGTGAGTCCGGGGGCGGCCGATTAAGGGCTTTCGTTTCCGAACAGGCGCGGCTGGGTGGCGTAGGTGGCCAGCGCGGCCCCGGCGGCGACGACCAGCGCGACGCCGACCTTCGCCGGAACCGAGACCGGCTCCGCCGCGAGGAGTTCGTAGCCCTGGACGAGCACGAGAAAGGCCAGCCCGCCGACGACGCCCCACAGCAGGCTCGATTTGGTTCGGGGCTTCATCGGTGCTGGTCGGCTGGCGCGTCGTCGCTCGCTGTCCTGGCGGGTCGGTCCATACCCGTGAGCGGGGCCGCCGCCGCCAAAACACCGCCGGATTCAGAGCAGGAGCGTGACGATGGCTAGGACGAGAAAGACCAGGACGAGGAGCTTCGCCACGCGGATGCTCAGTCCGGCGACCCCGCGGAACCCGGCGACCCCGGCGATCAGCGCGAGGACGAAGAAGACGATGGCGTAGTACAGGAGGCCGCCACCGCCGGCCTGGAGCGGGACGGCCGCCGAGAGCGCGGCGAGGGGCGCGGCTACCATTGCGACCACCCGACGGCGCGGCGGCGCGACGATGGCTGTTCGGAACGCGTCTGTGGCTGCTGTGACGTTCGTGACATGATTCACCGTTCGAGGCCAGGCATCCCCCGTGTTGTGCTTGCGAGCGCGTCCGGCGCGGAACGGACTGTAGCGGCGCGAACGAGGAACGCCGGCGTCGGGACCCTCCCCCTCTCGTGATCGGGTGTGCTGCCATCGGACAGCTACCACCTTTCACATGCAGGGGTGGTGCCGCCCAGCGCGCCGCCGGCTTCAGACCAGCACGTCGACCTCGTAGCCCGCCTCGCGGAGCGCCGAGAGGAGATGGTCGACGTGGTCCGGGCCGCGGGTCTCCAGGTCCAGTTCGACCTCGGCGGAGTTCATCGCCACGTCGCGGTTGGTCCGCTCGTGCTCGATGGCGTAGATGTTGACCTGCTCGCGCGAGAGGACCGTCACGAGCTCTTCGAGCGCGCCGGGGTGGTCTCTGAGCACGGTCCGGATCCGGAGGTAGCGACCGGTCTCGGCCAGCCCGCGCATGATGACGTTGGTCAGCATGTTCAGGTCGATGTTCCCACCACACAGCGCGGGGACGACGGTCTCGTCCTCGGCGTAGTCGAACTTCTCCTCCGTGACGGCGGCCAGCGGGACGGCCCCCGCGCCCTCGGTGAGCGTCTTCGAGCGCTCCAGCAGCGCCGTCAGGGCGACGGCGATCTCCGAGTCCGAGACGGTGACGACCTCGTCGACGCGCTCGCGGATGACCTCGAAGGTCTTCTCGCCGACGGTCCGTGTCGCGATGCCGTCGGCGATGGTCTCGACGCTGTCGCGCTCGATCCGGTGGCCCTTCTGCAGTGACTCGGCGACGCTCGACGCGCCCTCGGCCTGGACGCCGACGACGCGGATGTCCTCGTCTTTGCCCTTCAGCGCGGTCGCGATGCCGCTGATGAGGCCGCCGCCGCCGATGGGGACGACGACGGTCTCGACGCTGGGGAGGTCCTCGTAGATCTCCAGGCCGATGGTCCCCTGGCCGGCCATCACCCGCTCGTCGTCGAACGCGTGGACGTAGGTCCGGCCCTCCTCGCGCTCGATCTCGTGGGCGCGCTCGGCGGCCGCGTCGTAGTCGCGGCCGTGGAGGACGACCTCGCCGCCGTAGCTCCGCGTCGCTTTCACCTTCGAGACGGGGGCCTGCTCGGGCATGACGATCTTCGAGTCGACGCCGATGCGCGTGGCGGCGAGCGCGACGCCCTGGGCGTGGTTCCCGGCGCTCGCCGTGACGACGCCCGCCTCGCGCTCCGCGGGCGAGAGCGTCGCGATGCGGTTCGTCGCGCCGCGGACCTTGAACGAGCCGGTCCGCTGGAACAGTTCGTGCTTGAGGTGGAGGTCCGCGCCCGTCATCGCGGAGAAGGTGTGCGAGTAGTCGAGCGGCGTGTGCCTGGCCGTCTCGGAGACCCGGTCCTGTGCGGCGAGGACGTCCTCGAACGAGAGCATGGCTGTGGCTATTCGCCGAGTCGTGTTATACTGTCGGCCGTCGGTCGCCGCGGGCGTACCGCTCGCGGAGTGGTAACTATCAGAGGTGTACTCTACCACGGAAAGGGGAGCGTGTGACTGCAATCGGTGAGTCGTTCCCGATTGACTTAAAGGCAGTCGTAGCAGAGTGAAAGTGAAAGTGACGGACGGAGAGGGGACCGTCCCGTGGCCGAGGGCGCGACGAGCCGGCGGCCGCGCCACGCCGGAGCGACCGCCTGCCGGTCAGAACTGTTTTGGGTTCGGTGCGTAAGGTTGGGGTAGATGGACACCTGGCAGCGGCGGACCTCTCTGTACGTCCTCGCCCTCGTTGGCATCATTCTCGGGTACGCTCTCGCATACGACTACGGGATGTCGGCCTTCGAGAACGAGCCGCGGTCGTTCCTCAAGTCGCTACAGATCGTCGTCGAGACGTTCACGACGACCGGATACGGGTCGGACGGGGATTGGCAGAGCACGGGGATGTTGCTCCTCATCATCGTGATGGACGTGACCGGCGTCGTCCTCATCTTCCTCGCGCTCCCGGTCCTCCTCTTTCCGTTGTTCGAGGAGGCGATGGCGACGAACGCCCCGACGTCTGTCGAGGAGGACATCGCCGACCACGTCGTCATCTGCCAGTTCACCCCCCGCGGTGAGACGCTCATCACGGAACTGGAGACGTGGGACGTGCCGTACGTCGTCGTCGAGTCGGACCGCGCCCGAGCCAACGAACTCTACGAGGAGGGGTATCACGTCATCCACGCCGACCCGCAGTCCGTCGAGGGACTAGAGCGGGCCCACCTGTCGTCGGCCCGCGCGCTCGTCGCCGACGCCTCCGATCAGGTGAACACGAGCATCATCCTCACCGCTCGCGAAGTCGACGAGGCCGTCCAGACCGTCAGCGTCGTCGAGGAGCCCGACCGCGCGCGCTACCACGACCTCGCCGGGGCCGACGCCGTCCTCTCGCCGCGCCGACTGCTCGGCGAGAGCCTCGCGAGCAAGGTCACCACCGGCGTGTCGACGACGCTCGGCGACTCAATCGAAATCGGCCAGGACTTCGACATCGCCGAACTTCCCGTCCACCGCGGGAGCGACCTCGTCGGGACGACGCTGGCCGACAGCGGCATCCGCGAGGAGACCGGCGTCAACGTCATCGGCGCGTGGTTCCGCGGCCAGTTCGTCAGCCCGCCGGACCCGGACGCCGAACTCGACGGCAGCACCGTCCTGCTGGTCTCGGGGACCGAACGCCAACTGGAGCAACTGAAAGAGCTGACGCTGTCGAGCGTCCGCGGCTTTCGCCGGGGCGAAACCGTCATCATCGGGTCCGGCGAGGTCGGTCAAACCATCGCCGCGGACCTGCGCAGTGCTGGCGTGCCTCATACCGTCCTCGACAAGACCGACCAGCCCGGCGTCGACGTGGTCGGCGACGCGACGGAGCCGGACGACCTCCGCGCCGCCGGCATCGAGGACGCCCGAACGGTGATCCTGGCACTCTCCGAGGACACCGACACGGAGTTCGCCACGCTGGTCATCCGCGATCTGAACCCCGGCGTCGAGATCATCGCGCGCGCCGAAGAGACGGCGAACGTCAAGAAGATGTACCGCGCCGGGGCCGACTACGTTCTCGCGCTGTCGACGGTCAGCGGTCGGATGCTCGCCTCCACGATCCTCGAAGACGAGGACGTCATCTCGATGGACCAGCAGGTCGAGATAATCCGCGTCACCGCGGACGGTCTCGGCGGCACGACCCTCGGCGAGGCGGACATCCGCTCGCGGACCGGCTGTACCGTCATCGCCATCGAGCGCGATGGGACTGTCCTCACCGACCTCGGCCCGGACGTGCGGATCGAGTCGAACGACAGGCTCGTCATCGCCGGGACCGACGACGGCGTGAATCGGTTCCAGTCGCTGTTCGAGTAGTCGTTGTCGGGCGAAAAAGCCCGAGTGCTCGCTGCGCTCGCACTCGGGACCGTTGCTTACCGCACGTCGAGCGGGACGAACGTCGTGTCTTCGGGCTTCGCACCGACGTATCGGGCCCGCGGGCGGATCAGACGCTCCCCCTCCACCTTTTTCGTCGTCGCCGTTCCTCGCTCGCGTCGCTCGCTGTGGGGACGGCTCCTCGAAAAACGTGGGCGAAAAAGGCCGAGTGCTCGCTGCACTCGCACTCGGGACCGTTGCTTACCGCTCGTCGAGCGGGACGAACGTCGTGTCTTCGGGCTTCGCACCGACGTACCGGGCCCGCGGGCGGATCAGACGATTGTCCTCGATGTACTCGAAGACGTGGGCGACCCAGCCGCCGACCCGGGACATCGCGAAGATGGGGGTGTAGATGTCGATTGGGATGCCCATCTGGTAGTACGTCGACGCGGAGTAGAAGTCGACGTTCGGGGCCAGCCCCTTCTCCTCCATGAGGTAGTCCTCGATGGTGGTCGACATCTCGTACCACTTGAGCGAGCCCGCGGCCTCGCCGAGCTCCTTCGAGCGTTCGCCGAGGATCTTCGCGCGCGGGTCCTTGACGTTGTAGACGCGGTGGCCGAACCCGGAGACGCGACGGCCCTCGTCGAGGGCGGTCTGGACCCACTCCAGGGGGTCCATCTCCGCGTCGTCGACCTCCTTCAGCATCTCCATCACGTCCTGGTTGGCCCCGCCGTGGAGCGGTCCCTTCAGCGTCCCGATGGCGGAGGTGACGGCGCTGTGCACGTCGGAGAGCGTCGACGCCGTCACGATGGCCGAGAACGTCGAGGCGTTGAGCCCGTGGTCTGCGTGGAGTACGAGCGCCTGGTCGAACACGTCGGCCAGCACGTCGTCGGGCTCCTCGCCGTTGAGCATGTAGAGGAAGTTCGCCGCGTGGTCCAGGTCCTCCCGGGGCTCGACCGGCTCCTCGCCGTCGCGGATGCGGGTGAACGCCGCGATGATGGTCGGGATCTTGGCCGTGATCCGCCGTCCCGTCTCCAGATTGACCGCCTCGTCGGTCGGCTCGGCGTCTTCGGGCGACGGGTCGAACGCCGACAGCATCGACACCGCCGTGCGGAGCGCCGCCATCGGGTCCTCGTCGGCCTCGGCGAGCTGGCGAACCGTCGAGATCACGTCCTCGTCCACGTCGCGGGCGTCCACCATCGCCTGCTTGAACGTGGAGAGTTCGTCGCTGTCGGGCAACTGGCCGTGCCAGAGCAAGTACAGCACCTCTTCGTAGCTGGCACCCTTCGCGAGGTCCTCGATGGTGTACCCCCGGTACACGAGTTCGCCCTTGTCGCCGTCGATGACGCTAAGTTCGGATTCGGCGACGAGGACACCCTCGAGTCCCTTCTTGAGGTCGTCGGACATACGCAACCAGTTCCCAACCTGCCGGGAAAAGCATTTTCTTTCCAAGCGTGTGTGCCACAATGTCAGGACTGTTTTAGTGGACATTTGGCCACTAATTTCTCCATAACAGAGTAATTTTATCCCAACCTGGCACCGTCGCTGTGGTTCTGGCGCGCAGATCCGGGCGGAGCGGGGTCCGCTACCGCCTCTCACAGTGAGGAACGCTTTTCCTCGGCGCAATCGAAGCGGCGCGTATGGATCCGACGGGGACGGTCGAGTACGAGCCGGTCAGCGTCAAGGAGCTGCTGGCCGAGATGAAAGACACCGCCGAGTTGCTCATCGACCTCTCGTACTCGGCCGTCCTGCTCGGGAGCGACGACGTGGCCGCGGAGGTGCTGGAACTCGAAGAGAAGATGGACGTGCTCCAGCTCCGCGCCCGGATGAGCCTGCTGATGGCCTGTCGGTCGACCGAAGACGCCGAATCGCTCGCGCCGGTCCTGGGGATGGTCGGGGCCGCCGAGAAGATCAGCGACGCTGCGGGCGACATCGCGAAGGTGGTGCTCGAGGACATCGGCCTCCCGGACACGATGCGGGCGGCGCTACCCGAGGCCGTCGAGACGCTCGTCCGGGCGACCGTCGAGCCGTCGTCGCGGCTGGCCGGCGAGACGCTCGGCGGGCTGAACCTCGAAACAGAGACCGGCGTGCGGGCGCTGGCGATCCGGCGGCAGGGGGCCTGGCTGCTCAACCCCGACCGGGAGACGCGCATCGAGGCCGACGACGTGGTCCTCTTTCGCGGCCCCGAGGACGGCGTCGCCGGGGTCTACCGCGACGCCACCGGCGAGGCGTACGAACCGCCCGAGCCGCCGGCCGGCGGGATTCGCGACCTCGAGCGGGCCGTCGACTCGATCGTCCTGATGAAGGACATGGGCGAACTGGCGGTCGACCTGGCCTACGGCGCGGTGCTGTTCGACAGCGCGGAGGTCGCAGAGGAAGTCGTCGAACTCGAAGCCGAGGTCGACGCGCTCCAGTCGCGCTTCGAGGCGTGGACGCTCCGGGCCGCGGCCGACATCGACGACCCGGTGTCGCTGCGGGGGCTGGTCCACCTGGCCCGCTCGACGGAGGTCATCTCGGACGCCGCCCTGGAGATGAGCGAGGGCGTGCTGCGCGGGCTCTCGACGCACCCGGTCGTCGCCGAGGCCGTCCGCGAGTCCGACGAGGTCATCGTCCGGACGACGGTGCACCCCGGCAGCGACCTCGCGGGGACGACCATCGGCGAGGCGGCGGTCAAGACGGCGACCGGGATGCGCATCATCGCCATCCGGCGGGCGGCCGGCGAGAGCGAGCGCACCGGCCGGGAAGGCGGCGACTGGGTCGTCTCGCCGGGACCGGAGACGCCGCTGCGAACGGGCGACGTGCTCATCGCCAAGGGGACGCGGACCGGGGGCGACCGGCTCGCGGACCTGGCGACCGACGGTGAGCGGAACTAGCGCCTGGCGAGCTTGACCGCCGAGACGGCCGTCAGGAGGGCCGTCGCCAGCCCGCCGAGCGAGACGATCAGGACGAACGCGAGCGCGACGTACAGCGCCATCGGTCGCCGCGTCCCCGGCAGGACGAACAGGGCGAACACCGCCGCCGTGAACAGGGCCGACAGCGCGAACCCGACCGCCGCGTTCCGGGGGACGTCGAGGGCCGAGACCATCGCCGCCTTTCCGCTCCGTGGCTCGGACTCTGACACGACCGGCGATACGGCGGGAGCCCCCAAGACGCCGTCGGTCCGGCGCCGCGCGAATCCGAACCAGTAAAGGCTCCCAACGCAAACGTGTCGGTAATGGTTACCCTCGGTACGGCGAGCGCCGCTCCCGGCGAGGTCGACACGGGACGGCTGGAGGTCGGTGAGACCCGCGACGGGTCCGCCGTCGGGCTCCCCGTCGCCGTCGTCAACGGCGTCGACGACGGCCGGACGCTCTACATCCAGGCCGCGAGCGACGGCGACGAACTGAACGGCGTCGGCGTCGTCCGGCGGGTGCTCCCGCGACTCGACCCGGCCGAACTGTCCGGGACGATTCTGGTCTGTGGCATCGTCAACTACCACGCCTTCCAGGTCGCCGAACACCGCAACCCGATCGACGACACGAAGATGAACCGGGCGTACCCCGGCGACCACTCGGGGACGTCGAGCGAGCGCATCGCCGCGGCCACCTTCGACGCCGCCATCAGCGCCGACCTCGTGCTCGACCTCCACCAGGGGTCGACCTCTCGAATGATCGACGAGGTGCGAGTGCGCTGTGGCTCCCGCCACCGCCTCCACAGTGACTGCCTGGAGCTCGCCAAGGTGTTCGGCTGCGGTCACATCCTGGACCAGAAGGGGCCGGACGGCCAGCTCGCCCGCGCGGCCCCCGACGAGGGCGTCCCGACCATCGACCCCGAGCTCGGCGGCTGCGTCGGCTGGGACGAGTCCTCGATCCAGCGCGGCGTCGACGGCGTGTTCAACGTCCTCACGTACTACGACTTCCTCGACGGCCGGCACGACTCCCGACCACAGACCCGAGCGACGGGATTCGAGCAGTACGGCTCGCCCGTCGGCGGCCTCGTCGACCTCCAGGTCGACCTCGGCGACCGCGTCTCGCGGGGGGAGACGCTGTTCGAGGTGACCGACGTGTTCGGACGGACGAAAGCCGAGATCACCGCCGACTCCAACGGGATCTTCTGGCGCGCTCGCCGCCTCCCCCAGGTCGCGACCGGCGAGTACGTCTGCTCGGTCGGGACGAACATCGACACGTACTGAGCGTCGCGCCGCGCGACGCCGTTATCGCATCAACAGGGTCGACACGGGGAACTCCGCGTCGACAGAAAGCCACTGGTTTTCGACGTCGGTCGCGTCGACGTCCGGCGCGTAGCAGATGAACCGGTCGGTACCGTCTGGGCGGGAGCGCACGACAGCAGGCAGGGCCCCCTCATCGGGGTCGGGGGTAGTCGTCACGTCGTCCGTTGACCGAGTGTCCGAGTCCATACGTCCGCTGTCGGCATCAGTACTCATTGTTACCAGTCGATTATTGCCGGAAAGGACTACTGAACGTCCTCGAGTGACACCAGTTCGTCCGCCGGAACGGCCAGCCACTTCGACCTGACCTCGGTGCCGGATTCGTTCGACGGGTAGAGTATGGCTCGCTCGCCACCGCCGGCCGCCGGCTCGCGCTCGACGGTCAGTAGCTCCTCTGTGACCTCGTCGCCTACCGTGTTCCGCCGCCTCGTCTCGCGGTTCTCGCCGTTCATACCAGCCGTGTATATCGGACCGAAGGATTGTTATCCGCCACCTAAACGGCCGTTTTCAGTCTTGGTACTCCGACGTTACCGACGCCGGTCGGGGCGCTGACACCTCGGAATCGGGCCACGTCTGGAAGGCAGTGCCGACGACGGTCCGCCCTCGGTCAGGGACGCCATTCGCGCACGAAGGCACTGGCGGCGGTTCGCCCTCAAGGCCGGTCTGTTCAGAGCCCTCACCGCGACGGGTGGGTGGGCGCGTCGAAGCCGCCGCGGACGAGCGGCTTCGAGATGTGCCGCCGCGCGACCGGCGGGACCTCGTACCAGCCCCGTTCGAGGCCGCGGTCGAGCGGTCGGGGGACCTTCTCGTCGGCGCTGGTGTCGCAGTCCCGACAGCGATAGCCCTGGTCGCGGCCCGCCGACTCCATCGACCGGCCGCACGTGGGGCAGTCCGGCGTGACGCGTTCCGTCGTCACCAGGTCGCGGACGGCGAACTTCTCCAGTTTGAGCGTCCCGTCGCTGACCTCGCCGCAGACGGTGATCCGGTCGCCGGTTCTGAGCGCCCGGACCCGGTCGCGAAAGCCCTTCGTCGGTTCGAACGCCGCGCAGTCGAGGGTCCCCGCGCCGTCGCTGAGCGCGAAGAACACGTGCCCGCCCCGCCGGGTCTCCGGCGGTTCGGTCACGTCGCCGGTGACGCGGTAGGCGCTGTCGTCCGTGACCGTCCCGATTTCGACGTCCTGTAGGTGCACGTCGGTCCCCTGATTGGTGACGAACGTGGCTCGCCGGGCTATCGGTTCGCTCTCGATGGCGTCGGAGACGGCGCGACAGGCCGCGGGGTCGTCGCCGCGGATGCCGTAGAGGATCGGACACGGCGTGCGCGGGACGCAGACCGGGTAGCCGGACGCGCTGTCGACCGTGTCCCAGACCGCGGGGTAGCGCTCCTCGGCGGCGGCTCGCACGCTCTCGGCGTCGACCGCCCGTTCGGTCCCCCACCGCTCGCGCTCGCGGTAGGCGATGTGCTCGCACGTCCAGTCCGAGAACGCCGCCCACGCGCCGACGGCCGCCAGCGCGCCGATCATCCCTCGACCGTTCCCGCGCTGCCGGCGGGCGAAGCCCACCACGTCGGCGAGCGTCGTCGCCGCTATCGGATCCTGAATCGAGCGGACGGCGTCGCGGGCGAACGTCGCGACCTGCGGCGGGACCGCGTCGGGGTCGCAGTCGGCGACGACCGCGCCGGGGTTGGTCCGCGGATCGCCGGTCTCGGCCACGTCGAGCGCGTCGTCGACCAGTGCGACCGCCGCCTCGGCGTCGAGGTCCGTGTGGACCGCGAGCGCGGCGTTGCCGCGGGTCTTGTGCTCGACGGCCGGGTTGAGGCGGACGAGGAGCAGGCGCTCGACCGCTCCGCCGGCGTCCCGTATCGACTCGGCGAGCCGGGCGGCGACGTAGGTCGTACACATCCCCCGCTCGCGCGAGTCGGTATCGTCGAGGCCAACGACCGTCACGGCTCCTCGTAGTCCCGAGTCGGTCAAACCCCTTTCGTCCGCTCGCCGAACGCCCGCGCGGTTACCGTAGTCACCGTATAACCGCGCCTGACAGTTCAACGAGCGGCGCAACGCATATAACCGGTGAACGGCTTACCAACACAATAGAGGTACAGAGGACTATGTCACGGTCGGCGCTGGTCGGAAACGTCATGGCGATGCTCGAGGACGCTGGCTTCCTCGTCAGCGATCGCTGTGCGATTCGTCCGAAGAGCTTCGACGTCGCGGCCCGACGCGGGAAGGACGTGTTGCTCCTGAAGATACTGGGGAACATCGACGCCTTCGACGCCCAGACCGGCGGCGAGATGCGGCGGCTCGGCACGTATCTGAACGCCACGCCGATCGTGGTCGGACTCCGGACGCGCGACGAGGAACTGAAGCCCGGCGTCGTCTACTTCCGTCACGGCGTCCCGGTGCTGTCGCCGGACACCGCGATGGACCTGTTCGTCGAGGAGGTCCCGCCGCTCATCTACGCGGCCCCCGGCGGGCTCTACGTCAACATCGACTCCGAGATCCTCGCCGACGTCCGCGAGGAGCGCGACTGGTCGCTCGGCCGTCTCGCCAAGGAACTCGGCGTCTCGCGGCGCACGGTCTCGAAGTACGAGGACGGCATGGACGCCTCCGTCGAGGTGGCCGCCGAGCTCGAAGACCTGTTCGACGCGCCGCTGACCTCGCCGGTCAGCGTCCTCGACGGCGCGGAGGAGGTCCGCGACGACGAGCCGACGCCCGACGACCCCGACGTGGCCCCGGAGGACGAGCCCATCGTCACCGTGTTCACCCGGATCGGCTTCGAGGTCCACCCGACCGACCGCGCGCCGTTCAAGAGCGTCAACGAGAACGCGAGCAGCCGCGAGCAGGTGCTCGCCGGCCACTCCGCGTTCACCGAGACCGCCGAGAAGCGAGCGCGCATCATGTCGTCTGTCGGCGAGGTGACCCGCACCCGCTCGGTGTACGTCGTCGACGAACTCCGCCGGGAGTCCGTCGAGGGGACCGCCCTCATCGAAAAGGAGGAGATGGAGAACATCGAGGACGCTATCGACCTGCGCGACCTCATCATGGAGCGCGGCGAGGAACCCGAGGAAGTGGCCTGAGCGGCGCTGTCTGATTCGTTCGACGCTTCGAGCCGAAAAGCGGCGGCTCCGTTACTGCCCGTAGGTCTCTTCGAGGTACTCGACGATGTCGTCGGACTCGGCCATTCCGTCGATACCGTGTTCCGGGTCGACGAGCACCGGCACGCCGGTCTGGCCGGAGACCTCCTTCACCTCGGTCCGCTCGTCGTGCGAGCGCGGGACCATGTGGGACTCGTAGTCCAGACCGAGTTCGTCCAGTTTGGTCTTGACCTTCGCGCAGTACGGACAGCCCTCCAGTTCGTAGAGTTCGAGGTTGGCCATTGCGTCACCCCGTAGCGGGTCCACCGCCAAGAACACATCGGTGGTGTGTCCGGCGCGCACAGGACCGCGGGCGAGCGCCCTACGCGTCCACGTCCTCGGGCGCGTCGGCGAGCAGATCCGAGGCGGTCACCAGCGACTCCAGTTCGAGGCCGTGCTCGGCGAGGTTCTCGCGAGCGCCCTCCTCGCGGTCGACGACGACCAGGACGCGCTCGACGGTCGCGCCGGCCTCGCGCAGCGCCTCGGCGGCGTCGACGGCGCTCTGGCCGGTGGTCGCGATGTCTTCGAGGATGACGACCTCCTCGCCCGCGGCGAGGTCGCCCTCGATGCGGTTGCCCGTGCCGTACTCCTTGGCCTGCTTGCGGGCGATGACGTAGGGGATACCCGTCTCGACGCTGGTGACCGCGACCAGCGGGACGGCCCCGAGCGCGACGCCGGCGAGCGTGGGCTGTTCGTCCCATCCGGCGATGCGCTCGGCGAACGCTTCGGCGATGCGCTGGAGGCAGGTCGGGTCCGTCTCGAAGACGTACTTGTCGACGTAGTAGCTCGACGTGCCGCCGTGAGAGAGCTCGAATTCACCGAATTTGACGGCCTCCGCGTCTCGGAGGGCCGCGATGAGTTCCTCGTTTGCCATACCTGTACTGCACGGGCACGGGGCTAATGGCTGTTGGAATCGGGCGGCCCCTGATTGACGAAGCAGATGGCGACATTCCTAAGCACCTCGCCCTCACACACTCGCTCGAATGCAAGTGTTCGGGTCGAGCGGCGTCCGCGGTGTCGCGGGTCACGAGCTGACACCTCGGTACGTCCTGCGAGTTGCACAGGCCGCCGGGGCCGTCTGGCGCGAGGACCACGACCGTGTCGCTATCGCCCGAGACACCCGGACCACCGGGCGGACGTTCACCAACGCCGCGACCGCGGGGCTGACCGGCGTCGGGTTCGACGTCGACCGCCTCGGCGTCGTGCCGACGCCGGGGCTCCAGGCCTACTGCGAGCGCGAGAGCGTCCCGGGCGTCATGATCACCGCCAGTCACAATCCGCCGGCGTACAACGGCGTGAAACTCATCGGTCACGGGGGCGTCGAGCTGACGCGCTCGACGCTCGACCGCATCGAGACGGCGTTGCGGGCGGACGACCCGGCGTACGCGGACTGGGAGACGGTCGGGACCGACACGGAGGTCGAGAGCACGCGGCGACGCTACCGCGAGCAACTGCTCGCGGCGGTCGACCGCGACCGCATCGCCGACGCCGGCCTCACCGTGGTCGTCGATCCCGGCCACGGGGCCGGCTCGCTGACCAGCCCCGAACTGTTCCGCGAACTCGGCTGCGAGGTCCACACCGTCAACGCCCAGCCCGACGGCCGCTTCCCCGGCCGGGACCCCGAACCCGTCGCCGAGAACCTCGCGGACCTGCGCTCGCTCGTACGCTCGACCGACGCCGACCTCGGGTTCGCTCACGACGGCGACGCCGACCGGGCGATGTTCGTCGACGAGACCGGGAGCCACGTCGAGGGCGACGCCGCGCTGGCTGCGCTCGCGGCCGCGAAACTCGAGGCCGACGACAGCGTGGTCTCGGCTGTCAACGCCTCACAGCGCCTCGTCGACGTGGTCGAGGACGCCGGCGCGTCGCTGTCGCTGACCCCCATCGGCTCGACGTACATCGTCAGCCGCATCCGGAATCTCCAGGACGAGGGCGCCCACGTCGCCATCGCGGGCGAGGGCAACGGCGGCATCCTCTTTCCGGACTACCGCATCGCCCGCGACGGCGCGTTCACCGCCGCGAAGTTCCTCGAACTCGTCGCCGAACGACCCGCGAGCGACATCGCGGCGGCCTACGACGACTACCACAACGTCAGGCGGAACCTCCGCTACGAGACCGAGGGCGAGCGCGAAGCGATGCTCGACGGCATCGAATCCCACGCTCGCGAGGCGACGGCCGACCTCGACACGACGGACGGCTACCGCCTCGACTACGGCGACGGCTGGGTGCTGGCCCGGCCCTCCGGCACCGAGCCGGTCGTCCGCGTCTACGCCGAGGCGCGCACGCTGGAGCGCGCCGGGGAACTCGCCGAGACGATGGTCGACCGGGCGACGCGGGACGTCGAGGCCTACACCGAGGAGTAAGTCTCCAGCGCGTCCTCGACGGCCGCGAGCCGCTTCCGGGCGGCCGCCAGTTCTTCTTCGACGGCCCCGCTCGCGAGCCGCTCGCGCTCCGATTCGGTGAGGTCAGACCGGGCGACGGCGCTCTCGCGCAGGCGCTCGTAGTCGTCACGGCTCGCCAGCGCGCGCACGTCGCGGAGCGCGGCGACGACCGACTCGTCGGCGAAGCGGGCGACGACGGCTCGGCACTCCCGACAACGCCACGGCAGTTCCTCGGCCGTCGGCGGCGGCCAGTCGAACCGGAGCGGTTCCGCGTCCAGCCCGCGGAGGTACGTCCGCCTTGTGGCGACGGCGCTCTGGAGCGCCGACACGTCGTCGACGTAGTGGTCCAGCTTCGAGGGCGAGTAGTCGGCGTACTCGAGCAGTTTCGGGATCGGCTCCGTTCCGGCGTCGTGATTCTGAACGTATTCGAGGAGGTCGTCCGGCGGCGAGCGGAAGTCGACCAGCGGGTAGGCGCCGGCGCGCTCGATCACCGCCAGCACCTCCCTGGCCGGCGCCTCGCTCCGGAAGTCCCTGAACGCCTCGGTGACGGCTTCGTCGTAGCGCTCGATGGGATCGCGGAGGCGCTCGACCGGCGCGTCGAGGTCGGCCTCGCCGAGCCGCAGGAGGCGTTCGAGCTCCGCGATGCGGTCGTCGAGGTCGTCGCGCCTGTGCCGGGCGTCGCGGCGAGCGGTTCTGTAGCGCTCGCGGGCGTCGTCGCGCTCGTCCAGCCGGCCGACGAGGTCGCCGACCGGGGCCAGCATCTCGCGGGCCTCTTCGAAGTCGCTCTCGGTGAGGCGGCGCTGCTGGAGGAAGTCGTCGACGGCCTCGAAGGTATCTCGCTCGGGCAGGCCCTCGGGGAGGTCGTCGGTCAGCGTGCCGACGCGGCCCTGAAATTCCATGAACGCCTCGAAGTCGCCGCCGCCGGTCGCGCGGCCGTCGTAGCGCTCCAGCAGGTCCGTCAGCTCACGATAGACCTCCTGGCACTCCCGCAGCGAGTCCTCGCCGACTTCCGCGACGCGTTCTTTCGCCCGCTCGTAGTCGTCCGCGGCGCGTTCCAGGGTCTCGACGGCGTCGGGCGCGCCGTCGCCCGGCCGGCTGTCCGTGTCGGAGGCCATCAGTACACGTCGTCCGGGTCGAACACCCGTTCGCCGACGGTCTCCCCGTCGATCGTGCGGTGGAAGCAGGACTCGTAGCCGGTGTGGCAGGCCCCGCCCGTCTGGTCGACGACGTACAGGAGGGCGTCGCCGTCGCAGTCGACACGGACCTCCTCGACGGCCTGCGTGTGCCCGCTCGTGGCCCCCTTGTGCCAGAGTTCGTCGCGGCTCCGCGAGTAGTAGTGGGCCTCCCCCGTCTCGCGGGTCCGTTCGAGCGCCTCCTCGGTGACGTAGGCGAGCATGAGCACGTCGCCGGTGTCGGCGTCCTGAGCGATGGCCGGGATGTACTCCTGCTCGTCGAACGCGAGGTCCACGTCGGTCATACTCTGGCGGAGGCGTGTCCGAAAAATAGGTCTTCTGCTCACCGCGCCCCGCTATCGCAACGCGTCGGCGAGGGCGTCGGCGAACGCCCCGGCGCTCGCGTACCGGCGCTGCGGGTCCGTCGACAGCGCGCGCCGGAGGACCGTGTCGACGCTCCTGGTGAGGTCCGTGCCGGCGCTCGGCTGTCTGGGCGTGCCGTTCCGAATCGCGTCCGCCAGGTCGCGCTCTCCGCGGAACGGCTCGCGCCCGCAGAGCAGCCGGTACGCGACGGCTCCGAGCTGATAGACCGGCGTCGTCGTCGCGACGGCCCCGTCGAGTTGCTCCGGCGCGGTGTAGGGCGTGACCCGCCGGTCGTCGAACGCGGTCCGCACGGCCCGTTCGATACCCCACCCGGCGAGCGCCGCGCGGGCGGGCTCGTCCCGCGAGCGGATCCGGATCGATGAGGGCGTGATTGCCGTGGCGTACACGTCGCGTCGCGCCGCCGCGGCCACGGCCGACGCGGCGTCCTCGACGAGGCGCAACCGGGAGTCCAGCGAGAGGCTCTCGGCGAGTCGCTCGGCTGACCCTTCGCCCGCGTGGTACGCCACCCACGGGCTCGGGCTGACCCCCACGTCGTAGACGGTCGCGACGGCCGGTTCGTCGGCGAGCGCGTGCCAGTCCTCGACGGTCGTCACGAACCGCTTGGCCGCGACGCGCTCGCCGCTGCGGTCCGGGTCGAGCAGCGCGATGCGGGCGTCCTCGCCGTCGGTCCACGTCCCGCGGTAGCGGTGGACGTAGCCGGTGGTGTCGAGTTCGTCGAGCCGCGTGAGGTCCGGAATCGCGGCCATCAGCGTGCTCGACGGCGTCGCCGGCCCGATGTCGAGCGGGTCCGTCTCCGTCTCGTCGGCCGCTCCCGTCGTCGAATCCGCGGCTTTCGCCGGGAGCCGGTCGCGGTCGAACCGGACCCCCGACTCCGCGATGCCGTGGCGGAGAAAGCGGTGTTCGACCGTCTTCTCGGTCGACCCGTCCTCGGCCCGGACGTCGAGGCGCTTGAAGTCGTACTCGCGCAGGACCGCCTTGCCGGCCTCGTACGCTCGTTCGAGCTCGGTCGCGGCGTGGAAGACGACGGGCTCGTCGTCGGGGACGACCACCCACGCGTCGAGCATCGGGCTCCGCTCGACCGCGAGGCGCTCGAACAGTTCGTTCCAGTAGATGTCGCCGACGATGTCGGGAGCGTCCCATCGCAGGAGACAGGGGTGGCGGTCGTCGTCCATCCGGCCCTGGCCCGCCCGCATCGCGTCGATGCGGCGGTCGTACGCGGCGAAGGTCGCCGCGTCGGCCTGATCGCGACGGTACTCCCTGACAAGCCACTCGCCGTCGGCCTCGACGAGTTCGAGCGGCGGTCGACAGGGCGGACGTGGAACGGCCTCGGAGCCGACTGCGACGGACGCACGCCGTGTCCCGTTCTCGCTCATCTAGCGGGCGACACCCCGCACGCGCCGCTGCGGTCCTTGCCCAACACGAGTGCGTTCCCCCGGAACCCCTGCCATGATTGATACGGGGATATCTAAGTCTATTTTCATATAAAAGGTCTCGGTTGAGAGAAACGTTCGCCCGGACTCCGCGTCAGGCCAGCCCGATCGCCTGCAGCAGCGAGAACAGCACGTCGCCGTAGGTGAGCGAGACGACGAGGCCGACGAACATCGGGACGAGGAACGGAATGCCCGGCGACACCCACACTTCCTCGCGCTCGGTCAGGACTTCGAGCCCGTCGCGGAGCTGGTCGGGTGAGGTGCCGTAGGCGGAGTGATCGATGTCCGAGAGGAATCGCTCCGCACCCCAGGGGTCGTCGACGGAATCGCCGTCGCCCGCGAGCGGGTCGTCGGCCGCCGGCTCGCCGCCGTCGGTCGCAAGCGACCCGTCGCCTGGGTCGTTCGGGACCCGCGGAAGCGAGGTCGGTAGCCGGTGTCGCGTCGGGTCCGACCGGATGTCGTCGAGCGTGCAGTCGCGCCAGCGCAGGTACATCCGCAGGGCGTCCAGGTCGAGGCCGCGCCGGTCGAACCCGTCGGGCGATTCGAGCAGGCGACCGTACTCCTCGGTGACTTCCTCGACGGAGACCGGCCGACCGATGACCATCGCGGGCGAGAGCCGGCCGCGTGCGAGGTTGCCCAGGGCGACGGCCGCCGGATAGGCGACGCCGGCGAGGACGGTGTTCGAGAGAATCGTCAGCGAGAAGACGCCGATGGCGGTCTGTTGCAGCGGGAGCGCGACGGTCGGCAGGTAGTACACCGGATAGACGGGAAAGAGGACCGCGACGAGCATGAACGCCTTCGCGTCGGCCCCGCCGAAGCCGCCGATGTACCAGAACGCGTACGACAGCGGGACGACGAAGCCGAGGCTGATCGCGACGCGGACGAAGAACAGGCGCTGGCCGACGGCGAGCGGGCCGGTCCACACCGCGTAGGCGTCCCACAGCAAAAGCAGGACCGCCAGCGCGGCCAGCGGGGTCCAGGTCCGATTGGGGACCCGGCGCGTCTTCACGTCGCGGTAGGCCGCCCACCCGAACACCGGGACGGCGACCAGGCGGAGCAGGTCCGGTATCGACCCGAGCACGGCTGTACTCAACACAGCGGTGCCCCTAACGCTTCCGGTGACTCGGGCGCGACGGCGCTCGCGCTATCGCGAAACAGGACGGCACAGAAACCGCAGAGCCGCGTTATATGACGCGGTTCTGCAGGTAGTCGAGGTGCTTGGCGTTGTAGACGATCTTGACTTCGTCGGCGTCCGGGCTGCCGATGCAGGTCAGTCGGACGTTCTTGTCGTCGACCTCCTCGTCGCTGAGGATCTGCTGCATGTCCATGTCGATGTCGCCCTCGAGGACGATGGCAGCGCAGTTCGCACAGGCCCCGGCGCGGCACGAGAAGGGCCAGTCGTAGCCCTGCGCCTCGGCCGCTTCGAGGATGTATTCGCCTTCGTTGACTTCGAGGGACCCGTGGTCCTCGTCTTCGAGGTCGAGGTCGGACGCCTCTGCGAAGACGTCGTCGTCGTACATGTCCCAGCCGTTATCGTCCACTACTTCGTAGTTAAGGTACTCTACCGTGGGCATCACCTGCTCGGTTCGAACCCCGACTTGTTAGACTTTGCCCTTCGGGTTTAGGTCGTGCAAAATAATGAGAGACGGCGGCCGGATCTGTCCCGGAATCGAAACGAAAACTGCCGCTATTTTTAGTCAGACGCCGGGCACGAACCTGAAGACGAGGTAGGCCGCCACGGTGGCGATGGAAGGCACGACGTTCTGGAGGAAGATGACGCGGGCGGTCGTCCCGGGCTCGAACAGGTCCGAAGCGGCGGGGATGTCGTCGCTCGACTCCTCGCCGATGGGCTCGGTCTCGCCCGACTTCGGCGTCCCCTTGGTGCCGCCGACCGTCGGCGCGTCGGCGGCCTCGGCGTCGGCGGCCAGCGCTCCCACGGAGGCCGCGGGCGTCTCGCCCTGAACGGTGTCCGAGAGGCGCGTCGTTCGAGTGGCCCGCCCCCAGCCGAGGCCGACGATGCTCATCGTGGCGATGATGACGAAACTGGCGGGGATGCCCAGCGCCGAGAGGAAGGTCACGATGGTCGAGGCCACCGTCGCGACGACGATGGCGGCCACGAGCGGGAGGTCGGTGAGGTCGTTGCCGACGGTGTCCATCGTCCGCCGGGCGATGGTGAACGCGCCGAGGCCGATGGCGCTCCCGCCCAGCAGGATGGCCGGGTACATCTCCAGCGAGCCGTTGCCCACGAGGGGCGCGACGGCGTTGGCGACGTTCGACGCGCCCGCCGAGAAGCCCATGTAACAGCCGATGCCGATGACGACGACGGTGCCGACGAACTCCCGCGGCGTGGTGTTGTCGCCGAGAACCGGCCGCGGCAGGCCGCCCGAGCGGTCGACGTCGAGCAGCGCGCCCTCGCTCTGTGAGACGGCGAACCACTCGACGAGCGTCGGGTAGAAGTACCGCCCGATGACGCCGCTGACCCAGAAGGCGATGATCGGCGAGACGAGCCACCACGAGACGATTTCGAGCATCAGGTTCGCGTTCAGCGTCCCGCGGGCCAGCCCCAGTCCGGCGATTGCGCCGACGGCGGTCATCGAGGTCGACGCCGGCACGCCGACGACGTTCGAGAGGAACAGCGCGACCCCGATGAAAAAGAGGACGACGATGCTGATGAGCGGCGAGAACTGCGTCGCGACGAGGTCGCTCCCGAGGCTCTCGACGACCGCCGGACCGACCAAAAGGCCGCCGAGGAGGGCGAACACGGTCATCAGTGCCGCCGCCGAGAGCTTGGAGAGCGTGTTCGACCCGACCGCCGGCCCGAACGCGACTCCGGTCGAGGAGCCACCGATGTTGAAGCCGACGAAGATCGCGACGAGAACGCCCAGGGCAAAGAGAACCTCGACCATACGCTATCCAGCAGCGGCGGCGGGTAAAGGGTACCGTCTCCCGGCCCGCGAGCCGGCGACGACCGCTAGTATGCGAGCACGTACTGGAAGACGAGGAAAGAGGCGACGGCGGAGATCGACGGCGTCAGGATCCAGAGCATGACGACTCGCCCGGTCGCCGCAGGGTCGAAGAGGTCGGCGGCGGAGGTCACCGACTCCGGGTCCTCCTCGCCGATGGGCTGGACCTCCCGTTCCTCCGGCGGCGACCACGCGGCCTCGTCGCGGTCCGCGGTCAGCGCGTCGACGGTGACGGTGCCGCTCCCGCCGGCCGCGGCCGCACCGCTGACGGCCGCCCCCGCCGCGTCGGCCAGCGAGGTGGTCCGGGTGGCCCGCCCCCAGCCGAGGCCGACGACGCACATCGTCGCCGAGACGGCCAGGCTCGCCGGGATGCCGGCCCACGACAGCAGGCCGATGATGGTCGCGCTCACCGTCTCGACGATGAGCGCCGCCAGGATCGGCAGTTCGGTGAGGTCGTTGCCGACCGTGTCGAGCGTCCGCCGGGCGATGGTGAACGCGCCGAGGCTGATGGCGCCGCCGGCGAGCGCGACGCCCGGATAGAGGCCGAGTTCGCCGCTCCCGACCAGCGGGGCGACGGCGTTAGCGACGTTCGAGGCCCCCGCCGCGAAGGCCATGTAGCAGCCGATGGCGACGACGAGGACCTTCCCGATCTGTTCGCGCCGCGACGTGCCGGGCCCTTTGCTCTCGAAGGCGATTCGGACCTCCAGATGCGGGTAGAGGTAGCGCCCGACGACGGCGGAGAGCCAGAACGCGGTGATGGGGGCGACGAGCCACCACGAGACGATGCGGCCCATGACGGTCCAGTCGATAGTGCCCGTGGCGACGCCGAGGCCGGCGATGGCGCCGACGGCGGTCATCGAGGTCGACGCCGGCACGCCGAAGAGGTTCGAGACCAGCAGGGCGAAGCCGACGAAAAACAGGATGGCGACGCTCGCGAGGAGGGTGAACTGCTCGCTGGGAACGATGCGACCGCCCATCGTGTCGATGACCTCCGTCCCGATGGTCGCCCCGCCGAGCAGGGCGAACCCGGACATCAGCGCGGCGGCCCACTCCTTCGAGAGCGTGTCGGATCCGACGGCGGGACCGAATGCGACGCCGGTCGAGGAACCGCCGATGTTGAAGCCGACGAAGACGGCGACAAGGATACCGAGGGCGAAGAGAACCGAGACCATATCCGACGGCAAACACGGGCGCGTCTAAAGAATACCGACCGCGATTCAGTCGCCGTCCTCGCCGTCGCGCTCGTTCTCCGCCGGGACCGTCTCCTCGACCTCGGTGGCGGTCTCCTCGACCTCGGACGCTTTCTCCTTGGCCGACTTGACCTCTCGCTGGACGGACTCGGCCCGCTCTTTGGCGTCTTTGGTCTTGTCCTTGGCTTCGGTCACCTGCTCGGCGGCGTCGGGGTCGCCGGCCTGCTCCGCCGTTTGTTCCACGTCGGCGGCGGCCTCGTCGACGGTGTTCGCCGCGTCCTCGACGGTGTCGACCGTCGTCTCCAGTTCCGTAGCGGTCTCCTCCAGTTGCTCGGCCGCCTGTTCCAGTTCGGCGGCCTTCGTGGCCACGTCCTCGTTCGTCCGCTCGAGGACGTTCGCGAGGACGAGAAACTGCAGGACGCCGACGATGACGAACGCCGTCACGGCGACGCTCGCCGCGGTCCCGAGCACCGACTGCCCGCCCGGGCCCACGTCGATCACGCCTAGGGCGGTCAGCCCGTAGGCGAGCACCAGTCCGGCGGCGACGGCCACCACGGCCTGCGTGAACAGCCGGTACTGGCGCTCGTAGTCCCCGAACATCACCGTTTCGAGCCATCGGGCCAGCGGCGTGAGCAGTGGGATCCCAGACGACATGCTTGGACAATTCAGAGCGCCCGTGATAAATATGTGGCACGGGACGGCGGCATCGAAACGCGTATCGGATCGGCGCCGGATACCGGAGTCGATGCCCTCCGCCGAACGTGCGACCCGATCGCAGCGACGCGTCTCTGGTGTCCGACTCGGTTCGGTCGCCCCGACAGACAGGACGGTGAGTCCCTGATGCCGTCGTTCTGGACCCGGCTGGCCGACGGCTGGGAGCGGGCGCTCGACCACCTGCCGCTGGCGCTCGTCCCGCTGGTGCTCGCGCTCGTCCAGACGGACAAGATCGGCTCCGTGCTCGCCTTCGACGGGGTCCACATCGGTCTCAGACTGGGGATTCCGGCGTCGGTGGTGACCGTCTGGCAGTTCGTCGACCCGCCGAGTTCCGGGGTGACCGTCACCACCGGACTGCCACTGTCGCACCCGTTCGCGGCCACCCTCGTTCCGGCGATTGTCGCCCTCGAAGCCGCTCTCCACGCGGGATACTTCGGGGCGATCGCGGCCGCGCTGGTCGACCGCGACCGCAGTTTCGCGGCGAGCGCGGGAGCGTATTTCGGACCGTTCCTCGTCATCACGGCCCTGCCGTACCTCGTCGTCGTCCCGGTCGCACTGGGCGTGTTCGGCCTCGGATCCCTCGACGGGGGTGCGGTCGTCGCCGTGCTCGTCCTCCTGCCGGTGTGGCTGGTCGCGAGCTACCTGCTCTGGGCGACGCCGTACCTCGTCGTGCTGCGCGAGACGGGACTCGTCGCGGCGGCCCGCGGCTCGTACGAACTGGCCGTCGACGGCGGCCCGTACTTCGCGTATACCGCCGGCTATGCGGGATTCGTCCTCCTCGTGTCGCCGTTCGTCAGCGTCGTCGTGGTCTCGGTCCCGCTCGTCGGCTTGCTGGTCGGTCTCGCCGGCGGGAGCGTCCTCGGACTGGCGCTGAATTTCGTGACGATGGGGTTCGTCGCGGACATCGACCCCGAATCGCCGTCGGTTGGGCCGTGGACGGAGGAGCGCGGGGATTCGGTTGGGTCGCCCACGCCCGACGAGCGGTAAAATACGCTACTCGCCCTGCTCGTCCAGGCGCTCGACGAGGCTGATGCCGTAGACGGTCCGCAGCACCCTGGCGGCGTCGCCGGCCTCGTAGAGCAGGTCGTCGCGGCTGCTGACGTGGTCGACCACGTCGCCGGAGGCGTGGGCGGGCGCGGCGGCGATGCCCGCGTCGTGGTCCTCGACCCAGCGCATCACCCGCAAGTCGCTCTTGCTGTCGCCCATCACGAGCGCGAACGGGTCGTCGATGCCGAGCACGTCGAAGGCCTCCTCGACGCCGGCGGACTTGTCGAGTTCGAGGCTGACCAGTTCGGCCGCGTCGCCCTCGTAGTAGCCGAGGTCGACCCGCTCGACGATGTCGCGGAAGGCGTCGGGCGCGTCGCTGATGTCGGCGTCTGTCGACAGGCCGCCGGCCTGCAGCACGTCCAGAATCTCGGGGTCGCGGCTGAAGTACGACCGCGCGTAGCCCGCCGGGTCGGCCACGTCGGCGTCGACCTGCGCGGCGATGGCCTCGCCGACCAGCCCGCAGAGGTAGCGCAGCGACTCGTCGATGATCTCGACGGCGTCGTCGCTCCCGACCTCGGCGTTGGGCTTGAGCGTGACGTTGAACTCGTTTCCCTGGAGGTGACAGCGGTGGCGCACGTCCTCGGGGGCCTCCGAGAGGACGCGGCCGCGGACGTGCTCGAACACGTCGACGACGGCGTCGTCGAGGCGCTCGTACAGCAGGCGCTTGGTGTCCTGGCCGTGCTTGGGCGTGAACACGCCGTTGCCGGACTCGTAGACGATGCTCATTCGTCCGGACGAGACGAGGTCGTTACCCAGCCCCTGGATCATGAAGCCCTTGACGTTCTCCAGGGTCTGGCCGGTGCAGACGATGATCGGGACGCCCTCCTCGTGGAACTGGGTGAGCAGGTACAGCGTGTCGCGGGGAATCTCGTTGTCGGTGTCGCCGGCCGACCGGAGCGTCTCGTCAACGTCGAGGACGAGCGCGTTCACCGACCGGTCGTACTTCGAGTAGAGGTCCAGCGCGGTGAAGGCCTCGTCGCGGGTCAGTCGGGCCGCGATCTCGGCGTAGGTGTCGCCGGTGCCGGGGAAGTCGTCGGTGATCTCGCCCTTGAGTTCCTCGAGGCGGTCGCTGGCGGTCTCCCACTGCTCCAGCGCGACCGTCGAACTGAGCGGCGGAAACAGGTCGACGAACTCCTGGTAGCCGCGCAGCGTCGTCGTATCGGTGCCCTGATAGAGGCGGTAGAGTTGGTCGTATTGCTCCATAGCGAATCCACAGGATAGGTAGCGTGTATCGGCGAGCGCACTTTACCTATCGGGTTTGCGCCGCGCCCGGTCGGTCCGTCGTGTCCCGAAAAAAGCGCGTTCGGCGGCCCGCCGGGACCGCCGAGGCCGTCGTCGTGTCGTCCTCTTATTCGTCGACTCCGTCGTCGGTGTCGTCCCCGTCGCCGCCGTCGGTCACGATTTCCGTCTCGACGCCCTCCTCGTTGAGGAACGACGGCAGTTCGCCTGCCTCCTCCTCGTCACCGGCCGCTTCGTCGCGTTCACGGGCGGTCGAACGCTCCATCCACGGTCGATTCTCGCCTCTGTGGTGGCACATGGCGTCTCACCGATCGACGCTCGGTACTGTGTCGTGTTAACTATTTTCATGGGTGGATGCACGCCTGCCAGCAGACAGTCTCAAGTCGCTCCGAGCGGTAGCCGGGGGCAAGAGCATGCGGGGCCAGCTATGACCGACATCCAGCGACTCGACGACCGGACCGTCGAACGCATCGCGGCCGGCGAGGTGGTCGAGCGGCCGGCCTCCGTCGTGAAGGAACTGGTCGAGAACGCCATCGACGCCGACGCGAACCGGGTGGACGTAACGGTTCGGAGCGGCGGGACCGACGGCATCCGCGTCACCGACGACGGCGTGGGGATGGACCGCGAGGCCGTCGAGCGGGCCGTCGAGAAACACACCACGTCGAAGATCAACGACATCGCCGACCTCGAGGCCGGCGTCGGCACGCTCGGCTTCCGCGGCGAGGCGCTGCACGCCGTCGGCGCGGTGTCGCGGCTGACGATCGAGACCCGACCGCGCGGGGGCGACGTGGGGACCGAACTCGTCCTCGAGGGCGGCGAGGTCACGTCCGTCGGCCCCGCGGGCTGTCCGGAGGGCACGACCATCGAGGTCGACGACCTGTTCTACAACGTCCCGGCCCGCCGGAAGTACCTCAAACAGGAGTCGACGGAGTTCGCCCACGTCAACACCGTCGTCGCCAGCTACGCGCTGGCGAACCCCGACGTGGCCGTCTCGCTGACCCACGGCGACCGCGAGACGTTCTCGACGACCGGGCAGGGCGACCGCCGCGAGACCGTCATGTCGGTCTACGGCCGAGAGGTCGCCGAGTCGATGATCCCCGTCGAGGCGGCGACCGAGACCGACCGCGACGGCGACGGCCTCCCCGACGGCCCGCTCGACGGCGTCAGCGGCCTCGTCTCGCACCCCGAGACGAACCGCGCCGGCCGCGAGTACCTCTCGACGTACGTCAACGGCCGGTACGTCCGCGCCGGTACGGTCCGGGACGCCGTCGTCGACGCCTACGGCACCCAGATCGCGCCCGACCGCTACCCCTTCGCCGTCCTCTTCCTCGACGTGCCGGCCGGCGACGTGGACGTGAACGTCCACCCCCGAAAGATGGAGGTCCGCTTCGCCGACGACGAGGGCGTCCGCGAGCAGGTCCGCACGGCCGTCCAGGACGCGCTCCTGCGCGAGGGCCTGTTGCGCTCGACGGCCCCGCGCGGGCGGTCCGCCCCCGAACAGACGGAGATCGCGCCCGACTCGCCAGGCGGACGCGACTCGGCCGAACAGAGCGACTCCACGTCTCGTGACGGAACTGAGTCCACGCCGGTGGACGACGCGACGGCGGACGCTTCGACCGCTGAATCATCGGACTTGGAGCATGTCGACTCGCCCGACTCGCCCGACTCGCCCGGCGACGACCCCTCGACGGCGTCCGGTGCTCCCGCGGACAGCAGCGCCACGAGCGCCGGGACGACCGAATCGAGTCACAGGGTCGACACGAAACGGTCCTCGACGACAGATTCGAACGGCGCGCAGTCCGGCGAATCGGGCGTCCGTGACAGCGGGGGCAGCGTTTCGGGTGGAGGTAGCGACCCACACACCACCGACCGAGCCAGAACGCCGGCAGACGGATCGGACCGCAAGTTCTCCGGCGGGCAGCAACAGGCCCGCCTCGGGGACGCGCCCGAAGGGGACCACGACTCCCTGCCGTCGATGCGGATTCTCGGGCAGTTGGCCGACACCTACGTCGTCGCCGAGACCGACGACGGCCTCGTCCTGGTCGACCAGCACGCGGCCGACGAGCGGATCAACTACGAGCGACTGAAGGCCGAGTTCGAGGGCGAGACGACGACGCAGGCGCTCGCCGACCCCGTCGAACTGGAACTCACCGCCCGCGAGGCCGCGGTGTTCGACGAGCGCAGCGACGCGCTGGCGAGCCTCGGCTTCCACACCGCCCGCACGGGCGAGCGGACCGTCGAGGTCCGGACGCTCCCGGGCGTCGTCGCCGAGGCCGCCGGGCCGGACATCGTGCGGGACGTGCTGGGCGCGTTCGTGGCGGGCGACGACGAGGCGGCCGCGACCGTCGAGGCGGCCGCCGACGAACTGCTCGGCGACCTCGCCTGCTACCCGTCGGTGACGGGCAACACTTCGCTCACGGACGGATCGGTCCGGGACCTGCTGGCGGAACTGGACGACTGCGAGAACCCCTACGCCTGCCCGCACGGCCGGCCGACGCTCATCCACATCGACGCGCGGGAGCTCGAAGACCGCTTCGAGCGGGACTACCCCGGTCACGGCGGCCGTCGACGGTAGCGAACTGGCACCGTGATTTCGGTGACTGATACGGCCGATTAAACTAAACCTACGTCTCACAATGGGCACGGTATGTCGATCGTAACGTTCGGCGAGACCGCCCTCAGATTCGCCCCTCCAGACGGCCAGCGCTTCGAGACCGCTCGCGAGGCCACCATCCGCGTCGACGGCACCGCGAGCAACGTCGCGGCGACGGCCGGCCGCCTCGGCGCCGACGCCCGCTGGCTCTCGAAGGTCCCCGACACGCCGCTCGGACGGCGAGTGGTCGCGGAACTCCACGAGTTCGGACTGGAGACCGACGTGATCTGGGCCGACCCGGAGACGGGCCGGCAGGGACTGACGTTCTACGAGGACGCGACGGCGCCCCGGCGCGCCCGCCTCCTGCAGGACCGGACCGAGACCGCGATGGCGACGGTGACCCCCGGCGAGATGCCGATGGGGGCGATACAGAACGCCGACGTGGTGTTCACCTCGGGGACGACTCTGTCCCTCTCCGAGACCGCCGCGGACACGACCGGAGCGCTGCTCAGAGCGGCCGCAGGGACGCGCGCTCTGGACCTCGACTTCCACCCCGGCCTCTGGGACGCCGAGACGGCCCGCGACGCGCTGGGCGACCTGCTTCCGGCCGTCGACGTGCTCTTCGTCGCCGAGGACCAGGCGACGGCCGTCTTCGGGAAGGCGGGCACGCCGCGCGAACTGGTCCACACCCTCGCCACCGAGTACGACCTCAACCGCGTGGTCCTCACCCGCAGCGAGTACGGCGCGGTGGCCTACCACGACGGCGTCGTCCACGAGCAGGACGCCATCGAGACGGACGCCATCGACGAATCCGGTCAGCACGAGGCGCTCGTCGGCGCGGTCCTCCAGCAGTTGGCCGATGGGGCCGCGACGGACGAGGCGCTGCTCCACGGCGTCGCCGCGGCCGCGCTCGCCCGGACGATGTCGGGGCCGATGACGCCGCTGGAACCCGACGAAGTCACGCACCTCGCTGAGTCTCAGCAGTCACGTCGGCCGTAGGCGGCTCCTAACGCCAATAGAGATTTATGTCCATCCAGTTAATTAGTGAAATATGGCTGCTTACCGTGATGCGTTCGTCGTCTGCCTCGTGGCGCTGCTGGTGGGGACTACAGCGTCAGGAACCGTTGCCGCACAGTCGCAGGTGACGCTCACCGTCACCGTCGTCGATCAGGACGGAGACACGATAAGCGACGTGGACATCTCCGCAAGGTGGGACGACGGGGCGGGCGGGCCAGTCAACGAGACGACGCGCGCGAACGGCCAGGCGCTCGTCGACGTGCCGGCGGGCGCGAACGTGACCATCCAAATCCACGACGACCGGTACGTCCGGAACGTCCCGGTCGAAGTCGTCGACGCCGAGACGCAGGCCGTCGAGGTCGACGTCTCCGAGTCCGCGACGGCGACCGTTCGGGCCGTGAACGCCGACGGCGACCCGGTCGAGAACCCCCGAATCCGGCTGTACCGCGACGGGAACTACGTGGTCGACCGGAACGCGGGCGGAGACGGCTCGGTCACCACGAAGCCGGTCGAGGAGGGCGAGTACCGCGTCATCGTCACGAAGCCGGGGTTCTACCGCAACCTGACCAGCGTCGACGTCTCGGGGGAGACGAGCGCGACGATCCAGCTCAGAGAGGGCGCGGTCCTGCTGCGGGCGTCCGTCGCGGACGACTACTTCGACGACCCGCGGCCGATCCGCGACGCGACCGTCAGTATCTCCTCGGACAACGGCTTCTCCGGGACCGTTCCGACGCTCTCTGACGGAACCGCGTCGGTCAGCGTTCCGGTCAACGACAGATACGACGTGACGGTCACCAAAGACGGGTACGAGACGGTCGACCGGACCGTCCGCGTCGACGAGAGCGAGACCGCCATCGACGTGGCGATCCAGCGGACCCCGGCGCTCACGCTCACGCCGACGAACCGGCGCGTCGTCGTCGGCGAGACCGTTCGCCTCACCGTCGTCGACGAGTACGGCGAGCCGGTGGCGAACGCGACGGTGAGTCAGGGCGGGTCGGAGGTCGGCCTGACAGACGCCGAGGGCGAACTGTCCGCGACCGTCCCATCGGCCGGCAACGTCACCTTCACGGCGACAGCCGACGACCTCTCCGCGACCGCGAACGTCACCGGGGTCTCGGCGGACGGTGACGGCGGCGCGGCGACGCCGGCCCCGACGCAGGAACAGACCCCGACTGGGACCACCGACGCGGGCGGCCCGGGCTTCACGGCTGGACTGGCGGCGCTCGCGCTGCTCGCCGCGGCGCTGCTCGCACGCCACCTGTAGCGGGACGCTTTTCCCCGCGAGGGACGCATGACTGACCAATGACTGTTCTTCGGAGCGTCCACGAGGCCCACGGAGCGACGTTCAGGGAGGTCGGTGGTCGCCGCGTCGTCGACACGTACGGCCGGCCCGAGCGGACCCACCGCGCGGTCCGAAACGTCGTCGGGACGATCGAGCACGGCTACGGCGTCATCGTCGTCACCGGCGAGGACCGCGTCGAGTACGTCGACAACGCCGTCTCGAACCGCGTTCCCAGCGAGGACGGGGCCGGCTGCTACGCCCTCCTGCTCGACCCCGACGGCCGCGTCGACACGGACATGTACGTCTACAACGCCGGCGAGCGCCTGCTCGTGTTCACGCCGCCCCAGACGGCCGCCGCCCTCGCCGCGGAGTGGGACGAGAAGACGTTCATCCAGGACGTCGACTTCGAGGTCGCGACCGACGACTTCGCCGTCTTCGGCGTCCACGGGCCGAAGGCGACCGAGAAGATCGCGAGCGTCCTCCACCAGACCGGCACGCCCGAAGACGTTTTGACCTTCGAGCGCGGCGAACTCGGCGACGCCGGCGTCACGGTCGTCCGGACCGACAACCTCGCCGGCGAGGAGAGCTACGACGTGGTCTGTGGCGCGGCCGACGCCGAAGCGGTGTTCGACACGCTGGTCAACCGCGGGCTGAACGCCGTCCCCTTCGGCTACCGGACCTGGGAGACGCTGACGCTCGAGGCCGGATCGCCGCTGTTCGACACCGAGATCGCCGGCGCGCTCCCGAACGACCTCGGGCTCCGCAACGCGCTCGACTTCGAGAAGGGGTGTTACGTCGGCCAGGAGGTCGTCTCGCGAATCGAGAACCGCGGCCACCCGACACAGCGCCTCGTCGGCCTCGCCGTGGAAGCCGTCCCGGCCCCCGGGGCGGCGGTGTTCGCCGGCGACGAGCACGTCGGCGAGGTGAGCCGCGCCGGACAGAGCCCGATGCGGGAGGCACCCATCGCGCTGGCGACCGTCGACTGGGACCTGCCCGCGGCGTCGCTGACGGTGCGCGTCGACGGCGACCCGGTCGGCGCACAGCGCGTCGACCTGCCATTCGTCGACGGGTCGGCGCGGTCGGCGCGCCTGCCGGCCTACGAGTGATCCGAAGCGCGGGCGTTCGGCCGTCTCACCCGTCTTCGCCGTCGGCTTCGCTCCCTTCGCGTCGCTCGCTGACCGCTCGATAGCCGAGCGCGCCGACCGCAGCGCCGCCCAGCGCGCCCGCCGCGGTCCACACTGTCGGGCCCGAGCCGGACCGCCGAACTCTCGACAGCGTCCCGTCGCCCGCGTCCGTGATCTCCAGGTCGTACTCGTGGCGCTCGTCGACGCCGATGCTCGCGGTTCTGGTCACGTCCACGATCGCGCCCTCGGTGTCGGCGACGACGACGGATAGCTCGTAGTCGGTCTCGTCGGTTCCGTACACGCCGAGCCGGTACGTGCCGGGTGCGGCCCCGTGTCGCCGGCGCAGTCGCGGGTACCGCCCTCGCGACCGGTCCATGTGCTCGCTCTCGATCCGCTCCAGTTCCCTGCCGCGCGGTCCGACCGCGGTGACGTTCACCGCGGCGGTGTCGGCCGTGACGACCATCGTGGGGAACAGTTCCTCGCGGGCCGTCGCCCGGTCGATCGTCACGTGGTCCAACGGCCCCACGTCCGAGTGGCCCGTCGCCCGCTCGATCTGGTCGTAGCGGTTGAACACGACCGTCGTGTACTGGCGGTAGGGTCGCATCGACGCCGTGTCGCCGTCCCGCGTGAACCGGAGTTCCGGCGTCCGCTGCTGATAGGCCAGCGCCGACCAGTTCGGGTCGTAGATCGGGATCCGAACCGATTCGCCGTCCGTCCGGTAGTCGTACGCGAGGACCTGGTGGCCGTTCAGCGAACCGTCGAACAGGAACAGCGACGCCTTTCCGGTGGTCTCGATGACTGACCGGATGTGGTCGAGCAGTTGCGCCGTGTCGATCCGGTCCGCGTACACGACCGCCTGGCGGCCGACCCAGGAGCGAAAACGGAAGTACTGTTCGGCCTGAGACGTGACGATGTCGTCGTACACGGGGGCCGCCGGGTCGTCGAGCGGGACCGTCGGGACCTCGATATCGCTCGCCGTCGGCCGGTCCACCGGCATCGTCTCCGGTCGGTCGAAGTACCGCTGTGCCGACAGAATCATCCCGTAGCAGTGGCCGTTCGTCCCCGCGCGCTGGACCACCGCCGCCCGGAGCTGTCGCGCGAGCGCGTCGACCAGCGCGGAGGGTAACTTCCCCGGGCCGAGACCGAGGACCGCTCGCGCTTTGTCGCTCCACTCCTCGCGGATCCGCTCGCGGACCGTCGCGGGATCCGGCTGCGGCGGGTCCTCGAAGTACTGGTCGCTCAGCGACCAGTTCCGGAACCCGAACCCGTGCTCGGCCGGCACGAACGACGACGGCCCGGGCTGCTCCTGTGCGGATGTCGTGGTCGCACTCGCCCACGACGCCGCGGCCAACGTTCCCACGTGGGCGAGAAACGCACGACGGGACCTGTCGCCTGTCACACTTCGAACGTGACGCCCGTGGTACAAATCATTCAGGGTGGTCGGCCCATCGCGGAGCGTCACTCGGTTTCGATGGCCGCCCGCCCGCTGGTCGCGCTCCGGATGCGGTCCCGGAGTGCGTTGCCCTCGTCGGTCGGAACGCGCACCGCGAACGTCACGTCTGCTTCGTAGTCCGCCTCGAAATCGACGCCGGCGGATTCGAGCAGGCCGCGGACGCTCCCGGAGTCGTCGTACGCGACGGTCACGGTGAACTGCTCGTGGGGGACCTCATCGACGACGCCGGCGGCGTCGACGCCGTCCCTGACCGCCCGCGAGTACGAGCGGGCGAGCCCGCCGACGCCGAGGTTCGTCCCGCCGTAGTAGCGCGTCACGACGGCGACGACGTTCTCGATCCCGCGCTGCTGGAGGACGTTCAGCGCGGGGCCGCCGGCGCTGCCGCTCGGCTCGCCGTCGTCGCTCGAGTACTCGCGGAAGGGGTCGGCGCGGACGCGGTAGGCGGGGACGTTGTGCGTCGCGTCGGCGTACTCCTCGCCGACGCGCTCGACGAACGTCTCGGCCGCCTCGGCGGTCGCCGCCGGCGCGACGTGGCCGATGAACTCGGAGCCCCGAACCTCGAAGCGGGCCTCGCCGCGGCCGGCGACCGTCCGATAGCTCTCCGTCACGGTTCGGCGTAGCCCTGCCGACGGAATAGCGTTTGTCGTTGCGTTCGGGGCCGGTTTTCGGCCACCGTCGGGCTCACTCTCGCGCCCCCCAGACGCGCTTGTCGAGCAGGCGGACGGTCATCCCGTCGCGCACCCGTAGCTGACAGGACAGCCGCGGGTAGCCGAATCGGTCGGCGAGGTCGTCGTGCCAGTGGTCGGGGTCCGGCGGCGCGGCGAGGCGCACGCCGCAGGTCGCACAGACGCCCCGTCCGCCGCAGTTGACTCGCCGGGCGTACCGGCCGTGGGGGGACAGCCCCGCGTCGAGCAGCACGTCCCGGAGGATCGCGCCGGGCTCGGCCGCGAGTTCGCGGGCGTCGCCGTTCGGCATCTCGACGGTGATGCTCGCCGACATCAGAGCCGCTGGATATGCGTGTCGCCGAACTCGCGATCGGCGTACTTCAGGCCGAACCCGAACAGCCGGTCCGCCCCGATGTGGGCGGTCCAGACCAGCGCCACGCCGACGGCGAGGTCGGCGGCGGCGAGGACGCCGACCGCGGCGAGCAGCCCCGGCCCGAGGTACGTATGGGCGGCGTTGTACGTGGCCGCACCGACCCGCTTGCCGCGTCGATACCCCACCATCGAGAGGTCCGGGGCGAGAATGAGCGCGACGAAGAACAGCGGCGACCGGCCCTGGAGGGCGTACAGCGCGGCCGCACCGCCGCCGACGAGCGCCCCTTCGAGGCGGACGAGCAGGCGAGGGTCCATACCAACTAGACGGACGACGCGCTGAAAACCGTTTGTCTGCCCGCTCACCCGCCGTCCGCGGACCGCTTTTCGGCCCGCCGGAGGAGCACCGAGACGCCCTCCTCCAGCGCGGCGAAGACGTTGTAACAGACGGCGACGAGCGCGCCGGAGAGAAAGAGCGTGACGTGTTTTCCCAGCGGCGCGGCGACGACGTAGTGGGTGACGCCGATGGGGACGAGCGCCGCCAGGTAGTGGACTGCGGCCAGGACGTGATAGGAGGGCGAGGCGTCGGCGTCGACGGTCTCGACCGGGCTCCCGAACGCCGCCAGCGCGAGCAGGCCGAACCCGGTGATCGTCCCGGTCGCGTACGCCAGGATGCTGGCGGTCTGTAGCAGGCCGAACTCCTCGATGAGGAGCAGTCCCGACCCCCAAAAGGCGATGGTGAACCCGTAGGCGAACGACTCCTCGACGAGCAGCGTCCGCATGAACGTCCGGTTCATCTGCCGACGACTAGCGCGGCCACCGCCAAATGAGCGACGCTGTCTCGCCGTCGCCGATGCGCCGCCGGCGTGGCGAGTCAGGCCAGTTCGATGGTGCGGACGAACGGCAGCCGGCGGATCTCGTTGATGAGGTCACCGGGGAGCTCCGCGTCGGTGATGACGTACAGCTTCGGCTCGTCGGTGAATTCGGGGTCCTCGCTGAGCACCTGCCGGATGGAGATGTCGCGGTCGGCGATGGCGTTCGTGACCGTCGAGACGATGCCGGACTCGTCGGCGGCCCGCACGGTGACGGTGATCGCGTGCAGGTCGAGGACGGGCGCGAGGTCGAGCAGGCTCGGGACGGAGGAGATGTTCCGGAAGATGCGCCGCAGGTCGTCGTCGGCGAGGATGGCGTCGGTGGTGGCGTTGACGACGCGGCGGTCGACGCCGGCCTCGCGGGCGATGCCCGTGTTCGGGATCTCGATGCCGCCGGAGACCACCCGCCCCTCCTCGTTGACCGAGAACCCACGTTCGAGCAGCAGGCGGATCACGTCCTGCTGGCCGGGGGAGTCCTCGAACTTCTGCATGATCTCGTCGAACATACGATGTGGTCCGCGCGGAGTCACTAATCGCTGCCGACAGCGGGCAGCGGACGGCTCTGCGGAGTCGGCTTACAGTTCGCCCTTCGTGCTCGCCACGTCGGAGCGCCGCTCGTCGATGCGCGTCGCGTCGTCGAGGGCCCGCGCGAGGCCCTTGAACAGCGCCTCGACCTCGTGGTGAGCGTTCTCGCCGTCGACCTCGCAGTGCAGCGTCAGCCCGGCGTTCGTCGCGAGCGAGCGACAGAAGTGCTTCGCCATGTGGCTGGTCATCCCGCCGACCGCGGCCTGCGAGAACGCGCCGTCGAAGGCGAAGTACGGCCGGCCGGAGACGTCCACGACGACGCCGGCGACGGCCTCGTCGAGCGGGACCTTGCGGTCGGCGAAGCGCCGGATGCCGCGCTTGTCGCCCAGCGCCTCGGTGAACGCCTCGCCGAGCGCGATGGCCACGTCCTCGACGGTGTGGTGGTCGTCGATCTCCAGGTCGCCGTCGCACTGCACGGTCAGGTCGAACAGGCCGTGGGTCGAGAACGAGTCGAGCATGTGGTCGAAGAAGCCGATGCCGGTGTCGACGGTGCTGTCGCCGTCGCCGTCCACGTCGAGCGTGACTTCGATGTCCGTCTCGGCCGTCGTCCGCGTGACGGCCGCCGTCCGGTCGGTCATACGTACACCGTCTCGGTCCGCGTATATGGGGATTGCGTCCGCTGGGGGCGGAGACGAAAGCACCGCGGCGACCTCTCTCAGTCGGCGTGCTCGTCCAGCATCGCCAGCAGCCGGTCGGTCACCGCCGGCGCGTGCTCGACGTAACAGCAGTGGCGGCCCTCGACGGCCGCGGCGCTCCCGCGGGGCAGGTTTGCCGCCAGCGATTCCGCGTCCTCGGGCGCGACCACCGGGTCGTCCAGCCCGTAGTACACCTCCGTCGGCTGGGTGACCTCGTACAGCGGCGGCGCGTCGAACCCGGCCATCGCCGCGGCCTGCGCGGCGCGGGCGTCGCCGGTCGCGTCCTCATCGGCGCGCCAGGTCGAAATCTGCTCGAACAGGTCGGGCGCGCCGTCGCGAAACGCCGGCGAGAACGCGCCGTCGAGCGAGTCCGGTCCCCCGAGCGCGAGGCCCGAGAGCGCCGCCTCGTCTACGGCGTCGCCCGACGCGGCCGTGCAGTACAGCGTCAGTGTCCGGGCGCGGTTGTAGCGGTGGGCGTACCGGAGCGCGACCATCCCGCCGAGGCCGGCCCCGACGAGGTGGGCGTTCGCGACGCCGTGGTCCGAGAGCACGGCTTCGAGGGCGGCCGCGAGCGTCGCCACGTCGAGCGGTCCGTCGGACGCGTCCGAGCGGCCGGTTCCCGGGAGGTCCCACACGACCGTCTCGGAGGGGCCGGCGACGGCGTCGTTGTGCCAGCCCCACAGCCACGCGCCGTAGCCCACGTCATTGACGAAGACCACGGTGGGGCCGTCGCCGTCGGTCTCGTAGTGTATCGACGCCCCGTGAGTGCTGACAGTCGGCATCGTCTCTCGGTTCCCGCGGCGGCGGCCTGTCTCTTTCGGTGGGTAGGCCTTTGACGCTGGCCGCTGAACCGCCAGCAGGCACGTGTCCGAAGCAGCGTCACTCATCGGAGCGGTCGCGCTCGTCGTGAGCCTGGGGGTCACCGCACAATTGGTCGGCGACTGGCTCAAGATCCCCAGCGTCGCCTTCCTGCTGGTCGCCGGCGTGCTCGTCGGCCCGCAGGCGCTCGGACTGGTCGACCCGGCGATGTTCGGCCAGACCGGCCTCCAGGCCATCGTCGGGCTCAGCGTCGGCATCATCGTCTTCGAGGGGGCCTACCACCTCACCGTCGAGCGGGTCCGCGAGGCGTCGCGTGAAGCCCTCGGCCTCGTGACGGTCGGTGCGTTCGTCTCGCTCGTCGGGACCGCCGTCGCCGTCAGGGTCGTCTTCGGGACCGGCTGGCCCGTGGCCGTCCTCGTCGGGAGCCTCCTCATCGCCACGGGGCCGACGGTCATCACGCCCATCATGCAGGTCGTCCCGGTCCGCGAGCGGGTCGCCGCCGCGCTGGAGACCGAGGGCATCATCAACGACGTGATCGCCGCCATCCTCGCGGTCGCGACCTTCGAGTTCGTCGTCGCCAGCCGCTCGTCGCCGCTGGTCGTCGTCGAGGCGTTCGTCGCTCGCCTGCTGGTCGGGATCGCCGTCGGCGTGCTCGTCGGCGGCGGCGTCGCGGCGCTGCTCAAGCGGCTGAACCTCTCGACGGGGAACGCGCCACAGAACGCCCGCGTCGTGGTCCTCACCGCAGCGATCATCGCGTACGCCGTCGGGGGCGGCCTGCTCTCGGAGGCCGGCATCGCGGCAGCGGCCGTCGCCGGCATCGTGATGGGGAACGCGGACATCCCTCACGAGGAGGACGTCGCCGACTTCAAGGGCGGCATCACGCTGTTCGTCCTCTCGTTCGTGTTCGTCGTCCTCGCCGCCCAGCTCTCGCTCGACGACCTGCGCGCGCTCGGCATCGGCGGCCTCGTCGTCGTCATCGTCGTCGTCGCGCTCCTGCGCCCGCTCGGCGTGTTCCTCTCGACGCTCGGCGGTCGGCTGACGCTCCGCGAGCGGGCCTTCGTCGGCGCGATGGGGCCCCGCGGCATCGTCCCCGCCAGCGTCGCCACGCTGTTCGCCATCGAACTCCGGCCGGACGACCCCGCGGCCGCGACGGTCCTCGTCGGCACGGTCTTTCTCGTCATCTTCGCGACCGTCATGTTTCAAGGCGGGCTGGCCCGACACTTCGCGCAAGCCCTCGACATACTCCCCATGCAAACGCTCATCGTCGGCGCCGGCCGGGTCGGCCGGGAACTGGCCACGCGCTACGAGTCCCGCGGCGAGGAGGTGGTCCTGATCGACAGGGACCCGGACACCGTCGAGCGGGTCCGGGCGGACGGCCACCGCGTCGTCAGCGGCGACGCGACCGACGCCGCCGTCCTCGACCGGGCCGGCGCGGAGCGGGCGGGCGTCGTCGTCGCCGCCACTGCGGACGACGACGTGAACCTCCTGGTCGCCCAGCTCGCGACGACGCGCTTCGGCGTCGACACCGTCGTCGCCAGGGCGAACCAGCCGGACAACGTCGCGGCCTTCGAGGACCTCGACGTGGAGACGATTTCGGCGGGCTTCGCCGTCGCCGACGCCATCGACGACGCGGTCGAGCGGCCTGCGCTCGCCCAGTGGCTCGCCGACTCCGCCCGCACCGGCGACGTGCTCGAGGTCGAACTGTCGAACGACTCGCTGATCGATCGAACGGTCGGATCGGCCGTCGAGGAGCTTCCGGACGGCTGTCTGGTGGCGATGGTGAGCCGCGACGGCGACGAGCGGGTCCCAGACAGCGACTTCCGCCTCGACGACGGCGACCACCTGACGCTGGTGTGCGAGACGAACGAGGCGATGCGGGACGCCCGGGCGCTGTGCCGGGGCGAGTAGCGGGGTCGCGAGAGTGAAACAGCGGCGAAAAACGGGCGGTGACTACCGAATCTGATCGAGCGAGACGGTCGCCGACCGGTCGGCTGTCATCCACTCGGTGACGGACTTCTGGATGTCCGAGGCGAAGATGGTGAGTTCCGAGGGGTTCTCGGGGTCGTCGTACAGGCAGTCCAGTTCGAACTCCGGCGTCTCGGTCAGCTCGGTGTCCGACGGGGGCTCGGTGGTAACACTCATGAGTCAGGCGGTGGGCTTCGGGCGGCAGTTCTCACACAGCGGTGGGGCAGCGCGACTCGACTCGACGGGCACGCCGGTCCCACAGCCCGGGCACGTCCGGCGTGACCGAACGTACTCGGTGTGGGACTGAACGTGCGACATCTCAGGTTTCCCGCTCATATCTGTGATGAACGGGCACTTACTAAAAATACTTTTGGAAGTATATCCACATACACCTTATATCCGTAAATGTAATTGAATTCGGAAGCCACTCGCGGTGCATTCGAACGGAAAACCGCCGTCGAATCGAACACTCGCTCGCGGGGGTCGGTCGGCGCTCCGGAGGCGGTGCCGCGGCTCGGCGGTCGAGCGAGACGAGAACGCGGCCGAATCGCGTGCGGTTCCAGACTGTGGGACGGCGCTCAGGCGTTCGCGACGGTTCTGAGGATCTCCGGCGCGTCGTCGAGCGCGTCGTCGAGCGCCTCGGCCTCCGGGCCGCCGCCCTGCGCGAAGTCCGGCGGGCCGCCGCCGCCGCCGCCGACGCGGCCGGCCAGTTCGCCGACGACCTCGCCGGCGTCGACCTCGACGCCCTCGGGGACGGAGACGACGAACTGCGCGCCGTCGAGCCCCGAGCCCAGCACCGCGATCTTGCCCTGTTCGACGATCGCGTTGGCCTGCGCGCGCAGCTCGTCCATGTCGGCGTCGATGCGCTGGACGACGGCCGTCACGTCGCCCACGTCGACCTCCTCGCTGTCCGCGCCGCCGCTGGCGCGGGCCTCGGCGAGCTGTTCCTTGAGCTGTTCGATCTCCTTGCCGCGGGCCTTCCACTCGTCGAAGAAGCGCGCGGCGGTCTCCGGGACCGCCTCGGGGGCCACGTCGAGGATCTCCGACGCCTCCGTGAGCGCGTCCTCGGTGCGCTGGGTGGCCTCGATGGCCGCGTTACCGGCGGCGAACGACAGCCGGATGACGCCGTCCTGAATCCGCTCGGTCCCGAGCAGCTTGATGGTCCCGATGTCGCCGGTCCGGGCGACGTGCGTGCCGCCGCAGGCCTGCACGTCGTCGGCGACCTTGATGAGCCGGATCTGCTCGCCGGCCGGGATGCCGCCCTGGTAGAGGTCGAAGCCGTGGCGCTCCTCGGCCTCGTTGCGGTCCGGCCACTCCTGGGTGACCGCGACGTTGTCCTGGACGATCTCGTTGGCGAGCGCCTCGATCCGCTTGACCTGCTCGCGGGTGACCGACTCGTAGTGGCGGATGTCGATTCGCGAGGAGTCGGTCCCCTTCTGCGCGCCGGCCTGACGGACGTGCTCGCCGAGGATCTGCCGGGCGCTGTGGATGACGAGGTGCGTCGCGGTGTGGTGTTGCATCAGGCGCTTGCGCCGGGTGGCGTCGACCTGCCCGCGGACGAACTCGCCCTTGCCGGGGTCCTCGTCGCAGGTGTGGACGATCACGTCGCCGTAGCGCTGTACGTCCGTCACTTCGGCGGTCACGTCGTCGGTCGACAGCGTCCCGTGGTCCGGTGGCTGGCCCCCGCCCTCGGGGTAGAACATCGTCTGGTCGAGCACCACGTCGAAGGTGTCGTCGTCGCGGTCGAACACCTCGAGGACGACCGCCTCGAACTCCGTCCGCTGCTGGTCCTCGTAGTAGAGCTGGTCGGTCTCGGGCAGCTCCGCGAGCTGGTCTGCGTAGGGCGTCTGTGTCTCCTCGGTGGTTCCGTCACCGCCGCCGTGGCGCTGGGCCACGACCGAGTAGAAGTCGTCGGGCACGGCCACGTCGACGCCCTTCTCGGCGGCGATCTCCTCGACCATGTCCGGCTGGATGCCGTGGGAGTCGTACAGTTCGACCAGTTCTTCGATCGGGATGGCCTCGCCGCGCTCGGCGTACTCCTCGGCCAACTGCCGGACGCGGCGACCGCCGCGGTCGAGCGTCTCGCGGTACTTCTCGACCTCGGTGCGGACGATGTCCCGAACTGTGTCGCGGTTCTCGTAGCCCAGTCGCTCGGCCTGCATGTCGACGAGTTCGTCTAGCGGCGCGTCGACGCCGACCCCGTCGGCCAGCCGCTTCGTGCGCCGCAGGACCATCCGCGCGAGGTAGCCCGTCCCGACGTTCGAGGGGACGATGCCGTCGCCGAGCATGTACGCGAGCGTCCGGCAGTGGTCGGCGATGGCGTAGATGTCCTCTAGCGGGGCCATCAGGTCCCGAAGTTCCTCGACTTCGACGCCGACCTCGGCGGCGATGGTGTCGCGCTCGGCCTCGATGTCCTCGGCCTCGTCGATGTCCATCCGTCCCGCGAGCTTCGCGGCCTCGTGGACGACGGCCTCCTCCTCGTCGGTGAGCTCGATGCCGGCGTTGTCCTTGAGGAAGGCGATCATGTCGGGGTAGACCGCCTCGTACACCGTCGGCGTCCCCTGTGACATCCAGGTCCACCGCTCCAGCCCGTAGCCGGTGTCGACGATGTAGGTGTCCATCTCCGAGTAGCGGTTCCCGTCTTTCATCTCGTAGTCGCCGTCGGGGTCCTGCTCCATCGACATGAAGACGAGCGTCGCCAGCTCGGCCCCGCGGTAGATGACCTCGAACGCGGGTCCGGCGTTGCCCCCGCCGACCCACGGGTCCTCGATGAACGTGAGTTCGTCGGCGTCGGCCCCCAGTTCCTCGAACAGCTCGACGCAGTACTCGACGGTCTCGTCCTTCCAGTACACCTCGCCCTGGTAGGCGTACTGTTCGGGGTCTTCGAGGTCCTCGCGGGCGTTGAACGCGTGGTGGGCCATCATCTCGAAGGCCATCGTGTGCCGGCCGGTCTTGCCGACGTTGTCGATGTCCTGCATCCGGATGCAGGGCTGGCTGATGCACAGCGGGTTCGCCGGCGGCGGCGTCGTGCCGGAGGTGACGAGCGGCTGGAAGTCGTAGATGGACGCCTGAGTCAACAGCACGTCGTCGCGCCAGCGGTTGGCGGCGACCGGATAGGGTTCGATCCGCTCGTGGTCGCGCTCCTCGAAAAAGGAGAGGAACGCCTCGCGCATCTCCGTCAGCGAGTACGCCTCGTCGAACCCGGGGTTGTCGATGAAGTCGTACTCCGCGCAGGGAGGTTCGCCGCAGGTGTCCTGATCGGTCCGAGACCAGAACTTCGCGCCACAGGAGACACACTCCTGGCGTCGGAATCCCGCCTCGTCGAAATAGTCGAGTTGGTAGGCCTCGTCGAGGTCGCTCATTGGGGTACAGTTGGCCCACGTTCGCCTAAAACTGTTCCGAAGGGGGCCGCTTTTCCGGTCGTCACACCGTCACGGCGGACTCGCCGGACAGCGTCTTCGGGACGACGATCTCCTCGACCGTCATCCCGCCGGCGGGCGAGGAGACGCGCAGCGTCGCCGTCTCGCCCTCCGGGAGCGGTTCGCCGAACGGCTGGGCTCCGTTGACCTCGGACGACGTCCCGAGATCGAGTGAGAGCGTGAAGCGGTCTTCGAGGTCGTTGAGGACCGGCTGGGACCCGTCGTCGTCCTGGACGGCCGAGATGTGGAACCGCCCGTCCGGGCTCCCCTGTGCGCCGCCCGACGCGAGCTGGTAGTAGGACCCGCTCGGGCCGATCCACTGGATCGTTGTCTTGTGGAGGTCGACGTTGCTCGCGCCCGGCCCTTTCTTCACCGTGACGTTGACGACGCCGACCTCGTTGTCCCCCGTGAAGTGGTCGCCGGTCATGCTGACCACTTGGATGCGGCTCGTCGTCGAGTCGCTCGACTGCTGGCCCGTGGCCTCGGCCGAACTCTGGAGGAACCCGGCCGTGTTGATCAGGACGCCGGCGGCGATGGCCGCAACGAGCACCATCGCGATGAACACGATGAGCGTCCCGATCCCCACCTGCCCCCGGTCGTCGGGCCCATCCGTCGGTCGTGATCGATCCATTTCAGTTACTGATACTCTACTATCCAGTTATACATAATACTCACCCACCAGTTATCAGACGTGAGAAAATGCGGTCTGTGCCAGTTACCGGCCTACTCGTCCTGGGCGAGGGAGGCCAGCATCGCTTCCAGCTGGACCCGCTCGTTCGCGCCGCGGGTGATCCGGTAGTCGGTCTCGCCGACGCGTTCCAGCACGCGGACGGCCGCCGCGTCGCTGACGTCGAACTCCCAGATGGAGCGGTGGAGCTGGTCGATGATGTCGCCGCCGGCGATGCCCTCCTCGGTCAGCAGCCGGTCGAGGGTCGCTCGAGAGGCCGTGAAGTCGCCGTCGAGGGCCGACTGCACCATCTCGCGGATCTCCTCCGGCCGGGCCGTCGAGGTGATGGCGTACACCGCCTCCTCGTCGACCGTGTCGCCGCTGACCGAGGCCGCCTGGAGGCCGTTGATGGCCTTGCGCATGTCCCCGTCGGCGGCGTAGACGAGTGCGTCCAGCCCGTCGTCGGTCAGCTCGATGCCCTCCTCGCCCGCGATGTGGCGGATCTCCTCGGCGACGGCGTCGTCCGCCAGCGGCGAGAAGCGAAAGACCGCACACCGGGACTGGATCGGGTCGATGATCTGACTGGAGTAGTTACACGAGAGGATGAACCGGACGTTGTTCGAGAACTGCTCCATCGTCCGGCGCAGTGCCGACTGGGCGTCAGAAGTGAGGGCGTCGGCCTCGTCTAAGAAGATGATGCGGTACTCGTGGCCGCCGAAACTGGTCCGCGCGAAGTTCTTGATGCGGTCCCGGACCACGTCGATGCCGCGCTCGTCCGAGGCGTTCAGTTCGAGGAAGTGCTCGCGCCAGTCCTCGCCGTAGAGCTCCCGGGCGATGGCCGTGGCGCAGGTCGTCTTCCCGGTCCCCGCCGGCCCGGAAAAGAGCATGTGGCTCAGGTCGTTGCGAGAGACGTAGCTCTGGAGGCGACCGACGATGTTCTCGTGGCCCATCACGTCGTCGAGGGTCTGGGGGCGGTACTTCTCGATCCACACTTCCTCGCGTCCCGCCCGCGACTCGGACTCGGCCTCGCTCATGGGCGAATCGAGGCGTGGCCCGGCCTTAAACCCCCCGAGAGTCGACAGTCTCAGGTGCGTCGGCGGCCAATGCCGGGCATGCGCGTCACTGTCGACATCGCCGGCGAGGACACCCACGAACTGGAGGTGGACGAGGACGCGACCTACGCAGACCTGCTCGCGCCCGTCGACCTCAGCCCCCACGAGGTGTCCGTCCTCGTCGACGGCGAACACGTGCCGACCGACCAGCCCGTCGCGGCCGACCGCGTCCGCGTCGTGCGCCTCATCAAGGGCGGGTAGCGATGCGCGTCCGCGAGGCCACCGAGGGCGACCTACCGGCCGTGATGAACGTCCTCGACGGCGCGGTCCTCGAAATCGACGTGGCGACGGTCCGGGCCGGCATCGAAGGCGACGGGACGCTCGTCGCGGTTTCGGGCGACGCCCGGACCGACTCGGAGTCCGGAACTGACCGCGTCCTCGGCGCGCTCGTCCTCGACGGCGACCGCGTCGCGGCCGTCGCGGTCCGCCGCCGTCGCCGCGGCCAGGGCATCGGCACGGCGCTCGTCGAGGCCGCGCTCGACCGCCGGGACCGGCTCACGGCCGACTTCGATGCCGGCGTTCGGCCGTTCTACGAGCGACTGGGGTTCGACGTGGAACCGCTCAGTGACGACACCGACCGATTTCGCGGGACGCGCTACCGCACCACAGGCTAGTTCTGCCGGCCGGTCAGCTCCTCGATTTCCAGTTCGTACAGCGTCACGTCCATCTCGTCGGTCGGCTCGTCGAAGATTCTGATGGGCGCGTAGCGCTCGTTGATCTCGACGGCCTCGTAGGCCGGGTCGCCGTCGGGGACGGCCGCGATCGGCCCGCGGGCGACGACGCTCCAGCCGGTCCACGCCTCGGCGTCCGGCGTCGACTCAGTTTCCGTGACGACGTACGTGGCCGTCTCGGTGGCGTCGAGGTAGGCGGACTTCTCGCTGTCGGCCGCCTCGCCGAGACGGAAGTACAGCGACCCGTCCTCGAAGTGGTGAAACACCGGGAAGGCGTACGCGTCGTCCCCGTCGGCCAGCGCGAGCACGCCCCCGACGGTCGATTCGAGGCGGTCGCGGACGACGTCGTCGGGTATCCCCTCGGTGTAGGCGAACGCGATGTCGGTGTCCATGCGCCGACGACGCGCGCCGCGGGCTTAAACGAGGGGTTCGACCAGGTCCCGACCGGCGTCGAGCAGTTCCCCGACGCGCTCGTCGCTGCCGGCCTCGGCGTACACGCGGAGCTTCGGCTCCGTCCCCGAGGGGCGAACGAGCACCCACGTCCCGTCTTCGAGGCGGATCTTGAAGCCGTCGACGGTGTTGACGCCGTCGACCGCCACGCCGGCGAGGGCGTCCGGGAGGGCCGTTTCGAGGTCCGCGAGGACGGCCTCCTTCCGGTCGTCGGGGCAGTCGACGCTGATGCGGTCCTGGTGGATCTCGCCGTGTTCGGCGAGCAGGCGGTCGACGCGTTCGTCGAGCGGTTCCTCGCGCTCGGCGGCGGCCGCGGCCAGCGCCATGATGACGCCGTCCTTGTTGCGGAGGTGGGCCGGCAGGCCGAAGCCGCCCGACTCCTCGCCGCCGAACAGCGCGTCGTGGTCGGCCATCGCCTCGGCGACCCACTTGAAGCCGACGGCGACCTCGTGGACGGCCTGCCCGTGGGCCTCGGCGACCCGGTCGACGATGCTCGACGTGGACACCGTCCTGACCACGTCGCCCGACGCGTCCTCGAGCAGGAAGTCGTACATCGCGGCGAAGAACAGATTGGGATCGAGGTAGCCCCGCTCCGGCGTGACGATGCCGATGCGGTCGGCGTCTCCGTCGTTGATGACGCCGAGCGCCGCGTCGCCGTCGCAGACGTGCTCGACGAGTCCCTCGGCGTTCTCGGCCGACGGCTCGGGCGACCCGCCGCCGAACTCGGGGTCCTGCTCGCAGTTGAGTCGCGTCACGTCGGCCCCGGCGGCGGCGAGGAGGTCGTCGGTGACGCCGCGCCCGCTCCCGTACAGCGCGTCGTAGGCGACCGGGAGGCCGTCGAGGTCGGCGTCGACGAACGACAGCGCGTGCTCGCGGTACGGGGCGACGAGGTCCGCCTCCGTTCGCTCGCCCCACTCGTCCTCTGGCAGCGGGTCGAGCACGGCGAGGTTCTCCTCGAAGGCGGCCGTCCAGTCCGGGAGCGCCGGCGACCCGTCGCCGGGGATGAACTTCACGCCGTTGTACTCCGGGGGGTTGTGGCTGGCCGTGATCTGGAGCGCGCCGGCGAGGTCGCGGTCCTTGACCGTCCACGCGACGACCGGCGTCGGCGTGTCTCGCTCGGGCAGGAGCACGTCGAAGCCGTTCGCCCGCAACACCTGGGCCAGTTCGTCGGCGAACTCCGGCGAGGTCTCGCGGGCGTCGTACCCGATCGCCACCGTTCCGGTCGCGCCGCGCTCCGAGAGCGTCGTGGCGACCGCCTGTCCCACCATCCGTACCCGCGGCGTGGTGAAGACGTCGAGCGTCGCCCGCCACCCGTCGGTTCCGAAGGCGATCGCGTCCGCGTCGACATCCGCGTCGTGTGCCATACCGCCGCTTCTCGGGGACGGGTCAAAAAATCACGCCCGCCGCGGCGGCAGGCGGTTTCTGTCGCGTTCGCGTCACCCGGCACTCAGGGATCGAACGCGTCTTCGGCGTCGCTCGACTCGACGAGTCGTTCTTTGCCCGCTCTGGTGCGCTGTTTGACCTCGTACTCGCGGCTCATCGCCGCCGACCGCGACTCGAATGACTCGACGTGAACGAGTTCGACGGGCGTCCGTCCGCGGGTGTACTTCGCGCCCTCGCCCGCGTCGTGTTCCCGGACGCGACGCTCGACGTCGGTCGTGTATCCGGTGTAAAACGTTCCGTCGCTACACCGGAGGACGTACACGTAATGGGGGCTCCGCGTGGTGGTCATCGCACGATCCCGTCGGCCCAGCGGGCCTCACGCTTGGTGGGCGCGCTCTCTCGATACCTCGGCGATGCCAGCGTTCGCCGAGCAGTTCGGGCAAGCCCTGATGTGTCCGCGCTGATCCGCGAACACCCGGGCGAACTGGTCCGAGACGTGCGCGCCGCAATGGTCACATTCAGGCATCGTGTTCGTCGGCGACACCACCGCCGACACCTGTGACTATGCGTGACGGACGCATAACGGTTTACCCAAATGGTTGGGTATCCTCTCCCGATTTCCTCGGAACTGTCACCGCGCATCGTCGAGCTGTCTCGCGATCAGGCCGGCCTGCGTGCCGGCGGTGAACCCGGCGTCGATGTTGACCACGGAGAGGGCGGTACAGGACTGGAGCATCCCCGAGAGCGCCGCCTGTCCTTCGCCGCCGTGGCCGTAGCCGGTCGAGACCGGCAGGCCGATGATCGGCACGTCCACGAGGCCGGCGACGACCGTCGGGAGCGCGCCCTCCCGGCCCGCGGCGATGATCAGCACGTCCTGGTCGCGCAGGCGGTCGACGGCGTCGATCGTCCGGGCGAGACTGGCCACGCCCACGTCGTCGATGCGGGTCACAGACGCGCCCATTTCCCGAACCACGAGCGCGGCTTCGCCGGCCGGGACGGCGTCGGACGTGCCGGCGGTGACGACGCCGACCGCGGCGTCGAGGTCGGGTCGCTCGAAGTCGGGCGTGGTCGCGACGAGCCAGTGCGAGCGGTCGTCCCACCGCACGGTCGCCTCGGGGACGGCCGCCGCCAGTCGCTCCTGTACGGCCGCCGCCGTCTCGTCGCCGATTCGCGTCACCAGCGCCCGGCCCGTCGTCTCGATGGCCGTCGCCGCCAGGTCCGCCACCTCGGCGGGCGTCTTGCCGTCCGCGAGGATGGCCTCGGGGACGCCGGCCCGTTCCTCGCGCGCCGCGTCGAACCGCCCGGCCCCGCTGGTCGCGTAGCCTGCAAGCGACGCTTCGGCCTCGGCGGGAGAGAGGTCGCCCGCCGCGATCGCGTCGAGTATGTCGCGCATGTGGGTCAGTCGGCGGCCCGGCTACTCCTATCCGTCGGTCCGCGGTCGTCGTTCGAGTGCCTGCCCGACTCGCCCTTTTCGGGGAGCGCGCGCGAGCGGCCCACGATCGGAGACAGGCCGCCACAGCCGTCTGTTTCCGGCCGAAACGGATATTATGACCGAATTAAGCCGACAAAATGGCTGATTTATAAGGGGTCGAAGACCGAATATCGCCTCAAACTGCCGCGAATACCGGCGAGAGCGAACCGATTGGAGAAAGTATATAAGCAACCCCCGCGGATGCCTCGTCTGTATGGCAGACCTAATCGTCAAAGCCGCCGTTAAGGAAGAGCTCAGCGACATGAACGTAGCGTCCGACTTCTACGACGCGCTCGACGCGGAAGTCGAGGAGCTGCTCCAGGACGCAGCCCGCCGAGCCGACGAGAACGACCGCAAGACGGTCCAGCCGCGCGACCTGTAAGGTCGTTCAGCACGACGTTTTTTTGCAGCGAGCCGATCCGCCAGCGACGGCTATCGCAAATCCCTGACCGAGACGCCGTCGTCGGTCCCGACGTGGACTTCGTCGGCCAGCCCGACGAACAGGCCGTGAGCGACGACCCCCGGCGTCTCTGACAGGCGTCCAGCGAGCGCCGCCGGGTCCTCGATGGCGCCGAAGTCGCAGTCGAGCACGAGGTTCCCGTTGTCGGTGACGACGGGACCGTCCTTGCGCGCCGCCCGGCGGAGGTCCGGGTCGCCGTCCAGGGCCTCGACCGCTTCAGCCACCGTCGAGCGGGCCATCGGGAGGACTTCCACGGGGACGGGGTGTGCGAGCACGTCGGCCTCCTTCGTCGGGTCCGCGACGACGATGAAGCGGTCCGCGCTCGCGTCCACCACCTTCTCGCGGGCGTGGGCCGCGCCGCCGCCTTTGACCAGGTCGCCGCCGGCCACCTCGTCGGCCCCGTCGATGGCGAGGTCGACCGACGCGTCGTCGAGGTCCGCGAGCGGAATCCCGCAGTCGCGGGCCAGTTCGCGCGACTGGAAGGAGGTGGGGACGCCGACCACGTCCAGTCCGGCGTCGACGGCCCGGCCGATGGCCCGGATGGCGTGGGCCGCCGTCGACCCGGTCCCGAGTCCGACGACCATCCCGTCCTCGACCGCCTCGGCCGCCGATTCGCCCGCTGCGCGCTTCGCCGCGTCGGAGCCGCCCTGTTTCATGTGCGCAGGGTCGACAGACGCGGACAAAACGTTTGTTCTCCGGACCGCAACGTCCGCTATGGCCGACTGCACCTTCTGCGGGCGTCCGGTCGAGGCCCACGACCCCCTGTACCTCAGCGAGACGCCGGGCGGCGAGCCGACGAGTCAGTTCTGTAACTACGGCTGTCTGTCGGCACACGTCGACGCGGCCGACCTGGCGACCGGCTCGGCCTGCGAGTGGTCGCCGGAGCAGTAGCGCCGCGAGCCTCGACGGGCGGCACGGCGAGAGACCAGCCGCTCAGTGGCTCGCCAGCGGCAGCGAAAACGCGGGTCGGGGCCGGCGGTGACCGCTCACCCGGTGAACTGGTGGTACTCCAGGCCCTTGTGTTTCATCTCGTTGTGCTTGCGTTCGAGGAACGAGTAGACGGAGCCGTGGGGCGCGCCGTCGAGCAGCATCTCGGCGGCCTCGCGGACCGCGTCGACCTGCTCCGGGCCGCCGATGATACCGAGCGTCGAGCCGTAGATGACGACGGCCGCGCCGGTGAGCTCCTGCATGAGTTCGCGCGTCCGGCCGCCCTCGCCGATGAGCCGCCCCTTCTGGCGGCGGAAGTCGTTCTTGTTGCGCGAGGCGGCCTCGATGTCGATGAGTTCGAACATCATCAGGTCGTCGTCGAGCAGCGCCAGCGCGTCGTCCGGCGCGAAGCCGCGGCCGATGGCCTTGACGATGTCCGGCCCCTTCAGCCCGGTGACGGGGTCGCCCACGGACTCGACTTTGACCGTTCCGTCCTCCGAGTCGATGTCGAGCCGAACCTCCGCTCGCGATTCGATCTCGCGCATCGTCTCACCTCCCTCGCCGATCAGCACACCGATCCGGTCCTGCGGAATCTTCACGTGTTGCATAAGTATACGTCCCCGTAGGAGGTTCAGCCTGTTTAAAACTTCGGCGTCGGGCCCGTGTCCGCCCCGAACGCCGTTCGCGACCGCGGTCCGCGCCGCCGCTCACTCGTCGCGGCGGTCCGCGGGGGTCCCCTGCGGCACGGCGTCGTCGTCGCTGCCCGGCGCGGTGTCGTCCTTGTCTTTGGGGGTCGCGTACTCCTGGACGTACGCGAGCAGGTCCTCGGGCGTGGCGTCGACGCCCTGCCTGGCGAAGAAGTTCGCGACGTTGCGACAGTCACGTTCGAGGAACTCCTCGGCGTTGGGGTGGTGGATGGTCACCGCCTGTCCGAGGTCGATGATGTACAGCTGGCCCTCGTGGAAGACGACGTTGTACTCCGAGAGGTCGCCGTGGACGAGGCCGGCGTCGTAGAGCCGCCGGACGTACTCCTTGACGACCTCGTAGGCGGTCTCGGGGTTCTCGATGTGGACCTCGTTGAGCCGCTTGGCGCGTCCCTCCTCGGTCCCCAGATACTCCATCACGAGGACGTTGCGCTCGACGGCGATGGGCTCGGGCGTGCGAACGCCGGCCCGACGGGCGCGCTTGAGGTTCGAGGACTCCTTGCGGACCCACGCGGTGACGACCTTCTTCTTGTCCGAGCCGATGCCCTCGAAGCGGGGGTCCCCGTCGAGGTAGCCCCGCATGTCCGTGAAGTCCGAGGCGTTGATGCGGTAGACCTTGACCGCGACCTCCTCGTCGCCGGACAGCGCGGTGTAGACGTTGGCCTCCTTCCCCGTCGAGATCGGGCCGCCGAAGGCGTCGATGTGGCCGTCCTGAACGAGCTTGTACAGCGCGCCGTAGGTCGCGTCGTCGAAGACGCTGGCCTCGACCTTGAACTGGTCCGCGTCCTTGATGCGCTTGCGGAACTCGCTGAACTCGCGGTCGCGCTTGCGTGCGATGCGGTCGGCCTCCGTGTCCGAGACGTCGAGTTCCTCCCACTCGTCGCCCGGTGCGTCGGCCTCGTCGGTGTCCAGCAGGCCGAACTGTCCCTCGGTCACGCTAGTGCCCCCGTCTGCGCCGCGGCAACGTGCATGCGAGCGCTACTCCTTGATGTGTCCCTCCTCGCGGAGCTGGTCCGCGTCCTGCTTCTCGTAGCGCCAGGTGATGTCGGCCTTCTCGTCCTGCCAGTCCCACGGTTCGACGAGGACCACGTCGTCCTCGCGGATCCAGATGCGCTTTTGCATCTTGCCCGGAATCCGGGCGGTGCGCTCGACCCCGTCCATGCAGCGTACCTTGACGCGGTTCGCGCCAAGCATGTCCAGTACGACGGCGAACACCTCGTCGTCCTCCGGCATGCGGAGGTTCTTTCTGCTGTCGTTGTCGCTCATGGTCGGTACTTCGACGGGGAGAGGTTTAAGGTTTGGAAAATTCCGACCGCGAATCGAGTCCGAGACCGCCGCCACGGGGTGGGACAGACGTGTGCCGGGCCGTCTCGGACAGAGCCCGATGCCGTTGCCGACCGTTAGTCGGCGCCGAGACAGCCGACCCAGGAGCAGTCGGTGCAGGTCTCGATGCCCTTCGACGTGGTCGTCTCGGCCCGACAGCGCGGGCAGACGGAGCCGATCTCCGGCGGCTGGACTGACTTACTCATCGGTGATGATGTCCGCCGAGAGGCCCTGTGCCATCTCGATGTCCTTGGAGTTGTTCAGCGTCCAGGCGGTGCGCTCGGTGACGGCCTCGATGACCTCGCGGCCGCTCGGGAGGCCGTTGCCGGACTTCTTGACGCCGCCGAAGGGCAGGTGGACCTCCGCGCCGATGCACGGGAGATTCCCGTAGGCGAGGCCGATCTCCGCCTCGTCGCGGAACTGGTTGATCTCGCGGTAGTCCTCGGAGATGATCGCGCCGGCGAGGCCGTAGTCGACGCTGTTGTGCATCTCCAGGGCCTCGTCGAAGTCGCCGGAGTACTTCAGCAGGGCGACGTGCGGGCCGAAGACCTCCTCGTTGATGCAGCGCAAGTCCTCGTCGTAGTCGATCTCGTAGACGAACGGACCGACCCAGTGGCCCTCTTCGTGGCCCTCGGGGATCTCGTCGGCGTCGAGGTCGGCGCGGTCGACGAGGACGTTCGCGCCCTCGTCGCGGGCGAGGTCGTTGTACTTCTCGAACTTCTCGACCTGCCCGGCCTCGATGAGCGGGCCCATGAAGGTGTCTTCCTCCAGCGGATCGCCGACGGCGATGTCCTCGGCGACGTCGACGAAGCGCTCCTTGAACTCGTCGTAGACCTCCTCGTGGACGATGAGGCGCTCGGAGGAGACACACCGCTGGCCGGTCGTCTTGAAGCTCGACATCACGGCCGAGTGGACGGCGATGTCGAGGTCGGCCTGCTCGCTGACGACGACGGCGTTCTTCCCGCCCATCTCGCAGGCGGCGATCTTGCCGGGCTGGCCGCCGACCTTCGAGGCGATCTTGTGGCCGACTTCGGCGCTTCCCGTAAAGAGGACCGTCTCGACGCGGTCGTCCTCGACGATGGCGTTCCCGGCGTCACCGTAGCCCTGGACGAGGTTGAACACGCCGTCGGGAATGCCCGCGTCCTCGAACATCTCCGCGACGATGTGGGCGCACCACGGCGTCTGCTCGGCGGGCTTCCAGACGACGGTGTTGCCCTCGACCAGCGTGACGGCGAGGTGCCAGAACGGGATGGCGACCGGGAAGTTCCACGGCGTGATACAGCCGACGACGCCCTTTGGCTTGCGGCGCATGTAGGCGTCCTTGCTCGCGATCTCCGAGGGGACCACGTCGCCGTGGGGGTGGCGGGCGTTGCCGGCGGCCCACTCGACCATGTGCCAGGATTCGGTCACGTCGGCCAGGCCCTCGCTGATCTCCTTGCCGCACTCCTTCGTGACGATCTCGCCCAGCTCCTCGTGGCGGTCGCGAAGCTCGTGATAGATCTCCCAGAGGTACTCGGCGCGGTCGATGTGCGAGAGCGAGCGCCACTCGTCGTAGGCGTCCTCCGCGGCGGCCAGCGCGCGGTCGACGTCGTCTTCGGTGCCGCGGTGGAACGACGCCAGTTCCCCGCCGGTCGCGGGGTTCCGGCTCGCGAACGTCTCGTCGCCTGTGCCGGCGGTCCATTCGCCGTCGATGTAGTGCTTCCGTGAGTCGTCAGTGCTCATGATCCGTACTGTACGCTAGTCACACCAATAGGTTCCCCCGTCCATGGTCAGGGGTCGCCGGATCCCTCGCCGTGGACGACGCCGAACCGCCCCTCGAATCTACCATGGTCGGTGTTTCCCTTATGAACACTAGGTTTATTGGCATCCGTAGCGTGACTGTTCGTAGTATCCCTCGATTGGGAGGGACGGCATCATGAGTGAGTCACAGACTGACGACGGCGGGCTCCAGTTGACGCTGAGCATCTGGCACCCCAAGTGCTGGACGCTCGAGGTCACCGACGAGACGGCCGCTGGCCTGCTCGCCCACGGCGTGTACAACACGCAGAACCAGAACGTCAAGGGGCTGTTCACCGCGTACGCGGACAGCATCAACGACGTGGAGGCGCTCATCGAGGCGACGCGGGACTCCGAGCTGACCGAGTCGGTGCTGGAACTGCGCGAGCGCCACGGCGCGACCGGAACCGGGTCGCCGCCGGGGAACACGACGCGCGAACTGTTCGTCGAGTACGACCCCGACAACACCATCAGCGACAGCCTGCTGTCGCGCGGGTTCATCCACAACGACCCCGTCCGCGTCCGGCACGGCCGCGAGCACTGGCCGGTGTTCTTCCCCGGGACGCGCGACGAGGCCGAGGCCGCTATCGACGAGATCCGCGAGGAACAGGACGCCGACATCGAGGTGACGCGCATCACCTCGGCCGGCGGGGGCAACCCCCAGCAACTCAGGCGGATGGACCGCCTCTCGGACAGCCAGCGCGAGGCGTTCGAACTCGCCCGTCAGGAGGACTACTACGCGTGGCCGCGGGGCATCTCGACGCGGGAACTCGCGTCGGAACTCGGCGTCTCGAAGACGACGCTGTTAGAACACCTCCGGAAGGCCGAGGCGAAACTGCTCGACCCGGACCCGCGGTAAGACTCAGCTCAGGACCGCGCGCATCGCGAACAGGGCGTTCTCCTTGCGCTCGCGGACGCGCCGGTAGAAGTACGAGAACCACTTCTCGCCGTATGGGATGTACTGCCACGTCGGGACGCCCTCCGCGGCCAGGTCGCGCTGTGCGTCCTCGCGGACGCCCATCAGCATCTGGACCTCGTACTCCGTGCCGTACTCGTCGTGGAGGGCGCGCGCGTGGTCGATCATCGCCGGGTCGTGGCTGCCGACGGCGACGCCGCCCTCGAACCGCTCGAACATCAGTTCGAGGCAGTCCTCGTAGGCCTCGTTGACCCGCTCTTTCTGCTTGTAGGAGACGCTCTTGGGCTCGGCGTAGGCCCCCTTGACCAGCCGGACCTTCCCGGGCAGCGGCGCGAGCCGTTCGAGGTCCTCGGGCGTGCGCTTGAGGTTCGCCTGCGTGCAGACGCCGACGCCGCCGTCGTGTTCCGTGACCAGTCGCTCGTAGGCGTCTAACGTCACGTCGGTCGTGGTGTAGTCCTCCATGTCGACCCAGACGAATACCCCGTGGTCGTCGCCCGCCGCGACGATGCGTTCGAGGTTGTCGACGAACACCTCGTCGCCCACGTCAAGCCCGATCTGGGACGGCTTGACCGAGACGCAGCAGTCGAGTCCGCTCCCGGCGATGTCTTCGATGAGCGAGACGTACGCGTCGGCGTCCTCGTCGGCCGGCGGCCGCTCCTCGTAGTGTTCGCCCAGCAGATTCAGGATGCCGTTGACGCCGTCGTCGTTCAGCGACGCGACGTGGTCGAGCGCCTGCGGAGCCGACTTCCCGGCGACGAAATTACTCGCGATCGGGGGGATCATTGTCGACTATGAACCGCTATATCGGCCTAAACAAACACCCTACCAAAAATATCTTGAATATTATGACGAAATTAAGTCCCTTGCGCCGAAGTGACGCCGTCCGCCCGCACGGCAACGCACGGGCGTCGCTCCGTTGATTCCGTTCGCCTGGTCAACCACGCTCCCGGCGCACGCGATCTACGCGTATCCCGGTACGATTCTCCACACCTCGCGGCATTATAACAGGATTAATCATGTAGACTTTAGGTTTGTGTGCTATTAGATCGAATTTACACTCGATCTTAAATAATGGTCGTAGCGGGGGTCGATAACCGTGTAAACGAGCGAACAGAACGGGCAACCTACCATGGACGGGGACAGGGTTATACATGGTGTTACGTAACAGAACAGCAGAATCCTATGAACGACCACGAAGACCGTTCGATCGACCGACGTAGCGTAATCAAAGCCGCCGCAAGCGCGGGACTCGTCGGCCTCGCCGGCTGTTCCGGTGGCGCGCCCGAGGAGAGCGCCACCAGCGGCGACGGCGGAAGCGGCGACGGCGGAAGCGGTGACGGCGGAAGCGGCGACGGCGAGTCCACCGACGGCTCGACGGCGTCCGGGGGCGACACCTACACCATCGGCATGGTGGACAGCCTCTCGGGGTCGCTGTCGGCGTTCGGCCAGCGGAACCAGCGCGGGAAGGAGATCGCGCTCGACGCCGTCAACGCGGTCGGCGTCAAGGGCGGCGAACTGGCGATCTCCCAGCAGGACGACCAGAGCACGAGCCAGGGCGGGGTCAGCGCGGCCCAGACGCTCGTCAACCAGGAGGGCGTCCCGCTGCTCATCGGGACGGTCGGCAGCGGTGTCAGCACGGCGATCTACGAGAGCGTCGTCAAGAACACCGACGTGGTCCAGATCAGCCAGAACAGCACCAGTCCGTCGCTGACAGACCTCCCGGGCCTCCTGCGGATGCCGCCGACCGGCGCGACGCAGGCCCAGGCGCTCTCGAAGATGGTCAGCGACGACGGCCACGGCAGCGTCGCGATGGCGTGGATCAACAACAGCTACGGCGAGTCACTCGGCGAGGCCTTCGTGGACAGCTACGACGGGGAAATCGTCTACAACGAGCCCCACGACCAGGGGAAGGCCTCCTACAGCAACGTCATCTCCTCGATGGCCGACACCGACGCCGACGCGTGGGTGTTCCTCACGTACCAGCCGGAGTTCGCCACGATGTCACAGGAGGCGTTCGACCTCGGCGTGACCGACCAGGCCGCCTGGTACGGCGGCGACAGCGTCAAGGGGCCGAAAGTCCTCGAAGCCGCGCCAGAGGGGAGCCTCGACGGGATGAAGGCCGTCGTTCCCAGCGTCCCGCAGGACGCAGAGAACTACCAGGCCTTCGTCGAGGAGTTCGAGAGCCGCTTCGGCGAGGAGCCCACGTCGTGGTCGGCGTACGCCTACGACGCCGTGGTCGTCAGCGCCCTCGCCATCCAGGCGGCCGACGAGTTCACCGGCGCGGCGCTCGGCGAGGTCGTCCGCGACGTGACCCGCCCGGAGGGCCAGGAGGCGACCTCCTACGAGGAGGCCCACCAGATTCTGGCCGAGGGCGGCAGTCCGTCCGACGTCGACTACACCGGCGTCAGCGGCCCCATCGACCTCGACGAGAACGGTGATCCGGTCGGCTTCCTCCAGATCTTCGAGGTCGTGGACCACGCCTACGAGTCGGCCGGCACCATCGAGGGCTGAGGCGGACACCACCCACCCCATTCTCACTAATGGCGCAGATATTACAGTACCTGGCGAACGGGCTGGTATACAGTAGCATCATCATCCTCGGGAGCATCGGGCTCTCGCTGGTCTACAGCATCGCCGACTTCGCGAACTTCGCCCACGGCGACACGATGACCGTCGGCGCGTACGGGGCCTTCGTCGCGTTCGGCCTCTTCGGCGGCATGGGCGGGTCGCTGCTCGGGCTGCCGCTCGGGTTCTACGTGTCGCTGCTCGTCGGGATGGCGCTCGCGGCCGCCATCGCCGTCCTGACGCACCTGGCCGTCTACGAACCGCTCGACACGGACTCCATCGGCCTGCTCATCACGAGCATCGGCGTGGCGTTCGTCTACCGGGCGTCGCTCATGGGCGTCTTCGGGACCGACTTCCTGCAGTACGACATCACGCGCAGCGGACCGATCCCGTTCCTGCTGGAGAACTTCGACGTGGCGATCACCCAGCGGGACGTGGCCATCGTGGTCAGCGCGGCGGTCCTCGTCGGGTCGCTGCACTTCCTGCTCCAGCGGACGACGCTTGGCCGGAAGATGCGCGCGACGGCCGACAACCCCGACCTCGCGCGCGTGAGCGGGATCCGGACCGACCGCGTCATCCTCGTGATGTGGGTCATCGGGAGCGCGCTGGCCGCGGCCGGCGGCGTCTTCCTCGCGCTGTACAGCCAGCTCGACCCGCGCATCGGCTTCGGCATCCTGCTGGTCGTCTTCGCCGCGGTCATCGTCGGCGGCATCGGCTCCGTCTACGGCGCGATGCTCGGCGGTCTCCTCATCGGCATGATCCACGAGCTGACGCCGCTGCTCGGCGACGTGGGCATTCCCATCGGGACCGCCTACGCGCCGGCCATCGCCTTCGTTATCATGGTGGCGGTCCTGCTCGTCAAACCGCGCGGCATCGCGGGTGATCTGACGTGAGCGCGCTCGACGTGGGCGCGTTTTCCGCCCGCGAGAAGGGCGTCGCGGGCCTGCTCGGCGGGATCGGCGTGCTCCTGCTGATCGCCGTGGTCGCCGGCGTGCTCGCGCCGGCGTACCTGCTGTATCTCGTCTCGCTGTCGGCGATGTACATGCTCCTCTCGATGGGGCTGAACGTCCAGTGGGGCTACGGCGGGCTCATCAACTTCAGCGTCGCGGCGTTCTTCGGCCTCGGCGCGTACGGGTCGGCGCTCCTGACGGCGAACTCCTCGCCGATCTCGGGGAACGTCAGCCCGGTCATCGCGCTGTTCGGCGGCCTCCTCCTCGCCGCGGTCCTCGCGGTGCTCATCGGCTATCCGACGCTGAAGCTTCGCGACGACTACCTCGCCATCGCCTCGCTCGGCCTCGCGGAGGTCGTCCGCATCTTCATCCTCAACGAGAACCAGTGGACCGCCGGCAGCGCCGGACTGACCGGGATCCCGCTGTTCTTCGCCGACTGGCCGGTGCTCGGCGACCTGAGCTACCCCTACGTGTTCCAGGTCGGCGGCACGGCCCTCTTCTACATGCGCCAGCCGGTCATCACCGGGCTGCTGAACCTCGTGCTGGTCGGCGCGTTCGTCGCCGGCGTCTACCTCTTCCTGCGGCGCATCCACCGCTCGCCGTGGGGCCGCGTCCTGCGGACGATCAAGACCGACGAGGACCTCGCCGAGACGCTCGGCAAGGACACGTTCGCGTTCAAGATGCAGGCGTTCGTCATCGGCAGCCTCATCATGGCGCTCGCGGGCGTCTTCTACACCCACCTCGTGCTGTACGTCAGCCCGCCGGACCTCCAGCCCATCACGACGTTCTACGTCTGGGTCGCCGTCATCCTCGGCGGGACCGGTAGCGACCGCGGCGCGATGCTCGGCGGCTTCACCATCGTCGCCATCCAGCAGGGGACGCGCTTTCTCAACGACGCCGTCCAGCTCCCCATCGGCCCCGCCCCGCTGCGGCTGATGCTCGTCGGCCTGCTCATCATCCTCATCGTCAGGCTCCGGCCGGAGGGCATCCTCCCGCCGGAGCGCGAGCTGATCTGGCCCGACGCAATGCGGGGTGACGGCGATGAGTGAGCAGTCCCTCGTCTCCGACGGCCCCGTCCTCGACAAGGCCGATCCGGTCCTCCTCGCGGAGGGCCTGGAGAAGCGATTCGGCGGCCTCGTCGCCACGGACGACGCCTCGATCGCCGTCGAGCGCGGCTCCATCACGGGCCTCATCGGCCCGAACGGGGCCGGCAAGTCGACGCTGTTCAATCTCATGTCGGGCTTCTACGAGCCAGACGGCGGCCGAGTCACGGTCAACGGCGTCGACGTGACCGGCAAGGAGCCCCACGAGATCGCCGACCAGGGGATGATCCGCACGTTCCAGACGCCGCGCAAGCCCGAGGACATGACCGTCCGCGAGGCGCTGCTGGTCGGTCCCCACGACCAGACCGGCGAGTCGATCGTCCCGCTGTTCACGTCGCCCTCGACCGTCGAGCGCGAGGAACGGCGCTCGCTCGAACGCGCCCAGGAGATGCTGGAGCGCTTCGAGATCGGCGACCTCGCGACCCAGCCCGCGACGGACCTCTCGGGCGGGCAGATGAAGCTGGTCGAACTGGCCCGCGGGATGATGGCCGAGCCGGACCTGCTCTTGCTCGACGAGCCCGTCGCCGGGGTCAACCCCGTCCTCGCGGACAAGCTCGCCGGCTTCATCGAAGAACTCAACGAGGAGGGGATCACCTTCCTCATCATCGAACACGACATGAGCTTCATCATGCGACTGGCCGACCCGATCATCGTCCTCAACCAGGGCAGCGTCCTCGTCGAGGGGCCGCCGGAGGCGGTCCGGAGCGACGAGCGCGTCATCGACGCCTACCTCGGAGGGCCGTCAGAATGAGCCAGCCGATTCTCACCGTCGAGGGCGTGGACAGCGGCTACGGCGAGGTGCAGGTGCTCGACGACCTCTCGCTGACCCTCGAAGAGGGCGAGATCGCCTGTCTCGTCGGCCCGAACGGGGCCGGCAAGTCGACCGTCCTCAAGACGGTGTTCGGCATGCTGGAGCCCTGGACCGGCTCGGTCCGTCTCGGCGACCGCGAGATCGGCGGCATGGCCCCAGAGGACATCGTCCGCATCGGGGTCGGCTACGTGCCACAGACCGAGAACGTGTTCGGCTCGCTGACCATCGACGAGAACCTCCGCATGGGCGGCGTCGCCCGCGACGGCGGCCTCGAAGAAGTCGTGACCGAACTGTACGACCGGTTCCCGATCCTCGACGAGAAGCGCACCGCGAAGGCGAAGACGCTCTCGGGCGGCCAGCGCCAGGTGCTCGCGTTCGCTCGCGCGCTCGTGATGGAGCCCGACGTGCTGCTCATCGACGAGCCCAGCGCCGGGCTGGCTCCGAACACCGCCGCGGAGGTGTTCGAGGACGTGGTGACGGTCAACGAACTCGGCACCTCCATCCTGATGGTCGAGCAGAACGCCCGGGAGGGCCTGGGCATCTCCGACCGCGGGTTCGTCCTCGACCAGGGCTCCGTCGAGTTCGAGGGCGACGCCGCGTCGCTGCTCGACGACCCCGAGGTCTCCCGGCTCTATCTCGGCGGGGAATCGCGGCACTGACGCCCCGTCGGGTCCCGCGACACGAATCGCTCGCCGACACCCCCTTCACGAACGTCGATCTCCGAATCTCTGCATTTATGAGCGGCACACGTCGTACCGACAGTAGCGAGGCAGTGAGATGACCTGGCCGGAACGGATACTCGGCGTCCTCGCCCCGCTCGCGGCGGCGGTCATCTGGGGCGGGATGTACGTCGTCAGCAAGTGGGGCTTCGGTGCGATTCCGCCCGTCACGCTGGGGTTCCTGCGCGTCGCCCTCGGCGCGGTGGCGCTCGTCGCCGTCGTCGCCCACAGCGGCGCGACCCGGACGCCGACGCGGACGGACTGGCGCGGCTTCACGGGCCTCGGTGCACTGGTCACCGCGACCATCGTCACCCAGTTCGTCGGGACGGACCTGACGACGGCCAGCCAGGGGTCGCTGCTGACCGTCGCGACGCCCGTCGCCACGCTCCTGCTCGCCGCCGTCGTCGTCGACGAGCGCCTCACCCGCGCGAAGGTCGCCGCCGTCGGGCTCGCGACCGTCGGGACCGCGCTCGTCGTCGCGGACGGCGGTCTCGACGGGAGCCTCGACCCGGCCGGCGTCACCGCCCTGCTCGGCGCGAGCGTGGCCTGGGCCGGGTACACCGTCTGGGGCAAGCCGCTCGTCGCGCGCTTCTCCGCGCTGGAGACCGCGACCTACGCCAGCGTCACCGCGACCCCGATGCTGGCGCTTCTCGCGGCCGGCGAACTGTGGCTGTTGCACCGGCCGCTGTCGTCGCTCCCGACCGACCCCGCGGTGCTGGCCGCCGTCGCCTACCTCGGCTTCTTCGCCACGGCGGCGGCGTGGTACCTCTGGTACAAGGGCCTCGAATACGTCGACGCGGGCACGGTGTCGGTGCTGTTCGTCGCCCAGCCGCTCGTCGGGACGGCCCTCGGCGCGGCCCTGCTCGGCGAGCGCGTCGGCCCCTGGTTCCTCGTCGGCGGGACGCTCTTGCTCGCCGCCGTCGTGGTCGTCGGACGGGCGCGGTCCTGACGGCGCGCTCAGACCGTAACGACAACGCAAAATGCCCCCCATGCCATATCGCCTGCAAATGACCGTGACGCTCCCGACCGACGCCGACGAGTGGGCCGCCGCGTGGCGCGACCGCATCAACGACCGGGCCGAGTTCGCCGACGCGGCCGCCGAGTTCACCGCCACGTTCTGCTTCGAGATCCGCGACGACGACACCTACGTCGGCGACCCCGTGCAGTTCCGGGTCGACATCGAGGACGGCGTCTGCACCCACGCGGCGACCGACGACGACCCCGACTACGACTTCGCGCTCCGAGGCCCCTACGGCGAGTGGGTGTCGATGCTCCGGGGCGACCTCGACGTGTCGGCCGCCGCGATGGACGGGACCTTCACCGTCGAGGGGGACACGATGACGCTCCTGCGCCGGCAGGACACCATCGCGCAGATGGTGGCCGCGGCCCAGAACGTCGAGACCGAGTTCGAGTACTGACCGACGGGCTTTTGTCCCGGCGGCCGGCGAACACGGGTATGCTCGACAAACTCGGTGCCGTCGGCCTCGCCGGCGTCGCCGTCCTGCTCGGTGGCATCGGCCTCGTCGCGTGGAAAGCGCCGACCGTCGCCGTCGGTATCGCGCTGGTCGTCGGCGGTCTCGGCCTCGTCGTCTACGGCCTCGTCTCCAGCCTGCTCGGCGCGTTCGGGATAGGAATGGGCGGCGGGATGGGCGGTGGCGGCATGGGCGGCGGCGGCATGCCTTGACGACCGTCGCGACTGAAATCCGGTCCACAGCGTCTCTGCCGCTACTGTCCGGTGGTGTCGGCGTCGAGGTCGAACTCGACCCGTGCGCCCCCGCCCGTCCCATCGGTGACGGACACCCCCCAGCCGTGGGCCTCCGCGATGGCGCGGACGATGTACAGGCCGAACCCCGTCCCGTCGTCCGCCCGCGACGCGCCGGGGTCGAACACCCACTCGCGGTCCTCGGGGTCGATCCCGCGGCCGTCGTCCTCGATAGCGAACCCCTCCGGCGTCGCCTCGACGCGGACCGTCACGCGCTCGCCGTCCGCCGGTCCGTGTTTCACGGCGTTGGCGAAGACGTTCTCGAACAGGCGGAGCAGTCGCTTCTCGTCGGCGTCGATCAGTATCGGTGGCGGCGGCTCGAGCACCGCGCCGCCGGTCTCGACGTGATTCCACGCCGCTCGCGCCACCGCGGCCACGTCGACCGTCTCCTCGTCGGTGGCGAGCGTCCCCTCTCTCGTCGCGGTCCGAATATCGTCGATGATGGCCTCCAGGCGTTCGAGCCCCTCCTTTGCGGACTCGACGTGCTCCGACGGCGACGCTTCGGCCGCCAGTTCGAGGTGGCCGCTGGCGACGGCGAGCGGCGTTCGAAGGTCGTGTGCCAGCAGGTCCGCGAACTCGGTCAGGCGGTCGTTCTGTCGTTCGAGGTGCCACTCGCGTTCCATTCGCTCGGTCACGTCACGGCCGGTCCCGCTGAACCCCAGTACCGTCCCGTCCTCGTCGGTGAGAAGTTGGCCGCTGAGTTCGAACGTCACCGGGCCCTCCGTCGTCTCGGCCCGCGCCTCGACGATGGTCCAGCCGCGCTCGAAGATGTCGGCGAGCGCCGCCTCGACGTCGGGACGGTCCTCGGCGACGAAGAACTCGGTTGGCGTCATCCCATCCAGTTCCTCGTCCGTCTTGTCGAACAGTTCGTTCAGCCGCGTGTTCCAGTAGGCGAGCCGTCCGTCGGCGTCGTAAACGTAGAAGACGTCGTCGAGCGTGTCAAGCGCCCTCATCAGGACCCGACACTTGTCTTCCATGCCTGAGATAGGCGGTCAGAGAATATAATAATTCATGTACGATTCCCAACAAACCGGCGGATCAGCGGTCAACGGGGCGGATTTCTCGTCTCAGTTCTCGCTCGTCGGCCGGTCGGCCCGGTGCTCGCTGATGATCTGATCGACCATCTCGGCGTTTCGCTCCTTGCGCCGATCTTCGGCCCGCTCTTCCCAGTCCTCGATCGCGGCCTCGACCTCTCGCTCGCGCGTGACGGCCAGTTCGTCGACCTCCTGGACGGTGACGAGGTCGGCCGGCGCGACCGGCACGTCGCGGTCGAACAGCACCTCGTCGGCGGCGTCGGAGAGGTTCCCGTTCCGGAGGACGAGCATCGGGTCGATGTCGGCGAGCTGCTGGGCCGTCGACCGGCCCGCGCCGGAGGCGTCGCGGAACATGATCACGTCGTCTTCGACGAGGCCGAAGCGCTCGTCGGCGTCGTCGATGGCGTCGCGCGTGAACTGCTCGACGACCTTCACCGGCGTCAGTCCCTCGCGCTTCTCGGACACGTCGGCGAAGTTCGAGTGATCGAGCTTCCACAGCTCTTTCAGCCGTTCGAGCTTGTCTGCCAGCGCCTCGCGCTTCTCCTGTTCCTCCTCGACGTTCCGCTCCAGCGCCTCGTTGCGCCGCTGGAGCCGCGTCACCTCGCGGTCCTTCCGCACCTCCCGGCGGCCCTCGCTGCGGGCCTTCTCCAGTTGCGACTCTTTCTCGGCGATGCGCTCGTCTTTCTGCTGGATCGTGTCCTTGAGGTCGTCGACGTGTGACTCCAGCCGGTCGATGCGGGCCCGCAGTCGCTTGATCTCCTTCTCGTCGTCGGTGAGTTCGCGGGGCTCGTGCGCCGTGGTGTCTTCCTCGTCGCCCTCGTCGTCGTCGAGGTCCCGGAGGACCGCCTCCACGGACTCTTCGCCGGCGACGACGCGGTCGACGACCGTCCCCACGTCGAACTGCGGCGGGACCTTGCTCGCGATGCGGTCGAACTGGTCGGCGTGGTTGTCGAAGGCGTACAGCGCCGCCGCCATCGCGTCGCGCTCGTGGTCGTTGTCGTAGGACTCCTCGCGAGTCCGGTGTTTCTTCTCGTCGACCGGGAGATCGCGGTTGGGCTTCCACCCGGCGGCGCTGAACGACCGGCGGAGCTTCTCGACCGTCTCGGGCATCGGCGTCACGTCGGCGGCGACGACCACCGGGCGGCCCCGTTCGATGATCCACTCGGTCGTCGCGGCCGCGTCGTCGGTCCGCGAGGAGTACACGTCCAGCACGGTGCCGTCGAGGGAGACGATGGCGACGGCCGTCGTCGTGCCGGGGTCGACGCCGACCACGACGTGGTCGCGGCGCTTTGCGAGCGGCCGGAACTCGATGCCGTCGCGGCGCTGGCGCTCGATCTCGACCCGGGTGTCTCCCGAGCGACTCGCCGACACGGGGATGTCCTGCGGTCGGGCAGATACCTCGAAGACGGCGTTCGAGAAGCCGCCGTACTTCTCTGTCGCGTCGCGGTCGTACGCCAGCCCGGCGGCGTCCAGTTCGGACCCGACCTCGCGGGCGCGCTTCTTGACCGCGCCGTGGATGCGCCGGGTGTAGCGGTCCTCGGACCAGCCGCCCTTGCCCGTCGAGCGGCCCCGCGAGACCTTCACCTCCGTCGTGTCGGTGAACGCCGACACCTCCTGGCCGACGTTCGCGGCGGCCAGTCTGGCGGCGGCTTCGGCCTCCTCCATCGGGTCCTTGCCGTAGGGGACGCCGTGGCGCTTTGCGACCCGCGAGAGGGGTTCGGGCCGCTCGTCGCCGGTCACCTGCACCAGCTTCGTCGCGTCGGGCAGCGAGCCCAGGAAGTGTATCAGTGCGTCCTTGTCGGCGGCCAGTTCGTACATGTTGTCCGTCGCGACGATGGCCGGCTCCTCGCCCTCGATCCGCCGGCGGAGCTTCCGGCGCGAGACCACGTCCCGCTCGATGGACTCGCCGTCGAAGACCACCAGCGCGTAGGAGGGCGCGTCGCCGCGCACGTCGCCGCTCTGGATGTCGACCCCGAAGACGACCGCGTCGAGCGCTGCCGTGCGGTTCACGGACCGTGTTAGGCGACGAGCGATAATAAATCCGTTCCGGGCTAGCAACCGTGGGAGTGTCTTCGTGTGTGCTAGCGATGGTGCACAGCCAGCCGGGGGTCTCTGGCGCGCTGTCCCATCACCTGCCAGATGAGACACCTTTTTGACAGCCTGCCGACCCCAACGCCTCTTACCCCGGCGGTCCGACGGTCCGGTATGCCTGGGATTCGGTTCCGCATCCATCACACTCGGGAGGCCGGCCGACATGCCCTCTGAAAAAGAGAAGATGCTGGCCGGTGAGCCATACGACCCGAGTGACCCCGAACTCGTCGCCGCCCGCAAGCGGGCGAACGAGCTCACACGACGGTACAATCAATCCGACCCGGCCGACGACGCTGCCCGGCAGTCCCTCCTTCAGGACCTGTTTGGCACCGTCGGCCAGGAGCCCCATGTCGAACTGCCCTTCCGGTGTGACTACGGCGAGAACGTCCACGTCGGGGACGGCTTCTACGCGAACTTCGACTGCGTCGTGCTGGACGTGTGCCGGGTCGAGATCGGCGACGACTGCCTGCTCGGTCCCGGCGTCCACGTCTACACCGCGACCCACCCGCTCGACCCGGACGAGCGCCGCGGCGGGGCCGAGTACGGCAAGCCGGTGACGCTGGGCGACAACGTCTGGGTCGGCGGCCAGGCGGTCGTCAATCCGGGTGTCACCGTGGGTGACGACGCGGTGATCGCCGCCGGCGCGGTCGTCACCGACGACGTGCCCGCCGGCGTCGTCGTTCAGGGCAACCCCGCCACTGTCGTCCGCGAGATCGACGCTGACGGGCACTGATTTTTGTACCACCCGCGTGACGTGTCCACTATGTCACGCCGCGCCACCTACGCGCTCTGTCAGTTCCAGCAGCATCTCGGGCCGTCCGCGGACTCGCTCGACGTTCCCTGGGCCGAGTACTCCGGCGACGCGACCGACCCGGCCACCTTCGAGGTCCCCACGTCCCGACCGACCGATCCGTACGTCCAGATGCAGGTCTTCGACGTGGCGGACTTCGACCACGAGATCGTGGTCAACGGCGAGCCCCTGACGGGCTTCGACATCGCACCGGGCGAGGGCTGGCAGCTCTGGATGGACACGATCAGCCCCGACCAGCTCCACGCCGGCGAGAACACGCTCACGTTCCGGCGGAACGCCGACTCCGACGACGCGTTCGTCGTCGGCGCGGTGACCGTCCACTGGAAACAGCCCGTCGAGTGACGGTATAAACGAGCGGCGACGCCACACCCCCTCCGTGCCAATCGGTGGCACAAATATTCGAGGGGGCCGCCCACGTACGGCGGTTTTCACCGTTCCGCGAACTTCGACCGCTCATGGCGGCGCACACTCTAACCCCTACTTTTATATAGAACCACATACAATCTCAGTCTGATTATGAGCCAACGCCAGATGCAGGGCCAGCCGATGATCATCCTGGGAGAAGACTCCCAGCGGATGAAGGACAAGTCCGCTCAGGAACACAACATCTCGGCCGCTCGCGCGGTCGCCGAGTCTGTACGCTCGACGCTCGGCCCGAAGGGGATGGACAAGATGCTCGTCTCCTCGATGGGCGACGTGACCGTCACGAACGACGGCGTCACCATCCTCTCGGAGATGGACATCGACAACCCGACGGCCTCGATGATCGTCGAGGTCGCGGAGACACAGGAAGACGAGGCCGGCGACGGGACGACGTCCGCCGTCGCCATCGCGGGCGAGCTCCTGAAGAACGCCGAGGACCTCCTCGAGCAGGACATCCACCCGACGGCCATCATCAAGGGCTTCAACATGGCCGCCTCGCAGGCGAAAGACGAGCTCGACGACATCGCCACCGAGGTCGACCCCGACGACGAGGAACTCCTGAAGAAGGTCGCCGAGACCTCGATGACGGGCAAGGGCGCCGAGCTCAACAAGGAGCTGCTCGCCCAGATCATCGTCGACGCGGTCAACGCCGTCACCGTCGAGGCCGAGGACGGCTCCGTCATCGCCGACCTCGAGTACCTCAACATCGAGACCCAGACCGGCCGCTCGGCCGGCAACTCCGAGCTCCTCGAGGGCGCGGTCATCGACAAGGACCCCGTCCACGAGGAGATGCCCACCGACTTCGACGACGCCGACGTGCTGCTCGTCGACACCGCCATCGAGCTCGACGAGACCGAGGTCGACGCCCAGCTCTCCGTCGACGACCCGAGCCAGCTCCAGAACTTCCTCGACAAGGAGGAAGCACAGCTCAAGGAGATGGTCGACCAGATCGCCGACACCGGCGCTGACGTGGTCTTCTGCCAGAAGGGCATCGACGACATGGCCCAGCACTACCTCGCCCAGAAGGGCATCCTGGCGGTCCGCCGCGCCAAGAAGTCCGACATCGAGTTCCTGAAGGAGGTCCTCGGCGCGCGGATCGTCTCCGACCTCGACTCCGCGACCGCGGAGGACCTCGGCCACGGCTCCATCTCGCGCGACGAGAACGAGGGCCTGTTCTACGTCGAAGGCAGCAACGACGACGCCCACGGCGTCACGCTCCTGCTCCGCGGCTCGACCGACCACGTGGTCGACGAGCTCGAACGCGGCGTGCAGGACGCGCTCGACGTGGTCGCCTCCACCGTCGCCAACGGCAGCGTCCTCGGCGGCGGCGGCGCGCCCGAGGTCGAGGTCGCCGCGCGGCTGCGCGACTACGCCGACGGCGTCGAGGGCCGCGAGCAGCTCGCCATCGAGTCCTTCGCCGACGCGCTGGAGATCATCCCGCGCACGCTCGCCGAGAACGCCGGTCTCGACAGCATCGACACGCTGGTCGACCTGCGCGCCGCTCACGAGGACGGCGACGTCAGCGCCGGCCTGAACGTCTTCTCCGGCGACGTGGAGAACACGCTCGACACCGGCGTCGTCGAGCCGACCCACGCCAAGCGCCAGGCCATCTCCTCGGCCGCCGAGGCCGCGAACCTGGTGCTCAAGATCGACGACATCATCGCTGCCGGCGACCTCTCGACCTCCGGTGACGGGGACGAGGGCGCCGGCGGTCCCGGCGGCGCGCCCGGCGGCATGGGCGGTATGGGCGGCGGCATGGGCGGCATGATGTAAGCGAGGGTTTGAGCAACGCGAAAACCCTCGGTATTGCGAGCGGGGAACGCAGTGACCCGCGAGCAGGGAGAACCGAATCCCCGTCCGATGGACGGTGGCTAGCGGACGCAGTTTACGACGCATTTTCCGTTAGATACGCCGCGGAGAGCGCCTCGGCCGCTCTGCTGACCGCCCGGGCCTGAGTTGAGGCGGTTCCGTGGTGTGCATCTGGGTCTCGATATCGAACGGTGAAACAGGAGAAACGATTACGGTGTTCCATGGTCAAGCATCGGTGTCCCAGTCCGCCCGGGGGTGGCGACTGGTGACCTCCAGGGTGTGGCACCCATTTCGTTTCCGTTTTCCGTCCATCGAAGGAACCGTCCGACAGCCCGGTCACTCGCGTGGCCGTGGTCCCCCGACGTGGAAGTATAAGTGCCGCCGCGTTCCAGCCTTCACCATGCAGACGCTGCTTCTCGGTCCCGATGCCGTCGAGGAACACGCCGCGATGCCGGCCGTCATCGAGGCGGTCGCGGACGCGTTCGCCGCCGACGCGCGAGGCGAGACGATCATGCCGGCGAAGTCCTACATCGACCTGCCCCAGTACAACGGCGACTTCCGGTCGATGCCGGCCTACGTCGCCGCCGAGACGTGGGACGCCGCCGCGGTCAAGTGGGTCAACGTCCACACGGACAACCCCGCGGATCACGACCTGCCCACGGTGCTCGGCACGCTCATCTACTCCGACCCCGAGACGGCGTTCCCGCTGTCGGTGATGGACGGCACGGTCCTCACGCGCCTGCGGACCGGGGCCGCGGCCGCCGTCGCCACAGACCACCTCGCCGTCGCCGACGCGGACTCGCTCGGCCTCGTCGGCGCGGGGACGCAGGCCTACACGCAACTGGAGGCCATCGCCGAGGTGCGCGACATCAAGACGGTGGTCGTCGCGGACCGGAGCGAGGAGAGACAGCGCGCGTTCGTCGACGCCTCCGACGACCGGTTCGACGTCCGCGCGGGGAGCATCGAAGACGCCGCCGGCTGTGACGTGCTGTCGACGATCACGCCGGTCGAGTCGCCCATCGTCGAGCGCGAGTGGCTGGGCGAGCGGACCCACGTCAACGCCATCGGGGCCGACGCCGCCGGGAAACACGAGCACGACGACCGGACGCTGCTCGACGCGAAACTGGTCATCGACGACTACGAGCAGTGCACCCACTCCGGCGAGATCAACGTTCCCTGGAGCGAGGGCGTCCTGACCGACGACGACCTCTACGGCGAACTCGGGGACATCGTGGCCGGCACGCTGGAGGGGCGGACCGACGGCGACGGCCTCACCGTCTTCGACTCGACGGGGCTGGCCATCCAGGACGTGGCCGCGGCGCACGTCGTCTACGAGCACGCCAGCGAGGCCGGCGACGGGACTGGCTTCTCGCTCGTCGGCACCGACGCGACCTGATTACGACGGCGTGAGCGCGTCGGTGATCTTCGAGATGAGCCAGACGATGGCGAGGAACGGGAGCAGGGGGAACAGCAGGACGAGCAGGCCGAGGAACATCCCCCAGCCGAACACGTCCATCCCCTCGTCGCGGTGGGGCCGCGACCCCGGCGTGACGGTTCGAAGCGGCTTCGGCAGTAGCGAGCGGTCCTGCGCGTCGTCGTCCGCTGAGTCGGCCATACGTGCTCTTGCGCTGAAACGTGTATAAGCCTAGGCCCGACGGTCACATCGCGCCGGCGACGCCGCTGCCGATGGCGGCCCCGCAGTTCCCACAGGCCACGAGGTAGAACCGCTTGGAGGCCGTGAAGAAGCCGGTCGTCGAGTCCATGTCGAGGAACTCCACGTCGTCCTGGTCGGTCATCTCCGCGTCGCACTCGGGACAGTGGACCATCAGGCCGCACCTCCGTTGGACTTCGCGCCGGCGACGCCGCTGCCGATGGTGACGCCACAGGCCGCGCAGTTGGCCGCGTAGAACCGCTTGGAGGCTTTGATGACGCCGACCGCCGAGTCAACTTCGACGAACTCGATGTCGTCGGCCGTTTCGAGCGAGGTCTCACAGTCAGGGCAGTGTACCATACACTCGTCCCTCAGATCGAATCCACGAAAGTCTTGTGTCGACTGTGCGGTCGCCTCCGGTCGTCTCACGCGGGCTGACTCACGCCGTCTCGGTCGCCAGCGCCTCCCCGAGTTCGAGCGTGATCGACACCTCGACGGGAGCCGGTCCCGGCGCGGTCGACTGGTCGGTGTAGTCGAGCGCGAACAGGAACTCGCCACGGGCCAACTGTCTCGTCACGGAGGCGTCCGTCACCCCGACGCGGCTGTACTCGGAGACGACCGACACGTCGCGGGCTCCGTCCTGAAAGCGGTCGTAGGCGTCGCGCTCGAACACGAGGCAGTCCACGGGCGTGTCGCCGTCGACCGACACCTCGTAGTCGAGAACGTCGCCGCTCGCCCGCTCGGAGTTGGTGAGCGCGACGGCCTGAAACTCGCCCGGCTGCAGCGACGCCGTCCCCTCCCACTGGAAGGAGCGAACGGCCCGCCGCTCGTCGCCGGGGTAGTCGTCGGCGTGGTCGGGCGCGCCGTCGCCGTCGCGGTCCGGCCGGGGCGTCGGCGTAGAGGAGTCGCCGAACCCGACACAGCCGCTACCGAGTGCGCTCGCTCCCGCCACGAACGCCCGTCGCGTCAGTTTCATCGAAACGCACGGCTCCGGGGGAGCAGTTCTCGGGCGCGGTCGCCCGTCCCAGTCACGCTTCGTCTCCCTCCTCGGCGAGGTCCGTAACGTCAGTGTAGACGGCGTACGCGGATTCGCCGCCGGTCGGCGAGTCGATCGGAATCGCGTGCAGCCGGAACTCGCGCGCCCCGTCGACCGTCTCCCGGGTGACCTCCCAGACGGTGGCTTCTCCGGCCCTCGTCCGCTCGGTGACGGCCCGCGCACGCTCGGCCTGCGCCTCGGTCCTCGTCACGAGGTCGTCGAGGTTCCGGCCGATGGGGTCCGTCTCCGACGGGACGAACAGGTCTTCGAACGCGGGGTTGACGCTCTGGATGAGCGGCTCGTCGTCTTCGAACGTGACCGACGCGATCGCGTTCGGCGTGTGCGTGAACAGCACCTCGTACCGGCGCGTCGTCTCGGCCGCCCGCAGTTCGGCCCGCCGCTGTGCCACCGCGTTCGCGAGTCGGTTCGCCAGGAGCTCGTACTGTTTCGTCCCGCGTTCCTTCTGCAGGTAGTCCGTGACGCCGGCGGAGATGGCCTCGCTGGCGACCGCCTCGCTCCCCTTCCCGGTGAACAGCACGAACGGGAGGTCGGGGTACTCCTCGCGGACGCGTTCGAGGAACTCGATGCCGTTCCTGCGGGGCATATCGTAGTCCGAAACCACGCAGTCGAAGGCCTCGCTCGCCAGCAGCGAGAGCCCTTCGCTGGCCCGGTGAGCGGTCGTCACGTCGAAGTGCTCGCCAGTGCGTTCGAGAAACGTCGCTGCAAGCTCCGCGAAGTCGGGGTCGTCGTCGACGTGGAGGACGCGAATTTCGTCACGCAAACTGACTGTACTGTTGCGATGTTCCCGGAAAAGGGTTCCGTCAAACCACTGGCTGATTACAGTATCGACCGGGGTCTGCACGGCGGCCGTCTCCCGAAGGGAAAGGTATAGCACCGTCGCTACCGGAAGTTGCCATATCATGACTACGACCGGTGAGGAACGCGAGCGGGGGTTCGACCACGCGGAGATCGAGCCCCGGTGGCAGCGCACGTGGGAGGACGCCGACGTGTTCCGGATCGCGGACGACGAGACGGACCCCGAGTACGTCCTGGCGATGTTCCCCTACACCTCCGGCGAGCTGCACATGGGTCACGTCCGGAACTACACCATCACGGACGCCTTCGCCCGCTTCGAGCGCATGCGCGGCGAGAGCGTCCTGCACCCGATGGGCTGGGACTCCTTCGGCCTGCCCGCCGAGAACGCCGCCGAGGAGCGCGACACCAACCCCCGGGACTGGACGATGCAGTGCATCGAGTCGATGCGCGAGCAGCTGAAGGAGATGGGCTTCGGGTACGACTGGGAGCGCGAACTCGCGACCTGCGAGCCGGAGTACTACCGCTGGAACCAGTGGCTGTTCAAACAGTTCCGCGATGAGGGGCTGGTCGAGCGACAGGCCGCCGAACTGAACTGGTGTCCCTCCTGCGAGACGGTGCTGGCCGACGAGCAGGTCGAGGGGGAGGCCGAACTCTGCTGGCGGTGTGACACGCCCATCGAGCACCGCGAGATGGACCAGTGGTTCTTCACCATCACCGACTACGCCGAGGAACTGCGTGCGGCCCTCGACGACCTCGACGGCTGGCCGAACAACGTCCGGGAGATGCAGCGCAACTGGATCGGCAAGCAGGAGGGCGCGAGCGTCGCCTTCGAGGTCGGCGACTACGGCGCGGTCGACATCTTCACCACGCGACTGGACACCATCCACGGGGCGACCTACTTCTCGCTGGCCCCCGGGCACCCGGTCGCCCGGGAAATCGCGGAAGAGAACGAAGAGATCGCGGAGTACGTCGAGATGGCCGAGGCGGCCGACGAGGACGACCTCGACGTGACCTCCGGCGTCTTCACCGGCGAGTACGCGACCAATCCCGCCACCGGCGAGGACATCCCCGTCTACGTTGCCGACTACGTCCTGACCGACGTTGGCACCGGTGCGCTGTACGCCGTCCCGGCCCACGACGAGCGCGACCACGAGTTCGCCGAGGCCCACGACATCGACATCGTGCAGGTCGTCGAACCGACCGACGGCGCGGACGCTGACCCCGAAGACATCGACGTACAGGAGGCGGCCTATCCCGAGGACGGCCTGTTGGTCAACAGCGGCGAGTTCGACGGCCTCACCAGCGAGGACGCGCGCGACCGCTTCGTCGAGGAGTTCGACGGCGAGCACCGCACGGAGTACAACCTCAGGGACTGGGGGATCTCGCGCCAGCGCTACTGGGGCACGCCCATCCCGATGATCCGCTGCGACGACTGCGGCTACGTCGAGGTCCCGGACGAGGACCTCCCCGTCGAACTGCCAGAGTTCGTCCACACCACGGGGAACCCGCTCGACGCCGCCGAGGAGTGGAAGCACGTCGACTGTCCGGACTGCGGGGCCGACGCCGTCCGCGAGACGGACACGATGGACACGTTCGTCGACTCCTCGTGGTACTTCCTGCGCTACACCTCGCCGGCTCTCGACGACGCCCCCTTCGACGCCGAGCGGGCCGGCGACTGGATGCCCGTCGACCAGTACGTCGGCGGCATCGAACACGCCGTCATGCACCTGCTGTACGCCCGCTTCTTCACGAAGGTGCTCGACGACCTCGACATGGTCGACGGCGTCCGCGAGCCCTTCACGAACCTCACGAACCAGGGGATGGTGCTCGGCGAGGACGGCAACAAGATGTCCAAGAGCCTCGGCAACGGCGTCTCGCCCCAGCGTATCATCGAGGAGTACGGCGCGGACACGGCCCGCCTGTTCATCATGGAGGCCGCCCAGCCCGAGAAGGAGTTCGCCTGGAGCCCCGAGGGCGTCCAGTCGGCCCACAGCTTCCTCCAGAACGTCTACACGCTTGCCGAGGAGTACGCCGACGGCGAGGGAGGTAGCGAGGCGCGGAGCGCCTCGAACAGCGACGCCGACGAGATCGCAGACTACGTCGCCCGCGAAATCGACGCCACCGCCGCGACGGCGACCGCGGAGTTCGAGGACTTCCGCTTCAACCACGCGCTCCAGGCCGTCCGCGAGATGGTGTCGCTGCTGCGCCGCTACCGCGAGGCGACGACGCCCGACGCCGAGACGTTCGAGCGCGGCCTCACGACTGCGGCGAAGCTGCTCGCGCCCGTCGCCCCCCACGTCGCCGAGGAGATGTGGGACGCCCTGGGCGGGGACGGCCTCCTCGCCGAGGCCGAGTGGCCGGCGGCCGACGCCCCCGAGGGCTACGACATCGAGCGCCGCCTCGTCGAGAACACGCGCGAGGACGTCCGCGACATCGTCGACACCGTCGGTATCGAGGATCCCCAGACCATCACGCTCGCCGTCGCGCCGGCGTGGAAGCACCGCGTGCTCGACCTCGCTCGCAACGCCGACGGCAACGTCGTCGGGACCGTCATGCAGGACGAGGACCTCCGCGAGCACGGCGAGGCCGCGGCGGACTTCGCGAAGGAACTCGCGGGCCGCGCGCAGTCCCTCGACGAGCAGCTACCGCCCGAACGTGAGCGCGAGGCGCTCGAACGCGCCGCGTGGCTGATCGAGCGAGAGTTCGGTGCCGAGGTCGTCGTGCAGGGGCCAGACGAAGCGGACGACGGCCTCGTGAGCAAGGCCGGCCCCGGCCGCCCGGCCATCGACATCGCCGAGTGAGGCGCTCGCGGCCCGCTGGCCGCCGAGCCGCCTAGTCGGCACTGACCAGTCCGGTGTCGACCAGGTCCTCGTAGACGTTCGCCGCGTGACCGTCGGGCGCGACGCGCTCGTAGACGCCGACGACCTGCTCCTGCGCGATGACGAACGTCGTCCGCCCGGCCCGGCCGTCGGTCAGTTCCACGTCGAACGCCGCCGTGATGCGTCCCTCGGGGTCGGCGAGCAGGTCGAACGAGAGATCCTGTTTCTCGGCGAACTCGCGGTGGCTCGCCACGCCGTCCGTCGACACGCCGTACAGTTCGACGCCCGCGTCCGCGAACTGCTCGGCCTGCGTCTCGAACTGGTTCGCTTCGATCGTACAGCCCGGCGTGTCGTCCGCCGGATAGAAGAACAACACCGTCGGCCGCTGGAACCCCGGCTGGACGGGCTCGCCGCGCTGGTTCTCGGCTCGTATCGTCGGCACGTCGGTTCCGGGCGATAGCACCATCGTCAGTTGACGGGGATGTCCGTCCCCTCGTCGTCGGTGTCGCTCGTGACCTTCCCCAGCCGGACCGTGAGGACGCCGTCCTCGTAGCTCGCCGTGGTCTCGCTCTCCTCGACCGCCTCCGGGAGCGGGACGGACCGACTGAGCGACTGCTCGCGGCGCTCGCGCTGGACGTAGTGGCCGTCGCTCGTCTCGCGCTCCTCGCTGGCCGACGCGCTGATCGTGAGCTTGCGGTCCTCGACCAGCTGTACGTCGATGTCTGCGCTGTCGTAGCCCGGCAGGTCCGCGTGGACGACGAACGCGTCGCCCTCGTCGATCACGTCGACCGGGATGGAGCCGAGGTCGACGCCGAACTGCTCGCCCAGCATGTCGAACGCGCGCTCGATCTCAGAGAACGGGTCTCTGTCTGACATGTCCGGGGGTACGCGTGCCCGGGACTTAAGCCTAGAACGGGTACGACGGTCAGTTGATGACCGTCTCGGAGTCGTACGAGCCCAGCCGGCGGACCCAGCCGCCCTCGGCGATGCCCTCGATGTCGGCGAGGGCGTCCTGCGTGCGCTCCTCGTAGAGGCCGGCGGCGATGTCGATGTGGAAGACGTAGTCGCCGAGTCGCTCGCCGCTGGGGCGGGACTCGACGCGCGTGAGGTTGATGTCGCGGTCGGCGAAGGGCTCCAGCATCTCCAGCAGCAGGCCGGGGTAGTCCACGTCGGGGTAGACGATGAAGGAGGTCTTCCCGCCGGCCTCGGCGCGCTCGCTGGCGGGCGCGACGACGACGAAGCGGGTGGCGTTCGAGGACTGGTCCTGGATGTCCTCGGCGAGCACCCGCAGTTCGGTCCCGTTGGTCGCGTTCTCGGGGTGGCCGATGGCCGCGACGCTCGGGTCCTCGCGGGCGCGCTCGACGCCCCGGGCCGTCGAGGCGACGGCCTCAACGTCGACGCCGGGGTAGTGCTCGTCGAGCCAGCCGCGACACTGGGCCAGCGCCTGCGCGTGGCTGGCGACGAGGCCGAACGAGTCACCCTGTGCCAGCAGGGCGTGGCGGATCGGCGTGATGATCTCCTTGACGACGGCGACGTCGTACTCGGCGAAGGCGTCGAGCGACTCCGTCACCGACCCCTCGATGCTGTTCTCGACGGGGACGACGCCGCGGTCGGCCTCGCCCTCGGCGACGGCCTCGACGATGGCGGTCACCGACTCGGCGAACGACACCTCGTCGTCGGTGACTGCCTGTGCGGCGCGGTGCGAGTAGGTCCCCGCGGGTCCGAGCGTCACGGTGGTCATACCCTCGGATACTCCGCTGGGGAGTAAAAGAACCGCGGTCCGGCCGGACTGGGGCGGTCCCGGACGCCAGTCCCTCGCCCGGACGTCCCGTCTCGTCGGGTCGCCGCTGCGTCGGCCGCCTCAGGACAGTCGCGCCAGCTCCTCGTCGGTGAGGTTGATTTCGCTCGCGGCGACGTTCTGTTCGAGGTGCGCGAGGTCGCTGGTCCCCGGAATCGGCAGCGTCACGTCGGAGTGACCCAGGAGCCACGCCAGCGCGATCTGGTACGGCGTCGCGTCGTGGCGCTCGGCGATCTCGTCGATACCGTCCACGCCGCCGAGGTCGCCGGCCCCGAGCGGGAACCACGGGATGAAGCCGATGCCGTACTCCTCGCAGGCCTCGAGCACGTCCTCGTCGTCGCGGTGGGCGACGTTGTACTGGTTCTGCACCGTCGCCACGTCCACCACGTCCCGCGCCCGGTCCAGTTCCTCGACCGTGACGTTCGAGACGCCGACGTGGCGGACCAGCCCCTCGTCTTTCAGCTCCGCGAGCGCGTGGAGCGAGTCCTCGAAGGGCGTGTCGGGGTCCGGCCGGTGGAACTGGTAGAGGTCGATGGGGTCCATCCGCAGGCGGTCCCGCGAGCAGAGGTGGGCGTTCCGCAGGTAGTCCGGGTCGCCGTGGGCCAGCCAGTCGGCGTCCGTGTTGCGTAGCAGGCCGCCCTTCGTCGCGACGACGAGGTCCTCGCGTTCGGTGTCGAGCGTCTCGCCGATGAGGCGCTCCGAGACGCCGGGGCCGTAGGAGTCCGCGGTGTCGATGAAGTCGACGCCGAGGTCGACCGCCCGTTCGAGCACCTCGCGGGCGTTCGCCACGTCGTCTGGCTCGCCGATGATGTCCTCGCCGGTGAGGCGCATCGCGCCGAAGCCGAGTCGGTGGACCGTGAGGTCGCCGCCGATGTCGAACGTGTCGCTCTCGTTTGTGACCATGGTCCCACTGTCGTGGGCACGCCTGAAAACGGCGGTGCATGCCTCGGTAGCTTCCGGTACCGGTGCCTCTGTGCTGTGAGAGACTCCGGATCTGGGGGCTACTAGATCGCAGCGAATGTGCTCCCGATAATCTCGCGTAGATGTTAGAAAAACTAACATAGTAGGCGTATACTTTTTTGACAGATGAAGGACGAAGAGTAGAGTGTATGTCCGCAACTCCGCAAGTGACTGACTCGTCAGCGTTCGAGAACGGGTCGCTCGGCCTGCAGGTCGTCCTGTTCGTCGTGACCGGAACGCTCTACGGCCTGTACTGGCTGTACAAGACCGCCAAACAACTCGACGAAGGGACGGACCAGAACCTCTCTCCTATCCTGGCGGTTATCCCGATCGTCAACATCATCGGAATCTGGCAGATATCGAACGCGGCCGAGGCCGTCACAGACCAGAGCGGTGTGGTCCTGTTCGTGCTGTTCGTCGTCTTCGGTCCGATCTCGTGGTTCCTGATCCAGTCGGGCATCAACGATACCGCGGCGAACTGAGGCGGCCCGACGCCGTTTTTTTCACGCACGAAACGCCGCTACTGACGTCGCTCTCCCGTTCCGATCGCGGTGTTCGCCGCCGCTCACTCGTCGCCGTGGTGGAACAGCGCGAGGTGAACGAGGAGATAGCGCGACGCGAAAAAGACCGTGACGCTGGCGGCGAAGGCAAACAGCGAAACGTCGGCGACCGACACGCCGAAGCCGGAGTCGACGAACGGGTTCCGGCCCATCGCCGCGATGTACGACGCCACCGCCTCACCGCCGCCCAGGCCCACGGCGAACAGACAGAGCGAGAGCACGATCGCCAGGCCGCCGGTCCCGAGCCCGACGTACCGCGCGAAGTCCTCGGCGTTGAGCGCCGCGTGTGCTTGCCGTTCGGTCAGCGGCGCGAGCCGGACTCGGTAGAGAACGGCTGCGACGAGCAGCGCCGCGCCGAGCAGTTGCAACACGCCCCCGAATAGGCCGAGCAACAGCGCCTTCGGCGAGGCGGCGGCGGGGTCGGACGCGGGGAGGAACGCGGCGGCGCTGTCCGGATAGAGCCCGTACATCGGGAGCAACAGCGCCAGCGCGCCGAGGAGTGCGCTCTGGAGCGCGAGCGTTCGCGGGACGGACTGGCGGAGGTACGAGTGGCGTTCGTAGCGGACGCGATCGTAGGTCGACCCCGAGAGAAACGCCTGCGCGATCGCGTCGTCTGGCTGTGAATCGGTGGACATGTCGATACCGACCTGTTCACAGGCAGTTTGCCTAATCGGCAGTATAACCCTTTCGTCCGGTCCACTATTTGCGATAATGGGACGCTGGCAGTGGCTCCGTGCGCCGGGGGTAGATCTCGGTCGCGGTCCGCGTCACCGGGTGTGGATCGCCTCGCCCCGGGCGGCCGCGGCGGCCTCGTGGACGGCCTCCGAGAGCGTCGGGTGGGTGTGGATCGTCCCGACCACGTCTTCGAGGCGCGCGCCCATCTCGATGCCCAGCCCGAGTTCGGCGATCAGCTCCGAGGCCTCCGGGCCGACGACCTGCGCGCCCAGCAGGAACTCCTCGTCGGCGTCGGCGACGACGCGGACGAATCCCTCCCGCTCGTCGACCGTGAGCGCCCGACCGTTGGCCCGCAGCGGCATCTGCCCGACGACCGTCTCGAAGCCGGCGTCCTCGGCCTCGGCCTCGGTCATCCCGACCGTGCCGATCTCGGGGTCGGTGAACACCGCGGCGGGGATCGCCTGGTGGTCGAAGGCGGCCGGCTCGCCGGCGGCCACCTCGGCGGCGACGGTCCCCTCGGCCATCGCCTTGTGCGCGAGCATCGGTTCGCCCGCCACGTCGCCGACGGCGAAGACGCTCTCGACGGCCGTTCGGCACTGCTCGTCGGTGGGCAGGACGCCGTCGTCGTCGGGCTGGAGGTCGAGCGCGTCGAGGTTCAGCGTCTCCGTGACCGGTTCGCGACCGACGGCGACGAGGCACTGCTCGGCGTTGTACTCGGTGATCTCGTCGTCGGCGTCGGTCGTCTGGACGCGAATGCCCTCCGCCGTCTCCTCCCAGTCGTGGGCCGCCTCGCCGAAGCTGAAGTCGATGCCCAGGTCCGTCGCCCGCTCGCGGACGACGGCCGCCACGTCGTCCTCGTAGCCCGGTAGCACGTCGTCAAGCATCTCGACGACGGTGACCTCGGCCCCGAGCTTCGCGAACGCCGTCGACAGCTCCATCCCGATGTAGCCCGCGCCGACGACGACCAGTTTCTCGGGGACGGAGTCGAGCGCCAGCGCGTCTTTCGAGGAGAGGATCCGCTCACCGTCGAACGCGAAGCCCGGGACCTCCATCGGCCGGCTCCCCGTCGCGACGACGGCGTGCTCGAAGGCGATGGACTCCGAGCCCTGGCCCTCGCCGCCGTGGGCGACCCTGACGGTCTCGCCGTCGACGAACTCGGCGGTCCCCTCGACCAGTTCGACGCCGGCGCTCTCACACAGCGACTCGACGCCCCGCGTCAGACGCGTGACGACGCCGTCCTTCCACTCGGTGAGGCCGGCCATGTCGACGGCCGGATCGGCGAACACGCCCATCTCTTCGCCCCGTCTGGCGTCGTGGGCCACGTCGGCGGCCGAGATGACCGCCTTCGACGGGATGCAGCCGTGGTTCAGACACGTCCCCCCGTAGGCGTCCCGCTCGACGAGCGTCACGTCGAGGCCAAGCTGTGCGCCGCGGATGGCGGCGACGTAGCCGCCCGGTCCGCCGCCGATGACGAGCAGTTCGGTTCCAGTGGTAACGTCTCCGACGACCATAGCGGCTCCTCGGCCGGCCCGGTGAAAAGGTATCGCCCTTCGCGGGATCCCGCCCGCCCGGCTCAGTCGCCGTCGGCGGTCGGCAGTTCGAGGACGATCCGCGTCCCGCGGGGCTCGCGGTCTTCGACGCGGACCGACCCGCCGTACTGCGCCACCATCGTCTCGACGAAGTGCAGGCCGAACCCGCTCGCGCTGACCGGCGCCGTCTGCCAGCCGTCGCGGCCGAACACCCTGTCTCGGATCGCCGGGTCGATGCCGGGACCGTCGTCCTCGATGCGGACGACCGTCGTCTCGCCCTCGACTGCCACCGAGACCCACGCGCTGGGATCGCCGGCGTCGTTGTGCTCGACGGCGTTGACGAGGACGTTGTACACGACCTCTTCGAGCAGTTCGTCGGCGAGGACGGGGGCCGTCGCGGGGGCGTCGAGGGTGACGGCGGCGGCCGGATAGTCGAGTTCGAGCCGCGCCACGCAGTCGCCGACGACCGCGGCGAGGTCGTGTGGCTCGACCTCCGGCGACTCGTCCGCGATCTGTCGGAGGACGCGCCGGACGCGCTGGACCGTGTCGACGATCTCGACCCCGCGGCCGTCGATCTGCTCGACCAGCGCCCGCCGCTCGTCGTCCTCGTCAAGCGCGTCGAGGAGGCGCTCCGTCGCGCCGAGGACGACCGTCATCCCGTTGAGCACCTCGTGTCGGAGCAGATTGTTGAAGAAGGCGATCTGGGACTGTCGCGTCTGGAGCTCCGCCTCTTTCCGTCGCAGTTCGGTCACGTCCGCGATGGCCGCCACCGCGCGGACGACCTCGCCGTCGCCGTTCGTCATCGGGACCATGTTGGTCGAGAGCCACACCGTCTCCCCGTCGGACTGCTCGATGACGTGCTCGTGGCCGTACACCGGTTCGCCGGTCGCCACGACGCGGCCGAACGGCAGGTCGTCGACGTCGAGCAGCTCCGTCCGGTCGTCGAAGACCTGCCACTCCGCCCCGTCGGCCGAGCGGCCGAGGATTTCGACGGTCTCCAGGCCGAGCACCTCCTTGGCGTAGCCGTTGGCGCGGAGGACGGTCCCGTCGCGGTCGAAGACGGCGATCGCGACCGGACTCGACTCCAGGACGGACTCGATGAACGCGAGCTGTTCGCCGAGGCGCTCCTGGATGTGTTTCTTGCCGGTGATGTCCTTGACCATCCCGACGATGACGGGCTGGCCGTCCCGCCGTTCGCTCAGTATCAGCGTCAGGAGCCCCCAGATCGTCTGTCCGCCGACGGTCTCGAGCTCCAGTTCGCGGCTCACTTTCCCGTGCTCCCGGATCGCTTCGAGGACCGTCTCGCGTTCCTCCGGGTTCGCGTACACGTCGACCACCTCGGTACCCACGAGGTCCTCGGCGCTCTCTGTCCCGAACAGTCTCGCCAGCGCCGGGTTCGCTTCGAGCACGACGCCGCCCTCGACCGGTTCTGTCACGAACACCCCGACAGGGGCGTGCTCGAAGAACTCGGCCATCTTCTCCACCTCGTCTCTGAGTTCCAGCGTGTTAGTGGCGTAGGCGATGTCGCGGCCGATGTCGCTCAGCAGTTCCAGCTCCGACGCGTCGAATGCGTCGATCCGGTCGGCGTAGACGAACAGGGCTCCGTAGGACTCGCCGCCGTAGGTCAGCGGCACGGCGGCGACCGACCGGAAGCCGCGTTCCAGCGCGGCCTCCCGCCACGGCTCGAACGAGGGTGCGTGCTCGATGTCCTGACAGACCTGGATCTCGCCGGTGCGTATCGCCCGCCCCGCGGGGCCGCGGCCGTGGTCGGTCGCCGCCGCGGCCGTCACGTCGACCACGTCGAGGTAGCCCTGCTCGTCGCCGCCCCCGGCGCGCGGCTCGATGGCGTCTGTCTCCGGGTCGTGACAGCCGATCCAGGCGAAGCGGTACGGCTCAGACTCGGTGAGGATGTCACAGACGCGCGTCTCCAGCGTTTGCCGGTCGCGGGCCCACAGCAGCGCCCGATTGATCTTCCGGCTGACCGCGGCGATATGCTCGTACCGCGTCGCTTGCCGCTCGGTCGATCGGTGGTCGAGGACCGCCTCGATCCGGTCGACGAGCAGGTCGTAGCCGGCGTCGCCGACCCGCGGGACGAACCCGGTCGCGTCGTCCGCCAGCGCATCCCGAACCAGCGCCTCGTCGTCGGCCGGGGCGAAGAGGAGAACGGGGAGCGAGGGGTCGGCCGCTCGGACCGCCCGCAGGAGCGAGAGTCCGTCGCCCTCGCGGAGGGACTGCTCGGTGACGACGCAGTCGACGGTCCCCGACTCGACGGCGGCCAGCCCGTCCCGCTGTCCGGCGGCGACCTCGACAGTGAGGTCGCTCCGGTCGCCCAGTCGCCGTCGGACGGCGGCCGCGCCGTCACCCGCCCCGACGTACAGGACGACCGCCGGTAATTCCATGGCTAGCCATCGACCGCTGGAGCGTATAACGCTGTGGGCGGCATTTCACTTCCCGACAACAGTCGTCCGGGGGCAAATCATGTCACGGTGGTGGCCGTACCACCGATATGGCAGACGAAGTCACCGATCGGGAGGAGCTCCCGGCGACGCCCACGCGGTTCGCGGAGGAACAGCCGGCGGTCTGGGAGGCGTACAGCGACCTCGGGAAGGCCTGTGCCGAAGCGGGCCCGCTGGACGAGGAGACGAAGCGGCTCGTGAAGCTCGCGCTGGCCGTCGGCGCGCAGTCCGAAGGGGCGGTCCACTCGCACGTCCGGCGCGGCCTGGACGAGGGGCTCGACGCCGCGGCACTCCAGCACGTCGCCACGCTGGCCGTGCCGACGCTCGGCTTCCCGAAGGCGATGGCGGCGAGAAGCTGGATCGGCGACGTGACCGACGCCGAGTGAGGCCGCCTACTCCAGCAACAGGCGGGTCGGGTCCGCGAGGTACTCGGTCAGCGTGTTGACGAAGCGCGCGGCGTCGGCCCCGTCGATGACCCGGTGGTCGATGGCGAGCGACAGCGGGAGCGTGGGTTTCGCACGCACGCCTCCGTCTTCGGCGACCGGTCGCTCCTCCAGGGAGCCGATGCCGAGGATCGCCGTCTCGGGGACGTTGATGATCGGGTCCGCGTACTCGCCGCCGATGGCCCCGAAGTTCGTCACCGTGAACGTCCCCCCTTGCATCTCCGCGAGTTCGATGTCGCGGCTGCGCGCCCGCTCGACGAGGTCGTTCACTTCGCGTGCGATCTCCAGAATCCCCTTCTCGTCCACGTCGTCGACGACCGGGACGACCAGCCCGTGGTCGGTCGCCGTCGCGACGCCGACGTTGTAGCTCTCGCGGTAGACGATCTCCTCGGCCTCGGTGTCGAGCGCCGTGTTGAGGATCGGGTGCCGGTCGAGCGCCGCGGCGACGCACTTCAGCACGAGCGGCGTGTAGGTCAGGCGGACGCCGCGCTCCTCGGCCAGCGGTTCGAGGCGCTCGCGTGCCGCGACCAGTCCCGAGACCTCGGCCACGTCGTGGTGGGTGGCGTGGGGAACCTCGCGGCGCGAGCGCGCCATCTGCTCGCCGATGCGCCGGCGGATGCCGCGGTAGGGCTCGCGGCGGTCGCCGTCGCTCGCCTCGACGCCGGTGTCGGCCGCCGCCGCGCCGCCTTCGCCGGCGCTGACCGCCTCGGCGTCCGCCGCCTGCGCGGCCCGCTGGGCCTCCGCGTAGGCCCGGACCGCCGCCTCGTCGACGTACGGCTCGCCGTCGCGCTGCTCGTCGGTCGGAATGGCGTCGATGTCAACGCCGAGGTCGCGGGCCGCCTTCCTGGTGGCCGGCGTCGCCAGCGTCTGCTCGCGGCGCTCGGCCTGCACCTCGCCGACCTTGCGGACGGCCGATTTCACGGGCGTCCCGTCGTCCTCGTCGTCGCCCGTCTCGCCGTCGTCAACGCGCGAGACGACCGACGTGGGACCGTCGTCGCTCGAGTCACTCTCGTCGCCCGACTCACTCTTGTCGTCCGACTGCGCCGCCGCGTCGATGTCGCCCTCGGTGACGCGGCCGCCGGGGCCGCTCCCCCGGACGGCCGTGATGTCGACGCCCCGCTCGCGGGCGAGGCGGCGGACGCTCGGCGACGCGAACACGCGGCCGCCGCGGGCCGACGCGCTCTCGACCTCGCTGTCGGCCGCACCGCCGGCGCTGGCGTCCGTCGCTTGGTCTGCGCCGCCGCTCGCTCCGGCATCCGCTGTCGCGTCGCCCGTCGCCTCGGCGTCGCCGTCCTCGTCGATCGTGATCAGCACCTCGCCGGTCTGAACCACGTCGCCGACCTCCGCGTGCAGGTCCCGGACGACGCCGTCGACCGGCGACGGCACGTCGACGGCGGCCTTGTCGGTCTCCACTTCGGCCAGCACCTGGTCCTCGGTCACGGTATCGCCGGGCGCGACGTGCCAGGCGAGCACCTCCCCCTCGGCGACCCCTTCGCCGAGGTCCGGGAGCTTGAACTCGAACATGGCTCAGAACTCGACTGCCTCTCTGATACCGTCTTTGATGCGGGCGGGTTCGGGGAGGTAGTAGTCCTCCAGGGCGTACAGCGGGTAGGGCACGTCGAAGCCCGTGACGCGCGTGATCGGCGCTTCCTGGTACAGCAGCACCTCCTCCTGGATGGTGGCGATGATCTCGCCGGCCAGCCCGCCGGTCTTGGGGGCCTCGTGGACGACGGCCGCCCGTCCGGTCTTCTTGAACGACTCCACGATGGCGTCGGTGTCCATCGGCGAGAGCGTCCGCAGGTCGACCACCTCGGCGTCGATCCCCTCCTCGGCCAGTTCCTCGGCCGCTTCGAGCGTCGGCCGGGTCATCGCGCCCCAGGTGAACACCGACACGTCCGACCCCTCGCGGCGGGTCTTTGCCTCGCCGAGGTCGACCGTGTAGGACTCGTCGGGCACGTCCTCGCGGAACGACCGGTAGATGAGCTTCGGTTCGAGGAAGACGACGGGGTCGGGGTCGCGGATGGCCGCGGTGAGCAGCCCCTTCGTGTCCCGCGGGGTCGAGGGGACGACCACCTTCAGGCCGGGCTCGTGGACGTAGAACGCCTCTTTGGACTCGGAGTGGTGCTCCGGGGCGCGGATGCCGCCGCCGTAGGGCGCGCGGAGCGTCAGCGGGCAGTGGTACCGGCCCCGGCTCCGGGTCCGCAGGCGGGCGGCGTGACTGACGATCTGGTCGAAGGCGGGGTACATGAACCCCGAGAACTGGATCTCGGGGACCGGCCGCAGCCCGTAGGCCGCCATGCCGATGGCGGTCCCGACGATGCCCGACTCCGCCAGCGGCGTGTCGACGACGCGGTCGCCGCCGAACTCCTCGTGGAGGCCCTGAGTCGCCCGGAAGACGCCGCCGTTCTTCCCCACGTCCTCGCCCATCACGATCACGTCCTCGTCGCGCTCCATCTCGCCGTAGAGCCCGTCGCGGACGGCCTGTACCAGCGTGAGACTCTGCGTGCTCGCCTCCGTACTCATTCCAGTAGCACCTCGTCGCCGTGTCGCTCGCGCAGTTCCTCTAAGTACTGCAACTGCTGTTCGAGCCGTCGCGGCATCTCCGCGTACACGTCCGCGAACATCTCCTCGGGCGTCGGCCGCTCGGTCGACTCGGCGGCGTCGATGGCGTCTGCCACTTCCGTCTTGACCGACTCGTCGATGGCCGCGACCCGCTCGTCGTCGAGGAGGCCGCGGTCCCGCAGGAACGCCTCCATCCGCGGGATGGGGTCCTTGCGCTTCCAGCGCTCGACCTCCGAGTCCTCGCGGTACACAGAGGGGTCGTCGGCGGTGGTGTGTGCGCCGAAGCGGTACTGCACCGCCTCGATCATCGTCGGGCGGCGCTGGCCCTCCGGCGGGTCCCGGGCCTTCTCGATCGCCTCGCGGGTCACCTGATACACCGCCAGCGGGTCCATGCCGTCGACCTGGATGCCGTCGAAGCCGTAGGCGTTGGCCTTCTGTGCGAGGGTCTCGCTGGCGGTCTGGCGCTCACGGGGCACGGAGATGGCCCACTGGTTGTTGTTACAGAAGAACACCGCCGGCACGTCGAACACGCCCGCGAAGTTCAGCCCCTCATGGAAGTCTCCCTCCGAGGTCGCGCCGTCGCCGAAGTACACGAGACACGCCGTGTCGTCGCCCCGGAGCTTCGCGGCCCACGCCGCCCCGGTCGCGTGCGGGATCTGCGTCGCGATGGGGACCGCGAGCGAGAACACCCGCACGTCCTCGGACGGCGCGTTGCCGGTCTCGTTGCCCATCCAGTACAGCAGGTCGTCCGAGAGGTCCCACCCCTTCACGTGGAGGGCGACGTGCTCGCGGTAGCTCGGGAACAGCCAGTCGTCCGCGTCGAGCGCGAGGGCGCTGCCGACCTGGGAGGCCTCCTGGCCCGACATCGGCGGGTAGGTCCCCATCCGGCCCTGCCGCTGGAGGCTCACCGCCCGCTGATCGAAGTGGCGGCCCAGCTTGAGGTAGCGGTAGATCTCGACCAGTTCGTCGTCCGAGAGATCGGGCACCGACGCCCCGTCGACCACCGTCCCGTCCTCGTCGAGCACCTGTACCCTGTCCGCGGGGTCGCGCTGGAGGACGCTCACCGGAACCGCCTCCCTAGTGACATACGTCAACTGTTCACTCGCGCGACGCTTAGTGCTTTCGCGGCGGCGAGCCCGCGGGCCCACGAAGGTATTCCGTGACGGACCACGGGACGCGACGGTGGATGTTCATCGATGGAAAACAGCGATTCACACTCTGATGGGCGTACGACACGGACGACTGGCGACGGCATGCTTTCCGCGTCGCGGCGAGATCTCCTCCGTGCCACGGGGCTGGCTGCGCTGGCTGCCGGGGTCGGCGGCGACGACGCCGGCGCGACACCTCCGCCTCACCGGCCGTCTCAGTCCGCGAGCGTCTCCAGCGCGACCGGGTCCAGTCCCGCGTCACCGGCCGCGTCGCGGAGTACCGGAACGCGCTCGCGGAGTTCCGCCGGCGCGTGGCTGTCGGTGCCGAGGACGAACTCGACGCCCGCCTCGCGGAACACGTCGAGGACCGCCGGGTCGGGGTGGACGCGGCCCAGCGACCGGTGGACGCGGCCCGCGTTGAGTTCGGGGACCGTCCGCGAGTCCGCGAGTGCGGCGGCGACGCGCTCGTAGTCCTCGCGGTTGGTGTACCGACGGAGCGCGTCCATCCGCTCGGGGAGGTCGAGGTGGCCGAGCACGTCGAACAGCTCCGACTCGACGAGCGAGACGACGGCGTCGTAGTACCGCTCGACGGCCGCGCGCCGGTCCGCGCCGTCGAGGGCGGCGTACTGGCTGGCGCTGGTGTAGTCGTACGGTCCCGCGAAGTGGACGCTGCCGATGGTGTAGGCGAACTCCGCGCGGTCGAGGAACGCCGCGAGGCGCGCCTCGTCGCCCTCGACGTAGCTCACCTCCGCGGCGTCGTACAGCCGCAGGGCGGTCTCTGTCCGCGCCTCGTCGATGACCGCCCGTCGGTCGGCGTACGTCTCGACGAGGTCGTAGCGCTCGCGCCGCCCGAACGGGTCCTCGGTCACGATGCAGTGGTCCGTGAGCCCGAGGCCGTCGAGCCCGGCGGCCTCGGCGGCCGCGACCATCTGGCTGAGCGCCGACCCGTCCGAGAAGGTCGTGTGGGCGTGGCCGTCGGCGTCCATCGCTCACTCGCCGCCGTCGCTCACGTCGACCAGCCGCTGGTCGACGAGCTTCGGGACGACCTCGCGGCTGTCGAACGCGAGGGTGTACTCGTAGAGGTCGGTCCGCTTGACCTGCGGCTTGCGCTCGTACTTCGGCCCCTTCCCGAACGTGACCATCTCGCGGAAGACCGCGCGCTGCGCCTCCGTCGGCGGGCGTTCGTGGAGGTGGCGCGCGATGTACAGCGCCCCAGCGAGGTCCTCGGGGGAGGGCTTGCCGTTCGACCCCGCGCCGACGAAGTACGTCCGGCGGTCGCTGTCTCTGAGGTGATCGGCCAGGGCCTTGCCGTTGGTCAGCCCGCCGACGTACACGTCGACGTCGTCGCCGCCCGCGAGCCTGAGGTCGGTGACCGCGTTGCCGCCGTTGGTCGAGGTCATCGCCGTCGGTCGGCCGGCCACGTCCACGTCCTGTACGAAGCTCGGTGAGTTGAAGAAGTCGTAGCCCTCCTCGCCCTCGTAGTTCGGCCCGGAACTGCCGCCGATCTTCGCGCGCGGATGCTCGGCCTTGAACTCGGGTTCGTTCCCACGCTCCTCGGTGATGAAGATGTACTCGGCCCCGTTGGCGAACAGTTCGGGAACCGTCGTCGAGAACTGGGCCACGTCGACGACGACGTAGTTCCCCGGGTCGGGGTCGTCGGGGAGCTGTGCCCGCGCCGGGATCATCGTCTCCAGCAGTTCCGCTTCGAGGTCGTCTTCGCCGTCGGAAATCAGGCGCATATCCGGGAGTTCCCTCCACCACAGTTAGTTCGAACTAAGATCTCTATACCGGGCTGCATACGGCTATATAGCGGTCTGGAGTCGGCAGACTGCCGGGCGGTCTCGGGAGCGCCGGACGCTGGCGGCCGCCACCCTCACAGCGCGACGGCGATGACCGCCACGACGGCCAGCGACCCGGCGAAGAACCCGACGTCGCGGGGCCGGACCCGCATGTCGGCTAGCTGTAGCTCCTTGCTCGCCTCGTCGTGCAGGGAGTGAGAGAACCCCCGCGTCTCCATCGCCTCGACGGTGACGCGGCTGCGCTTCGCGACGTTGAAGATCATCGGGTAGAACGCCCGCATCGACGTCTTCAGCAGGTAGGCGTAGTGTCGCCACCGGAAGCGGCCCGGCGACGACGGCGCGGCGCTCCGGAGGCGATAGGCGTTGACGAGGTCGTGGTACTCCTCGAACAGCACCGGCAGCATCCGGTAGCCGTACGTGATGAGGAACGTGAACTGCCGGGGGATGCCGAGGCTCCGGAGGCCGCGTGCGAGCGTCTTCGGGCCCATGCTGGAGAAGACGGCCAGGCTCGACACCGAGATGATCGTCAGCTTCAGCGTGAACGGGATCAGCGCCCGGATCGCGGCCAGCGGGTCGCCGGTGAAGGCGGTCACGACGGCGTACGACGCCAGCGTCGAGGCGACGGTGAACGCCATCAGCGCGACCAGAAAGAGGCTCACCCGGGAGGCGTACGCGAGCAGCGAGACGAACGCCAGCAGGGCCAGCAGGACGTCCACGTCGTAGAACAGCCACGGGACGAACAGGAAGACGACGTACCACAGCAACAGCACGCGTGGGTCGAGGCGGTGCAGGAACGACCCCTCGTTCTCGTAGGCCGTCTTCAGCAGGTCGTTCTTGATGGCGTCGACCGAGGTCGCGTCCCGGAGCCCGTCGAGGGAGGTCATCGCTCGGCCTCCGCGGGCGGTGCGCTCTCGGCGGTCCCGAGCCGGCTCACGAGGTCTGTGACGGTCAGCGGGGCGGGCGAGAGCCCGAGGCGCTCGCTCAGTCGGACGACCTGCGGCGGGCGCAGGCTCGCCCGCTCCAGCGTCTCGGCGTCCGAGAAGACCGTCTCCGGCGGCCCGTCGGCGATGACCCGGCCCTCGTCGAGGACGACGACGCGGGTCGCCCACGACGCCGCCAGCTCGAGGTCGTGGGTCGCCACGACGACCGTCTCGACGCGCTGGCCCGCCCGGTCGATGGTCCGCCCGACCTCCTCACGGCTCGCCAGGTCGAGGCTCCCCGTCGGCTCGTCGAGCAGGACGATGGAGGGGTCCGTCGCCAGCCCGATGGCCAGCGAGGCGCGGCGCTGCTGGCCGACGCTCAGCAGGCGGCCGTCGCGGTGCTGGAGCGCGTCGAGGTCCAGGAACTCGATCACGTCGTCGACTCGCTGTTCCACGTCCGGATACCCCCGGTCGCGGAGGTAATGGGCCACGTCGGCGCGCACCTCGTCCTCGATGAACATCTCCTCGGGGTTCTGGTGGACGTACACCACGTCGTCGGCGAGCGTCTCCGGGAGCGCCGATCCGGCGTCGACGCCGTCGACGGTCACCTCGCCCGCGTCGGCGCTCTCGATGCCGGTGACGAGGCGCAGCAGCGTCGATTTGCCCGCGCCGTTGCTCCCGACGAGGACGACCCGCTCGTCCGGGTAGAGGTCGAGCGAGAGGCCGTCGAGCGCCTGTCGCGTCCCCTCGCGGAGCGTCTCGTAGCTGTGGGACACGTCCGTGAGAGAGATGACCGGCTCCCGCCCGGCGTCGGCGGCCGGGGACGGTTCGACCGCGCCGTCGGTTCGCACGCTCTCCGCGGGCGCTCGGTCCGCGAACCGCGCCGCGCCGTCGGCGACGGTCACGGGGAGGTCGTCGCCGTCACACACCTGCTCGGCGACGCGGGTCACCTGCGGCGGGTGGACGTCCTGCGCCCGGAGGTCGTCGAGCCTGTTCAGCGCGTCTTCGACCGGGAGCTTCCACTCGACCGCCCCGTCGGCGACCAGCACGACGCTCTCGCAGTACTCCGCGATGAACTCGGTGTGGTGTTCGATGGTGACCACCGTCTTCCCGTGGTCGGCGTTGAGGTCGGTGAGGTGCTCGTAGGTCGACCGGGCGTTGACGGGGTCCAGCTGGGCCGCCGGCTCGTCGACGACGAGTATCTCGGGATCGAGCGACAGCGCCGCCGCGAGAGCGACGAGGTGCTTTTGCCCGCCCGACAGCTCCCAGATGAACCGGTCTTCGAGCCCGTCGAGGTCCAGCAGGTCGAGCGTGCGATGGACGCGCTCGCGGTAGTCCTCCAGGCCGTAGTTCAGCGGCGCGAACGCGACCTCCTCGAACACGGTGGGGTTGACCAGCTGATTGTCGAACTCCTGGAACACGTAGCCGACGTGCTGTGAGAGTTCGGCGACCGAACTACTCGCGATGTCCAGACCGGCGACCGTGACGCGCCCGTCGAACGTCCCCTCGTAGAAGTGGGGAATGATACCGTTGAACGACTTACAGAGCGTCGTCTTGCCCGAGCCGTTGCCGCCGACGACGGCGACGAACTCGCCCGGTTCGATCGTCACGTCGGCCCCGTCGAGGACGTTCTCATCGGTTCCGGGGTACCGAAACGACAGGTCGTCGACGACGATGGCCGCGTCGTGTGTCTCGTCCATGCTATTCAGACGCCCGTCGGGTCGCTCGATACCAGACGACGGCGGCGACGACGGCCGCGACCGCGATGGGAACCGCGATGAACGTCTGGCCGTAGGTCTCGAGGAAGGCGGGCTCCCAGACGACGTTCACCGCGCCGCCGACCTCGCTGGCCGCTTCGGCGACGAACGCCAGCGGGACGGCCACCAGCATCGCGAGGAATGCCTTCGCGGAGAACCCGCGCCACATCGAGGCCCCGCGCTCGCCCTCGTAGGGCTCCATCCCGAGCAGCGGTTCGACCTTGCCGTGGAGCTTCGGGTAGAGGTACAGCGCCGGGACGACGCCGAAGACGATGCCCGTGATGACCATCTGCGTGACGAGGTCGACGGCCTCCAGGACGAGGATGCTCTCGGGGAGCCCGGGGACGGCCTCCAGTTCCTCGACCCCGACGTACACCTTGCCGATGTCGATGAACATCGCGAAGAACTCCTCTAGCCCCTCCGCGAGGAACACGACGATCGCGAGCTGTGTCGTGTTCTCCGGGTCCTGCAGGAGCTTCGCGGCGAAGTAGTAACAGATCGGGATCAGGAGGAGCCCTTCCATGGCCCCGAGCCCGTCGAACTCGCCCAGCAGGATCTCGCCGAACACGATCTCACCGACCGGGACGGCCAGCGCCGCCCAGTATGTCCGAAAGAGGAGGACCAGCACGATGGGGATGAAGACGAACTCGCCGACGCCGAGTTCGAGCGGCCCCAGCGTGAACTCAGGGAGTATCTCCGTCACGGCGTTTTGCAACCCCGTGAGGGACATGACGAGAATGAACACCATCATGTCCTGTTTGTCGAACGTGAACCAGCTCTCCGACGCGGTCGACGTTGCGCTCATGCTTTCAGCACAACGAACATCTGGTTCCCTATTTGAGCGCTTATAATAGTTCTCTAACAGATATTGTCCGACAACAGCGCTGTGTACGGCTATATAGCGATCTGTTCGGGCGGGCGCGCTGCACTCGCCGTCTGGCCTACCACCGACCGCCAGCACGTCGTGACGTCCCGCTCTCTCACCGATTCCCGCCGGTTCGAAGTCGCTCGCGGGCCTCGACGGGGTCGTCGCCGTCGCGGAGGACCGCCTCGACGAACAGTTCGCCCGCCCGGTACGACGAGCGGACCATCGGCCCGGACGCGCAGTACAGGAAGTCGAACTCCTCCTCGGCGACCCGCCGCCAGGTGTCGAAGGCGTCTGGGTGGACGAACTCGGACACTTCGAGGTGCGAGCGGGAGGGCTGGAGGTACTGGCCGAACGTCACCACGTCGACGCCGGCCTGCCGGAGGTCCGACAGGGTCTGGTACACCTCGTGGGCGTACTCGCCGACCCCCAGCATCAGGCTGGTCTTCGTGTACACGTCGCTCTCGCGGTCGGCCTGGCTCAGGACGGACAGCGTCTGCTCGTAGCCCGCCCGGCGGTCCCGGACCGGCCACTGGAGGCGGTCGACGGTCTCGACGTTGTGCGCGAACACGTCCGGGCCCGCGTCTAGAATCTCGCGGACGAGGTCCGGCTCGCCCCGGAAATCGGGGACGAGACACTCCACGAGAATCGAGGAATCGCGTTCCTTGATCGCCCGGATGGTCTCGGCGAAGTGGCCCGCGCCCTGGTCGGGCAGGTCGTCGCGGTCGACGCTCGTGAGGACGACGTAGTCGAGGCCGATCTCGGCGACGGCCTCGGCCACCTGCCGCGGCTCATCCGGGTCCAGCGGCTCCATCCCGCCAGTCTCCACGTCACAGAAGTTACACCCGCGCGAGCAGCGGTCGCCCATGAGCATGAACGTGGCCGTGCCGTGACCGCCGTCGCCTGCGCCCGGCGCGCTCGCGCTCCCCGACCAGCACTCCCCGAGGTTCGGGCAGTTGGCCTCCTCGCAGACGGTGTTGAGGTCGCGCTCGCGGAGGATCCGCTTGATCTCGGTGAACCGCTCGCCCGACGGCGGCCGTGACTTCAGCCAGTCGGGCTTGCGCGAACGACTCATTACCCGCTCGTTGGTGGCGTCTCGCAAAAGGGATTGTGTTCGGGCGGCCCGAGTCGCATGGCTGCACCGCGTACCGGGCGCTGTCGATGGCGCGGTCCCTGCGGAGAACCGACCGTCGCTCGCCGTCGCGACCGTCGCCCGTCGTCACTCGATCTGCGTGATTTCCTGTGACTCGCACTCCGGACACTTCGACCAGTACGAGTCGGGGTCCGCGGCCGAGCGGAACTCGTGGCCGCAGTCCTCGCACTCGTACAGGGGCTTTTCCTCCGCGATTCCCACCTTCTCCTTGACGGTTTCGAGCACAGACATCGGTTCCACCCGTCTCTTGTCGAGGGAGAGTGTTATAACGCCGGCCAGCGCTTCAGGCGCTGAAATCCCCGATATGGGACGATCAAGCTTGTCCGGCCCCGTCGCGTCGAAATCTACCCGTTCGATCGGCCCAGCAGGACCAACTGGCGTCACGCGCGGCAGTTTCAATCCGTGAAGCCCCGTGACGGAACGCCGGACTGCGAGCGTCTTCGCCGGGCGAATCACGCCTCGTCGGCGTCCTGCGTAGCCCCGCCGGCGCCTGGCTCGTCGTCGCCCTCGCTCTCCGCTTCGGCGTCGCTCTCGCCGCCCTCGCGGACCGCGGTACTCTCGTCGACCAGTTCCCGGCGCAGCTGGATGTCCACCTCGAAGACGCCGCCGTCGAGTTCGAAGCACACCCGCTCCAGGGCCGTCTCGTACACCTTGTAGTGGTTGCCGTCGGCGTCGACGCGGGTCTCCTCGCGCAGCAGGTCGTACTCCTGACAGACGTTGACGCGGCGATACACCGTCGGCTCGGAGGCGTCGAGGCGGTCGGCGAGCGCCTGTACCGAGACGGGGTCGACGTTGGCGGCCGCGAGGATGCGCCGGACCTCCTCGCTGCCGAGGACCTCGAACACCGTCTCCGGGTCCCACTCCTTGCTCACACCTCTCATCCCGGGGCCAGACAGTTAAGGGTACCCGAGCGGGGAACCGGATGCCCCGTCGCACTTTCACTCCGCCATAGAAACGCCTTTGCCGTCGCGGACCCGCCTCTGTGACGTGCCATCCCGAGCCGACAGCGAGCCGACCGTGGCGGTCGCGGAGGTCCTTCCGGAGTTCGCCGACGCCTTTCCCTTCGAGCGGTTCAACGCGATGCAGTCCGAGGCCCTGCCGGCCCTGCTGAACCGCGAGGACAACGTCGTCGTCAGCGCGCCGACGGCCAGCGGCAAGACCGCGCTGGCGGAACTGGCGATCTGCAAGACGCTCGCCGCGGACGGGACCGCCCTCTTTCTCGCCCCGCTCCGCGCGCTCACCAACGAGAAGGAGAGCGAGTGGGAGCGCTTCGAGGACCTCGGCTACTCGGTGTACGTCGTCACCGGCGAGCGCGACCTGAACCCCCGGCGCGCAGAGCGGGCCGACATCCTCGTGATGACGCCCGAGAAGGCCGACTCGGCCACGCGAAAGCACGAGACGCGGCGCTACTCGTTCATCACGGACGTGGACTGCTGCGTCATCGACGAGGTCCACCTGCTGGACTCGGACCGCCGCGGCGCGGTGCTGGAAGTCACCGTCTCGCGCCTGCGCCGGCTGTGTGACCCGCGCGTGGTCGCGCTCTCGGCGACGATGCCGAACATCGGCGACGTGGCCGACTGGCTGGACGCCCCCGACGAGACGACGTTCGCCTTCGGCGAGGACTACCGGCCCGTGCCGCTGAACGCCGACGTGAAGACCTACTCGCACGGCGAGAACGCCTTCGCCGACAAGTACCGCCGCCTCTACCGGGCGCTCGACCTCGCCGAGCCCCACATCCGCGACGAGGGCCAGGCGCTCGTGTTCGTCTCCTCCCGCCAGGACACCGTCCAGGCCGCGAAGAAGGCCCGCGACGAGATCACCGAGCGCGACGTGCCGATGGGGGCCCGCGGCGACTACGACTTCCACAACGATGCGGCCGACCTCTCGAACGACACGCTCCGGCAGTCCGTGCTCGACGGCGTCGGCTTCCACCACGCCGGCCTCGCCCGCGAGGACAAGAACCGGGTCGAGGAGTGGTTCAAGCAGGGGAAGATTCAGCTGCTCTTCTCCACGTCGACGCTGGCGTGGGGCGTGAACCTCCCCGCCCGCTGCGTCGTCATCCGCGACACCAAGCTCCACGACCCGCTGGAGGGCGAGGTCGACATGAGCCCGCTCGACGTGCTCCAGATGCTCGGCCGCGCGGGCCGGCCCGGCTACGACGACATGGGCTACGCCTGGGTCGTCTGCGACCGCTCGGACGCCGACAAGTACCGCCGGCTGCTCCGGGACGGCAAGGAGATCGAGTCCCGGCTGGCGGCCGAACTCGACGCCCACCTCAACGCCGAGATCGCGCTGGGGACCATCGGCGACGTGGACGACGTGATGGACTGGCTCGCGACGACGTTCTACTACGCCCGCTCGCAGTCCGCGCCCGACGCCTACGACGCCGGTAGCGACCTGCGACAGCGGGTCAGCGACACCCTCTCGGCGCTCGTCTCCGAGGGGTTCGTCGAGCAGGACGGCCTCGCCGTCGAGCCGACGCGGCTGGGCCAGCTGGCCTCGAAGTTCTACCTCCGGCTGTCGACCGCGCGCCGCTTCGCCGACCTCGCCGAGCGCTGCGAGCGGGCGGCCGACCCCGACACCGGGGTCACCGTCGACGAGGAGGACCTGCTGACCGCGGTGGCCGGCGCGACCGAGTTCGACAGCGTCAGCGCCCGCTCCGACGAGGAGGACGCGGTCCACGCGGTGCTCGGCGGTTCGGCCGCCGACAGCCTCGACGCCGGCCAGCGGAAGGTGCTCGCCATCCTGCGGTCGGGGATGACCGGGACGACGCCCACCGAACTCAAGAGCGACGCGTGGGTCATCCGCCAGAACGCGCTCCGCCTGCTCGCCGCGCTCCGGGAATTCCTCGACACGCTCGGGCCGGCCCGCTACGCGAACCTCGCCTGCCGGGTGGAGGCCCGCGTCGAACACGGCATCAGCGCCGACGCGGTCGGGCTGACCGCCATCGACGGCGTGGGGAGCGGCCGCGCGGGCAAGCTCGCCGCCGCGGGCCTGTCCTCGCCCGCCGACGTGGTCGAGGCCGGCCCCGACGCGCTCGTCCGCGCCGGGCTCTCGGAGGGCGTCGCCGAGCAGGTGGTCTCCAACGCCCGGGGCCTGCCGGTCGTGCGCGTCGACTGGGGCGCGTTCCCCGACAGCATCGCCCCCGGCGAGAACGAGATGCGGGAGGTCGCGGTCACCAACGACGGCGGCGGCGCTCGCGCGGGCCTGCGTGTGACGGTCAACGGCCGCGAGATGACCGCCAAGCCGTCGTACCTCGGCGAGGCCGCGCTTCCGGTCGCCGTCTTCGGCGCGGACGCGGACGAACTCACGTTCGCCGTCGAAATCGCGTTCCCGGCGCTACCGCTCCCGCCGATCACCGAGACGCGGACCGTGACGGTCCGGTGAGGCTCCCGACTGAAGCGAACTCGAAACGCGCTCAGAACGGCCGATAAAATTTATCAAAGCTTCTCGAAGCGTCTCGAGGTCGCGTTACTGACTCCCTGAAGTGCGGTGAAATCCGCTGAAGGGTGCGGAAAGCGAGCGAACTCACGGCAAGCGTCTGCCGTTTATATTGTGGGACAGGTCCATACGAAGAAGTGAGGAAGCTCACAATGTCCAGTGCATCGCCCTTCCGCTCCCCGACGGAAGCCGCCCCACGCAACGTCGACCTCCAGTCCCTCGCGGTCCGTCCCCTGCGATTCGTCGCGTTCTGGCTCGCGATACTCGCGCCGCTGGCGTATCCCCCGCTACTGCTGGGCGGACTGGACAGTCAGACCTTCCTCGTCTTCGTGGGTGTCGTCGCCCTCAACGTCTTCGGCCTGCTGGCGGGCCGAGGCTACGGCGACCGGGCCTGACCCGGCCGGTCGCTCTCTATTCTGGCAGTCCTCGCGTGCCACCGAGCAGTAGTTCCCCGAGGTCCGCGCTTCCCGACGCGACGTGGTCGACCATCGAGAGGTCCGTCTCGTCGCCGTCGCCGCGGAAGCCGATCGTCGTCATGCCGGCGGCGACGGCCGCACGCGCGCCCATCGTGGAGTCCTCGACGGCCCAGCACGCTTCTGGAGCGAGGCCCAGTTCCGCCGCGCCCCGTTCGTAGATGTCCGGCTCGGGCTTGCCGGGGCCGTCGACGTCCTCGGCGCTGACCGCCGCGTCGAACTGCGAGAGGATGTCGAAGCGCTCGTCGACCACGTCGATCCAGGCCCAGGGGGCCGACGTGGTGAGCGCCAGCGCGACGCCGGCCGCCCGGAGGTCCGAGAGCAGGTCGTGTGCGCCGTCGAGCAGCGTCGCGTGCTCGCCGTAGATGCGCTCGCCGTGTTTCTCGAACAGCGCCTCGAACTCGTCTCGCCCGACGGCCATGTCGTACTCGGCGGCGAGGTCGGGGTACACCTCGGTGTAGTCGCGGCCGGTGATCGCCGCGACGGGGATGTCGTCGTTCGGCGCGGCCGTCGGGAGGATCTCGTCGCGCTGGGCGCTGACCCAGTGGTCTTCGGACTGGACGAGGACGCCGTCCATGTCGAAACAGACGCCGGCGGGGCTGTCGCTCATTGCCCCTCCTTCGAGCGCCGACGGCTTTGGCTGTTGCGACTCCGGGCACTCCAGTCCCGTCGCGCTCGGAGCGATTGATCGCCCAGTGAGTTCGGCGTGCGCCGAGAACATCGCTAAGCCAGCGGCCGGCCTACAATCATCCGTAGTGAGCAACGACTTCAGCGACATCACGGGGCTTCCCGACGACATCGGCGTCGGTGACGACCTCGCTCGGGCACAGCAGCGCGTCTCGATCCGCGTCGAGTCTCGGCGGTACGACAAGCCGGTGACCGTCGTCTCGGGGTTCGAGGACGCGTCGACGGACCTCGAGGCGCTCGCCTCGACACTCAAGCGCCGTCTCGCGGTCGGCGGCACCGTCGCCGACGGCCGCATCGAACTGCAAGGCGACCACGGGCCGCGGCTCCGCGCGGCGCTCGAAGACGAAGGGTTCGCCGTCGACGGCTGACCCCTGACAGCGGGCCGCGGCTCCGTGCGGCGCGTCGGCTCCCCACCTCGTTTCGCATCCGACTGAAAAACCGCGCCGAGTACTGCTGAAACGCGGCGTCGCGTGTTGCTTGGCTTCTCTCGTCCCCGCCGGAGAGCGGCGGGTCCGCCGCGATGGGTCGCGGCCGCTCAGTCGTCCCCGGCGGCCGGACCGGCGTCGTCCGCATCGAGCGACTCCTGCTCGCTCGTGTCGTCACTGACCTCGAACTCGTCGACCAGTTCCTCCAGGTCGTCCGCGAGGCCGGCGACCGACTGGACGTTCTCGGAGACGCTGGTGAGCGAACTGGACTGCTCCTCGGAGGCGGCCGAGACGTTGCTCGCCTCCGCCGCCGTCTCCTCGCTGACGCTGCTGACCTCGTCGACCATCGCCACGACCTCCTCGGTGGTGGCGGCCTGCTCGTCCGTGGCGTCGCTGATCTCCGTGACGCCGCTCTCGGCCTCGTCGACGACCTCCTCGATCTGGTCGAACATCTCGATGGCGTCCTCGGTGGTCCTGACGCCCTCCTCGACCTGATCGCGCATCCCTTCGATGTCCTCGACGGTCTCGCCCGTCGACGACTGGATCTCGCTGATGAGCGACTCGACTTCCTCGGTCGCTTCGCCGGCTTCCGTCGCGAGCGACTTGATCTCGTCGGCGACGACGGCGAACCCTTCGCCCGCTTCGCCCGCTCGCGCGGCCTCGATGGAGGCGTTGAGCGCGAGCATGTTCGTCTGCTCGGCGATGTCGGTGATCATCGAGACGATCTCGCTGATCTCGTCCATCTCCGACTCCAGCGCGGCGACCTGGTCGACCGCATCGTCGGCGCCGTCTTCGATCTCCCGGATCTCCGCGGACGCCTCGGCGGCCCGCTCGCTGCCCTCCTGCGCTCGCTCGGCCGCTTCCTGTGCCGTCCCGGCCACGTCGACCGACGACGAGGCGATCTCCTCGATGGTCGCCGACATGTCGTTCATCTCGCCGACGACCTCCTGGAGGTTCCCGGACTGAGTGTCGGCCCCGCTGGAGATCTCCTGGACCGACTCGGCGACCTCCTGGCTCGCCTTCTCGATCTCCGCGGTGCTCGTGGCGACTTCTGTGCTCGCCTCGCTCACGTCCTGGGCGATCGACTGGACCCTGGCGATGCTCTCGTCGACCGCGTCGAGGCCCTCGTCGATGTTCGCGAGGACGTCGCCGTAGGCCCCGGGCAGGTCGGTGTCGAGGTCCTGGTCCAGCTGCCCTTCGCGGAGGTCCGCGCTCACGGCCTCGAGCTGGTCGAAGCTCTCCGAGAGCTGCGTGAGCCCGGAGTCGAGTTCGCGCATGACGGCCCCGTAGTCGCCGGGCAGGTCGGTGTCGAGGTCCTGCTCGAGCTCCCCGGCGCGGACGTTCCGGCTCGCTCGGCTGATCTCGTCGAAGCTCGCTCCGAGCTGTGTCATCCCGTCTTCGAGCCCTTCCATGATCTCACCGAACTTCCCGGGCAGATCGGTCTCGACCTCCTCGTCGAGATGGCCCTCGCCGAGCGCGTCGCTCACGGACTCGATCTGGTCGACCTGCCGGTTCAGGTTCGTCTGCATGTCCTCGAAGGCGTCCACCATCTCGCCGATCTCGTCGTCGCCGGTCGAGATGTCGTCCGTCTGGTCGAACCGGCCCTGCGACAGCGCCGTCGCGCGGTCGCGGACCTGCACGATCGGCTTCGAGAAGTACCTGGCGGCGGCGTAGCCGGTCACCGCGACCGCGACGGCCGCGAGACCGGACAGCGCGATGACGAGGTTCCGCGCCGACGCGGTCGTCGACTGCAGCGCCGCGCCGAGCGCCGCGATCGGCTCGTTGATGTCCTCTTCCGGGACCGTCGCGACGAGCGTGAACTGCCTGTCGCCGAACTGGAGCGGGGCGAAGCCGACGTACCGCGTCTCGTTGTCTTCGCCCTCGACGGCCTTCGTGTGCGTCGTCATTCCCGACTCGCCGGCGAGCATCTGGCTCTGGGCGATCGTTCCGAGTTCCGCACCGTACTCGCCGTCGGCGACGCTCGTGCGCTGGTCGATCATCTGCTGGTCGGGGTGGCTGACGATCTCGCCCTCGTCGTTCAGGATGTAGAGGTAGCCGGTCTCGCCGACCGTGACGCGGTTCGTGGTCTGGGTGACGATCGAGTAGTTGAACTGCGCGGCGACGACGCCTCGGAAGGCTCCCCTGTTGTCGTACACTGGCGTCGAGACGTACAGCCGTTCGTGCCCGTCGCTCGTCTCGATCTCGTCGAAGTACGCCTCGCCCCGGGTCCCGGATTCCGCCATGGTGAACCAGCTCTCGTCGGCGTAGGACGCCGAACTGTCCGTGCCCGTGGTCACGTCCCGGCCCGTCCGGTCGGCGTGCAGGATCTCGTCCCCGTCCGGGCCCGCGAACGTGATGTGCTCGTACGCCAGGTGCTCTTCGTCTCCGACGGTGACCGTCCGCGTCAAGAGATACCGCTGGAAGGAGGCCTCCATCTCGCTCTCGGCGTCCTCGACGGCGGTCTGCTGGAGTTCGTAGTAGTAGACGCTCGGCGCGACGACCCAGTCGAAGGGCTCGTAGTAGGTGTAGGCGATGAACTTCGTCATCTCGGGGTTGCCCTCCTGGGTCGTGTCCTCCCACTCGTACTCGGCGATGCCCCACTTCTCGCCGTCCCGGATCGTCTGATTTGACTCGACCTCGGACTCGATGTCCTCGAAGACGACCAGCGTCCCGCCGCTGTCCTCGACGAGGTTGTGGCCGTCGTCCAGACTGTGGTGGACGACGACGTTGGAGTCGCTGTCGGTGATGTACGCGTATCCCGTGTCACCCATGTAGCCGGGCTGGAACGAGTCGTACATGGTCCCGTCAGTGCGCGTCCGGTCGCCCGTCGTGCCGCTGATCATCGCCTCGACTTCGGACTCGACCTGTCGCTGTTCCGAGGGCGAGAGGTCCTCCCACTCCCGCCCGTCGTACTCCTTCTCCAGCACCATCTGCATCGCGTTGTCGATGCCCGAGCGCATCTGGAGCGACGTGTAGCCGAGCTGGCGCTGGCTCGATTGCTGGACCAGTTCCATCTCGCCGTCCTTGGCGGACAGGTAGTTCTCCATCGTCGAGGAGTCCGCCAGCGAGCGCACGTCGACCTCGCGCTGATTGACCTGATTCTGGATGCCCTCCTGGCGCGCCTCCACGCTGTTGTTCAGCTGATCGGTCATCGAGCCCCGCAGATACTCGCCGCTTTGCATCTGCGCGTTCTGATTCAGTTCTCCCATGCTGTTGACAGAGAGCAACCCGACACCGGCCAACGGAACGAGCGAAATTGTTAAAAGTAAGACTATTAGCTTGCCCTGAATATTCATATCAACGCTCGTCTAATCCACGACTTAAGGGTTACCGCCGAATTATTTGCTGCGATAATCGCGTGAGTAGTGATGTGTAATACTTACGGCCGTCTGGCCTTCTATTGGTGTGTTAGCACCTGCCGAGGACTCTTCGATAGCGACGTGTCATGGTCCGGCTCAGCACGCGACTCTCTCGCGTGCCGAATGGCAGCGTCCGTGGGTACCTTCAAATACCAGCGCGGGACCAGACCGATCCATGCACGACGGACTCCGCGTGATGGCCGGCGAGTGTACGACCGTCTTCGAGGGCTCTCGCGAGCGCGAACAGCGCGGGAACGTACTCGTGGTCGTCAAGCCCGACAACACCGTGCTCGTCCACGACGCCGAGGGGTACCAGCCGGTCGCGTGGCTCACGCGCGCCGAGAGCGTCGCCGTCGACGACGGCACCGTGACGGCCCGCGACGGCGGCGAACTGCTTCGCGTCGTCGCCCACCACGAACACGGGAGCGCCCGCTATCCGGCGTCGAGCGCCGGCGTTCCGGTGGCCGACTGCCCGGACTGTCCCGGCACGCTGGTCCGCGCCCGAAGCGCCGTCGACTGCACCGCCTGCGAGGCGTCTTACGGGATTCCGACGGACGCCGAGGTCACCGCGGGCCGCTGTTCGGACTGCGGGCTCCCGACGTTTCGGGTCGAACGCGGCCAGTCCTTCGAGTGCTGTCTCGATCGAGCGTGCGAGTCGATGGACGACGCCGTCGCAAACGCCTTCGACCGGCAGTGGGGCTGTCCGCACTGCGACGGTGACCTACTGATCCTCCGGCGCGGCGGCCTCCTCGCCGGCTGTGAGCGCTATCCCGACTGCGACACCGGGTTCGCGATGCCCGCCGGCGTCGTCGTCGGCGAGTGCGCCTGCGGCCTGCCGCTGTTCGAGACGGCTGGCGGACGGCGCTGTCTCGACAGCACCTGCGCGGCGTCCGGGTGACCGCCGCCGGCGGGCCGACCCGCAGGGGCTTTGTCGCCGCGGGAGCCACGTCCGGGCATGGAACTGACGCTCGACGGCGACGTCGTCCGAGCCGGCGGGGAGGCCCGCGAGCGATTCTACGACTCGCGCGGCTACGGGCGCGCTCGCAACGGCGATCTCGACCTCGCCCCCGTGGAGGCCGCGCACCTGCTCTACCGCGGCGACATCGAGGGGATCGACGGGATGGACTTCCGTGCCCTCCTCACCTCGTCGGCCGTCTCCGAGGTCGCCTTCCTCGTCTACAAGGACCTGCGGGACCGCGGCTTCTACCTCTCGCCCGCCCGTGAGGGCTGGGTCGACGATCCGGCGGGCGCGGACTTCGTCGTCTACCCGCGCGGGAAGGGGCCGTGGGACGGCGCTGTCGCCTACCGCGTCCGGGTCGTCGGCGAGCGCGACACCGTCGACGCCGCGGCCCTCGGCGAGTGCGTCCTCGCGGTCGTCGACGAGGAGAGCGAGGTGACGTACCTCGAGACCGACCGGCCCGCAGTCGGCGGGACCAGCGTCGCCGCGGTTCCGGAAACCGAGGGCGACCTGCTCGCCGAGCGGGTGCTGTGCTGGGACCCGCCCGCGGCGCTGTACGAGTCGGCGTTCTACGGCCAGCGCCTCGACGACGACGGCGCGGTCCAGCTCTCACTCGTGGAGGCCGCCTACCTCGCCCGGGAGGGACTGCTGTCGGTCGACGGCGGGGCCGACGCCGTGGTCGAGCGCGGTCGCGCGGTCGAGGGCGAGCGCTTCGACCGTCGGCTGGCGGTGTACGACGCGCTGCGGTCGAGCGGCGTCGCGCCCAAGACCGGCTTCAAGTTCGGAGCCGACTTCCGGACCTACGCGGACGTGACGAGCGCCGACGACCTCGGGCACTCGGAACTGCTCGTGCGCGTCCTGCCGGCCGACCACGCCTTCGAGCCCCGCGACCTCGCGCTGGACGTTCGGCTGGCCCACGGCGTCCGCAAGCGGATGGCGTTCGCGCTCGTGGACGACGCGGGCGACATCGAGTGGGTCGCCGTCGAGCGGCTGACGCCCTGACGAGCGCGCAGATTGCGGACGGTTCGGCTCATCTCCGCCGCCGAGGCGCTCGGAAACGAACCCTTTTTGCGCCGACCGGGACCAAGACCCCTGTAACGCGGCTCACCGCGAGCCCGGTGTACCCATGACGACGGACGACTCCCACCACGACGACGCATCGCCCGACGAGGACCGCCGCCAGTCGGGCGAACAGTGGCGGGAGTTCGACGCGGCGGCCGGGGACACCGCCTCGCCCGTACGCGCCGACGGCGGCACCGAGGCCGAGGGGGCCGACGAGGCCACGCTCGACCCGTGGGGTTCCTCGACCATCGCCGACTACCGCAAGCTGTTCGAGCAGTTCGGCATCGAGGAGTTCGACGACCTGCTCCCGGAAGTCCCGAATCCCCACTACCTGATGCGCCGCGGCGTCATCTTCGGCCACCGCGACTACCGGCCGGTCGCCGAGGCGATGCGCACCGGCGAGGACTTCGCCGCGCTGTCTGGGTTCATGCCGACCGGCGACCCCCACATCGGCCACAAGCTCGTCTTCGACGAGATCATCTGGCATCAGCGCCAGGGCGGCGACGCCTACGCGCTCATCGCCGACCTGGAGGCCCACAGCGCCCGCGGGCTCACGTGGGAGGAGATCGACGAGCACGCGACGAACTACGTCCTCTCGCTGCTCGCGCTCGGCTTCGACCCCGAGGACGGCACGCTCTATCGGCAGTCCGACAACCGCGAGGTGCAGGACCTCGCGTTCGAACTCGGGGCCGAGGCGAACTTCTCGGAACTGCAGGCCATCTACGACTTCGACGGCGAGACCGACGTCTCGCACATGCAGTCGGTCGTCACGCAGATGGCCGACATCCTCTACCCGCAACTGGACGAGCCGAAGCCGACGGTCATCCCCGTCGGCCCGGACCAGGACCCGCACATGCGACTGGCGCGGGACCTCGCGGCCCGAATGCGCTACTTCGGCGTGACGGAGGCGTTCGCCAGCTTCGAGGCCGACGCGGCCGAGCGGACGCTCCTCCGACAGGCCTACGACGCCCGCGACGACTACGCCGAGGAGCCCGACCGGCCTCGGTGTGGCGAGGCGGCCGACTGGCTCCGCGAGAACAGGCAGGCGCCCGCCGACGCGCTGGAGTCCGTCGCGGCGAAACTGGACGAGGCGGGCAAGGAGCCGCTCCGTCCGCGCATCCGCTTCCTCGACCGCAACGCGACCGACGACGCGTTCGAGGCGCTCATCGAGGCCGTCTCCGGCGAGAAGCGCGTCTACGACGAGCACGTCGACGCCTTCGACTTAGAGCGCGCCGAGGCCGAGGAACTGGCTCGGCGGGTCGAACTCGACACCGGCGGCTACGGCTTCCTGCCGCCCTCCTCTATCTATCACCGGTTCATGACCGGCCTCACCGGCGGGAAGATGTCCTCCTCGATTCCGGCCTCGCACATCTCGCTGCTTGACGACCCCGAGGACGGCTACGACAAGGTGAAGTCGGCGACGACGGGCGGCCGGACGACCGCCGAGGAACAGCGCGAGAAGGGCGGGAAGGCCGACGAGTGTCCGGTCTACGAGCTGTACGCCTACCTGCTCTCCGGCGACGACGACGAGTTCGCAACGGAGGTCTACGAGGAGTGCGTCGGCGGCGAGCGTCTCTGTGGCGGCTGCAAGGAGCAGGCCGCCGAACTGATGACCGAGTTCCTCGAAGACCACCAGGAGAAACGCGAGGAGTGGGCCGACAGACTGGACGACCTGGACATCGACCTCGATTCCGACCGGAAGCGCTCGGGCGCGGACTGAGCGGCAGAGAAGGGCTTCTTCGTTTCGCGTCGAGACGCCTCCACGCGCAACGCTTTTGGTCGGCAGTCACAATCGCTGAGACATGGCATCCGAATCCCACCGTGCCGGCGTCGCGCGCCAGCCACCAGTCCGCCCGGGGTTCGGCTTCTTCTTCGCCGCCTGATCGCGCGTGGACTCCGATGGCGTCCACCGGCGCCGTCGGACGAAACCGCGAGCGGGAAGTGAGAACCGTTAACTGAGCGACCCGCGCTATTCCCCGACAACGACCGAGACACCCGTATGAAACGACCACAGACACAGGTGGCCGTCCTGCAGGCCGCCGACGCACAGGAGGACAGACGGATCGACGAGGTGGCCGACGAGGCCGACTGCAAACCGGAGGCGGCGACGCGCGCCGCGTTCGAACTCGAAGCTGACGGCCTCCTCACCGTCACCGAGGAGACCGTTTCGCACTACGAACTGACCGAGGAGGGCGAGCGCTACGTCCGCGAGAGCCTGCCCGAACAGGACCTCTACGCGGCGGCGACGGACGCCGGCGCGAAGGAGGGTCCCGTTCAGATGGGGCAGGTCATCGGCGCGTCGGGCCTCGAAGGCGCGGCCGTCGACATCGCGCTGTCGAACTACGCCCGCAAGGCCTACGGCGAGATCGACAGCGGCGAGATCACCGCCAACCCCGACGCCGACCCCGGCGCGGACCCCGAGATGCTCGCGCTGGAAGCCGTCGCCGACGGGCGCGTCGACGACGCCGACGCGGACGCGCTCGACCAACTGGAACGGCGCGGCCTCGTCGACGTGCGCGAGGAGACCGTCCGCTCCGTGCGGCTGACCGACGACGGCGTCACCGCGCTGATGGAGGGCGTCGAGGTCGCCGAGACCGTCGACCAGTTGACGCCCGAACTCCTCACCAGCGGCGAGTGGGAAGATGTCGAGTTCACCGAGTACAACGTCGAGGCCGACGCCGAGGACGTGCGCCACGGCAAGGAGCACATCCTCCGTCAGACGGCAAACCGCGTGAAGGACACGCTCGTCGGGATGGGATTCCAGGAGATGGAAGGTCCTCACGCCGACGCCCAGTTCTGGATCAACGACTGCCTGTTCATGCCCCAGGACCACCCGGCCCGTACCCACTGGGACCAGTTCGCGCTGGAGCGGCCCGACGAGATCCGCGACCTGCCCGAGGACCTCGTCGAGCGGGTCCGATCGGCCCACCGGGAGGGCGTCGGCCCCGACGGCGAGGGGTATCACTCGCCGTGGACCGAGGACGTGGCCCGCGGGATGGACCTCCGCGGGCACACCACGTCGCTGTCGATGCGCTACCTCTCGGGTCACCAGGTCGGCGACCTCGAACCGCCACAGCGCTACTTCAGCGTCGAGAAGGTGTACCGCAACGACACGCTCGACCCGACGCACCTGCTCGAGTTCTTCCAGATCGAGGGCTGGGTCATGGCCGAGGACCTCTCCGTGCGGGACCTGATGGGGACGTTCACGGAGTTCTACGAGCAGTTCGGTATCACGGACATCGAGTTCAAGCCCCACTACAACCCCTACACCGAGCCGAGCTTCGAGCTGTTCGGGACCCACCCCGAGACGGGCGAGATCGTCGAGGTCGGGAACTCGGGCATCTTCCGCGACGAGGTGCTCACGCCGCTTGGCGTCGAGTGCGACGTGATGGCGTGGGGACTCTCTCTGGAGCGCCTGCTGATGCTCATGTACGGCTTCGAGGACATCCGCGACGTGCACGGGACGCTGTGTGACCTGGAACTGCTGCGGGAGACGGAGGTGATGCACTGATGCCGGTCGTCGACGTCGACCCCGAGGAGCTTCGCTACCTGACCGGCCACGACGAGAAGGACGACGAGGAACTGAAGTCGGATCTGTTCGACCTCGGACTGGAGTTCGAGGGCCTGACCGAGGACGACGAGTTCCAACTCGAGTTCGCGCCCGACCGCCTCGACCGCCTCTCCGTGGAGGGCGTCGCCCGCTCGCTGCGCTATCACTACGGCGACGACCGCGGCGTGTACGTCCCGAGCACGAACAGCGCCGACTGGACCATCGAGGTCGAGGACCAGCCCGAGGAGCGCCCGTACGTCACCGGTGCCGTCGTCCGCGGCCTCGACATGAGCGAGGAGGCCCTGGAGTCCCTGATTCAACTGCAGGAGAAGCTCCACGCCACGATGGGCCGCAAGCGCGCGAAGGGAGCCATCGGCGTCCACGACCTGACGATGCTGAAAGGGGCGGCCGCGACCGAGGGCGAGGGCAAGTCCATCACCTACACCAGCGCCGACCCCGACGAGGCGACGTTCGTGCCGCTCGACGCCGACGCCGAGATGACGCCGAACGAGGTCGTCGCGTCCCACGAGACCGGCCAGACCTACGGCGACCTCGTGGCTGACTTCGACCGCGTCCCGGCCATCTACGACGCCATCGGCCTGTTCTCGTTCCCGCCGGTCATCAACGGCCACCGGACCGAGGTCAGCGAGGACTCCCGGGACCTGTTCATCGAGATGACCGGGACCGACCAGTGGACCATCGACCGGATGTGCGCCATCGTCTGCTACGCGCTGGAGGCCCGCGGCGGCCGCGTCGAGCGCGTCGCGGTCGAGTACGCCGACGACGCGCCCGGAGAGTACGCCGGCCGGACGCTGGAGCGCCCCGACTTCGCCGTGCGCACCAAGACGGTCACGCACGACCGCATCGAGTCCATCCTCGGCGTCTCGCTGGACGAGCGCGAGGTCGTCGACTACGCCGAGCGCGCGGGTCTCGACGCCACGCCGACGACCGGCGACGACGCGGCCTACGAGGTGGAGATCCCGCCATACCGCGTCGACGTCATCCACCCGCTGGACCTCATCGACGACATCGGCCGGGCGCTCGGATTCAACAGCCTCGAACCGGTCTACCCCGACGTGTCGACGGTCGGGGGTCGCCACGATCGCTCACGGCTCGAAGACGCCGCCCGCGACGCGCTGGTCGGACTCGGCTTCGAGGACCTGCTGAACTTCCACATGATAAACGAGGCCGAGAACTTCGAGCGGATGAACCTCTCCGTGCCGGACGACGGTGACGGGAGCGACGCCGGTACCGTCGGTCTCGACGAACCGGTCACCATTCAGGAACCCTACAGCGAGGACTACACGATCCTCCGGACGTGGGCGCTCCCCTCGATCATGATGGTCCTGGAGAACAACACCCACCGGAGCTATCCGCAGGACCTCGCGGAGATCGGACTCGCCGCCGGCCTCGACGACTCGGAGAACACCGGCGTCGCGGAACACCGGACCGTCGCGGGCGCGCTCGCCCGCACGGACGCCTCCTACGAGGACGCGAAGGCCCGCCTCCAGGCGCTCGCCGACGCCTTCGACACGGACCTCTCGACGCCGTCGACCACGCACCCGACGTTCATCGACGGCCGCGCGGCCGAAGTCGTCCTCGACGGCGAGTCGGTCGGCGTCGTCGGCGAGATTCACCCGACGGTGCTCGTGGAACACGACCTGGAGTTGCCGGTGGCGGCGTTCGAACTGCGACTGGACGGACTCGCGTAGCATCGACTGCGAGCACAGCGAGCAGTCGGTTTTTTCGCCCACGTTTTTGCGCGAGCGGTACCGGAGCGAACGGAGTGAGCGAGGCTACCCGACGCGGAAAAAGGTGGTTGCAGCACGACCTGGAGTTGCCGGTGGCGGCGTTCGAACTGCGACTGGACGGACTCGCATAGCTCCCGCTCCTCACTTCTCGCTCGGATACACGTATTCCACGTCGTCGGGTCTCGCCGTCTCCTCTTCGTCGACTTCGACGACGATGGTCGACGAGAGCCTGTTGAACAGGCGCAGCCCCTCCTCCTCGTAGGCGAGCCAGCCGATGAGACAGTCGAGGGGGAGCAGGAACGCCTTCCCGAAGCTCTCGATGGCCGCGGTCCCGTAGTCGATCAGGTCGCCGCGTTCGTCCCTGACCGCGATGTCCATGACCATCTTGCCCGCGGACTGTCCCTGCCGGCCTTCGAGGACCGTCCAGTACGCGAACAGGGCGAGGCCGTTGAGGCCGGCGAAGGGCGTCGTCACGGAGAGACTGCCGGTCACGAGCGAGAAGACGCCGGCGACCTCTCCCAGGCCGGAGAGGACCGCGCCGACGAGGAGCACGTCGACGAGCCACGCGAGAAAGCGGTCGTCCCAGGAGGCGATGTGGATGGTGCGGGGGCGTGCCATGCTCGGGGTTCGGTGGCCCCGAACTTCAGGATTCGCCGACTACAGGTCCGCGCCGACGGCGTCCTCGACGCTGTCGAAGCCGTCCTCGGCGAGCAGTTCGAGCAGTCCCTCGTTGATCTCGCGGGCGATGGACGGGCCGCGGTACACCAGTCCGGTGTACAGCTGGACGAGCGACGCGCCGGCGCGGATCTTCCGGTAGGCCCCTTCGGGCGTCGAGACGCCGCCGACGCCGACGACGGGCACGTCGACGCGTTCCGCGACGAAGCGGACCATCTCCGTGGCCGTGTTCTCGATGGGTTTGCCCGACAGGCCGCCCTGCTCGACCGCGTTTGGCGAGCGCAGGCTGGCCGGTCGCTCCGTCGAGGTGTTCGTCGCGACGACGCCGTCCAGCCCGAGTTCGGTGACGAGGTCGAGCGTGTCCTCGACGGCCGGCTCCGGGAGATCCGGCGAGAGCTTCACGAGCAGCGGCGCAGCGCCCGCGTCCTGGAGTTCGGTGAGGATGGCCTCCATCGCCTCGCGATTCTGTAGCTCCTCGAACCCCTGTGAGTTCGGACAGGAGACGTTGACGACGAAGAAGTCACCGCCGTCCGCGACTCGCTCGTAGGTGTAGCGATAGTCCGCGGGGGCGTCCGCCGTCCCGACGTGTTCCGACTTCGCGATGTTGACGCCCAGCGGGAACGGCGCGTTCGTCCCTCTCAGTCGCTCGCCGACGACATCCGCCCCGTCGTTGTTCAGCCCCATTCGGTTGATGATGGCCTCGTCCTCGCGGAGGCGGAACATGCGCGGACGGGCGTTTCCGGTCTGTGGCTCGGCGGTGACGCCCCCGACCTCGGCGAAGCCGAACCCGAGCGACGCGAGCGCGGTGGGGACGGTCGCGTTCTTGTCGAAGCCGGCCGCGACGCCGACGGGGTTGTCGAACGACTGGCCGAACGCCGCCACGTTCAAGCGGTCGTCGTCGACCGTGTACCGTGCCGCCATCGCGTCGGCGACGGGCGTTCCGTCGACCAGTTCCAGGAGCCCATGGACGCTTCGGTTCGCCGTCTCCGCCGGGAGTGAGAACAGGACCGGTTTCGCGATATCGTAGAGTCTCATTGCTGGATGTCGTTTCGAACAGAACGCCGCGAACGGAATGTCGCCGTCGTCTTTTCCGGTTCGACGGCCCGCGATACGGATGTCTCACCAACGATGGTGCGTTAGAAGTCGTGTTCGACCTCTTCGGGGTCTGCCTTCTGAATGATGATCTTGTTGTCGCGTACGCGAACGAACACCTCGTCACCGATCTCCATGCCGGCGACGGCCAGCTCGTCTTCGTGAAGATTGATGTGCACGTTGTGGTACTCGCCGTCCTCATCTTTGGCGCCACTCGGGCTGAGCTTCTTCTTTCGCACCATCGCGGTATCCTACTCCGCACTTCACTGCAGGATACACTTAAGTCTACCGTGCCGACCGTCGCGGGACTGCGACGGGACAGGCGCGCGCGTGACGCTTTCGTCGGCGTCGATTCGCCGCAGACCGTCCTGAACGCGGCCCCTCGCGGACTGGTTTCGGCGGGTGTATATAAATGCACCCGCCGAAGGCGGCCGAATTGGGGGGTATATTTATGGTCTGCCATGTGCTGGATTGGCATGGAGCGGTTCAATCATGGCACCCGACAGTGACAAGCGCAACTTCGCACTGCGCGAAGACGGTGACGAATCGAGCGTCTTCTCGGGCGGGACCCCGCGTCAGGCCGCGCTGAAGGCAGCGCGTCGCCTCGACCCGGCGGACGGAGAGGACGAGGCCGACCCCAAAGAGATACGACTCCGGGAGAAGGGCACACACAAGGTCCACATCTACGAGGCGTGGGCCTGGGTCGAGGAGGCACCCGACGACAAACCCGACTGGATGCCCGGTGACATCACGAAGGGGAACGTCTCGAAACAGGGCGTCGAGCACCTCGACGAGATCTAATCGCGGCTCCGATTTTCGGTCAGAGTTCGCAGTCTGCCAAGTCATGCACGCGTGCGCGTGAGGAGTCACAGATGCGCCGGTCGTATTGGAGGCCTCGGCCCCATCCCTGATCTCCAAGATGCGCCGGTCGTATTGGAGGCCTCGGCCCCATCCCTGATCTCCAACCTGTGTGGGGCACTCACTCCCGTGTAAGCGCCTATCGTAGCGCCTTCCCTTCGACGGGGTTAAGTATGCCACTCCCATCGGAATGTAATGCGAACGCGGCCCGGGGCGACGCCCCCGGTCGAACGAAACTCCATTCGACGCCCTTAAGTGTAACAGGGCATTCGGATGGGACGCAAAGGTGGTTCACGTCGGGCGGTTTCGACGTGGCCCCGATCCGACGCCCTTAAGTGTAACAGGGCACTCGGGTTGAATGCGAACGACGTTCGGTCGGGACATCGAAACCCGGCCGCCACGGACCGAGGCGAACGGGAGTTCGCCGATGGAACTCGAAGCCTTTATGAGGGCTTCGAGACAACATACAGGTCCGAAGAAATGAGGATTCCACCCCTGCGGTCCGCCGTCAAGATGGGATCTGATGTTAGCCCTGATAGTTCGGTGACACCCGGTCGATGGGTGTCCTCGAACACCCTTCGATAGCGACCACACCCACATCGGGTGTGATCCCGCCTAACCCTCCTGGCTTCGAGCCGGGAGACATTCCGGTTGATCCTGCCGGAGGCCATTGCTATCGGAGTCCGATTTAGCCATGCTAGTCGCACGAGTTCATACTC
>NZ_WRXL01000004.1 GCF_010119195.1 Haloarcula salina
GGGCAGCGCCAGCGCGTCGCCATCGCCCGCGCGATCGTGCGCGAACCGGACGTGTTCCTGATGGACGAGCCGCTGGCGAACCTGGACGCAAAGCTGAAAGTCCACATGCGGACCGAACTCCAGCGCCTCCACAAGGAACTGGACACGACGATCATCTACGTCACGCACGACCAGGAAGAGGCGATGACGCTGTCGGACCGCATCGCCGTCCTCGACTCGGGGAGCCTCCAGCAGATCGACCCGCCGCTGACGTGCTACAACGAGCCGGACAACCTCTTCGTGGCCGGCTTCATCGGCTCGCCGTCGATGAACTTCGTCGAGGGCACGGTAACGGAAGACGCTCTGGAGACGCCGAACTTCTCGCTGGCGTTCGACCCGTCGTCGATCGAGGGGGTGAGCGTGGGCGATTCGGTCACGCTCGGGATCCGGCCCGAGGACATCTACCCCGCCGATCTCCGCGAGGAGGTCGCGGACCCGTCGGGGATCATCCAGGCGCGGACGGACATCCTCGAACCGATGGGCGACGAGATATTCGCGTATCTGCTGCTCGGCGACGGCGAGACGTCGATGTCACAGGAGCTGGCGACGAACGACCAGTTGCTCATGAGTATCGACCCGGACTCCGACATCGAGGAAGAAGACGAAGTCGGGGTCGTCATCGACAGGCGGAACGTCCACCTGTTCGACTCGGCCAGCGGCGAGGCCATCGTCCACGACCTCCGCCCTGTCGGGACGGACAGCACGACGTCCGGCAGCGAAGTGGAGACCGACGACTGACGATGAGCAGCCACCTCGCGACGCTGTACTGGAGCGGGATGCTCGTCCTGTTTTTCTTCTGGGCGTACGGGATCGGCTCGTTCGTGTTGGACCTGAAGAACAAGATCATTCCCGGGATCATCCAGTATCGGCGCGGGCGTCGTAGAGCGCGGGAGCAACAGGAGCGCGAGGAGGAGCGCGAGGAGCGTGAAAAGCAGTTGTATTAATTATCTGACGGGCGACAGTATCGAGCACCAATGACCGAGACAGTGCGGGTCGGGATCGTCGGCCTCGGGAACATCGCCAAGATTCACGTCACCAATCTGGAGGCGCTGGACCGGCCGGTGTCCCTCGAGGCCGGGGTGGATATCGACCCCGGAGCACGGGAGGCCTTCGCCGCCAGGTACGGCGCCGCGACGTACGAAGATCCCGCGGAGATGTACGAATCGGTCGACGCCGTACTCGTCGCCACGCCGAACAGGTTCCACGAGCAGTACGTCGTCGACGCGCTCGAAGCGGGACTCGACGTCTACGTCGAGAAGCCGCTGGCGCACACCGTCGAGAGTGCGGAGCGAATCGCCGCGGCCGCGGCGGATGCGGAGGGGTTTTGCATGGTCGGCTTTCACAACCGCTTTGCGAACTCGGTGGAGGCGCTCGCCGGCTACCGGGCCGACGGCACGCTGGGCGATGTCTCGCACGTCGAAGCGAACTACGTCCGCCGACGCGGCGTCCCCGGTCGCGGCTCGTGGTTCACGCGAAAGGACGTCGCCGGCGGCGGGGCGCTGATCGACATCGGTGCGCACGCCATCGACCTGTCGCTGCACCTCCTGGGGTATCCCGAGGTCACCGAGGTCACGGGGGATACGCGGGCGCAGTTCGGTGTCGACGACGACTACGCGTACGTCGACATGTGGGGCGAGGACGGTGGCGCGGCCGATTTCACCGTGGACGACTCGGCGAGCGCGTTCGTCCGCTGTGCGAACGGGGCGACCGTCTCGCTCGAAGTCGCGTGGGCGACGAACCGACCGGACAGCCAGGAGTACTACGTCCGCGGAACTGACGCGGGGGCCAGACTCGACCTCGCGGACGACTCGCTCACGATGTACGAGACGGTCGACAACGGGACGATGCACCACCGGACGACGGCCGTCGAGACGCAGGACGCGAACGCGCATCAGCGCACGCTTGCGCGGTTCGTCGAGTCCGTCACCGACGGGACGTCGCCGGTTCGAAACACCGTCTCGCAGGCGCTGCGCGTCCAGCGGGTGATGGACGCGATCTATCGGTCCAGCGACGCTGGCGCGGCCGTCAGCGTCGACGCGTCCGACTGAGGAAAGACTTAATTCGGAGTGTTTTGACTGTCCGCGTGCGTATGAAAGCAATTGGTGTTCGGCCCGACGCGGCCGGGCCCCAGCTTCTGGAGCGAGAGCGGCCAGTCCCCGAGGCTGGCGAGGCGCTCGTCCGGACGCTGCGGGTCGGTGTCGACGGCACAGATCACGAGGTGATAAACGGTTCCCACGGCGGTTATCCCGACGGCGCGGAGCACATGATCCTCGGACACGAGGCGGTCGGCGTCGTGGAAGAGCCCAATGGCACGGGGCTCGAAGCGGGGCAGATCGTCGCGCCGACCGTCCGGCGCAAGCCCGGCGGAGAGACGAACGAGTACTTCCGTCGGGGCGAACCCGACATGGCCCCCGACGGCGACTACGTCGAGCGCGGCATCGTTGGAGCACACGGTTTCATGGCGGAGTACTTCACCTCGCCAGCGGACTTCCTCGTCCCCGTTCCGGAGTCGGTCGCCGAGTACGGCTTCCTCGTCGAACCGCTCTCTATTACCGAGAAAGCGAACGAGCACGCCTACGCCACGCGCGAACCGTTCGACTGGCGACCCGAGTCGGCCTGCGTGCTCGGGAACGGCTCGCTCGGTCTGCTGACGCTGTGGATGCTCGAACGGGAGTACGACCGGACCTACTGCGTCGGCAGGCGTGACCGACCCGATCCGACCGTCGACGTCGTCGAGCGGATCGGGGGCACGTACGTCGACTCGCGGGAGACGCCCGTCGACGAACTCCCGGCCGACTACGAGTCGATGGACTACGTCTACGAGGCGACCGGGTTCGCCCCACACGCCGTCCAGACGGTCTCGGCCCTCGACCAGAACGGCGTCGGCGTGTTGCTTGGCATCCCCGAGCCGTGGGAGTTCGAGGTCGACGGCGGGTCGCTGCACAACGACATCGTTCTCCACAACAAGTGTCTCATCGGGACGGTCAACTCCCACGTCTCGCACTTCGAGGACGCCGTCGAGACCCTCCAGGAACTCCCGGAGTGGCTGCTCGACGACCTCGTCACGACGGTCGCCGACCCGGAGAACGTCGAGGCCGCGTTCGAGGACGGCGACGATCAGATCAAGGCCGTGGTCGAGTTCGATTCGCTGTAGCGGCGACCGCGCCCGCCGTTCCACTCAGGCACAGGACGAGAGTGATCGGGGGAAAGTGAAGACTTCTACGCCCAATATATATGAAGAATGATGTATGTACATGATTTATTTACTCAGTAGAGTATAATACTTTCAAGCCCTGAGGGGCCAGAAATACGCACATAACGCCGTTTTAAGAAGATCGTTCCGTATGTGAAATGGCGATTTTTGCCATACAGAAGTATTAAGTATTAATCTTCAATACAGAATTATGAGGTATTGGTGTACCCATGACTGACGATAACGCGGACAAGCGGCTGACACGACGTAACGCTCTTCGGATCGCCGGTGCTGCGGGTGCGGCCTCGCTCGCCGGTTGCGGCGGGAGTGGCGACGGTTCCAGCGGTGACGGTTCCAGCGGCGACGGCAGCAGTGGCGACGGCTCCAGCGGTGACGGCTCCAGCGACGGCGGCAGCACGTCCAGCGGAACCCAGTACAGCACGCTGGAGGTCGCACACTGGTGGGGCGAGGGCGACGGTCTGGAAGCCATCCAGTCCGTGATGGACGCCTTCAGAGAGAAGCACCCGGACGTTCCCTTCGACGAGAACCTCATCGCCGGCGGCGCCGGTGAGAACCTCCAGGCGAACATCCGGACCCGCGTCCAGAACGGGAACCACCCGAGCACGTGGCAGGCGTGGCCGGGCAAGAACCTGACCCCGTTCACCGACGCGAACCTGCTGAAGGACATCGGGGAGTCGGTGTGGTCCCAGAACGGCATGAAAGACGCGTACCTGGGCGGCGTCAAGAACGCGGCCCAGCCCGGCGGCAGCTACGTCACGGTCCCGCTCAACATCCACCGGATCAACAACCTCTTCTACAACGTCGAGGTCGTCGAGGACGCGGGCGTCGACCCGACGAGTCTGGAGACGCCAGCGGACCTCGTCGGCGCGATGCAGACGGTCGAGGAGGCTGGCTACACGGGCATGGCACACCAGACCGGCAGCCCGTGGTCCAGCTTCCAGATGTTCGCGACCGTTCTCCTCGGCCAGACCGACGCCGAGACCTACAGCGCCATCTTCGAGGACGGACAGGTCGACGCCAACAGCGACGCCCTGCAGACGGCGGTCGAGACGACCCAGTCCTACCTCGAGTACATCCCGAGCGACGCCGGATCCATCTCGTGGACCGAGGCGAACAATCAGGTCATCAACGGCGAGGCGGCCTTCCTGCACCAGGGCGACTGGGCGGCCGGGACCTACATCACGAACGACCTCGTCTACGGCGAGGACTGGGATCACGTCGCGTTCCCGGGGACCAGCGGCTACTACTCGCTGAACATGGACTCGTTCCCGTACCCGATCAACAACCCGTCGCCCGAGGCGACGACGCTGTGGTGCCGCTACGTCGGCACCGCCGAGGCCCAGGAGATCTTCAACCCGAAGAAGGGCTCGATTCCGCCGCGAAGCGACGTGAGCACCGAGCCGTTCAACGAGTTCTCGACCGGGCAGATCGAGGACTTCCAGAACAGCGAAGCCCAGCCGCCGTCGGTCGCGCACGGCCTGGCCGCACCGCCCGCGGTCCAGTCCTCGCTCGAATCGGCGATCTCGTCGCTGAACTCCGGGGCCGCCCCGGCCGACGTGGTCTCGCAGATGTCCAGCGCCTACCAGTAACGCGACGGTTCACCCGTATCCCGCCGCAGCAGTCGTCGGGACGCGACGCGGATAGCCCCGTCTTCGAGCGGCTGAAACGGCCGTTTCGGTTCCCGCGAACCGGGCCGAGTGCCGAAGTTCTTAGTACTCGACTCGCAAACGCCTGCGTATGTCCAGTGACGACTTGGAAGCATCGCTCGAGCAGGTAATCGCGCGGTTCAATCTCGGCGAGTACGAGATCGCGGCGTATCTGGCCGTTCTCCAGCACGGCGAGCTGACGGCGTCCGAGATCTCCGAAAACACGGACATCCCGCAGCCGCGGGTGTACGACACCGTCAGGAGCCTCAGCGACGTGGGACTGGTCGAACTCAAGGAATCGCGCCCGATGAAGGTGCTGGCGATCGACCCCCGGGAGGCCTTCGAAGGGATCCAGAACTCGCTCGACGACCTCGTCGACGACCTCTCCTCGCGGTACACCGCGCCCGCGAGAGAGCCCGAAGCGGTCTCGCTGGTCAAGTCCCGCCCGACGATACTCCGGTATCTCGAAGACATCATCGACACGGCGGAGTACGAACTGACGCTCTCGCTGACGCCGGCGCTGCTGGATCGTTTCGAAGACCGACTCGCGGAGCGAAAGCGGTCGGGGATCGCTATCGAGATACTCATCTCGCCCGCCTCCGACGCGCCGGACCCGGACCGCTTCGACTACCAGTCCATCGCCACGACGGTCAAGGGGCGACGCGGTATCACGACTCCGGTCGTCGCCGTCGCGGACGGGAACTACTCGATGTACGCGACCCGTGAGAGCGTCCGCGGGGACACCGACCGCTACGGGGTCATCTTCAATCGGTCAGAACTCGGCTTTCTGGTCTCCGGGTTTCTCAATACGGTGCTGTGGACGACGGCCGAGGTCATCACCGACGACGGCGACGGACTGCCGTTCCCGCGGCGTTACGGGACGATCCGCCGGTGTATCTCCGACCTGATGACGCTCGACGGCGAGTTCTACGCCACCATCGAGGGGCGAGACGTGGAGACGGGCGACCATCGGGTCATCGAAGGCAAGGTCGATCAGACGTCGTTCAGTTCCAATCGCGAGGTGGCGACGATGGTCGTCCAGACCGCGGACGGCCCGGTCGAGGTCGGCGGACAGGTCGCCACGTACGAGGACATCGAGGCCTACGAGATTCGCGTCGGGCGCGACGAACCGCCGGACGCCTGATCCCGTTTCGAAGAGGGAGCCGTCGCTTTGTGAGAACCTGGACTGAGACACTGAGAGCCGTGGGCGGGCAACCCACGGCTTCGCATGACCCGTCGGGCAGACGAGCACTTGTCAGAGGCGTGTCACTGCCCGAATTCGAGAGGTCCACGAGACCAAGGTAGTCCGTCGCGGTCAGCGGGGACGTGGTCGCCGTGGCGGACAGCAATGTTACGTCCGATCTACGAGATAAAAAAGATGAACACATCTCTGAGCAAAAATTCTAGTCGGTGCAGGAGCCTTCTCCGCCCCTCGGAGTGGTCCGTTACAAATGGAAACTGATATGTATGCGTCTGTCGAGTGCTATGGTAACTGTTCAGTATGGTTCGCGACTCCGTCGTGCAGTACGTTAGTACGTCGTCTGTGCGAACGGATATCATCAGTGCGCTGTGTCCACAGGATAGGACCACCGCCGACCTGTTGGCGGACCTCGACGCGAGCGAGTCGGCAGTCTACGATGCGCTCGCCAACCTCGAACGCCGCGGACTGCTCGTCTCCAGCGACGGGACGTGGCGACTGACCGGGACCGGCCGGCTCATCGCCGACACCATCCACCGACAGCGACTCACTGAGCAACTCATCGAAGGGGACACCGAGTACTGGGAGCGCCACGACGCCTCGGTCATCTCCCAGCCGTTCAGACACCGACTGTGCGAACTCGGGTCGTACGAGGTCGTTCGCGGCACACAGACGGACATCGACCGGCCCGTACGCGAGGTGGTCACCCGCGTCGAGAGCGTCGAGAGTTGTCAGGTCGTGTCGCCCGTGTACCACCGAGAGTACGAGGCAGCGATGCCGGACACCCCGGGCTCGCGTCTAGTGGTCGGGTGCGACGTGATCGACGGGATGATCGACGCCGGTATCGACGACGGCGACAGGCGGACATTCGACGAGACGGCCGTGCGTGTGACACCGGTCGACTACGCGCTCGGCGTCTCGACCGAGTGGGTGATCCTGACCCTGCCGCAGATGGACGGAGCGTGGCCGTCGGCTAAACTCGTCTCCGAGACCAGCGAGGCGGTCGCGTGGGGAACTGAACTCTTCGAGTCTATCTGGGCGGACGCGACGCCGCTGGGAGCGTACCTCGCGGATCACTGAGGTTTCGGCGAACCTAAACATTCAAGGATGGCCGGGACAGACAACGGGCAATGAGTACGCAGAAATCCGCAACACAGGGGGACGAGCCGTTCACGTTCGACGATCTCGCCGTCGTCATGGGAACGTACAACGAGGCCGAAGCCATCGGGACCGTGCTCGAAGACATCGACTCGGTGACCGACGGGCGCGCCGAGGTCGTCTGCGTCGACGGCTCCTCCGACCGGACGCCCGAGATCGCTCGCGAGCACGGCGCGACGGTGATCGAACAGGAACCGCAGGGCTACGGCGTCGCGGTCCGCGAGGCGGTCCTGACGCCCGAACGGCCGATCGTCGTGACGACGGACTGCGACGACACGTATCCGATGGAGCGACTCCCGGACTTCCTCGACGAAGTCAACGACGGGGCCGACGTGGTCAGCGGCGACCGACTGTACTACGGGGCCGACGAGATGCCGGGGATGAACAAACTCGGTAACGAACTGTTCGCCCTGCTCGCGAGCGCCCTCATGGGGAAGCGAGTCCACGACACGACGACCGGCATGCGCGCGTACCGCCGCGAGGTCGTCCAGAAGATCGCCTGGACCGAGAACACCGGCCTCTCGGCGGAACTGCTCATGCGGCCGCTGATGCGCGGCTACGACGTTCGCGAGCGCCCAATCGAGTACGACGAGCGTAAGGGCGAGACGAAACTGGACCCCTTCTCCGGCGGTGCGGCCATCGCCAAGTCGATCGTCCGGGTCGCCCTCGAAGAGCGGTTCAGGTGAGGCGGCGACAGAGCGAGAGACGCGGCGTCAGGTATCTTCGAACGCTGCCCGGCCCGTCAGTGTGACGTTCAGGTCCATAGTGAACTGGTGGCTGCCGGCCACGTATGCCGCCTGCCCCTCACACCGCTGCTCCGTCCAGCACACGTCGAGTCGCGGCGTGAGCGCGCGCACGCTCCCGGCACTTCGCTCGACCGGCAGTTCGACCCGATATTCGTACCCCGAACCGGCGCCGTAGTCCACGACGGCGACGAGCGTGACCGTGCCGCGATCGGGCGTCGGGACGGCGACGGACTCGTTCTGAGTGAGGCCACGGAGTCGCGTGGTGTCGGTGCCGGCCACCAGTTCCAGCGAGAGTGGGTCGGACCCGTCCAGCGTCGCCTCGGCAGTTCGGTCGTCGTTCGTTAGTCGAACGATGCGGAGTCGCGCCGGGGCTGGCGAGGCGGCAGTGACGCTCGTCGTCACCGTCTCGCCCTCGACGAGACGGACTCGCTGGAGTCTCGGTTCGACTGACCGACCTGCGTACGGCTCCCACTCACCGCGGTAGTCGTAGCGATAGTAGCGCCGGTCTGGATAGCTGTCGACGACCGCGAACGGACGATCCTGCATCGCGTAGACGGTCTGGCCGTCGAACCCCGGGTCGTTCCGGAGGTACTGAAACGGGTGGTTCAGCCACTCCCCGTAGGGGGTCGGAAGGAACACCACGGTGTTCGAGAGGTCGCTTTCCTCGAAGGGTTCGTACGCCTGCTCGTACTGCTCGGTGACAGTGTAGTTGTCGTGCACCGGCGCCGCGACCCCGACGGTGGCCGCCCCGCCGCCGACCGCCACACAGACGAGCGCGACGGCAGCGAGGCTCGGGCGAGCGCGCTCGGCCGCGACGTGGTCTTCGACGGTTCGACGGAGAGCGCCGGCGGCCCAGAGAACGCCCACGGCCCCGAACGCGACGGACGGGACGAGCAGATCGACATGGTAGAAAGGTCCGAGGAAGCGGACGAGCCCGTCGGTCGGATCCGACAGTCGCCCGAGCATGTTGACCGTCCCCCAGAAGTAGAGGTTCCCGAGCGGAACCGTGAGGAAGACGCCCGCGAGCGCCAGCTGTCGGCTGTCGAACCCGCGGCGGCGCGAGACGAGGACGCCGAGCACGGCCGCGAGGGCCCCGAGCGGACCGGCGACGAGCCACCGCGTCGCGAACTTCCAGAGGAGCTCCCCGTTGGCTCGGAGCGAGAGCGCTGGCGTGAACTCCAGCGTGTGGCCCAGGATCGACCGCTCTCCGAACCCGAGTCCGTCCCCCGGCGCGAACGCCTGGTACGGAAAGACGAGCGGGTCACCGGTCGTCATCGCGTTGTACCCGACCGCCACCAGGACGCCGGACAGCCCGAAGACGGCGGTGAGGCCGATGCGTTCCACGACCGGCCGTTCCAGGGTCCGAAGCGTCCAGAGCGCGTGACAGACGAACGGCGTCGCGAACAACAGGGCCGTGTACGGACGGGTGAAGAAGGCGATCCCCACACAGGCACCCGCGAACGCGGCGGTCCATCGACTCCCGGTCCGATCCGCGTGGAGGTAGCCGGCCGCGAACGAGAGGTTCCAGAACGTCGCGGGAACGTACGAGAGGAACACCGACGCGTCGACGAGGAAGAGCGGGGAGCCGAGCAAGAGGGCGGTCGCGATGACGCCCGTCTCCCGGTCGAACGCCTCGCGGACGGTGTGGTAGGTGCCGGCGAGCGCACCGGTCGCGACGAGCCCCAGCGCGACGCGATACCCGCCCAGCAGTTTCCCGGCGGCGAACATCGCGGCCGGGACAGGCGTGTACTTGGCATAGAGGCCCTGCTCGCTCGCGACGAAGAACCACGGTCGAAAGGCCTCTGCCACCGGTGGGCGGAGATACAGCTGCCCCTCCAGTAGCATGGCGGCCTGCTGGAGGTACACCCCCTCGTCGTGGTTGCTCGTGTGGTACGGAAAGAGGAGATGCGAGAGCGCGAAGACGGCGAGCCCGCCGAAAACAGCGATGACGGCGGCCTGGACCTCCGGTCGTCGCAGACCGTTCATTCAGCGGGATACCACGCGAGCTCGTGGTCGGCGACGAGGTCTACCTCGACCGACTCGTCCGCGGCGAACGTCTCGACGTGATTGTGCATGCAGTGGACCACGTCGCCGCCGTCCAGGTTTACGCGATAGACGAACGATGGCCCGTTGTACTGCCGGTGAACGACGGTTCCGTCCGCGGTCGCCTGGGCCGCGGGCGTCGCCCGCAGATCGTCGGGCCGGACGAGGATGTCCACCGCCGCACCGTCGTAGCTAGTCAGCGATCCGTTCAACCGATTCAGCGGGAACGTGCCCAGCGCCGTCTCGACACCCCCGTCGGTAATCTGTCCCGAGAGGAAGCTCGCCTGGCCGAGGAAGCTCGCGACGAACCGGCTCTCCGGGTTCTGGAACACGGTGGCCGGATCGCCGATCTGTTCGATCGTCCCGTCGTGCATGACCGCCACCCGATCGCTGATCGAGAGGGCCTCCTCCTGGTCGTGCGTGACGGAGACGGCGGTGACGCCGGCCCGTTTCAGGATCCGCCGAACTTCCTCGCGCATCTCGACCCGGAGTCGGATGTCGAGATTCGAGAAGGGCTCGTCGAGCAAGAGCACGTCCGGTTCCGGCGCGAGCGAGCGAGCCAGCGCCACCCGTTGCTGCTGACCGCCAGAGAGGTTGCTCGGCATCTTGTCGTGGTGGTCGGTGAGGTCCACTAGCTCCAGCAGGTCGTCAACCCGCTGTTTCGTCTCGTCGTCGTCGCGGTCGGTCAGCCCGAACGCGACGTTCTCGGCCACCGAGAGGTGAGGGAACAGGGCGTAGTTCTGGAAGACGATACCCACGTCTCGCTGGTCGGGCTGGCGAAATCCGTCTTTCCCCCCGCCGGTGACTGTCTCCCCGGCGATACGTATCGAGCCCGCCGTAGGTCGTTCGAGACCCGCGAGCAGGCGTAGCGTCGTCGTCTTGCCGCAGCCGGAGGGGCCCAGAAGTGTGAGGAGTTCCCCGTCCTTGACCGACAGCGAGAGCTCGTCGACGGCCAGCTCTCGGCCGTAGTCTTTCGTGACTCCTTCCATCTGCAGGACAGTTCGATCGGGATCTTCGACCGCCGCTTCGACCGAGTCGAAGTCCGAAACGTGTTGGCTTGCCTGTCGGTGTTCCATCCTATCGGCGCTCCTGTGGGTGTGTGCGTGACACCGCCCGCCCGACCACGGGACGGCGATGCTCGTCTGTGATTGGGACCACCGCCCGGATGTACGTAACGGAATCGGTGCGACCGTCGGTACCGTGCGCTCCGGTCACGCGTTCGGTCCCCGCTGGTAACTCTCTGTCCCGCCGGGGTGCCCTTGCGGGTTCTCGATACCGACCAGCTTCCCGCCGGTAGGAGAGGCGTACAGCGCGAACAGGAGCTCGTTGACGACGAAGTACCGCACGCGCTGTTCGTCGGAGCCGTCCGGGTCGGGATCGACCGTATCAGCGTTCATCCGACGGAGTGCCCGGTCACGGGTCGCCGGGGCCAGGTCGGCGAACTCCTCGTCGAACCACGCCTGAGCGTAGTCGTCGAGGTACGCGACTGCGTCCGCGATGCCGGCGACGTGGTCCGGCTGGGTCCTGGCCCGCCCGCGCACGAACCGCTCGACGAACTCGTCGACGCCGGCGACCTGGTCGGGATAGAGCACGTCTGCCGCCGCTGTGAGTGTCTCGAGTCCGCCCTCGTCAATCGGTCCTAGCGAGGCGGACGAGCCGCCGCTCCCCCCCGCCTCGCGGTCCGGCTCCTCGTCACCCGCGAGGAGGACGGCACCACCGCCACCGACAGCGACACCGGCCGCCGACAGCGCGACGAGTGCGTCCCGGCGACTCAGTTCCATATTCGATGGCCTAGGTTCGCCTAAACTTATGGATTGCGCTCGGACGCGGTCAAGTTCGTCTCGACGAACGTCCCGTCGGGTCCGGTCCCGGGAACGTGCGCGGCCGCACCGCCACAGGCGCGCGCGTTCCGGCAGCGTTCGACCCGCGGTGTGAGTGCGCGGAGTTCGCGGTCCTCGGCGGCTACCGGGAGATCGAACCGATAGGAGAAGCCGTTCCCGCCTCCCTGGTCGACGAACACCGTCATGCGGACGGTCTCTCGGCCCTCGACGGTCAGGGTCTCGTTCTGGAGCGGTCTGGCGTCCCCGCGGAGTCTGACGCGGTCGTCGACGAGTAGCGTGAGCGAGACGTCCCCGTCGGGGTCGGGCACCACGTAGTAGGCGCTCCGGCCGTCGATACCGACCCTGATCGTGACCCCGGCTGCACCGTCGGGGATCCCGACGGAGGTCCGCAGCCTGACGCGTTCGCCGTCGACGTCACGGACGCGCTGGAGGTGCGCGGCTCTCGGCGAGCCAGCGTACGGCGCCCATGCGCCACGGTAAACGTACCTGTAGAACCGCCTGTCGGGGAACTCGTCGTGGACCGCGAAGGGACGGTCGTTGATCGCGTAGACGGTTTCCTCGTCGTAGCCCGGGTCGTTGCGGAGATACTGGAACGGGTGATTGAGCCAGTTGCCGTACGGGTCAGGCAGCAGGACCACCGCGTTCTCCGGTGGGCCGCCCTCGAACGGTTCGTAGGCGTTCTCATAGGTCCGGGTCACCTCCATGTTCTCCGAGAGCGGTGCGTCGAGGGCGTCCGCGGTCACGCCGCCCATCCCTGCCGTACTCACGAGCACGAGCGCGAGGACGAGCGCACGCGCGGAGCGCCGAGAGGCCCGGTCGGCCAGCGCCGACTGTACAGTACGAGCGCCCCCGACCGCCCCGCGTGCGGCGAAGGCCGCGGTCGGGATCAGCAGGTCGAAGTGGTAGTACGGGCCGAGTGCGGAGACGAGCCCGTCGCCCGCCTGTTCCAGATCCCCGAGGATATTGAAGTTCCCCCAGAAGTAGACGTTGCCCGCCGCGACGCTGACGAACAGCCCAGCGACGACCAACTGCCGAGCGGTGAAGCCGGCCCGCGCGGCGAGTGCGATCCCCACCGCGGCAAGCCCCGCACCGAGCAGTCCGCCGGCGATCCACTCGGTGAAAAACAGCTCCAGCACCAGCCGGTTCGCCCGTAGCGCCAGCTCGGGTGTGTAGACGATTTCGTGGGCGAGTATTTCACGGTGGCCGAAGCCGAGGCCGTCCTCCGGCGCGAACACCTGGTATGGAAATCTGAACGGCTCGCCCGTCACGATAGCGTTGTACGTGAGGGTGGTTGCGACGCCGACGAGGCCGAGGACCGCCGTCGCGGCCTGGCGCGGGAGCGCTCCTCGCAGGTCCCGCCAGAGCGTCCAGCAGGCGTGCGCCATGAAGGGCGCCGCGAACAGCACCGCGGTGTACGGCCGCGAGAAGAACGCGAGCCCGACGGCCGCCCCCGCCGCCGCGGCGTAGCGGCGGTCCCCGGTCCGGTCAGCGACGAGATAGGCGTAGCCGAACCCGAGGTTCAGCAGCGTCGTCGGTGCGTACGGGAGGAACACAGAGGAGTCGATCAGAAACAGCGGCGACGCGAGGACGAACAGCCCCGCCACGAGGCCGGTCCGGTGGTCGAACACCTCCCGGACGACGCCGACGACCCCGAGCACGTTCCCCGCGGCGACGGCGACCAGTGCCACCCGGTACCCGCCCAGCAGCTTCCCGACGGCGAATATCATCGCCGGAACCGGTGCGTACTTCGGGTACATCCCGCGCTCGCTCTCGACGAAGAACCACGGTCGGAACGCGCCCTCGACGGGCGAGTGGAGGAACAGCCGCCCTTCCAGCAACATCGCGGCCTGCTGGAGGTACACTCCCTCGTCGTGGTTCAGCGAGTGGTAGGGGAACACCTGCGTCGAGACGAACGCGATGACCGCGCCGGCGACCAGGCTCAGTGCGGCCGCAGTCAACCGATCCCGGCGGAGTTCCGTGAGGCGGGCCATCGCTGTGTATCAGTCGGTTCGCTGCTCCTGTGCGAGGATGACGGCCATCGAGAGCCCGGAGACGACCACGAGCGCGAGCGCCGGGACGGCGGCTGCGCCGTACAGCCCCGCCTCCTGGACGCGCCAGATGTAGGTCACGAGCGTGTCGAACCGGAGCGGCCGCAGGATCAGCGTCGCCGGGAGTTCCTTCATCGTCGTGAGGAAGACCAGCGCCGCCCCAGTCGCGATGCCCGGCAGCACGAGCGGGAGTGTCACCGACCGGAACGTGCTCGCGCGGGACCGACCGAGCGTGCGGGCCGCCTCGACGAGCCCCGTGTCGACCTGGAGCCGCGAGGTACGGATCGAGCCGATCGCCTGGGGCATGAACCGGACGACGTAGGCGAACACGAGCAGGGGGAGCGTCTTGTAGAACCACGGGAGCACGTCGAGGCTGAAGCTCACCAGCGCGATGGCCAGCACGATGCCAGGTGCGGCGTAGCCGACGTACGGCGCCCGGTCGGCCAGCGAGGCCGCCCACGAGTCCGAGGTCGCCGACCGGAGGCCGATGGGGACCGCGACGAGCACCGATGCGCCGGCGGCCAACAGCGCCACCCAGACCGAGTTCAGCCCGTACGACCACGAGAACGCCATCGACCCCGTGGCGTAGCCCGGGCCGCTCCGGAGGAACCACATCCCGAAGATGGCGATCGGTAACAGAATCGCCACCAGCCCCACGAGCGCTGGCAGTAACGCCGCGGGATAGCGCCAGAGCCCGAGGTCGAGGTCGAACGCGCCGCGGTTCCCGCTGCTGCCGTAGGCCCCGGAGTCGTCGGCGCCGATACGGGACTCCAGCGCGAGCACGACGGCCGTCACCGCGAACAGCTCGAGGGACAGCAGGGCCGCGTATTCCCGCATGAAGGCGTTGTAGCGGGCGTAGATGAACTGCGTGAACACCTCGACACGCATGATGTTCGGCGTGCCGAAGTCCGACAGCGTGTACAGCGCAACCAGCAGCGCGCCCGCGGTGATCCCGGGCAGTATCTGCGGGAGCGTCACCCGACGGAACGCCGCCCAGCGACTGGCGTTGAGCGTCCGTGCGGCCTCGACCAGCGAGGCGTCAAGGGACAGCAGCGACGCTCGCGTCGTCAGGAAGACGTACGGGTAGGTGTACAGCGTGAGCACGAGCGCGGCACCGACGAAGCCGTAGATGGTCGGGATCTGCTGGATACCGAGCGGGGAGAGCACGTCCGCCAGCGCGCCCCGTGGACCGAACGCGGAGACTGCGGCGAAGGCCCCGAGATAGCTCGGAATCGCGAGCGGAAGCGCCGCGACGACGGTCCAGAACCGTTTCAGCGGCAGGTCGCCCTGCACGGTCAGGACGGCCAGCGGGACGCCGACGAGGACGCTTCCGGCGGTGACGGCACCGACCAGCGCGACGCTCCGAACGAGCACCTGCAGTGTCTGTGGAGCGACGGTGAGCGAGAACGCTCGCGAGCCCAGCGCGAACACGTCGACGAGGAGCCAGCCCAGCGGGGCGACGAGTGCGGCGGCGACGGCCGCCGCCAGCAGCGTCAGTCCCCGACCGATAGCCGACTCCTCGTCCTCGAAGGCGCGCGCCCGAGCAGTCGCGACTCGCTCCCTGACCTTCATCCGAGGACGTTCGCCTCGCGCATCAGCTCCAGGGTCGGTTCGAGGTCGGACAGTTCAGCGAGGTCGATGTCCGGCGGGTTCAGCTGGTCGGTGGTCGGCAGGCCTCCGGGCGGCGCGACGCCGGGGATCATCGGGTAGGCGAAGCTGACCGTAGTGAAGAACTCCTGGGCCTCGGCAGACAGGAGATGCCGGATGAAGTTGTTGACCAGGTCGTCTTTCTCCGTCCCCTGGATGCGGAGCGCGCCGGCCACGTTGACGAGCGCGCCCGCGTCGCCCTCGGTGAACGCGAGGTCGATGGGAGCGTTCGGCCGCTGGTTCTTGACGCGGAGCGCGTAGTAGTGGTTCGCGAAGCCGGCGTTCAGCGCGCCGTCGGCCACCTGGTTGGAGACGACGAACTCGTTGGGGTACCGCTCGGTGCCGGCCTCGCGCATCGAGACGAGCCACTCTCTCGTCGCCTCGGGGCCCCGGAGCAGTCGCATCGCCGTCACGAAGGACTTGAACGCGCCGTAGGTCGGCGCCCAGCCCATCGTCCCCGCCAGCACGTCCGTGTTCGGGAATTCGGCGACCTTGTTGGGGATGTCACTCTCGCTGAGTTCGTTCGTGTTGTACGGGATGCTGCGAGCGCGACCGGCGACTCCGACCCACGCGTTGTCCGCCCCCCGGAAGCCCGACGGGACCGGCTCGACGACGTCCTCGGGCAGCGGCTCGTACGCCTCGTTGTCGGCGACGTAGCCGAGCGAGCTGGCGTCGATCGACCAGAACACGTCGGCCTGGGGCGAGCCGGCCTCGACCTCCTGGACGACCGTCTGGGCCAGCGACGAGGACGACGCGCTGCTGGCGAACACCTGGAAGTCGGGGTATATTTCCTGAAGCATCTCCACGAACTGGAAGTAGATGCCACCCTCGCCGCCGCCGATGTAGAGGTTCATCGAGCCGGAGAGGTTCGGTAGGTCCTGAATCGATGTGCCGTCCGGTGCGGGGCGGTCTTCGACGAGAGTCCCGGAGCCGCGGAACGCGGACAGCGACGGGATCTCGGCGGGTGCGCCCTGGGAGGTGCCACTACCGCCATCGCCACCGCCACCGCCATCGCTCCCGTCTCCGTCCCCGCCACCGAAGAGCGAGTTACAGCCCGCGAGCGCAGTCGCGGCCGTGGCGCCACCGAGTGCGAGGAAGCGACGACGCGACGAGCTTGATCCGATACGATCGGACGTGTCGTTGGTATCAGTCATCGTTTGTGGGTTTGATTTAGGGGTGCCTAAACGCTTGTGCTCTAGTCGTCGGCCGCGGCGGGGACCTGCTCGAGGTCCGCCGCTTCGAGTGCGTCCAGGCAGCCGAGCCAGTCGAGCATGAACTCCCCGCAGTAGTTGAGGAAGGGACCGTTCTCCCAGTCGTCGTAGTCGCCCTCGGCGAGGGCCGACGCGATGGCTTCGAAGACCTCCGCGTAGGAGTCGGCGTCCTCACCGGCCTCGTCGACGATCTCCCAGACGTGCTCGTTGAGTTCGAGACCGTGGACCTCGTTGGTGAGGTCGGAGAAGGTCGACCGGGGCGCCTTGTTGTGCTCGCACAGCGGGTCGCCGTTGTAGATCTGTTTGCCCAGCACGTCGCAGGCGCGCTTGAGGAAGACGCCCGACCAGATGTCGTCGAAGCGGCCGACGTCCCACTCGTTGTCGTCCATCGGGAGCTGGTAGAACGCCGGGACGACCTCGCGGCGGAAGGCGAGGTTCATCGAGCAGACGGTGAGGTACTGGCCCTCGGCGGCGACGAAGTCCTCGCCGAAGTCCTCGGCGGTGGTCCGGGTCTGGGCCTGTCCCTGGAGGTCTCCGTCCATGAGGATGCGAACGGCGTCGAGGTCCGGGACGTTCGTCCAGAGGCCCTGAGAGGCGACCACGTCGTCGACCTCGGTCGCTTCGGTCTCGACCGACTCGTCCATCGCGGCGTACGGGTAGCCGCGCGGGTACAGCCCGTGTTCGTCCTCGTTCTGGTAGAGGACGTTCACCCACTGCTCGTCGGAACGCACCGTCTCGATCTCGCCCTCGTAGGCGAGGTTCGTCATGTGCGTGCCGAAGAAGTCGACGTCCTCGTGGGGCAGCGTGTCGTCGTCGATGAACACGCCGAATTCGAAGTCGTTGGCCCAGAGATAGAGGAGGCCGAACGACGTCTGGGCGTGGCTGGCTTCGGGGATAAGGTGGGCGTACTCGCCGATGCCGTGGTCGGCGAACCACGCTTCGCGGTCGCTCTCGTCGAAGACGGCCCCGTCGACGCCCTCCTCGTCAAGCATCCGCTCCATCGCGTCGGTGTCACAGAAATCCTCGGTGATGAGGACCACGAACAGCCGATCGAGGTCGAAGCCGTGGTCGCGGGCGTTCTGGAAGTACGTTCGCATGCACTCGTGATTCCGAATCGTCGGAACCATGACGCAGATGTCCGGTGTCATTAGCTGTCCACACCTCTTTAGGACAGCCTAAAGTATCTGTCGCTGTCGAATAGCTGCCTTCGTGGAAATGTTTTCGAGGGAGGAAGTCGACTCTGTCGCGCCGAATCATAATATACAGCCCATCTGATATTACTTTGTATAAGGAGAACTATTATTTGACTGTGCTTTGCCCCATTAAGTGATGAGCGTACGAAGTGTGAGGGGCACCTTACTACACCAATGAACTTGGAGAATCAAACCTGTGTGGTCACCGGTTCGTCGAGAGGTATCGGGCGCGGGATCGCCAAGGACCTGGGTGCGAACGGGGCCAACGTCGTCGTGAACTACCGCTCGTCGGAGGCGGAGGCGCGTGCGGTCGTCGAGGACATCCGCGAGAGCGGCGGCGACGCGATCGCCGCACAGGCCGACGTTGCGAAGCTCGACGAGGTTCGCGCGATGCGCGAGCAGGTGGCCGACGAGTTCGGTCCCGCCGACGTGCTCGTCAACAACGCGGGCATCACCATCGACAAGAAGTTCGAGAACATGACCCGTGAGGACTGGGACGCGGTCATCAACGTCAACCTCGGTGGCGTGTTCAACGGGACGAAGGCGTTCTACGACGACATCAAGGCGGCCGAGCACGGTCGCCTCATCAACATCTCGAGCGTCGTCGGCCAGCAGGGGAACATCGGCCAGGCGAACTACGCCACCACGAAGTCCGGGCTGTTCGGGTTCACGCGCACGCTCGCGCTCGAACTCGCTCACACGGGGTCGACCGCTAACTGCGTCGCGCCCGGTTTCGTCAAGACGGACATGCTCGACGAGGTGCCCGAGCGCGTCCAGGAGAAGATTCTGCGGGAGATCCCGCTGGATCGGTTCGCAAGCGTGGAAGACATCGCCGGCATCGTTCGGTTCGTCGCGAGCGAGGAGTCGAGCTACATGACCGGACAGGTACTCGGCGTCAACGGCGGCATGGAGTGGTAACATGAGCAAGCAAGAAGAACCCGAAGACGAGGGTGCGCCCGACGACGCGGTCGAGGAACTGCGGCGCAAGCGCGAGGAGGCCGAACTCGGCGGCGGTGAGGCCCGCATCGAGTCCCAGCACGAGAAGGGCAAGATGACCGCCCGGGAACGCATCGACTTCCTCGTCGACGACGGCACGTTCCACGAGGTCGACCCGTTCGTCGAACACCGCTCGACGAGTTTCGGCATGGAAGACAAGCGCTTCCCCGGCGACGCCGTGGTCACCGGCTACGGCGAGGTCGACGGCCGGAAGGTGTTCCTCTTCGCCCACGACTTCACCGTCCTCGGCGGCTCCGTCGGCGAGGTCGTCGCCGACAAGATCTGCAAGGTGATGGACAAGGCCATCGAGAACGGCGTGCCCGTCATCGGTCTGAACGACTCCGGCGGCGCGCGCATCCAGGAGGGCGTCGACTCGCTGGTGGGCTTCGCCAAGATCTTCGAGCGAAACACCAAGGCGAGCGGGCTCATCCCGCAGATATCAGCCATCATGGGTCCCTGCGCCGGCGGTGCGACCTACAGCCCGGCGCTGACGGACTTCACGTTCATGGTCCAGGACACGAGCCACATGTTCATCACCGGGCCGGACGTGATCGAGACGGTCACCGGCGAGCAGGTGTCCAAAGAGGAACTCGGCGGGGCCAGTTCGCACTCGACGAAGTCCGGGGTCGCGCACTTCACCTACCCCTCTGAGGAGGAGGCCCTCGAAAACATCCGCCGGCTCCTCTCGTACCTCCCGGCGAACAACATGGAGGACCCGCCGCGGGTCAAGCCGTGGGACGACCCCGACCGGGAGGTTCCGGAGGTGACCGACACCGTCCCGTCGGCTCCGCGCAAGCCCTACGACATGACGCAGGTCATCGACAGCATCGTCGACGAAGGCTCGTTCTTCGAGGTCCACGGCAACTGGGCCCGCAACGTCGTCGTCGGCTTCTCGCGCATGGACGGCCAGTCCGTCGGCGTGGTCGCGAACCAGCCCCGCGTGAGCGCGGGGACGCTCGACATCGACGCGGCGGAGAAGGCCGCGCGGTTCGTCCGCTTCTGTGACTCCTTCAACATCCCCATCCTGACGTTCGTCGACGTGCCCGGGTTCATGCCGGGGACGGACCAGGAGCACAACGGCATCATCCGGCGCGGCGCGAAGCTCATCTACGCCTACGCCGAGGCGACCGTCCCGCTGCTGTCGGTCGTCGTCCGGAAGGCCTACGGCGGCGCGTACATCGTCATGTCTTCGAAGTTCCTGGGCAGCGACGTGAACTACGCCTGGCCGGGATCGGAGATGGCGGTGCTCGGTCCGCGCGGCGCGGTCAACATCCTCTACCGCAAGGAGATCGCGCAGGCCGACGACCCGGACGCGAAGCGCCAGGAGCTGATGGACGAGTTCCGCGAGGAGTTCGCCCACCCGTACGGGCCCGCGAAGCGCGGCTACCTCGACGACGTCATCGAACCGAAAGACACCCGCAAACGGCTCATTCAGGACCTCGATCTGCTCCAGCGCAAGCGCGAGGACAGCCCGCCGAAAGACCACGGGAACATCCCGCTGTAAGATGTCGGCGCTCGAATCACCCGAGACGGCAGTCGAGTCCGAAGGGGCGACCGAACCGCCTCGCTCGCGGGCCCTCGAAGAACTGTCGCTGGCACTGCCTGACGACGCCTCGCAATCGGAGGCGGCGGCCATCGCGGCCGCGATCAGCGCGCACGTCACCGACCGCCAGCGGGCCGCGGCGGCCGCGAACCAGCGCGAGACGGTCGAGTACGTCGACCAGTGGAAGATGACGAGCCGGCTCGCGAGCGTCGGAAAGCGCCGGTGCCCGACGAACGTCGAGCGCGGCGAGGAGTGGAAGGCGGCGGCGCGGGCGCGGTACTGAGCCTACCCGGTGAACTCCCGGAGGACTTCGAGGTCGCGGGCGGTCTGCATGAACTCCGAGAGCGGCCGTTCGCTCCCGCAGTCGTCACACGCGAACTGCGTGTCCGGGGCCGAAAGGTCGTTAACTCGCTCTTCCCAGCTCTCGTTACACGCCGGACACTGAAGTTGGAGCCAAGCCTCCTGCATACTTGCTCGTGAAATAGGACAGACGGATATACTTTGTGTGGACTCCCAGTGGCCGGTACCGAGACGCCCCGTCCCGGCCGATACTTCAGGTTCTCTAAAAATAGGAACTTTTAAACGTATTAGGCAAGCCTAAAACGGTATGAACCGACGTGAGTTCGTGGTTGCGACCGGTGTTGGTCTGTCAGGTGCGCTCGCCGGCTGTTCGGGCGATTCGACGGCCGAGAGCGGCGGAACGAGCGAGAGTGACGCGTCGACACCGACGCAGACCGCTGCCGCGAGTGACGACACGGCCACCGAAGCGGCGGAGACGGCCACGGAGGAATCGACGAGTTCGAGCTACACCGTCTCGATGGAACCGGTCGGCGACGTGACGTTCGATTCGGTCCCCGAGACGTGGGTGGCGAACAACGGCAGCTGGGCCGACATGGGCATCGCGCTGGGCCTCGAACCGCCGAAGGGCGTCTGGCTCCCGTCGCGCTATCACACGCAGTACTACGACGACATCCCCGGCGTGAGCGTCGACGGGAGTTCGATCAAGCAGCTCTGGGGCGAGGGCGGCGTCGGCAAGGAGCAGTTCTACGAACTCGACGCCGACGTCCACGTCATCGACCCGAACTTCCTCGTCAACCGGGGGAGCTGGAAGCAGGCGGACGTCGACGAGATCGAGAACCAGGTCGCGCCCTTCTTCGGCAACAGCATCTTCTCGACGGGCTACACCTGGCACGACTACACGTACTACTCGCTGTACGAGGCCTTCGAGAAGCTCTCGCAGGCGTTCCAGCGCACCGAGCGGTTCGAGGCGTTCCAGTCGCTCCACGAGGAGTTCCAGACGGCCGTTGGGGACGTCGTCCCCGGATCCAGTTCGGAGCGACCGCGGGTGGCGATCATGTGGGCGGCCGGCAACGAGCCCGAGAAGTTCTCGCCGTACCTCATCGAGTCCGGGACGAGCTTCAAGCAGTGGCGCGACCTGGAGGTCCGGGACGCCTTCGCCGAGACCGACGTTCGGGACTTCCACTCCGACCGCGGACAGGTCGACTTCGAGACGTTGCTGGAGATCGACCCCGAGTACCTCATGATGCGCGGCCACGAGAACCAGACGCGCGCCGAGTTCGAGGACACGCTCGTCGCCTTCCTCGAAGACCACTCGGTCGCCAGCCAGCTGACGGCCGTCGAGAACGGGAACGTCCACCGCGGCGGGCCGCTGTACCAGGGACCGATCACGAACCTGGTCGTGACCGAGCGGGCCGCCTCGCAGGTCTACGGTGTCGAGGACGACCTGTTCGACCGCCAGCGCGTGGCCGACATCGTCGCCGGGGACGCGTAGGGGGCGCCGATGGCTGGGGAAACACGTACCACCGGCGAGAGCGGGACCGCGAGGGGGACGACGGGCTGGATCGACGCCACGCTCGTCGGGCTCATCTGCGTCAGCATCGCCGTGACCGTGCTGGGGGGACTCATCCAGGTCAGCTTCGGCGCGTATTCGATGACGCTCCCGGAGGCGTGGAGCGCCGTCACGAACCCGGCGGTCCTGTTCAACGGCGACGCCTGGCGGGCGTTCCTGCTCGGGACCGCCCTTCCGGAGATGAACCGGCGCGCGCTCATCGTCTGGAACATCCGCGTGCCGCGCGTCATCGTCGGGGCGTTCGTCGGGATGAACCTCGCCGTCGCCGGCGCGGTGTTCCAGGCGGTCACCCGGAACGAACTCGCGAGCCCGTACATCCTCGGGGTGAGCCACGGCTCGGGGCTGGGCGTGCTGGTGACGTTCGTCTTCTTCAGCGGACTCACCCACCTCGTCCCGCTGATGGCCGCGGTCGGCGGCGCGCTCGCCTTCATCGTCGTGTACGCCATCGCCTGGAACGGCGGGACCAGCCCGGTCAGACTCGTCCTCGCCGGCGTCGTCGTCGGCATGGTCGCGTGGTCGCTCCAGCGGGGCCTGTTCTTCTTCGTCGACGACATCGGCGTCGTCCAGTCCGCGCTGGCCTGGATCACCGGCTCGCTCACCGGGACCGACTGGGAGCAGGTTCGCCTCGTCGCCCCCTGGAGCGTCGTCTCCATCTTCGTCGCCGCCATCGGCGCGCGCCACCTGAACGTCCTCGTGCTGGGAGAGAGCACGGCCAAGTCGCTGGGGATGAAAGTCGAGTGGGCCCGCTTCGGGCTCTCGGCGGTCGCCATCGTCGCGACCAGTTCCGCCATCGCGGTGGCCGGCATCGTCTCGTTCGTCGGTCTCATCGTCCCCCACGTCGTCAGGACCGTGGTCGGCAGCGACTACCGGCGGATCATCGCCGGTTCGCTGTTCGTCGGGCCGGCGCTGGTGACCGCCGCAGACGTGGGCGCGCGACTCGGCCCATCGGTCGTCGCCGTCGCCGCCGGCGTGGTCATCCTCGTGGCCGGACTGGTCCTCGGCATCGGCGGCCTCGTCGGCTCGACGGCCGTCCGGGCGCGCTACGAAGCCGAATACACCCGCCCGGCCGGGGTCGCGCTCGTCGTCGGCGCGGGGATGCTCGGGCTTGCGTGGCTCGCGGGCGGTCCCGTCGTCAGCGACACACAACTGCCAGTCGGCATCGTCACCGGGCTGGTCGGCGGCCCGTACTTCCTGTACCTGATGCGGCGACGCAAACACCTCGGTGATCTCTGATGCAAACACAGGACACCCACAACGAAGACGCACAGCCCTCCGACGCAGCCACTGACAGCGCCCTCGTCGGCACCGACCTGGAGATCGGGTATCCGACGCTCGAAGAACCGGTCGTCACAGTCGACCGGGTCGACGTGCCAGAAGGCGAGGTCACGGCGCTGGTCGGTCCCAACGGGAGCGGCAAGAGCACGCTGGTGAAAGCGCTGGCCCGTCAGCACCGACCCGACGCTGGCGAGATACGGCTCAACGATCGGAACATCGAGTCCTTCGGCCAGAAAGAACTGGCCCGCGAACTGGGCCACCTCTCACAGGAGAACACCGCGCCGGACAGCGTCAGCGTGGAGGACCTGGTCTATCACGGCCGCTATCCCTATCGTGGGTTCTTCGAGAGCGTCGACGACGCCGACGAACGAGCCGTCGAACGCGCAATCGACCTGGCCGGCATCGACCACCTCCGGGAGAAGAGCGTGGGCAACCTTTCGGGTGGGCAGAAACAGCTCGTGTTCATCGCGATGGTCCTCGCTCAGGAGACGGACGTACTCCTGCTCGACGAACCGACTACGTTCCTCGACTTGCACCACCAGCTCCGGGTGATGGAGACCGTGCGCCGCCTCAACGAGGAGCGCGACGTCACCATCGCCATCGTCCTCCACGACATCGCGCAGGCGGCTCGCTTCGCCGACAACCTCATCGCGCTCGACGACGGGTCGGTGTACGACTGGGGGCCGCCGACTAACGTGGTGACCGAGGAACTGCTCGAAGACGTCTTCGACGTGGACGCGGCGGTTCGGTACACGCCGGACCCGGAGATCGTCCCGAAGCGGTCACTGTAACCATGGTCGGACGCACTCTCGCGGATATCCGCGCCCGCCTGTCGGAACTCAGCGTCGCCGTCGGTCCGTATCGCGTCGTCAGTGCCCGGACCGGGACGCCGCCGCTCCCCGTCTCCGGGATGCAGTTCCCGGATCGGGAGACGGCCGCCGAGGCCGCGAGCGTCGCGACGGCCTACCGCAGTGCACTCCGCCGGTACGATCCGCGACTGCCGGTCCACGACCTGATCGTCTGTGAGGGGGCCTTCGGGACCAGCGCCGTCTCGACCGCCTCCCCGTCGCTTCCGGAGTACTGTCACACCATCGCCGGCGCGCTGTTCGAGGTGCTGTCGGGTCGCCACCGCGCCGTCGAGCGGGCCGTCATGGACAGCTATCTCTCGGCCGCCGAGGAGACGGAGAACCGCGAACGACTCTGTCTGGCGATGTTGGAGAGCATGGCGACGGCGCTCGACACGCACCTCGACCCCGCGGAGCAGGCCGATACGCTTCTCGACGCGGCCGGCCAGCTCCCGAAGAAGTCCCCCGGACCCGACCCGCTGCGAGACGCACTCGACGCGCTCGAATCGGCGGGACTGCTCGACGAGACGGCCGTCGAACCGGCCGCCGACGGTCCCGGTCGTCGGCCCCGCTACGTCACGCTGACCAACTACCGGCCGTCGCTGTCACCGTCGCGCTGTCCGGTGTTGCCGCTCGTCGTCGAACTCCTCCGGTGGACGAGCGTCACGCCCCAGGTGGCCGAGGCCGAGCGGACCGACGACGGATGGCGACTCCTCGTGTCCGTCGCCGGCGACCGGCCGGCGGACGGACTTTCGGTCGTTACTGCCGTTTGAAAATTCTCGTTCTGGTATCGGTCGGACCGTAACGAATACACGACCGCCCCGAGAGTCTCCGCACATGGGAGTCGCTGTAATCGGTGCGTCGATGACGAAATTCGGGCAACGCGACGCCTGGATCCGCGAATTGCTCTCGCAGGCGGGCGAGGAGTGTCTCGCGGACGCCGGTGTCGCACCCAAGGAGGTAGAGCACCTGTACGTCTCGAACATGGCCAGCGGCGAGTTCGAGGGTCAGACCGGGATCATGAATCTCTTGGCCCACGACCTGGGCGTCCTGCCGGCCTACAGCGAGCGGGTCGACCAGACGTCCTCGTCGGGCGGGGCCGGGATCTACGAGGCCTGGCAGTCGGTCGCTAGCGGGGCTAGCGAGATGACGCTGCTCGTCGGCGGCGAGAAGATGACCCACAAATCGACCGGCGAGGCGACCGACGTCATCGCCTCCATCACGCACCCGGACGAGTACAAACACGGGGTGACCCTGCCGTCGTTCGCGGGGCTGACCGCTCGCCACTATCTCGAACGGTTCGATGCCCCGCGAGAGTCGTTAGCCCGCGTGGCGGTCAAGAATCACAAGAACGGCGTCGACAACCCCCACGCGCAGTTCCAGAAGGAGATCTCGGTGGAGAAAGCGCTGGAGTCCCCGATCATCGCCGACCCGCTTCGGCTGTACGACTTCTGTCCGATCACGGACGGGAGCGCCGCGCTCATGTTTACCACCGAGGAGCGCGCGGCCGAGCTCACCGACGAGTACGCAGTGGTCTCCGGCATCGGCGGGGCGACGGACACCCACGTCGTCCACGAACGCGACGACCCGACGGTCATGGGCGGGGTCGTCGAGTCGAGCAAGGAAGCCTACGAGATGGCCGGGCTCAGCCCCGACGACCTCGACGTGGCGGAACTGCACGACATGTTCACGATTCTCGAGTTCCTCCAGCTGGAGGGCATCGGCGTCGCCGACCAGGGCACCGCCTGGGAGCTGGCGATGGAGGGCGCGACCGAGAAGGACGGCGATCTACCGATCAATACCTCGGGCGGACTCAAGTCCAAAGGGCACCCGCTGGGGGCCAGCGGCGTCGCCCAGGGCGTCGAGATCTACGAACAGCTCGTCGGCGAGGCCGGCCCGCGCCAGGTCGCGGCCGACACGGCGCTGGCGTGTAACGTCGGCGGATTCGGGAACTGCGTTATCACGACCATCATGGAGGCCGCAGAATGACGCTCGAAGCAGGCATCTGTCCGAACGGTCACGTCTCGTATCCCACCCACCCGCGCTGTCCGGACTGTGGCGAACCCCAAGAGGAGACGCTGGACCTCGCCGACCGCACCGGCGAGGTCGTCACCTGGACGACGTCGACGGCGACGCCGCCGGGCGTCCGCCAGCCCAACACGCTGGCCATCGTCGAGTTCGACATCACCGACGTATCGGGCGCGACCGACGAGTTCGTTCGCGCGCTCGGACAGGCGACGACCGACGAGATCGAGACCGGCGACGCGGTCGAGCCCGTCTACGCCGAGGAACTTCGCGACCCCGAGATCGGCATCAAGGTCCCCGAGAGCCAGGACTGGGACGGCTACCGCTGGGAACCGGTGTAAGCAGGTTAACTGCGCTCAGCCTTCCGCCGAACCGAGGGCCGTCGGCTCCGATTCGAGCTCGTCGAGGCAGTCGGCGACGGTCCGGTAGCCGCCGGGACAGACGTGGGGATACACGCCGACGAGTTCGTCGCCGTCGAGCACCGTGACACACACCACTGGGAGCGTCACGACCTCGTCGCGGACGCCGGTGTAGCCGCTCCGCCGCTCGTGGCGGTCGAATGCCGGTTCGAGCGTGACGCCCCGGGCGGCGGCCCACGCGTCCATCTCTGCGAGCGACGGGAGCACCGAATCTTCGGCCTTGAGTTCGGCGAGGCGCTTCCAGTGTCTGACCGCGACCCCATCGATCGCGCCCGACTCTTTCAGGGCCTCGATCCGGGCCAGCACGGTCTCCTGTCGCTTCTGGGTCTCGGTCGCCACGGGCGCTCTGAGGAACGCGACGACGCGACGCTCGGCAGTCATACTTGTGTCACCTACATCGGATAGAGATACGTCGGACGAGGGGATAGCCGTATCGGTGGGTTCGGACCGACTCAGGCGGTAGACGCCGTGGTCGCCTCAAGGCGGGACAGTCCGTCGCTGTCGGCGAGCGCGGCGATGCACTCCTCGACTGACTCCGTTCGGCCGCCGTCGGCGAACGGCGCGACACGCACGAGGGCACCGTCATCGTAGAGGGCGAGGCAGACGACCGGCAGGACGAGTTCCCGACGGCGCTCGCCGGTCGACGTGCTGTAGCAGAGTCGGGTGTCGAAAAACGGTGCGAGCGCGACATCCGCCTCGCGCGCCCACGCGGCGAACGCGTTGTACAGCTCCCGCTCGCCGCGGTTGTCACCCCGCAGCGGCACCCGCTTTCGCCACTCGACGGTCTCGACGCCGTCGATCACTCCCTGGCACACGAGCGACTCGACCTCGCACTCGATGGCCGTACACCGCTTTCGCGACGGTGTCGGAAGGTCTGACCGGACGAACAGCCTGGCGCGGCGCTCCCCTTGCGCGCTTGTCAGTGTCATGAGTACCCATACCACCACTTCCAAAATAATAAAACATTATGGTTGTTGTCGGACGTTTATTCGGGCGGCGGATCGGTCACGACTCGTCGGTTCCGTCCCCGCTCTCCTCGCCCGCGTTGCCGCCCTCCTCACCGTCGACGTCCTCCTTGATCGACTGCAGTTCGGCGTCCACGTCGACGGGTACGTCAGTTGCCGCCGCGTCTGCCCCGGCATCGTCCGTCTCGGGCGCATCTGCCAGCCGCTCGGCCAGTTCCGCCCGTAGCTCCTGGGCCTCGTCGAGCAGTTCGCGCGCCTCTTCGTCCTCCGGTGTGCCCTCGACCGCGCGCTGGAGGTCCGTGAGCGCGTCGTCCAAGCGGGCGAGCGTCGCCCGGCTCAGCCTCGTCGCGCGCTGGCGGACCTCGCCGGACGCCGATCCGGACGCGGTGGGTCGTCCTTCGGCCATACGCAACGCCCGCCGGAGCAGCTTCAGCGCCTCGACGTTGGTCTTGAGGACGAGGATGATCGCGGGGATCGTCACGTCGCTCGTAAAGCGGAGCAGTTCTCGCGGCGTCGGCGGTCGCGGCAGCCCCGACTCCGTCGTCGGCTCGATCTCCGTTTCGAGGTCCTGGAGCGTCGTGACGAGATCCGTTACCAGGGCGGTGAGGTCGTCGTCGGAACTCATACGCGTAGGTAACGCCCTCGGGTACTAAAGGGCGCGCCGGCCGGTGTCTAGGTCAACCAAAATCCTTTTTACTTTAGGCCTACCTAAGTCGAGTAATGCCAACACAGACGGACGATGTCGCGGACACCGACGACGACCGTCCGGTCGTCTCTGCGCTGGACAGTGGCGCTGACCGAACCGTGTTCACCGAAGACGGGAACCGTGACGGGTGGATCGCGACTGATCTCACCATCGACCTTCGCAGATAGGGTCACTCTGGCTGCGGTTCAGGTCCTCCTCACTCTACCGTTTTTCCACGCGCCGCTAGCGCTCCTGCCGACTGGAAAAATGAAGCCGCTCGTCGAGTCACGACATCGACGAGAGTGGTACGATAACGAACCGGCGAGACGGAGGCTCGTGGTTCGAAAGCGGGGTTCGTCCGGGTCCGTTCGCCGACGCCGCGCTCAGTCGAGGACCAGCGTGTCGTCTTCGAGGTAGTGCTCGACGTGGTGCGCGTCTTCTTCGACCTCGACGATGATCTCACGGAGGATCTGTGCACTCGCGTGGTCACCGAGGTTCTCCGTCAACTCGATGTGGTCTCGAAGCGACTCGATGATGTCGCCGTACAGTTCGAGGTCGTGCTGGAGCGACGTGCGGATGTCGTAGACGTCTTCGTCCTCGGGTTCGATCGACGCGTGTTCCTGCAGCGCCTTGCCGCTGGAGACCGGCGTCCCGCCGAGGGCCTGTGCGCGCTCTGCGAGTTCGTCGGCCGCCTCCTCGGCGTGCTCCGCGGCGTCGCCGAGGAACAGGTGGAGGTCGCGGAACTCCGCGCCCTCGACGTTCCAGTGGTGCTTCTTGAGCTGATGGTACAGGACGTACGTGTCTGCGAGGTCCTGGTTCAGCGCGTTGATTACCTGCTCGGACTTCTCGACGTCGAGGCGGAGCTCGTTCTCTTCGACGGTCCCGAACTCTCGGCGGACGTGCTCTTGAGTTTCTTCCATGGTCGTCTTGACGTACACACGGGTATCACTTAAAGATTGTTTTGTGAAAATTTGTTTTTGGGAATGCGAAAAACATATTCTCAGATGGCACTGGATCTTCTCGTAGGATGAACTCACCACGCGGTCGGCAGTAACGTCAAGAACGCGCTGAGACGGCGTCTCGCTGCACCCTGCATAGCAATGCGTCGCGACTACGCGGGCCGCGAGACGACGACGGCCACTGCGTCCGCGTCGATGTCGTCGCTCTCGACGGCGTCGGCCCGGAGGACCTGCTCCTGGTGGACGGCGACGAGCGCTCCCAGGAGTCGGTCGTCCAGTTCGAGATGGTCGCCGTACTCTCTCCAGACGCCCTCTCTGACTGCCACGTAGAACGTCTCGGGCGTTCGGTGGAGCACGGCGTCGTCGAACCGCTTTCGCCACTCGTAGACGAGGTCTTCGACGCCCGGGTTCTCGCGCATCGTCCGCTGGTGGGCTTCCAGCGCGTCACGGAGTCGCTGTTCTTCGGCGTCGTTCGCGTCGGCGACGGCGCGTATCACGTCGTCGTCGAAGGCAGCGAGGAGGTCTGAATCGGTCATCGGCGACGGTTACGACGCGCGCGGACTAAAACGGCGCGCCCGAGTCGTACGCAATCAATCACCGATATTCTCGGGGTCTGAGAGCCCCCACCAGCTATATTCGGAGGCCGATGTAAGCACCGAACAGAGGCATGGGACGACTATCGACGCTGTTCGCGCCGGAGCGTGTCGCAGTGGTCGGTGCGACCGATTCGGAGGGATCCGTCGGTCGCGCGGTCACCGCGAACTTGCTCGACTCGTTCACGGGCGAGATCGTGGCGATCAATCCGAACAAGGACACGGTGTTGGGACTGACGTGTTACGACGGCTTCGCTACCGTCGACGAACCGGCGACGATCGACGTGGCCGTGGTCGTCGTGCCGCCGACGGTGGCGGTCGACGTGATCGCGGACGCCGGCGAGGCGGGTATCGAGAACGTCGTGGTGATTACTGCCGGGTTCGGCGAGACCGGCAGCGACGGGGCCGAGCGCGAGCGGCGGCTCCGTGAGGTCGCGCGCGAGTACGACCTGAACCTCGTCGGGCCGAACAGCCTGGGCGTGATGTCGACGCCGGTCGGGCTCAACGCCACGTTCGGCAACGAGATGGCGAGTGAGGGCGGCATCTCCTTCATGAGCCAGTCGGGGGCGTTCATCACGGCCGTCCTCGACTGGGCCGCCGAGCGCGACGTGGGCTTCAAGGACATCGTCTCACTGGGCAACAAGGCGGTGCTCGACGAAGGCGACTTCGTCGCCGAGTGGGGCGAGGACCCCGAGACGGACGTGATACTGGGGTACCTCGAAGACATCAACGACGGGACGAAGTTCGTCGAGACCGCCCGCGAAGTGACACGGGAGACGCCGATCGTCCTCGTCAAGTCCGGTCGCACGGACGCGGGCGCGAGCGCGGCGGCCTCCCACACGGGCGCGATGGCGGGATCGGAACGTGCCTACGAGGCGGGCCTGGACAAGGCCGGGACGCTCCGCGTCGAGTCCGTCCAGGAGCTGTTCGACTACGCGCAGATCCTCTCGGGCCAGCCCCTCCCCGACGGCGACGAGATCGCCATCGTCACGAACGCCGGCGGTCCGGGGGTGATGACGACCGACGCGGTCGGCGACTCGGACCTCTCGCTCGCGGAGTTCGGCGACGAGACCTTCGAGCGCCTCCGCGAGGAGATGCCCGACGAGGCCAACATCTACAACCCCGTCGACATCATCGGTGACGCGCCGGCCGAGCGCTTCGAGCGCGCGCTGGAGATCGTGCTGGCCGACGACAACGTCTCGATGGCCGCCGTCGTCGCCTGTCCGACCGCGGTGCTCTCCTTCGAGGACCTCGCCGAGCGCGTGGCGGCGGCCCAAGAGCGCTTCGAGACGCCCGTCGCGGCGACGCTGATGGGCGGGAAGTCGGTCGGCGCGGGCGCGGCGGTCCTCGGCGAGGCCGGCATCCCGAACTACTTCGACCCGGCCCGCGCCGTCGGGAGTCTCGACGCACTCCGGCGCTACCGCGAGATCAGGTCGACGACCTACGAGGAGCCGAAAACCTTCGACGTGGACCGCGAGCGGGCCCGCGAGATTCTCGAATCCGCCGCACGGCGCGACTCGAACCGGCTCGGCGTCGAGGCGATGGATCTCCTCGACGCCTACGGGATCCCGACGCCGCGGGGGTCCGTGGTCTCCTCGCCCACCGAAGCGGAGGCGGTCGCGGAGGACATCGGCGGCGACGTGGTGATGAAGATCGTCAGCCCGGACATCCTCCACAAGTCCGACATCGGCGGCGTCGAGGTCGGCGTCTCCGTCGACGACGTTCGCGACACCTACGAGGACCTCGTCGTCAGGGCGCGCAACTACCAGCGGGACGCGACGATACTGGGCGTGCAGGTCCAGGAGATGATCGACCTCGACAGCGGCGTCGAGACGATCCTCGGCGTGAACCGGGACCCGCAGTTCGGCCCGCTGGTGCTGTTCGGCCTCGGTGGTATTTTCGTCGAGGTGCTCGAAGACACGACTGTCAGAGTCGCCCCGGTGAGCGAGTCCGAAGCCAGCGGGATGCTCGACGACATCGACTCCGCGCCGCTGCTGCGCGGGGCCAGGGGCAGAGACCCGGTCGACGAGGCCGCCCTCGTCGAGACCGTCCAGCGACTCTCCCAGCTCGTCACCGACTTCCCGGCCATCGTCGAACTCGACATCAACCCCCTCGTCGCGACGCCCGACGGGGTCCAGGCGGTCGACCTGCGGCTCACCCTCGACCAGGAGGAACTATGACCGACACGAACACGCTACTCGTCACGTCGACGGAGGAAGGTATCGGCAAAACGGCGATCACGCTCGCGCTGGCCGCTCGCGCACGCGAGGCGGGCCACGACGTGGGCTACATGAAACCGAAGGGGACGCGCCTCCAGAGCGCCGTCGGGAAGACCCGGGACCAGGACCCGATGCTCGCCCGCGAGCTCCTGGACCTCGAGACGGAGATCCACGAGATGGAACCCATCGTCTACTCCCCGACGTTCATTCAGGAGGCCATCCGCGGCCGTGAAGACCCCGACGGGCTCCGCGAGCGCGTCACCGACAGCGCGGCTGTCTGTGCGGAGGGGACCGACCTGCTGCTCGTCGAGGGGAGCGACAGCCTCTCGACCGGGAGTATCGTCGACCTCACCGACGCCGACATCGCGGAACTGCTCGACGCTCGCGTGCTGCTGGTCTCGGACTACGCCACGGCGAGCGACACGGACGAGATTCTGGCGGCCGCGCGGTCGCTCGGCGACCGACTGGCCGGCGTCCTGTTCAACGGTATCACCGACGCGACGGTCGACGAACTCGCCGACGACGTGGTCCCGTTCCTCGAAGGAGAGGGCGTGCCCGTCCACGGCATCCTGCCGCGGGACCGGTCGCTCGCCGGCGTCACCGTCGACGACCTCGCCCGGAGTCTCGGCGCAGACGTTCTCACGGGCGAGGCCGACACGGACGTACACATCGAGCGGTTCAGCGTGGGCGCGATGAGCGGGAGCAGCGCGCTCGACCGCTTCCGACGGACGCGCGACGCCGTCGTCGTGACCGGCGGCGACCGCTCGGAGGTCCAGACCGCGGCGCTCGAGGCCTCCGGCGTCAAGGCCTTGCTCCTCACGGGCGGGTTCCAGCCCGCGAGCGCCGTCGTCGGGCGCGCGGCCGAACGGAACGTCCCCATTCTGTCAGTGCAGTCCGATACCCGGACGACGATCGACCGGGTCGAGGAGGTGCTTCGGACCGGTCGCACCCGGAACGAGGCCACGATCGACCGTATGCGGGAACTACTCGACGACGGCGTCGACGTGTCGGACCTCCTGTCTGTCGAGCTATAGATCCTCTGTTTCGGTTGCGAGGTAGTCGCCTCCTACCGTCACGGCTTCGCCGAATTACCCGAAATCTCCAGATGAAACGTGCCCTGGTATTTTAGTTATCGGCGTTTTAGTAGAACATGGAGCCTCACGGCTCCGTAGTGTCACACGTTCGGGGGGAATCCCCCCGTCCTATCCCCTTCAGACGACCGTATTCGTCGCGGCGGTTCCGCTTACTCGGCAGTCCCGCCCAGCAGTGACGCCGGCAGATTCTCACGAATTCCGTCGACGACTCGCTCGCCAGACGTCGTGTCTAGCGGCGGGACGGTCCACACCGGGCAGTCGGTCATCCGTTCGATGACGCCCGGGTTCGTCCGCTCGGCGGTCGTCGCTCCCTCGTACTGGTTACAGACGACGCCGACCACCGGAACGCCGCGGTCGCGTAGCGCCCGGACGGTCAGCGCCGTGTGGTTCAGCGTTCCCAGGTCAGACCGGGCGACCACGAGCGCCGGGAGCGCCGCGTCCGCCACGAGGTCTAGCACTTCTTTTCCGTCCGCGAGCGGGACGCGCAGGCCGCCGATTCCCTCGACGACGGCTGTCTCGCAGGCGTCGACGGTATCGGTGACGCCGCCGCGGATGTCGTCGTAGGCGAGGGGCTCCCCGGTCTCCGTCGCTGCGACCGCCGGCGCGAGCGGGGGTTCCAGGCGGCGCAGACAGACCGCGGCGTCGTCGGTGCCACAGACCGACGCGACGACACCCGCGTCGTCGTCCGGTGGGTGGCCGGTCTGGCAGGGCTTCACCGCGACGGCGTCCCGGCCGCGCTCGCGGAGCCAGCCGGTCAGGCCCGCCGTCACCACGGTCTTGCCGACGCCGGTGTCGGTCCCGACGACGAAGACGCCGTCGCCGACCGAGTGCTCGACGGGCGCGTTCGGTCCGCTAGCGTCGCCACTCACAGCGCGCCCACCTCCTCACCGGCCTCCCTGAACGCGTCCAGACACCGCGCGACGTCGTCGGCGGTGTGGGTCGCCATCGGCGCGACGCGGATTCGAGACGTTCCCTCCGGGACCGTCGGCGGCCGAATTGCCGGGGCGACGACGCCGCGGGCTTCGAGCCGGTCGGCCAGTTCGACGGCGTCGCCGCGGTCGCCGACCAGCACCGGGAGGATGTGCGTCTCGCCGAGGACCTCGTAGCCCATTCCCTCCAGGCCGTCGCGCAGCGTCGCGACGGTGTCCCAGAGGTCGTCGGCGCGGTCGGTCTCGCGTGCGATCCGCAGCGCTTCGCTGGCCGCTGCGGCGTTTGGCGGCGACAGTCCGGTCGAGAAGACGAACGACCGCGCGGCGTTCAGCAGGTACTCAACGAGCGCCTCGTCGCCGGCGACGTAGCCGCCCTGGCTCGCCAGCGCCTTCGAGAGCGTTCCCAGTTGCACGTCGACGCGGTCGCTCAGTCCCTCGCGCTGGACGACGCCGCCGCCGTCGTCGCCGAACAGGCCCGTCGCGTGGGCCTCGTCGACCATCACCCACGCGCCGAACTCGTCGGCGGCGTCGCAGACGGCCGACAGCGGGGCGACGTCGCCGTCCATCGAGAACACGGAGTCCGTGACGACGAGCCACCGCTCGCCGTCCCCCTCGTCGGTACCGCCGTCCGCTCGCGCCCGCATCTCCGCGCGCAGGTCGTCGGCGTCGCAGTGGTCGTAGACGACCGTCTCGGCCGCGCCCACGCGACAGCCGTCGATGATCGAGGCGTGGTTCAGTTCGTCCGAGAACACCACGTCCGGCGCGAGCGCGTCGATGGTTCCGACGTTGGCCGCGTAGCCCGACGAGAAGGCGAGCGCTCGCTCCGCGCCCTTGCAGTCGGCGAGGTCGCGTTCGAGCGCCCGGTGGACGTGCGTGTCGCCGGTGACCAGCCGTGAGGCCCCCGCGCCGGTCCCGACGGTCCGCGCGGCGAGTTCGGACACCTGCTGGACGCGGCCGTCGTCGGCGAGGCCGAGGTAGTTGTTCGACGCGAAGACGACGGCCTCCTCGCCGAAGTCCGCCGGGTCCCCCTTCGGGTCGTCGGCGAACCGCGTTCGCGCCGCGACGGACTCCGCCACGTCCAGATGACGGCGGAGGCCGCGCTCCTCGCGCTGGTCGAGTCTCCCGTCGAGGTCGAATCCGTGGGTCATGAAGTGCGATTCCGCGTCGGCTCAGAACCCGGGCATGAGGTCGGCGGGGCCGAACACGCCGTAGTGGCCCGCGCGGTTGTTTCGAACGCCGGCCTTCAGGTACCCCAGCGCCGGGCCGTTGACGTTCGCCTCCATGCTGGTCGCGTCGTCCAGTTCGAAGGTGTTCGTCCCCGTCTCGCCGTCGAAGGTCGTCCCGGTCACGCTGACCGTCGTGGTGGTGGGCTTCTCGTCGGAGCGCACGTCGAGGACGCCGCCGACGTGCACGTCCTCGGCGTCGCAGATGCCCGCGCGCTCCAGCAGCACGTCGTCGGCGTGCTCCATGTCGTGGAACTCCAGGACGCCGTCGTGCTCGTCGATGAGCGCCTCGATTTCGTCTTCGCTCATCTCGCGGGCCGTCTCGATGTCGTAGCCGTCGAGGTGGGCGATGTCCTCGCGGACGGTCCCGCGGTTGTCTTCGTAGCCGGATTTGAGGCCGACGCCCCACCAGATCTCGACCGCCTCGACCTCGACGAACGACTGGGCGGCCAGCGCGGCCGCGCCGGTCAGGAAGCCCGGCGTCGCGCCCGCCCCGCAGACGAACGTGATGCCGGACTCTCGCAGCAGGCCCTCGCGGTCGTCGAGCATGCCGATGACGCGCGAGCGTTTGAGCACGTCGATCATCACGCCCTCGTAGTCGGCCTCGGCGAAGCGCTCGGCCACGCGCGGGATGAAGTCGTGTTCGAGGTTCGGGAGCGCCAGGAGGACGGCGTCGACGGCGTCGCTTTCGGCGATGATGTCGTCGATGGGCGTCTCCGTGGGTTCGCCCTGTTCGCTGGCGACGATGCCGGACTGGTCGCCGTGTTGTTTGACGCCGCCACCCTCGACCGCGGCCGCACCGCCGTCGGAGGCGTAGTCGTCCGTTGGCGTCGCGGGCGTCGAACCGGACGCCTCGTCGGGGCCGCTGTCTCGCGGCTCGTCGCCGCTCGACTGTCCCGGGCCGCCCTGCGGCCCGCTCGCGATGTTGCCCTCCGTCGCGTCCAGCAGTTCGTCCACGTCCAGGCCGTCGTGGTCGACGGCCACGCCGTTGCGGTCGCACGCTGCGACCGCCGTGAGACCGTCCTTGTGCTGTGAGACCTCGAGCGTCCGCCGTCCGATACCACCGGTGCCAAGCACTGCAAAGCGTATGTCGTCCATGTCAGTCGTCGGATTTGAGTTCCGCGTTGCTCTGTGCCGTTCCCGCCGCCGTCTCGGTTTCAGTCTGTGCGTCGTCGCTCGCGCGCTCCTTGACCGCCTCGGGGTCGAAGTCGTTGGCCTCGGTGTTGGGCTCCAGTCCGGCCTGCTCGACGATTTCGAGGTCGTCGGCCGCCGACTGGCCCTCCGTCGTGAGGTAGTCGCCGGTGAGCATACCGTCCGCGCCGGCCTCCAGCGCGGCCACCTGTCCGTCGGTGTCGAGGTTGACCTCGCGGCCGCCCGTCAGGCGCACGCGGGCCTCCGGGTGGAGCAGTCGGTACACCGCGATGGTCTGGACGACCTCCTCGGTCGTGATATCGGGAAGCCCCTGTTCGGCCATCGGCGTCCCCGCCACCGGGTTCAGGATGTTGACCGGGAGCGAGGAAATGCCGATCTCTTGGAGGGCCATCGCCGCGTCGACCCTGTCGGTCGGCGACTCGCCCATCCCGAGGATGACGCCGGCACAGAGGTCCATACCGGCCTCCTTGGCCACCCGAAGCGTCTGGACCCGCTTCTCGAAGGTGTGGGTCTGGACGACCTCCGGGAAGTACCGCGGCGAGGTCTCGATGTTGTGATTGTAGTGGTTCAGCCCCTCGTCGGCCAGGATGGCGGCCTCCTCCTCCGTGAGGATGCCGAGGCTGGCGTCGACTTCCACGTCCGTCTCGTCGCGCACGAGGCGGATGGCTTCGAGGACCTCTTCCCACTCCTCGGGGCGGTGCTCCTTCGAGACGCCCTTCTCGGCGACGACGATGCCGAAGCGCTGTGCGCCGTCGCGCTCGGCGCGCTGTGCGGCTTCCAGTATCGTCTCCGGGCCGAGAAAGCCGTAGTTCTCGATGCCGGTGTCGAAGTGGACCGACTGGGCGCAGAACCCGCAGTCCTCCGCGCAGTTGCCGGCCTTCGCGTTTACGATGGAACACGCGTCGACGGTGTCGTCGCCGAGGCGCGTGCGGACGTAGTCGGCCCCGGCCGCGAGCGCGTCGACCGGCTGTGCGATGAGCGCCAGTCCGTCCCGGCGGTCGAGGCGGTCCCCGTCCAGCACGCGAGCGACGGCCTCGTCTACCGTTCGGTTGCCCGTCTCGTAAACCACACTTCCAGTGTCGGTTGACGGTGGGATAAAGATTCGGGTGACCCGACCGCGGGCCGCCGCTTGGGGTATCGTTTTACCGGATCCGCCGCTACGCCCTCGCATGGCAGAGACGACTGAGGTCGCCGCGGAACACGCCGGCGAGGACGGCCACGAGCACCGGAGCCGCTGGCCGCTCGTCGCGGCGCTCGGGGCCGCCTCGCTGTATCTCGGCGTCGGCCTCGCGTTCGTCGGGCTGACGCTCGTTCCCACCATCGTCCCGCTCGTCCTCGGGAGCGTCGGCGCACTGGGTCTCGTCGTCGGGCTCGCGGGCTGGGCTAACGAGGCGTTCGTCGCGGACTACTTCGCGGACCACACCGGTCCGGGGTCGGAGGTCTACACCGGCGGAATGGTGCTGTTTCTGATCTCGGACGTGGCGACGTTCGCCGCCGGGTTCGTCTACTACGCCTTCGTCCGCGTCGGCGCGTGGCCGCCCGCGAATCTCCCGCACCTGCTCGGCTCGCTCGTCGCCGTCAACACCGCCCTGCTGCTGGCCAGCAGCGTCACGCTCCACTACGGTCACGAGGCGCTCGAACACGGCAACAGGCGGCGCTTTCTCGGCCTGCTCGGGGCGACGCTCCTGCTCGGCGTCGTCTTCCTCGGCGGGCAGGTGCTGGAGTACTACGAGTTCGTCGTCGGCGAGGGGTTCACGCTCTCATCGGGCGTGTTCGCGAGCGCCTTCTTCGGCCTGACCGGCCTGCACGGCCTGCACGTCTCGCTCGGCGTCGTGCTGCTCGGAATCGCGTTCGCACGAGCGCTGCGAGGACACTACGAACCTGGCCGCGACGCGGCCATCCAGACGACCGCGCTGTACTGGCACTTCGTTGACCTCGTCTGGGTCTTCCTCGTCGTCGTGCTGTACGTCGGCGCGGCACTCTAGCGGGCGTTCACTCGGACCGCCTCGCCCGCTGTTCGAGCCGTATCAGCCGCCGGTACAGCGGCGGCGTCAGGATGCCGAGAACGCCCAGCGCGATGGCGAACACGCCGAGCGGGAACTGCAGCGGCGCGGCCTGGAAGCAGGTGTTCTCGGCGACGATAGTCACGTAGTGGTCCTCGCCCTCGTAGGAAACGAGCGCCCCGCGGCGGAACGCGTCGGCGTTGGGCACGTCGCCGACGACCTGCGCCTCGCCGACGGCGTCGTCGAGCGCCTCGCGGAACGCGGTCTGCTCGGCGTCGGAGAGGTCTTCGAACGCGAGCCGGGCGACGCGGGGTCGCGGCGTCTCGCCGCCGAAGCGCTCGGCCGTCATCTCCGGCGACTCGACGCCGATGGTCGGATTGCCGCAGTTCTCCAGGTCCGGTTCGAGGATGGCGTAGCCGCCGGGGACCGCGCCGGCGATGCCGACGGCGATGAGCAACACGCCGACGAACGGCGCGACGTACTGGAAGACCGTCGACTGCGACCCAGAGCTCATCGACGGAACATCCCTCCGTCGGACCGGAACGCCTCGTCGGACTTGAGGAACTGGAACGTCACCGTCAGTCCGAGCCCGTACGCCCAGTGCGAGACGAGGACGAAGGTGAGATAGCCCACGAAGGCGAGCCCGCTCTGGCCGGTGTAGAAGGCGATGGCGAACCCGCTGGAGATGATGGTCGCGAACACCAGTCCGGTCTCGAACAGCAGGCGACCGGGCAGGTACTCGGAGAAGGCCAGGAAGATCAGCGGCCACGTGACGGTCCCGCCGACGAGGAACAGGACCGCGCCGACGGTCTGGTTCGCGCCCAGCCCGACCAGCTCGGAGATCTCGCCGAACGAGGCGGGGTCGAGGACGCCGATGAGGATCGCCGTGAGGAGGCCGCCGCTCATCAGCACCGTCCCGACGAACCCGCCCACGGCCGCCATCCAGGCGTTCCGCGAGACGGTCTGTGCGACGGTCCCGACGCCGCCGGCCAGCCCGGTCGGCTCGCCCTCGGGTGCGTACGAGCGCCGCCGCGTCTCCGGTTCGCTCGGCTCCATGTCGTAGCGCTCGATCATCCGCTTCTCGAACCACTGCCACTCGCGGGTGAACTGCCCGGTGCGCTTGAGACCCCACGGGTCGGTCGTCGACACCGGCGTCCCCTGCCAGTAGGAGGCGAGCATGTTGTACAGCCACAGCAGCGCGCTCAGCCCGATGACGTAGCCGCCGACGGTCGCGATCTGCTGGGCGAGCTGGTACTCCGGCGGGTAGATGGCCTGCCGGCGCGGCAGCCCCAGCCCGCCGATGACCAGCAGCGTCATGAACGTCACGAACGAGCCGAAGACGATGAGCAGCGACTGGAACTTCGCCAGCCGCGTGTCGTACCACCGGCCGGTGATGAGCGGGTACCAGTAGTAGCTCGCCGCGATCATCAGGAACGGGATGATGCCGACGACGATGAGGTGGAAGTGGCCGACGACGTAGTAGGTCCCGTGGTACAGGATGTCGATGGGGATGACGGCGAGGAACACGCCGGTGACGCCGCCGATGATGAACGTCGAGATGCCGCCGGCACAGAGGATGAACGGGGCCGAGAGCCGGATATCGCCGTCCCACATCGTCGTGATCCAGTTGAAGATCTTGATCGCGCTCGGGACGGCGATGGCGATGGAGACGGCCATGAACGAGAGCTTGATCCGCGGGTCCGCGCTCGTCGTGAACATGTGGTGGGCCCAGACGCCGAACGAGAGGACCCCCAGTCCGAGCGTCGAGTAGACGATGAACTGGTAGCCGAACAGTTTCCGGCCGACGAACTTCGGCAGGATAGTGCTCATCAGCCCGGTGGCCGGGAGGAAGAGGATGTACACCTCCGGGTGTCCCCAGAACCAGAACAGGTGTTGCCAGAGGATCGGCCCGCCCCCCTGCGTGGCGAAGAAGGTCGTCCCGAGGTTCCGGTCTAACAGGAGCATCACGAGCGCGCTCCCGAGCAGCGGGAACGCGAACAGCGCGAGCCCGCTGGTGACGAGCATGTTCCACGAGAAGATGTCGAGGTTCGCCCAGGTCACGTCGTCGTCGCGCTCGTAGGCGACGGTCGCGATGAAGTTGATCGCGCCGACGGTCGTGGCGATACCGGAGAGGTGCAGGCCGAGCAACAGCAGGTCGATCTGCGGGTTCGGCTGCTGGACCGACAGCGGCGCGTACAGCGTCCACCCGACGCTCACCTCGCGGACGGTCAGGAAGAAGCGAATCGTCTCCTCGGGCAGGAACAGATTGAGTAGCTGGCCCGTCACCTGGATCAACAGCCCCATCCGGACGAGCACCAGCGCGGGCGGCAACAGCCAGAAGCCGACGGCGTTGACCCGCGGGAACGCCATGTCGTCGGCCCCGATGAGCAGCGGCAAGACGTAGTTCCCGATGCCGAAGAACACGGGCAGGACGAAGAAAATCAGCATCGTCAGGCCGTGCGTCGTAAAGAGCGCGTTGTAGGTCTCCGGCGTCCAGATGTCCGCGGGCGGCGTCAGCAGCTCCGTCCGGAGCATCATCGCGTCCATGCCGCCCCACAGCGCCGCGACGGTCCCGAACGCGATGTACAGCAGGCCGATGTCGCGGTGATTCGTCGTCGTCAGCCAGCGGTACGCCGCCGACTGGATCCGTCCGATCTCGTAGCGGACCTCCTCGCGGGTGGTGTAGCCCCCGTCGCTCTCGGGCCGCGCCGCCCTGCGGTGTCGGACCCACACGAACGCCATCGACAGCGCGAGGAGCGCGAGCGCCGTTCCCTCGACTGCGGCCCGGTTCAGCATGTCTGGGGCCGCTCCAGCGATGAGTCAGGTACCGTTCCAGTCACGCGACACATTACCGGAACCTGACAGGCGCACGAGTATAAAACCACGCGGGAAACCGAGACCGGGCGTGGCTCCGGCCGGCCCGCCGCCGCCTGGCCAAGTTATTTGACAGCGCGCTTGGAACTACACGCCAATGCGTCTCCGACGGAGCCTGGTCCGCCTGTGTCTCCTCGCTGTCGGTCTCTCGGCGCTCGCCGCCCCCGCCGCCGCCCAGTCGGTTAACCGGGCCGCCATCGACGAACTGAACGCACAGTTGCTGTACGTCGCACTGCCGCTCGCGCTGTTCGTCGAACTGACGCTGGTCTACGCCATCTACCGCTTCCGCGACAACGACGACCCGAGCCCGACCGTCGACGACCCCGCGCTCGAGATCACCTGGACGGCAGCGACGGGCGCGATCCTCGTCTTCGTCGGCATCTCCGCGTTCGTCGTCATGGCGAATCCCTACATCACGCCCGCCGCGGCCCAGGCCTCGACGCCGGGCGACGCCTTCGCCGACGACCACGAGGTCGACGTGCTGGCCTACCAGTGGGGCTGGGAGTTCTCCTATCCCGAGGCGAACGTGACGACGGAGGAGCGACTCGTGATCCCGGCGAACCGGAACGTCACGTTCCGGCTCCGATCGGCCGACGTGATACACGCCATCTACATCCCCGACCTCGGCGTCAAGCAGGACATCTTCCCCGGCCGGACGCTGACCGCGCGGACGCACGCGACCGAACCCGGCGAGTACCGACTGTACTGCGCGGAGCTGTGTGGGTCGGGCCACAGCAGGATGAACGCCACCGTCGTCGTGAAGAACCAGACCGCGTACGACGCGTGGGTCGAGAATCAGACCGCAACGGCGGAGAATCGAACCGCGACGACCGAGAGCCGGATCGCGACGGCCCGGTGAGCGGTCAGTAGAGGTCGTCGAGTTCGTCCGCGGTGTGGCTGTGTTCCTCACCGGGGAAGTCGCCGTCCGCCACTGCATCGACGTAGTCGCCGACCGCGCCCTCGATTTCGCCTCGCACGTCACCGAACTGTTCCGCGAAGGGCGGACTGCGCTCTGACAGCCCCACCACGTCGGTGAAGACGAGCACCTGCCCGTCGCAGTCGCCGCCGGCCCCGATGCCGATGGTCGGGATGTCGACGGCCTCGGTCACCTGCTCGGCGAGGTTCGCCGGGATGTGTTCGAGGACGAGCGCGAACGCGCCAGCGGCCTCGTGCTCGCGCGCGAGGGAGATGATTTCTTCCGCCTCCTCGCGGTCGGTCGCCTGCCTCGTGTAGCCGGTCTGATTGACGCTCTGTGGCGTGAGACCGAGGTGGGCCATCGTCGGAATCCCGAGGTCGGCGAGTCGCTCGGTCAGGTCGACGGTGTGGGGTCCCGATTCGAGCTTGACGGCGTTGGCCCCCTCCTCTTTGAGCATCCGGCCGCAGTTCTCCACGCTCTCGGCCTCGTCGGCACCGAACGAGAGAAAGGGCATGTCGGCGACGACCAGCGCGTCGTCAGCGCCGCGCGCGACGGCCCCGACGCGTGAGGCCACCTCGTCGAGCGTCACTGGGAGGGTGTCCTCGTAGCCGAGGACGGCGTTACCCATGCTGTCGCCGACGAGGATGACGTCGATTCCCGCGTCGTCGACGATACTCGCGGTGACGGCGTCGTAGGCCGTCAACATCGTGATCGGCTCCTCGCCGGCCATCGCCTGCAGGTCCCGGACCGTTGGCATGTCCGTGCGGGGGCGCGCCGGCCTCTTACCTGTTCGGGTTCCCGACCCGGGCGCGAAACCGCAAGGGGCTTGCCGGGGGTCGAAGTAGTCGGAGACGTGCCAGCAGTCGAGAAAACGAACCCGGACGGCGTCGACTTCGGGTGGGTCATGCAAACGACGTTCGTGACGACGATCCTCGTCGGATCGCCCATCGTCGTCCTCGCCTCGGTCGGCGTTTCGCTCCAGACGTGGACCGCGCGGGCGCTGTTCGCGGTTCGCGTCGGCGCGCTCGTCTGGTTCGTGACGGCCGTCTGCGCGTACCTCTACGCGCGGTACCGGCGCTGATCGAACTCGCTCGCCCACGCGAAGTCCATGTCCGCCCGCCGTGCGGCCGTCCGGTCGCTCTCGGAGTCGCCGACGAACACCGCGTCCGCCGGGGCGACGCCCATCTCGTCCGCAGCGACCAGCAACCCTTCGGGGTCGGGCTTCGACGACCCGACCGAGTCGCGACCGACGACGGGGCCGACGTGGTCGTCGATGTCGTGGACCGACAGCGCGAGGCGACAGGCCACCTCTGCGTTGAGCGAACAGACGCCGACCGGGACGCCGTGGGGCAGCCCCTCGGCGAGCGGCAGGACTTCGGAGGCGCGCGCGCCGTCGCGCTCGTAGTCGGTTATCGCCGCCTCCACCGCGTCGCGGTGCCCGGTCTCGTCGGAGAGCTGCAGCATGTCCCACAGCCCCCGCCCGTCGGGGTTCACGTCACGCTCGCGGAGGACGCTCGACACGTCGGCGGCGACGGCGTCCCAGTCGACGGCGAGTCGGACGAGCGTCCCGTCCAGATCGTAGATGACGGCGTCGTGTGTCACGCTTGAACGTAGGGTCGACGACCGCAAAACCGCTTCGTCCCGCTACTCCAGCAGGTCGTCCGCGACGATGTTCTGCTGAATCTCCGTCGTCCCCTCGTAGATGGTGGTCACCTTCGCGTCGCGGTAGAGGCGCTCGACCGGATAGTCGGTCGTGTAGCCGTAGCCGCCGTGGATCTGTATCGCCTCGTTGCTCACGTCGACCGCGCTCTCGCTCGCGAAGTACTTCGCCATGCTCGCCGCCGCCCGGGCGTCGTCGCCCCGTTCAAGCGTCCGCGCGGCCTCCCACGTCAGTAGCCGTGACGCCTGCACCCGCGTCGCCATGTCTGCGAGCTTGTGCCGGATGGCCTGGAACTCGCTGATCGGCCGGTCGAACTGCTCGCGCTCCTGGGCGTATTCGACCGCCTCGTCCAGCGCCGACTGCGCGAGCCCGACCGCCTGTGCGGCGATGGCGACGCGCCCGGTGGTGAGCACCGACAGCGCCGCGGCCAGCCCCTCGCCCTCCGCGGTCAGCCGGTAGCGCTCGGGCACCCGGACGCCGTCGAACTGCAGCGCCGTCGTGTCGCTCGCCCGCAGCCCCAGCTTCTCCTCTTTCTTCCCGACGGTCAGTCCGTCGGCGTCCTTCGGCACGAGGAACTGCGTGATCGAGTCTGCGTCGTCGGGATCGGTCTTCGCGAAGACCACGACGACGCCCGAGCGCTCGCCGTTGGTGATCCACTGCTTCTCGCCGTCGACGACGTACGCGTCCCCGTCGCGTCGCGCCGTCGTCGTCATTCCGCGCGGATTCGACCCGGCCTGTGGCTCCGAGAGCGCGAACGCGCCGACCGGCCGGCCGTCGACCATCTCGGGCAGCCACTCCTCTCGAACGGTCTCCGAACCGAACTCGGCGATACACGAGGTGGCGAGACAGTGGACCGATAGCGCCGTCGCCACCGCCAGCGAGCCGTAGGCCAGCTCCTCGTTGACCAGCGCGTAGGTCGTCTCGTCCGCGTCGAAGCCGCCGTAGGCCGCCGGCGTCGTCAGCCCGGTGACGCCGATTTCGGCGAGCCCGTCCCACACGTCCTCGGGAAAGGACTGCTCGCGGTCTGCTGCGGCCGCTCTCGGCTGGATGTCCTCGACGGCGTACTCCCGGACGGTCTCGCGGATCGCCCGCTGCTCGGCGGAGAGGTCCATACGGCCGCTACGGGCGGACGCGGCAAAATTATCGGGGTCAGCTGGACTCGACGAGCTCCACGTCGAGACGCTGTTCGAGCGCCCGAATGGTCGACCCGCCCACGTTCGCCTGCGTGGCGCGGCCCTGTTCGACGGCCAGGATGTCAGCTTCGTCAAGGTCCAGTTCGTCCGCGAGTTCCTGGGCCTGGAGTCCCTCGTCCTGTCGCGCCTCGGTCACGCGCTCGCCGTAGCCGCCGACGAGGTACGGCAACTGGTCGTCGTCGTAATCCGCGCCGTCTTCCCAGTGGGAGGGGTCACCCTTCTGCGCGTCCTGCATTCGGGCGGCGTTCTGGGCGGCCTTGCGCCGCCGGTCCCGCTCGTCGGACGAGCCGCCGCTCGTGTCCGTTCGGTCGTTCTCGCCGTGGTCGCGCGCACAGCTGTCGCACACCTGGAGGGTCGCACCCGCGACGTTGGCGGTCTGCAAATCCCCGCCCTCACTGCCACAGAGTTCACAGCTCCCGCCGGCGCTGTCGCCACCGCTGCCGGTCGAGTATTTGGCCATGCCCCCGGTAGCGGTTTCGTGGTATTTGAAACGTCCGGTTCGACAGAGTGCCACACTATCCCGCGGCGGGACGCAAACGAAAGCGCTTTTATTGGCCCACGGGGAACGATGTAACGCAGTAAGACAGAGCGCGCGTGGGTAGCCAAGCCAGGCCAACGGCGCAGCGTTGAGGGCGCTGTCCCGTAGGGGTCCGCCGGTTCAAATCCGGTCCCACGCACTCTCTGAGTGCAGGTGCATTCCCCTTGGGACTGCACCCACGCAAATTTGCTTCCGACCCTACTCGATCAGTCACGTCTGGGTCCGTCCGGACCCACCGCACCGACTCGACAGCCGTCGCTCTCGGTCCGCGGCGTCGTGAAAACTACCAATCGCTGGCGCATCGTCGCCCGCTCACACCATCTCGTCCAGGACGACGGTGTGCTCGACGTCCATCGAGATCCAGTGGGTCGGGAGTTCGCCGTCTCGCTCGCTGTAGATCGTGACCTGCGTCGGGTCGTCCTCGTCGTCGACTGCACAATAGAGGTCGAGGAGAGCCGCGTGAGCGGGCTGGGCGGACGAATCGTCGAGAGCATCGGAGACTGACATTGTCGTTGCCTCATCGACACCTTCGAGTACAGCACCAATAAGGAACCGCCCTGATTCCTATTCCGTGAGAAGCACCACCGAGACGGACTCGGATTTGACTCGGGCCTGGACTCACTCCACCTCTCCGGAGTTCAGACGCGGATCAGCCACAGATGGGCCGCTCACGTCTGTTTGAATCGGTTATGCGCGGGACCGGATTTGAACCGGAGGGAGACGGTCGCTCACATTCGTTCGCGCTGCGACTCCCAGGGTTCGAATCGGTCCTGCTCTTCGCTCACTTCGTTCGCTCATGCGCGGGACCGGATTTGAACCGGCGGACCCCTACGGGATAGCGTCCTAAGCGCTACGCCTTTTCCTGGCTCGGCAACCCGCGCGCACCAGTGCGTATCCGCGACGGTGTCAAGAACCCTTCGCTTGCGGGCGACGAAGGTTTAGGTACGGCCGGGGCGAACGCCGAGGTATGTACCGCGCCAGCGACCGAGTCGAGCACGACGAGTGGCTGTCCGACATCGAGACCGCCGCGGACAGGCTCGACCTGGGAACGCAGGCGCGGTCCCACGCGGTCGACCTGTTCCTCTCGGAGATCCCTGACGCGGACCGCTCGAAGCAGGCGACGCTGGCGGCCAGCGTCTACGTCGGCGCGCTCGTCGCCGGCGAGGAGCGATCCCAGACGGCCGTGGCGGAGGCGACGGACGTCTCTCGGCTCTCCATACAACAGCGCTGGAAGGACCTGCTCGAAACCGCGGGGCTGGAAGCGCCGGACTGGTAGCTACGAGATGTTCTCGCGACCGGTCCGCTCCGGCGTGAGGTTCCCGTGCTCGTCGATCTCGCCCGTGACGATGCGGGTCGAGGAGATGATGTCGCCGTCGTCGGCGTAGACGTGGGGAACGACCTCGATCTCCAGCGGGCCGTGACCGCGCTCCTCGCGGATCTCGTTGATGCGCCGGCCGCCGGTCTCCGTCTCGGGGGAGACGACGAGCGCGTCGAACTGCGGTTCCGTGGCGATTCCCGTCGGTTCGGTGAGTTCGCGGACCTCCCACTCCCGGTCGTAGTCGACGGCGAGCGCCGCGAGTTCGTCGCCCAGGTTCGCCTTCCGTTCGCTGTAGGGGCGGACGTGACGCTGGTCGTGGCGTGTCTTCGGCGCGAGTTCGTCGCTGGTGAGTCCCACCGTTACGTCCCCGAGTTCGAAGGCGCGTTCGAACAGCGCCCGGTGCCCGTCGTGAATCGGGTCGAACGTTCCCCCCAGCGCGACATTCATATCCCGGGAAACGGCACGGGTAGGTTTAGTAATATCGACTCGGAGAACACTCGGCTGTCGGGTCGCGGTTACGCGTCGATGTCGTCCAGACCGTCGTCTTCGTCACCTTCGTCTTCGTCCGCGTCCGATCCCACGTCGGTCTCGTTGCCACCCTCGTCCGCGTCTTCGACCGATATCGTCACCGGTTCGTCGTCGGTGTCGAGCGTCGCGGTGTCCCCGCCGAGGTGGTCGTCGAGGTTGAACACGGTGTTCAGTTCGGCCTGGATGTCGCCGACGATGGTGTTCACGAGGTCGCTCGGCGAGATGGCGCTGTACTCGTAGGGGTTGTTGCCGGCCCCGTCGCTCTCGCGCTTCTGGCGCGTCACGACCTCCTCGTCGGTGAGCGCCGCCAGCGCCTCGCGGACGGTACTCGGGTAGAGCCCGGTCCCCTCGGCGATCTCCTCGCTCGTGCTCTCGGGGCGCTGGCGCAGGTGGACGTAGATCCGAGCGCGCGTCTCCGTGTCGAGCACCCAGGCGAGCAGGTCGACGATCCCCTCGTCGAACTGCTCGACCGCGCGATCGGCCTCCTGTTCGATTCGGTCGCGGACGTCCCCGTTCTCTTCGGGGTCGTCGTGTGGATCGTCGTCTGTGGACATGCGTTGTCTCTGTAAGGACGAAAGTCGTTGCCCGATAAAAACCCTTGGCTCGGGTCGCCGACGTGGGATGTACTGCGTCGCGGTTCCGACAGAGAAGCCCTTACGACAGCAGGAGGGACTCCGCGAGCGCCACGACCCCCTCCTCCGTTCGAAGCCGGCGCTGACGTTCGGCCCCGCTCTCGCGGTCGATCAGCCGCCACAGCCCGTCGACGCCGAATCGGTCGCACTCCCGCTCGACCAGCGTCTCGACGGGGACCGTCTCCGAGAGGTCCCGAGAGAGCAGTTCGGCCGACTGCCCGTAGCGGATCGCGCGCCACTTGTTCTCGTCCAAGAACTCCCGACGGTGAGCGCGGCCGGACTCGCCGTCCTCGTACCGCTCGGCGAGGTCGACGACGAGTTCGTGGACGTACTCGACGAACGCCATGATCCGGTCGGGATCGGCCTGGCCGTCCGGGGCGCGCACTTCGACCGTACCGTGGCCGGAGTGCGGGCGCACGTCGAACCACAGCTCGCCGCGGTCGTCGATGCTGTCCGTCTCGATCATCCGCCGCTCGTAGGCCTGGAACGCCTCGTAGTCTTCGAAGGCCGTCGGCATCCCTGTGTTGGGCAGTCCCTCGAATATTTTCGCGCGCGCGGACTGTAGCCCGGTGTCGAAGCCGTTCCAGTACGGCGAGTTCGCCGAGAGCGCGAGCATGAGCGGGAGGTGCCAGCGGAGTTCGTTCGCCACCCAGACCGCCTTGTCGGCGTCGTCGACGCCGACGTGGACGTGCAGGCCGGCCGTCGTGTTTCGGTGTTGGGGGTACTGGATGCGGTCCAGTTGCGACCGGTAACGCGGCTTCTCGGCGTGTTCGAGTTCGCGCCACTTCGCCAGCGGGTGCAGGCCCGCGGCGGCGATACCGAAGCCGTGGGCGTCGGCGTGTTCGACCAGCGCGTCCCGGACGGCGAGCAACTGCTCGCGGGCGCTGGCCGGGTCCTCGATGAGGGGCGTCTGCGTCTCGATGACGCACTTGAACAGTTCGTGGTCGAGCCGGCCGTCGAGAATCGCCGGCGGCTCCGTCTCGTAGACCAGTTCGTCCGTTCCCGAGGTGGGGCGACCGAACTCGTCGACGACGTAGAACTCCTCCTCGATACCGAGCGTTCCCATCCGGCTGAAATTCTCGGCAGACCCCGTCGCGTCCATTGTGGTGCACATCGGAATCGACTCGCTAAAGCCTTCCGTCACCGACTGCAGTCCCGCACTGCGGTTCGCCGTCGATTCTCCGCTGCGTTCGTCAGTCTCGCCGAGGTCGGGCGACCACGCCGAGGTGGTCCTCGTGATACGGCTCCAGGCGCGTCGTCTCCAGGAGTTCGTACTCCGCGGACAGCTCCTCGCGGACGGCGTCGAACACGTCGTCCGGATCGGCCGTCACGTCCTCGCTCCGGGCCTTGACCGCCGCGAGGAGTCGACCGTCGTCGTCGAGGAAGCGCTCGTTCAGCGCCGCCACGCGGGCCTGGCCACGGGTGGCCACGTCCTGGACGACCACGTCGACCGGTTCGACGACGTGCGCGTAGCGCTCGGGCTTGCGGGCGTCTTTGAGCAGCGGAAAGAGGTTCCCTCGGGTCTCGGCGGCGTCGAGCAGTTCGCGCACCGGTCGCGGGGCGAACTCGACCGCGTAGGTCGGGCCACAGAAGTCGGCGACGTGGCTCACGGTCGTCCCCGCCGCCGCGCCGAGGTACAGGACGGTCTCGCCGCCGTCGAGGCCGGTCTCCATCCCGTTCTCCAGCATCGCGCCGAGCTTCGAGCGGTGGGGGTCCCAGCGCCGCCACTCGCCGTCCGTCCGTTCGCCGTACACCGGTTCGCCCCGCGTCGCGAGGCTCGTCTCCCCGTCGAAGCCGTGTCGCTCGACGCCTTCCGGGAGCGTCATTCGTCGCCCTCCCGCGCTCGGATCCGCTCGATGCGCTCGTCGAGCTCTCGCTCCAGTTCCGGTCGCCGGTCACCGCTGTAGTGATCGACGCGAGCGGCGATGGACAGCTTGCCGGCGAGCGCTCGCGCGGCCGAGCCGCGGTCCTCGCGACGCGTCCCGCGGACGTACTCGTGGGTGAAGATGACGCCGTGTTTCGGCGACGGTGCGGACCCCTTGAGGTGGGCGAACAGCGCGTCCTCCGCGCCGAGGACCTGCACGGTCCCGCTCGGCTTCTTCGCCAGCTGTTCCAGCCCGCCGGCGAGCGAGATCAGCCGCGCCGCGAGGACCGGCCCCGCCAGCGTCGAGAGGTTCGGCGCGACGGCGGGGGCGGTCCGCTCGATGTACGCCCGGAGAGACGCCGCCTCGTCGGCGAGCGCGGCCGTCCGTTCGGACAGGGACCGCAGCGCCCGGTCGCCCTCGTCGTCGGCGTCGCCCTCGGCCAGCGAGCGCGCGTACTTGACCCCGCTCCCGCCGTCGCCGTGTCGGCTCCCGCCCCACTCCGCGACCCGCTCGGCGAGTTCGTTCGCCGTCCGCTCGCAGTCGACCATCGCTCTGACCGCGTGGACGAGCTGCTGGTCGTCGGCCCGCTCGCGGTCCTGCACCGCTGCTCTGGTGGCGGCCATCGTCACCTCGTGGAGGCGCTCGTAGTACGTCGATTCGTCGGCGGCGAACCCGGCGTCGACGGCCCGCTGGGGCCAGTCCGCCGGTGCGTCGGCTCGACCGGCCTGGATCCGTTCGACCGCGGCAGCGTCGTCGTCGGGGTCCAGTCCGGCGAACCACCCGTTGGTCATAGGCGAGGTTGGACACCCCACGCGAAAAAGCTACGCGATTGCCCGGTCACCCGGCGTCCCCCGGGACAGTACGAGTGTCCCGACAGAGGAGTGCAGACTCAAAAGAACGTGCGGAGCCGCACCGTTTCAGGGGGGAACAGGCTCGCGAGGGCTGTCGTGAGGGCCGCGTCGTCGACGGTGAGGCCGGCGACGCGACGGGCGTCTGCGACCGAGTGATAGCCGACGGCGAGTTGCGAGAGCGTGCCGATGTCGAGGGATGCGCCGACTGTGTCGGGTGGGTCCGCAACGCGAGCACACTCGCCCGCCCCACCGGAGACGTCAAGATGGAACACGCCGTCGTTCCACGGCGCGGTTTCGTCGGTGACGCGAAACACCAGGTCCGCCGAGACGTCGTCGGGGTAGGGGACGGCCGCCAGTGCGTGTTCCACGTCGACGATACGGACCATCGGACCGGCGTGGCGCCGGCAGTCGACCGCGCTCGGGTCGTCGAAGCGGTCCAGCAGCTTGTTTCCGTCTTCGGTGGAGACGGTCACCGAGTCTACCTGGGAGTCGTGGTCGGCGAGGAACCCGAGGAGGGAGCGATGTGCCGCTTCGTCGACGGCGACGAGTTCACGGACCTCCAGTTCGCGGTCATCGACGCCGTCTCCAGTCCGCTCGACTGTGTAGACGAGATACCCTCGGACCTCGTCGCCGCGCTCGTAGGTGTACACGTACGGGCGGTCGTCGTCCAAGGTCCGAAACACCCGGTCGCGCCACCACGCTTCGTCACGTCGGAGAGTGAGCGTTCGCCTCAAAGCGTGGGTTTCGTGCGCTGGCCGGAGGGTCCGCCACTCGTCAGGGGTCACCTGTTTGAATCGACCCTCGGTGGCGTCCCGGGCGAACGAAAGCGCCGTCGGACTACAGGAATACTCGAGGTAGTTGTTGGCGGTCGCCCAGCCAAACCGGCGGTAAAATGCCCGCTCGAAGGGCCAGAGGGCTGCGAGGGGGAACTTGTCGCGCCAGCGGTCGAGGCTCGCGTCGATCGTCGCTCGGACGTGGCCCCGCCGGCGATGCTCTGGCGGGGTTGCAACGGCGGCTAGCCCGGCGAGCGGGACCCACGTGCCGCGAAGACTCGCTTCGAAGTCGTAGTGTTTGCAGACGCTGACGAGGTCGCCGTCAACGAAGATGCCGAAGGCATCGCCCGGCTCGTCGCCGTGGTCGACCGGTTCTTCCCGGACGCCGTCCTCGGGTGAGAAGGCGTACTCCACGATTCGCTGGTACTCCTTGCGGCGGTCGGGCGGGAGCAAGCGAAACTCGGTGTCGGGCATACCATTGCTGCGTGCGGCGGTGGGATAGGCCTTCTTCCCCTCCTCCAAGTCTCCAATTCGCATGACCAAGTGTGACACTGTCGCAGATCTCGGGCAGTCGTCCGGGGAATACGGCGAGTTCGTGGTACGGTACGATCGGCGTGGAATCAGCGGTGGTCGTCCGGTGGACGGTGCGAAGATCGACGAGTGAGTGCGTCGCAGGTCACCGCATTCCCGGCGGCGGTCCGCGGTCGCGCGGGTCGTCTCCCTCGTCCTCCTCTTCGAGGTCGATGCCGGCCTCCTTGCGCCGGCGGATGGTCGCCTGCAGCTGCCGGTAGTAGTACAGCGTCCCGACGAGTCCCACGACGACTGCGATGCCGGTCAGGCCGCCGAACAGGAGCAGGTCGCGATCGAGGTAGTACCGGACGACGATCTGGCCCGACGTGACCTCCTCCCAGCGGATCACCTGCTGCCCGTCGACGGTGCTGGACTCGTAGCCGCCGGGGCTGATGCGCGAGAGGAACGGGATCCCCGCGCCGGTGTTCGGCGGCAGGACGACCGTGTAGGACCCGCCCTCGACCAGCGTCGGCGTCGCGAAGCGCTTCCCGTTTCGCGGGACTGTGTACCCGACTTTGCCGGTGACGTTGCGCGAGAAGTCGACGGTCGTCCGCTGGCGGGTCTCGGTGACGTTGATCGAGGAGTTCGCCGCGGAGACGACGGAGCCGTTCTCGTACCTGAACCGCATGGCGCTGATCGGTACGCTGCGCTCGCGGCCGAGGCCGTCGACCGTGTACACCTGGAACGAGGAGTCGTTCTGCACGCGGTAGACGGCCGTGTACTCTGACTCCTCGATGACGATGGTCCCGTCGGCGGACGTGTTCCAGTCGTAGCTCGCGTTCTGGTTCAGGCGCTCTGGGTCGACCTCCTGGGAGCCGAAGAAGCCGCTACAGCCGGAGAGGGCGACCACCGCGAGGACGGCGACCAGCAGGAGATGGCGGCGTCTCATGGGTCGGCTTACGGGACGATCGCCAGCAGCTCCGAGGGCATGTACGTCCCGATGTCGGCGAGCAGGCCCGGCGGGTCGGTGTCCGGATTGCAGATGATGCTCTGCTCCAGCAGGCCCAGTCGCTCGACGGTGACGATGTCCTGTGCGTGACCGGCGCGGTTGACCGTGGCGCGCGCCTCCGAGCGGGTGACGCTGTTGGCGTTGATGCGGCCGTTGCCGCGGGTCCACTCGTAGAGGCGGTCCCGCTCCTCGTCGGCCAGTCGCGGCGGGTCGCCGGCGACGAACCGGAGCGGGAGGTGCTGGACGAGGCCGAAGCGCGTGCGGATCTGGCTCGGCGTCCCCTGTCCGAGGCCGATCTGGTCGGCCGGAATCCGCACCGTCTGGCCGAAGCCCACGTCGAGGACGAACCCGTCGTCGTCCCACGAGTCGAGCGTTCCGACGTAGGTCTCGCCGTCTTCGTGGTCGGTGACCATCTCGCCGAACTCCTCGCGGAGGAGGTTCCGAGCGACTGTCTCGTCGGGGCCCTGGACGGTCACCGTCGGGAAGTCGTCGTGGCGCAGCCCCACGTCGTACTCCACGTCGAGGTCGCCGAGTTCGTTCCCGACCATCGAACGGAGGCCGTCGAGCGTACGGTCTCTGGCGTCGCCGGAGACGTACACCTTGGATCCGAGGACGACCATCAGGCCTCCGCGTCGATATCGACGTTCAGTTCGTCTCGGAGTTCCTCGATGCGGTCCTCCATGGCGGTGACGAGACGGGTGTTCTCCATCGCCTCGACCTGGTTGCCACACTCGGGGCACTCGAAGCCGAACTCCATCGCCTCGCCGAACTCGAAGCGGATGCCGCAGTGCTCACAGAGGTAGAACTCGTTTTCCCGCTCGTACTCGCGGCGCTCTTCGAGGCCGTCGAGCAGGCGATACATCTCCTCTTCGAGCTGTTCGGGGATCTTCTCGTACTCGAAGGTCCAGAGGTAGGTGAGCCAGCCCGAGTCCTCGTCGCGGAGCCGGCGGTAGGTCGCCAGATCGTTCTCGTAGAGAATAAACAGCGCCCGGCGCACGTCGTTCAGTTCGAGTCCGAGCTCCTCGGCCAGTTCCTCGTCGGTCACTTCGCCGTCCGGCGGCGCGGCGGCGACCGGCATCCCTTTCGGTCCGACCAGCTCGTGGAGGTACTTCTGTATCACGGGATCCTCCAGGAGTTCCTCAAAAGCCATTACCCGCACATCCGGGAGTCACGTGGTTAAAACCATCGGGTCGCACCGTCCCGGGCGGGACCGTGACCACTGCACGCCGGCACTACTCACGGACGTACTCGCACGCGGCTTCCGACCATCGTTGGGCAGTCATGCCCGCGATCGGAAAATCATGCATGGTAACGGCGTTCTACTCCGATTATCCGCACCATAGGTAACCTCGAAAGCGAGAAACAGCAGGGTGATGCGAAACCGGATCGCCACGAGTCCCCTGTGGGACGCTGCAGCGTGGCTCGGCATCGACGAGACGCTCTCGGGGTGGTACTGGGCCGGCAAGCTCTGCAACGAGCAGTACTGGCGGCGAAAGACGGTCAGCGGCGTGTCGGCGTCGTTCAGGACGACGACCCGAGCGGAGTACCTCCGCGTCGAGACGCTGACCGACGAGGAACCAGTCCTGAGAGCCTTTCTCGACAGCCTCGAACCGGACGACATCGTCTACGACGTAGGTGCGAACACCGGGCTGTTCGCGTGTTTCGCCGCCCGCACCCTCGGGACCGGTGCAGTCGTCGGCTTCGAACCGGAACCGACGAACTGTGGCCGTGCCGAGGAGAATCTGACGCGGAACGCTGACGACGCGACGTTTGAAATGGCCGAAATCGGGCTCTCGGATACCGACGGCGAGGCGGAGCTCCGGATCAACGGCGGCCTCGGCAAGGGGACTCACCGCCTGTCCGGGCGGGAGTCGGGACGCCGGACCAGTGTCTCGACGCACCGCGCGGAAACGCTCATCGGTGCGGATGAGATCCCGGCCCCCGACGCAGTCAAGATCGACGTCGAAGGGGCAGAATGCCGCGTTCTTGAGGGGTTCGGGAAGTACCTCTCCGACGTCCGGACCGTCGTCTGCGAGGTACACGTCGACAAGATCCGCGAGTTCGACGACTCACCGGCGATGATCGAGCGTCGGTTCGAACAGGCCGGCTTCGAGACGGAAGTGCTCATGGAGCGAGGGATGGACTACCACGTCCTCGCCACTTCCTAGGCCGTCGAAGCCACGAGAGAGGTCCCGTGCCGGCGGGCCCCGCCGTCCTTCGAAGCGCGCTTCAGAGCGCGTCGAACGACCGCGGCGACTCCTGCACGTACTCGATCACGTCGAAGCCGTCGTAGGGCTCCCGGTCCACCTCGGTCCAGTCGTCGCCCAGATCCGGGAAGTACCGGTCGCCCTCGTTGCGCTCGTGGATGCGGCTGAGAAAGACCCGCTCCGCGAACGGGAGGAACAGGTCGTAGACGGCCTCGCCGCCGATGACGTAGGCGACGGGTGTCCCGTCGCCGCCGCGTTCGGCCGGCGCGTCCTCGTCGGACCCGCGTCTCCCCGACGCGGTCGCCCGGGAGGCGGCCTCGACGGCCGCCCGCGGCGTGGTGACGTACTCCACGGTCTCCGCGTCGGCCGCTAGGCTCTCATCGCTCGTCAGCACGACGGTGTAGGAATCCTCCAGGGACTTCATCGAGTCGAACGTGCGCCGGCCGAGAATGATCGGGTGGCCGGCGATTCGGTCCTTGTACTGCCGCACGTCCTCGGGGTAGTGCCACGGGACGCCTCCGTCGAGGCCGATGACATTGTTCTCGTCGGCCGCGACGACGAGGTGGAGCACGATATCGAGATCAGCCTCAGTCATCTGTACCCCAGCGCTTCGAGGCGCTCGTCCAAGTCAGCTGTGAACTGCGTGTCCGACGCGTCCTCGAACTCGGAGTAGTCCGACAGCGGCGTGGCGACGTCTACGGTCGAGAACCGGTCGCTTTCGAAGACGGCCCGGATCTCGCTGGCGTCGATGTCGCTGTCGTCGGCCGTCCCGCCGCACCCGCGGACGACGGACTCGCGGGCGTCGTCCCCCCAGGCGGCCGCTCTCCGCACTTCGTCGCCGGGCCGGTCGCGGTAGACGATCCTGGCGTGCTTCGCGAACGGCGCGGCGTCGCCGCAGACCCGCTCGGCCTCCTCGCGCATCGCGTCCCCGATTGGGGCCTGGGACGCGACCGCCGTCCCGTCGGCGGGGACGAATGCCGGGCCGTCGGCGCGGCCCTCGCCCAGCGCGAGAGCGCGAACGGCGTCGGGGAACCGCATGAGCGTCGCCAGATCGGTCACGCGGCGGCCCTCGCGCTGGCCGGGCGCGCGAACGACGAGGGGGACGTGATACAGGGCGTCGTGGGTCCCGATTCGGTGGCTGACAGCGGGCGGTTCGCTCGGGATCGCCGTCGGTTCGCCGAAGCCCTCGCCGTGGTCGCCGGCGAAGACGACCAGCGTGTCGTCGAGGACGCCCCGCTCGTCGAGGCCGCGGACGAGCGCCTCGAAGATCGCGTCGGCCTGCCGCACCGCGCCGTCGTAGATCTGTTCGAGGATGCGAGCGAAGCCAAGCGAGAGGTCCCCGGAGAGGAACTCCCAGTGCCACTTGTAGCCCATCGACTCCTGCAGGTCGCGCGAGCGGTCGTCGCTCCAGCGGTCGTATTCGTCGAGCGGCTCGTACGGCCGGTGGGTGTCCATCAGATTGACGCAGGCCGCCCACGCGCCGTCGCGGTCGTCGACCCACTCCAGCGTCCGGTCGGCGTACCAGAAGCCGTTCGGCCAGTCGCCGAGCGAGCCGTTCGTCTCGTAGGACGGGTCGAAGCCATCGGGCGATCCGCGCGTCGTCTGGAACGCCTCGTCGAGGCCGCTCTCGTGGTCCGTCAGGAACGGGTTGTCTGAGAACAGTCCCGTCTCGTATCCCCTCGCGGCGAGGGCTTCGAAGACAGTGTGTCCGGGATCGAGTTTCTGTGTGTGATCGACGCCGTGCTCGTGGACCGCGTGGCCCGTGAACATGCTGACGTGGCTGGGGACCGTCCAGTTGCTCGGGCTGCGGGCCTGCGTGTACACCGTCGCCTCGTCGCGAAGGCATCGAGAAACGGCGTCGTCTGCCGCCGATAGCCCAGGACGGACGCGTTCCGGGCGCGGAGGCTGTCGGCGACGACGAACAGGACGTTGTGGCGCGACATCTGCGCGAGTCTTGGCGGCCCGGCCTAAAAGCCCCGCGGCACAACTGCTTGGGGACCCGGGCTCCTCGGCCGCCTCACTCGTCGTCGGGGTCGACGACGCGCTTGCCAGTCTCCTGGGGGACGACGACCCTGTCGGGGTCGTCCCACTCGCGGTCGAGTTCCCGGCCCTCGAACAGGCGGTCGAGGAAGACGGCGAGCGACGCCACCTCGGAGTGGGGCTGGTTCGTCACGCCGACGTTCCAGTCGGCGTGTTCGTACACCTCGAAGGGGACCTTCTCCGCGCCGACGACGACCAGCAGCGGTCCTTCGGCGTGGGCCTCGCGCACGTCGGCCTCGACCTCCTGGACCGGTTCGCCGTACATTGTCAGGTGGACCAAGCGGCCCTCGAAGTCGCGGATCAGCTTCCGGGGCTCGTCGGTCGACGACACGTCGAACGGCCCGCCGAAGCGGTCGGTGATGTCGACGACGGTGTCGGCCTGATTGCGGGCGGCGTTGGCGAGCACGACCCCGTCAGCGCCGAGCGCGCGGGCCGTCAGACCGACGTGGGTCGTCATCCGCTCGTCGCGGCCGGGGCGGTGGCCGAGGCGGAGGACCGTCACCCGGGGTTCCTCGTGCATCAGTTCCCCCGGGCCGACTCGATGGCCGACTGCAGCGGTTCGAAAGCGATCTCCTGCCACCCGACGGGTTCGCCGTTCACGAGCACGGCCGGCGTCGCCTGGACGCCCCGGTCGATGCCGTTCTGCCGGTCCGCCGAGACGGTCGGGCGGTACAGTTCTCCGGTGGCGGCCGCTCGGACCGTCTCGCCGTCGACGTCGAGGCCGTCGGTGAGATCGGCGTACGTCTCCGGTCCCAGACTGCTCTGGTTGGCAAACAGCCGCTCGGAGTAGGTGAAGAAGGCCTCGTCGCCCGCCTCGTCCTGGACGGCGCGGGCGGAGCTCGCGGCCTGCCAGGAGACGGTCTCGTCGACCGGGATCGGGAAGTCGTGGAACTCGTAGCGGATCGTCCCCTCGCTGATGTACGTCTCGCGGACCTGCGGGTACACCTCCTCGGCGTACGTTCGGCAGTGCGGGCAGGCGTAGTCCTCGTAGACGGCGACTGTCACGTCGGCCTCTGGGTCGCCGGCGACTGGCGTCGGGAGGGGCTGTCCCGGGACGGGCGTCGGTGTGGGGGTCTGCGTCCCCGAATCCGTGGGCGAGTCAGCCCCTGAATCGCCGCCGAGACAGCCCGCCGTCGCGCCGAGGGCGGCCAGCGACGCCGTCAGGAAGCCGCGGCGAGTGCGTCTGTTCATGTCCGTCCCTCGAAGCGGGAGCTATAAAACGACGTTGTCATCTGAGCCCGCTAGCGGCTTCCGTCCCTCTCCATTGCTACCAACCCCCACGGTGCGATGCGATTAGCCGCGACCACAACGCTTTTTCTCGCGTGGGGAGCATCGCAACTATGAACGTATCAGATAAACGAATTGTCGTCACGGGCGGGGCGGGCTTCATCGGGTCGCACCTGGTGGAGCGCCTCGTCGACGGCAACGACGTGCTCGTCGTCGACGACGAGTCCAACGGCCGATCCGACTGGGTCCACGACGCGGCGGAGTACCTCGGCGGGGACCTCACGGACCCGGACGTGGTCGCGGAGGCCATCACGCCAGACGTGGACCTCGTGGTCCACCTCGCCGCCTCGAAGCTGGTGGACACCGACACGCCGCGTCGCCAGTTCGAGGACAACAGCGAGATCACGTTCAACGTCCTCGAACGGATGGACGACGCGGGCGTCGAGAAGCTCGTGTTTACGTCGTCTTCCACCGTATACGGCGAGGCCCCGCGGCCGACGCCGGAGGACTACGCCCCGCTCGAACCGATCAGCGTCTACGGTGCGACGAAGCTGGCCGAGGAATCGCTGGTCTCCACGTACGCCCACAGCCACGACATCCAGTCGTGGGTGTTCCGCTTCGCCAACATCGTCGGGCCCCGCCTCCGCGGCGCGGTCATCCCGGACTTCGTCGAGAAGCTCCGCGAAGACCCGTCCTCGCTGACCATCCTCGGCGACGGCCGCCAGGAGAAGTCCTACATGCACGTCTCGGAGTGCCTCGACGCGATGCTGTTCGCCGTCGAGCACGCCGAGAAGGACCACAACGTGTTCAACCTCGGGACGCGGACGACGACCTCGGTCGACCGCATCGCGAGCATCGTCGCCGACGAGATGGGGGTCGAACCGGTCCACGAGTACACCGGCGGTGACCGCGGCTGGACCGGCGACGTGCCGCGGATGCGCCTCTCGGTCGACAAGCTCTCGGCGCTCGGCTGGGAACCGAGCCAGTCCAGCGACGACGCGGTCCGTCAGTCCGCGCGCGAACTACTCGACGAGCTCTGACCCCGGCGAACCCTGCTCAGGCCGGATAGGTCCCGGTCAGCTCCGCCTTCGCCACGACGTGGCCGCCCGCCGCGTCGTAGGCGTCGTCTTTGCCCGCCGACGGCGAGAGGTCCAGTTCCGCGTCCAGCGCGTACAGGAGGAACCGGTAGGTGTGCTCGCGGTCCGGGGGGTTCGGCCCGCCCCACCCCGTCTCGCCGTAGTCGTTCTGTCCCTCTGTGGCCCCCGCGTCGGTAGGGTCCCATCCCTCGGGAATCTCCGTGAGATCGGACGGGATGTCCCAGACGACCCAGTGGTCCCACACCTTGCCGGCCGGGTCCTCGGCGTCGGGGTCGTCGACGATCAGCAGGAGCGACTCCGTGTCCGAGGGAACGTTCGCGATCTCTAGCGGCGGGTTCGTGTTCGCCGCCGAGTAGCCGTGCTCCGCGGGAATCCGTTCGCCGTCATCGAACGCCGGGCTGATCAGTTCGAGGTCGGCCATGTGTAGAGATATGACAGCCGAATAGAAAAGCGTCGTCCCGGCAGCCATTTGCCCTTCCGTACCGAATCGCCTGACGTGCAGGTCGTCGGGTACCGCGCTCGCGTCGACGAACACGCCGCCCTCCGCCTGGCCGAGGACGGCCGCGTCACCACCGAGCGACTGGACCCCGGAACGGAGATGGCCTACGCGCTCGGCGAGCGCCACTGCGCCGGCGCGGTCGACGGCGACGACCACTACGCCTGTGACAACGAGCCCGCGCCGTACTGCCCGGAACACACCGATATCTGGCCCTGCGCCCGCTGTACCGGCCAGTGTGCCAAGCCGCTCGACGCCTGCGACGAGGAGCACGCGGTCTACCTGGCGGCGTTCGCGCCGGACACCGTGAAAGTCGGCGTCACGCGCTCGTGGCGACTGGAGACGCGCCTCCGCGAACAGGGCGCTGACAGGGCCGCCCACCTCCGAACGGTCGCCGACGGCCGAATCGCCAGGCAGGTCGAGGCCGACATCGCCGCGGACCTGGGCGACCGGGTTCGCGTCCCGACGAAGGTGGCCGGTCTCGATCAGTCGGTCGACGAGGACTGGTGGGCGGCGCTCTGTCGCGACTACGACCCGCTCTCGACGTTCGACTTCGAGTACGGCCTCGACCTCACGGAGCGCCCGATGGCCGAGACGCTGGCGACGGGGACCGTCCGGGGCACGAAGGGGCGCGTCGCCGTGCTGGAGAACGCCGGGAGCGTCTACGCCGTCGACCTCCGGCGGCTCGTCGGCTACGAACTCACCGACGGCGGGACGGACCGCGACCTCCAGTCGAGTCTGGGCGCGTTCGGCTGAGGTCCGCGCCGCCGCTGTGTCGGAGCCGCGGCCCGTCAGTCAGTTCACACAGACAGAAGACATTTACAGCGCCGTGTTGCCCAGTCACTCGTGCGACGCGAAGCACTCCTGACCGGTGGCGTGGTCGTGGTCGTCCTGGCCGCGTTCATCGGTGCGATAACGGTCCCCGGCGCTCTCGCCGACCCTCCCGAGGACGTGCGAGAGAGCTATCTCGACCTCCGCGAGACGACCATCGAGCCCGCGGCCGTCACCGGACAGACGGTCACGCTCTCGATCGACGCCCGACTCTCCCACCGCGGTGGCCCCGCGGAGAACGTCACCGTGGAGACGCGGGCCGTCGACGCGGACACCGGCCTCGTCGCGACGACGGTGACGCGGCGGGTCGGCACGGTCGACGGGGAACGAGAGGTATCGGTCCCGACGAACATCACGGTCGAGCGACAGGGCGGCTATCGGATCGAGACCATCGTCTACGAGGACGGCGAGCGGGTGACGACCGGCCGGCAGTCGGTCCAGAACGTCGATGCACTCACGCCCGCCTTCGCCCGGAGCCCCGTGACCTTCGAGCGCTTCGAGAACGCCGGCACGCCCCTCGACGCCATCGCGTACCGCATCGACGGCGTGTCGGACAACCGGACGACGCTGAACGTCTCCGTGTACCTCACGAACACCGGCGACGAACCCGCGGGCGGCATCACCCTGCGCCTCCGCGCGCGGCAGGCCGACTCGAACGTCATCGCCGACGAGTCGACGGTCGGGATCGGTCAGATTCGCCCCGGCCGGACCGAGACCGTCTCGACCGAGCTGACGGTCCCCGACGGCTACAACTACTGGCTGGACGGCATCCTGCGCTCCGACGGCGTCGTCGTCGGCACCGAGAGTTCGCCGGCGAACCTCCACCCGACCGAGCGCCTTCACGAGAACGAGACGCAGCGCGAAGTCGGCTTCGAGTCGAGCGACTTCGAGGAGGAACCGGCCGGCGGCTCCGGGGGTCAGCCCGACGAAGCCATGGCCACGGCCTCCGAGGGGCCCGGTTTCACGGCCGTCGGCGCACTGATCGCACTGCTCGCCAGCAGCCTCGTCATCGCACGGAGACAGACCAATGAGTGACACCGAATCCAGCGACCCAGCGGGACAGCACGCCGAACGCGCCGCCGCCGAGGACGCGACCGATGAGTCCGAGGGGGGACGGTCCATCGCCGTCTTCGCCCAGTGGGCGGCGTTCGCGATCCTCGTCCTCGTCGCCCTCATCGCGACGCTGCAGTTCTACTTCTCGGCGTCGGCGGCCATCGACACGTTCGTCACGTCGCGGTACCGCCCGCTGTTCAACGCCGCGTTCAACCTCGTCGTGTTGCTGGGCTGTGGGATCGGCCTCTCGGTGCTCGTTCGCCGCCTGGTCTGAGGCCGGTCCGCCCGCCGATCAGGTACCTACAGCCGCCGTTTCACTTTTCGGTGGATTGACACCACAGTCGTCCCTGGTACGATCGAACGACAGATGACACGACAGACGACGCGGCGGCGGTTCGTCGCCGGAGTCGGTTCCCTCGCCGCCGTCTCGGCGGCCGGCTGTTCCGGATCAGAGACGCCGGCCGCCGAGACGGAGGCCACGCCGACGGACGCCTCGGGCGGCGCGGCGCCGTCGACGGGCACCGGGACGGCGACGGAAACGGAGGAAGCGGCGGATACCGAGACAGCGACGCCGGACGGTGGGGCGGTCGAGACGCTGGTCTCGATCGGCGGCGAGCGCGTCCCCGAGAACATGGCCTTCGGGCCAGAGGGGGCGCTGTACTTCGGAATCACGGCTGGCGAACTCCGGCGCGTCCCCGCCGACCAGACCGGTGCGACGGGGCTGACGCTCGACGACACGGAACAGGTCGCCACGCTCCCGGGAGCCATCGGCGTCGAGACGGCCCCCGACGGGACGGCCTACGTCGCCGTCGCGACCCAGGACGACCGGGCCGGCGTGTGGTCGGTCGCCGAGGGCGAGGCGAGCCAGTTGACCGCGATCAGCGGGTTCCCCAACGACGTCCTGTTCGACGCCGAGCGGGACCGGCTACTGGTGACCGAATCGCGGGGCGGCGTCGTCTACGCGGTCACGACCGACGGCGAGCGGACGACCTGGCTCGACGACGACCGCCTCGACACGGAGAGCTTCGGCGCGAACGGCCTCACCCGCGACGCCGACGGGAACGTCTACGTCGCGGTCACGCGCGCGGCGAACGAGACCGGGCGGCTCGTCCGGGTTCCGATCGAGTCCGACGGGAGCGCCGGCGAGGCGTCGACGTTCCTCGAAGGCGAGTCGATCTTCGGGGCCGACGGGATCACGGCCCGCGGCGGACATATCTACGTCGCGGCCAACAGCCAGAACCGCGTCGTCCGGGTGACGGCTGACGGGGCCACGTCGACGGTCGCGGACGCCGACGACGGGCTGGTGTTCCCCTCGGACGTGCTGTTCGGGACCGGCGAGCGGGCCGACTCGCTGTTCGTCTGCAATTTCGCGAACCAGTCGCCCGAGGACGGCGCGATTCTCCGGACGACCGTGACCGACTGAGGGCGAGGCGATCGGTCCGGTGGCGGTGTTCCCGGACGACAACCCTTTTCAGCGGGCCAACCGAACCCGGTCGTATGGCAGACGACGAACCCGAAGACGCTGAGGAACCGGCGGACGCAAGCGAGGGCGACGGGGAGGAGAAGTCCTTCCGCGAGCGGGTCGAAGAGATCCGCCAGCAGCGCGCCGAGGAGCGCGAGGAGGGCGAAGAAGGAGAGATGAGCCGCGAGGAGCGCATGGAAGAGATGATGGGCGGCGGTGGCGGCCCCGGCGGCATGGGCGGCGGCAACCCCTTCGCACAGATGATGGGCGGCATGATGGGCGGCGGTCCCGGCGGCCCCGGTCCGGGCGGCATGGGCGGCGGCCCCGGCGGCCCGCCCGGGCGCCCCGAGGAGGAAAGCGGCAGCGACAACGAGGAACTCACCCGCGAGATGCGAAAGCTCCGCGACGAGGTCCACGACGTGCGCCGCTCGCTCGACCGCATCGCCGACGCGCTCGAAGACTGAGTTCGGTTTCCCTCATCGGAAACTGACGGCAGGCGCTCCGCTCGCGACGCCTGTCGCGATTCTCCGTTTCTCGATTTCCAGTGAGAGGGAAGCGGCGCTGTTCTCGCTGACTCCGTCCGAAAAAAACCGAAGCGCCACCGCCGAGAAGAATACCGCGACCGGGCGACTATCCCTCGCCGACCATCTGGTCTTCGTCGTCCCACTCGCGCTGGCGGAGTTCGTACTTCTGGACCTTTCCGGTCGCCGTCGTCGGCAGTTCCTCGACGAACTCGATCCGTCGGACGACCTTGTACGTCGCCAGTTGCTCGCGGGTGAACTGCCGGAGTTCGTCCGCGGTGACGCCGGGGTCGTCCGCGTCTCCGGAGGCGGGGACGACGAACGCCTTCGGCGTCTCGCCCCAGTCGTCGCTGGGGGCCGGGATGACCGCCACGTCGCCGACGGCGTCGTGGTCGTAGAGCGTGTCCTCTAGTTCGATGGAGGAGATGTTCTCGCCGCCGGAGATGATGATGTCCTTCTTGCGGTCGCGGATCGCGATCATGCCGTCCTCGTCCACGGTGGCGAGGTCGCCCATGTGGTAGTAGCCCTCGACGCGGTCGGAGAAGGCCTCCTCGGTCTCCTCTGGCTTGTTCCAGTAGCGGTCCATCACCTGGTTCCCGCGGACGACGACCTCGCCCAGCGTCTCGTCGTCGTGTGGCACGTCCTCGCCGTCCTCGTCGACGACGCGGACCTCCGTCCCGAGGTAGCCGATGCCCTGGCGCTTCTTGACGCCGAAGCGGGCGTCGCTGTCCTCGTCGAGGAACCGCCGGGCGTCTGAAGTGGTGATGAGCGGGCCGGTCTCGGTCGCGCCGTAGACGTGTTTGAGGTACCAGCCGAACTCGTCTTCGACGGCGCGGATGTTGGCCTCCGGCGGTGCGCTACCGGCCGTCGCGATGCGCACGTCGTTGGCCCCCTGCGTCTGCACGTCGTCGTGGTCGTGGTAGTAGTCGGCCAGTATGTTCAGGACCGTCGGCGCGCCACAGAGGTAGGAGACGTCCTCTTCGGCGACGGCCTCGAAGATGCCGCCGGCGTCGACGCCGCGGGTACAGACGTGCTTCGCGCCCATGCCGGTGACGGCGTAGATGTGGCCCCAGCCGTTGACGTGGAACATCGGGAGCGTCCAGAGGTACACGTCGTCGTCGCGGAGCTCCTGGTGGAGGGAGACGATGTAGGCGTGCAGCGTCTCGGCGCGGTGCGTCCGACAGACGCCCTTCGGATCGCCGGTCGTCCCCGACGTGTAGTTGATGGTGATGACGTCGTCTTCGGCCATCTCGGGGCGTTCGTAGTCCGTTCCGGCCGCGTCGACGATCTCGTCGAAGGACTCCCAGTCGCCCTCGACGGCGTCCGCGTCGTTCGTCACGAAGATCTCGGTGGGGACCTCGTCGCGGATCGGTTCGATCTTCTCGGCGTACTCGTAGTCGGCGTACACCGCGTCGACCTCGGCGTCGGAGAGGATGTACGCGAAGTCGTCGGGGACCAGCCGGTAGTTCAGCGGCGTGTGGACCGCCCCCAGTTGCATGCTGCCGTAGGCCGCTTCGAGGTGGTAGTGCGTGTTCGGGTCCAGCACCGCCACCCGGTCGCCTTTCTCGATACCGCGCTCGGCCAGCGCCGCCGAAAAGCCGTCTGCCCGCTCGCCGAACTCGTCGTAGGTGTAGCGCTCGCCCGTCGTGGCGACGACGGCCTCCTGATCGCCGTAGTACTCTCGTGCCCGGTCGAGGAAGTCGGTCGTCAACAGTGGCTTGTGCATCCCACGTTCCCGTATGGTTAATGATGATAAAGCGGTTGTGGAAGACGGCCGGTATCGCCGCCGCGTCTACGGGTCATATAGAGGGGTTCGGCGGCGCTCGCTTCGTCGGTTGCCAAACCGCGGTGAGTGGCGGGACCAACCACAGTCGCTTTGGGGACCGCGTCCCCAGTTTCGGGCAATGAGTACAGCGACGGCCGACGTGTCGAAGCGAAAGGCGTGGCTGATGGCCGCGCGGCCACAGACGCTGCCGGCGGGCGCTGCGCCGGTCATCGTGGGGATGGGGCTCGCCGTCCACTCGGGGGTCTTTGCCCCCCTCCCGGCGGCCGCGGCGCTCGTCGGAGCGCTCCTCATCCAGGTCGGGACGAACTTCGCGAACGACTACTACGACGCCGTGAAGGGGGCCGACACCGACGAGCGCGAGGGGTTCACGCGGGTGACGGCGGGCGGCCTCATCGACGCCAGCGAGGTCCGGCGGGCGATGATCCTCACCTACGCCCTCGCGGTCGTCGTCGGCGTCTACCTCGTCGCCGTCGGCGGCCTCCCCATCGTCGCCGTCGGTCTCTCTGGCATCGCGGCCGGCGTCCTCTACACCGGCGGGCCGTTCCCCTACGGCTACCGCGGCCTCGGCGACCTGTTCGTCTTCGTCTACTTCGGACTCGTCGCCGTCACCGGGACGTACTACGTGCAGGCGGCCGCGACCGCTCCGGGCGTCGGGACGTTCCCGATGGCGCTCCCCGCGGGCACCGTCACCGTCGACGCGGTGACGGCCAGCCTCCCCGCCGCGGGCCTCTCGACGGCCATCCTCGTCGTCAACAACGTCCGCGACCGGGAGACGGACATGGCGGCGGGCAAGAAGACGCTCGCGGTCTACCTGGGCTACGCGTGGAGCCGCGTCGAGTTTCTCGCGATGGTCGGGATGGCCTACGTCATCCCCGTGCTGTTTGCCCTCGACGGCAGCTACGGTCTGCCGGCGCTCGCGCCCCTACTCTCGCTCCCGCTGGCCGCGAGCGTCTCGAAGACGGTGCTCGAACACACCGACGGCGACGCGCTGAACCCGGCGCTCGAACGCGTCGGTCAGACGCTGTTCGTCCACTCGGTGCTGTTCGCGCTGGGACTCGCCGCGCCGCAGGTGCTATGAACGTCGACCGCTTCTCGCTCCCGCTCTCTCGCCCGCTGGCCACGGCGAGCGGGACCATCGACGAGCGAACGGGGTTCGTCGTGCGCTACGACCACCGCGGCGAGACGGGCGTCGGCGAGGCGACGCCGCTGCCGGGCTGGACGGAGTCGGTCGCCGACTGCGAGAGCGCGCTCGACCGGGCGAGCGAGGCGGCGTCGACCGGCGGCCACACCGGCGCGCTCCTCGCGCTCGACGCGGGGGAGGTCCCCGCGGCGCGCCACGGCTTCGCGACGGCGCTGCTCGACGCCGACGCGCGGGCCGACGGCGTCCCGCTGTACCGCTGGTTCGATTCCGAGCGGCGCTGCGAGCGCGTCCCGGTCAACGCCACGGTCGGTGACTCGCCCCCGGCGGAGACGGCCGGCGCCGTCGAGCGGGCCGCCGAGTCCGGCTTCGAGTGCTGCAAGGTCAAGGTCGGGAGCCGCTCGGTCGCCGACGACGTGACCCGTCTCCGGGCAGTCCGCGACCGCGTCGGCGACGGCGTGACGCTCCGGGCCGACGCCAACGGCGCGTGGTCCCGCGAGGAGGCCAGGCGGGCCTTCGAGCTGTTCGCCGACCTCGGCGTGGCCTACGTCGAACAGCCGCTCCCGGCGGACGACCTGACCGGTCACGCCGCCCTGCGCGGCGGCCCCGTCGGCGTCGCGCTCGACGAGTCGCTCGTGGACCGCCGCGTCGACGCGGTGCTGAAGACCGACGCCGCGGACGTGCTGATCCTGAAGCCGATGGTGCTCGGTGGGCCCGGCAACGCCCACACGCTGGCGATGCGCGCCCGCGAACGGGGCGTCGAGCCCGTCGTCACGACCACCGTCGACGCCGTCGTCGCCCGCCTCGCGGCGCTGCACGTCGCCGCGGCGATTCCGAACGTCTCCCCCTGCGGGCTGGCGACCGGCGACCGACTGGCCGCCGACCTCGCGGCGGACCCGTCCCGCGTCGTCGACGGCGAGATGGCGGTCCCGCAGGACACGGGGCTGGGCGTCGACTCGTCGGAGGTGCGGACCGATGCGTGACCCGCTCGACTGGCCGACCGCTGACCTCGTGACCCACCGCGTCGGCGCCACGCCCGAGCGGACGGCGATGGTCGACGCCGACACCGGGGAGTCGTGGACCTACCGCGACCTGGACCGAGCGGTCGACGCCGCCGCCGGGGAACTCGACCGCCGGACGGACAGGTCGGACGCCACCGTCGCGACGCTCCTGCCCACGCGGCCCGCGGTCGGCGTGCTCCTGTTCGCCGCGATGCGCTGTGGCGCGACCCTCGCGCCACTGAACGTCGAACTCGACGCCGCGGCGCTCCGCGGGCAGGTCGCGGCCGTCGACGCCGACCTGCTCGTCTGCGAAGCCTCGACCCGAGCACTCGCCGAGAAGGTAGCGACGTGCCCGGTCGTCTCGGCCGACGGCGACCTGTCGGTCCGCCCTGGCGGCGCGGGCGACGACTTCGAATCGGCCGTCACGCCGGCGGAGCTGACCCGCGACCGGACCCAGCTCGTCCTCTTCACGTCCGGGACCACCAGCGAGCCGAAGGGCGTCCGGCTGACGGTGGGGAACCTCGTCGCCAGCGCCGTCGCGTCGGCGTTCCGCCTCGGCGTGACGCCCGGGGACCGCTGGCTGGTCTGCCTGCCGACCTACCACATGGGCGGCCTCGCGCCGTTCGTCCGGAGCGCGCTGTACGGCTCGGCGGTCGTCGTCCAGCGCTCGTTCGACGCCGCGGCGACCCGGCGGGCGCTCGCCGATCACGGGGTGACCGGCGTCTCGCTGGTCCCGACGATGCTCTCGCGCCTGCTCGACGCCGGCTGGGAGCCCGCAGACGCCCTGCGGTTCGTCCTGCTCGGCGGCGGCCCGGCGAGCGAGGACCTCGTTGGGCGCTGTCAGGACCGGGGCGTCCCGGTCTGCCCGACCTACGGCATGACCGAGACGGCCTCGCAGATCGCGACCGCGCGCCCGGAGACGGCGTTCGAGCACCGCGGGACCGTCGGTCAGCCGCTCGTGTTCACCGAGGTGACCGTCGTGGCCGACGGCGAGCCCTGCGACCCCGGCGAGCGCGGCGAGATCGCCGTCGACGGCCCGACGGTGACGCCGGGCTACCTCGACGGGGACGGCGACGCGTTCGGCGAGTTCGGCTTCCGAACGGGCGACCTCGGCTATCGAGACGCGGACGGCCGGCTCTGGGTTGCGGGCCGCGTCGACGACCGCATCGTCACCGGCGGTGAGAACGTGGCGGGGTCGACAGTCGCCGACGCGATTCGCGCCGCTCGGGGGGTCGAGGACGCCGCCGTCGTCGGCCTCCCCGACGAGGAGTGGGGCCAGCGCGTCGCCGCACTGGTCGTCGGCGAAGTGACGCCCGAGGCGGTCCGTGCGCACTGCGTGGACGCGCTCGCGTCCTACGAGGTTCCGAAGACGGTCCGAGTCGCGGACTCGCTCCCGCGGACGCCGTCGGGGACCGTCGACCGCGAAGCCGTCCGCTCGCGGCTCTCGGGAGACGGTTCCGACGCCGAGCGGTCCGGGTGACCGCACGCCGAGCCAAGCGGTTTTGCCCGTCGGCGGCCTACGGGAGACCGTGTGTACCATCGTCCTCGCGTGGCAGGTCTTCGAAGACGCCCCGGTCGCGGTCGCGGCGAACCGCGACGAGCGCTTCGACAGACCGTCACAGCCACCGAAAGTGCGTCAATGGGGGAGCCGCGTCGTCGCGCCGGCCGACGACGAAGCAGAGGGGACGTGGCTCGGCTACAACGAGCACGGCGTCCTCGCAGCGGTGACGAACCGCTGGATCGACGACGACCTGGCCGGCGAGCGCTCGCGCGGCCTGCTCGTGCGCGACGCGCTGAGCCACGAGACGGCCGAGTCGGCCGCCCGCGCCGTCGAGCGAGCGACCAGGGAGGCCGAGTACGCGGGCTTCAATCTCCTGCTGGCCGACGAGAACGCCGCCGTCCTGCTCGAGTGGGACGGCCAGCTCGCGGTCCGGAACTTCGAGCCCGGCGTCCACGTCGTCGTCAACGTCGGCGCGGACGGCGACTACCGGATTCCCTCGCACCGCCCTGCAGTCGGCGAGGAGCAGGCGACCAACGCCGACCGACTCCGGGAGCATCTACAGCCGACGCCCGCGGAGTCGGTCGAAGAGTGGCTGGACCGCGCCGCCGAGGCCGTCGGCGACCACGAGTACGGCGTCTGCGTCCACGGCGACGGCTTCGGCACGCGGTCGTCGTCGCTCGTCACGCTCGGCGACGAGCGCCGGTACCGGTTCGCCGACGGGCCGCCCTGCCGGACGGCGTACCGTCCGGTCGAAGGTCAGATTTAAGCGGCCGACAGTCGGTGTATGTGATACATGAGTTCAGCAGCGTCGGAGGACGACCTCACCGAGGGAGAGCGGGCCGGGCTGGAACTGATCCGCGAGTCGGGGGGCATCCACCAGAGCGACTTCTGGAAGAACCTCGACGTGTCCTCCCGGAAGGGGAGTCGCATCGTCGAGTCGCTCTTCGAGAAGGGGCTCATCCAGCGCGACGAGACGGTGTACGAGGGGCACAACACCTACTACCTGACGCCGGCGGCCCGCGACCTCGACTTCTCGCTCCTGATGGCCGGCGATCAGCTCTCGCCGTTCATCGGCGACGAGGAAGTCGACCCGCACGACGACACCTTCTCGCAGTGGGTCATGACGCTGGCCTACGAGGGCTGAGGTTCGTTTTCGCACCCGATCTCCGCACGCGCTCGTGACGGCAGTCCGCCTCAGTAGTGCCAGGGAACGTCGTCGAAGTCCGGGTCGCGGCCCTCGTTGAAGGCGTCCCGGCCCTCCTGGGCCTCGTCGGTCATGTAGGCCAGCCGCGTCGCCTCGCCGGCGAACACCTGCTGGCCGACCATTCCGTCCGAGTCGAGATTGAAGGCGTACTTGAGCATCCGCATCGCCGTCGGCGACTTCTCGTTCATCCGCTCGGCCCACTCGATAGCGGTGTCCTCCAGGTCCTCGTGCGGGACGACCTCGTTGACCATCCCCATCTCGGCGGCCTCCTCGCCGCTGTAGGTCTTGCCGAGGAAGAACACCTCGCGGGCCTTCTTCTGGCCCACCTGTCTGGCGAGGTACGCAGAGCCGAAGCCGCCGTCGAAGCTGCCCACGTCGGGGTCCGTCTGGAGGAACTTCGCGTGCTCCTCGCTCGCGAGCGTGAGGTCGCAGACGACGTGCAGCGAGTGGCCGCCACCGACGGCCCATCCGGGGACGACGGCGACGACGGGCTTCGGGATGTGTCGGATCTGGCGCTGGACTTCGAGGATGTGGAGGCGGCCGACGTTCTCGGGGGCGTCGTCGGCCACGCCGCCGCTCGTCTCTCGCGGGTCGCTTTGCTTCCCGCTCGCTGTGTCCGCGTCGCGCGGCGACTCGCCGTCCTCGTCCGCGCGGTACTCGTAGCCGCTCTCGCCCCGGATGGACTGGTCGCCGCCCGAGCAAAAGGCCCAGCCGCCGTCCTTCGGCGACGGCCCGTTCCCGGTGATGATGACGCAGCCCACGTCGGTGAGCCGCTTCGCGTGGTCGAGCGCCGTCGAGAGCTCGTCGACCGTCTCCGGGCGGAAGGCGTTGCGCTTCTCGGGCCGGTCGAAGGCGATGCGGACCGCGCCCGTCTCGGTCGAGCGGTGATAGGTGATGTCGGCGAAGTCGAACCGCTCGACGGCGGTCCAGCGGTCCGGGTCGAATAGCTCAGAGACCATACCGTGGCTGGGGACGGGCCTCGCAAAAAGCTACCTCGTGGCGGGCGTAGCGCGCGTCGCTCGGCGTCGCCGTCGAGTCGCGTTTCCGCGACCGATACTGGCGGCGCAAACGCTTTGACACCGCGCACGTGTACCAGAAACGATGCCCTCCACTCGGAACCACACCGCGATACAGGCGGTCCTCGCCGTGCTGTCGGTCGTCGTCCTCGCGTACAGTCTCCTGATCGTCCAGCAGGTCCTCCTCGGGCTCATCGTCGTCGTCCTGCCCTGGTTCGTCTATGCCGTCGTGTACGTCCTCTTGCGCTTCGTCCGGGCGCTCGAACGGATCGCGTCGGCGCTGGAACGGCAGGCCGAGTCGGAGAGCGACCGGTCACGAACCGCAGAGAGCACCCAGCGCGGAGGCGTCGAGGACGAGTGAGCGCGGCCGGATGACCGAGACGTTCTACGACGTGCTCGGCGTCGCTCCGGACGCGTCGACCGCGGACATCCAGGCGGCGTACCGCGCTCGACTCAAGGAGACCCACCCGGACGTGAGCGACGACGCCGACGCGGGCGAGGCGACGCAGCGCCTCATCGAAGCCCGAGACGTGCTCACCGACGCGGACGAGCGGGCGCGATACGACCGCCTCGGCCACGCGGCGTACGTCTCGGGCGAATCCGCTGGGGCGGGCGACGGAAGCACCGTCTCGGAGGCCGCGCGGCGGGCGGGCTACGGCGGCGACGCGACCGACGACGGAGCGGACGGGGACACGTCGGCGAACGCCGGTTCGAGCGCGGACGAGGCCCACGAGCGCGGACAATCGCGCGCCGAGCGCGAGCGCCGGGCCGGCGAGCGGGTCAGCGAGGAGCGACGGCGTCGGTCGGCGGGGGATTCGACCGCCGATGAAGGGGACGACACGGGCGACGCGGCCGGCGACTCGGACGGCGACGCGTCCCGAACTGACGACGGCTGGACCACCGGATCGACGGCGACGGACCGGACCACCGGCGGGGACGGCGTCTGGAACTCCTCGTCGACGTACAGCGTCCGCCAGCGCGCGCCGGCCACGGGCGGACGGCGGTTCGAGATGCCCACCGGCCGGGAGCTCACGCTGTTCGGGATCACCTTCGCACTCTACCCGGTGTTGCTGTTCAGCGCGCTGCTGCCGGCGTTCCCGCTGTGGGTCAACGTCGTCATCGGAATTTGTACGGTCCTGCTGATCGGCTACCTCCAGTCCGAGCCCGTCATCGCCATCGGGGTGTTCGGGACCTGGAGCCTGGCGACGGCGGCGGCGCTGGTCGTGTTGAACGTCGGCGCGCTCTCGGTACTCGGCCTGCTCGCGCTGGCCGGGACCTGGCTCCCGTTCGGGTTCTCGCTGCTGACGGCCGCCGCGCTCCGGGTGTGATGCGGCCGCCGATGGGAGTCGCTACGCGTCGGCAAGCCGGTCGGCGACCCGCTCGGCCACTCGCTCGCGGACCGCGTGGCTGTCTCCGGCGTCGAAGCGGACCTCGATGACCTGCGTGCCGTCGCGGTCGAGCGACGCGCCGAACCGCTCGCCGAACTCGCGTCGATCGGTCGCTCGCTCGAAGTCGAGCGCGTACAGCGCCCCGGTCGGTTCGAAATCGAGGCCGTGCGGGGTGCGGAACTGCTCCTCGAAGGTCGGGTGGTCCTCGATGGGGAGCACGTGGAAGATGCCGCCGCCGTCGTTGTTGAGCAAGACGACGGTCGCGTCGACGCCGCAGCGTCCCAGCGCGAGCAGCCCGTTCATGTCGTGATAGTACGCCAGGTCGCCCGTGACGAGCACGAGCGGGTCGTCTGTCGCGCTCCCTGCTCCGAGCGCCGTCGAGGTGATGCCGTCGATGCCGCTGGCCCCGCGGTTGCCGAGGACGGTGAGGTCGGCGGCCCGCGGCCGGCCGAAGCGGTCGGCGTCGCGGACGGGCATGCTGTTGGAGACGAACAGCGTCGTCGGGTCGGGCGCGAGCGCCGTCGCGTCCGCGAGGACGCCGCCCTCCCAGTACGTCTCGTCGAGCGTGGCCGCGACCGCGTCCCAGTGGACGCGCTCGGCGGTCGCGAACCGCTCGCGCCACGCCGTGTCGATGTCGCCGAGCGGCTCCGCAGCGAGCGCGTCCGCCGTGGCGTCCTCGTCGGCGACGATGAGATCGGTCGCGGTGAACTCCGCCTCCGGCCAGCCGCCCGTCGGATCGACGACGACCTGCCGGCAGTCGGCGTCCCGGAGATAGCGCCGGAGCGGCTTCGAGGTTGGCGACGCGCCGAAGCGCAGGACCACGTCGGGGTCGCTCCACCCCGCGACCGCGTCGGAGCCGAGGTAGCCGTCGTAGCCGCCACAGACCGGCACGTCGAGTCGTTCGACGTGCGGCCCGAAGCGGAGGTCCGACAGCGGGTCGGCGAGGACCGGGAAGCCGGTCGCGGCCGCCAGTCGCTCCAGCGCGTCGGCGCTCAGGCCGCCGTCCGCGGGCCCGGCGACCAGCAGGCCGCGGTCGGCGGCCGCCACGGCGTCGCGAAGGCGTTCCACCGCGGCCGCATCGGGCGTCGCGCCGCCCTCGCTGGTCGTCACGAACGGCCCGTCTCGGCCCGTCTCGGCCGCCCGGTCGCCGCCGGCCCAGTCGTCGGGGACGCCCGCCGGGTGGTCGGCCGGGACTCGCGTCGGTTCCAGCGGCTTGCGGAACCGACAGTTGAGGTGGACGGGGCCGGGGTCGCTGCCGGTGCTCGCCGCGAGCGCGCGGGCCGCCGTGGTCCGGAGCATCCGAACCTTGCGGGGCTCCGCCTCCGGTTCGGGCATGTCGCGGTACCAGCGGACGGCGTCGCCGTAGAGCTTCTCCTGGTCGACGGTCTGGTTCGCGCCGCTGTCGATGAGCTCCGGCGGCCGGTCGGCCGTCAGAAGCAGGAGCGGGACGCCCGATTGGGTCGCCTCGATAACGGCCGGGTGGTAGTTCGCGGCGGCGGTCCCGGAGGTGCAGACCAGCGGCGTCGGCGTCCCGGTCCGGCGGCCGCGGCCGAGCGCGAAGAAGGCCGCCGAGCGCTCGTCGAGGTGGGAGAACACTTCCACGTCGGGGTGTTCGGCGAAGGCCACCGTCAGCGGCGTCGAGCGGCTCCCAGGGGAGAGACACACGGCGTCGACGCCGCCGGCGACGAGTTCCTCGACGAGCGTCTCCGCCCACAGCGTGTTGACGTTGGGCGCGGTCATTCCAGTTCGTCCAGAATCGGCCGATATTTGAGCTGTACCTCGTCCCACTCGCGGTCGGGGTCGCTGTCTTCGACGATGCCCGCGCCGGCGAACAACGTCGCCTCGCGGTCCGTGGCGACGGCCGAACGGATGCCGACGGCGAAGGTGCCATTGCCGGCGGCGTCGACCCAGCCGATGGGCGCGGCGTACCAGCCGCGGTCGAACGCCTCGGTCTCGCGGATGGTCCGCAGGGCGGCGTCCGGCGGCAGGCCGCCGACGGCCGGCGTCGGGTGGAGCGCCTCCACCAGCGAGAGGACGTGCTCGTCGGTCCCGAGCTCGGCCGTGATCGAGGTCCGGAGGTGCTGGACGGTGGCGAGTCGGCGGACGGTCCGGTCACCGATGCGCACCGTCGTCGCGAACGGTCCCAGTTGGTCGCGGATGGCGTCGGCGACGAGCTTCTGCTCGTGGCGATCCTTCTCGCTGTCGAGGAGCTCGGCGGCCAGCCACTCGTCCTCGGCGGGCGTGTCGCCCCGTCCCGTCGAGCCGGCCAGCGCCTCCGTCCTGACGGTGCGTCCGCGGACGGAGACAAGCCGCTCGGGCGTCGCCCCGAAGAACGTCCCGCCGGCCTCGGGCGAGAGCATGAACCGGTAGCAGTCCGGGTAGGTCCGCGAGAGCCGCTCCATCACGTCGGGGACCGAGAGGTCAGAGGCGAGGGCGACGCGGAGGCTCTGGGCGAGGACGACCTTCTGGAGGTCGCCGCGGGCGACGCTCTCCAGCGCCGCGCCCACCTGGTCGCGCCAGCCGGCCTGCGTCGGCGTCCGCTCGCGGCGCGTGATTCCCGGCGGCCCGGGCGACTCGCGCCCGGAGAGCGTGTCGAGTCGGTCGCGCCAGTCGTCCAGGAGAGCGGCGGCCTCCGCGGCGGCGTCGGGCCCCGTCGCGGCCGTCGTGAGCCACGCGTCCTCGTCTCGGACGGTCACCTGGACCTCGGGGAGGAAGAACGCCGCGCTGGGAAAGCCGGTCCAGGGGGAGGCTCCGTCGTGGTCGCCGTTGTGGAAGGCGAATCCACCGAACAGCCGCGGCCGCGCCGCGCTCGGGAGGTCGTCGGGGACCGAACAGCCCTCGAACAGCGCCTCGACGGCGGTCCGCACGTCGGCGAACCGCGACTCGCCGTCGGCGGTCACGGTCGCCGCGCTCCCGCGGGCCGCGATCGACTCGGTGCCGGCCGCCCAGTAGAACCGGGGACGCGCGTCCGTTTCGAGGAACGCCCGCACCGGTGCGCGCTCGAGGCGACACCCACGTGCGACGACCGTTGTCTCACCAACCGTCGTCTCGTCACCACGCAGTGGTTCCATCACCCAGGCCTTAGGATTGCGCACCTTTGAGCCTAACTATACGCTCGATTCTCGACACCGGCGCGCGGTCCGACGAGCGGAGACCGACCTGTGCGACCCGCGGTGCGGTCCGGTGTGGCCGTCGCACGACTCGGCGCGACAGGGATTACGGTTGCGCGAAGTTCACATCCCGATTCGCGAACATCCTCTCACGGTTTCGGAATTGGAATTTCCGAAAGTCCGTACCGACCCCCGTCAAGTTTAAATAGGGCTTAGTCGAAGCCCCCTATGTTGCGATGCCCAAGGTAGAGATCAATATCCCGGAACATCTCGAGATGCAGATCGCTCAGCTCGTCGAGCAGGGCGAGTTCCTCAACCGCGAGGAGGCAATCGAAGACCTCCTGTCGACCGGGCTGAAGGCGTACAAGACCTCCGGCCCGCAGGACGAGGACGAGGAACCAGGCTTCGAAGAGGACGGCATGATGGGTCACGACGACGAGTACGTCTTCTGAGGCTGCGGCCGTGAGAGTCTGGTATCTCTTCTCAAGCAATTCTTATGCGGCTGCCAACACATACTGTTAGCCATGCACAAAGACGAACTTCTCGAACTGCACGAACAGATGGTGACGATCATGGAGTACTTCCGCGACGAGATGGACTCGGTCGACCCGGACCTCTTCGACGCCTACCAGGAACTCGACGTGCGGCCCTCGGACGTCCACAAGTCCAAGAGCGAGCACAAACACGCCGTGTTCGTCCTCGGGAACTCGCTCGCGACGGCGATGAGCGAAGACGAGTTCTCCGACGCGGGCCGCGTCAGCAAGCGCATGAAGGAACTGGCCGAAGACGCCGAACGCAAGCTGTAACGGTCTCTCTGCCGACGATCTAGTTCGTCTCTCTCGATTCGATTTTTCGTCTCCGTCTCCCGGCTCCGACGCCGGAGCGGCGCGGACCTACGGCTCCAGCGTGGTCTCGCCGTCGAGCTCGGTGTACATCTCCGGGTCGGTCCGGAACTTCAGGACGTTGTGGACCACGGAGTTGCGGACGTTCAGGACCACTTCGCCGTGGTCCTTGTAGAAGTCGTGAATCCAGCGCGACTCGGCGGTCCGGCTCGGGAACATCATCACCGACTTCCACTGGTACTCGCCGTCGGAGAGGAAGTAAAAGAGCGTGTGGCGGTCGTCGCGGATGGACACCATCGCGTCGTGCCACGAGTCCGCGAAGTGCTCGGGGTTGAACTTGAACTCGAAGAGCGCGAAGTTAAACAGCGACTCGTTCGGGATGATGGCCTCCCTGAACACCCCCTCGTCGCGCATCTTCCGGATGGACTCGCTGACGGTCACGTGAGACACGTCGATGTCGTACTCCGACTCCAGGATGTCGGCGAGTTCGCGAGACGAGCGCTGGGGGTCCGCAGAGAGCTCCCTGAGGATGGTCACGTCCCGTTCGGTGAACTCCCAGTCGGGCGTGTCGCCGTTCATACGGCTAGTCGCGTACCGCTCGTTGTGACGTTTTCGGACGCGCGGGCTAGCGCCCCTCGAACGACGGCTCCCGCCGCTGGGCGAACGCGCGGGCCCCCTCCTCGTGGTCGCGGGTCGTGAACGCCAGTCCCTGCGCGGCGGCCTCGTTTTCGAGCGCCTGCTCGAGGGACGCCTCGCTGCCGCGGTCGAGCAGCCGCTTCGCCTGTCCGAGGGCGACCGTCGGTCCCTCGGCGATAGTCGTCACCATGTTCTCGACGCCCTCCTCGAAGGATTCGGTCTCGAACAGGCGGGTGAACAGGCCGAGTTCGCGGGCCGCGTCCGCGTCGAGGAGTTCGCCGGTGAAGACCAGTTCCTTGGCCTTGTTCGGGCCGACGATTCGGGGCAGGAAGTACGACACCCCCGAGTCGATGGCCAGGCCCACCCGGCGGAAGCCGAAACCGATCTTCGCGTCCGGGCTGGCGAACTGCACGTCGCAGGCGAGCGCCAGCCCCGCACCGGCACCGAACGCTGGGCCGTCGATCTTCGCGACGACCGGGCGGTCACAGCCGTCGACGGCCAGTATCGCGTCGTGGATGGCGGCGAGGACGCTGTCGACGCGCTCGGACGGCGGCTGGTCGCTCTCGACGCCGTCGAGCATCGCCTCGATGTCGCCGCCCGCGCAGAACGCCGAGCCCGCGCCGTCGAGCACCACGCATCGGGCGTCCCCGTCGCCGATTGCCTCGAACGCGTCGGTCAGTTCCTCGGCCAGCCGCTTCGAGAGGGCGTTGCGGGCATCAGGTCGGTTCAGCGTCACCGTCGTCACGTCCCCGTCGGTCGAGCGCGTGACAAGCTCCTCTGACATGGCCGAGTCGACTCCCGGGACGGAGATAACTGTGGTGACTGTCAGCGAGCCGCGAACCGATGTCCTTGGGCAGTACCTTTTGACGGGGTGCGGACGTTGTCACCGTATGCGCCTCCACTGGCATCGACGAGACCTGCGGGCGACGGACAACGCCGGGCTCGCGGCGGCGAGTCCGTCGGACCCCGTCGTCCCCGTGTTCGTCTTCGACAGGGCCGTCCTCGACCACGCCGCACCGCCGCGAGTCGCGTTCATGCTCGACGCGCTCGACAGCCTCAGGGCGTGGTACCGCGAGCGCGGGAGCGACCTCGTCGTCGCCGAGGGCGACCCGCGAGAGGTAGTGCCGGACCTCGCCGCGGAATACGGCGCGGAGACGGTGACGTGGGGAAAGGACTACTCCGGTCTCGCGCGCGAACGCGACGCGGCGGTCCGCCGGTCGCTGGACGACGCCGGCGTCTCCCGCGAGGCCGTCCAGAACGCCGTCCTGCACGAACCGGGCGAGATCACGACCAACGACGGCGACCCCTACAGCGTGTTCACCTACTTCGGACGGAAGTGGCACGACCGGGAGAAGGCCGCGCCCTACGACGCCCCCGACGCCGACGCGCTCGCGGCGGTCGAGGGCGACGACCTGCCGACGCTCGCGGACCTCGGCTTCGACGACCCGGAGGCAGACGTGCCGACCGCCGGGACCGGCGCGGCCCGTTCGTTGCTCGACGACTTCCTGGACGAGGACGTCTACCGCTACGACGAGCGCCGCGACTATCCCGCCGACGAGTGCACGTCCCAGCTCTCGCCACACCTGAAGTTCGGGACCGTCGGTATCCGCGAGGTGTACGAGCGCACCGAGGCGGCGGCGGACGGCGTCGGCGGCGACCGGCGCGAGTCGGTCCGGGAGTTCCAGTCACAGCTCGCCTGGCGGGAGTTCTACGCGCAGGTGCTGTTCGCGTACCCGAGCGTCGTCACGTCGAACTACAAGTCCTACGAGAACCCCATCGATTGGGAGAACGACGGGGACCTCCTGCAGGCGTGGAAGGACGGCGAGACGGGCTACCCCATCGTCGACGCCGGGATGCGCCAGCTCCGCGAGGAGGCGTACGTGCACAACCGCGTGCGGATGATCGTCGCCTCCTTCCTCACCAAGGACCTGCTGGTGGACTGGCGCTACGGCTACGAGTGGTTCCGGGAGAAACTGGTCGACCACGACACGGCCAACGACAACGGCGGCTGGCAGTGGGCCGCGTCGACGGGGACCGACGCCCAGCCGTACTTTCGCATCTTCAATCCGATGACGCAGGGCGAGGACTACGACCCCGACGCCGAGTACATCAAGCGGTACGTCCCGGAGCTCCGGGACACCGACCCCGAGGTCATCCACGACTGGAACGAGTGCTCGCTCACCCAGCGGCGAAACGCCGCGCCCGACTACCCGGACCCGGTCGTCGATCACGGGGAGCGCCGCGAGCGGGCGCTGGCGATGTTCGAACGCGCACGAGGCGACGACTGAGCGGACGACGCTCGTGACGACCGGCGTGAATGTGCCGCTTCCTGACACCCGCTCGACGCCGATATCTGGCTGGGCGAGCGACGGCCGAACGGCGACTCCCTCACCGTGTGCATGAGTGGTGATACCATACGGCTCCTAAACGTTTAACAGGCAGCCGCGCGACAGGTACCGATGGAGGCGTTTTCATATGTCCGAACATTCCAATCCCGAACTGCCACCGCTCCCGTACGACTACGACGCGCTGGAGCCCCACATCTCCGAGCAGGTGCTCACCTGGCACCACGACACCCACCACCAGGGCTACGTAAACGGCCTCGAATCGGCCGAGGAGACACTCGCCGAGAACCGCGAGGCGGGCGACTTCTCGTCGAGCGCCGGCGCGCTCGGCAACGTCACCCACAACGGCTGTGGTCACTACCTCCACACGCTGTTCTGGGAGAACATGGACCCCAACGGCGGCGGCGAGCCGGAGGGCGACCTCCGCGACCGCATCGAGGAGGACTTCGGCTCCTACGAGGGCTGGAAGGGCGAGTTCGAGGCCGCGGCCTCGGCCGCCGGCGGCTGGGCGCTGCTGGTCTACGACCCCGTCGCCAAGCAGCTCCGCAACGTCAAGGTCGACAAGCACGACCAGGGCGCGCTCTGGGGCGCACACCCGGTCCTCGCGCTCGACGTCTGGGAGCACTCCTACTACTACGACTACGGTCCGGCTCGCGGTGACTTCATCGACGCATTCTTCGAGGTCGTCGACTGGGACAAGGCCGCCGAAGAGTACCAGAAGTCGGTCGAACACTTCGAGTAACGGACAGCACTCGACATTTTTTCGCGCGGTCGCGCCTACACCGGGAGCGTCGCGTGTGCGCGTCGGTTCTCCCGACGGTTGGACCGGTAAATATTACGAGCCACTCACACGAATCGGGTCGCTGACTGTCGGTTCCCGCCGTGGGCTAGGATACTGTTTTATGAGAGCACGAGTGTTGTATAGGTAGGTATGAGTCAGGATACCAGCCGACGACTATTTCTGAAGCGCACCGGAGCGGTAAGCACGGTCGGCCTGCTCGGCGGACTCGCAGGCTGTTCGACGGAGCAGACGGACGGCGGCAGTGGTGGCGACGGCGGCGACGGCGGTGACGGCGGCAGCGACGGCGGGACCGGCACCGCGACCGGCGACGGGAGCGGCGGTGGCGGCGAGTCGCCGGACGTGCTGATGGTGGTCGGATACCCCCAGAGCGGGGTCCAGCTGTTCAAGGACTTCTACGCCGATTACGGGGACGACGCCGCGGACATCCTCGTCACCGACGGCTTGCAGGACGGCGAGCTCCCGAGCAACGTCGGCAACGACATGTCGAACGTCCGCGGGACCGCGCCGTCCGCGGCCGGCCCCGGCGTCGACACGTTCACCGAGCAGTTCACCTCCGAGTTCGACTACGAGGAACCGGGCGTGTTCACCTCGCAGGCCTACGACGCGACGGCCGTCCAGATCCTCGCGAACCTCCTGGCGGGCGAGAACGACGGGCAGGCCATCCGCGACCACATGCGCGTCGTCGCGAATCCGGGCGGGGACGCGTACGGCCCGTCCGAACTCCCTGCCGCCGTCGAGGCGGCCGCCGCCGGCGAGAACATCCAGTACGAAGGGGCGTCGAGCACCGTCAACTTCGACGAGAACGGGGATATGGCCTCGGCGCAGTACCAGGTCTTCGGCTTCCAGGACGGCGGCGGCATCGAGACGCTCAACACCGTCGACTTCAGCAGCAGCGGCGAGATCCCACAGCCCGAGCCGAGCGGCTCCGGTAGCGACGCGGGGCGAACGGTCAGTTTCGGCGTCCTGATGCCCGAGACCGGCGACCTCGGTCCGCTCGGCAAACCGATCCGGGACGCGGCCCTGCTCCCGGCGCTGCAACTGCAGGACCAGGTCGACTTCGAGTTCGACTACCAGGTCGGTGACACCCAGTCCGTCGCGCAGGCCGGCATCGACGCGGCGAACTCCCTCGTCAGCGCGGGCTACCCCTCGCTGACCGGGGCCGCGAGCTCCGAGGTGTCCATCCAGGTCGCCCGGAACGTCCTCGTCGACAGCGGCGTCGTGGGCTGTTCGCCGGCCTCCACGTCACCGACGCTCACGGGCCTCGAAGACGACGACTACATCTTCCGCACCCCGCCGAGCGACGCCCTGCAGGGGCAGGTGCTCGCGCAGGTCGGGATGTCCGAGATGGGCGCTGAGACCGCCTCGACGCTGTATCTCAACAACAGCTACGGGCAGGCGCTCCAGGAGGCCTTCGTCAGCGCGTTTGAGGAACGCGGCGGGACGGTCGTCAATCAGGTCGGATTCGAGCAGCAGCAGTCCTCCTACACGTCCGAGATCAACAGCGCGATGAACCAGTAGACCGCTCGCAGATCCGTTTTTTCGCCGTTACCCGCCGAGGAAGTCCTGTCGCACTTGCTCGTCGTTCAGCAACACCGAGCCGTCGTCCTCGTAGCGGTTCTGGCCCTGGACGAGGACGTAGCCGCGGTCACAGCGACGGAGGGCTTCCTTGGCGTTCTGCTCGACCATCAGGATGGCCGTCCCGTCGTCGTTGATGCGGTCGATGCGGTCGAACATGTCCTCGACGAGGTCGGGCGCGAGGCCGGCCGAGGGCTCGTCGAGCAACAGGAGGTCCGGGTCGAGCATCAGTGCCCGCCCCATCGCGAGCATCTGCTGTTGGCCGCCCGAGAGCGTTCCGGCGTCCTGCTCGGAGCGCTCGCGGAGGATGGGAAAGCGCTCGTACACGTCCTCGATGCGGTCCTCCGGGACCTCGTCGAGGATGTACGCTCCCATCTCTAGGTTCTCGCGGACGGACAGCGAGCCGAAGACGTTGCCGGTCTGCGGGACGTAGCTGATCCCCTCGTAGATGATCTCGTCGGGGTTGCGCTCGCTGATGTCGGTCCCGTCGAAGACGACCTCGCCGCCCATGTACGTCGTCAGCCCGAAGACGGACTTCATCACCGTCGACTTGCCGGCCCCGTTCGGCCCGACGATGACGACGTACTCCTCGTCGGCCACGTCCATGTGCACGTCGCTGAGGACCTGCAGGTCGCCGTAGCCGGCGTCGAGGTTCCGTATCGCCAGCAGGCGCTCGGACGGGTCGGGCAGCGTGACCTCCGCCGAGACCGTCGCGCGCTGGCTCATACCTCACCTCCCAGGTACGCCTCGAGCACGCGCTCGTCCGACGTGATTGCCTCGGCGTCCCCCTCGGCGAGGACACTCCCCTGGTGCATGACGATGATGTGTTCGCAGTTGTTCATGATGACGTCCATGTCGTGTTCCACGAGCAGGAAGGTCAGTCCCTGCTCGCGGCGGAGTTCGTGGATGCGCTCCAGTAGCTTCTCCTCCAGCGTCGGGTTCACGCCGGCGAGCGGTTCGTCGAGCAGGACCATCTCGGGGTCGGTCATCAGCACCCGCGCCATCTCCAGCAGCTTGCGCTGGCCGCCCGAGAGGTTTCCGGCGTTCTCGTGAGCGAGATGGTCGATCTCGAAGAAATCGAGCGTCTCCCACGCGCGGTCCCGGACCGCCTCCTCGTCGGCGATCACGTCGTCGCGGAGCCCCGGCAGCACCGAGCGAATCGCCGACTCCCCGACCTGGTCGTCCGGCGCGAGCATCACGTTCTCCAGGACGGTCATGTCGGACAGCTCGCGGGCGATCTGGAACGTCCGCACGAGCCCGCGGTTCGCGAGCGTGTACGGCGGGAGGCCGGTGATCTCCTGCCCGTCGAAGGTGACGCGCCCGCCGGTCGGCTCGTGGATACCGGTGATGCAGTTGAAGGTCGTGGACTTGCCCGCGCCGTTCGGCCCGATGAGGCCGGTGAGCGAGCCCTCGCCGACGGCGAACGTCGCCCCGTCGACGGCGACGACGCCGCCGAACTGCTTTCGGAGGCCGTCGACCTCAAGCAGGGGGTCTTCGATGCTATCGCTGTCGACGGTCGCCGTCTGCCGCTCTGTCCCGGACGATTCACTCATCCGACTCACCCCCGAGATCGGCGCGGCTCCGGTCGAGGTCCACGCTCGCCGCCGGCTCGTTGCGGTGGCCGAGTAGCCCATCGGGCTGGTTCTGGATGATGTAGATGAGGACGACGCCGATGAGGACGAACCGGAGCGTGCTGACGTTGCCGACGGTGTAGGCCACCAGCGGGAACGGGTCGAGCGAGCCGAGCGCGGCGACGGCCTCGACGATGTTGCTCGGCGCGCGCGTGCCGAGCGGGACGTTCTCGCCGATGCGGGCCGGCAGGTAAAAGAGCAGACCGGAGAACGTCGCCGCGCCGAGGATGCTCCCGGTGTTGGACCCGGAGCCGCCGATGATGAGCGCCGCGAAGACGTAGAAGGTGATTGTCGGCCGGAACTGGCTCGGGCTGATGTAGCCCGCCTGTCCGCGGAACAGGACGCCGGCCAGCCCCATCAGCGCGCAGCCGATCATGAACGTCTTGATCTTGAACACCCGGGTGTCCTTTCCGAGCGACTGGGTCACGGTCTCGTCCTCGCGAATGGCCTTCAGCACGCGGCCGAACGGCGAGTTCGTGAGGCGGGCGAACACCCAGTAGCTCGCGCCCACGACCGCCATGAGCATGAGGCCGTACGTGAGGTTGGCGAGGTTCGGTGCGGAGACGCCGACGCCCTGGAACGCGGCGGCGACCGGCGCGCCAACGCCGTTGACGAGCGACCCGGCCACGTCGTTGGCCGACTCGAAGGAGATGCCCGTCGCGCCGCCGGTCCCGAGCGTCCGTCCGAACAGCGAGAACTCCGCGAGGCCGCTCCAGTTGACCGTCAGCCGGATGACCTCGGAGAACGCCACCGTCACGATGGCGAGGTAGTCGGCCTTCAGCCTGAGCGCCGGCAGGGCGGCCAGTCCGCCGATGACCGCCGCCGCCAGCATTCCCCCGAGGAGGCCCACCCACAGCGGGAGGCCGAGGCCCGCCACCGCGCCGGCGGCGGGGTCGGTCGGGGCAGTCAGAATCGCCGTCGTGTACGCGCCGACGGCCATGAAGCCGGCGATGCCGATGTTGAACAGCCCGGTGTACCCCCACTGGAGGTTCAGCGCCAGCGCGAGGATCGCGTAGCCGCCGATGAGCACCGTGACGCTGCCGATGAAGCCGGCGGCGAGGTTCGCCCACTCGGCGCCGCCGACGGAGAGCGCCAGGACGAGCATGATCGCCCAGATAGCGCCCATGAAGCCGGCGACCAGCCCGATATCGGGGAGTGCGTCGAGGCGGTCGCGGACGGACTCGGCGACGCTCACGCCGTCGTCACCCCCCCAAAGATGCCGGACGGGCGAAGGAGCAGGACGACGATGAGCACGAGGAACGCCGCCGCCCGCGTCAGCCCCGACGGCAGCCAGATGAGGGCCAGACTGTCGACCAGCCCGATGAGGACGCCGCCGGCCATCGCGCCGTAGATCGACCCGATGCCGCCCACGATGACGGCGGCGAAGATGAGCAAGAGGAGGATCCAGCCGAAGTTGAACGAGATCGTTCCGCTCTCCAGGACGAGCAGGTAGCCGCCGACGCCGGCGAGGCCGCCGCCGAGGATCCACGTCAGCCGGATCACTCGCTCGGTCGGAATCCCCGTCACGCGCGCGAGGTCCTCGTTGTCGGCCATCGCTCGCATCGCCTTCCCGAGTTTGGTCCGCTGGAGGAGCAGGTGCACGGCCAGCATCAGCAGGAGGCTGACGACGAGCAGCGTGACCTCGTTGTCGGTCATCGAGACGGTTCCGAAGAACGTGATACGGAGGCCACCGCTCGCGACGCCGCTGGTCTGCGTGCCGAAGACGAAGGCGATGAGGTAGCGCATCGCGAGCGCGACGCCGATCGAGGCGATCAGCAGCGAGATGTTTCCCGCGGCGCGCATCGGGCGGTACGTGAGTCGGTCGACGAGCAGCGTCACGCCCACGCTCCCGACGCCGGCGACGACGAGGCCGAGGAGCACCGGGACGAACGTCGAGACAGTGCTCAGCTGTCGACCGGAGTTGAGCATGAACAGTTCCGCGATCGGCGCTCCCGTTCCGAGGCCGGCCGCGATGTAGGCGGCGACCCAGCCCAGGAACGCCCCGGCGGTCACGGTGTCGCCGTGGGCGAAGTTCGCGAAGTCGAGGATGCTGTAGGTCATCGACAGCCCGATGCCGGCCAGTCCGACCGCCAGTCCGACGAGCAAACCGTCGATGACCATCGAGAGCAGCGAGCCGAGTTCGAGCGAGCCACCCAACACCTGCATCCCGAGGAAGAACACGCTGATTCCGGAGAGCTTTACGACGAGATCGAGGACGAGGTAGCCCAGGACGGCGGCCACCGCGACTGCCCCCGGCCGGTCGACCACCGCCGCCCGACTATCCCCAGCGTTCGCGACGAGTCCCATATGTTATCGTTCGATGCACCTCCTGTCTAAATAACCCTCCGGAAATTCTTGCCAATTCGCCGTCGTGACGTGATTCTTCAGCCGACGAGCACCGATCCGGATCTCCGTCCATGGGCGGGGTGGTTCGGGCCCCACCGGTGAGCGTTCCCTGTCCGACGGACCTCCGGCCGACCGACGAGTCGAAACGGAGTCTCCACGGGACACCGGTCTCCTGGGAGCCGATTCGGCTGCACAGCGGTGGGTTCGGTGATCGGGAGCGGGAGGGACGCGGCGCGGGAGGAACCCCGAGACGCCGTCCGGATCGCGACGGATAACGCGCCTATTCACAGCGCTTTTATGCGGTCCATCGATGATATACGACAGATGTTACGTCCGGTGGTCGCCGGTCTTGTTGCCATGCTCCTGCTCGGGAGCGGCGTGGCGCTCCCGGCCATGGCACAGGAGGGCGACGCGAGCGCCCGCATGCAGACGCCCGACGGGTTCGATCAGACGACGTTCCGCGTGACCGTGTACGGGAACGGATCGGCCACGTGGACGATCGAACACCGGACGCCGTTACAGAACGAGTCCGACCAGTCGCAGTTCGAGTCCTTCGCCGAGGAGTTCGAGACCACGGAGACGCCGCTGTACCGGAACTTCGTCGAGCAGTCGACGCTGCTGACGCGGTACGGGTCGAACACAACCGGCCGCGAGATGTCGGCCGGCCACTACGACCGATCGGCCTCGGTCGACCCGCTCCAGAGCACCGGCGCGGTCAGGATGTCGTTCCGCTGGGACAACTTCGCCGTCGTCTCCGAGGGCTCGGTGCTCGTCAGCGACGTGTTCGAGGGCGGCTTCTACATCGGCGAGAGCCAGTCGTTCGTTTTCGAGCGGGGGCCGGACGTGGTCTTCGCCGACGTTCGTCCGGCACCGGACTCACAGAGCGCCCCGGACGACCTTCGCGGGAGCGAGAGCGTCACCTGGAACGGCGAGCGGTCGTTCAACGACCGCCGGCCCTACGTCGAGCTCGAACCGCGCGAGAGCGCGGCCACGGCGGCCGGCGCGACCGGTGGCGACGCGACCGACGAGCGTCAGACCGCCGGAACCCCCGCGACCGCCGGGAGCGGTAGCCCGTCCTGGCTGTTGCCCGCGCTCGCCATCGTGGCCCTCCTCGTCGGCGGCGCGGCGGCCTGGCGCTCCGGTGCCGCGGCTCGCGTGTTCGGGGGAGACGACGGGGGTGCGGCCACCGAGACGCGTGGGGAGACAGTACCGGCCGCCGAAACGGCGGCATCCGAAGGCGGTGCCGAGTCCGAGACCGAGCCGGCGGTGTCGGACGAGGAACTGCTCACCGACAGCGACCGCGTCATCAATCTGCTCGAAGACAACGGCGGGCGGATGAAGCAGGTCGACATCGTCGACAACACCGACTGGTCGAAGTCCAAGGTGAGCATGCTCCTCTCGGACATGGAGGAGGAAGGAGACATCTCGAAGCTCCGGGTGGGTCGCGAGAACATCATCAGCCTCGCCGGGCACGAACCGGACGCCGCCGGGTCGCCGTTCGACGACGAGTGAATACGGACCCGTTGACGCTGGGGCTTTTTCGTAGCAGAACCGACCGTAGAGAGCCGCGCCGTCGTCGACCGTCTCCAGTTCTCATGCGAAACCGACACAGGGCGGGGTCGAAACGCAATGATTATACGTTCCTCCCCGCAAGAAATCAGTGTACGCTCCGTTGGTGTAGTCCGGCCAATCATATCACCCTCTCACGGTGATGACTAGGGTTCAAATCCCTGACGGAGCACTCCTTTCGACGTTCACTCGGCCAGCCGCGGCCCCGTGATTCGCGACCGACAGTATTTGTGTCTCCCGGGCCAACGGAGGGTATGCGCGTCGCGGTAGTCACGGTCGGGGACGAACTGCTCGCCGGCGAGACGGTCAACACGAACGCCGCGTGGCTGGGCCGGGAGCTGGCCGAGCGCGGCGTCACCGTCGCCCGGACGACCGTGGTCCCCGACGAGACCGCCGACATCGCCCGCGTCGTCAACGAATACCACGCGGAGTACGACGCGGTCGTCGTCACCGGCGGCCTCGGGCCGACCCACGACGACAAGACCATCGAGGCAGTCGCGGCGGCGTTCGGCCGTGACGTGGTCGAGAGCGAGGAGGCCCTCGCGTGGCTGGAGGAACACGGCGGCTACACCCGTGACGATCTGACCGACGGGACGGGAGAGGTGCCAGAGGGGTCCCGCGTCCTAGCGAACCACGAGGGCGTGGCTCCGGGCTGCGTCGTCGAGAACTGCTACGTCCTGCCCGGAGTCCCGGCGGAGATGAAGCGGATGTTCGAAGAGATCGCCTCGGAGTTCGCCGGGGAACAGCGCTACGTCCGGACCGTCGACGCCAACGAACCGGAGAGCGCGCTGCTCGACAGGCTCGCGGAGGTCCAGGAGCAGTTCCCCGTCAAGGTCGGGAGCTATCCGGGCGAGTACGTGACGGTCCGGTTCGAGGGAACGGAGGAGGAACTGGTCGAGCGGGCGGCGGCGTGGTTCGGCGAGCGCGTCGAGTCGCCGGCCGAGTAGCTATCGGTAGAGGTAGTTCAGCCAGAGGAAGGTGAGGAGGAGGCCGCCGAGCGTGATGGCCGCCCCCGAGGCGTTGATGACACCGGTCTGAACGGAACTCTGGAGTAGCAGTGACATAGGAGCCACTTCTGTGTGGGGTGGCTTGAAAGGCACGCTCCCGGGCCCCTTTTGCCGCGGGGTCGCCTAGCCCCGCTCGAATGCGACGAATCGGTGTCGTGGTCAACCCCATCGCGGGCATGGGCGGCCGCGTCGGCCTGAAGGGGACGGACGGCAAAGTCGAGGAGGCGCGCCGTCGGGGAGCCGAGCAGCGAGCGCCCGAGCGGGCGCGGGTCGCCTTGCAGTCGCTCGCCGACAGCGGAGCGCCCGTCGAACTGCTCACGTACGGCGGGCCGATGGGTGCCGAGATCGCCCGCGACGTGGGCTTCGAACCCACCGTCGTCGGCGACCCGGCGAACCCCGACGGGACCACGAGCGAAGACACCCGGAACGCGGTCCGAGCCTTCGTCGAGGCCGACGCGGACGTGATCCTGTTCGTCGGCGGCGACGGCACGGCGGTCGACGTGGCCGAGGCGCTCGACGCGCTGGACGCCGACGTGCCGATTCTGGGCGTTCCAGCGGGCGTGAAGGTCTACTCGTCGGTGTTCGGCGTGTCGCCGCGAGCGGCCGGACGCATCGTCGCCCGCTTCTCCGAGACGGAACGCGCGGAGGTCAACGACATCGACGAGGACGCCTACCGGGGCGGCGAAGTGATCACGGAACTGCGAGCCGTCGCGACGGTCCCCGTCGCCGACCAGCGCCAGTCCGCGAAGCAACTGGGCGGCGGCAGCGTCGCGTCGCTCGCGGAAGGGGTGGCCGACGCCGTCGAGGAGGGGGTCACGTACGTCCTCGGACCCGGGAGCACCGTCGGCGCGATCAAGTCGGAACTGGGGTTCGAGGGGACGACGCTCGGCGTCGACGTGTGGCGCGACGGCGAGGTGCTCGTCCGCGACGCCGCGGAGAGTGACATCCTCGACGCGCTCGGCGACCGGAACGTCATCGTCGTCTCGCCAATCGGCGGCCAGGGGTTCGTGTTCGGCCGCGGCAATCAGCAGCTCTCGCCGGCGGTGATCAGGCGCTGTGACGTCGAGGTCGTCGCCTCCCGCCGGAAGCTCGACGGCGTGGGAACGCTCCGCGTCGACACCGGCGACACCGACCTCGACGCGGAACTGCGCGGCTGGATGCGGGTGCGCGTCGGTCGCCACGAGCGCCGACTCGTCGAAGTCGTCTGAACGCGCGTGTCACAGACCCATGATATTTCGGACGGAGAATTTTATGGTGTATAGTCAAGATTAAGGTATCTCCCGCCCGACAAAGGACATATGGAAACGCGGAAAGTGCAGCGGCTGGGCCCGTCGACGCTCGCGATGACGTTGCCGGCGGAGTGGGCCAGCGCACACGACGTCGAAAAGGGCGACGAAGTCTCGCTGCGGATGGGCGGCAAGGGCACGCTGACCGTCATGCCCGAGTCGGTCCAGACCGAGGAGTCGGAAGCGATCATCCACGCCGAGAACCTCGACGCGGCCTCCGTCGAGCGAGCCATCGTCGCCCAGTACGTGCTCGGCCGGCGCGTCATCCACGTGGAAGCGCCGGAGGGCGAGACGCTCGAATCCTCGCACATCAACGCGGTGTACAACGCCGAGACCCAGCTGATGGGCCTGGGCGTCATCGAGGAGACGCCGGACCGCATCGCGATCCGCTGTTCGGTCGACCCCGAGGACTTCACGCTCGACAACCTCCTCGAACGGCTGGAATCGACCGGCTCGACGATGCGAAACGAGGCGATCAAGTCGCTCGCCCACGGTAACCCCGACCTCGCCCAGCGGGCGCTCAACCGGGAGCGACAGGCGAACAAGATCTTCGTCCTCCTGCTTCGCCTCATCTTCACGGCCTATCAGAACCCGAACCTCGCGCGGGCCATCGGCCTCAACGACGGCTTCCCGCTCATCGGCTACCGCTCGATCGCGAAGAACCTCGAACTGACGGCCGACAACGCCGAGGACATCGCCGAGATCGCACTGGAGACGCAAGACCACTCGCTGGAGGTCGACAGCTCGACGATGCGGCGCATCCGCGAGTTCACCGACCAGGTCAACGAGATCACGGAGCTCGCGGTCCAGGCCGCCGTCGACCGCAACTACGACACCGCGATCGAGGTCCGCGACCTCTACCGGGAGATCGGTGACAAGGAACACGAGATCCTGAACGACCTCCCGGAGATGGGCAACGAGGACTTACTGGAGGTCCGCGAGGTGCTCGTCAGCCTCCAGGAGACGGCCGAGTTCGCCGTCCGGAGCGCCGAGATCGCGACGAACCTCGCGCTCAACGAAGAGTCCGAGCACACGACCATCGAGTAATCGACTTCGAGCCGGTCCGTTTTTTCGCCCTGTTCCGCGTTCGGCATCCGCGATGTCTCATCGCTTGAGCCACTGTGGACTGACGATTGCGGCAGTCAGCCGAGCAGTCCGCCGTCGTCCGTCTGCGTCTCGGTAGGTGTCTCCGTTTCGGTCGGTGTGGCGGTTTCGGTCGCTGTCGGTGTCTCCGTCGGCGTCGCAGTCTCCGTCGGCGTCTCGGTGTCCGAGCCGTCACCGCCGAGGAGTCCCTCGTCGGTCTGTGTGTCGGTCACGTCACCGTCGAAGAGTCCGCCGTCGGTGGCGGTTTCGGTCTCCGTGTCCGTGGGGGTCGCCGCTGACCCGTCCCCGCCGTTCGTCCCGCCTTCGTCGGTGGCGTCCGTCCCGTTGGTCCCGGTCGGGTACTGTGCTTTGTTGCCGAAGATGTCGGTCTCGATGTCGGTTCGGTAGTCGATGGAATCGAGGTCGACGCGGAACTGCTCGCCGCCGCCCTCCAGAACGAGGTAGAAGTCGATGTACACCTCGGTTCGCTGGTTTCGCTGTAGGTGGGTGACCCACCAGCGGTCCAGATTGTCGTTCCGGATGGCGGTGTCGGCCTCGATGGTCGTCTCCTCGCCCGGCCTGAGGACGTACCCGCGATCGGTCTCGCCCTGGCCCACCGTCACGTCGTTCATGGAGATGGTGTAGCCGATCTTCGAGACGGTGTAGGGGTAGAGTTTGGGATTGTAGACGTCGAACGAGAGGTCGAGCGGCGTCTCCGAGCGCGTGAGGTTCGCCTGGTCCCAGGACCCGTGCGTCTCGTTGACGTACAGCACGGGATCGGAGACGAGCGGCTGGTTCGCCTCGACGGGGCGCGTCTCGGTCGAATTGAACTGGCTGACGATGTCGGTCTCGACGGTCCGCTCCTGGCCGAAGGCGACGGACCGGCCGCCGAGCGTGGACGACGTGGCCGTCGCGTCGATTGCCACCGTGGTCGTCTCGCTGTTCCTGACGTGGGTGTACCACCACGCCGGAATGCGGTCGTTCTGCATCGTCGTGGCGAACGGGACCGTCGTGTTTCCTGACCCGATGTCGAGACCCTGCTTCTCACCCTGTGCCATCCGCACGTCGTTCATCGCGACGCTGTAGGTGACCGAAAGCCCGCCCAGCTGGACGCCGACGGGGTTCGGATTCGACACGGTCAGGTTCGTCGCGACGGTCGTCGTCTGGTTCGAGACGCCGGCGAAGTGGTTGTCGACGGCCGCGACGGACGGTGTCCCGAGGACGCCGAGCGCCACGCCGCCCCCGAGGACCGCTACTGAGACGACCACGAGGACGCCCGCGAGTTTGAGCCGGTTCATTACCCTTCCTTTCTCCAACGGGCGGGTATATGTCCTGTGGCTCGACCCCGAATGAACTAAGTAGGAAACAGCGAAAGCGACGTACATGAGTTCAACCGAGTCGGGGACCGACCTGGGTATCGGTCTCGCGCTGCTGTTCGGTCTCGTCTCCGTGGGCGCGGCGGCCATGACCGCCATCAACGGCTACAACTACGCGATACTGCACTACGTTCAGGAGGTCGACACCGGGAACCTGCTGGTCACGTCCGGCGGCGCGTTCGGGGTCGCCATCCTGGCCGCGGGCGTGGCCATCGTCGCGATCCACGCCTACGACGCCTGAGTCCGGCCGGCGTATCAATTCGCCGACCTGTGAAGGGAACCGTTAAAAACGCAGAGACCTATTCTCCACTATGGCCGATTACAGCGAGGAAGACCGACGCATTCTCGAGTACCTCCGAGACAGCGTCTCGCGCGGCGAGAGCTACTTCCGCGCGAAGAACATCGCTGAACAACTCGGCCTCTCGTCGAAGCAAGTGGGGGCGCGGCTCCCGCGGCTCGCAGAGGAGGCCGACGAAGTCGAGATCGAGAAGTGGGGTCGGGCCCGATCGACGACCTGGCGAGTCACGACGACCACCGGATAATTCTCGCGCGCCCGGCACTTGTTCGATCGGTGGATTCATCGGAGAGTAGTCCGCAGTATCAGCCATGACTGTCCGGGTCGAACGGAGCATGACTGTGTCGGCCCCGCCCGAGCGCGTCTGGGAGTTTATTGCCGACCCGGAGCGGCGCGCCGAACCGATCAGCGTCGTCGAAGACTGGGAGGTCGAGGACGAGCGCAACGCGACCTGGTTTCTCACGCTCCCGATCCCGGTGATCAATCGAACGCTCCGCGTCGAAACCGAAGACGTGGAGCGCCGCGAACCGGAGTACGTCCGGTTCGTCGGGACGTCGAAAGTGATGCGCGTCCAGGGCGAGCACGAACTCGAGGAAACCGAAGACGGGGGAACGCGCCTGACGAACCGCTTCGTCGTCGAGGGGCGACTCCCCGGCGTCGAGGGGTTCTTCAAGCGAAACCTCGACGGCGAGCTCCGGAACCTCGAAGACGCGCTGCGCGAGGACCTCGAAGTCGAAGCATGAAGGTCGCGCTCGCACAGATCGAGATCGCGGGCGGATCGACCGAGCGGAACGTCGACCGCGCCGTCGCGGCCATCGAGGAGGCGGCAGCGGACGGGGCCGACCTCGTCGTCCTCCCGGAACTGTTCAACGTCGGTTACTTCGCCTTCGACAGCTACGCCCGCGAGGCCGAAGGGATCGAGGGCGAGACGCTCACACGCATCCGACGAGTGGCAGACGACTGCGACGTGGCGGTGCTGGCCGGCAGCGTCGTCGAGGACCTCGAAGCGAGCGCCGACAACGGCATTGCGGTCCCGACCAGTGAGGGGCTGGCGAACACCGCCGCGTTCTTCGACCGCGACGGCCGGCGGCGGGCGGTGTACCGCAAGCACCACCTGTTCGGCTACGACTCCGCCGAGTCGCGGCTCCTGGAACCGGGGCAGGCGCTCCCGACCGTGGACTTCGAGGGATTCACTATCGGCATCACCACCTGTTACGACCTCCGGTTCCCGGAGCTCTACCGCCGGCTGGTCGAGAGGGGCGCGACGATGGCGCTCGTCCCCAGCGCGTGGCCGTATCCCCGCGTCGAACACTGGAAGCTGTTCGGCCGGGCGCGCGCCGTCGAGAACCAGCTGTTCGTCGCGGCGGCAAACGGCGTCGGCACGTTCGACGACGCGGAACTGCTCGGCCGCTCGACGGTGTACGACCCGTGGGGGACGACGCTGGCGAGCGCGGCCGAAGACCCGGCGCTCGTCACGGCGACCGTCGACCCGGAACGCGTCGAGCGCGTCCGCGAGGAGTTCCCGGCGCTGGAGGATCGCCGGACGGACTGACGGTAACTGCAGTCGTCGTTTCACAAAAAGCGGTTTTTGAGCGTACGCCGCTTCTTTGCCACTCTCTGTCGCACTGTGGTCTGTATGTCTTCGAGAGGCAGGGTGCTCGCCGTCGTCGCGCTCCTCTTGCTCGCCGGCTGTGCCGGCATGGGCGGGAGCGGCGCGTCGGCCGGCGACGGCGGTGGCGGCGACGGCGCACAGATGGCCGCGAGCGGCGGCGACGGCGGCTCCGGGAACCCGGGGGCGGAAGCCGCCGACCGGGCGAGCAACGGCGCGGCCGCCGTGAGTGCACAGGCCGTACGGACCGACCGCGCCATCATCCGCACCGGTCGGATGGTCGTCGAGGTCGAGAACTTCACGAGGGCCTCGTCCGCGGTCGCCGCCGCGGCCCGCGAGAGGGGCGGGTACGTCAGCGATTCCAACAGTCAGCTCCACCGCGACGGCGACGGGTCGTGGTACACGGGCTACGTCGTCGTCAGGGTCCCGAGCGACCAGTTCCGCTCGGTGCAGGAGACCGTGAGCGAGCAGGGAACGGTCCGCTCCGAGGAGACGACCACGGAGGACGTGACCGACCAGTTGGTCGACCTCGAAGCCCGACTGGAGAACCTCCGAAGCCGACGTGACCGCCTGCGCACGTTCTACGAGGAAGCCGACGACACCGAGGAACTCCTGCGCATCGAGGAGCAACTCTCGTCTGTCCAGAGCGACATCGAGCGCCTGGAAGCGAAGAAGCGCTCGCTCGAACAGCGCGTGGCGTACTCGACGCTCCGGGTCGAGATCCACGAACCGACGCCCGGCATCGACGAGATCCGCACCCAGTACCACGAGCAGTCGCTCGTCTCCGTGTTCCTCTCGTCGGTGCAGGACGTGTACGTGTTCGGCCGCGCGACGCTCGTGACCGTCGTCGCCGCCGCGCCGTGGCTGGCGGTGCTGGCCGTCCCGGTGGTCGGCGGGCACCGCCTCCTCCGCGGGCGCTCGCTCCCGCTCGTGGGCCCCTCCGACGGCGGGACCGCTTCCGACGGCCCGCCGCCGCGAGACGATCGAACGGCAGCGAACGACGCCGAAGACGGTGGCTCTGGGCCCGGCGAGACTGACGCGAACGAGGCTGCAGACGAGTCGCCGGACGGCGAGCGGTAACCGGCGCTCCACACCGGGCCTTTTTTGCGTGTGCGCTCGCTACAGTGTACTGCCGGCAAGGCGCTTTTCACGTCGATGCCGGCGTTAACGCCCGTCTCGCTGCTCGGCCACTCGGCGTCGCTCGTCCGCCGGAGGCTGTCCGGACAGCCTCTTTCACTTCACGCTCGGAGTTCCGGGTAACTCTCTCCTCGTCTTTCGGGATTCGCCAGCCAGTCGATCGCTCGTGAGCCGTCACGCTGTCGCGAGCGGCGCGGAGACCTATCGGATCGGATACTAACGGATAGTGACAAGACTTATTCCGGACCCGTAAGCCGAATTCGCATGAACATCTCTCAGTCGTTACGAGAGATCCCCGGCGTTCTTCGTCGCCGGTTCGCAGTCGATCCGCGGGCGCTGACCGCGTTCCGGATGTCCCTCGGTCTCTGTCTCGTCGTCGACGTCGTCACTCGACTCACGGAACTGACCGCGTTCTACACGGACGGCGGCGTGCTCCCGCGGTCGATCCTCCGACTGCTATACCCCACCGTGGCCCCGTTTTCGCTGTTGACCGTTTCGGGCGCGGGCTGGGCCCAGTTCGGTCTGTTCGCCCTGACGGCGCTAGCAGGAGTCGCGCTTCTGCTCGGCTACCGAGTGCGACTGGCGGCCGCACTCTCACTGGTGTTGCTGGTCTCGATTCACATCCGAAATCCGTTCGTCCTCAACGCGGGCGATACCCTATTTCGACGGCTCCTGTTCTGGAGCCTGTTGCTCCCGCTGGCCGGCCGCTCCTTTCGGTCCACCGATCGGTCCCCGGTCACGCCCGTTGCGACCGCGGCGACGGCCGGGGCGCTGCTGCAGGTCGTGGTCGTCTACGGCGCGAACGCGCTCGTGAAACTCCGGGGAGAGCAGTGGCTCCGTGGGACCGCAGTGCGATACGTGTTCGAACTCGACCACATCACCGTCGGACTCGGGGATGCCCTGAGTAGCTGGCCGCTCCTGCTGACGGGCCTGAACTACCTGTGGCTCGCGATGCTCGTCGGGTCGCCGCTGTTGATCCTCTCGACGGGTCGCCGCCGGACGGTCCTGGCCGTGGGGTTCATCGGCGCACACCTCTGCATGGCGGCGACGCTTCGCCTCGGCGTCTTCCCGCTCGTGTGCGTCAGCGGACTGCTCCTGTTTCTCCCCGCCGGTGCCTGGGATGCGGTCGAGCGGTCCGTCCCCGAAGCCGTTCGTTCGATACGCTCGCGCCGGCCTCGGCGCTCCGTCACGAGCGCCCTGCCCGCTGTTCGCGCGGCGGCGTCCGGAATCGCCATTCTCGCGGTCGTCGCCTTGCTCACCGTCAACGCCGTCGCGGTGGGCTTCGTCGACGCGCCCGCCGGAACGCCGGAGCGAATCGAGAACCGGAGCTGGGACATGTTCGCGCCGTCCCCGCCCGTTCAGACGTGGTGGTACGTGGCCCCCGCGACGCTGGGATCGGGAGATCGGATCGACGCGCTCACCGGTGGGCCGGTCGACAGTACTCGGCCTGCCGACGCGGCGAGCCGGTTCCCCGGGATGCGATGGAAGAAGTTCCTCGGTGACGTGCGTCGCCGGCCGCGACTCAGGCGACCGCTGGCGACGTACCTCTGCACTCGATGGAACCGGACCCACGACGACGAGATGGAGCAGGTGACGCTCGCGTTCATGACCGAGCGAACGCGGCTCGGCGCTTCGGAGCGCGTCGAGCGGACGACGCTTGGGACCTACGGCTGCGCCTGAGACAGCACCCACATCGGCCCGCCCGTCGACCCTACCGCTGTCGCTCGCGGTCCAGCGCCGCCTCGAAGTGCGCTGCCGTGATCCGCACGTCGTCGGCGTTCTCGGCGGCTTGCTCGGGCCCCTGTTCGGTCGCGGCCTCGCGGATGGCGAGCATCGACGCCTCGCGGACGACGGCCTCCAGTTGCGCGCCGGAGAAGCCCTCGGTCTCGTCTGCGAGGTCGGCGACCGACACGTCGTCGGCCAGCGGCTTGCCCGCGGTGTGGACGGCGAGTATCTCCTCGCGGGCGTCGTGGTCCGGTTCGGGGACCTCGACGTGCTGTTCCAGTCGGCCGGGGCGCAGCAGGGCGTCGTCGATGATGTCCCGGCGGTTCGTGGCGGCGAGCACGACCAGATTGGGGTTCTCGGTGATGCCGTCGAGTTCGGCGAGCAGCTGTGAGACGACGCGCTCCGTGACCTCGTTGCCCTGGCCCCGGTGGCTGGCGATGGCGTCGATCTCGTCCAAGAAGATGATGCTCGGTGCGGTCTGGCGGGCGCGCTCGAACAGTTCTCTGACCGCCTCCTCGCTCTCGCCGACGTAGCGGTCCATGATCTCCGGGCCCGCGACGTGGATGAAGTTCACGTCGCTCTCGCCGGCGACGGCGCGGGCGAGCAGGGTCTTGCCCGTCCCGGGCGGGCCGTACAGCAGGATGCCGCTGGGCGGGTCCGTGTTCGTCGCGGCGAACAGTTCGCCGTAGGCCAGCGGCCACTCGATGGTCTCGGTGAGCGTCTGCTTGACTCCCTCCAGGCCGCCCACGTCGTCGAACGTGGCGGTCGGCGACTCGGCGACGTACTCCCGCATCGCGCTCGGGTCGACGGTCGCGAGCGCCGTCTCGAAGTCCTCGCGGTGGACCGAGCCGTCGTCGCGCTCCGCCCGGAGCGCCGCCATCGCGGCCTCCGTCGTCAGCGAGGCGAGGTCGGCCCCGACGAAGCCGTGGGTCTGTGCGGCGATTCGGTTCAGGTCCACGTCGTCGGCCAGCGGCATCTCGCGGGTGTGAACGTCGAGGATCTCCCGGCGGCCGTGCTCGCCGGGGACGCCGATCTCGATCTCGCGGTCGAAGCGGCCGCCGCGGCGCAGGGCGGGGTCGATGGCGTCGACGCGGTTGGTCGCGCCGATGACGACGACGCGGCCGCGGTCTTCGAGCCCGTCCATCAGCGTGAGCAACTGGGCGACGACGCGGTTCTCCATGTCGGCGTCCTCGTCGCGCGACCCGGCGATGGAGTCGATCTCGTCGACGAACAGGATGGCCGGCGCGTTGGCCTCGGCGGTCTCGAACGCCTCCCGCAGGCGCTCCTCGCTCTCGCCCTTGTACTTCGAGACGATCTCGGGCCCGGAGATGGTGTCGAAGTAGGCGTTGACCTCGTTGGCGACGGCGCGGGCGATGAGCGTCTTCCCCGTGCCGGGCGGGCCGTGCAGGAGGACGCCGCTGGGCGGGTCGATTCCCAGCCGGCGGAACTCCTCTGGCTCCGAGAGTGGCATCTCGATCATCTCGCGGATGCGGTCCAGTTCCTCGTCCAGCCCGCCGATGTCCTCGTAGCTCACCCCCGAGTCCGCCTCCGCGCTGGGGGCGTTGGGCGTCCCCGTTCCCGCGTCTTCCTCTCGCTCGCCGCTGCTACCGCTCGTTGCGTTGAGACCGGGCAGGACGGACACCCGCGTCGAGTCCGTGACCCTGACCGGGCCGGACGGTGCGGTCTCCCGGACCAGGAAGGTCCCGAGCCCCTCGATGTGCGTGCGCTCGTCGGCCTGGATGATCTGGTCGACGAGCCGTGTTCGGACCATGTGCTCGTAGTCGTTCTCGCCCGGCATCGCCTCGACCGGCTGGACGGCGATTTCGCGGGCCTCGGAGACGGATCCGCTGGTCACCGTCACGGAGTCGCCGATGTTGACGCCGGCGTTGGCCCGCGTGTCGGAGTCGATGCGGACGAACGAGCCGTCGTCGTCGGCCGGCCAGACCTTCACGACGGTCATGCCGTCGCCCTCGATGATGACCGGCGACCCGCTCAGGACGCCCAGTTCCTCGCGTGCGGACTCCGGTAACCGTGCGATACCGCGCCCGGCGTCGCGCTTGTTCGCACCCTCGACGGTGAGTTCGATACCGGCGTCACTGGAGCCGCTCATGCCGCCTTCTTGCGGTTCGACGCCCTTGAGGGTTCCCGTTGTGTCGCGGGAAAATAATATACGGTCGGCCGTCAGACGTTCTCACATGGTTGTCCAAACCGAGCGGGACGAGGTCACCTGGTACAAGTGCGAGACCTGTGGCCTGATGTTCGACGACCAGAGCGACGCGCGCCAGCACGAGGAGAACTGCGACGACGAGGACCCGTCGTACATCCAGTAGCGTCGCCTGAGCGTCCGGCTATCGCGCCGTCCGCGTGGGAACCCTCAGTTCACGTCGTCGACGATCAGTCCGCGTCGTCGACGATTTCGTAGCTTCGCTCGCCCAGTTCGTCCTCCTCGAAGACGAACACGCGACCGTTCGTCACGCCGTAGTCGACGTCGACTTCCGTCCGCATCTGATGGTCGCGGACGGTGACGCCCGGGAACAGCTCGTCTTCCTCGCCGTCCTCTAAGATGACGCGGCCGACGCCGGTCGTCTCCAGGATGTCGTCGTGGGTCCTGAGATCGTTGACGTAGACGAGGACGCCCGCGGTCTCCGACTGGTCGGTGACGAGGACGTGCGTGTCCTTCCCCGGCGGGGTCCGAACGCTCCCCTCGACTTTCGTGGGGACGCCGCGGTAGAACGCCTGCCGGCCGTCGAGGTACTCCACGACGATGCCGTCCTCGGTCAGCTCGACCGAGACGGTGTCCGGCGCGATGTCCGAGCGGTTGCTCATACCCACCGTTCCGGCGGCGCGCTCAAAAGTGCCGCGTTGTCGACCCCGCCCGCCGCACCGCGCCGACCGGACGCCGACGGCGCGCTGGGCTACCGCAGATGGTAAATAGGTCCGCGCGGGAGTACAGGGCGATGGAAGGGAAGGCAGCGGCACCGGCGGCGGGGACGGTCCTCAACGCGCTCGCGACCCACCGCGGCTCGGCGTTCGCGATTGACGAGTACACGACGGCGACCGTGGAGTTGACGACCGAGACCGAGGGCGTCACCGGCGAGGTAGCCGGCGCGCCGGACGCCGACACGCGGCTCATCGAGCGCTGCGTCGAGTACGTCATCGACGCCCACGGCGGCCCGCAACACGTCGGCGTTCCGTCGGTCTCCGGCGGCCACGTCCGGACCGAGAGCGACGTTCCGATGGCGTCGGGCCTGAAGAGTTCCAGCGCGGCCGCCAACGCCACCGTCATGGCCACGCTCGACGCGCTCGACGCGACCGACCGGATGAGCCGCGAGGACATGGCCCGCCTCGGCGTCATGGCGGCCCGCGACGTGGGCGTCACCGCCACCGGCGCGTTCGACGACGCCTCCGCCTCGATGCTCGGCGGCGTCACCGTCACCGACAACGACGACGACACCGTTCTCGCCCGCGAGACGGTCGACTGGGACGTGCTCGTCTGGACGCCCCCCGAGCGGTCGTTCAGCGCGGACGCCGATATGAACCGGTGCCGACTGGTGGCCCCCGTCGCCCGCCTCGTCGAGGACCTCGCGCTCGACGGCGACTACCAGCGCGCGATGACGGTCAACGGACTGGCCTTCTGCGCCGCGCTCGGCTTCGACTCCGACCCGGTGCTCGACGCGCTCCCCCACGTCGAGGGCGTCTCGCTCTCGGGGACCGGCCCGTCCTTCACCGCCGTCGGCGACCGGGAGGCGCTCGAAGCCGTCAGGGACGCCTGGGACGACCGCCCGGGCCGGACGCTGCTGACAACGACACAGACCGAGGGAACACAGACAGCATGAGCCAGAACCCGAACCCCGAAGACATGTCGCTCGACGAACTGCGCGACGAGATCCGCACCATCGACCGCGAGATCGTCGAGAAGATCGCCCAGCGCACCTACGTCGCCGACACCATCGCACAGGTAAAAGACGAACAGGGCCTCCCGACCACCGACGAACAACAGGAGCAGGCCGTCATGGACCGCGCCGGCGACAACGCCGAGCAGTTCGACGTCGACGCCAACCTCGTGAAGGCCATCTTCCGCCTGCTGATCGAGTTGAACAAGGTGGAGCAGCGAGAGAGTCGATAGTCGGAAGGTAGGTCGATAGAGGGGCTCTAACTGCGTATTAGTGATGGGCGAGTCGATTCTCGACGCCCCCGTGCGAATTTCCAGGCCCGATGAGCAGCCGGAAGATTCGACGCAAGCCTGTTGCACACGCTGCCACGACGACCGCTTCATGCAGAATACCGAATTCATCACACAACGACCGGTTATCGTAACGCACAGAGGATACACCTAACAGGCTTTACCCGTCGAGCGAGAACGTACGGTATCTTGCGCGAGTTCGTCTTCACAGTCGAATACGAGAAGGGGGCTGACGAGGTGATGGACCTCTTCATCGAACACGGGGACTTGTACGCCCGGTCGATGGAAATCAATGCAACCAGCGAGGCAGTGTGGGGAATCGACAAAGTCGTCGGCCCGACTACTGTCCTCGACGAGCTCGACGACCGGCTAGAACGCGTTGTCAGTGATCCGAATACGACTGGGATGTGTGGTGCGCCCGTGACCGAGTACGAGTACACGATCCTCTCGTCGAACCCAGAGTCACGGAAGATCCACTCGCTTCGCCGGGAAGGCGACGGCCCGCGGTCGATCCCGCTTGTCGCCGCGAACCACGTCGGCGAGGGGCTGATAATGCGATCGGAGCGTCGTGGCGATCAATTCCGATGGCGCTTACTTATTGACGAGCCCGTCGCAGCGATCCACGAGAAAGTCCGTGAGAACCTTCGGGAGGGACTGTCGCTGACCGTCGAACGGCTCGGAACACCGCCGTGTTTGCTCGAAGACGGACGCGTCCAGCAAACCCTCACGCCCGAACAGAAGTCGGCACTCGAGGCTGCGATCGAACGCGGGTACTACGAGGAGCCACGGCAGCAGTCGGTCACCGAGATTGCCGCCGACGTCGGCGTGTCGCGTTCGACGTTCCAGTACCGCCTCAATCGGGCTGAAGCGTGGTTGGCACAGCAGTTCGCCGCGGATTCACTCGATGTCGACCTCGACGTGGATCTCGACCCCGAGGATATCGAGTTCATTCAGTGAGCGAGCGCGTCGAACGCCGCGTGGGTTGGAATATGTCGAAGTAAATCCCACCCCGATGGCTCACGTAGATAGTCTCGTATGTCAACGACAACTGGAACCAGCGTTCGACTGATTCGTAACGCAACCATCCTCGTGGACGTTGGTGACACGACGGTTCTCGTCGATCCGATGTTCACACCACAGGGCGAGATGCCGACGGTGACGGATAACCCGGCAGTTCCTGAATTCCTCACGACGGCGAACCAGAAACGGAACCCACTCGTCCCGCTGCCCGACGTCGACCTCTCGTACGACGCCGTGGTCGTCACGCACCGCCACCCTGACCACTGGGACGAGGCGGCCAGAGCGGAACTCGACGCAGACGTGCCGCTGTTCTGTCAGCCCGAGGAAGCGGACGAGTTCACAGACGAGGGCTTCACTGACGTTCGGCCCGTCGACGACCAGACGTCGTTCGACGGTCTCACCATTTACCGGACACCGGGTCAGCACGGGCACGGCGAACTTGCCGAGGGGATGGCTCCGGTCTCGGGCTTCGTCTTCGAGGGTGACGAGACGGTTTACGTCGCGGGCGACACGATCTGGTACGAGCCGGTCGAGGAAACGCTCGACCGATTCGATCCGGATATGGTCGTCCTCAACGGCGGCGAAGCGCAGTTCGAGCAGGGAGAACCAATCACTATGGGCGTCGAGGACATTTCCGCCGTCCGAGAGGCCACCGATGCCCAAATCGCCGTCGTCCACATGGAAGCGATCAACCACTGCTTGCTGTCGCGCGAGGAACTGCAGGCGGAGACGGAGGGCGTACACGTTCCAGAAGACGGGGAGCAGGTCAGCCTGTAACGCGAGAGCGGTCGTTTGACCGAGGGTACGACTTTAGAACCCGTTCTTTCGGGTTCGACACGGCACGTTTCTCCAGCATTAGCGAAGTGAGATTGCCGGCTTCGGTCACACTGCTACAAATGGGTTATTCGGATACCGACAAAGTACATGCAAGCGTGTTACGTGAGTTATTGACCTGAACAAGGTGGAGCAGCGCGAGAACCCTGACCATCGACCCACGGCTCGGGAATCTTTACTTCACACCGGTACGTATCCTTGTTGACACATGGCTTCGATACTCGTCTGCTACGGCACCGGAGAGGGACAGACCGCGAAAGTGGCCGACCGCATCGCCGAGGTCATCGACGAGCGCGGCCACAGCGTGACGACCGTCGACGCCGCTGACCCGCCCGCCGACCTGGCCGTCGGGCAATTCGACGCCGTCGCCGTCGGCGCGTCGATCCACATGGGCGCACACCAGGACTCGGTCCGCGAGTTCGTCACGGAGTACCGGGCGGCGCTGTCCGATCGCCCGACCGCTTTCTTCCAGCTCTCGATGTCGTCGGCGACGGACGACGAAGAGCGCCGGGCCGAAGCGGCGGGCTACGTCGAGTCCTTCCTCGACTCGACCGGCTGGCACCCCGACCGTATCGGCCTGTTCGGCGGTGCGCTTCGCTACTCGGAGTACGGCTTCCTCAAGCGCCTGATAATGAAACGCATCGCCGCCGAAGCGACCGGCGACGTCGACACCGACCGGGACTACGAGTACACCGACTGGCACGAGGTCGAGGCCTTCGCCGCCGACTTCGCGGCCTTCGTCGAGGGGCGCCTCGGGGTGGCCGTCCCGGAATCGAGCGACGACGCGCCCTGACGGAGACGCCGGGTCCAGAACTGTCTCAGTACGTCCAGAGCCGACTGATGCGGTCCTTGATCTCTGGGTTCGCCTCGCGCAATGCCGGTACGTCCGTCTCGCCGTCGACGTTGATGACCTGGACCTCGCCCCGACGCTCCGAGTACACGTCCTGGAAGTCGTAGACGACGCCGACCACGGCCACGTCGTCGGGGACGTCGTCGCTCTCGCGGAGGAACTCGACCTGTCGGTCCACGTTGTACTCGACCAGCCGATTGATCGCGCTCGCTCGGCCCACATCGGTCGGCAGCGCCGCGACGCCTGGCGCGAGAGTGTCCTTCAGGAGGCCGATGCAATGCTCGATTCCGGCCGGCTCGTCCAGCCCGTCCGTGAGGTCGTCGTACGTGGCCGTCACCGCGCCACAGCCGGTGTGACCGACGACGATGGCGAGTTCGGTCCCGGTGTGTTCGATGGGATAGAGCACGTCGCCCGACACCGCCGTTCCCGCGGCGGTTCGCTGGACGACGCGGTTTCCGATGTTACCGCACGTGAACAGCCGACCCGGCTCTTCGTTTCCCCAGATCTGGTCCTGCAACACCCGCGAGTCCGAGCAACAGATCGTCACGGCGTCGGGCGCTTGGGACTCCTGAACGTCGTCGAACCGGTCACGGTACTCATCGGCATGAGTCGCGTTCGCCGCCAAGAGGTCCCGAAGCAGTTCGCTCATGCACCACATCTCACACGTAGGGTAGTAAACGTGTTCGACAGCGGCATAGTCCACGTCGACGTGACAACCGACGGCGGTCGGCCCTCGGCACGACCGATAGTAGCCATTGAAAAATCACGCGCACCCGGTCGCACGACGACAGCGCGATCGGTGTGTAAACCGTTTCAATCGGTACTATGGAGGTGGCCGTGCTTCCGCAGGTGGCGGCGAGCCACCTGCCGCGGGTCCTTGCCGTCGAGCGCGTCCGGGCGAACTCGACGCGCACGTCGTCGTAGGGCCGAATGAGAGTCGGGGGCGAGCCCTACCCGCCGAGGAACCGCTCGCGGACCTCCTGGTCGTTGAGCAGTTCCGTGCCGGGCCCCTCGTAAGCGTTCTCGCCGTTGACGAGGACGTAGCCCCTGTCACACCGCCGGAGCGCTTCCTTGGCGTTCTGCTCGACCATGAGGATGGCCGTTCCGGCGTCGTTGATTTCGTCGATCTTGTCGAACATGTCCACCACGAGGTCCGGGGCGAGACCGGCGGACGGTTCGTCGAGCAGGAGCACGTCGGGGTCGACCATCAGCGCACACCCCATGGCGATCATCTGCTGTTGCCCGCCGCTCATCGTGCCCGCTCGCTGCATCTGGCGCTCTTCGAGGATCGGGAAGCGGTCGAGGACCTCCCGAAGGCGGTCCTCGGGCACCTCCTCGAGGCTGTAGGCCCCCATCAGGAGGTTCTCGCGGACCGTCATCGTCGAGAAGAGGTTGTCCGACTGCGGGACGTAGCTGACGCCCTTGCTGACGACGGTGTTGGTGTCAGTGCCGGCGATGTCCTCCCCGTTGAGGGCGATGGACCCGTCCATGTAGGTGGTCAGTCCGAGGACAGACTTCATCGCGGTGGACTTTCCCGCGCCGTTCGGACCGACGATAGTGACGTACTCGCCCTCGCCGACGGTCATGTCCACGTCGGTGAGGATCTGGAGGTCACCGTAGCCGGCGTCCAGCCCCCGTATTTCGAGGACGCTCACACGTCCACCTCCCCGAGGTAGGCCTCGATGACGCGGTCGTCGGTCTGTACCTCCTCGGGGGTGCCCGTCGTGAGCACCTCACCGCGGTGTAACACGATGACGCGGTCGCAGTGGTTCATTATCATCTCGATGTCGTGCTCGACGAACAGGAACGAGTAGCCCTGCGCCTCCAGGTCGTGGATCCGGTCGAGGATCTTCTCTTCCAGCGTGGGATTGACCCCGGCGAGCGGTTCGTCGAGCAACACCATCTCGGGGTCAGTCAGGAGCGCTCTGGCCAGTTCCAGCAGTTTCCGCTGGCCGCCCGAGAGGTTCCCGGCCGGTTCGTCGAGCAGATGGTCGAGTTCGAAGAACTCCGCCATCTCCAGTGCGCGCTCGCGGACCGACAGTTCGTCGTCGACGAACGCGTCGCCCCGGAGCCACGCGCCCGAGAGACGCTCGCCGCTCTGGTCCGGCGGCGCGAGCAGGAGGTTCTCGAGGACCGTCATCTCCGAGAGTTCCCGGGGGATCTGGAAGGTCCGGACCATGCCGCTCTTGGCGACGGCGGCGGGCCGCGACCCCGTGATGTCGGCCCCCTGGAACGTTATCGAGCCGACCTCCGGCGTGTAGAACCCGGTCAGGCAGTTGAAGAACGTCGTCTTCCCGGCCCCGTTCGGACCGATGAGTCCCGTGATCCCCGACCCGACGGAGAGGTCGACGCCGTCGAGGGCGACGATGCCGCCGAAGTGCTTCTCGAGGTCTTCGACGGCGAGGATGGTCTCTTCCGGCGACGGTGCGACGGAGCTGTCCTCAGACATCGTCGCTCCCTCCCGTGGCGCTTCCCGGCAGGTCGATGTCGTAGTCCTGCTCGCCGAGCAGTCCCTGCGGTCGGTAGTAGAGGATGACGATGAGGATGGCGCCGATGAGGATGAGCCGGGCCGCGGCCAACTGGATCGAGTACTGCGATGGGACGTCGATGAACCGCGTCCCGTTACGGATCGCCCAGAACACCGTCGTCCCGAGGATGACGCCCTTGTTGTTCGCGGTGCCGCCGATGATGACGGCGGTGAACGCGAAGAACGTGATGGTCGACGCGAACTGGTCCGGCGAGACGAAGCCGATGTTGACGGCCCACAGCGCACCGGCCGCACCGGCCAGCGCCGACCCGAACATCAGGCCCTGCATCTTGTACTGGAAGGTCTCCTTGCCGAGCGCCTGGGGCACGTCCTCGTCCTCGCGGATGGCCCGCAGGACGCGGCCGTACGGACTGTTGATCGTCCGTTCGACCCAGTGGTAGCCACCGGCGAGGAAGCCGACGGCGAGGATCAGGACGAAGCGGTCGTAGTCCAGTCCGCCGTTTGGCCCTGCGGTGGGGTCGAACAGCCACAGGACGTTCTTCGTGAGTTCGACGGTCCCGCCGTCGATGGCGGGCATCACGAAGTACCACAGGCTGACCAGACCGACGCTGACCGCCATCGCGATTCGGCCGGTGCGACCGGCCTCCCGGAACCGGTTGACGAGCCAGTAAGCGACGTAGGCGAAGACGGCCACCGAGAGGAGGCCGAAGACGGCCATGTTCACGGTGAAACTCCCCAGACTGAGGGGGAACACGTCGACGAGCGGCTTGTGGATGCCGCTGATGCCGTAGGGGCCGTTGAACAGCCAGTCTTCGTCCTTGACGACGGTGTTGAGGATGGTCGCGATTCCGAGCGCCGTGATCGCGAGGTAGTCCTCGCGCAGTCTGAGCGTCGGAACCCCGACTGCGAGCGAGACGAGTGCGGCGGCGACCATGCCGCCGACGACGCCGAGGACCCAGCCGAACAGGCTCCCCAGCGGACCGAGGGCGGCGAACAGGCCCGGCAGGTCGAACCCGCCGATACCGCCGTACGTCGCCGCGTCCGCCGGGAGCGTCAACACCACCGTGACGTACGCCCCGACCATGAAGTAGGCCACGTGGCCGAAGTCGATCAGCCCCGTGAACCCGAACTTGAGGTTCAGTCCGATGCCGAACAGGCTGTAGATGGCGATGAACGTCACCAGCGTGATGAGGAAGTCAGCGACCGCCATCAGACGTCACCCCACAGTCCCTCGGGTTTGATCATCAACACCCCAATGAGGATGAGGAAGGCGACTGCGATCCGATAGGTCGCAAAGTGCGACGGGAGCAGGTAGACGCTCACGTCCATGCTGACGCCGATGATCATCGCTCCGGCGACGGCTCCGTACGGCGACGAGATGCCGCCGAGGATGACCGCGGCGAATATCGGCAACAGCAGCGTAAACCCCATGTTCGGCGTGAGGTTCGTGGCGAACCAGCCGGTGAGGACGCCCGCGAGCGCGGCGAGCATGCTTGCGATCACCCAGACGAGCAACTGCACGCGGTCGGCGTCGACGCCGCGGACCTCGGCGAGGTCCATGTTGTCGGCGGTCGCTCGCATCGCTCGCCCGAACTTCGTCGTCTTCAGCGCGACGTTCAGCGCGAACATCGCTGCCAGGACCACGCCGACGATGGTGAGGTGCTTGATGCTCAGGCCGATGCGCGTCGCGACGATCGGGTCGGTGCCCTGCGGTGCTAACTGGATCAGCGCGCCCAGGACGATGGCGGTCGCGATGGCCACCGCAGTGCCGAGTATCTTCGGCGGGACGAGATACACCGTGTCGAATCCCTCCTCCCGGCGGTAGGCACGGAACACGCCGTACCCGACGGCAGTCGCGAGGATCAGGCCGCCGGCGAGGAGCCACCACGGGTATCCCCACAGGCCTGTCGTGACCACGTCGCCAGCTTGGCGCTGGGTCGTCCTGACCGTCATCCCGGCGCCGGTCACCAGGAAGTCGAAGTTCGTGTTCGAGACGCTCGCGCTCTCGTAACGGATGTTCTTCGACCCGACGAGGAACAGCACCACGTTTCGCAAGACGAGCGCGAGCCCGAGCGAGACGATGACCATCGTGATGATGTCGGCGTCTTTCTGCCGGAACTTCCGGAAGATGGTCAGTTCGTAGGCCGCGCCGAGGGCCCCGGCGAGGACGACGCCGACGATAGCCGCCGCCGGAAGCGGGGCCGAGCCGAAGGCCGGCAGGAACGGTATCTCGGCGGGGTTGTTGAACACCAGCGCGAGGTACGCGCCGATGGTGATCATGTCGCCGTGTGCGAAGTTCGGGACCTCGGCGATGTTGTAGATGAGCGAGAGTCCGAGCGCCCCGCCGGCGATGATAGATCCGGTTATCAGGCCCTGGACGATCGCGTCAAGCAGTCCGGCGTCTACCATGACTCTCACCTCCGATTCCGCTGTCGAGACTGTCGTGTGTCGAGTTGTCGAGTTTCATCGTGATCTCCGAGCGAGTGTCACGGCGGCGACGACTGCGAGCGCGTTGAGCGCGCCGAGCAGAACGAACGCCCCGTCGTACCCCCCCGTCACGTCCCGCACCGCGCCGGTGATCGGGGGAAAGGCGAGGGCCGCGACGTTTCCGAGCGCGACGACCGTCGCCAGCGCCGTGCCCTCCGCGTTCGTGGCGCTGGCGGCGACGTTGTAGACGGCGCCGAACGGCACGGACACCGCGAGCATGACGACGAACGGGAGGCCGACGAGCAGTAGCCCGGAAGAGCCCCCGGCGAGCAGGAGAAATCCGGCGAAGGCGACGCCGGTCGAACCGCCGATGACGCCCTCGTCGTCGAGGGGCAACCAGAAGACGGCGCTGCCACCGAGCCCTCGGCCGACTGACGCCGTGCCCAGCACCAGCGCGTTCAGCGGACCGAGGACCCCGAGTTCCTCGAAGTAGGCCGTCACGAACGTCGAGAGGGTCATGTACGAGCTGATGATCGCAACGTAACACAGCGACGCCAGCAACACCCGTCGGTCGGTCACGACCGAGAGCGGCGACACGTCGGGTTCCGTGCTCGTCGGTGCCGTCCGTCGATCCGAACGGTGGAGCCAGAGCGCGCCGAAGGCCGGCACGGCCAGCAGCGCGCCGAGCGCGTGGACGCCGGCTCCGGCAGTCACCGTCACGAACTGGGGCGCCGCGAGGAATCCCGTGGCGCCGCCTAAGGTTAGCATTCCGCCGTAGAACCCCTGTTGACGACTCGCGGTCGTCCCCTCGTAGAGCCGGGCGACGTGGGTCGCACCGACGCTGAGCAACACGCCCGCCGCGACGCCCCAGAGGAACCGGAGTCCGAGCAGCGTCCCGTAGGTCGGCGCGAAGTCGAGCGTCAGCGCCAGCACGGCTTGTGTGGCCGTCGTCCACAGTAACAGCCGGGTCGACGTGGTCCGCTCGACCAGCCGACTCGCGGGCCACTGGACCAGGACGAACGGCAGCAACGTCGCGGACATCAGCAGGCCGAACGCCGCGTAGTCGATACCGTACCGTCCCAGGAAGTACGCCGGGACGCCGGCGTAGCCGAACATGACGTACCCCATCCCGAACACCGCGAGGTGCGGTGCGGCGCGCAACCCCCACGGGGCGCGGGACTCGGTCATCCGTCATCTGGACCCCCGTCGGGCGTCGAGGCGGCCGACGCCGGCCCCGTCTCGGCCTCGTAGCCGTAGGCCTCGCGAGCCGCCTCGGGCGTTATCTTCCCCAGTTCGATGTCGCGTTCGATAGCGTCGGGGTCCCGGTCGGCGGGGTCGCCGTAGCCACCGGCTCCGGGAGTCCGAATGCTGACGATGGTCTCCGGCGGAAGCTGGTGCGTGGATTTCTGTGGCAACCGCACCTCCTCGCCGTCCGGGTCGATGCGCAGGGCGCTCCCCGACTCGCCGTCCGCTCCCCCAGCAAGGCCGTACGGCTGGTGGATGTGGCGGTCGGCGAGCAGGCTGAACGTGGCCTCGTGGCCCCGGACCTGGATATCTCGCCTGAGGCCCAGCCCGCCGCGGAACTCGCCCGCACCGCCCGAGTCGGGGCGAAGCTGGTAGCGGGTCACCCGGATGGGATAGGCCGTCTCCAGGACTTCGGCGGGCGTGTTCATCGTGTTCGACATGTGGACGTGGACGCCGTCGATGCCGTCCTTGCCCGACCGGCCGCCGAAGCCGCCGCCCTGCGTCTCGTAGAAGGCGTACGGCGAGTCGTCGCGCGGATCGGTGCCGCCGAACGTGATGTTGTTCATCGTCCCCTGCGAGCCGGCGAGGACTCGCTCCGGGACGACGTCGCCGAACGCTCCCAGTACCACGTCGGTGACTCGCTGGGACGTTTCGAGGTTCCCCCCGACCACCGCGGCGGGCGGTTCGGGGTTGACGATGGTCCCCTCCGGCGCGGTGATCTCTATCGGCCGGTAGCAGCCGTGGTTCGGCGGGATATCGGGGTCAGTGACACAGCGGACCGCGTAGTAAGTCGCCGACGCCGTGACCGCGAAGACGGCGTTGATCGGGCCGTCTGTCTGTGGCGCGGTTCCGGTGAAGTCGACGTGGACCTCGTCCCCGTCGACGGTGACCGCCGCCTCGATAGGTAGGTCCGTGTTCCCGGCCCCGTCGTCGTCGAGGACGTCCGCGAACTCGAAGGTGCCGTCCGGGAGCGACTCGATCTCGCTGCGCATCCGGCGCTCGGAGTAGTCCTTGATCTCCTCCAGTGCGGCTTCGAGTTGCCCGCTGCCGTACTTCGAGGCGAGTTCGGTGAACCGCCGTTTCCCGGTCTCGTTTGCGGCCTCCTGTGCGCGCAGGTCGCCCCGTCGCTCGTCCGGGGTCCTGACGTTCGAGAGGATCATGTCGAAGATGTCGTCGTTGGGCTCGCCGCCCTCGAACAGCTTCACGGGCGGGATACGCAGCCCCTCCTGATAGATTTCGGTTGAGTCGGCGGAGACGCTCCCGGCGTGGGAGCCGCCGATGTCGGCGTGGTGCGCCCGATTGGCCGCGAAGGCGATCAGGTCGCCGTCGTGGTACACCGGCGTCACGAGCGTCAGGTCCGGCAGGTGTGCGCCCCCGTAGAATGGATCGTTCAGCAAGACCGCGTCGCCCGGCGACAGCGTCTCCGGCGGGAAGCGGTCGATGGCCGCCTCCACCGAAAACGGCATCGCGCCGAGGTGGACCGGCATGTTCTCCGCCTGGGAGATCATCTCGGCGTCCGCGTCGAACATCGCGCACGAGCAGTCCCGCCGCTCCTTGATGTTCGGCGAGTAGCCGGTGCGGATGAGGTTGGCGTTCATCTCCTCGCACACCGCGATTGCGGCGTTGCGCGTCACTTCCAGCGTGACCGAATCGACGTCTCGTGTCATCGGTTCACCTCCACGATCAGGCTGCCGTACTCGTCGACCTCGGCGCGCTGACCGGGTCGCACCACCACGGTGCTCTCCTCGCCCTCGACGACGGCCGGTCCGTCGAAGGCGGCCCCCGTCGGGAGGCCGTCCCGGTCGTAGACCCTGGTGTCGTACCGCCGCTCGTCGAAGCGCACCTCGCGGGTGTCTGCGACGGCGTCCTCGACGCTGCCGCCCGCGTCGGCCGGTCGCAGGTCCGGCGTCTCCACGACGCCCCGCGCCCGCGTCCGCAGCGTCACGAGCTCGATCGGTTCGTCCTCGTAGGCGTGGCCGTAGCGCTGGCGGTGCTTCTGGTGGAACCGGTCCCGGATCGCCGACTTCGCGTCCGCGTCGATGTCGCCGGTCGGGACGGGGACGGAGAGTTCGAACGACTGGCCGACGTAGCGCAGGTCGACCGAGCGCTCGAACTGCATCTGTCCCGCGGGGAGGTCCTCCGCGTCGAGGCGGTCACGCCCAGTGGCGACGAACTCGTCGAACTCGCGCTGGAGGGCCGCCGGCGAGACGTCCGCCCACCTGCGCACGCGCGACGCGCTGTAATCGTAGAGGATGTCGCTGATCAGGAGGCCGAGCGCGGAGAGGACCCCCGCGGTCCGGGGTACGACGATCCGTGGAATGTCGAGTTCCGCCGCGAGCGTCGCCGCGTGCAGCGGTCCGGCCCCGCCGAAGGCCACCAGACCGAAGTCGCGCGGGTCGTAGCCACGCTCGACGGAGACCACGCGCAACGCGCGCTCCATGTTCGCGTTCGCGACGTTGAGGACGCCCTGTGCGGCCTCCTCGACGGAGACGCCCAGCGGGTCGGCGAGTTGCGCCTCGAAGGCGCGCTCGACGTCGGCGACTTCCACGTCGAGTTCGCCCGAGAGGAAGGACTCGGGGTTCAGGCGGCCAAGCAACAGGTGCGCGTCGGTGATCGTCGGCCGCTCCCCGCCGCGGCCGTAGCTGATCGGGCCGGGGTCTGCCCCGGCCGACTTCGGCCCGACGCGGAGCGCGTCGCCCTCGTCGATCCACGCGATGGAACCGCCCCCGGCCCCGACCGTGTGGATGTCGATCATCGGGACGTTCACCGGGTAGTCACCGACTTCGACGTCGGTGGCGACCAGCGGGTCGCCGCCCTCCACGAGCGAGACGTCACAGGACGTCCCGCCCATGTCCATCGTCACCAGGTCCTCCGTGCCGGCCAGTCCGGCGACGTACGTCGCGCCCTGGACGCCGGCGGCCGGACCGGAGAGCAGGGTGTTGACTGGCTGTTCCCGGGCGGCGTCTGCGGTGATGATGCCGCCGTTCGACTGCATGATCTTCAGTTCGGCGCTGATCCCCGCGTCCTCGATGCGCGATTCGAGGGTGCCGATGTAGCGGTCCATCACCGGCTTCAGGGAGGCGTTCAGCGACGTGGTCAGCGTCCGCTCGTACTCGCGGATCTCCGGGAGGACGGAACTGGACAGCGAGTAGCTGGCGTCCACCCCTTCGTCTTCGAGCAGTTCCGCGACCCGGCGCTCGTGGTCGTCGTTCTCGAAGGAGAACAGCAGGCTGATCGCGACGCTGTCGACATCGGCCGCGGACAGGTCTCCCGCGAGGTCACGGACCGCCGCCTCGTCGAGTTCGCGCCTCACCTCGCCGCGCTCGTCCAGTCGCTCGGGGACGGTGTAGCGGCGGTGTCGCTCGACGACGGGCGTCGGCTTCTCCGACTGGAAATCGTAGATGTCCGGCCGCGCCTGGCGGCCGATCTCGAGTGCGTCGCGGAACCCCTCGGTGGTGACCAGCGCGGTGTCGGCCCACTCGCCCTCGAGGACGGCGTTCGTCGCGACCGTCGTTCCGTGCGCGAGGAAGCCGACGTCTCCGAACCGGAGCCCTTCGAGCTCGTGGAGCTTCTCCAGTCCGTTGATCACGCCCGTCTCGGGCGTCGCTGGCGTCGACGGCGTCTTCGTCACGTCGACGACCCCGTCGCTGATCGTCACGAGGTCGGTGAAGGTGCCACCGATGTCGACACCGACGCGCGTTTCAGCGTCGTCCATCTGTCATCCCTCGATAGGCGATACTGCTCGGCTGCTGGTTCGTGCGTTGACAACTTCTCATAGTAGCTTCTAGCAGCGCTGGTGCCCGCCACGGCACGAGGGCCGCGTCGGGTTGCGATTCCGGCTTCCGACGCCTTCAGATCAGCTCGTTCGCCGGGATGGTCCGCTGGTCGGTGAACGACCCGTCCTCCACTTTGACGACGGCCATGTCGCTGGCGACGTCGCCGTTGGAGTCGTAGTTGACGGTGCCGCTCGGGCCGGAGTAGTCGATGGCGGAACCGCCGTCGATCTTGCTCACCCCGTCGGCGAACTGGCCGTAACTGACCGCCATGCCGTCCGGGTTCGAGACGGCCCGCATGCTCTCCTTGACCGCGCCGGAGTCGGTGGTTCCCGCGTGGTGGACCGCAAGCGCGTACGACAGCAGCGCGTCGTAGGAGTTCCACGAGTACGGCGAGAACAGGTCGGCGTCCGGATACGCCGAGGCGTAGTCGCTCTTGAAGGACTCCGTCGCGTCGCCCGTCGGCGGTTTCGTGCGCACACCGTACATCCCGTTGAGGACGTCGGACCCGACGTTGTTCAGGAAGTCGTTCGAGAGCAGACTGGTGTGCAGGACCCAGTTGCCTCCGTAGCCCTCCTCGTTCCACTGGCTGAGGATGGTCGTCCCGCTCTCGGGGTAGCCCGCGAGCGCGACGAACTCGGGGTCGTCGGCGTACAGTTCCGAGAGGACCTGCTGGTACGACGACTGGCCGGATTCGTAGCCGACTTTCGCCGTCGTGGTGCCGGTGAAGGACTCCTCGAAGGTGTTCGCCAGCGCCTTTCCGAAGTCGTTGTTGATGTGCAGGACGGCCGCCTTCTCGACGTCCTGGTTCTGGATGATCTGGGCCATCACCTTCGCGACGAAGCGGTCGTTGGTCCGGGTGCGAAACACCAGATCGTTGTCGTCGAGCGTGCTGATCGTCGGCGACGATGACGCGGACGTGATGTGCAACGTCTCGTTCGGAATCGTCACCGACGAGGCGATACTGATCGTCACGCCGCTGGAGACGGCACCGATTATCGAGGAGACGTTCTGGGTGTTGATCAGCGAGTTGGCCGCATTGACCCCCGCCGTCGAGTTGGTCTCGGAGTCCTCGTCGTGGAGTCTGATCTCGCGACCGAGGGGACCACCGGCCGCGTTGATGTCTTTGGCAGCCATCTGGAGCGCATTCAGCATCGGTTCACCGAAGTCACTCAGGTCGCCGCTGAACGGAATGACGACGCCGACGTCGATCGGTTCGCTGCTCTCGGAGTCGCCGCCGTCTCCCCCGCTGTCGGTCGATCCGGAACTTCCGTCACCGCCGCCTCCCCCGTCACCGCCGTCGCTCCCGCCGCTCCCGTCGCCACCGTCACCCTGTAACTCTTCCTGACTCGAACAGCCTGCCAGACCACCGGCGGCGATCAGGCCGGTCGCGCGGAGAAACCGCCGTCTGTTAAGCCGTTCGATAAATTTGTTATCACCAGACATGGTACGTTCAATTGACCATGATAGAGTATTATATACGTTGTTGTTAACGTCTCACACGTGAGAATACGGGATCCGCTGTCGTGTGAGATCGTATGATCACTGCATACGATTGCGTAAATCGTGCAGAAAACGATAGAGACGGCCCGTTTCGTTCTCCGCGCGATGTGCGATTGTGGAGACGGTGCAAAACGAGGAAGTTCGTCAGTCTCTCGACCCGTTATCGTGTTCGGTAATCAACACTTTGGTCAGTCCCTCCTCGATGTCGATGTCGAACGGGAGATCCACGGTGCTGCGCTCGATGAAGCGGGTCATGAACCAGCGGATGTGGTCGGACGGGAACACCACGTGATAGCGGTTCTCGTCGCTCCGGCGGACGCTGAGGAAGCCACAGAGCGAGAGCCACTCCAGTAGTTCGTCCAGCGTCTCGAACTCGCCGTCGTACTCGCGGGCGTGGTAGTCTGAGACCCTGTCGGCGCTCTCGAGGAACTCCGGGTCGGGCGTCCCGCTGCCGTCGGAGACGAAGTCCAGAAAGCAGTGGAGGAAGTCCACGTCCAGCAGCACGTGCTCTCCGCCGGAGAGCATCTTGTGATAGTCGCCCAGTTTCGTCCCGGCGTCTGTCGTCGCCGCCTGGAAGTTCGCCGCGTAGAACGTCAGCGCCCGCCGGAACAGTTCGCTCTGGCCGTGCCCGGTCCGTTCCGTGAGGTCTTCGAGCGCCTCCTTCGCGTCTTCGTCAAGTGATACCGTGGCTCTGTCCATAGTCATACGCAGTTGCACACGTTCGATACGTCTATACCTCACGGTCGTTCGGTCGACTGGTCTAGAGCGCTCCAGCGACGGTTTCAGACCACAGAAGCGACGTTCTAGTCAGTCACTCGTCGCCGGTTGCGCGTTCAGTCGGTGTACCAGTACGCCCAGAGGATCAACACGCCCTGCAGGGGCAACCTGCTCCAGCGGGCCAGTACGGAGGGGTCGCCGCCACCGGGCGCCCCCTTCAATGGTCACCATGGACACGGCCATGTAGACGTTCGCGGGAAAGATCGCGACGAGTAAGGCGATCGTCGCCCACGCGGCGAGCGACCGCGTCCGTGGCACCAGCAGGCCGACCCCGACAGCGATTTCGGCGAGGCCGGAGAGATACACCAGCGCGAGCGGTGCGGGCAAAACCGGCGGCACGATCTGGACGTACAGCGCCGGGACGACGAAGTGCAAGCCTCCTGCGACGATGTACAGAACCGCCATCAGGTAGCACAACGGCCGCTTGAACGGCGTCAGGGCGACACGCATCTGTCACTAGTGACGGCGACCAGCAGAAAGCAAGTTGCGATTCGGGGTGGCGCTCTCAGACGGTGTGTGGGTATTGACGGCGTCTGTCGCCTGACCTGCCTCGCTGGGCGACACCTCCGACCGTCGTCGGTGACTGGGCAGCGTTGGTTCGGCTGATCGATGATCTCGCCGCAGAACTCACAGATGAGGGGCAACTCCTCAGAGGAGCGACGGTCGAGACTCACTGCGACCACCTCGTGCTGGCCGCTCTGGAGTGGTGAAGCGAAAGCGGCGAAATAGGCCGCTGTACTTATATAGTGTATGGGGTCGGAGGGATTTGAACCCCCGATCGGCTGATATCTCCGTCCTGCGCCTCGGAACTCCAGAGGGTCATCGTCGCGAACCGATGATCAGTCGGCCGCTCAGTATATCAGCCCTTGGAGTGTCGTCCCAGGCGCGTGGCCTCTGGAGTCAGCCGCCTTCCCGGACTAGGCCACGACCCCGCACTCCGGCGTAAGCCGACTCGCATTAAAGGGATTTCGATTGCCGGACGGCGATCAGTCGCGGTCGGTCTCTGCCCAGTCGCACTCCTGGCACTTGTAGCCGGTGACGAACTCGAGCGCGGAGGGCATGTACCCGACGGTGATGACGTTCTCGCCGCACTCGGGGCAGTCTCGGTCGGCGTCTTCGATTGGTTCTGCGTCCATGACGGAGTCGCCTTCGATGAGTTCGGCGAGGCTTTCGGGGGTCTGCATCCGCCCCTGGACCACGCGGTTGTCGCTCATACCGGAGGACCGGTCCTGACGGGCCTAAAGCTTCTCCCTCAGAGCCACGGCGCGCGTTCCTCGTCGGGTTCGTAGTCGACGGCGGCTCCTTCGTCGGTGTGCTCGGCGGCGGCGACGCCCTGTGACGCTCCGCCGTCGGAGAACGCGGCGGTGAGGTCGACGGCGTCCGGCCGGTACTCGCTGTGGCGCTGTCGGACGTTCTGGGGGTCGAACGACAGCAGCGCCGTGACCGCGAGGACGGCGAGAGCGACCGGCGCGTCGGTGGGCATCACGCCAAGGACCGAGAGCGCGAGCACGCCGAGCGCGACGGCGCTGCCGAACCGGAAGCGGTCGATGTCGACGGCGTTGCGGAGCCAGGGGCTCGCGAGCGCGACGGCGAGCGCGAACGCGACGCCGACGCCGGCGGTGGCCGCGGCCCGGAGCAAGACGCCGGGTTCGAGGGTCGCGACGAACGTCGCGCCTGCGGGGTCGACGCTCGCCAGCAGGCCGAGAGCGACGATGACCGCCGGTCGGGGCAGGTACTCGCCGATGCGGGCGCTGGCGGTCTGGGCCGCGATCGCGAGGATGACGATGCCGGCGAAGCGCTCGAGGACGGCCAGTTCGACGAGGCCCGCGATAGTCGGTGCGAGCGCGGCTTCGACGAGGGCGATCGGCAGCAGGATTGCGCCGATGAGGAGGACGGAACGCGCCTGCTGTCGGGGGCCGCCTTCGAGTTCGGCGAGGACGACGGCGACGGTGGCGGATCCGCCGAAGACGAGGAGTCCGACTTCGAGGACGCCGGTCCAGGTCGAGAGCGCGCCGGCGAGGACGAGGACCGGGAAGATACCGTCGACTAACGGTAGTCCCATCACGGTGGCCAGCAGGCGGCCGCCGCGGCCGACCCGCTGCTCGATGTCGAGGGCGATCGGATGTCTGGAGGTACTCATGTCGTGTTACGCCAGCACGTGTCCCGACTCCCGTCGGAGGGTTCTCGCGCTGTCCTGGCGTACACGACGGGCCGCGAACCAGAACCGTTTCCCGAACCCCGCGAACGTTGTGTTGCCCGACGCCGTGGCGGTCGTCGTCTGGCGGACACTCCCGTTGCACGCGGGTTCGGTGAGACGCATATCTGTAATTATCCTTCATTCGCACATAATCGTTGCGTGAGAGTCGACCACACGGAACACGATAATTCAGGCTTCTCACCCCATCTCTGGACGAACGTCTCACCTCTGCGTGCATATCGACACGAATGGCCCGAAACAGCGGCTGCCGTGGACGGCCAGTTCTCGGCAGGGGTGTGCCAGCAGGCACCACGTAGCGGCGAGTCTCGCAACGTTTTTGCCGGGCCGTCGTGGACGATTTACATGGCGAACGATTCCGAGCCCTTCTCCGAGAAGCTCCGTGTACCGGAGGCGTTGACCTTCGACGACGTGCTCCTGCGACCGAAGGAGTCCCGCGTCGAACCGGACGAGGCGGACACGGCCACGCGCGTCTCGAAGTCGGTCGAGCTGACCGTGCCCGTGCTCTCGGCGGCGATGGACACCGTCACCGAGAGCGATATGGCCATCGCGATGGCGCGACAGGGCGGTCTCGGCGTCCTCCACCGCAACATGGACGCCGACGAGATGGCGACCGAGATCGAGCGGGTCAAACGCGCCGACGAGCTCATCATCCGCGACGTCGTCACGGCCAGTCCGAGCCAGACCGTCCGCGAGGTCGACGAGATGATGGAGCGCGAAGGCGTCTCCGGCGCACCGGTCGTTGCCGACGACAGCGAGGAAGTGCTGGGTATCATCTCCGGGACGGACATCCGGCCGTACCTGGAAGTCGGCGAAGACGACGCCGTCACCGACGCGATGACCGACGAGGTCGTCACCGCACCCGAGGACGTGACACCCCGCGAGGCGCTCGAACTGATGTACGACCACAAGATCGAGCGCGTCCCGATCATCGACGACGAGAACCGACTCGTCGGACTGGTCACCATGCAGGGCATCCTCCAGCGCCGTGAGTACGACCAGGCCGCTCGCGACCACGACGGCGCGCTGCGCTGTGGCGCGGCCGTGGGGCCGTTCGAGGTCGAGCGCGCGCAGACGGCAGACGAGGCCGGCGTCGACGTGCTGTTCATCGACTGCGCGCACGCCCACAACGCGAACGTCATCGACAGCGCCCGCGAGATCAAAGCGGAAGTCGAGGCCGACGTGGTCGTCGGTAACATCGGGACCCGCGAGGCCGCCGAGGCCGTCGTCGACTTCGCCGACGGCGTGAAGGTCGGCATCGGCCCGGGTTCGATCTGTACGACCCGCGTCGTCACGGGTTCGGGAATGCCCCAGATCACCGCCGTCGCGCAGGTCGCCGACGTGGCGAGCCGGCACGACGTGCCCGTCATCGCCGACGGCGGCATCCGCTACTCCGGCGACGCGATCAAGGCCATCGCCGCCGGCGCGGACGCGGTCATGCTCGGCTCGTACTTCGCCGGCACGGACGAGGCACCGGGCCGCGTCATCACGATGAACGGCAAGAAGTACAAGCAGTACCGCGGCATGGGCAGCGTCGGCGCGATGAACGAGGGCGGCGGCGAGCGCTACCTCAAGGACGACGAGGAGGGCGAGGAGTACGTCCCCGAGGGCGTCGAGGCGGCGACGCCGTACAAGGGCTCGCTCCAGTCCGAACTCCACCAGCTCGTCGGCGGCATGCAGTCCGGGATGGGCTACGTCGGCGCGGCCACGATTCCCGAGTTCAAAGAGCGCGCGGAGTTCGTCCGCGTCTCCGCAGCCGGCCAGCAAGAGAGTCACCCCCACGACGTGATGATCACCGACGAAGCGCCCAACTACAGCCCCGACAGCTGAGGCTGTTGAGGCGTTCGAGCGCCAGAAACGTCGGAGCAGCCGTTACAGGGCCGTTTCGCAGGCCGGACTACACGCCTCTTTCTCGGCCGCGTTCGAGTCCGGATACGCTTTGAACGATTCGCCGCAGTTGGCACAGTCGAACGTATCGAAGTCGGACATGACACCGGGCGGTATCTTCGCCGCGGACTAAATTATTGTGGACAGCGGTCCGTCTCAGTCGTAGTACTCCTCGTCCAGCGGAAGGTCCACCGTCGACTCGGTGACGCTCCCGACCGTGGCCGTGAGCGCGAGCGTGTCGCTGCACTCGGGACAGATGACTGCGACGTCGACCATCAGGCTCTCGCCCGATTCGTAGATATCCAGTACGTCGGCGTCCGACGGGTAGAGGAATTCGGCCGACAGTTCGTGTTCGTGGTCGCGAGCGTACTCGTAGGTCATGCGTCCCCCGATACAGACGCCGCTGTGTTGACAGTTTCGGCGGTGGATCGAACGGAAGACACACAGCGTCGGTCGCCGTATCCCCTTCCCATGGGTGACATCACCGTCGAGACAGGATCGTGGAGCGACTTCGAAGAGGCCGCAAGCGAGATTCGAATGACGGTGTTCGTCGAGGAGCAGGGCGTCGCCGCGAGCGAGGAACTGGACGGAAAAGACCCAGACGCGGTGCAGTTTCTCGCCCGCGACGGCGACGACCCGGTCGGGACTGCCCGCCTCCGCTTTCCTGAACCGGAGGTGGGCAAGGCCGAGCGGGTCGCGGTTCGGGAGTCCGCCCGCGGCGCCGGCGTCGGCGCGGCCCTGATGCGGGCCGTCGAGGAGGCCGCTCGCGAGAACGAGGCCGAAAGCGTCGTCCTGCATGCACAGACCCGCGTCGAGGGTTTTTACCGGAATCTGGGCTACGAGACTGACGGCAGCGAGTTCGAGGAGGCAGGGATTCCTCACGTCGAGATGCGCAAGCCACTGGACGGCTGAGCTGCGGGCAACCCAGACGCCATCGACTGGTGTCCGGTTCGAGTAGGGCAACAGCACCGGCTGATCGACGCGTCGCGCTCGAAGAGTCAATCGGTTGGAGGGACGGTTCGCGAGCTATTCCCGGACGACCAGGTACACCACGACGACGAGCACGCCTGGGATTAGGCCGATGAAGAAGCCGAGGGCGGTGAGCACCCCCCACAGCACGGCCTTGTCGTCGCCGCGACCCTTCGCGTCGGAGTACACCCAGTAGGACGCGCCGACCAGTATCGCCAGTCCGATAACGAAGATGAACAGGACGATCAGCAGTTATAGTAGCCATTGAAAGTCAGTGCACACCCGATCGCACGATGGCAGTGCGATCGGGTGTACATCGTTTCAATTGTTACTATAGGCGGCGCCGGGGACCTGTAATGGCGTGAATACCATACATCCGGGCTTCAAGCGCGTCCGGTAAATGCATTCTGGAGCGTCTGACGGTGGAAGGGCGGCGACTCGGGACCACGGGGGCGCTTGCGGCGGCCGGCGGACTGAAGCTCGACGGCCAGTACTTACATCCACCGCGAGACGAATCTCCTGCCAATGAGTGACGAGACCACGATTCCCGTCTCCGAGGCGCTCGTGGAGGAACTCGACCGCCGGAAGGGACCGGAGACGAGCTACGACGACCTGCTCTGGGATCTGCTCGCGAGCGCCGACGCCGAGAGAACGGCTGACGACGACGAACCCGTGAGACGCGGAAACGACCCCGACAGAGAGCAGATCAGGCAGATGGCCGAGGAGATGACGCACGTCGACGCGGCGGACGTGGACGAGATATTCGAGACCGACGACGAGAGCCGCGAGGGGTGAGCCGACCGCGGCGAATCTCGGATAGATGCGGGCCGGAAGGGATTCGAACCACCTGCACGTCGCTCGTTGCCGCTCGCTCGTGCCGTCATGCAAACCCTTCGTAACCGCTCCGCTCTTCACGAACTGTTCGTCGCAGAAGCGGGCCGGAAGGGATTTGAACCACGGTCGGACGTGCTCGCTTCGCTGTGCGCGACCTCCCTGCTTCAACCCCTTCGGCGTTTTCACTGCTCACATTCGTCCGCAGGAAAACGGGCCGGAAGGGATTTGAACCCTCGACCGACGGCTTAAGAGGCCGTCGCTCTGCCAGACTGAGCTACCGGCCCAGTGCACTCAATGCTCTGGACGGCCTGGTAAAATAGGTTTTCATTCTCTCGTCGCCTGTCGGTTTGGACCCAGTTCGCATGCCTATCGCGACCGCTCGGTCGACAGTCAGTTCTCGACGATCTCTCTCGTTCGCTCGGCGTCGATGCCGAACAGGAGGCCGGCCAGGAAGAGCAGTTCGTTGCCCTGGTAGTACCGCTCGATGACGAAGTTCACGAGGCCGATCTCGGGGGCTGCGACGCCGAAGATCACCAGCAGGAGGGCGACGAGCGCGGCGAGACCGGCGACCCACCGGACGACGAGTCCCGAGAGGAAGCCGACGACCAGGACGACGAGGGCGGTGATGAGACTCATCGGTCGCCTCTCGTCGACCGGGAGTCGAACCGTCGGTACCGTGTGAGCATCGCCCTTACGTGCGTCCGACCGGCGTAAATACGTAGCCCCTGATGCCGCCCGGAGACAGAGCGAGCGTCCCGACCGTTTCCGTCTCGGAAGCGCGGCCGTCCCGGATGATTCGGGCCGCGTGTGGACAGACGGACAGGTATGTGGTGCAATGGATGCAATATAAGAGGCTCCAAGCCAACCGATTCAGACACTAATGAGCGCAGCCAGCGGCATCACGATGGCGTCCATGTCGACGTACGCCATCCTCGGGTGTGGGAGCGTCGGCCACGCCGTGGCGGAGGAACTCGTCGAGGAGGGCAAGGACGTCCTCATCCTCGACGCCGACGAGGGGCGAGTCGAGGCGTTACGTGACCAGGACCTCAACGCACAGCAGGCCGACATCGCCGAGATGGACGTCGTCGAGACGGTCGCCGACCGCGACGTCGTTCTCATCATGTCGCCCGACGTGAGTGCCAACGCCGAGGCGGTGCGGAACATCCGCGAGTCCGGCGGCGAGCAGTTCATCGTCGCCCGCGCGGACGACCCGGTCTCGGCCGACGAACTCACCGAACTCGGCGCGGACGTGGTCATCAATCCCTCCGCGGTCATCGCGGACTCGGCCCTGCGGGCCCTCGAAACGGGCGAGCTTGAGTACAAGGCCTCGCAGCTCGGCGACGTGATCGACGGGACCGAAGACCGCATGGGTATCCTCATCCATCGGTCGCCGGACCCGGACTCCATCGCCTCGGCGGCGGCGCTGCGAGCCATCGCCGAGAGCCGCGACGTGGAGGCCGACATCATCTACGAGGGGGAGATCGGCCACCAGGAGAACCGCGCGTTCGTGAACCTCCTCGGCATCGAACTGACCTCGAGCGAGGAAGTGGACTTCGACGCGTACGACACGTTCGCCCTGGTGGACGTGGCCAAGGGCGGCGAACCCGACATCGACGTCGTCGACATCGTCATCGACCACTACGAACACGAGCACGAGTACGACCACGACGCCACGTTCTCGGACATCCGGCCGAACATCTCCGCCACCTCGACCATCCTGACGAAGTACATCCAGGAACTCGACCTCAGCCTCGACCAGAGCGTCGCGACCGCGCTCCTGTACGGCATCCGCGCCGAGACGCTCGACTTCAAGCGCGACACGACGCCCGCGGACCTCACCGCCGCCGCCTACCTCTATCCGTTCGCCGACCACGACACGCTCGAACAGGTCGAATCGCCGTCGATGAGTCCCGAGACGCTCGACGTGCTCGCCGAGGCCATCCGCAACCGCGAGGTCCAGGGCAGTCACCTCGTCTCGAACGCGGGGTTCATCCGCGACCGCGACGCGCTCGCACAGGCCGCACAGCACCTCCTGAACCTCGAAGGCATCACGACCACGGCCGTCTTCGCCATCGCCGACGACACCATCTACCTCGCCGCCCGCTCGAAGGACATCCGGATGAACATCGGGAAGGTCCTCTCGGACGCCTTCGGCGACATGGGCGAGACCGCCGGGCACTCGACGGACGCCAGCGTCGAGATTCCGCTCGGCATCTTCACCGGGCTGGACACGAGCGACGACAATCGCGACACGCTGTTAGAACTCACGGAAGAAGCGGTCAAGCGAAAGCTGTTCGAGGCGATGGGCGTCGACAGTTCGAGCGGCGAGAGTTCGAACGGCAGCTAGGCCGGGACTTCCTCTTCTTCGCCGTCGGTGTCGGGCTGTCGGAGCCGCTCGACGATGTCGCTGACGATGACCACGTCGCCGACGGCCTGAACCCAGCGGTAGGGGATGATGACGCCGCGGGCCTTTCGGACTTCGTCGTCGAACAGTTCCGTGTTGAGCTGGTGGAGCGCCAGCCCCGTGACTTCCTGCCGGTCGAGTTCGAGCCGCAGGTCTTCGACCTCACCCACGAACACGCCGTTTTTCGAGTAGACCTCCCGGCCCACCAGGGCCGTGATCTCCTGTGGTAAATTCTCCGTTCCCATACGCGTCCGGTCGGTCGGGCGGTTTATAAAGTTTCTTTGCTGACCGCTCGTGTCAGCGACGCGACTATCGAGTCGGTCGGAACCATCGGTACTTCGACGTGTCGACAAGTCCATCCCACCGCGCAGAAACGTAGCGTGTGGGTACCGTACCACCCCCACGGGTTCCCCACAGGATAGTACTCTCGATACCGACATATTAATCGACTGGTGAAATTCCCAGGTTTGATACCGTCCACCACAACGCTCATCTCTCTGCTGGCGTACCTGTCGGTATGCCTTCGCTGGTGGTCCACTACGCGTTCGTGGGGCTGCTCGCCGCGACGCTGCTGGGCGCGGCGTTCGACAAGCGCTCGCTCCTGCTGTCCCTCCTGGTCGTGACGTTCCCGGACGTCGACGCGTTCATCGGCCTGTACTTCCAGGTCGGCCATCGGGCCGCGACGACGAACCTCGTCATCCCAGCCGCCATGGCGCTCGTCATCGCCGCGGACCTGTACGTCAGGGAGGAGTCCTATATCAGGGGGCGCTGGGGCGCGTACGGCGTCCGCGTCGCGTGGTTCTCCGTCGTCGTCTACGCGGTGGGACACGTCGTCCTCGACCTCATCACGGGCGGTGCGAACCTCTTCTGGCCGCTGTACGACCAGTTCTATCAGCTGCGCGGTCACCTCGAACTGTCGACCCAGCGCGGCATCGTCCAGACGTTCGTCGACCTCCCGGAACCGCCGTCGACAGGCGGTGCGAGCGGGGGCGGCGGGTCGACGAAGCAGGCGATGGGCAACTCCAGTCAGGTGCAGATGAGCACCGGCGTCGACCCGAACCCGGGACAGACGGAACCGGCGAACGTCGACCGCGTGTTCCCCATCGCCCGGAGCGGGTGGGAACTGGTGGTCCTCGTGGTCGGGACGCTCGCGACGGCCACTCGGCTCGTCGTCGGCCACGACCTGCCGGAGGAGTGAGACGGCCGACAGCCGCCGGGGGAGCGCCGACCCGCCGGCGGGCGCTCGGTTTCGAGTCCTTCATGTAGGCGGTCACCCACCGGACACGCATGGGCTTCGAGGTGCGCCGCCGACTCAGCGCCGCCGACGCGGTGACGCTGTTCAACGCCGTCGTCGGGTTCGTGGCCGGAGCCGTCGCCTTCGCGGACCTCCAGATCGCCGCCCGCCTCATCCTGCTCGCGGTCATCGCGGACGCCGTCGACGGAATCGTCGCGCGAAACGGCGACAGCTCGGCCGTCGGCCCGCTGCTCGACTCCGTGACCGACGTGGTGTCGTTCGGCGCGACGCCGAGCCTGTTCCTCTACGTGGCGCTGACGAACGAGTACGGCGGCTTCGAGACGGCCGGTCCAATCGCCTTCGTCGGCATCGCCCTGCTGTCGTCTGCGTACGTCGTCTGCTCCATCGTCCGGACGGCCTTCTACTCGACGTACTTCGACGGGCCGGACGAGCGCCCGGGGATGCCGAACACCCTCGGGAGCATCATCATCGCCACGGCCTACCTGGCGGGCGTGACGCATCCGCTCGTCCTGAGCGCCGGGGCGCTGGTACTCTCGGCGGCGATGATCGCCCCGTTCGACTACCCCAAGCCGGGCCCGATGCACGCGGTTCCGATGGGCGTCGTGCAGGCGGTCGCCGTCGTCGCGCCCACTGCCTTCCACCGCGCCGGGCCGCGAGCGATGCTCGCCATCGCGCTCCTGTTCTTCGCGCTCGGGCCGCGGTACTACTGGGGCGAGTAAGTCGGGACCGCCCGGCCGCGATCAGAGCACGTCGTCGAGGAACGTGGAGACGACGTCGTTGAATTCGTCGGGGCGTTCGACCATCGCGAGGTGGGCGGCGTCGGGAACGAACGCGACCCCGCCGTTCGGAATCTCGCGAGCCAGCGTCTCGTGGTACTCGCGCGGCGTCAGTTTGTCGTGTTCGCCACAGATCGCCAAGACGGGCACGTCGATCTCGCCGAGGCGGTCGCGCACGTCGAAGGCGTGACAGGTCAGGAAGTCCCGGCGAGTGACCGTCTGCCCGACCGCCGCCATTTGCTCGCGAGAGCGCGCCACGGCCGCCTCGTCGGCGTCGTGGAACAGCCGATCCCGCCCGTGGAGGAAGTCGACGGCGCGCTCGAAGTCGTCGGCGAGCCACTCCCGGAGCCCGTCGAACACCGGGAGCCGAGGGCCCGTTCCGGTCAGAACCATCGCTGCGGGCGTCCAGTCGGTTTCCAGCGCGACCCACTGGGCGACGGCTCCCCCCAGGGAGTTCCCGACGAGCACCTGGGCGTCGGTCTCCTCCGCGACCGCGACCACGTCGCGGGCGTACGCGTCGAGGGTTTCGGTGCCGGGTTCGGTCACGATGTCGGTCGAGTCGCCGTGGCCTGACAAGTCCAGTGCGACTGCCGGGTGGATCGGGCCCGCGGGACCGTACTGGTGGCCCCAGACGCGGTGTGTCGTGCCGCTCCCGTGGACGTACAGCGCCACGGGATCGTCGGCGTCCCTGCGAGTCCGTCGATACGCCGTCGCCCGCCCGTCGTGGTCGGCGCGGTCCATGCGACACCGTTCGGAACCGCTGTGGATAAAAACTCGGCGCGCCCAGAGATCAGTGTGAACCGCATTCAAGCAATTCAGTCCGAAATTCCTGCCGTATAGCGTATTTCAGCGATAGATTTATATACTTATCGCACTTACTTTGAGTTAGTATGACTTCAGAACAGCAGTTGTTCGACGAGACGCCCCTCCGCCGATTCGAGTACGACGACACCGTCGTGCTCGCGGCGGACGTGGGACCCGCGACCGACGCCACTGTCGACGTGGTCGACGGGACCGTCATCGTCGTGGCCGACGGGAAGCAGTACGAGCAGGAAATCCCTGCCGGTGACGCACGAGCGTTTATCAAACACGGCGTCGTCACTATCGAACTGTCAGCGCCGGAGGAAGATCACTGATGAAACTCACTGTCAAACCCTTAAAACAGAAGGACGCGGGCCGCGGACTCGCCGCCATCGACCGCGCCGCGATGGACGAACTGGAACTCGAAAACGGCGATTACATCGTCCTCGAAGGCAAGCAGAACAGCCGCGCGGTCGCTCGCGTCTGGCCCGGCTACCCCGAGGACCAGGGCAAAGGCATCGTCCGCATCGACGGCCAGCTCCGCCAGGAGGCGGGCGTCGGGATCGACGACAACGTCGGCGTCGAGAAGGCCGACGTCAACCCCGCCACGTCGGTGACCGTCGCCCTGCCCCAGAACCTCCGGGTTCGGGGCAACGTCGGCCCGATGATCCGGAACAACCTCAGCGGGCAGGCCGTCACGAAGGGCCAGACCGTCCCGGTCAGCTTCGGGCTCGGTCCGCTCTCCTCGATGTCCGGGCAGAAGATCCCGCTGAAGATCGCCGAGACCGACCCCTCGGGAACGGTCGTCGTGACCGACTCGACCGAGATCGAGGTCAGCGAGAAGCCCGCCGAGCAGATCCGCGGCGGCGAGGGCTCGGCCGGGGCCAGCGACACGCCCGACGTGACCTACGAGGACATTGGCGGCCTCGACAACGAACTGGAGCAGGTCCGCGAGATGATCGAACTGCCGATGCGCCACCCCGAGCTGTTCCAGCAGCTCGGCATCGAGCCGCCGAAGGGCGTCCTCCTCCACGGCCCGCCCGGCACGGGGAAGACGCTGATGGCGAAGGCCGTCGCCAACGAGATCGACGCGTACTTCACGACCATCTCCGGGCCGGAGATCATGTCGAAGTACTACGGCGAGAGCGAGGAGCAACTCCGCGAGGTGTTCGACGAGGCCTCCGAGAACTCCCCCGCTATCGTCTTCATCGACGAGATCGACTCCATCGCGCCAAAGCGCGGCGAGACCCAGGGCGACGTGGAACGGCGCGTCGTCGCCCAGTTGCTCTCGCTGATGGACGGCCTCGAAGAGCGCGGGCAGGTCATCGTCATCGGCGCGACCAACCGCGTCGACGCCATCGACCCCGCCCTGCGCCGGGGCGGCCGCTTCGACCGCGAGATCGAGATCGGCGTCCCGGACAAGGAGGGCCGCAAGGAGATCCTGCAGGTCCACACCCGCGGGATGCCCCTCTCCGAGGAGATCAACATCGAAAACTACGCCGAAAACACCCACGGCTTCGTCGGCGCTGACCTCGCCTCCCTCACGAAAGAGAGCGCGATGAACGCGCTGCGTCGCATCCGGCCCGAACTCGACCTCGAATCCGACGAGATCGACGCCGAGGTGCTGGAGCGTCTGGAGATCAGCCACGAGGACTTCCGCGAGGCGATGAAGGGCATCGAGCCCTCCGCGCTCCGAGAGGTCTTCGTCGAGGTTCCGGACGTCACCTGGGACTCCGTCGGCGGGCTCGAAGACACCAAGGAACGGCTCCGGGAGACCATCCAGTGGCCCCTTGAGTACGAAGCCGTCTTCGAGTCGATGGACCTCGAAGCCGCGAAGGGGGTCCTGCTGTACGGCCCGCCCGGCACGGGGAAGACCCTGCTGGCGAAGGCCGTCGCCAACGAGGCCCAGTCGAACTTCATCTCCGTGAAGGGACCGGAGCTGCTGAACAAGTTCGTCGGTGAGTCCGAGAAGGGCGTCCGCGAGGTGTTCAGCAAGGCCCGCGAGAACGCCCCCACGGTGGTGTTCTTCGACGAGATCGACTCCATCGCCACCGAGCGTGGCGGGGGGACGACCGACTCCGGCGTCGGCGAGCGCGTCGTCAGCCAGTTGCTGACGGAGCTCGACGGCATCGAGGACATGGAGAACGTCGTCGTCGTCGCGACGACGAACCGCCCGGACCTCATCGACGACGCGCTGTTGCGCCCCGGACGGCTGGACCGGCACGTCCACGTGCCCGTCCCCGACGAGGACGCCCGGCGCGCCATCTTCCAGGTCCACACCCGGAACAAGCCGCTGGCCGACGGCGTCGACCTCGACGGCCTGGCCAACCGCACGGACGGCTACGTCGGGGCCGACATCGAGGCGGTCGCCCGCGAGGCGTCCATGGCCGCGACCCGGGAGTTCATCAACAGCGTGGACCCCGAGGAGATCGGTGACAGCGTCAGCAACGTCCGCGTGACGATGGACCACTTCGAGCACGCCCTCGAGGAGGTCGGTCCGAGCGTCACCGAGGACACCCGCGAGCGCTACGACGAGATCGAACAGCGCTTCGAGCGGGCCGAACCCGGCGTGAGCGAAGACACCGGCGCGAGCCGCACCTTCCAGTAGGGCTCACCCCTTCCGTTCGAGGGTGACTTCGAAACACTCGTACGTCTCTTTTGTCGCCCCCAGTCCGCCGATCGTCACCGATTCGCCGTCGACCGCGACGGTGAGCGACCGCTCGGCGGGTGACGGACTCGACGCCGGGTAGACGATGTTCTGGCGGACGTTCGTCACCGTCCCCTCGACCGTCGTCTCTGGTCCTCCCGCAGTCGGGACGACACGCGCTCGCGCCTCCAGCGTCACCCCGTCGCGCATCGCCAGCGCGGCTTCGAGGACCGCGAATCGGAACTCGGTGAACGTCTGTGGGAACGCGGACCGCTCGGCGACGTACCGCTCGGTCGCCAACTGCCAGTAGTTCCCGAGAAACATCGTGAAGTGATTGTACGCGAGGTTCCGGTTGGCGAACTCGGTGACCTGCGACCGTGAGGCGGTCGACGGGGAGGTGAGGACCTGGAACTGCCCCGTGAGCCCGTGGCGCACGTCGGCGGTCACCAGCAGCGGTGCCATCCCCCGTTCGATGACCCTGACGGCCGTCGCCCGGTCGCCGTATGATCGGTCGGCGTCGGTCGGTGCCCCGTGGATCAGTAGCAACACGAGGGCGCCGCGCTCGACCGCGTCCCGAAGCGACGACTCGAAGTCCGAGAGCTCCGACGCGGGCAGCGCGACGGTGAGGTTCTCCTCGGCGTCATCGATGATCGACCGCGCCGCTTCGACGACGGCGGATCGCGTGCGATGTATCCGCAGGCCCGCGTCTTCCATCATTGGGTCATGACCGGGGACAGGTATAAACTCCCGCCCGCAGTCGTCCGTTCGCCGCCTCCTGTGACGGAACACGTGTCAACCACAGAGATAGTACTGGCCGCGACGGGTGTAACTTCTTTAGGTGTGGACGCCGTCCACTCGCTGATGGACTCACAGCCCACCGTCGTCTTCGTCCAGAGCAGGGACGACGACGGTGCCGCGGTCTCGTTTCTCCGCGACAGCGGAATCACGGTCCACTCGGTCGACGGCGTCCGGGAACTGGAGTACGCCATCGAAGAGCACGGCGGAGACTGCGTCGTGACGAACTGCGAAGTCGAGACAGACGACGGGACGCGTTATCTGGGCGGACTGGCGGTCGTCGACCGCCTGCGCCGGACCCACCCCGAACTCCCCGTCATCCTCTTCGCCGAGGTGACCAACGGCGACATCGCCCGCGAGGCGTACGGTCGCGACGTCTTCGGCTACGTCCCCGGCACGGTCGACGACGCCCACCAGCGACTCCTCGCGCAGGTCGACGCCGCCGTGGCGTCCCGGCCCGCACGCCAGCGAGCCAGCAAGCGCAAGCAACTCAACGAGGCCGTCCGACTGGTCAATCAAGCGCTCGTTCGGTCGGACTCGCGTCTGGCGATCGAACGCGAGGTGGCGACCGTGCTGGCCGGTACGTCGCGCTACACCGAATCCTGCACCGTGACGGTGTCGAACGGCGAGCCGGTCGTCCGGGCGCTGGGAACTCAGCGCGACCGAATCACGGTCACCACCCCAGACCCGCTCGTGCGGGCCGTGACGGAGGAACGGCTCGTCGTCGCCGACCTCGACGAGGCGGCGGCCGCGGACGAGACGGCGCTCGAACGGGGGTGCGTCCGCGTCCTCGTCGTGCCGCTCCTGTACGAGGGGACCAGCTACGGCGCGCTCGCCGTGTACGCGGACCGGATCGAGACGTTCGACTCCGAGGAGCAGGACTCCTTTCGCGAGGTCGGCCACAACATCGCGCTGGCCATCGACGCGAGCCAGACCAAGGACGCGCTGCAGCAGCGGACGACCGAACTCGAACAGCAGAAGGCCCGGCTCACGGAACTGGCGCGGATCATCTCCCACGAGCTCCGGAATCCCCTTCAGGCGGCGATGGGACGCGTCGAGGTCCTCGAATCGAACGGGGACGACGCCGACATCACGGCGATCGAACGAAACCACGCCCGCATGGCGTTTCTCATCGACGATCTCATGGAGATCGCCCGCCAGGGGGAGCGACAGTACACGGTCGCACCGGTCGACCTCGCCGCGGTGGTCGCCGACGCCTGGGAGACGATAGAGACGGTCGATTCGACCCTGCATGCGGAGTGCAACGCGCCGATTCTGGCGGACTACGATCGCCTGTCCCAACTGTTCGAGAACTTCTTTCGGCTCGCGACCGATCGGGCCGAAGACGTAACCGTCACGGTTGCTGACACCCACCGGGGATTCGTTCTCGAACACGACGGGCCGTCGCTCGGCACGACCGACGAGGACGCCTTCGAACTCCGGTACTCCTCGACGGACGAGGGGGCCGGACTGTATCTCTCGGTCATCCGCGAGATCGCACGCGGGCACGACTGGACCGTGACGCTCTCGGGGGGCCCCCCGGGACGGGTCCGTATCGAGGTCGGCGGCGTCGCGGCCCCCTCCGGCGGGGGCGACGCCGAGTCGTCGGAGTGACCGGGCCGACTCGAAACCGTATTCTGCGTTCGGACCCCAGCGCCGATATGGACCTCCGGGCTCGCTATCGCGTGCCAGCGCTGACTGGCCTGCTGACGATCGTGTCGCTCGCGCTCGTGTTCGGTGCCGTGCTCGGCGCGATCCCGCAGTCAGTCGTGCCCCACGCGCCGGAGACCGTGCTCGGCGCGATCCCGCACGTCAACGCCGCCATCAGCGCGCTCGCCATCGGGACCATCGTCGCCGGCGTCCGTGCGGTCCGACGGGGCGACGTGGCCCGTCACCGGACGCTGATGCTGTCCGCGTTCGGCCTGTTCGCGGGCTTTCTCGTGCTGTACCTCTACCGCATCGTGCTGGAGGGGCCGACCGACTTCGGCGGCCCGTCGGTCGTCGAGACGTACCTCTATCTCCCGTTTCTCGCGGTCCACATCGTGCTGGCCATCGTCGCCATCCCGCTCGTGTACTACGTCCTCCTGCTCGCGTACACCTACCCCGTCGCCGAACTGTCGGCCACGAACCACCCGCGGGCCGGCAAGCTGGCGGCCGCGCTGTGGCTGATCTCCTTCTCCATGGGCATCGCCGTTTACGCGATGCTGTACTTGGTGTGGTAACGCGAAAAGTGCGCCGGCCGACCCGCGGTTAGTCGTCGGCCGGACTCGGCGCGCCGATGTCGGGCCGCGCGACGTCCCGGTCTGTCGCCTCGCCCTCGATGTCGTAGGGGTACTTCCCGGTGACGCAGCCGAGACAGAGGTCGGCACGGCTGGTGTCGAGCGTCTCCGCGACGGCGTCGATAGAGAGATACGACAGCGAGTCCGCCTCGATCTCCTCGCAGATCTCCTCGACGGACTGGTCGCCCGCGATGAGTTCCTCGCGCGAGGCCATGTCGATGCCCATGTAACACGGGGCGACGATGGGCGGCGCGCCGATGCGGACGTTTACCTCCTCCGCGCCGGCGTCTTTCAGCAGCTGGATGAGCTGCGTCGAGGTGGTCCCGCGGACGATGGAGTCGTCGATGATGGTGACCTTCTTGCCCTCGATGGTGGACTTGATGGGGTTCAACTTCAGGCGGACGGCGCGCTCGCGCTCGTCCTGGGTCGGCATGATGAACGTCCGGCCGACGTAGCGGTTCTTCATCAGGCCCTCCGCGAACTCGATGTCCGAGCCCTCGTCCTGGGCGGCCTCGGCGTAACCCGAGGCGAACGCGCGCCCGGAGTCGGGGACCGGCAGCACCACGTCCGACTCGACGCCGGACTCCTCCCAGAGCTTGCGGCCGAGTTCCCGGCGGACCTCGTAGACGAGGTTCTCGTCGATGGTGGAGTCCGGGCGCGCGAAGTAGACGTGCTCGAAGAAGCAGTGGGCCGTCTCCTCGTTCTCGACGAGCTGGTACGTGTCGTAGCCTGTCCCGTCCGGATGGAGCACGACGAGTTCGCCCGGCTTCACGTCCCGGATGAGTTCGCCGTCCAGCGTGTCGATGGCGGCCGACTCAGAGGCGAGGACGTACCCGTCCTCGAGTTCGCCGATACAGAGCGGCCGGTTGCCCTCCGGGTCGCGCACGCCGAGGACCGTCTCGTCGTGCATGATCGTCAGCGAGTACGACCCGTGGATGCGGTTCATCGTCCGTTTCACTGCCCGGACCAGGTCCTCCTCTAAGAGATTGCGCGCGAGGTCGTGGGCGATGACCTCCGTGTCGCCGTCGGACGTGAAGGCGTGTCCCAGATCCGCGAGTTCGTCGCCGATCTCGTCGGCGTTGACGAGGTTCCCGTTGTGCGAGAGGCCCAGCGAACCGGACTTGAACGAGACTGAGAACGGCTGGGCGCAACACGCGTTGACGCTCCCGGCGGTCGGATACCGGACGTGGCCGATGCCGTTCGCGCCGTTCAGCGACTCCAGGTCGTCGGGGTCGAAGGCGTCGCCGACGAGCCCCATCTCGACGTGACTGTGTTGCTGAAAGCCGTCGTGGGTGACGATGCCGGCCGATTCCTGGCCGCGGTGCTGGAGCGCGTACAAGGAGTAGTAGAGTGGTCGGGCGGCGTCACGGTCCTGCAGTGAGATGCCAACAACGCCGCACTTCTCGTGCATTTGTGTGGGGTTCAGTTATTCGCCCGCTTTCGACTGCCACTCGTAGTCACGCCGCTTGGCCGACTCGCCGAAACCACAGGACGAGCAGACCTTCTTTTTCGTGTGATACGACTTCTCACCACAGCGACGGCACTTCGTGTGCGTCGTGGTGTTTTTCTTGCCCTGACTCGGTGTTCCTGCGCCAGTCATGGTTTGATGGAAACGACGTTGTCGCCGCGTATAATCGTTGTGTCTTCACCCTCGACGACGAGGTTCATGTGCTGGTCGTAGCCCGTCAGATCGCCCTCGAAAATCTCGCCACCTTTCAGCTGTACGGTGACTTCCTCACCGAGGGACGCTTCGAGTACATCCAGCGGTCGTCCACTCATGTACGGTTTGGATAGTGACGGCCGCTTAAACGTACCGTTTGCGCGGTGGCCGACGGCGGCCTGCCAGTCGCCTACACGTCGACGCTGAACGGCGCGCTGTCGGCCGCTCGGACCGCGAAGCCGGCCAGCAGGTCGGCCAGCGCGTCGAGGTCGTCGGGGTCGATGACCTCGACCGGCGTGTGCATGTAGCGGTTCGGCAGCCCGACGTTGACCGACGGAATGCCACCTCTGGAGGTGTAGAACGCGTCCGCGTCGGTCCCGGTCCGGGTCCCGGTGGCCTGCAACTGCACGTCGATGTCGTCCGCGTCGCCGGCCTCGCGGAGCGCCTCGACGACGACCGGGTGATTGGCGCTGCCGCGCGCGACGACCGGGCCGCCGCCGAGTTCGACGCCCGTCTGTGCCTTCCCGGGCGAGTCCGGCGTGTCCGTCGCGTGGGTCACGTCCGCGGCGATGGCCACGTCCGGCGCGAGGTCGAAGCCGACCATCTTCGCGCCCTGGACGCCGACCTCCTCCTGGACCGTCGAGACCGCGTACACCGTCGCGTCGGCGTCGCGCTCGGCGGCCCGGCGGAGCCCCTCCGCAGCCGCCCAGATGCCGATGCGGTTGTCCATGGCGCGGGCCGCCAGCCGGCCGTTCTCCAGTTCGCTCAGCGTCTGGACGAACGTCACCGGGTCGCCGCGGTCGACCAGCGATTCCAGTTCCTCACCGTCCTCCGCTCCCACGTCGACGTGTTGCTCGCTGATCTCCGGTACGCCGTCCTCGTCGGGGTCGCGCAGGTGGATCGCCGTCTGGCCGACGACGCCCGAGACCGGCCCGTCAGCCGCGTGGATCGTGACGTGTTGCCCGCGCGAGACCGTCTTGTCCGACCCGCCGATGCGCGCGATCTTGACGAAGCCGTCGTCGGTGAGGTCGCGCACGATGAACCCGATCTCGTCGCCGTGGCCCGCGAGCGCGACGCTCGTGTCGCCGCCTTCGACTTTCGCGACCGCGTTCCCGTAGTCGTCGGTGCGGACCTCGTCGGCGAACTCGCTGACGTAGTCCACCCACACGCGCTGGCTGTCGGCTTCGTAGCCGGACGGCCCGGGCGTGGTCAACAGCGCTTCCAGAAACTCGCGGCGTTCCTCGTCCATACCCCCCGTTACAGGTCACGGGTGATGAAAACACGGGACAGCACAACCGCTAAGGCCCGCCCCGTCGAACTCCCAGTATGGTAGACATTACGCTCTTCGAGCTGCACCTCGACGGCGCGGAGTTCACCGCCAACGCCCCGTTCAGTTCCTCTGACGAGGACGAGAACGAGTCCACGTCGCGGTGGCGGCGGTCGAAGTCACGATCTAGATCTCGTTCGAGCGACGACGACGGGGAGTCGGAGACCGAGACGGACACCGGATCCGGCGGCGCGAAGAAGGGCCTGCTCGCGCTGGCCGCTCTGGGCGCGCTCGCCGTGGTCGCGGTCGCGCTCGTTCGCTCGCTCGGCGGCAGCGCCGAAGACGACGACCTCGACGAGTCCTAATCGGCAGCCGTCACGCGACCGTCTGACACAGGGAGAAGGCCTATTTTCCCCCATCCCGTTCCGACCGTATGGGATTGTACCACAGCGTCCGGGCCGTAGCCGGTGCCGGCGGCGACGGGCCGATCGACTGGACCGCCGTCGCCGACGCCGCGAAGGCGGCGACGGAACCGGGCGATCTCACCGTCGGCGAGGCCGAACGCGACGGGTACGCGACCGACGTTCGGGACGCCAGAACCCGCGTGCGAGCCGTCGGTGAACTCGAGTTCGACCTCCCGGAGACCGTCGAGATCCAGAACCGCCACCACTGGATCGACGCCAACGTCGCCACGTTCAGCCGGGTGATGGAACCGATCGAACAGCAGGCCGAGTACATCCCGGGCGTCGCCCGGGTCGTCAACACCGGGTCGATGGCGCTCGCACTCTCCTTCCTCGGGAACAACGTCCTCGGCCAGTACGACCCGCTCTTGCTCGCCGAGAGCGACGCCCACGCGCTGTACTTCGTGCGGCCGAACATCGACCGCGTCGCGGGTCAGCTGGACGTCGAGCGCGACCGCTTCCGCCGCTGGATCGCCTTCCACGAGGTCACCCACGCGGCGGAGTTCGGGGCCGCGCCGTGGCTCTCCGACCACCTCGAAGACGCCATGGAGGACGCCATCGAGAACCTCACCGACGGCAACCTCGACCGGGCGTCGCTGGGCGAACTCGACACCACGATGACCGCCGTCGAGGGGTACGCGGAACTGCTGATGGATCGCGCCTTCGACGACGAGTACGACGACCTCCGGCGGAAGGTCGACGAACGCAGGCAGGGCCGCGGCCCCATCGCGACGCTCGTCCGTCGGTTCCTGGGGCTGGGGATGAAACGCCAGCAGTACGAGCGCGGAAAAGCGTTCTTCGACGCCGTCGCCGACGCGCGCGGCGTGGGCGCGGCCGGACGGGTGTGGGACTCGCCCGAGATGCTGCCGACCGACGACGAGATCGAGACGCCGTCGCTGTGGCTCGACCGCGTCGATCCCTGAGCAAATCGTCGCAGGCGGCGCTACTTTTCGGGGTCTTCGACAGGCGCTTCGATCTTCGCGATGTCCAGCAGTATCTCGCTGTTCGACTCGTCGACGGCCTCGACCGTCCCGGCGATGACCAGCTTCGAGATGGGCGTCGGACCGAGGATGACCGGCTGTCCCTCCTCGAACTGCTGGACGGAGTGCTGGAGGTGGACCCGCGCGCGACACAGTTCCGGGTGGTGGACGCTCGTCAGGTTGATCTCCTCGACCGTCACGTCGACGCGGTCGAAGTCGCGCGCGACGATGACGCTCTCGGCCTCGTCTAGCTGCTGGCGGTCGATGGCGTCGAACGCCTCCGGCGTCGGCTTGTAGCCGCCCGTCGGCCCAGGAATCCCCTCGACCAGGCCGAGCGACGTGAGGCTCTGCATCTGATTGCGAACGGTACCCGGGTTGCGGTCGATCTCCTCGGCGATCTTCTCGCCGGTGACCGCCTCGCCTGTCTGTTGATACTTGTTTACCAGCGTCGTGAGCATCGTCCGCTGGCTATTGTTCAGATCGATGCTGACCATACGGACTGTATCGCGACCGGACACTTATCCCATTGGGTTCGCTCATCTGAAACCACTGGGTTGTACCGGCCGTGACTACTCCATGTATCCCAGTTGCTTCAGGCGGTTTTCGACGGCGTCGTCGTCCCGATCGTCGCCCCGTTTCGCGGCGCTGAGCGGGTCCCGCCGTTCCGGGTCCCTGTCGTCGCCGAACACCGGCAAGACCTCCCCGCGCATGTCCGTCGGAACGGCGCTGTCGGTCGCTGCCAGGATCGTCGGCGCGAGGTCGAGGATGCTGATCCGGTCGAGTTCGCCCCGTGGCTCGAAGTCCGGTCCCTTCGCGGCGAAGATGCCGTAGGGCGTGTTCTCCGCGGCCCAGCGGTCCGGCCCGCTCTGGACCGTGCCACCGCCGATGCCGTCGTTGACGTGGACGCCGGGGCGCTGATCGACGACGACTTCCGGGCCCGCCTCGACGTACGGACCCTCGTAGATGTCCTCGCCGCGGTACACGTCGGTGAAGAGCGGGCCGTGCTCGTCCTCGACCTCGCGGAGGTCGGCCATCAGCGACTCGCGGACCGACTCCACGTCGAAGCGGGGATTGATGTAGATGGGGCCCTGTCCGCTCGCGACGACCTTCGTCCGTTCGAGGTCGATGGCTTCGAGCTTGCGGTCGCGCTTGACGCCGTCGCGCTGGGGGATCAGTTGCTGGATCGACTCCGGGACGACGCGGGCGAGCGTGTCCACCAGCCCGGCGCGTTTCGCCACCGCGAGGAGGTTCTCCCGGTCGAGGCCGACGCGGGTCAGCAGGGCGTCGACGCTCTGGTCGCGGACCTGGTAGCCGTTCTCGGCGAGCCACTCGTTGACGTAGAACTCCGTCTGGGTCGCGTCACAGCCGTGGTCGGACATCAACACGAGGTTCAGGTCCCCGCGGTCGTCCAGTCGGCCGATCCACTCGTCGACGAGCGTCCACGCGCGCTTGCAGGGCTCGTCGTCCCAGAAGAAGTGATGGAGGACGTTGAGGTAGAACAGCGTCACGTGGACGAAATCGAGGTCGCGCTCGTCCATGAGCGTCGTCGCCACCTCGAAGCGCTTCTCCAGCAGGTCGAGGATGGCGTCGACCTCCGCGCCGCGCTCCTCGTTCGAGGACAGCAGCGGGTCGGGGTGGACGCGGTAGTCGAAGCGCTCCTCCAGTTCGTCGGCCAGTTCCGGCGGCGAGGTGTATCCCGAACTGATCGAGCGGTACTCGCCCTCGACGGCGTCGGGGCCGCCGGCGACGACGAGGCCGTCCAGATCCCGCGGCGGGTACATCGTCGGCATGTTGACGACGCCGGTCGACAGCCCCTCGTCGTTGAGGTAGTCCCACAGCTCCGCGGTGTCGAAGTCGCCGCCGTTCATCACGTCGATTTCGCCCGCATCCAGGTCGACGTTCTCGAACCAGAACACGCCAAAGCCGCCGGGGTCCTTGCCCGAGGAGTAACATTTCCAGTTCGGGAAGGTCACGGGCGGCAGACAGCTCCGCGTGCCCGCCCAGGTCCCGGAGTCCCGGAGGGCGGCCAGATTCGGGAGGTCGCCGGACGCGAGCCACGGGTCGAGCAGTTCCCAGCTCGCACCGTCCAGTCCGACGACGAGCGTCTTCGTCATGTCGGCAGAGACACGGGGCAGTCACTAGTCCCTTTCGCACGCGGGCCGTCGCCTCGGCGACGGACGATCGGTTCGGAGAACGACAATTCTAAGTGATCAGCTAGCGGCGTTCTCACCAGTGCGAACAGTCGCCGTCATCCCCGCGTACAACGAGTCGACCACCATCGGCTCGGTGATCGACGGAACGAGCCGCCACGTAGACGAGGTCGTGGTCGTCGACGACGGCTCGACAGACGACACTGCGCAGATCGCCCGCGAACACGGCGCTCACGTCGTCATCCACGTTTTCAACACCGGCGTTGGCGGCGCGGTCAGGACGGGCTACCAGTACGCGATCCGCCACGGCTTCGACTTCGTCGTGCAGGTCGACGCCGACGGGCAACACGACCCCGAGAAGATTCCGGACCTGCTCGAACACGCCGAAGACGCGGACATGGTCATCGGGAGCCGGTACCTGAACGAGAGCATCGACGACTACCCGCTGATCCGGCGGCTCGGTATCACTTTCTTCACGACCGTCGTGCGCAAACTCGGAGGCATCGACATCACCGACGTGACCAGCGGCTTCCGCGTCTACCGCGTCTCCGCCCTGAAGGATATCCTCCACCGCTCGGACAACCACTGGGCGGTCGAACAGACCCTCGACGCGGCCCAGAGGGGCCAGCGGATCACCGAAGTGTCCATCGAGATGCCGATCCGCGACGAGGGCGAGTCGCAGTTCAGCCTCGACACGCTCGTGCTCTACCCGATTCGGATGACAGACACGGTGTTTCGCGTCCTCCTCTTTCGATAACCATGGCGATGGTATACGACTACTCGCTCGTCAATCTGCTCGCGCTCGTGGTCGGGATCGCCTTCCTCTTCAACGGCTACGTCATCGTCAGGAGCGAACGCGAGTCCCTGGAGCTGTTCGTGATGTCGCTGCTCATCGGTGCCGGCCTCATCGTCGTCGCGCTGGTCCCGAACGTGTTCCAGCTGGTGGCGAACGTCCTCGGCCTCGAACTCAAGGCCCGCGCCATCCTCGTCATCTCGAACCTGACGCTGTTCGTCGCGGTCACGTACCTGCTCAACCGCATCGGCCACATGTACGACCGGCTCTCTCGGCTGAACGAGGAGCTGAGCCTGCTGCGGAGCGAACTCGAAGAGCAGCGAATCGACTTCGAGGACCGGCAGGATGACTGACCGCGCGGTGCTGTCGATCGACTTCGAGCTGTTCACCCAGACGCCGGCCTACCGGAGCGCGTCGGGGTCGACGGACCGCGAGGACGTGGGCCTCGACGGCGCGCGGTTCTTCCGGGAGGCGCTGGCCGAGCGCGACGCCGGGTCGACCGCGTTCGTCGTCTCCTCGGCGGCCGAAGCCTACCCGGACGCCGTGCGGGCGCTGGCCGACGAGGGGATCGAAATCGCCTCGCACACCCACACCCACCGGCTCCTCTCGGACCTCGACCGCGAGGCGCGCCGCGAGGAGCTGGAACGGTCGAAGCGCGTCCTCGAACGGCTCACCGGCGCGACCGTCTCGGGATTTCGCGCGCCGGCGTTCGACGTCACCGACGACCACTTCGACCTGCTCGCGGCGACCGGCTACGACTACGATTCGAGCGTCGTCTCCAGCCGGTCGATTCCGGGGTGGTACGGCGGCGAACACGACGTGCACGAGCCGGTCCCGGCCACGGCGATTCAGGCGGACGCGCCCGCGTCGATCACCGAGTTCCCGGCCAGCGTCATGCCGGGCGTACAGTTGCCCCTGACCGGGACGTGGCTCCGCTTTTTCGGCGTCCGCTACACGATCTGGGGGATGAAGCTGCTGGCCCGCCGGGGGATCACGCCGATGCTGTACGTCCACCCGTGGGAGCTGTCCGACCTGCCCGCGGTCGAGGGCGTGCCGACGCGGGTGTACGTCCGGACCGGCGAGTGGATGCGCCGGGCGGTCGAGCGCATCCTGGCACAGGACTTCGAGTTCACGACGGCGCGGGCGGTTCTGGACGGACAGACGGCCGAGGAGACGCGGCCGGTCAGGGGCGAGACGGCGTGACCTCGCGCGGTCGTGACCTCGCCATCACGGTCGCCCAGTACGGCGTCGCCGTGGCGGCGCTCGCGTGGCTGCTGACCCAGTTCGACGTGGGGAGCGCGCTCGACTTACTCGCGAGCGTCAGCGTCGAGACGACCGTCGCCGTCGTCGCGGTGAGCGTCGTCGGCATCTGCGGGCGCTTCTACTCGTGGCACGCCGTGCTGTCGCCGCTCGCGCCGGTCCGGTTCCGGTCGGCCGCGGAGACGACGCTCGTCGTGAACTTCGTCAATCAGCTGCTCCCCTCGCGGCTCTCGGGGCGGCTGGCCGCGCCGTTCGTCGTCCGCAGCCAGACCGGGATGGACTACAGCGACGCCGCCGCGGCGACCGCGGTCCACACCGGCGTCTACGCCGTCTACTACGGACTCGGGGCGACGGCGGGTCTCCTGTTCGCCGCGACCCGCATCCGAATCGAACTCGTCGCGCTGCTGGCGCTCGCGACGGGGCTGTACTTCGCCGCCGGTTTCGCGATCATCCTGGCCGGCGTGAACCTCTCGTACCTCGACCGCTTCATCGACGGGCTGGCGGGGCTCGCACGGCGCGTCCCTCGGGTGGGCGAGGCGCTTTCGACGCGCATCGACGGCCTACTCGCGTTCACCGACAGCTCGACGGCGACGTTCGCGCGGCTGGTCGAGAGCCCCGGCGTCTGGCTGCGCTACGGCGCGGGCTGGGCGGTCGACCTCGTGCTCGCGCCGGGCGTGCGCGTCGGCCTCCTGCTCGCCGGGTTCGGGGTCGCCGTCGAACCGCTGATCGCGCTGCCGCTGTACCTGCTCGTGGCCTACAGCGTGACGCTGCTACCGCTGACGCCGGGCGGCATCGGCGTCACCGAGGCGACGGCGACGGCGGTGTTCGTCGCCCTCGGCGTCCCCGCCGAGGTCGTCGTCCCCGTCGTGTTCGTCGACCGGTTCCTCGGCATCTACCTCCCGTCGCTCGCCGGCTGGTACCCGTCGGTCAGGCTGGACCTCTCGGCGCTGTCGACGGAGTAGGAGAACGAACGGCGAGTCGTCTCAGAACGGCGGGTGTCGGTCCGGATTGCACGCGCCCGCCTGCTTCCGTTCCAGAATGAGCGTGTACTGGTTCGCCGCGAGTTCCTGCTCGTCGGCGAACTGGTCGGTGTGCGGGACGACGCCGAGTCGGAGCAGGTCGACGAACGATCCGGGCGTCGGGCGCTGGGGGACGAAGTTCGGCGGTCGCGTCCCGAACTCGGCGGCGATCTCGTAGTTGTACTCCTCGTTCAGCAGCCTGCGGAGGTACTCCTTCTGGAAGTCGCCGTTGCGGTAGTACGTCCCGTCCTTGAGGTACAGCAGGTCGCGATAGCCGACCTGGATGTACCGCGGGCAGGTCATCGCCGCCTCCTCGTCGGAGTCCTCGCCGAAGACGTGGCGGACCGTCATCGAGTGGGGAACGGCGGCGTCCTGCATGTCCCGGCGCGTGATCTCCAGCACGTCGCCCTCCTCGCCGTGCTCTTCTAACCACGCGGTCGCCTCGTCGCGGGGCATCGACGCGAACTGGGCCGTCCCGACGCCGGCGTAGATCGCCGTCGTCACGAGGACGACCGCCAGCAGTGGCCGGGCGATCCGCGGAGAGCGCTCGCGGAGCCTGACGAACGCGAAGGCGACCAGCAGCGCGGCGAGCGGGAACGTCGGCAGGAGGTGGTGGACGCGGAAGTCGTGCCACTGCGAGAACAGGGCGACGTAGGCCGTCAGCCCGACGAGGACGAGGGCGGTGCCGTGGAACGCGGACGCGCGACGCCGGAGCGTGGCGACCACGCCGACGACGCTCGCAGCGACGGCGGCGAACAGCGGCAGCCCGAACGCGCTGAAGTACCCGCGGAGGAACCACCACCAGATCGGGGCGTCGGGACCGGTCGCGTGAGTCATTCGCCCCGTCGACCCGCCGAAGACCCGCTCGATGAACGGTTCCGGGCCGGCGACCAGCGCGGTCGGGAAGCCCAGGACGATCATCGCGAAGCCAAAGAGCGCGCCGCTGACGAGCAGTTTCGGTCGGACCAGCGACTCGGCCATCGGCGCGTCGGCGGCGTGGGCCCGGAGGAGGAACGCGACGCCGATGAACAGGATCACCGGCGCGGCCGTGAGCTTGAACGCGATGGCGACGCCGCCGGCCGCGCTCGCCGCCAGGAACAGCGTCCCGTCGTCGGTCTGGACGTAGCGGACCAGCAGGTAGAGCGCGAGCAGGACGAAAAACAGCGCCGGCATGTCCTCGCCGGCCTCCTTCGAGATGGTGAGGAAGCCGAAGGTCAGCGACAGCACGACGGCCGAGAGGCGACCGGCCGTTCGGCCCTCGATGGCGACGCCGAGGCGGTAGGTGAGGTAGACGCAGCCGAGCGCGGCGACCACGTTCGTCAGCCGCAGGAAGACGAGGCTCCACGTCCAGATCCACTCCGGCGTCGCGGCCCACGCCTCGTAGTGGCCGAACTCCCAGCTGGGAAAGGCGATGGCGGTGAAGGCGTTCAGGTCGCCGGTGACGGCGGCGACGAGCACCACCGGCAGGATGGCGAGCGCGTAGAGGTAGAACGTCGCGCCGAACGGGACGCGGCTCCACTCGACGCCCGCCTTCAGTCCCTCGTAGCTCGGATTTTCGAGGACCGAGCCGTAGGCGACCATCACGTCCATCAGGCGACTGTGCTCGTCGCGAGTCGCGAAGTTCGGGATGCGGTGCCAGAACCAGAAGCCGACCATGACGACCGATAGCAGGAGGATATAACGGAGGAACGGGTCCGCTCGGAGGTCCGCCTTCAGCTGGTCGACGGCGTTGGTGGGCAGTGTCCGCCAGCGGCTCATCGTGTCACTCCTCCGGGGAGTGCGTTCAAAAGTCTGCCCTTCTCATACGGGCTGCTGGCCCTGTATTCACCGCAACCGTCCGACTGCGGGCGGTCGAGGTGGGATCGACTGACAGCGCTCCGTATCAAAAGTACTCGGCATCGAACTCCCGCCGGAGGACGTAGTGGTTCGCGTAGCCGCGGACGTACTTCGCGAACAGCGAGAGGTAGCCCTCGTCCGCCTCGCGGCGGGCCGAAGTCGCCACGCGCGAGTCCGGGTCGTAGACGATCCGCCCGCGGTGTTTCATCCGGAGCGAGAGCTCCGTGTCCTCCATGAACGGGATGTCTTCGTCGAAGCCGCCGGCCGCCTCGAACGCGTCGGCCCGGAAGCTACAGTTGAAGCCCGGTTGCTGGACGAACCCGACGGGCCAGGAGACGCGGTACCAGTAGTCGGACAGCAGTTTGAACAGGACGCGGTGTTTGAGATCGTCTTCGAGGGGACGCGCCGGCCCGCCGACGCCGACCACGTCTGGGTTCGCGTAGTGACGACAGTGGAGTCGGACCCAGTCGTCTGGGACGACCGTGTCGGCGTCGGTGAAGCAAAGCACCGAGTTCGTCGCCGCTTCGGCCCCGCGGTTCCGGGCCGCCCCGGCTCCACCCTCGTCGGACCGGACGACGGTGTCGACGAGCGAGGTCTCGCGGGCGACGCGCTCGGTCCCGTCGTCGCCGCCGGCAACGACGACGACCTCGGCCGACTGGGACTCGAAGGGCGCCAGACAGCGCGACAGCGTCTCCGCCTCGTTGTGGGCCGGGATGATGACTGAGGCGTCCATCTGGCGCTCCCGTACACCGTACAGACACTAATACCATCCGATGCGACGAGGGCCGCGGTACGCGGCCCGGGCGCTCACTCGGCGTCCATCCCGTCGCCGTCGACGAGCTTCGACAGAATCGCTTCGACCTGTGGCTTGTCCCGGTACCGAACGGTGTGACTCCGCGGGTCGTACTCGACGAATCCCGACTCCGAGAGGTGGGGCAAGACCGCGTGGTGGAACCGTACGCGGAGTCGGTCGCGCGGCGCTTCGATCCCCTCGCGTTTCGCGAACGAGACGAGGTCCGCCACCGTCGCGCTATCGGCATCCGACTGCAGGAAGTACCGAAAGACGACGCGCCGCTGTTCGTCGGCGAGCGCGCGATACAGTTCGTCCGCCCGGTCGGGAGCCAGCTCCGCGAGAGCGCTGCAAGCCATATGTTATTAATTAACATAGTAAGAGGTTTTAACGCACTGCTGGAGTTTTCCTGCAGTTTATGTATCTCGACACCGAAATGAAGCAATCCTCCACCCTCACAGATCATGCTCATCTCGGAATTCACCGTCGACCACCCCATTCTCCGGAAGCCTCTCTCGGACGTTTCCGGTATCAAGGCGGAGTGGGAGCAGACCTACGAGCGCCGGGACGAACCGGCGCAGATGATCGTCTGGATCGCGACGGACGACTTCGAGGCGTTCGAGACGGCGCTGGCCGATGACCTGGGCGTGACGAATCCCGCGGTGCTCACCGACGTGGGTGCGCGGCGGTTGTATCGCGTCGAGCTCACGGAACTCGGGCGGCGGACGAACCTCTTGCCGGAGGTCCTCGACGCGGGCGGCGTGCTCCAGCAGGCGGTCGGGACGAACGACGGGTGGCGACTTCGGGTCCAGGTGCCCGACAGAGACGCGCTCGCGGACATCATCGGCTTCTGTCGCGAGAACGACATCGGGTTCACGTTCGAACGGTTGTACTCCCGGATGGGCGACGACGGCCGGACGGACGTCGCGCTGACAGACGAGCAGCGCGAGGCACTGCGAGCGGCGGTCGAGAGCGGCTACCTCGAAATCCCGCGGGAGTCCTCGCTCGCCGAACTCGGAGACAGCCTCGGCATCTCCGAGACGGCTGCTTCCGAGCGGTTTCGCCGCGCGGTGAAGAATCTCACCGAACAAACGCTGATAGAGTGAGCGAACGACGGTCGAAGAACGGCGGTACGATCTTGCCCGTCTCGTCGAAGAACCGGTACAAACGATAGTCGGCCGGGTTAGTCTCGGTCGCCGGCCCCGCTCCCGTCGGTCACGGCGGTCGGGTCCGGGGTCCCTGGCGTCGAGCGGTCGGCCCCGCCCGACGCGGCGAATTCGAAGGCGTCGAGCAGTTCCGAGAGGTCCTCGGCCTGGTCCGAGAGGTGGACAACGTCGTCGGTAACGCCCTCGATGGCCGCCGTCTGCTCCTCTGCGGCCGCAGCGGCGGTCTGAGCGCCTGAGCTCGTCTGTTCGGTCATCGTGTCGAACTCCTCGACCATCGCCACCACTTCCTCCGCCGAGGCTGCCTGCTCGTCCGTCGCGTCGTCGACGGACTGGATTCCGGCGTTGACCTCCTCGACGTGTTCGAGGATGTTCTCGAGGACGCCGATGGTCTCGTCGACCGTCTCCAAGCCGTTGTCGACGCGCTCGTCCATCTCGTGGATGCCGTCGACGGCGTCGGTCGTCGACTCCTGAATCGTCTCGATTCGGTCGCCGATTCGCTGGGTCGCCTCGCCGGTCTCCTGTGCGAGGCCTTTGATTTCGTCGGCGACGACTGCGAAGCCCTCGCCGGCCTCACCGGCGCGGGCCGCCTCGATGGACGCGTTCAGCGCGAGCATGTTCGTCTGCTCGGCGATGTCTTCGATGACGCTGACGATCTCGCCGACCTGCTCCATCTCGTCGTCGAGCGACTCGACGTTGTCGATGGTCGATTCGGCCTGATCCTCGATCGCCTCCATCTCGGACTTCGCCTCGGTCACGTGCTCGCTCCCGACGGAGCCGAGTTCGGACGCCTGCTCGGACATCTGGGCCACCTCGTCGGTCGAGGACGCGATCTCCTCGATCGTCGCCGACAGGTCGGTCATCTCGTCGGTGACCTGCCGGACGTTGTCGTGTTGCTGATCGGTGTTCGAGGCGATCTCCTCGACGTTGTCGCTGACCTCACGGCTCGCGTTCCGGACCTCCTCCGCGCTGGCGCTGAGTTCGTCCGTCGAGCCGTCGACCTGCCCGGCAAACCGCGTGACGGTCGTGAGCGTCTCCGACAGCGTCTCCATCATGTCGTTGAACGCCGTCGCGATGTCGGACATCGCCTCCACCCGGCTCTCGGGATCCATCCGCTGGGTGAAGTCCCCTGCGGCGGCCGCGTGCATCGTCCCGCCGAACGACTCCGCTTTCTCCCTGAGGTGCTCGTTCAGGTCCTCGGACGCCCGCTTCGCCTGCTCGGCGTCCTGTCGCGCCTCCTCGGCTTGCTGCTTGGCCGCTTCGGCTTCCTGCCGTTGCCGGTCTGCGGCCTCGCGCTGTTCTTCGGCTTCGGCGCGGCGGCTCGCCGCCTCCTTCGTGGCCGTCTTGAGATCTTCGACGGTCGCGATGGTCCCCGTCGAGGAGATCGCGACGACACCGACGAGGACGGCCAGCAGCGACGTGCCCAGCGCGTCCATGATCGCGCCGGCGACGCCGATCCACTCGAGGAAGACTACGCCGGTCCAGAGGAATCCGATCGCCGCGGCGAAGGAGAAACTCGCCCAGAAGCCCGAGTCGAGGTCGGTCTCTCGGTACGTTTTGACACCCAACGCGACCGTCGCGGCGTACGCGACGACCGCGACGAAGTCAGCGAGGATGATGGGCGCGCTCACGTCTCGGCCCTCCCGCCGTCGGCGGCGACCTCCGTGCCGCCCGTCGGAACGGTTTCAGGGCCCTCCTCGTCGGCGTCGTCCCCGATGACCTGCTTGCGGCGCACGTACGCGGCGACCAGGAACGCGAGCCCTGATCCCATGAGCCCGAGGTAGTGCTCGGTGTAGTTGAGCACCGTGGGGAGGAACAGGTTCTCGACGTTGGTCACGACGGTCGCCACGATCAACAGCACGTAGCCGACCACGAACAGCCGCGAGCTCCGGCGGTATCGAAGCAACACCGGAACCAGTCCGATCAGTGCGATAACGGGTAATACAGCTTTGTGTGGATCTAACGCGGCCAGCCCTCCTTGCATGGCCTGATATCACATGGGAGTCAGTGATATACGTTGCCGCCCCATTACAACTATTGAAAACCGCATAGCTGTTTCCGGACTGTCGAGACCCGCGTTAATTGATCACGTCCGGCGTGTGAGCGCAATTCCGGCGGTGACGGCGGCGAGTGCGATTGCCGCGAGCGTCAGGAACAGCGCGGTCACGTTCGCAAACGCGAGAATACTCCCCGCGAGGACACTCCCGAGCGCGCCCACGCCGAACACACCCAGGTAGGTGAACCCGTAAGAGAGCCCGCGAGCGCCGGCGGGCGTGTGTTCCGCGACGGCGGCCTGATACATCGGCTGAACGACGAACAGCGCGACGCCGAGGAGCGCACCGACCGCCATCAGCGGTCCGAGGCCCGCGGCCGACGCCGGAACGAACAGGACGGCGAGCGCGGCGAGGACCAGAAAGGCCCCGGCGATGCCGTAGGCCAGCGGGAGCCGATCGGTGAGTTTCCCCCCGGCGTACTGCCCGACGACGCCGATCAGCAACAGGCCGGCGTAGAAGTAGTCCTGGGGCTTCAGCGGCCGGCCGGTCCCCGCTTCGACGCCCAGCGCGGAGAGCACGCTCGCCGGGAGCAGCGCGTCGACGGGGACCGGCTCGAAGCCGGGGAGGGTCCGAAGCAGTTCCGGGAGGAAGGTGAGGACGCCCCGGTAGTACAGCCCGGAGCACATCACGACGACGAAGACGAGCAGGAAGCTCCCGGCCAGCAGCCGCCGGCTCTCCGCGAGGAACTCCCCGAGCGAGTCGACGCCGCTGCTGGCCTTGGACCCGCTGTCGGCGGCGGCCGTCACGGCGGCCGTCTCGTCGAATCGCGCCCGAGAGGCGTAGAGGGCGGCGAACAGCGCGGGGACGCCGAGCACCAGCGCGACCGTGCGCCACTCTGCGACGAGCAGGAGGACGGCGGCTACGAGCGGGCCCAGCCCGATGCCGAGGTTGCCGGCGACCCCGTGGTAGGCCAGCCCGGTCCCGCGCTCGCTGACGCCCTTGCTGATGAGCGAGAGGCCGGCGGGGTGATAGACGCTCGCCGACAGCCCCCAGCAGACGAGCGCCAGCGCGATCACAACCATGTTCGGGGCGACGCCGAGCAGGACGTACGAGCCGCCCATCCCGAGCAGGCAGGCCGTGATGAGCCGACGCGACCCGATGCGGTCCACGACGACGCCGCCGGGGAGCGCCCCGACGCCGAACAGCCCGTAGCCGAGCGTCACGATCACACCGATCGTCGCGGTGGTCACGTCGAACTGGGCCACGCCGAGGTTCACGACGTCGAACTCGGTGAGCCAGACGACGACGAAGATCGGAATCGTCATCTCGTAGGTGTGGACCAGCCCGTGGGCGAGCATGACCAGGGCGGTGATCGCGCGGTCGTTCCCGTTCACACCACTCCCGGCGTCGCGCCCGATGAAGTGTGTGGCGGTCTCGGCGCGAGCGCCGCGCGGGTGTGCCGACATCCCGGGTATCGGAGGTGGGTTTTTATGTCCGAGCAGTATAGGCGGCAGGTGTGAGCAAGATCAAGGTATCACTCCCGGACCAGGTGGACTCCGACATCCAGCGACTCGTCGAGCAGGGCGAGTTCCTGAACCGCGATCAGGCGGTCGAAGACCTCCTCAAGCGGGGCATCTCGGCCTACCAGACCACGACCGAATCGACCGAGGAGACCCTCGACGAGGAGATCTTCGACCAGACGGCCTCGGAACAGCAGGACCCGGCGATGCAGGACGACTTCCTCTAGTCCCGGTTCCGCGAGACCCGACCGTCGCCGTCGCCCGCGCGCTGCGAGTCGTCGGCCTCCCGGCGCCGTCTCATCTGCGCGCCGGGTTTCGGCCCCCTGTCGACGGACTCGTACGGCGAGTCGGCGATGCTGGAGGGGAGGGTGTACCACGCTAGCACGCCGCCGACGGCCGTCCCGAGCAGCGCCGCGCCGGCCACGACGAGCAGGGGCGCGCGCCCGTACAGCGTCACCAGCCCCATCGACGCGCCGACGAGCAGCGCGAAGGCGGCCTGTATCTTGCGGAGGAAGCGCCGCCGGTCGTCCTCGGTCAGCGACGGGCCGACCATCAGCGCCCTCCCGCGCCGCGGCGTGTCCGGGCGACCATCAGTGAAAGCCCCGCGAGACGTCTTCCTCGATCACGTCCTCGAACTCCGCGTCCAGTAGCTCCTCCGCTTCCTCGAAGGTGTCGGTGAGGTCGGTCAGCCGGTCGGGGCGGTCGTGGTGGTCGAACTCCATCGGGCCGTACGCCGGCGAGTCCACCGCGTCCATGATGTCCTCCATGAGCGCGCGCGGCGTCGTCGGCGCGTCGGCGTGGGTCTCCAGCACCGTCTCGAGGTTCTTCACCGCCTCCTCGGCCTCGTCCTCGTCTTCCGGGCCCCGCTGGACGCCGAAGATGCCCGAGCCGTCCTCGGGGAACAGGGGGTCGATGTCGTCGTCGATGCGGCGGGCCACCTGCGAGCCGACGCCCTGGACCTCGAAGGGGTTCTTGGCGTAGGTCTTGAGCTGGTAGACGCCGGCGTTGGGGTGGCCGAAGTAGATGTCCTCGCCGATTCCGTTCGCGCGGTCGCCGCCCACGGCGCGCCAGCCGCCGGGGTCGGCGTTGCTCTCCATCACGTCTTCGATGATGTCCTGCCAGTCGCGAACGCGCATGGTCAGGGCGACGTTCGGGCCGCGCCTGAATGAAGCCATCGGTCCCGCCCGTCTCCGCCACCGCAACCGTACCGCAGACGGGACGTGCGCGAGACGGACTCGAACCGTGACCCGCGTTCGCCGGGACCGACCTCCCGGTCGGTGGGGAACCATACCGGGGATTGATTAGCTCTCACGCGAATTACCGTGAAAACAACAGCGAACCCGGTCGGGGCGTGGGTGCGACCGGAGAGAGGGTACCAGTGAACACGGACTCAGCGAGCGAGCGAGGGAGCGGCGTCGACCGGCGACAGCTGGCGCTGGTCGGGCTGAGCCTCGTCGGCATCGTCGTCGCGGCGTTTCTCGCGCCGCCGCCGGCCGTACCGGGTGGCGTGGAGGCCAGTCCGTCCGGCGACGACGTGCAGCAGGCCGTCCCCACCGCCACGTCGACCGACGAGGACGCGAACCGAGCGACGCGGCGCACCGACCGAGACGGCGGTCGGGTGACCGGGAGCGGCGACCCCATCCCGATTCCCGGTGACGAACCGCCGGCCGCGGAGGGGTGTGGCGTCGTCGTCGAGCGCCGGCCGACGCCGGGCTCGCTCCTCACGGTGCGGGTGTATCAGGACCTCCGGCCGGCCGCGTCGACGCGCGTCTGGTTCGACGACCGGTACGTCGGTCGCACCGACGACGACGGGCGGGCGACCGGGCGGGTCCCCTACCAGCGACAGTTGAACGTGACCGTCGAGACGCCGGGCGGGGCTCCGTGTGAGTTCTTCAGGCGGACGGCGACGGACAGCGGCTCGAATCGGCAGATCGAACCGCTCTCTGCGTCGCTGGTCGGGCCGACCGCGGCCGTCTCGGCCCCGGTCGCCGCCGACCGACAGGCGCGGGCCGGACGGGAGACGCCAGTCGCCCAGCGGACGCCAGTCGCCAACTCGACGGGACGCTACGGCGTCGGCGGGCGGGTCAACGTGTCCGTCGTCGGCGATCCGTATCCCGGATCGACGGTCACGCTCGTCGCGGCGGTCGAAAGCGCTCCGATGCGGCACGCGAACGTGTCCGTCGCCGGCGAACACGCGGGCCGGACGGACGGGGAGGGGAGATACCGGCTGACGGTGCCCGACCGCGACGCCGTCTCGGTCACGGTCCAGCGCGGGGCGTTCGACGGGAGCAGGCGCGTCGACGTGCTCGACCTCAGCGTGCGCGTCGATCCCGGCGAGGGCCTGCCGGTCCCGGGCGAAACGGCGTCGGTCACCGCGACGAGAGGCGGCGAACCGGTCGCCGACGCCACGGTGACGGTCGGCGGGCAGGACCTCGGGGCGACCGGACCGAACGGCTCGCTCGCGGTCGCGCTCCCCGCGAACCCGGCGGCGACGGTGACGGTCGCGACGGAGCGCCAGACCGCCGCTACAACGCTGTGGTCCGTCTACGCGTGGACCATCGTGGTGACGGCGGTGCTGCTCGTCCTGGCGGCGGTGACGGTCGCGGCCGCCGCGTTCCTGTACGACCGCGGCGCGGCCCGACGGCTCGGAGTCGCCTGGGCGGCGTTCGACGTGGTCTACCTCGCGTTCGTCCTCTGGGAGCACGACGGACTTGCCGTCGCGCTCGGCGCGGTCGCCGTCGCTGCCCTCTATCGATACCGGACCACGGCCGCGTCGGGCGGCGAATCTGCCGTCGCGGTGCTCGCCCGAATCACTGACTGGTCCCGGCGGACGGCCCTCCGCGTCGCGACGGGCATCGAATCGGCGCTCTCACGGCTGGGTCGCCTCGCGGCCCGCGCCGCGGCGTGGCTCCGTTCGCTTTCGCTCTCGCCGTCGTCCCTCGGCGGGCGACTGGGGCGCTGGCTCCGCTCGGTGGGTCGCCGAACCGTCGCCCGCTTCAGCGCCGCGTTCACCGTCCGCCGCGCCGTCGTCGTCGGACTATCCGGCGCGAGCGTGGCGCTCTCGGCCGCCCGCTGGGGCGTCGGCGGTGGCCTGACAACCGTGGCCGCGCTGGCAGTCGTCGGCAGTCTCGCCCTGCTCTGGCACCGGCCCGGGGACTCGTCGCCGACAGACCCCGAACCTGGAACGACAGAGACAGGCGAGAGAGTCGAACCGTCGGCCGAGCCCGACGACGCGCCCGCGTCGCTTCGCGCGCTCTGGCGGGCGTTCGCCCGGTGGATCGCGCCGCGCGGCTGGCGAACTCGGACGCCCGCCGAGGTGTCGCGGGCCGCCATCGAGCGCGGACTACCGCGGGAACCGGTAGAGGCGCTGACGCGCGCCTTCCGCGAAGTCGAGTACGGCGGCGCGCCGACCGAGAGCCACCGCGACCGCGCTCGCGCCGCCTTCGACGCGCTCGTCGCCGCCCGCGAGCGGGAGGACGAGCGATGAGGCGACGCGCGGTCGTCGTTGCGGGCACCGTCGCCGTCGGCCTCGCGCTGGTCGCCGTCGGCGCGTTTCTGGCCCTCGCTGGCGCACCCCGGCCACGGGCGGACGGACCGGGAGCGTTCGGCGCGGTCGTCGTCCTCCTCGGCCTCTGTGTCGCCGGCTGGAAGCTCTGGCGGCGCCCGGACGGCCCGGCGGTTTCGCCGGCTCCGTGGTGGGAGGCGGACGAGTTCGTCTCCGACCCGCCGGAGGCGGCGCCGGCCGACCAGCGGATCTCCGGGACCGCGATGGTCGAACACGTCGAGTCGGCGGCCGCGCGGGCACGCGACGGAGCGCCGATCGCGGAGAGCCTCGACCCGGTCCGCGAACCGCTCCGGACGGCGTTGGTCGACGCACTGGTCCGGGGCGGCCGTGACCCCGACGACGTGCGAGACGACCTGACCGCGGGCACGTGGACCGACGACCCGGTCGCGGCGGCGGTGCTGGACGAGGCTGTCACGCCCGCGGATCGACCGTTTCGCGCACGCGTTCGCGCCTGGCTGTTCCCGGAGCAGGCCGTCCGCCGCCGGAGCGCGCGGGCGATGGCCGCCGTCGGGGCCGCGACCGACGAGGCGCTTCCGGCGGTCGTCGGCCAGCGCGCCCCGCGCTCGGTGCCCGTCCTCGCTCCGACCGTCGACGACCTCCGGCGCGCGGCCGACGGGAGCCTCCAGCGGTCCGTCGACGGCGCGCTGACCCGGCGCGAGTTCGCGGGGGCCGAGCGCGAGCGTGCCGACGGAGACCGGCGGGCCGACGAGACGGGACCAGTCGACAGGAGCGAATCGCCGACCGACGTCGCCGGCGACTGGAGCGACGTCGGCCCGGAGGTGTCGGACTGATGGCCCGCAGACGGCCGCGGTGGCGCGGAGCCGTGGCCGCTGCAGTGGCACTCGCCGGGGCGGGTCTCTGGCAGGGGAACGGCACGCTCCTGCTGGCCGCGACGCTCCCACTCGGATACCTCGCTTACGGGGCGGCCTCCACCGCGGCGGTCCCGGACGACCTGGTCGTCTCCCGCTCGATCGAGCCGTCGACGGCCCCGCCGGGACGCCCCGTCTCCGTCGCGCTGACGGTCAGAAACGAGTCCGACCGAACGCTCTCCGACGTGCGGGTCGTCGACGGAGTTCCGACCGATCTGGCGGTGCTCGACGGGTCGCCCCGGGGCGGCGAGACGCTGGCGGCCGGGGAGGCGTTCACGCTCGACTACACAGTCGTCGCCCGGCGCGGTGAGCACGGTTTCGACTCGCCGCGAGTCCGCGTTCGCGGGACCGGCGGCGGCGCGATTGCGACCGCGGTCCGGTCCCCCGAAGGCGACGACGCGCTCGTCTGTCGACTCGATGCCGACGCACCGCCGCTGTCCGACCGGGGGAGCGACCGCGTCGGCCAACTGGCGACCGACGACCCCGGCGACGGCTCCGCGTTCCACTCGACCCGGGAGTACCGCCGGGGCGACGACGCCGGCCGCATCGACTGGCGCGGCTACGCCAAGCGCGGGACGCTGGCGACAGTGAACTACGAGCGGTGGGTGTCGACCCCGGCAGTGTTCGTCCTCGACGCCCGCGAGCAGTCGCGGGTCGCCGCCGGCCCCGGTCGCCCGTCGGCCGTCGAACTCGGAGCGTACGCGACGACGCGTGCCCTGGCCTCGCTGCTGCGCGCCGGCCACCGGGTCGGCGTGGCGGTCGTGGGCGTCGACGGCGACGGCCCGGCGGGCCTGACGTGGCTCGAACCCGGCGACGGACGCGACCACCGGGCGCGTGCGCTCTCGCTTCTCGAATCGGCCGCCGACGCGGCCGCGAGCGGAAGAGGCGAGGAAGCAGAGACGAGCGCGGCCGAGGCGGGCGAGACGGTCGACGCCGAGCGGCAGTTCAGGAAAGTGCTGGACCTCGCGGGGCCGCGGACACAGCTCGTGGCGGTCTCGCCGCTCCTCGACGACGAGCCAGTTCGCGCCGTCGAGACCTGGGCGAGGGTCGGCCGCCCGCGGACGGTCCTCTCTCCCGACGTGACCGCCGCGAACACGGTCAGCGGGCAGTACGAGCAGGTCCGTCGACGGACCCGGCTCGCGCGGTGTCAGAGCGGCGGCGCGCGGGTCATCGACTGGCGGCGCGGGACGCCGCTGGCGCTGGTTCTGGACGCCGCCTTCGCCGTCGAGGCGCGGCGGCCTGACGGGCGCGTCCGCCCGGGAGGTGGCGGCTGAATGGTCGTCGGCCCGCGCCTCGACACGCCCTCGGCGGTCGGCGACGAGGGGCGGCCGCGGGCGACCAGCCTCACGCTCGCGGCGCTGCTCGTCGTCGCGTTCACGCTGGCGACCGGCGTCCTGTCCGGTGACCCGCGGCTGTTCGCCGGCGTCGCACTGCTGACTGGCGTGGCGACGGCGGGCGTCGCGCTCCTCGACCGGGACGCGCTCGGACCGACCGTCGCGGGGCACCTCTGTTTCCTCCCGGCGGCGTCGGGCGCCCTCGCCCTGTTCGTCTCGCTGCCCGTCGAGACGCCCCTTCTGCTCGGCGTCACGCTGGCGCTGGTCGGCGTGACGACGGGCTGGGCCGACGTGTTCGACGGCGAGACGCTGGCGTCGGCGACGACGAGCAGCGTCATCTCGTACTTCTTCGGCGTCGTCGCGCTGATACTGCTCGCCTTCGTCGCGGCCCTGGCGTGGCTCTGCTGGACGGCCCTGACGACCGCGGCCGGCGGGGCGTCCCCGGCGGCGAGTCTCGCAGGGCTGTTCGTCCTCACGCTCGCCGCCGCGGCCTGCGCGTACTTCGCGGTCACGCAGCTCCCGCTCGTCCGGCTGGCGGCGCGGAGCCGTCGAGACGCCGCCGCGCATTCGGTGGCGCAGGTCAAGCGCGCGCTTCGCCTCGTGGCGCTGCTGGCCGGCGCGGCCGCGCTGGCGGCCCCGCTTGCGGTCCTGTTCGTGCCGGTCGGACAGGCGCTGTCGAGGCCGCCGGGAAGCGTCGTCCTCGGTCTGGTGTCGTCTCCCATGGTCTTCGTATCGCTCGCGGGTATCGCGCTGCTCGCGCTCCTGTCTGGGCTGAGCGCGGTCGTCCTCCGAAGGCTCACCACGGAGTTCGACGCGTCGTCGACCAGGACCGTCGGCGCGGCCGTCGCGGCGGTCGGCTACCTCGTGTTGCTCTCGCCGTTCGGACTGCGCCTCGGCGTCGGCTCGACCCTCGGCCCCGTCGCGGTGTTCTTCGGCGCGCTACTGCTCCCGCTCGGCGTGTTCGCGGTCGCCGTCCTCGCGCTCGTCGCGCTCAGGCTCGGCCTCGTCCCCGAGCGTGCGGGACCGTCGGCGCTGACCGCCGCGGGACTCGTCTGTGCGAGCGTCGGCGCGGCGCAGGCCGGCCTCCCCTCGCTCCTGGTCTTCGCCGGCGTCGCGGCCGGACTCGTCGCGTGGGACGTGGGAACCTTCGGACTGGGCCTGACGGCCGAACTGGGCCACCGCCCGGAGACCCGGCGGCTGGAGCTGTACCACGCCGCGTTCGCCGTCGGCATCGGCCTCCTCGGCGTCGCCGGGGCGTCGGCGCTCGAACTCGCGAGGCGGTCCGTCGGGACGGTCATCGGAACGCCGGAGACGATGGGCATCGCCGCCATCGGCGTCCTCCTGCTGCTCGCACCGCTCCGCGGGTGACACGCGCCGTGATTTCTCGCGACGAGAGAGTGCATAGATTCATGACCGACGAGTGCGAGAAAAACCCATGGCCGAGTCACCGAAGGCACTGAGCGTCGAGGCGGCGTCCGACCGCTGTCTGGAGATCGTCGAGCGCGTCGAGGAAGCGGTCGTCGTCGAGCGGCGGGTCCTGTTCGAGACGCTCGCCGCGGTCCTCGCGCGAGGGCACGTCCTCGTCGAAGACGTTCCGGGCACGGGCAAGACAGTCCTCGCTCGGGTCCTCGCCGAGTCGCTCGGCCTCGGATTCAACCGCCTCCAGTTCACGCCCGACCTCCTGCCGGCCGACGTGACCGGGTCGAACGTCTACAACGAACACGACCGGGCCTTCGAGTTCGCCGAGGGACCGGTGTTCGCGAACGTCCTCCTGGCCGACGAGATCAACCGCGCGCCGCCGAAGACCCAGGCCGCCCTGCTGGAGGCGATGGAGGAGGGCCAGGTCAGCGTCGACGGGACCACGCGCGACCTCCCGGACCCCTTCGTGGTCATCGCCACGCAGAACCCCGTCGAGCAGGAGGGGACCTTCCGACTGCCCGAAGCCCAGCGCGACCGCTTCAGCGTGAAGACCTCGCTCGGGTATCCCGACGTGGACGGCGAGATGGGGCTACTGGAACAGCGGGCCAACAGACGGACGATCGCGCCATCGGTCGAGCCGGCGGTCGACCCCGAGACGGTGCGCGCCCTGCGGGACCTGACCGAGGACGTGCGCGTCGACACCAAGGTCCGGCGCTACATCGTCGACCTGGCCCGGCGGACGCGCGAGGACGATCGGACCCGTATCGGTGTCTCGCCGCGGGGCGTCCAGCGCGTGTTCGAGGCCGTCCGCGCCAGCGCGGTCATCGGCGGCCGAACCTACGCTACGCCGGACGACGTGAAGCGGCTCGCGACGGCGACGATGGCCCACCGGGTCGTCCTGACGACCGAGGCCACCGTCGAGGGCATCGAACCGGCCGACGTGATCCAATCGGCGCTGTCCGCCGTCGACGTGCCGGCCGTCTCGCCGGACGCGCCGTCGGTCGGAGAGGCCGATTCGGAACCGGCGGAGGCGAGTGACGAGACCGCCGCGGACATAGCGGACGCCAGTTCGGCGCCCGCGGAGACGCGCCGCGCCGGCCTCTCTGGCGACGATACCGACCCGCCCGCGGACGCGGAGGAGTGACGACCGCCGGACCGGTCGCGTCGCCGACGGCCGAACGCCTTTACCCGCCGGGACGGCGAAGGGGAGGCATGGAGAGCGAACGGAACGTCCTCGGCGGGGAACTGAGCCCCTGCTCGACGGACCCGATGACGGGGTTCATGCGGGACGGGTACTGCTACCCGCTACAGCGCGATCCCGGCCGTCACGAGATCTGCGCGGTGATGACCTCGGAGTTCCTGGAGTACAGCAAGGCCCAGGGCAACGACCTGGTGACGCCGCGTCCTGACCTGAACTTCCCCGGGCTGGAACCGGGCGATAACTGGTGCGTCTGCGTCCCGCGCTGGATCGAGGCCCACGAGGCGGGGCGCGCGCCGCCGGTGAACATGGACGCCACGAGCGAGGACGTACTCGAGGACGTGACCCTGGAGACGCTCGAAGCCAACGCCGTCGGCCCGGACTCGGATCTCGGAGACGAATCCGATGACGACGCCAGCGACTGACCGCGAGCGCGAACGACTTTTGAAGCTCCGCCGCGTCGGTGCGGCCGTGCAACTGGGGAGGGCCGAGCGATGAGCGAGGATCGCGTCCGCGGTGTCGTCGTCGAGGCGGCGGACCCGAAGACCGTGAACACGCAGTACGGCGAGAGCGAGCTCTGTGAGCTAACGATCCGGCCGGAGCGCGGGGCGGGCGAGCCGACGACGGTGACGCTGTGGGGCAAGTGGACGGAGACCGGCGAGGTGGTCGAGCCGGGCATGGAAGTCGCCGTCTACAATCCCGACGAGCGGGAGTATCGGGGCGAACAGCAGTACTCCGTCGGCGGCGACGCCAGCCTTGTCGTGGAACCGGACTTCCTCGTCGACGTGACCGACATCCGGTCGTGGGTGCAGTGCCCCCGGATGTACTACCTCAACAAGCTCGACGGCGCGGACCACGCCTACCCGCTGGTGAAGGGGACCGTCGTCCACGAGGTGTTCGGCGACCTCCTGCGGGGCCGGGACCTGGACGAGGCCATCGCGGAGCAGGTCGACGCCGCGGGGCTGTCTATCGGCCTGCTCGGCCGCGAGGCCGACGAGGTGGCCGGCGACGTTCGCGACCACGCGGCGGCCATCCAGGGGTGGCTCCAGCAGGGGACGCTCACGGAGTCTGACGAGTGGCGCTCCGAGATGACGCTCATCTCCGAGCGCTTCGGCATGAAGGGGCGGGCCGACGCCGTCCGCCGGGGGATGCCCGTCGAACTCAAGACCGGCAAGAACACGAAACGCGAGCCGCGCTTCCAGGACAAGATCCAGGCGACCGCGTACGCCCTGATGCTCGGCGAGCGCGCGGCGGGTGACGGGAGCGCGGTCGAGGCCGCGCCCGACACGGGCACGCTCCTGTACACGAAGAACGCCGCCGTGGACCGCACCGAGGAGAGCGGCGACCTCTCGCCGGCCAAGGAGTTCTCCATCGGGAGCGGCCTGCTGAACTACGTCGTCCGCGCCCGCAACGAGATCGCGGCGATGGAGTACGACTCGTCCGTGCCGACGGGCTACGAGGCCAACGCGAAGTGCGAGTACTGCTTCGAGCAGGACACCTGCATGGCCGTCTCCGGCCGCCTCGGCCAGGAGTCGAAGGCCGGCCAGGTCGGGCGGGCGATTCCGGCCGAGGAGCGGGCGTACTTCGAGCGGTTCTACGAGGCCATCGAGGCCGAGCGCCGCGCCGTCCACCGGGAGTACGCGAAGCTCTGGGAGCAGACGCCACAGGAGCGCGCCGACGACGACCGCGCGCTCGTCGACCTCGAACCGACCGGCCGCCGTGAACTCGACGGCGGCCGCTGGGAACTCCGCGCGAAGGCCACGGGGGCCGTCTCGAAGATCCGCGAGGGGAACCTCGTGCTCGCCAGCGACGGCGACCCGGTGACGGGGAACGCCGAACTGGCCCGCGTCGAGCGCCTCGGAAACGAGGCGCCACGCGCCTCGGATGACGGGAACGGCACCGCCGTGAACGACGAGGTCGTCGTCACCGCCGACGAGCCGCTGGACCTCCGTCGGCTCGACGTGTACCCCTCGGAACTGACGACCGACCGCCTCGAGAACGCGCTCCACGACGCGCTGTTGCTCCAGTCCCCCGAGCAGAAGGACGTGCTGTTCGGCCGTCGAGACCCCGAGTTCGAGGCCGTCGAACGGACGTTCATCGACAACAACGACGCCCAGAACGAGGCGGTCCGACTGGCCGTCGGGGCCGAGGACTTCGCGCTCGTCCACGGCCCGCCCGGGACGGGCAAGACCTACACGCTGGCCCGGATGATCCGGGCGCTGGTTGAGGGCGACGGGCGGGACGGGGACGGCGGCCAGCGCGTCCTCCTCTCGGCGTTCACGAACCGCGCGGTCGACAACCTCTTGGAGGCGCTGGAGGAGCAGGGCTTCACCGACATCGTCCGCGTCGGGACCGAGAGCGGTGTCCGCGACGACATGCTGGAGTACCGCCTGGAGACCAGCGGCGACCCCGGCGAGTGCGCCAGCCGCCTCCAGAACGCGCAGGTGGTCGCGGCGACGACGGCCACCTGCGGGGGCACGACGCTCCAGACCCAGGCGTTCGACGCGGCCGTCGTCGACGAGGCGGGCCAGCTGACCGAGCCGGGGACCCTCGCCGCGACGACGCTGGCCGACCGCTTCGTCCTCGTCGGCGACCACCAGCAGCTCCCGCCGGTTGTCCAGTCCGAGGACGAGACGCTGTCGACCTCCCTGTTCGAGCGCCTGATCGACGCCCATCCCGACGCCGGCGTCATGCTGGACCGCCAGTACCGCATGGCCCAGCACATCCAGGCGTTCGCCTCGCGAGAGTTCTACGACGGGCAGTTGCGGCCCGCGACGGGCGAGGTGGCCGCCCAGCGCATCGACCACCTCGACGGCGTCTCGCTGGACGCGCTGCCAGCGCACCTGCGCGACCGCGTCTCGTTCGTCGACCCCGACGGGAGCCAGCGAGGGAACACGAACCCCGCCGAAGCCGACGCCGTCGCCGAGGTGGTGGCGGCCTACCGCGACGCCGGCGTGCCGGCCGACGACATCGGCGTCATCGCGCCGTACCGTGCCCAGGTCGCGGAGATCACCAAACGGCTCCCGGACGTGGCCGTCGACACGGTGGACCGCTTCCAGGGGTCGAGCAAGGAGGTCATCGTCGTCTCCTTCGTCGCCACGGGCGCGCTCGACGGCCCCATCTTCGAGGACTACCGGCGCATCAACGTCGCGCTGACGCGGGCGAAGAAGGCGCTCGTCCTCGTCGGCGACGCCGACGCGCTGGCGACCGACGAGGTGTACGGCCGGATGGTCGAGTGGGCGCGCTGACTACTCGTCGTCAGTCGCCGTTTCGTCACGAGTCGCGGCTTCGTCATCAGCCACCGCTCCGTCGTCAGTCTCCATCGGGTCCTCGCTCGCCATCGCTTCGTCGCCTGTCGCCGCTTCGTCGTCCGCCACTGCTTCGTCTGCGTTCGGGTCGTCACCGACATCCGCGTCGTCGGCCGTCGACTCGCCCCGCCGCCGCATCGCGATGTGAGCGGTGAGGCGGCGCCGGAGTTCCTCTCTGAGTTCGACCGCCACTTCCTCGTCCAGGTCGTACGCTCGTGCGACGCCGCCGAGCAGGCTCGACGAACTGGCCGTGTCGGCTCCGACCGTCGCCAGGTCGCGGCGGCGCTGGAACGGCGACCGGGTGACGAACACCGTCTGGAGCCGGTAGTACGGGACGAGACGGGTGGTCCGCCGCCAGAAGCCGCTCCGCGTCGCGAGCACCGAGTCGTCGAGGTCGAACCCGCGGTGTCGCCAGCGGAGGTGCGCGGCCGGCACGACGGGCAGAAAGAGCGCGAGCGCGAGCCACCAGTACCCCGTCTCGAAGACCAGCGAATCGGCCGCGTACGCCACGGCGGTCAGCCCGGCGGCGGCAATCGAGAAGCGGGCGACGTAGCGCCGACGGGCGCGCTCCGGCGGTCGCTCGAAGTCGAGGTCTCCGAACGGCTCGACGTCGCGGGCCAGTTCGGACACCTCGTCGCGGGCCGCGAGCGGCACCGCGACGCCCTGCGTGGACTGCTGGTCGCCGCCGCTGTACCCCGCCGTCTCGACGGCGAGCGAGGCGTAGCCGAACCGCCGCATCAGGACGTTCTCGCGGACGGTGAGGGTCTGGACCTTCTCCAGCGGGATGTTGCCGCTGTAGCGCCGCAGGAGGCCGCGCTCGTAGCGGAGGTCGCCGTTCGCGCGCGTCAGCCGGAAGCCGTGGTACTCCACGACGGTCAGGGCGACGCTGACCGCGAGCGCGAGCAGGAGGAACTGCGTGAGCGTCACGGCCGCGAAGACGAGCAGTCGGGTCCCTTCGGGCGACCCGAACAGCCAGGGGCGCAAGGCCGCACTCACGCCGACGAGATCGGCGTTGAACCGCAGCACGACCCGGACGAGGTCCATCCCGAGCGGCAGGCCGGCGAGCGTCAGGACGGGCGCGGCGGGCCGCACCGAGACGACGGCGTAGGTGAGCAGTTCGCGCCAGCCGAACTCGAACAGGAGGTCGCCGTCCGGCTCCGAGTCGGGGGACGCGGCGTCGAGCGCGCCGGTCGGCTCGCCGGGGTCATCCCCCGCGAATGCGTCGTCCGTCGTCTCGCCCGCGTCTGACTCACCCGCGCCAGTCCGGGCCGCGTCCGTTTCGACCCTCGATTCGGCGGCCGTCTCTCTCTCGCGGCGGCGGACGTAGTTCCGCAGGCGGTCGACCTCCGACTCGTCGACCGCGTCGAGCGTGGCCTCCGTCGCGCTCCCGCCGGCCGTTTCGAAGCGCACGACCGCGAGTCCGAGGAGGCGATTGACGACGTTCTGCTCCACGTCGACGTTCTGGACGCGGCCGAGCGGGATCTGGCGGGACTGCCGGGCGAACACGCCGGACTCGACGCTGAGCGTGTCGCCGTCGAGTTCGTAGCGAAAGCGGAGGTAGCGCGCCAGGGCGTACCCGCCCCCGAGCAGCGCCCCGAAGACGGCGACGAGCGGGACCGAGAGCGCCGGGAGGAACGCCGTTCCCGCGCCGACGGAGCCGGCGAAGAACCCGAAGAACGCGCCCTGGAGCGCGCCGCGTGCGACGCGGACGACGGCGCTACGCGGATGGAGCCGCGTCATACCGCGTCGGTGGCCTCGCTCTCGATTGCGAGGTCGCGGAGCCGTTCGCGCAGTTCGGTCGCTCGCTCGGGCCGGAGGCCGGGAATGGTGATGTCAGCGCCCCGCGAGCCGGCGGTGTAGACGACCACGCTCGCCAGGCCGACAGACCGCTCGATCGGGCCGCGCGTGGTGTCGACGTGCTGGACCCGGACGTACGGGACGGACGTGTCGGTCCGGGTCACCACCCCGCGTATCAGAAAGAGCGCGTCGTCCTGTAGCTCGAACCGCCAGATCCGGTGGGCGAGCAGCGCGCGGCCGACACCCGCGAGGACGAGAACGAGCCACCCGGCGGCGATGGCCGTCTGCGGGAGCGCGACGAGGAACCGGTCGACGGCGAACGCGACGGCCGCGAGCACGGTGGTCCGAACGACGGACGACAGCGCCCACAGCAGTCGCACGCGGGGGTGGAGCCTCTCCATACCGGGTTCGAGGGGCCGGCCGCGGATTAACGGTTGGGCTTCGACCGCGGGAGTCGGCCGCCGCGCCCGGCGGATATCCCAGGGGTGGTGGTCTCAGGCGCGCTCGTTCACCCGCTCCGCGAGTCGCTCGCCCGGCCGGCGGAGGTGGCCGCTCTCGACCTCGTAGACGTAGCCGCTCACGGTGACGTTCTCCGGGATCAGGTCGTGGTTCTCCAGGTACTCCACCTGGGCGGCACAGGCCACGTCGACGTCGTCGGTCATCCGGACCCACTCCTCGATGGACGCCGCGCCGATGTTCAGTTCGGGGAGCGACGGGTCGAGCGTGAGGTCAGAGAGGTCGCCGTTCACCGCCGCCTGGAAGCCGTCGACGATGGCCTCGTCGGACGCGCTCATCATCCCGCAGTCGGTGTGGTTGAGGACGATGATCTCCGTCGTGTCGAAGAACTGCGTCGTCAGCGCGGCCGACCGGATCACGTCGTCCGTTACCTTTCCGCCCGCGTTCCGGAATATCTGTGCGTCCCCGAGCGAGAGGCCGAGCACGTCTTCGACCGGAATCCGCTCGTCCATGCACGCCACGACGAGCAGTTGCTTGTCGGTCGGTATCCCTTTCCGACGGCGGCACGCCCAGTCGTCGCGGGCGTCGATGTCCGATTCGACCGCCTCGCGGACGCGTCCGGCCTCGGGTTCGTCGCGGTCGTGGGCCTCGTCGCTCGCGTGAGTGTGATGTGGCATTCCATGACAGGCTTAGTGGGCGCGGCCCATTACTATTCCCACGCTAGCGGGAACCCGAAGCGGCGTCAATCGTCAGTGACGACCGCCTCGTCTCCGGTATCATCGTCGATCTCGTCGAGGACGCGACGGTGGAACTCCTGGAGCACGGCTGACTCGTCCTCGGCCAGCACCACGTCGCTGGCCATCAGCGTCGCGAGACCGAAGGCGCGCGGCGAGGGCGAGTCGACGCGGGTCCTGACCACGTCCACCGCGCCGTCCCGAACGGCCGAGAGGACCGCCTCGACGGCCTCGACGTGGAGCTTGTCCTCCAGAATCTCCCGGTAGGTCTCCTCGACGACGGCGAACTCGCCGAGGTCCTGTGCGAACCCGAGCAGCATCTCCGAGGAGACCTGCTGCTCGCTGGCGGACTTCTCGTAGCCCTTGTAGCGCTTGAGGATCATCAGCGAGCGCGTGGCGTTGATGCGGAAGTACCGCTGGAGCAGGTCCGTCCCGTCGAGGCTTGCCCGGAGGTCCTCGCGGACCACGTCGGGGTCGATGTCGGTGAGGATGCGCTCGACGTCGACTTTGCGATTCAGCGGCATCGAGAGGGTGAAGCCGTTGTCGGCGACGGCGACCTGGACGTTCGCGCTGGCCGCCTGCGCGATGCGGTAGGCCAGCAGCCGCGAGAGGCCGTCGTTGAACCGCCGGCCGTAGTTCGAGTGGACGTGGTAGCGCCGCTCGTACTCGTCGTGGTCCAGCGCCTCCTCGATGACCAGTCGGTCCGAGGTGGCGACGCTGTCGGCCCCGGCGTAAGCGACCTGCTCGCGGAACATCCGCGCGATGGCCCGCACGCTGTTCTCGTCGACGGGGAAGGTCCGGAGCCAGTTGCGCACCTCGGACATCCCGCCGGCTTCGAGTCGGTCGAGCAGGCTCCCCTGGAAGTCCAGAATCTCCCGGCCGAGGTCGTACGACAGCGGCAGGCGCTCGGAGAACCACGAGGGGACCGTCGGCCGCGCCGCCGTCCGGTCCACGTACACCTTCGACCCGCGGCGGTAGCGGTACTCGAAGTTGTCGCCACCGAGGACGAACACGTCGCCCGTCTCCAGCGTGTCGAGGTAGGACTCGTCCAGCTGGCCGACCCAGTCGTCGCCGCTGCGGGTGACCACGTCGCAGGTAAAGGAGTCCGGAATCGTACCGATGTTGGTCATGTAGATGACGCGGGCGAGGCGGCCGCGCTTGCCGAGCAGCGGTTCGCCGACCTCGAACTCCTCGTAGTGGTACTCACCGTCGGGCGGGTCGTTCTCGTCGCGCCACACTTTGGCGTAGACGTTCTTGTCCTCCAGGCCCGGATAGTCCGCGGTCAGGTACCGCATGAGCTGTTCCCACTCGCCGTCCGTGTAGTTCCGATAGGGGTACGCCCGCCGCAGGACGCCCTGTACCTCTCGTTCGGGCCGGACGCGGTTGATGGCCATGCCGTAGACGTGTTGTGTCGCCACGTCCTGGGCCTTCTCGGGGACGAACACCCGGTCGACGAAGCCCGACTCGGCCTTCTGGAGCATCACCGCGCACTCCACGAGTTCGTCGCGGTCGAGCGCGACGACGCGGCCCTCGACGGTCTCGCCGAGCTGGTGGCCCGCCCGCCCGATGCGCTGGAGGAGCGCGGCGACGGACTTGGGGGACCCGACCTGCACCACCAGGTCGATGTGGGGCATGTCGATGCCCAGTTCGAGGCTGGTCGAGGTCGTCACCACGTCCAGCGTGCCGGCTTTCAGCGACTCCTCGACCTCGCGGCGCTTCTCCTTCGAGAGCGAGCCGTGGTGACAGCCGGAGTTTGACTCGTCGTAGGCGTCGAACTTCTCCCGGAGATTGTGGAGCACCCGCTCGGCTCCCGACCGGGTGTTCGTGAACACCAGCGTGTTCGTGTGGGACTGGACGTGCTCGTGGAGCTGTTTGTAGAACCGCTCGGTGACGATGTCACGCGGCGTGTTGATGAGGTCGTCGGCCGGACACGACAGTTCGACGTCGAAGTCCCGCGAGAATCGCGTGTCCACGATTTCGTAGTCGCGGGGCGCACCGCCCGGTTCCCGGCGGCCGACGAGGAACTCCGCGACGGTGTCCAGCGGCTCGACGGTGGCCGAACAGCCGATGCGCGTGGGCGACTGGTCGACCATCTCCTCCAAGCGCTCCAGCGACACCGAGAGGTGCGTCCCGCGCTTGTTCTCGGCGAGACTGTGGATCTCGTCGACGATGACGTACTCGACGGTCTCCAGTTTCTCCTTGAACTTCGGGGAATTGAGGAGGATGGCGAGCGTCTCCGGCGTCGTGTTGAGGATGTGCGGCGTCGTTTCGAGCATCGCCTGGCGCTCGCTGTCGCTGGTGTCGCCGTGGCGGATCGCGTGGCGGATGTCCACGTCCTCGCCGCGGTCGTCGAGCTTCGCCGTGATGTCGTCTAGCGGCCGTTCGAGGTTCCGATGGATGTCGTTGGCCAGGGACTTCAGCGGCGAGACGTACAGGCAGTACACGGAGTTCTCCAGGTCGTCCGCGCGGGCCTTCGCGAACAGTTCGTTGATGATGCCGGTGAAGGAGGCGAGCGTCTTGCCGCTCCCCGTCGGCGCGCAGATGAGGGCGTTCTCGCCCTCGTGAATCAGCGGGATGGCCTCCTTCTGGGGCGGCGTGAAGAAGCCGCCGTTGCCCGGGACGAACTCGCCGAACTGCTCGACCCACCACTCCCTGACGACGGGCGCGAGCAGGTCTAGCACGTCGCCGTCGTCGATGTCGACCGCGTCCGGGTCGAACTCCGTGTCAATCGCCGCCAGGCGCTCGCGTCCTCCCATCGTCGGCTCTTGTCGGGCAGTAGGGCCGACGCGGCAAGTGGGTTCCGCTGTCTCGGGGCGGGCGCGCGCCGTTCGCGGCCGCCGGGCGTGACTCAAACGGCGCTGTGAGGTTCCACGAGATTCATTACGCTGGGCGGCACTGGAACGGATATGTCCCTGCTGCCCTCTCGCGGTCCCGACGCGAGCACCTCACAGGACGGGAAGCTCCAGGTCGTCGGGGTCGACGAAGACGTCTCCGCCGTTCTGGACGCCCTCTCCTCCGAGACCGCCCGGGAGATTCTCAACGCGGTCTACGACGACCCGGGCACGCCCTCCGAACTGGCCGACCGCCTCGGCATGTCGATCCAGAAGGTGTCCTACCACCTGGAGAAACTGGAAGACGAGGAACTCATCGCCGTCGCCGGGACCCAGTACTCCGAGAAAGGCCAGGAGATGAAAGTGTACGAGCCGCCAGACGACCCGCTCGTCCTGTTCGTCGGAACGCGGGAGCGAAAGCGCTCGCTCCGCTCGCTGGTCCAGCGGGTGCTCCCAGTCGTCGGGATCCTCACGGCGGCCAGCGTGATGATGCAGGTCCTCCTCGGTCGCGTGCCGTTCCAGCTCGGCTCTCCCGGCGCTGGCGACGCCGGCACGAGCGGCGCGGGATCTGAGAGCGACGCTGGGGCGGGCAGTGGGCCGACGACCCAGACGGAGGCGGCCCGGGAGACCCCGCCACCGGACGGCGGCGACGGCGGCTTCCACATCGCCGAGGCGACCGAGACGCCCGCGCCGGCGACGGAAGCGCCGGCGACGCCGGAACCGACGCAGGCCGAAGCGATGACCGAGCAGGCGCGACAGCTGACCACGGATGCGGCGGCCGGCGGCGGCTTCGGCCTCGAACCGGGCGTGGCGTTCTTCCTCGGCGGCCTGCTGGTGGTCTCGCTGTACGTCGCGTACTGGGCCTACTCGGAGTACCGCTGAGGGTTGTCAGACCGACCGTTCGGCCACCAGGACGCCCGCCTGCTCGGTGACCATCTCGACGGCCGTCAGCGCGTAGCCCGCGTCCGTGAACGCGTCGGCGAGCAGCCCGACCGTCGCCGGGTCGTCGACCGCCGGATCGTAGAAGGGGGCGGCAGTGTCGTCGCCGAACAGCATCACGTCGCCGAGGACGATTCGGCGCGGCTCCAGCGCGGCGAGCGCGTCGATGGCGTCGCGCTTCTCGTCGTCGCCGAGGTGGTGCATCGCGAAGTTCGACGTGACGACGTCGACCGGCCCGTCGACGTTGGGGTCGCGGAACCGGCCCTCGCCGAAGGCGACGTTCTCGACGCCGCCCTCCGCGGCTTTCTCGCGGGCCTCGTCCAGCATCCCCTCGCTGATGTCGCGGCCGAGTACCTCGCCGGCGTCCGGGGCGAGGGCGAGCGCGATCGCGCCCGTCCCCGTGCCGATGTCGAGGACGACGTCGTCCGCGTCGGGCGCGGCGTGCTCGACGACGAAATCGACGCAGGCGCGATACGCGTCGGAGTCCTGACTCTCGTCGTAGTCGGCGGCGTGTTCGGAGAACCGTTCCGCGTGCTCGTCGAGTGACTTCTTCATAACCGGCCTTCGCCGCGCTCGTACAAGTGGGCTGGCATCCGCGGACACGGGACCGTTCCAACCGAACTACTATCGCTAAAAATCGGTTTTGAGCCACGAGTGGACTTTTGCTATCCCCCGTCGAAGCACGAAGTGCGCCGTCGACGGGTGACTTGCCCCGACCGAGTCCGCCCTGGTGTCGTCCCCGCCGACGGCCATCCCCCGCCCTCTCTCCGCTGACGCGCCTGAACGGGTCCCCGTTCGGGTATCCCCGACGCTCCCTTCCGCCAACGCCTTTGTCCTCCGCTCGCTGTCCTCCGGTATGCGCCTCACGTTCCTCGGCACCGGTAGCGCTATGCCGACCGGCACCCGGATGCAGTCCGGGTACCTGCTGGAAACCGGCGGAAATCGGCTGCTCGTCGACTGCGGTAGCGGCGTCCTGCACGCGCTCGCCCGGACCGAAATCGGGTACGAGGCCGTCGATACCGTGTTGCTGTCCCACCACCACCTCGACCACGTCTCGGACCTCGACGTGCTGCTGAAAGCCCGCTGGCTGGCCGGCGAGACGGCTCTGACAGTGGCCGGACCGCCGGGCACGAGCCAGTTGGTCCGCGACCTGCTCTCGGTCCACGACTACATGGAGGGACGCCTGGACTTGACGCTCAGAGACCTCGACGAGGGGACGTTCGAACTCGCCGGCTTCGACGGCGCGGCGTTCGAGACGCGCCACTCGATGCAGTGTTTCGCCTACCGCCTCGCTGTCGGTGACGGGCCGACGATCACGCTCGGGGGGGACTCCGAGGCGTTCACCGACCTCGTCGAGTTCGCCGACGGGTCGGCCGTGCTGGTCCACGACTGCTCCTTTCCCGACGACGTGGACGTGTCGAACCACCCGACGCCGTCGGCGCTCGGTCGGACGCTGGCCGAGGCGGACGCCGAGGTCGGGCGGGTGTACCTCTCGCACCTCTACCCCCACACCGAGGGCCGCCACGAGGAGATGCTCGACTCGCTGGGCGAGCAGTACGACGGCGACGTTCGCTTCGCCGAGGACGGCGTGACGATCACCGTCGGTGCGCGGTAGCCGCCGGAGCGGGCCGTCGGGGACTAGACGCGTTCGAGCGTGACGCGGAACTCCGCGCCGCCGTACTCGCTGTCGGTGACGCCGACGCTGCCGCCGTAGGACTCGGTGAGCGCCCGGACGAATCCGAGGCCGAAGCCGGTCCCCGAACTCTCTCGACCCTTGACGCCCATCTCGAAGATCTGCTCGCGGAGGTTCGGCGGGACGCCGCTCCCGTCGTCCGCGAACCGGACCGTTATTTCGTCGGTTCCGTTCGTCTCCGGGAGCACTCGCACGTGGACCTCGCCCTCGTTGTGGACGGCGGCGTTCGACATGACGTTCGTAAACACGGAGTCGAGCAGGTCGCCGCCGAACACCTGGTACTCGACGGCCGATTCGTCGAACTCGACGCTCAGCGTCTCGTAGTTCTCCTCCACGTCGCGGACGGTCTGACCGAGGACGGCAGCGAGGTCGCGGGGCTCGGGGTTGTCCTGTTCTTCGAGCGTCGAGACGAGGTCGCCGACCCGCTGGATCAAGTCCGCGGCGCTCTCGGCCGCCCGCTGGATCTTGGTGGCGTACTCCGCGGTCTGGCCGTCGACTTCTCCGGCGACCACGTCGGCGAAGCCCGCGATGACCTGGAGGTCGTTGCCCAGGTCGTGACGCAGGAGTCGGTCGTACATCTCGATCATCTCCTTTCGGGTCTCCAGGTCGCGGTGGGCACGCTCCAACCGCTCGCGCGAACGGATGTTGCTGATGGCAGTCGCCGCGTGGGAGGCGAGTATCTCGAGCGGTCGAACGACCTCGTCGCCGAACGCCTCGACCGACCGCGAGCGGGTGACGAGTACCGCCGTCACCTCGTCGCCCATCTGTGCCGGCACTGCGAGTGCGCCGATCACCGCGGAGTCCGGAGCGACCCGAGCCCGGTTCCCCTGCTCGGCGACCGTCTCGCAGGTCTCCTTGGCCCGCCGGGCGAGGTCGCTGGGCTCGTCGCCGGGGACGAAGTTCGGGTTCGTGCTGTGGACAACGCGGAGGTCGCCGTCACGGACCTCGACGAAGGTGGAGTAGGAGAACTCAAAGAGCAGTGACATCGCCTCCAGCGTGAGCGAGACGACCTCGTCGACGGAGTCACAGCGATTGAGCGCCTGCCCGTACTTGTTGAGGTCGGCGACTTGCCGAGCGAAGTCTTGTTTGTCCTCGAATGACATGTCGAACTCCCGCGAGAGTGTGGGTTATCAACCAATAGATACCGGTGCAAAAAACGGTTTCGGGGAAATCAACTCCGGAACAACTGTCTGACGACCGAGGATTATCGCGGTCGTCCCGATTCAGTCGAGTCGATACCGGAGCAACGCGGCGATACCGCCGAGGTTCGCGAGCTGCTGGCCGGGGGCGAACTCGGCGGAGAAGACGGTCACGTCGCCGCCCTTCTGTTCGGTCGTCTCGATGAGCCGATCTACGTCGACGTCCCAGTCACCCTCGCCGGCTCGCTCTTTCCGGAGCCGGTCGTCGAGGACCAGGAGCGTCTCGATCGCGCCGTAGTCGGCCGCCTTCGCGACTTCCTCGGGACCGTAGGCGACCTCCGCGCCCTCGCCGATGCGGGCCATCAGTTCGTCGATGTAGTCCGCCTCCTCGGCGATGCGGGTCTGTTGTTGCACGTCCTCGACCGCGCCGCGCTTGAGGACCTCGTGGACGCCGCGGTCCCCCACGCCCGCGGTGTCGACGACCGTGATCTGGGCCGCGATCTCGGGAATCTCGTCTTCGAAGTAGTCGAGCGCGTCCTGCTTGGTGAAGCCCGGGCCGGCGAGGATGTAGGCGTCCACGTCCTGGCGCTTCAGCACGTCCGACAGCTCGGCGAACAGCTCCTTTCGCGGGCGGGCGTACTCGCCCTTGCCCGTGGTCGAGGTGAGGCTCGCTCGCTCCTCGGTCCCGTACTGGGCGACGGTGTGGACGTGGGCCTCGCCCTCCTCGACGGTGGCGATGGCCACGTCGGGGTTCTCCGTGGCCTCGACGGCCTCCTCCAGGCGGTCGGCCTGATCGGATTTCAAGTGCTTCTCGATGGTCAGTTCCGTGTGCTCCTCGACGTTGATGGTGTGGTGAAAGCCCAGCTGGTCCTCGCGCGAGCAGTCGACGATCTCGCCTCCGACGCGCAGGCGGTTGGCGAACTTCGCGAACTCCACGTCCGTGACCTCGATCTGGAGCCACATGTGCTCGCGCTCGCCGCCCGAGTCCCGGAGGTTGTCGTCGTTGCGCTGGATCCGCCGGGTGGTGTCGCCCGAGACGAGGTCGCCCGGTTCGACGACGTGCGAGAGGTGCCAGAGGTCGTCCAGCGTCTCGGGGACCACCTCGATGCGCTCGCGCCCCTCGGCGGTGGTCTCCCGGCTCTTGATCTGCATACCGGAGGGTCCGCCGTACGGACACAAGTGCCCTGCTATTCGATGTGGAACACGCACGGCACGGCGGGGTCGCGGCACCGAAGGCGGGGGCACAACGCCGTCGATGGAGGGTGCCGAATACTCTACCCCCTTCGGTTCGTCTAGAAACCGCCCGACGCCCCGCCGATCGATCCGCGACGTGCGCCAGTCGAACCACACCCCAATAGCGTATATGGAGCTATTGAATAATATTACCGCCCGAATCGCTACAATTATTACGGATACCGAACCATGATGTGACGGGTTCACAGGGAGGGGAACTGGACGATGGAACAAATTTTCAAACTTGAATATCACCCCGTGGGGATGAACCCGCGCCGTATCCGGTTTCTCCTCCTGCCGAACGCCGAAACTATCAAGCAGGTAACTGAAGAGCGCGTCGAAGGCGACTGGCGGGAACTCCGCGTCGAAGTGATCGACTACTTCGAGTACTCCGACGAGTGACGACGGCGGGTACGGACGACCGGCCACCCAACATCACCGTGCCCGGGCGATAGTAACAATTGAAACGATTTACACACCGATCGCACTGCCGTCGTGCGATCGGGTGTGCACTGACTTTCAATGGCTACTACAGTGAGCCCACGCTCGCACCAGACCGCGTCTCATTGGTATTCGCTCACGCAGAACCCGTTGCCCTCGGGGTCTTCCATCACTGTCCAAGTGGCCGTGTGCGTTTCGTACGTCTCAGTCTTGGTCTCGCGGACCGACGCTCCGAGCGACCGCAGTTCGGCGACCGTCGCCTCCCGATCAGTCGTCGACAGGTCGAGGTGGATCGGCAGGTCTCGCTCCGTCCCTTTCGGCTGTTCCTTGAACAATAAGTCGGGGCCATCGCCGGGTCGGTCGACGATCTCCGGGTCGAGCGTGGCCGGCAGTTCCCGGCGCTCGCCGTCGAGGGCCGCGGCCCAGAAGGCCGCCAGTTCGTCCGCGTCGGCACAGGCGAAGGTAACGAATTCGATCTCTGGCATGCACCAGAAGCATCATTCGAAGCATAAATATAACTGAAAGTCGTCGGAAAGACCTGCCGTGGTCGCGCGGATACGACCGAAACATCGACCGACAGTACGCGAATAGACGCCGAATCGGCAAGCGACCCTCCTATCGAGTCGGTCCGCCAGAAGCGGACTCGCGGTCGCCCGCGAGCGCCGGTACGTCGGCGGCCGCCGTCCCAATTGCGTAGGCCCCGGCGACGGATCCGTAGAACGATATCACCGGGAGGAGCAGGACGCCGATCACCGTCGCGGCGACGACGCCGGCGACCGCCTGTGCAACGACCGCGATGACGACGGCGACCAGCCAGGCGACGGCGTACGTTCGGGAGCCGCCGATTTCGCGGAGCGTCCCGGGCGAGAACGCCGCGCCCGCGCGGCCCGTGACCGCGTAGGCCGCGATGGCCGCGGGAAGGAGGTACGCGGCGGCGACGACGATGACGACGGTCACGAGTATCACGAGCAGCGCGAGTAGCAGGCCGCCGATTGCGATGTCCGACGCGGGTGGCTCGCCGCCGGGCGACGAGACCACCGTGACGGGGAGAACGAGCGACGCGACAGCGAGGCCGAGCACCGCCAGCGGAACCACGGCGTAGACGACTCCGATCAGGAAGCCGACGAAGCCCTCGACGAGCAGGTCCGTCCACTCCTCGAACTCCGGCGGCGACTCGTCGTTGCCCGCGTCGACCTCCCTGATGACGCTGATGAGGTAGCCGTACACCAACAGCGCCGGGACGAAGAAGACGCCGAGCGCGCTCAACAGGGCGCCGACGAGCAACGTCTCGACGTTCTTCTCTCCGGACCAGGGGTATCGAATGGCTTCTTCGAGCATGGTGACTGATAGTATCTCGGAAAACAGCGTCGTTCGGACCGCTCAGGCGGCCGGTCGGCCGGCGGGCGTCTCGTCGCCGTCGTCGACCGACGGCATCTCGTTGACGGCGGTCCCGATGGCGTAGGCCCCGGCGACGTTCGCGTAGAACGTCAGGAAGGGGGCCAGTAGCGCGCCGATGAGGACGGCGTTCAGGACGCCGATGACGACGCCGCTGAGGAGGCTGATTGCGACGGCGACCAGCCAGCCGGTGGCGTAGGTCCGGCTGAACGCCATCGAACGGAGTTCGCCGGGCGAGAACGCCGCGGCGATGCTGTCGGTTCGGACGAACGCGACGACGGCGGCCGGGATCACGTACGCCATGGCGAGCGAGATGATGGCCACCGCGAGCGCGGCGACGACCACGATGAAGCCGACGGCGAGTCCGCTTCCAGAGCCGTTCCCGCCGAGGCCGAGCGTCACGCCGCTCGCGAACAGCGCGACGACGGCGATGGCCGTCGGGACGAGCGAGTAGACGAACCCGATGACGAACACCTTCAGGCCGTCCATCCCGAGGTCACCCCAGTCGTCGAACTCCGGCGGTTCGGTCTCGCCGTTCAGCACGCCCCGGAGCGTCCGGACGACGTAGCCGATGACGAAGAACGTCGGGACCACCAGGAAACTGAGGAACAGCAGGAGGCCGCCGATGGCGATGGTTTTCACTGCGCTGTCGCTCTCTCGCGGATAGTTGAGTGCGTCTTGGAACATTTTGTGACTCCTCCGTGACACGCGCCTGGCCGGCGTGGCGACTGCCACGTCAGTCACGACGAGCTATCACATCGACATATAATACGCCTTACAAGTATATATAACAGACTGTGAATCGTGCTGGTCACACTCACGTGGCGTGCTAGCATGGACAGCAGACTCGGTCGATGGATTCGAGATAAACGATTCTCAATCAAAAATGCGTTTATGGCAGTTTCGACCGCTAAGAGGCCGAAACCGAGGGATCTTCGCCCTCCAGTAGACCCGAGGATTCATAACGATAAGACGTTAGGATTAGATAGCAAGATGGTCCGACACGAGGGTGGCGAGGCGAGCGCTGCGGAGTCTCTGAGTCGGGATTGGAGTGTGGCCGGGTCACGGTCGTACCGGATCGGAGGGCGAGCGTGACGATCCTCGACGTGGACGGGCTGACGGTGCGGTACGACGTGCGGGACGGCCCGCTCCACAGCGTCAACGGCGTCTCGTTCACGATCGACGACGGCGTCAACTACGCGCTCTCCGGGGAGTCGGCCTCGGGGAAGTCGACGACGGCGAAGGCGATCCTCGGCCTCCTGCCCGACACCGCCACGATCGAATCGGGTACAGTCGAGTTCGAGGGCCGGGACTTGCGAGCGCTGACGCCCGCGGAGCGCCAGGACCTCCTCTGGGAGGAGATCGCGTTCATCCCGCAGACGGCCATCGACGCGCTCGACCCGATGATGACCGTCGGCGCGCAGATCCGTCAGGCGGTCCAGACCCACAGGGACGTCTCCGACCGGAACGCGAACCGCCGCGCCCAGGAGCTGTTCGAGACCGTCGGCCTCGACCCGGTCCGGGTCGAGGACTATCCGCACCAGTTCTCCGACGGGATGCGCCAGCGCGTGGTCATCGCGATGGCGCTCGCGCTCGACCCGAAGCTCATCATCGCCGACGAGCCGACGACCGGCCTGGACGTCGTCGTCCAGGACAAGATCATCGACAACATCCTCCAGATTCAGGAGGAGACAGACAGCTCGCTGCTCCTCATCACCCACGACCTCAGCGTCATCGCGGAGACCTGCGACGAACTGTCAATCCTCTACGGCGGGACGGTCATGGAACAGGGCAGCGTCGAGAGCGTCCTGCTCAATCCGTCGAACCCGTACACGATGGGGCTGAAGAGCGCGTACCCGTCGCTCGCGGACGGCGACGACGCGCTCGTCTCGATTCCGGGAAAACCGCCGAGCCCGGACTGGACGCCGACCGGCTGTGCCTTCGAACCGCGCTGTCCGTTCGCGTCCGAGACGTGCGAGACCACCCGGCCGGCGCTCGAGAAGCTCCCCTATCGGAACCAACGAGTCGCCTGTCACCACGCCGAGCGGGCGACGCGGATGCGCGACGAGGCAGACGAGGCCTCGACGTGGGGCGGCGCGGTCGACGGGGAACGACCGGAAGACGGCGAGACGCTCCTGGAAGTAGCGGGGCTGAAGAAGTGGTACGAGCGAGAGGAGTCGCTGCTCGGGCGAGTTCCGATCGACGGCGTCTCGCCGACCGTCACCGGGTTCACGAACAGCCTCCGCGACTGGTACGACCGACGCGGCGACGTCCTCCGGGAGGTGCTCGGGAGCGACGACTCGCACGTCAAAGCCGTCGACGGCGTCTCGCTGTCGGTCTCGCGCGGCGAGATCCTCGGCGTGGTCGGCGAGTCTGGCTGTGGCAAGTCGACGCTCGGAGAGACGCTCGCGCTCCTGGAGGAGCCGACTGCGGGCGAAGTGACGTTCGACGGCCGACCGTACGAGTACTACCGCGACGAGGACACCCAGACGTTCCGGCAGCGCCTCCAGATCATCTTCCAGAACCCCTACGACTCACTGAACCCGCGGATGACGGTCAAACAGCTCGTCAAGGAGCCGCTGACGATTCACGGCTACCGGACCGACGACAAGGAGGCGGCCGTCCGGGAGACACTCGAACGGGTGGGGCTGGCCCCGGCCGAGCGATACTTCGACGCCTACCCGAACGAACTCTCGGGCGGCCAGCGCCAGCGCGTCGCCATCGCCCGGGCGCTGGTCATCGATCCGGACCTGCTCATCTGCGACGAGCCGGCGTCGATGCTCGACGTGTCGCTCCAGGCGGAGGTGCTGAACCTCCTCCGGGAACTGGCGAACACCGAGGGAATCGGCGTCCTGTACATCTCACACGACCTCGCCAGCCTCACGCAGATCGCCGACCGGATGGCGATCATGTACCTCGGTCGGTTCGTCGAACGCGGTCGGACGGACCGGATCATCACCGACCCGAAGCACCCCTACACCGAGTCCCTGCTCGCGGCGGTCCCGAAGACGGACCCGCGGGGCAGACGCGACCGCGTGCGTCTCAGCGGCGACCCGGCTGACATCACTGGCCCCAACGTCGGCTGCCGGTTCGCCCCAAGGTGTCCGCGGGCGAGCGACCGCTGTCTGACCGAAGAGCCGGAACTCGGCGCGTGGACGGACGACCGCCACGAGGCCGCGTGTTTCCATCCGGCCGAAGACCGGGACAGCGCCGGGCGGACGCCGATCGACGAGCCACTCGAAGTCGAGTGAGCGCCGGTCGAACCGGTCGATTACGGCGGTCCCCGACCGGGTGAATCACCGCGTCGCGCGAAGCAGGACCTTCTGGTTCGCGAACGACTCGACATCGCCGTCGGCCGTCTGCACGTCGAACGCCTCCACAGCGCCCGCCGGCGGGTCGGCGAAGGCCGCTTCGAGGCGCTCGCGCCGAGCCGGGGGCGTCTCGACGTTCGCCACCCACTCGTCGTAGGCGAGGGTCTTGTCGACGACCCGGGCGGTTTCGACGGTGAAGCCCGCGCCTTCGAGCCACTCGACCCAGTCGTCGACGCGGTGGGAACGGACGTGCGTCGGGTCACGCAACCGCTCGACCGTGTTGAGGAAGTCGTCGAGCGCGTCGTCGGCCGGGGCGACGTTGTCCTCGAAGGCGAAGGTCCCACCGGGTTCGAGGACACGGGCCACCGCCTCGACGAACGCGACCGGGTCAGGGAAGTGGTGGGCGGCGATGCGGCAGGCCACGGCGTCGAAGGCGTCCGCGCCGAACGGGAGCGCCTCGGCGTCGCAGACGACGCCTTCGACGGCCGGAAACGCCGTCGTCGCGGTCCGAACCATGTCCGGGGCGGCGTCGGTCGCGACGACGCGGTCGACCCCGGCCTCGACCAGCGCGCCGGCGGTGTGGCCCGCGCCCGTGGCCACGTCGAGGGCCCGGCGAGACGAGGCGCACCACGAGGCGAGCTGGTCGAGGTCGGTGCCGGACCGGTGGACGTCGCTGTCGAGGTACGCGTCGGCGTGAGCGCCGAAGTGCGCCGCCGTCGAACGCTTCCGTTCGCTCGCGTCGCCTCCCTGTTCCATACCGCGCTCGTCCGCCGGCTGGGTGAAAGGGGTTTCGGCGGCGCTGGGGCGTCGCTCGCTCGATCCGGCGCTCGGCGATCGACCGCGCGGAACGGCCGGCGTTCGACCCGTAGTTTTTCGAGCGGGCCGGACGCGTCGTCACGTATGGTCCGTCGATCACTGCTGTACACGCCGGGCGACGACCGGGAGATGCTGGAGAAGGCCGTCCGAACGGACGCGGACGCGGTCATCTTCGACCTCGAAGACGCCGTGGCCCCCGACGAGAAGGGGGCCGCGCGCCGGACTGTCCTGGAGACGCTCGACGCCCTCGACGACCCGACGCCGGCGGTCAGCGTCCGCGTCAATCCGTACGAGCGCTCCGGCCGGGACGACGTGGCCGCTGTCGTCGGCGAGGCGTCGTCTCCGCCCGAGTTCGTCGTGCTCCCGAAAGCGGAGGGGGCTGACGACGTCGCGACCCTTCGGGACCACCTCGCCGACCTCGGGGCCGAAGGCGTCGGTATCGTCCCGCTGATCGAGACGGCGGCGGGCGTCCAGGCGGCCGACGAAATCGCGGCGGCGGCCGGCGTGACTGCGATCGCCTACGGCGACCAGGACTTCACCGCCGATATCGGTGCCACCGTGACCGCCGAGAAGACCGAGTCGCTCTACGCGCGCCAGCGCGTCGTCGTCGCGGCCGGTGCCGCGGGCGTCGACGCGGTCGACACCGTCTACACCGACATCGCGGACGCCGAGGGGCTCCGCGAGCAGGTCGAGACGGTCGTCGAGTTCGGCTTCGACGGCAAGCTCGCCATCCACCCCGACCAGGTCCCGGTCATCAACGAGGCGTTCACGCCGGACTCGGACGAGATCGAGTGGGCTGAGCGCGTGATCGACGGCGAGCGGGCGGCCGACGAGGCGGGTGACGGCGTGTTCACCGTCGGCGGGCAGATGATCGACCCGCCGCTCGTCGAGCGCGCGAGGACGATTCTCGGCCGCGCGAGGGCCGCTGGAAAGCGGTAAATTACCATCGGATCGGTCGTTGCTTATAAAGAATGATGATTACCGGCCACCATCGGAAGTAGGTTCAGGCGGCCGCCGCGAGAATCGTCCCGCGTCATGACATCGAATGGCGCAACGAGCGCGGAGACAGAGACGCACGCGACGCCGGACCTGGAGCGACTGTTCGACCCCGACTCGGTCGCAGTCGTCGGGGCCAGTCCGGACTCCTTTTACTCGGGGAACCTCGTCGATAACCTCCTCGACTACGGCTTCGACGGCGACCTCTACCCGGTCAACCCGAGTCGGGACGAGGTATGGGACCGGCGGTGTTACGACGACGTGGACGACGTGCCGGAGACCGTCGATCTCGTCGTCGTGAGCGTCCCACGAGAGTACGTCGTCGACGTGGTCCGCGCGGCGGGAGACCGGGGCGTCCCCGTCGCGCTCGTGCTCACCGCGGGGTTCTCGGAAGCCGACGAGGCCGGCGCGGCCGTCGAAGCGGACCTCGCCGCGGCCGCCGAAGACGCAGGTATCCGTGTCGTCGGGCCGAACTGCATCGGCGTGATGTCGTCCGCGGGCGCGACGCTCACCTCGACGTGCTCGCGCGAGCCCGAACCCGGCGGCATCGGCCTCGTCAGCCAGTCCGGCGCGCTGGCGTTCACCACTTTCTTCGAGCGGGCGGCCGATCAGGACCTGCACTTCAGCCACATCGTCTCGACCGGGAACGAGACCGACCTGACGCTCACGGACTACGTCGCCTACCTGGCCGAACAGGATGACGTCGACGTGATCTGCACGTACGTCGAGGGCATCGAAGACCCGGAGCGGTTCATGCGCGTCGCCGAGCGCGCCGTCCGAAACGGCACGCCCGTCCTGACGGTCAAGATCGGCCAGTCGGACCAGGCGGAGGCGGCCACCCTCTCGCACACCGGGTCGCTCACCGGCGACGACGACGCCTGGGCGGCCGCCTTCGACCAGACCGGCGTCCAGCGGGTCCCCGACATCCCCGACCTCCTCGGTCGCGCGAACGCGCACACCGGGGGCGCACCGCCGGACGGCGACCGCGTCTGTATCGCCTCGACCAGCGGCGGCCTCGCGAGCCTGCTCGCCGACATGGCCGCCGAGCGCGGCCTCGCGCTCCCGGACATCGACGGGGCGACCGAGCAGGCGCTCCTCGACCTGGACGACCTCCTGACCTACGGCGAACTCCGGAATCCCGCCGACATCCGCGGGTACGGCGCGGACGTGCTCCCGGAAATCGCCGATGCGCTCCTCAACGACGACGGCTTCGACGCCTACGTCTTCGCCATCGGCCTGTCGGGCGTCGACGACCGCGCCGCCGACATCGCCGCCGACCTGGCGGCCATCGCGGCGCGGGCCGAAGACCCGGTGTACGTCCTCTGGACCGGCCGGAAGGTGCCAGACGACCCGAGCGAGACGCCGGCCTACGCCCGGCTCCGCGAGTCCGTGCCGTTCTACGAGGACCCGAGCCGGTGTCTCGACGCCGTCGCGTCCACTGTCGAGTTCGCCGCCGCTCGCGACCGACTCGCCGACCAGTCTCCCCGGAGCGCCCTCGCCGCTGACCGCGGGGCGTCGGCGGATCTCGACCTCCCGCGCGGTCGCGTTCTCACGTGGGAGGAAGCCGAGTCCCTCCTCTCGGCGTTCGACGTACCGACGGTCGAGACGCGGCTGGCGACCAGCGCAGACGAGGCCGCCGACGCGCTGGCCTCGATGGACGGGTCTGCGGTCCTCAAGGTCGACTCGCCGGAACTGCCCCACCGGACCGACGCAGGGGCCGTCAGGCTCGGCGTCGAGTCCGCCGAGGAGGCACGGGAGGCCTACGACGACGTGTACACGGCCGCTCGGACCCGCGTGGACGACGACGATATCGCCGGGATTCTGGTCCAGCCGATGGTCGACGGCGGCGTCGAGGCGATGCTCGGCGTCGCGCCGGGCGACGTGTTCGGCTCGCTCGTCACCGTCGGGCCCGGCGGCGTGCTCGTGGAGGTGCTCGACGAGAGCGCGACGCTCGTCCCGCCGTTCTCTCGGGCCGACGCGCGTCGAGCCGTCGAGGAGACGGCCCTCGCCGACGTGTTGACCGACCGGCGCGACGGGGAGCCGCTGCCCGTCGACCCGGTCGTCGACCTCCTGGTGTGCGTCGGCGACCTCGCCGCCTCGGTCGAGTCCGTGGCCGAACTCGACCTCAACCCCGTCGTGGTCACCGCCGACGGCCCCGTCGCCGTCGACGCGCTGGTCCGGACGACCGAATAAACGGCGCGCGCACCGAAACCGGTTTCCGACGGTGTAGTAGGAACGGACTACTGCCTGAAAACGGCCGTCCGTCGCCCGTTCCCTGGATTCTCGCCGCTCGTCCATGGCTAACAAAGGTTAAATGTGGGTCCGAGTAACTGGGAGTATACGGACACTCAGGGTGATCTGAAATTCTCCGTGTCGACTTTCAGACAGTTCAATCGGGGGTCGTCAGCGACTTCCAGGCGCAGTTCCCGGACATCTACTCCATCGAGTTCGAGAACGCGTTCTACGCCGACGAGGGCGACTGGATCGAGTCGCTGCTGGTCACCGCGGAGACCGAACTCGACCCCGAGGCGATGGTCGACGCCATCGACCGCGCCGAGCTGTTCTTTCACGAACGCGTCTCGGTGGACGCCTCGGAGAAGCCGACGTACCGGCTGACCATCGTCGCCCACGAACCGTACCCGTTCCTCCTGGGCGTGCTCCTTCGCGGGAGGGCGATCCCGAACCGGCTGAAGCTCTACGACGGCCGTTTCGACGGCGTCATCACCGTCAAAGAGTGGGACGACTTCAGGGCGCTCGCCGACCAGATCGACGAGCGCTTCGGGAAGTTCGAACTCCAGAGCGTGAACCAGGTCGAGACGACCGGCGAACCGCTCGGGAGCGGCCAGCTCGGCCGCGTGTTGCGCAACGAACTCTCACAGGAGCAGCTGTCGGTTCTCCGAACGGCTCACTCGATGGGGTACTTCGACGTGCCGCGCGGGGCGACGGCCGACGACCTCGCGACGGAACTCGACATCGCTCAGTCCACGCTCAGCGAACGGCTCCGGCTCGCGGAGAAACAGCTCTTCGACCTCGTCTTCTCCGGCGGTCCGTCGCCGACCGCCGAGGCCGACGCGGAGTGACAGGCCGACCGCCGAGTGATCGGTGGCCCGCCGACGGCAAACCGATCGACTCAGTGGCGAGAATTCATACGCGTTTTGAGAGGTGCGAGCGCGGTCGGTCACGGGGGCAGAATCGGCGGTCGATCACCCCGCTGAGGGCAGTCGTACATAAAGGACGATGATGATTGAGGGGTATCGGGAACATCTCCAAGTCGGTATGGCGGAAACGCTGGAGGTGTAATGTCCCGTGATAAACCATTAGAAATCGAGACAGGTACCACGTCGCGGCGTCGGTTCATCAAGATCGCGAGCGCGGCCGGACTGGCCGGCATGGCCGGCTGTTCTGGCGGCGACGGCGGCGACGGTGGAACGGAGGGCGCCAGCGGCGACGGTCGGTCGATCGAGACGAAGTTCTGGGAGGAGTGGCCCGTGGAGACGAAGGGGTCGTCGGTCAACGACGAGGCCGTCCAGTTCGAGTACACCGCGGTCGAGGGGCAGTCCCTGTCCGCGCTCGACATGCACTTCGCGCAGTCGGAGACGCCGTGGATGCGCGAACACGCGCTGATGATCCAGGAGTCGTTCAGTTCCATCGGCGTCCCGACGAACCTCGTCAACGTCCAGCCGAGCACCCGGTACGGAGAGTTCTGGCGCGCTGACATCGGCCACCCGGTTCCCGTGGTGATGAACCTCCACGGGCCCGACCCCCAGCGCGGCCTCGACCCGAACCCGTTCCTGATGCGCGCCCACCCGGAGACCGGTGGGAACTACTACAACTACAAGAACGACGAGATCACCGAACTGCTCGACGAGCAGGCCCAGACGATCGGCGACCAGCAAAAGCGCGCCGAGATCTGCCAGGAGATCCAGACGAAGCTCAGCGAGGACGCCTACGTCATCGCCTCGAACTTCCCCAACGTCATCACGGTCGCGAACACCGCCGACTGGGAGGGGTACGTGCCGACGCCGGGCAACGGCACGACCCGCGACTCGTTCATCTGGACGCAGGTGAACCTCCAGCCGACGGGCGACTCGACCACGTGGGTGAAAGGCGTCACCGCCGGGATGCAGGGGACGAACCTCCCCTGGTCCACCGGCGGCCTCGAAGAGAAGCGGCTGCTGAACGTCTACGACGGCCTCTACGACGCCTCGCCGCAGCTCGAAATCGTCCCGGGCCTGGCGACCGGCCACGAGGTCATCGACGACACCACCGTCGAGATGGACCTCCGCGAGGGCGTCACCTGGCACGACGGCGAGTCGTTCACGCCCGAGGACGTGAAGTTCAGCGTCGAGATGTACAAGCAACACACCGCCCCCCAGCAGGGACCGTTCTACCGGACCATCGACAGCGTCGAAGTGGTGTCGAACCAGGGCGGCGGGCGCGTCCGGTTCAATCTCACCGAGCCCGACGCCGCGTTCCTCACCCAGCGCGCCGTCCGGAGCGCGATCATCCCCAAGCACCGCTGGCAGGACGTCGACAGCCCCGGGCAGTACAACCCGGACAACCCCGTGGGAACGGGGCCGTTCAGCTTCGTCAACTGGGAGCAGGGGTCCGAACTCCGCCTGGAGAAGTACGAGGATCACTGGCTGTGGGACGACGACACCCGCCGGGAGATCATGGGCGAGCAGTACTTCGTCCCCGGCGACGGCATCGACGAGATGGTCGAGTCCAACGTCGGGAACGTCTCGACGCTCATCGGCGCGATGCAGTCCGGCGACATCGACGCCATCGGGGCCACCGTCTCGAACCAGCAGGCCGAACGCGCCGCGAACGCGAGCGGCGTCGAGAAACAGACCGCGCGCAACTACGTCCCGACGGACGTCCACATCAACCACATCGTCCCGCTGTTCCGCGACAAGACGTTCCGCGTCGCGCTCAGCCACGCCGTGGACAAGCAGGGCTTCGTCGACGGCGTCCTCGGCGGACGGGGCGAAGCCATCGACGGCCAGAACCTCATCACGCCGCTGCTGACGCCGTTCTACGGCGAAACCGAGCCCTACGAGTACAACGTGGACAAGGCGCGGTCGATGCTCCAGCAGGCGGGGTACACCTTCAACGGCGACGACATGCTCGTCTGGCCGACCGGCGACGCCTGGGACGCCTTCGCCGAGCGGGTCGAGGACGGTCACGCGACGCGGGCCGAACTCGACCAGGCGGACTTCTCCTGACACAATGAGCTTCCAGCGATTCCTCATCAAACGGACCGCCATCGCGGCGATGCTGACGCTCATCTCGGTCAGCGTCATCTTCGCCTCGCTCCGATTACTCCCGAGCGACCCGTTCAGCGGGCTGGTCGCCTCGGGAGCGCTGACCGCCGAGCAGGTCACCCAGCTCCGCGAGATGTACGGCCTCGACGAGCCGATCTACGTGCAGTACCTGAAGTACGTCAGGAACCTGTTCACGCTGCAGTTCGGCATCTCGCTGACTCAGCAGCGACCGGTCGGGGAGATCATCATCCCCGCGCTGATGAACACGCTCGTCTTGCTCCTGCCGGCGCTGGTCGTGACGGCGGTCGTCAGCTCCGTCGCCGGGATGTACGCCGGCTGGAATCGCGGGTCGAAGTTCGAGCAAGCCGGCATCGTGGTCACCACGTTCTTCCGCGCGTCCCCGATCTTCGTGACGGGGATCCTCCTGCTCATCGTCTTCTCCTACGGGCTGAACTGGCTGCCCGCGTTCGGGATGCGAAGTCCGATGGCGAACCCGCAGGGGTACGCACAGACGTACCTCTCGGTGGACTTCCTCAAGCACTACATCCTCCCCTTCACCGCGACGGTGCTGTTCTACAGCGGCGACTTCCTGATGCTCGCGCGGAACTCCGTCGTCGAGCGCAAGGGCTCGGAGTTCCTCATGCTCCACCGCGCGAAGGGGCTCTCGGAGATGAAACAGCTCGCCCGCGCGGGGCGCAACTCGCTGCTCCCGCTGGTGACCTACTTCGCGCTCCGGACGGGGATGCTGTTCCAGGGCGTCATCACGCTTGAAGTGGTCTTCGCGTGGCCGGGCATCGGCCGCGCGCTCGTCCAGGCGATCCTCAATCAGGACTACCCCACCGTCCAGGCCGCCGTGTTCATCATGGCGCTCGCGGTCATCGTGATGAACCTCACTGCCGACATAGCGTATGCGAAACTCGATCCGACGATCAAGGCGGGTGACGTCTGATGTCCGGGTACTCCCTCGACGCCGAGACCGCACGCGACCGGCTCAGCTCGGAGTTCGGTCGCGCGAAAGAGACCATGGCCGTCGTCTGGCAGGACACCGGGGCGAAGTTCGGCCTCGTCATCCTCGCCAGCTTCGTGTTCATCGGGCTCTTCGGCCCGTACATCGCGCCGTACCACCCGATCGAGGACACGCTCCGCCGCCAGGGCGCGATGATGCGACTGACCGCGCCCAGCGGGAAGGCGCTGCTCGGAACGACCTCCTTCGGGAAGGACGTGCTGAGCCAGTTCCTCGCCGGCGCGCGGCCGACGCTCATCATCGGGCTGTTCGGCGGCATCGGGACCGGAATCCTGGGCTTCCTCGTCGGCCTCACGAGCGGGTACTTCGGCGGTCGCATCGACGAGTTCCTGATGCGGCTGACCGACCTCACGTTCGCGCTCCCGCTCCTGCCGATGGCGCTGCTCATCCTGTCGTTCGTCTCGCCGAACGTCTGGCTCATCACCGCCGTGCTGGTGATCTTCCTCTGGAAGATGCCGGCGCGGGTCATCCGCTCCGAGGTGATGACCGTCAAGGAGCGGACGTTCGTGAAGTCCGCTCGCGCGAGGGGCGCGGGCCACCTGCGGACGATGTTCCTCCACGTCGCGCCGAACGTGCTGGGCATCGGCTTCCTGTACACCGCCTACGCCGTCGGGTGGTCGATCGTCGCCGGGGCGTCGCTCGCGTTCCTCGGGTTCGGTGACCCGACGACCACCTCCTGGGGCCGGATGCTCCAGCAGGTGTTCCGCTCGGGCGCGATTCGGGTCGCCTGGTGGTGGGTGCTCCCGCCCGCGTTCGGTATCGCCGCCGTGACGACCTCGGTCTTCCTCGTCGGGCGCGCCTTCGAGGAGATCGTCAACCCCGAACTGCAGACGGAGGAACAATGAGCCTGCTCGAAGTCGACGACGTGAAGATCACGTATCGAACGCCCGACAAAGACGTCCACGCGGTCAACAACGTCTCCTTCTCCATCGAGGAGGGGGACAACTACGGGCTCGTCGGCGAGTCCGGCTCCGGGAAGTCGACCCTCGCGAAGTCCGTGCTCGGACTGCTCGACGACAACGGCGAGATCCGCTCCGGGAGCATCACGTTCAACGGGCGCGAGCTGACGAACCTCTCCGAGCGGGAGTGGCGCGACGTCCGCTGGGAGGAGATCGCCTACATCCCACAGAGCGCGATGGACTCGCTCGACCCCGTGATGACCGTCGGCGAGCAGATCCGCGAGGCGATCCACACGCACAAGGACGTCACCGACGCCGCCGCCAACGAGCGCGTCGAAGAGGTCTTCGACATCGTCGGACTCGATCCGGGGCGGACCGAGGACTACCCCCACGAGTTCTCGGGCGGGATGCGCCAGCGCGTCACCATCGCGATGGCGCTGGTCCTCGACCCCGACCTCATCATCGCCGACGAGCCGACGACCGGGCTGGACGTCATCGTCCAGGACAAGATCGTCCAGAAGCTCATGGAGATCCAGGAGGAGATCGACAGCTCGCTGCTCCTCATCACCCACGAGGTCGGCGTCGTCGCGGAGACCTGCGACGAGGTGTCGGTGCTCTACGGCGGGAAGGTGATGGAGCAGGGCAAGACCTTCGACGTGTTCAACGACCCGCACAACCCCTACACGATGGGGCTGAAGAACGCCTTCCCGGAGGTCGACGAGTTCGACGAGAACGCCATCTCCATCCCGGGGTCGCTCCCGGACCTCGTAGAGGAGCCGACCGGCTGCGTCTTCCGGAACCGCTGTCCGTTCGCGACGGAGGAGTGCGAGAGCGCGCACCCGCCGCTGGTCGGCGACGAGGACCAGGCCTCGGCCTGTTACTACAACGACCGGGCCGACGAACTTCAGGAGCGGGCGGCCGACCCGGAGACCTGGGGCATCGACGTGCCCGAGGACGACGAGGGGAGCGACGTTGGCGAGGTCATCGTGGAGACCGACGGGCTGGAGAAGTGGTTCGAGCAGTCCCAGTCGATCGTCGCCGACCTCCTCGGCGGGGAACCGAACTACGTCAAGGCGGTCAACGGCGTGGATCTCGACATCCGCGAGGGAGAGATCCTCGGCATCGCCGGCGAGTCCGGCTGTGGAAAGTCGACGCTCGCGGAGGTCGTCTCAGCGCTGCAGTCCCAGACCGGCGGCGACATCCTCTTCGAGGGGCGACCCGTCGACGACCTGCTCGACGAGGACACGAAGCAGTTCCGCTCGAAGGTGCAGTTCATCTTCCAGGACCCCTTCGACTCGCTCAACCCCCGCCAGCGCGTGCGGGCCGCGGTCAGCGAACCGCTGAAAGTCCAGGGCGTCGAGCCCGAGGAGATCGAGCGGCGGGTCCGCCAGACGGTCTCGGACGTCGGCCTCAATCCGCCGGAGAAGTACCTCGACAAGCACCCCGACCAGCTCTCTGGCGGGGAGCGCCAGCGAGTCGCCATCGCCCAGGCGCTCGTGCTCGATCCGCGCCTGCTCATCTGCGACGAGCCGGCGTCGATGCTCGACGTGTCGCTGAAGGCCAACATCCTCAACATCCTCCGGGAGATGGCCGACGAGCGCGACATCGGGATCGCCTACATCTCGCACGACCTGGCGAGCCTCTCGCAGATCGCCGACCGCCTGGCGGTGATGTACCTCGGGCGCGTGGTCGAGACCGGACCCACCGAGGAGGTCGTCGAGAACCCGAAGCATCCCTACGCGGCCTCCCTGCTCGAGGCGTCGCCGCGGGCCGACCCGAGTATCGACCGTCAGCGTGTCCTGCTCCCGGGCGAGCCGCCGAACCCGGTCGACCTCCCGGGCGGCTGTAACTTCGCACCGCGCTGTCCGAAGGCGACGGACAAGTGCCGACAGGAAGACCCCGCCCGCTCGGAGTTCGCCGACGGCGACCACGAGGCGGCGTGTTTCTACCCCGTCGAGGACATCGAGAGCGAACTGCTCGCTCGATACGCCCGCGAGCGAGAGCAGGCGGACCGCGAGTCGGCCGCGAACATCGCGGAACACGAGCCGGCCACGGAGACGTAGATGACAGCGGGCACCCCGTTCGGAGCGGCGACGCTCGACGCCGTGGCCCCGGCCTTCCAGGTCGGGGGCACGCCGGTTCCGAACAGCGCGATCGCCGTCGGCGGGGCCGCCCTCATCGCCGTGCTCATCGGCATCTCGGCGTTCTTCTCGTCGTCCGAGATCGCGATGTTCTCGCTTCCCGCCCACCGCGTCGACGCGCTCGTGGAGGACGGCGTCCCCGGCTCGGAGACGCTGGCGGCGCTCAAGGGCGATCCACACCGCCTGCTCGTCACCATCCTCGTCGGGAACAACCTCGTCAACATCGCGATGTCGTCGCTCGCGACGGGGCTGCTGGTCGTGCTCGGCTTCGGGCAGGGGCAGGCCGTTACGGTCGCGACGTTCGGCATCACCGCGCTGGTGTTGCTGTTCGGCGAGAGCGCCCCCAAGAGCTACGCGGTCGAGAACACCGAGTCCTGGGCGCTCCGGATAGCGAAACCGCTGAAGCTCGCCGAGTACGTCCTGCTGCCGCTCGTCCTGTTGTTCGACTACCTCACCCGCGTCGTCAACAAGGTCACGGGCGGCCGGTCGGCCATCGAGACCTCCTACGTCACCCGCGAGGAGATCCAGAACATCATCGAGACGGGCGAGCGCGAGGGCGTGCTGGACGAGGAGGAACGAGAGATGCTCCAGCGCACCCTGCGGTTCAACGACACCATCGCCAAGGAGGTGATGACGCCCCGCCTCGACATGACCGCGGTCCCGAAGACGGCGTCCGTCGAGGAGGCCCTGGAGACCTGTATCCAGAGCGGCCACACCCACCTGCCGGTGTACGAGCGGAGCCTGGACAACGTCGTCGGCATCGTCCACGTCCACGACCTCGTCGGCGGGCGCACCGACGGCGGGGACCGCGGCGGGTCCGAACCCCTGTCCGACCTCGTCGAACCGGTGCTTCACGTCCCCGAGTCGAAGAACGTCGACGACCTGCTGACCGAGATGCGCAAGGAGCGCATCCACGTCGTCATCGTCATCGACGAGTTCGGGACGACGGAGGGCCTGCTCACCATCGAGGACCTGACCGAGGAGATCGTCGGCGAGATCCTCGAGGGCGAGGAGCGCGAGCCCATCGAGTTCGTCGACGACGACACGGTCGTCGTCAAGGGCGAGGTCAACGTCAACGAGGTCAACGAGGCGCTCGGCATCGACCTGCCCGAGGGCGAGGAGTTCGAGACCGTCGCGGGGTCCCTGTTCAACCGCGCCGGCCGCCTCGTCGAGGAGGGCGAGACGTTCGCGTTCGACGGCGTCGAGATCGGCGTCGAGCGCGTCGAGAACACGCGCATCACGCGGGCCCGGCTCCGGCGCGTCGACGACGGCGACGACGCGGACACGGCGGAGTCGGCCGCCGAGGTCGGCTCGGAGTCCAACGCGTCGTGAGGGGCCAGTAGTTCCTCTCGAAATCTTCTCCCACCTTCACAGCACGAGCGGCCAGTAGACCAGCCACGACGCCGCGACGACGGCGAGCGACAGCGCCATCGTCACCAGCCCGAACGACACCACGTCGCGATGTGAGAGCGGCCCGCGGTCCATCGAGACGAGGACCGCCGAGGTGTTGAACGGCAGAATCGTGGTCGCCCCGACGACGAGCAGGACGGAGAGCGCGAGCGGGATACGAGCGACGTCGAACGCGTCGGCGAACTCCAGCACGATGGGGAGCGCGACGACGATGGCCGCCGACCCGGTCGAGAACAGCACGCGGATCCCGACCGCGAGCGCCAGCAGCACGGCGACGACCTGCCAGTGGGCGAGCGCGGCGAACGGGACCGCCCGCGTGAGCGTCTCGACGACGTAGTCGAGCGTGCCCGTCGACTGCATCACGTCCAGAATCGACAGCATCGCGCCGATGAGGAAGACGATGCCCCAGCTCACCTCGCGCACGTCCTCCGTCCCGATGACGTCCACGCCGGGCAGTGACAGGACGAACACGGCCGCGGCGGCGGGCACGACCGTCGGGACGCCGACGAACGAGCCGACGATCCACGCCAGGACGGTCGCGCCCATGACGCCGGCGACGAGGCGCTGTTCGCGGGACGACCCCTCCGCGGGCGAGTCGGTCCCGAGCGGGGCCGACTCCCCGCCCGTCGCGCCGCTCCCGTCGGCGGTCGCGACCGTCGTCTCGCCGTCGACCGAACTGAACGCCGCCGCGGCGACGGTCCCCAGTCCGAACAGCGCGATGGTCGGCGGGATCATCAGCACGGCCCACTCGACCCACGTGACCGGCCGCACGTTCGCGGTGACGATCTCCGAGGTGACGAGCGCCATTCCGCCGCCGGTCATCAGCGCCATCGACGCGATGGGGTTGACGTGGCCCAACAGGAGGAAGGCCCCGCGCTCGAAGCCGCTGCCCTCGCCCAGCCCGTAGGCGTCGACGAGGCGCTCGACGATGGGGATGAACGTCACCGCGCGGGCCATCGCCGAGGGGACGAACGCCGCGAGCATGAGGACGTGCGCCGCCAGCGAGCGGTAGGTCTGTCGCGGCGTCTGCTCGCCAGCGAGAAGCCGCTGTGCCACGCGGCGGTCCAGGCCGACGCTGGAGATGGAGTTGCTGAGCAGGAGCAAGAGCAGGAGGAAGAAGACGAGCGACGAGGCGTAGCCGGTGGCCGCCGCGGCGAAGGTGTCGGCGACGCCGAGCGCGTACAGCAGCGTCACGCCGAGCGCGCTGGAGACGACGTACGGAACCGGCTCGGTCAGCCACAGGACCAGCGCGAGCAGGAACACCGCGAGGACGCGCCGGATCGCCGGAGACGCGCCGGGCGGCGTCGGGCCGACGAGACCGTAGCCGAGAAACAGCGCCGCCGCGACCAGTCCACCGAACTGCGGCACCGAGAGGCCGCCCGGAAGTGCAGGCCCCTCGGTGCGTCGTTCGCCCATTACAGGGGGTGTCGCCGGTCGGTCCAAAGTATCTGGTGGAAGCGACGGGCGCGCGGGCGCGATGGCGTCGCCGGCCACCGCTCTCTCGTGCCGCAGGGAGGACACTCCGCGATTCGATCAGTCCCCGTCTGCGGCCGCCTGCAAGCGAGCGTAGGCCTCCCACGACGGGTCCGCGCCGGGGTGGGACTGGCGCGTCCCGTCGACGTACAGCCCCTCGCCCTCGCGCACCTCGCCAACGACGGCCGCGGGCGTCCCGCGGGCGTCGAGCGCCGCGACCGCGTCGGCGGCGTCCGCGGGGTCAACCGCGGCCAGCAGCGTCCCGCAACTGGAGACGTGCCAGGGGTCGACGCCGACGGCGTCACACACGTCGGCGACGCCGTCAGCCACCGGGACCGCGTCGCTGTCCACGTCGAAGCGGACGCCCGCGCCGTCGGCCATCTCGATCAGCGCGCCGGTGATACCGCCCTCGGTCGCGTCGTGCATCGCCGTCACTTCGCCCGTGCCCGCGACGGCCGCCGCGTCCTCGACGACGGCGGTGTCGGCGAGTCGCTCCTGCGCGACGGCGACGCGCTCCGGCGGCAGGTCGAGCGCCGCCGGAAAGAGGCGGGCGAACAGGCCCGCTATCTCGGCGGCCGGGCCGGTTCCGACGACGAGTCTGTCGCCGGGTCGCGCTCCGTCCGGCCGGACGACGTCGCCGTGGGACCCGACGCCGAGCGCCGTCGCACCGCCGACCCAGGAGTAGTCGACGCCGTCGTAGCGGGCGGTGTGGCCCGTGACGACGCTCACCCCCAGTTCATCTGCCCGGCCGGCCATCCCGCGCCACATCGCCGCGAGTTCGTCGTCGGTCATCTCCGGCGGGAGCGTGAACGTCACGGAGAGGTGCGACGGCGGGACGCCGGAGACCGCCACGTCTGCCAGCACCACGTCCATCGCGAAGCGGCCGGCCGTCTCGAAGCCGAGGTCCGGCAGCACCGACAGCGGGTCGGTGGCCGTGACGAGCGCCTCGCCGCCCACGTCGATCACGCCGAAGTCGATGCCGTGGGTCGGCCCGAGCACCACGTCGTCGCGGTCCGCGCCGAGTTCCGGGTAGATTACCCGGTCGAACACCTCGCGGTCGATCTTGCCCAGGTCACTCACGGCCCGACCCACCCCGAGCGCTCCGCGACCCGCACATCACTCGTCCACCATCCGACTGCCGCCCGGTGGCAGGAACTCCTGTATCTGGTCCGGGCTGGCGACCTTGCGGACGAACGACTCGTCGGCGAACCGGGACCTGAACTCTCGGTAGAGCCGCTTTGCGATGTCGTTCTGGGCGTACTGGCCCGGTTCGACGACGATCGTCGTCGCCGCCTGTCCCTCGATTGCCGCCGGGGGGCCGCCGATGACCCGCGTCTCGTCCTCGCAGGTGATGCCGACGCCGACGCCGGCGGGCGTGTCCTCGAAGTACGTCCGGTCGCCGCGAACGGCGAAGCCGCCCTTCTCCAGGTACTCGCCGCTCTCGGGCGTCTTCGACACCTGGTCGGGATCGACCATGTACGCGTCGCCGGCGAAGCGGCCGTCCTTCCAGACCGAGGAGTACGAGACGGCGAACTGCGCGGCCTGGTCGAGCGACGACTGCGGGAAGTCGACCTCCTTGGCCGGCTCGCTCGGGCCGGTCGCTTTCAGCACCGTGACCGGGCCGCCGTGGGCCTGCGCGTGGAAGAACTTGTCACCGCGTTCGAGGTACTTCTGGACGAGCTCCTCGTTGTCGTCGGCGTCGCGGCCGCCGATGACGAGGAAGCCGTCGGAGGTGTGGAACCAGCGGAACTGCTCGTACCAGTGCTCGGTCGAGCGCGTGGGGATCGACGCCTCGGCGAGCCAGTCGGTCGGTTCGTCCGCGTCGGCCTCGCTCGCGGACCCGCCCTCGTCATCCTCTTTCTCCCACTCGTCGCGCCGTTGCTTGACCGCTTCGAGGTCCTCGCGGGTGTCCTCGATGGCGGCGAGCGCGCCCTCCTTCTTCTCCTCGATGCGCTTCGCCTCCTTGTACAGTTCGTCGGCGTTCACCTCGACGCCCTCGGCGGCGTCGACCGTGACGCGCGTGCCGTCGATGTCGAGCGTGACGGTCCCCTCGCTCCCGTCCAGCGAGACGACCGCCTCGGCGGCGGGGATGCCCCGCTCGGCGCCCTCGTCGAACTTGGCTTCGATCTCGTCCCACGCCACGTCGTCCTCGCGGGCGGCGCGCACGGTCGACAGCACCTCGTCGACGAGGTCGTAGTGCGCGTACAGCAGCTCGGCCTTCTCGCGCTCGGCCTCGGCGTCGTCCTCGAAGTCCCCAATGGCCTGCTCCTGCTGCTGGATGATGCGCTTTTGTTTCTCGATCTCGGCCTCGAAGTCCGGGCGCTGGGTCTCGCCGCCCTCGACTTCCTCCTCGCGCTCGAAGTTGTAGAAGTAGTCGTCCAGCGCGGGATTGAACTCGGTGAACGTCTCGCTGTAACGGCCCTCGTACTCTTCGAGCGGGAGGGGCGTCACGTCGACGCGTCGGCGGTCCGGCTCGCCGTCGCCGTCTGCGCCGTCGCTCTCGCCCCCGTCCTCACCGACCGTCTCGTAGTACACCCGCGGGTCGACGTTGCCCTCGCGGAGCCGCGTGCCGAGTTCGTCGACGATGTCGTAGAGGCGCTGGAACTGGTCGTCGGTGAGTTCGCCGACGGCGACGTTGTAGTCGATGCCCGCGCGGGTACACAGCTCCTCGCCGTAGAGGCCGCCGAAGTTCAGCTGCGTCGCGAGCGTCCGCACGAGGTCGGAATCGGACTCCTCGATGCGGGCGACGAACCCCTCGTAGCCGACGGTCAGCGGATTGAACCGCGCCGACGGGAACTCGTAGGGGGTCCCCGGGGCGACGGTCCGCGACTTGAGCCGGACGGTCTCAAGGCAGTCGATGACCTCGCCGTGCTCGTCGAGAACGGCGACGTTGCCGTCGCCGAACAGCTCCGCGACGATGGTGGTCGAGCCGTCCTCGCGGTCGAACTCCAGTTCGATGATGCGGTCGAACTCGAACTGCTCGACACGGACGAGGTCGGCCCCCGAGAGCCGGTTCCGGAGCATCATCGCGAAGTCGGGCGGTCGGCCCGGCGCGTCCGGGACGTGGGCCGCGTCGGCGACGTGGGCGCGCTTCACGTCGCCGACCTCGATGACGAACTCCACCCGGCCGCGGTCGAAGTCCCGGAGCTTCAGCCTGACGAGGTCGTCCTCGGGGTAGAGGTACGCCTTGTCGAGCTTCGCGCCCTCGTAGCCGGCGAGCTCGCCCTCCAGGGCGGCGAGGTCGACGCTCGTCAGCTCCCGCTTGTGATCCATATCGGTGGCTGTCGGCGGGGACCCAAAGGGGTTCCGTTAGGCGTCGTCGGCGATTGCCTCGCCCGCCTCCAGCCCGTTGCGGACCGCCGCGTGGACGCGCCCCCTCCCGGCCACCCAGTCGCCGGCGAAGTAGAGGTCGTGGTCGCTGGCGCGGGCGAGCAGGTCCCGGTCGACCTCGCCCTCGGGCTGGGAGTAGCGCCAGTGCTGGTGGTCGGTCCAGTCGGGTTCGGTGAGCCGCTCGTCGTCGAGCAGCCGCGCCGTCCGCTCGGCGATGTCGTCGACGAGGCGGTCGGGGTGCTCGTCGTAGTTCGCGACCGACCACGGCTCGTTCATCTGGACGATCAGGAGCGACTCGCCGTCGGGGACGTGGCCGTCCTTGCACTCCTCGCGGGAGACCCAGCCGACGTCGTGGTCCTTGTCGGCGTTGACCGCGCCGTACCACGGCACGTCGAGTTCGAAGGGGTAGTGGAGGACGCCGGCGACGACGGTCCGGTACGGAACCGCGGCGACCGCTTCTCTGAGTGACCGGCAGTCGTCGTGGTCCCACCGGGCCTGTCCCAGCAGGTCGGCGGTCTGCGGGGCCGGCGGCGTCAGCAGGACGGCGTCGTAGCGGCCGCGGTCGGTCCCGGCCGCGTCGGCCAGCGTCCAGCCGTCGTCGTGGCACTGCAGCGTCTCGACGCGGACCTCGGTTTCGACCGTGGCGTCGGTCTCGGCGAACAGCCGCTTCGCGAGCTGGGTGAGACCCGCCTCGTAGGTCCACTTGTGCTCGTCGGCGTCCCGACCGGGCTCGACGTCGCCGTCAGCGTCGAAGGCGTAGATCGGTTCCTCGATGTCGACCAGCCCGTCGGTCGGCAGGGCCTCGGTGACCAGTTCCGTCACGCGGTCGTCGTCGGCCTTGAGGTAGTTCGCGCCGTACTCGTACGTGCAGTCGGCCTTGCGTCGGGTGGCCGCGCGACCGCAGACGCCGCGGCTCTTCTCGAACACAGTCACGTCGACCGGCTCGTCACGGAGCGCGTACGTCGCCGCCGCGCCGGCCGCGCCAGCTCCGACGACCGCGAGGTCACGAGTCATACGCGGGGTGTCGAACGGTGTGAGTAAAAACCCACCACACGACAGCGGGGCGTCCGCGACTTAGCGGCCGCCGCGAAGACCCTGACTCATCCGGCCGGCGACGGCCAGCAGCGCCAGTAGGAGGCCGACCTGTCGCACGGAGAAGCCCGGACCCGACGACCCGGTCGTGGATTCGCCCGCGGTCACGCTGTCGTCCTCGCCAGTCGTGACCGACTGGTTCGCGACCCGGAGGTCGCCCGCCTCCACGCCGTCGACGCTGACCGTCCCCTCGACCGCTTCGAACTCGGCCCGGACCGTGGTCTCAGTGCCCGGTGACAGTTCGACCGTTTGCGTCGTGACGCGCTCGCCGTCGACGGTCACGACGAACGTCTCGGTGACCGGCGACGAGCGCGTGTTCGTCACCTGCGCTCGGACGGTGGTGTTGAACCCCGAACGCACCCAGTCGGCCGTCAGCGACGCCGACTCGATACGCACGCCGTTCTCGTTCACCGTGGCGGCTTCGGTCGTCGCGACCGGCGTGGCCGTCACAGTCTCGACCGGAGTGGGCGTCGCAGTTTCGGTGGGCACGGTTTCGTCGCTGCTCTCGTCTTCGTCGTCTTCGTCCGGCTCGACCGCGCCCCCGCCGTCGTCGGAGTCGCTATCGTCGTCAGAGTCACCGCCGTCGCTCGAACTTCCACCGCTGTCTGAACCGTCGTCGTCGGATCCGTCGGTCGTCTCGGTCTCAGTCGGCTCCGCCGTGACAGTCTCCGCCGGTTCTTCGGTGGGTGGTTCGGTCGCCGTCGCGGTTTCGGCCGGCTCCTCGGTGACGGTTTCTGTCGGTGCTTCGGTCGTCGTTTCCGTCTCGGTCGGCTCTTCGGTAGCCGTCTCCGTTGGTTCCGCAGTCGCAGTTTCGGTCGGCTCTGCAGTCGCCGTCTCCGTCGGCTCCGGAGTAGCGGTCTCCGTCGGTTCCGCAGTCGCCGTTTCTGTCTGCGTGTCCGTCGTATCGTTCACCAGCGATTCCGCGTCCGAGTTCGCGAGCGAAGCGGCCGCCGCCCCGTTCGCGTGGCCGGCGATCGGGAACGACCAGAGGGTAATGCCGAGGAGAGCCACAGATATCGCCAGAGAGAGCGCGCTGAGCTTCTTCATACCCGGACGTTTGTGAGTAAAGGATTAGTTACGGAGGTGCAAAGCCGGGGTTAGGTTGTCCCTTCCGGTCTTCGGGTGCGTCAGCGCCGGCGTCGTCCGTGAACGAGGAGCGTCACGAGCGCGAGCGCAACGGCCACGTGCGGGACCGTGAAACCGGGACCGGACGCAGTCGCGGGATCGTCCGTCGTCTGTTCCTGACCGGCGCTCTCGCCGGTCGATCCCTGACTCTCTTCGACGCCGGTCCCGTCGGTTCCGACCCGGAGGGCACCCGCCTCCACGCCGTTGACCGAGACGGTTCCCTCCGTGGCTTCGAACTCGATCTTCGTCGTGGATTCGCCCGGTTCCAGCCGGACGGTCTTCGATGCGACCGTTTCACCGTCGACGGTGACCGTCAGCGTCCGTTCGACTGCCTCCTCCGTCGGGTTCTGGAACGTCGCCGAGACGGACGTGTTCAGTCCCGCCCGGACCCAGTCGGCCGTCAGCGCCGCGTTCGTGACGGTCGGTTCGACGGGCGTCGACGAGTTCGGGACCGCCCCACCTCCCACCGCGCCGGTTCCCGGCGCCACGACGGCGAGGGTCGACAGCCGTGGCGCGTCTGCCTGCACCGTCTGGTCAGTGGCGTTCGCGGTGGCGTTCAGTTCGCTCCAGGTCCCGTTGTGGTACTGGAACACCTGCACGCCACCGACGTCGCTCCCCTCGGGAAGTGCCGTCTCGTTCACCGTCACAGTGTAGGTCGCGATACGCACGTCGGTGGCGTTTCCGTCGGACGTGACGGACACGTAGCCGAGCACGCCGTCGTCTCGGACGGCGGTCGCGTTGTCCGGCATCGCGTGCGGGCCCGACAACGTCGCGTTGAACGGCCCGCTCCCGTTGGCGAGCGACAGCGATACCGACGAGAGGGTGAACGACGGGGCAGCAGCGTCCGGACCGGTGAGGTTCAGCGACTGGTCGATCGTCGCGTTCGAGGCGTTCGCGGCGACGCGGAGGGTCACGCTGTCACCGCTCTGAGACTGCGTGACTGCGGGCGGCTCCGCGCCCCCACCGTCGGACGAGGTCCCGTCGTCGGAATCATCGGTGTCACCGTCGTCTCCACCGCCGCCTCCGCCGCCTCCGCCACCACCGCCGCCTCCGCCACCACCGCCGCCTCCGCCACCACCGCCGCCTCCGCCACTATTGGTGCTGGTGGCGGCTTCGACGGTCAGCGTTCCGGCGGAGACGCCGTTGACCGCAAGCGACCGATCCCCGCTGCTGTCGAACGACGCGCTGAGCGTGACAGTCTCCGTTTCGCCGGGACCGAGCGGTCCGACGGAACTCGAGTCCACGGTCGTTCCGTCAGCGGTCAGCGTCGCGTCGAACGTCCCGGACCCCGTTCCGACGTTTTCGACGGTCGCGGTCACGTCGACGGCCTCGCCCTCGGTGACGGAGGTGCTTCCTAACTGCGCGTCGCTGACTTCGAACTCGGCGGGCGTCTGCTCGACCGTGATCTCGATCCGCTCGTTCGACGTGCCGAACTCGTAGGTACCGGCCTCCTCGAACGTGTGGACGTATTGGTCACTGCCCGTCTCACCGGGGCCCAGCCGAAGGACCACGCCACCGACGGTCGTGTCGTCGACGTAGACGAGCGCGTCGCGCTGGCCCGAGACGACGCCAGTGTTCTCGCCCGTCACGGACAGCTCGACGGCCTCGCCCTCGCTCACCGTGGTCCGATTCGTTTCGACGGACGTAACCCCGATTTCGGAGGTTCCCACGATGACCGTCCCGGCGGGTTCGCCGTTGACCGTCACCGCGTGCTCACCGTCCTCGACGTAACCGCCGTCACCCGTTTCGAGGACGTACGTCACCGTCACGTTCTCCGTCGCACCGGGCGCGATGGTCGGTTTCCGTCCGGAAGTGACGGTTACCTCGTCGCCACCTACCTCGACAATTATCGGGACGGCCGCCGTCTGCTCGCCGGTGTTCTCCAGTTCGACCCACAGCTGTGGTTGCGGGGTCGCCATCTGGCCCGTGTCGATCCGCGTGTCGAGCAGGCCTGCGTTGCTGACCCCGACCGCGTCGTCCGCGAAGACCTCTACCGTGCCTGCGGATTCACCGTTGACCGCGACGGCGTAGGACCCCGGTCGGTCGAAGGTCCGCGTGTACGACACGTCGGTCGATTCACCGGGATCGAGCGTCACCGCTCTCGTCTCCTCCTGATCCCCGTCCACGGTGAACGTGACCTCGGCCGTTCCGCGCTGGTCGCCGTTGTTCGTGACGACTGCGGAGATGTCCACGCTGTCGCCCGCTGAGAGGACCTCGGCGCTGAGCGAGCGGTCGCTCACCGTCATCGACGGCGGTTCGGCCCCGCCGCCTGAGTCGGCCGGTTCGACGGTGATCTGCTCGCTCTCGCTCACGATGCCGAACTCGTGCGTTCCGGCGTCCCCGAAGGTGTGCACGTACGTCTCGGTGCCGGTCTCGCCGGGTTCGAGTTCCAGTTCAACCGCGCTGACAGCGCTCCCGTCGACGAAGGTCTCGACTATGCGTTCGCCGGCCAGCGCGCCCTCGTTCGTCCCGGTCACGGAGAGTTCGACGGTTCCGCCCTCGCTGACCGTGGTTCGACTCCACGTCACGTCCGTGATCTGGATGTCAGACTGGCCGACGACGATCGTGCCGGCGGGTTCGCCGTTGACCGTCACCTCGTGTTCGCCATTTTCTACGTAGCCGTCGTCGGTTTCGAGGACGTACGTGACGGTCTTGTTCACCGTTTGGCCGGCCGGGACGGAAGCCTCTCGCCCGGACGTGATAGTGACCTCCTCGCCGCCGACTTCGACCGTCAGCGGCAGGGTTCCCGCTTCACCGCCCGTGTTCTCCAGTTCGACCCACAGCTCCGGTTGCGGCGTCGACATCTGTCCGCTGTCGACCTGCGTGTCGATGAGACCGGCGTCTACCACCGCAACCGACGGGGGTTCGGCCCCGCCGCCGGAGTCGTCCGATTCGACGGTGATCGTGGTGTCCGAGTCGACGCGCCAGTCACCAGTCTCGTCGGCGATGACCGTCGCCGTCTCGGTGCCAGTCTCGCCCGCGTCCAGTTCGAAGGACTCCTGTCCGATCTGCTGGCGGTCTCCGGTTTCGGTGTTCTCCCAGAAGATGTCGAACGTCTCCTCACCGGCGGTACCGCCCGTGTTCTCCGCTGTGACCGTCAGCGTGACCTCCTCGCCCTGCGACACCGTCGTCCGATCCGCGGCGATATCCGTGATTTCGAGGTCAGCCTGCTCGACGACCGTTACCGTCCCGGCCGAGACGCCGTTCGCGGCCAGATCGTACTCGCCCGGCTCGTCGAACTCGACGACGGCCACGCCCTCGTTCGTCGAGTCCGCCTGCACGTATCGCTCTTCCTGAGCGATCCGTTCACCGTTTGCGGTGATGTTCACGGTCTCCTGTCCCTCGGCGCTCCCCGTGTTTTCGAGGGTGAACCGAACGTCGATCCCTTCTCCGGTTGCAGCCTCGAACGGCGCTTCCGGTTGTTCGGGAATGGACGATTTTACCGCAGTCGCATCCGTCACTTCGATGTTGCTCGTGTCGTGGTTCGACGCGGCCGCGACGCCCGACGCCGCCAGTGGTGTGGTGACTATCGCCACCACCGAGAGCGTCATCATCGCTGCCAACCACAGGCCCGTTAGCTTACCCATGACTGGGCCGATGCCATTGTGGTAATTAGTTAGCGGGCAGCAATCGGCTGTTAAGCTGATATTATCCCGTTTCTCGACCGCTACCCGCGGTTTTCGGCTAATAAACCAAACTGGGTGGCCTGATTGGTAATGCACTCCTGGTGGCCCGGCGGACGGCCCCGAGAAAAGTGACTATACGTATAGTGGCTGAAAACAGCGCCACGCTTTCGGTAACGTCCGCCCACTCGGCGCGCACGACCGCGCGGTCGCTGTTCGACGACGTTTCGAAACCGGTTAGAATACGTCGTTCGGTGCTGAAAACCCGATTAGAGGCGTTTGCTCACGTACGGTCCGTCCTGTCTGTAGCCGAGCTTCTCCCGGTAGTACTGCCGAACGCCGATGCCGGAGATGACGGCGATCTTCGGGAAGCCGGCGTCGCGAGCCAGCTCCTCGGCCCGTTCGAGGAGCTTCCGACCGTAGCCCTTGTGCTGGTGGTCCTCGTCGTCGCCCTGCTTCCCGACGCCCACCGCGTTGCCGTAGACGTGCAACTCCCGGACGAGCGCGGCGTTCTGCAGTTCCTGTCGGACGGGGTCGTTGGGGAACCGGAGCCGACAAAAACCGACCAGCACGTCGTTCTCGAAGTCCTCCACGGAGATGAAGTGCTCCGTGCCGCCGCAGGCCTCGTAGGTCAGCACGTCGAACTCGACGGTTTCGGCCGTCTCGTCGCTGTGGCCGGCCTCGCGACAGCGGATGCAGTCACAGGACCAGCCGTGTTCGTCCATCCGCTTGCGGGCGAGCTGTCGGAGGTTCGATTTCCAGACGCCGCCCTCGATGAAGTCCGCGGGGATGTCGCGCTGGACGCGCTGGAGACGGGTGTAGCGCGGAATCATGTCCTTGATCTCCGCGACCAGTTCGGCCGCCTCGTCGTTGGAGAGCGGCTCAAACTCCTCTTTGCGCCACCAGTCGTAGGTGACGGTGCCCTCGACGACGAGCGTGGGATAGATCTTCAGATAGTCGGGACGGAAGTCCGGGTCGTCGAAGATGCGCCGGAAGTCCTCCAGGCACATCTCCCTGGACATCCCGGGCTGGCCCGGCATCATGTGGAAGCCGACCTTGAACGCCGAGTCCCGAAGCCTGCGGTTCGCGTCGATCGAGGCCTGCACGCCGTGACCGCGGTGCATCTCGCGGTTGATCCGTTCGAAGGTCGTCTGGACACCGACCTCGACTTTCGTTCCGCCGAGGTCGAGCATCCGGTCGATCTGCTCGGGGTCGCACCAGTCCGGCTTGGTCTCGAACGTCGTCGCGACGTTGCGCACGTCCGCGGTCTCGTTCTCGGCGATCACGTCCTCGAGATACCGGAACTCGTACTCGTCGCGGTCCTCCGCGAAGCTCACGCCCTGCTCGGGCGACGGTTCGGCGTCCACGTCGAAGTCGTTCATCGCCTCCAGCGCGCGCTTGACGAACCACTCCTGGTAGTCGTGGCTCCGGGCGGTCATCGTCCCACCCATCAGGATGAGTTCCGCCTTGTCGACGGGGTGACCGATCTCCCGCAGCTGATTGAGTCTGAGCGTGACCTGGCCGTAGGGGTCGTAGTCGTTCTGCTCGCCGCGGGCCGCCGCGGGCTCGTGGCCCGTGTAGGACTGCGACGACGAGAACTCCGAGTCGGGCCCGCCGGGACAGTAGAGGCACTTCCCGTGGGGACAGCGCTTCGGCGAGGTCATGATGGCGATGGGCGAGACGCCCGAGGCCGTCCGCACCGGCTTGCGCTGGAGGACCTCCTCCAGCACTTCGCGGTGTTCCTGTGGCGCGTAGTCGAGCAGCTCGGAGTTCTTCGGGACTTTCGGCGCGGAGTACTCCCGACACACGTCGATCTTGGCCGACTCCACGTCGTCGCGCTCGACCTCGCCGGCGAGGATGCGGTCGACCAGCTCCGCACACACCTGTTGGAAGGCCTCTGTCTCGCGCGGGTCCGTCGTCTCGGTGCTCATCTGCGTTATCGGAACGTGGTCGTCTCGGCCGAATAAGCGTGTCGCTCGGGTGTCGCAGCGTGGACGCGTCCGGCCCGCACACGGCCGCCGGCTTGAATAGCGTCGCGGCCGTAGGCGGTGATATGGTCACGAACTCGGACGACGACGCGACGCCGGAGCGGCCGAAATTCCGCGGGTGCGTGTTCTGTTACGGCGCGGAGTGGGCCTACTACGGCGCGAAGACGGCCGCTCGATCGGTGTCCTCGGACGGCGAGTGACCGACCGACTGCAGTGCTATTCGCCTCACTTCTCGTCCGCCGATAGCTCCTCGTCTCCGGTCGCGTCGGCGTCCGTTTCCTCGTCCAAGTCGAGCCCGAACTCCTGGACTCGCTGGCGCCAGAACTCCTCGTAACCCTCCTCGGTCTCCGAGACGGTCTGCTCGCCGTCTTGCACCCGATCGAGCTTGATATCGATCTCTTCGATGAGTTCGTCGCCGACGTCCCCGGAGATGACGCCGTTTCGCGTCGCGTCCATGAGCGCGCTCTTCTCGCGGCGGAGGAGTCGCCGCTCGCCCGCGAGAATCTGCTCCTGTCGGAGTTCCGGATTGTCCCGCATCAGCGTCGCGATGGCCTCGTTGAGCTGGTCTTTCTCCCGCTGGTACTCCGACGTGAACCGGTCGTACACCTCCTGTGGGATGTCGCCGTTGGCGTGCAGTTCGTCGGCGGCGTCGAGGGCTGCGTCGACTGCGCGCGCCCGGCCGATCAGCAGTTCGTAGAGCTGCTCGGCGTCGCTGCGGGTGACGATGTCGAGGCCGTCGAGCACGTTCGACATCGTCAGTCCCTGGACGACAAGCGAGAAGGCGGCGACGCCGAACACCATCGCCCGGAGTTCGGTCCGCATCGGCGTCGACGGCGGGAGGCCGAGGACGAGCGCGATGGGAATGGACGCGTGCAGCCCGCCCCAGACCATCACGTGCTGGTAGGACCGCGGGACCGAGGGTTCAGAGAGGCGGTTCGCGAGCGCCGTCAGCGGGTAGACGACCGCGCTCCGGGCGAGCAACACCATGGGAATCGCCATCCCGATCAGCGCCGCGTTCGCGAGCAGGTCCCCGATGGGCGTGGTCACGCCGATCATCAGGAAGATGAACGTGTTGACGATGAACGCCGCCGTCTCCCAGGTGTTGAACACGGCGATCTTCGTCTGCGGGCTCATCGCGTACTCAGCGCCGCGGTTGCCGATGAACAGGCCGGCGACGACGGTGGCGACGACGCCGGAGAGGTGAAAACCGAGCACGTCGGCGGCGTAGTGTTCCGCCAGCAGGAACGCGCCGTAGGCGAGGATGATCGTCAGGATTATTTCGGTCATCTGATCGTCGAGCGAGACCATCACCGAGTACGCGAGGACGCCGCCGGCCAGACCGACCATGAGGCCGCCGCCCGAGACGATCGCGATGTCCACGAGCAATTCGCCGACGCCGCCGACGGTGAACAGTTCGCCCGCCCCCGCGCCGCCCTCGGCGCTGCTCGTGACGTACCCGAGCAGCGCCGAGAACACGACGACGCCGACGCCGTCGTTGACGAGGCTCTCGCCCTCGACGAGCGTCGCCAGCCGTTCCGGCGCGCCGAGTTCCTCGAACAGCGCCAGCACGGAGACCGGGTCTGTCGGCAGGATCATCGCCGCGAACAGCAGGGCGAGCAGGAGGTCGAAGCCTGGGAACAGCGCCGAACCGACGACCCCGACGAGGACGACGGAGACCAGTAGGCCGACGACGGCGAGCAGGAGGATGGGAACGAGGTTCCGTCGTAACCGTTCGAGGTCCGTCGTGGCCGCGCCCTCGAACAGGAGCGGCGGCAGCAACACCAGCAGTATCAGGTCGTGTGACAGTTCGATGTCGATCGTGACGCCCACGACAGAGGCGGCGACCCCCGCGATGAGGAGCGCGATCGTGTAAGGGAACTGCCCGACTTTGGTGACCAAGACGCCGACCCCCGCGGCGATGATGAACACCGCCAGGAGATCGGCCAGCAGCGAGACGGGGATACCACCGGGTGCCATGGGGGCAGTTCCGCCGTCTCCCCTTTAACCCTGCTCCCGGCCACTGACGTGTGTCTCCAGTCCGGTCCCGGGAGCGGACCGACGCGGCCGTCCTCGCCCTACTCGTCCCAGTAGTCTTTCTCTGCGGTGGCGTCGAGGTACGTCGACAGGGAGCGCTCCGCGGCGTCGCCGCCGGGTGCCGCCCCGGCGTACAGCCCCACCATCTCCCTGTCCGGGTAGACGGTGATATCGGGTTCTTCCATGGTCGAGACCATCAGCAGGCGCAGTTCCTCGTCGCCGGCCGCGATCTCGTGGGCGCTCTCCTCGCCCGCGGGAAGCGCGACGTAGTCGCCCGCCTCGAGTGGGTGTTCCTCCTTCTCGGGGCCGAGCCACAGCGTTCCCGTCCCGCGCTGGACGAAGATCGCCTCCTCGTTGCCCTCGTGGTAGTGGCGGAGCCAGAGGCGCTTGCCCGGCGGCACCGCGTAGAGGCTCGCACCGAGGTCCTCACCGCCGGCGGCCTCGCCCAGTTGCTTGCGTCTGAACTGTCGGTCGCCGTGGTCGTAGTCGGTCCAGTCGAGGTCGTCGGCGTTGACGGGGCCGTCGCTCATGGGCGCTGTGACAGCCCGCGACCGGAAAAAGGCTCGCCGCGTTACAGCTGTTCGGCCAGCACGTCGAGCGTCGCGTCGAGGACCGCGGGTCGCTCGCCGGCCAGGTAGCGGATCGTCCCCTCGCGGACGCTCCGGGTCGCGACGCCGCCCTCGGGGACGCGTTCGGCCACGGCGGCGGCCAGGTCGTGCAGGGCCACGTCGCCGTCGGTCCGCACGTACATCGTGTCCGTGGAGATGCCGAGGACGGCCGCGCACTCGTCGCGCACGTCGCGGTACAGCTCGTCGAGCAGGAGCGACTCCGGCGGGAACTCGTACTGGTGGGTGAACGCGTCCGTGTCCAGCACGGCGATGTCCACGCCGTCGACGGTCCGGTAGTCGAGGTTCGCCCGCGCGGTCGAGACCTCCTCGTCGACCTTCTCGCGGAACTGCTCGGAGACGTGGCCGGCGAGGCCGCCCACGTCCTCCTCGTCGTCGCCGAACACGAGGTCGGTGATGAGCTCGCGCTTGTCCTCGTAGGACTGGTAGTGCGCTTCCAGCGCGACGGCCTCGCGGAGTTCGGCGACGGCGTCGGCGTCGTAGCCGGCGTCGCTCGCGGCGTCGAGGTACGACGCCGGTGCGTCTTCCCAGAAGCTCACGGCGGGGAGGTGCCGGAGGTCGTCACGGACGCCGTCGTTGACGTGCGCTGCGACGTTGGCCGCGAGCGCGGTCGCGGTGGTGTCGGGTGCGTCCGCCACGGACGGCGAGACGACGGCGTCGACCGCGTCGACCACCGCGCCGTCGACGTCGATGTCGTCGATGACGACGCTCGGCGCGCCGTAGACGTTCAGGAGGTCGAAGCCGTCCAGGCTCTCGCGCGTGCCGCCGGCGGCGACGAAGACGAACAGCGGGAGCTTCTCCTCGTGGCGCTCCCGGTTGTCGAGCATCGTCGTCGTGTCCTTCGTGGCGTCGTCCATGTCGTAGACGCCGCCCTCGAGCGGTCGGCGGTCGAAGTAGTGGTACTTCGCGTCGGCGCGGCGGTGCTGTTCGCTCACGAGCGGGAGCGTCGCGCGTTCGAGTGCGCTTCCAGCGAGGTAGCCGTCGGCGGTGTTGGCGTGGCGGACGATGACCGGGCGGTCGGTGAGGACGGCCTTGCGGATCTGCGTGGCCGTCTCGACCAGTTCCTCGGAGAGGTCCGCGATCGCGGGGTCGTCGGCCAGCGGTTCGACGGTCTCCGGTCGCGCCTCGTCGTCCAGCGCGTCGGCGAGTCGCTGCTCGACCTCGTCGCGCTCGCCGGCTTCGAGGACGGTCAGCTCGTCGGTCTCCACCTGCAGTTCGCCGCGTCGGCGGCGGACCTCACCATCCAGTCGGATCACGTCGGCCTCGTCGACCTCGGGGTAGGCGCGGACGCCGGCCTCGACGAAGGCCGCACAGTCGACGGTGGCGGTCTCGTCCTGCAGTTCGAACACCGTCGGGCCGGAGGTCTGTCGGATGCCGACGACCTCGCCTTCGAGGCGGACGTCTTCGCCGACGTGCTCGTCGAGGTCGCCGATAGCGACGGCGACCGGCTCAGAAGCCGGGGCCGCGTCGGCCGAGTCCTCCTCGTCGTCGGACTCGGCGACGACCGCCGCCGATCCGCCGTCGCTCTCGCCGACGGAGCCAGCGCCCGCGACGCGGTCGGCGTCGCCGGCCTGACTCACTGCACCGGCGCTCGAGGACTCGTCGTCCGACGCCTGCGCTGCGTCGTCGTCCGACTCCTCGTCGGTTTCGGCGTCGGTCTCGACTTCGTTATCTGCCTCGACCGCGCCCGTCTCGTCGGCGTCCGCGGAGTCGGCCGTCTCCTCGTCGTCCTCCTCGTCTTCGAGCAGGACCGAGTGGCCGATCTCCGGGTCGTCGACGAGGACGCCGCGGAACTCGCGTTCGGACTGCCGGATCGACCAGCCGAGGTCGATGTTGCCGTTGTCGCGAACGTTCTTGACCTGGACGTACACGTCGTCGCCCGGCTCCCAGTCGAGGGAGTCGAGCCGTCGGTCCAGTTCACTCCGGTGGAGGAGCCCCGTGACGCTGTCGCCGATGTCGACGAACACGCCGAACTCGGCGAAGCCGTCGACGCTGCCGCGGTAGTACCGACCGACCGATAGCTGGTCGGGGCGAGAGCCGCGGAACTCGAACAGGGCGTCCTCCTCGTGGAGGTCACAGATGCGTCCTTCGACAGATTTGCCGCAGATGATACACGAACCCATTACACGGTGAAAGCATGTCGTGCCTAAAACGGTTGTCGAAATCCGGACGACTTCGAGACCCGCCGAACGGCAGGGTCTAGTCGAACAGCTCGCTCTCCTCTTCGAGCAGTTCGAGCCCCGAGGCGACGGCTTTCGCCTGTTCGGGGAACAGCGCGATCTCGATCTCGCTGCCCTGTTCGTCTTCGAAGGCGAGTTTCACGCGCTTGTCGCCGTACTCCCGCACGTCGACCCCCTCGACGTCGTACATCTTGATCGTCGCCTCCTTGTTCGACGGGCCGACGCTCTTGAACGCGCCGTCTTTGAGTTCGAGCATGAACTGATCGATGTCGATGCTGAGCATACCCGAGACGGGAGCGGCGGTCACCTAAAACCCGGTCACGAGCGACAGCGCGTGGAACCCCCGGAAGCCGTACCCGAACACGATGGCCGCGGGGACGGCCCCCACGACCGCCGCGACCGGGAGCCTGAGGTCGTGAACCGTCGCCGTTCCGAGGATGTACAGCCCCGCGCCCCAGGCGGCGACGGCGGCCCGGACCTCGGGACTCGGCAGGCCCGCGAACAGGCACGGGGCCATCGCGTAGCACAGCACCTGTACCGTCTCGCTGATGCCGCCGCGGTCCGGCGCGGTGGGGACCAGGAGCAGCGTCTGCACCGCCGCGGTCAGGTGCACCGTCGCCGGCGTCACGAACATGATGATAGCAAGCAACACGAGCACGGCGACGCCGGGCGAGAAGCCGGCGAGGGCCGGATAGTCGAACGGCCCGGTCGAGACGAGTCCCCGCTCGGCCAGGTGGACGACGGCGAAGCGACTCGCCTCCTCGACGAGCACGACCATCGAGGCGAACACCAGCCCCGGGGCCTGATCACCCGGCGCGATGCCGGTGCGGAAGAACCGCCGCGGCCGACGGAGAATCTCAGCCCACGCGCGGACCAGTGCCGCCGGTCCGCGATCGCGACCCCCGGTCGGATTCTCGACCCACTGCGTCACGCCGAATCCTTGGAAGTGGGGCGATTTGACGGTTTCCTTCTCCGCGTCGTCCGTTCCTTCGCTCCCGCCGCTCACGGCTCGGACACGAGACCCTCGCGGCTAATCGTCCGCTCCTGCCGACTACGGCACGGACACGCGAAGCGGTCCTCACCGCTAGTCGTCTGCTCCTTCGGTCCTGCCGCTCACGGCTCGGACACAAGGCCCTCGCGGTTAATCGTCTGCTCCGACGTTCTCCGTACTCTCGAAACACGCCGGATCGGGCTCGATGTTCGCGTACTGCACCGCTTCCTCGCCGAGCGTAACGACGCGGTCTTCGATGTCGTCGTCGATGAGTTCTCCGTCCTCGACGTAGGTCCGGGCCCGCGGAATCGCGGCCTGGTGAGGGATCACCCAGCAGTTGAGCGAGCGACAGACCGACCGGAGGTGTTCGAGCGCAGTGATCGGAAAGCCGCCGCCGGCGACGGCGAGCAGGCCGACGGTCTTGTGCTCGAACTCGTCGAAGCCGCAGTAGTCGAGCGCGTTCTTCAGCGCGCCGGAGTACGAGCCGTGGTACACCGGCGTCCCGAGCAGGATCGAGTCGGCGTCGTACACGCTGTCGGCGAAGTCGACGGCGTCGCCGGGTTCGCGGTCGTCCGCGTCGAACACCGGCAGGTCGAACTCCCGGAGGTCGAGCAGTTCCGTCGTCGCGCCGGCGTCCGCGGCGGCCGCGAGCGCGCGTTCGATACCGACGCGGGTGTAGCTCTCGTCTCTGAGGCTCCCGACGACGCCGACGACGTGCGGTCTGGTCATGTCCCGAGTATGGAGGGGGGTCGGTATAGGGATGGTGGACGGGGACGCCGCCCGCGGCCGGATCCGTCAGGACTCCCGGAACTCGTCGGTCACGTCGACGAGGTTCACGACGCCGTCGGGGACGCGGTAGGCCGTCACGACCTCGCGCTCGGCCTCGGGCGAGTCGACGGTCTTGTCGACGCCGTAGCCGACGTACGTGCAGTCGTCGCGGGTGAACTCCACGACGGAGTAGCCCCAGTTGTGGCTGTCGAAGAACTCGATGTGAGGGTTCATCGCCGTGATCAGCCTCGTCAGCAGCGGTTCGGTGAGTCGGCCGCGCAGGCCGCGGGTGAGGTGGAGCGCTTCGGCGGCGTTGAGCGACGTGACGGCCGGCGTCATGAACTCGACCCCGATGCGGTCGCCCTGCGCGACCCCCTCGCCGCCGGTGACGCGGCCGGGATAGGAGGTCTGCTGGTAGCCGGCGACGTAACAGTGCATGTCGCCGGTCAGCGTGACGAAGTTCCCCACGTCCGCCGCACCGATGGCCTCGGTCACCCGCTGGCGCTCGCGCGTGTAGCCGTCCCAGCCGCCTTGGACGGGGTACACCGACAGCGGGCCGGAGCCGAGTCGGAAGGGGATGGTCAGCACCTCGTCGGCCCACACCGTCCAGCGCGTCTCCGACCCGGTGATGGTGTCGATGAGCCACTCCCGCTGTTCGTCGCCGAGCATCGTCCGCCCCGGCGGTTCGCGGTGGGGGCCGACGTTGTCCGGCGTCGGAATCGCCTCCCGCGGCGGGTCGCGGAACAGGCGCTCGTCGGTCATCGCCAGCGTCACCAGATCGCCGAAGCGCATCGAGCGCCAGAGCCTGAACCGATCCTGCAAGCGCTCGCCGTTGGGGTCGTACTCGACGCGGGCGGGCATGTACTCCCACCACGCGTGCATCGCGTTCGCGACCAGTTCCGTCATGAATTTCGGGTCGTCGCCGCGGGGGTGGTCGCCGGCCGGCGCGTCCGAGCGCGAGTCCCAGTACACGTCGTTGACCATCTCGTGGTCGTCCCAGCCGGCGACGAGGGTGTGTTCCTCCAGGGCCTCCCGAAGGAATCGGTCGGTGCGGTACTCGCGGTGGAGGTAGCGGTAGTCGTCGAGCGTGTGGACCCGGTCGTAGCCGCTCGGCAGCGTCAGTTCCCGGCCCGCGTACTCGTAGGACCCGAGCCCCTTGAAGTGGCCGTCGTCGGACTCGTAGATGAAGTCGCCGAGGTGAACGAGGAAGTCGAGGTCCTCCTCGGCGACGTAGTGGTACGCCGGGAAGTAGCCGTTGAGGTAGTTCTGGCAGGCCAACACGGCGATGCGAAGCGACTCGGGCGAGTCGGTCGGCCGCGGGAGCGTCCGACAGCGCCCCGTTCGGGTGGCGACGCCGTCGTAGACGAAGCGGTAGGCGTACTCGCTGTCCGGGTCGAGGCGGCCGTCGAGGTCGACCTTGACCGTGTAGTCGTGGGCCCGAATCCGCTCCGCGTCGTCCAGCACGCCCTCGTACACCACCTCCTCGAAGTCGTCGTCGGTCGCCACCTGAACGCCGAGCGGCGTCTCCCGGTCGAAGCGGTCGGGCGCGACGCGCGTCCAGAGGATGACGCCGCTCGGCGTCGGGCCGCCGCTAGCGACCGACTGTGGAAACACGTCGTCCGGGTCGGCACTCGGGTCGTGGTCGAACGCGTCGGTCGCCGTCGCCTCGCTGACCGTCATCGCCGTCGCGAGGTCGTGGGAATCGAGTTCCGAGAGCAGTTCGACGTGGTCGTCTCGGCCACTCGAGGGCTCGTCGCGGCCGTCCAGTCCCGACATACCGGTCCGTTCGGGCCCGGTCTAAATCCCGGTTTCGGCCCGGTCCGGCCGTTCACACGCGTCAGAATGCGAGTCCGCCGAACCGCCGGCGCGCGTACATCAGGGGGAGCCCTGCGACCGCGCCCAACGGGGCAGTGACCGCGAGAGCGAACCCGATCACGACGACACCCGCGAGCAGCACCGTCCGCGGTCCCCAGACGACCGCGACCGCGAGCGTCCAGAGCGACACCGTGACGACGGCCGTCGTCAGCCCGAAGAGCGCGCCGAGCAGATAGGACTGTGCCGCGCGTCGCTCGACGAGCGCCCACCAGCCGACGGCTCCGACGACACCGGCGGACGCCGGGACGAGGACGCCAGCGTACGGTTCGGGGAGCCCGAGCACCGTCAGCAGCGTGCCGGCGACGGCACCGAGCCGCAGTAACACCAGCGAGCTACAGACGAACGCGTACGCGCCGGCGAGCAGCGACCACGCGATCGGCGTGGAGAGCGTCGAAGCGGGTCCTTTGGAGGACACGAGTGAGAGCAGACGCAGGGCCGACATATGTTTTGGGACCCGGCGCCGGGGCCCAGGTGGGACTCAGACGAGAGTGCTATCCGATGGAAGCGGACGGGGAGTAAGCCGAACCCGGCCTCAGGAGCGCAGTCGCGTCCGCTCGGACGCCGCCTCGCGCGAGCGGTGTCCCAGGTCGGCCTTCAGCGCCTCGATGGCCTCCTGGGGATCCGTCTCGGAGTCGAACACGCGGTCGAAGCCCATCTCGCGGAAGGTCTTTCGCGTCTCGTCGAAGGAGTCCTGTCCGACGGCGAGGTTCCCGCCGATGTACGTCGTCACGTCCAGGCCCGCCTCGTCCATCGCCCGGTGGAAGTCCTGACAGTCCTGCTCGGCGTGGCCGTACAGCGAGGAGACGAGGATCGCCTCCGCGTCGTGCTCCGCGGCGGCCTCGATGAACTCCGACTGGGACGTCTGTACGCCGAGGTTCACGACTTCGAACCCCGCCGCTTCGAACGCCCGTTCAAGGATGGTAATTCCGACGACGTGCGCGTCGGAGCCGATGACACCGAGGATGACTGTCCTCATACAGGACCACCAACGAGGGTATCCTACATAAACCTAATGAAAGACCATTATAGATTGTGTCAACCGTTCCCACCCGCGAAGGGATGGATATTAGCCGCGATGGCCCGAAGCGTCGGTAGACTCCTCAGCAATGGTATCCGAACCGTCGTCTCGCCTGGGCTCCACGGCGACGCCCGCCCGTCCGTCCGGCAGACCGGGCCGGCGAGCGAACAGCCACACCGTTCCGGTCGAGTCGCCATGACGACCGTTCGGCCGGCGTTCGACGCCGACGCCGACGACGTCCGGCGGGTGGCCAGGCGTGCGTGGCACGACGCCTACGACGAACTCGACCCCGAGGCCATCGAGTCCACCATCGACGACTGGTACGCGGACCCGCTCGGAGCCGCGCTCCACGGGTGGGCCGGCGGCGTCCCCGCGAACGACCTCGACGACATCGAAGCCACGCTTCTCGTCGCCGAGCAAGACGGTGATATCGTCGGTTTCACGCAGGGCATCACGCTCCAGACGGTCGGGACGATTCTCCGCCTCTACGTCGACCCGGACTACCACCGCGAGCGGGTCGGAACCGCGCTGTACGAGCACCTCCGGGAGATTTTCGAAGCGCACGGGGTCGAACGTATCCGGGCGCTCGACCTCGCCTCGAACGAGAAGAGCCGCCGCTTCTTCCTGAACCACGGCTTCGAGCGGTCGAACACGCGGACGGTCACCATCGGCGGCGAGCCCTACGACGAGGCCGTCTTCTCCAGGGAGCTGGAGACCGACGGCGGCGAGTCGTAACTGCGGGAGTGGCCAGAAGGTCAGGGTGGGTTCTGGCCGTCGTTGATACCGTCGAACGCGCCGCGGTCGTACGCGTACCGCCATCGCTGGATGACCGCCCGCGCGACGAGCCCCGTCTCTGAGACGGTAATACACGACGCCTCCACGGGTCGGCTGGGAGCATCCGGTGGCGGGTGGAAGTGCCGCGTCGGCGCGTCCGGTTTCGGATGACAGTCGAACCGGAAGTTCCGCTTTCGATCGTCCGTGTAGTGGACCGCGTAGTTTCCGGACAGACTCCACCGGATGTCGAAGCGCGCGGAATCCGCGTCACCGACACCGTCAGAGACAGTGACCGAGAGCGTCTGCGGATTCAGCGGGTCGTCCAGTTCGGCCGTCTCTACGAGCGGCTCCCGGTTTCGGAACAGATCGCGGATCTCACGCAACGCGCCGGCGTCGATCGGGCCGAACACCTCCGGCCGTTCGCCCTCGTCGGTCATACGACAGCGGACGTGTCGCCGTTACCGTCCTCGTCCGAGTCCGTCCCAGTGAGGAGTCCCGACCGGCTGGCTTCCCCAATCGCGAGCGCGGCCTGCGCGAGTGCCAGATTGCGCCGCGTCGTTTGCCACTCCGTGAGGAGCGCCCCGCGGTCGTCGTCCGCGTCGTCCACGTCCATAGTGCGGGCGAACTCTTCGGGGGACTCGACGTCGTATTCGTCGCGCCAGTCCCGGATCGTCGCCTTCATGTCGGCGATGCCCGACGCGATTTCTTCGGTGGTCCGCTCTGCGAGAAGCGCCTTCGCGTGCTCGGTGACGACGGCCGTCTCCGAGCGGCGGTACAGCGTCGTCTGTCCGTCCTGCGACGCCGTCACTTCGCCCGCATCTTCGAGCGTTCGCAGGTGCTTTCGCGCCGTGGTTGGCGAGACGCGCGCACGGTCGCCGACCGCCTCGGCCGATTGCGGGTCGTACGTCCGCCGAACGACATCGTACACACGCTCGAATGGCGTCGTTTCCTCGACCCACTCGTCGACGACGCTGTCGTTTACGTCACGGCCGCCTGTTCCGCCGTCTGACCGGAGGCGGCCCGACGGACGCAGTTCCTCGGACATCGTGTGTAGACTACGTCGCACAAGTATAATAATTTGTGGACCAGCATGCTGACCTGCAACGGTGGGGGCAATCGCGCGGAGACAGCGCTATCGTTCCTCGCTTCGCGGGGGCTGTCCGGACACTCTCACCGCCGGAGTCGAGCCACCGTCTCGCCGTCGCGCTCCGTTAGCTCGACGAGGCCGTCGTCGTCGAGGTCAGAGAGCAGCCCGCGGAGCCAGTCGCGGCCGTACTCCCCATCCGGGGCGTAGTCGACCCGGATTCGCGGCCCCAGTTCGTCGAGTTCGAGCCGGTCGTACTCCTTGAGCGTCGATATGGCGCGGCCCCGCATCTGCCGTCTGCTCCCCTCGAACTCCGGTTGGGTCGGCACGTCCGGCGCGGTGAAATCGCCCGTCTCGTAGGCAGAACACCACTCGCGCCAGGGACACGCCGCGCCGTCGCAATCGGGCGTCTTCCCGCAGGCCACGCCGCCCAGTTCCATGATCGCGTTGTTCCAGACGCGCGACTCACCGTCGGGCATGAGCGCGCTCGCGACGGCCTCGAAGGCGTCGTCCTCGTCGGGAACGTCGAACGCGCGGTACAGCACCCGCTTGACGTTGGTGTCGACGACGGCGTTCCCGTTGTTGAACGCGAAGGAGGCGACGGCGTTGGCGGTGTAGGGGCCGACGCCCATCAGGTCGCTGAGGCCGTCGGGGTCGCGGGGCCACTGGCCACCGGCGTCACCGCCCCCGTGAGACCGGTCCGTCGGACCGAGCTCGCCCTCAGTGACCTGGCGCGCGGCCTCGTGGAGGTACTTCGCGCGGTTGTTGTATCCCAGCGAGTGACTGGTCCAGAAGCCGACCACGTCCGCGCGGTCGGCGGCGGCGAGGTCGGCGACGGTCGGCCAGCGGTCGAGGAAGTCCGTCCAGGCGTCGACGACGCGGTCCAGTTGCGTCTGCTGGCTCATCACCTCGGAGACGAGAATCTCGTAGGGGTCCTCGGTCTCGCGCCACGGGAACGAGCGGTGGTCCGCCTCGTACCACTCGATCAGCGCACGCTGGACGGCGGACGGGTCCCCGGGGACGGACCCCGGACGCTCGGCCGCCTGCGACTGGTCGCTCATGCGACGCCCTTAGCGCCGTCCTGTTTTGTGCGTGACGGTCAGCCGTCGGACTCGACGCCGACCCACTCGAAGTCGGTCCCGTACCAGTCCGGTTCGTCGGCGTCGAACACGTCCGCGAAGACGAACATCGCGCCGTCGACGTACGTCGTGTCGACGTACAGCCGCCAGCCGTGGGCGGCGGCGATCGTTTTGACGATCGAGAGGCCGAGACCGGTCCCCTGGTCGCTGGTCGTGTGGCCGTAGTCGAAGATGTCGTCGACCTCCTCGGAGGGGATGCCAGGGCCGTCGTCGGCCACGTAGAAGCCGTGATCGGTCAGGCCGACGGAGACGGTCACGTCGTCGCCGACGTGGTCGATAGAATTCCGAAAGAGGTTCTCGAAGGCGCGCAGGAGGCGCGAGCGGTCGGCGTGGATGGTCCGACTCTCCCGTACGTCGAGCGTGGCATTCCTGCTGTCGATGTTGTCCCACGCGTCGGTGACGATGGCCTCGAGCGGGACCGGCGCGGTCGCCTCGACGCTCGCTCCCTTCCGCGTCAGCGTCAGTACGTCGTCGATGATCGACTCGATGCGGTCGTGTGCGCCCTCCAGCTTCTCGACGTGGGTCTGGAGGTCGTCGCCGTCGGCGTCCAGGTCCGACAGCCGGGCCGAGAGGAGTTCGACGTGGCCGCGGGCGACGGTCAGCGGATTCCGGAGGTCGTGGCTCAGCGTCGACGCGAACTCGTCTAAGCGCTCGTTCTGGCGCTCCAGTTCCCGGCTGGACCGCTCGGCCGCTTCGCGCGCTTCGTGTGCCTCTCGGATCTGTGTGCGGAGCGCGTCGCGCATGTTCGCGAAGGACTGGTACAGGCGACCGATCTCGTCCCGGCGGGCCGTCGAGAGGTCGACGCCGAGGTCACCCTGCTCCATCGCCTTCGTGCGCCCGCGGAGGCGGATGAGCGGCAGCAGGGTGTGCCGGCCGAGGACCGCGCCCAACACGGACAGCGAGACGATTGCCGTGCCGACGATGACGATGAGGCTCCGCCGGATGGTGTGGCTCGTCGCGTACAGCGACGCGGTGTCCGCCGACGTGGCGACGATCCAGTTCGTACCGTTTACCGTCGCGTACGCCGTGACAGCACCGTCGGTTTCGACGATCGGATGACCGCCCGCCACGGCCGCTTCGACGCCATCCTCCCGCACTGGAACACCGCCCGTTTGCGCGGCGGCGACCATCGGTTCGCCCTCGGCGGTAAGGAGAGTCGTCTCGAACTCCTGTCGATGGGTCCGGAGGCGGTCGTCCGGAATCGTCGCGACGAGGACGAGCGCGCCGTCCGCGCTGGCGACGGGACTCGCGAACGCGACCGTCGCGGTGTCGCCGTCGGCGTAGACCGACGACGTCGTCACGGTCCGGGTCGGACCGGTGGCGTCCATCGCGTCGTCGAGCGCACCAGTCCACGACGGTTCGACCGCGGCCGCCGACGTTCCCGACGCGGACACGTTGGTGCTGGCGACGACCGTGTATCCGCCGCCTGAGGAAGTAACGTAATAAAGCCCGCGGACCGATGACGCGTCCGCCGCGAGGCTCGCGACGAGGTGCCGGCGAACGTCGGCGGTCGTCCCCTCGCCGAACACGGGCGATGACGAGACGGTGGCCGTCATCGACGCGGTGTCGGCTCGCCAGGCAGCGACGGCGTCGGCGTGGTGGGACGCCGACGTCCGGAGGTCGGTCGTCGCGTCGCGCTCGACCCGGTGTTGGATCTGGTGGTAGCTGACCGCTCCGACCGCCGAGAGCACGACGAGCACGACGAGCAGCGCGACGGAGAACTTCGCCGCGTAGTTCCGAGATACGAACGTCGGCACCAGCCGACCGAGACGGCTGGCGCTCTCGCCGCCGTTCGGTGAGTCGGTGGCGCTGCACTCACCCCCGTGACCACCCCGTGGTCCGCCGCCAGAACCCGTCATTGTTACCCCAAATCGGTCGGAGGACGACCGTCGCATATGCTATTAACATTCCATTTGATAAAATTTATTATCTTGATAGTTACCCACTATCACGGTCGTGCGTCGTCAACTGATCGGTTCCGCTCGGAGTCGTAAGGGGTTTCCTCGCGCTGGACTTCAGGGGCGCTATGAGCCTCGACGATCTGCAGGACGACCTCGAAGCGTCGTACAGCGACCTCGGCGACGACCTCTCCGTGTCGCTCGACCGCGAGACGCGCAACGAACTCGCGATGCTGTCGGTCGCGATGGACCCCGACGACACCGACGAACTGGTCCGCCGCGCGGTCCACATGCTCTTTCAGTCCACCGTCGACCGGGGGACGCTCGATTTCCACCTCCGATCTGGCTACGACTGCACGTACGACGAGTACCTCTCGGGGATGACCTTCGACGAGATGACCGGGAACCAGTTCCCCCAGGACAAGGACAACGACGACCGGCGCTACCAGTTCTAGAGGAGCAGGCCGAGCGCGAACACGGTCGCAACGCCGAGTACGACGGAACTCCAGAACGCCACGCGGGAGGCGAACGACCGGTTCGGTCCGGGCGCCGTCAGCGCCGCTTTGACGCCGATACTGGCCGCCGTCGCGACGAGGATAGCCACCATCGCTGTCGGGCCGTCGATCGCGCCGCCGCGGTACAGTAACACGGCGGAAGTCGTCGCCCCGGCGCTCGAAACCAGCCCGCTGAGTGCGGACGTGACGTAGAGCCCGGCGGTACCGAACTGCGACTGCGCGACGCCGCCCAGGACGACGACGAGCAAGAAGACTCCGCCGAACGACAGCGCGTTTCGCATCGAGAACGGGCTCTCGAGCCCCATATCGACCGTCTCCGACCAGTCTGCGGTGTAGGCCGCGATGGCCACGCTGCCGACGATGACCGCGCCCAGTGGCACGACCGCCTCGACGAGAATACCGCGCTCGATGGTGAACACGACGGTGATGAGAAGGTTTCGCAGCGCCATCGCGGCGTCGGCCAGCAGGATCGCGGCCACCGCGTAGGAGGCCGCGTCCGGCCGCTGACGGACGTGGTCGAGCATCGTCCCGACGACGGCGGTCGAGGACGCCAATCCACCGAAGAAGCCGGTCACGGCGATGCCGCGGCCGCCGTAGCTCTGGACGATGGCGTAGTTGACGATGCCGATGCCCGCGACGAACATGACCATCAGCCAGATCACGCGGAGTTCGACACTGATATCGAGCAGTCCGCCGGGGAGTTCGACCGGTTCGGCCGGGAGGAGCGGGTAGATGACGAACGCGAGGATGGCGAACTCCGAGGCGGAGCGCAGTTCCTCGCGCGAGAGGCCCCACGCGAGCGAGTGGAGTTCGCGCTTGAGCACGAGCAAGAGCGACGAGAAGACGGCGACGGCGACGCCTTCGAGGACGAACCCCTCCGCGACGAGCGCGCCCACGCCGTAGGCGACGAGCATCGAGACGGACGTGGTCAGCGACAGCCCCTCGCCGTCTCCGTCGTCGAGGAGGCCCTGCACCGCCAGCAGAATGCCCTGAACGATCACCAGCACGCCGCCGACGACCAGCAGCGCCTGGCTCTCGGTGAGGGTGAACACCGCGGCCAGCAGGCTGATGAGCGCGAACGTCCTGACCCCCGCCGACTTCTGGGACCATTCGCGCTCTAATCCCAGGAACATCCCGAGCGCGCCCGCGAGCAGGATGTGTAGGACTGACGCCTGGACTGGCGCGGGGTCGAACTGCAACAGCGCGTTCACGGTTCGTCTACGACAGGGGTCGGGTAAAGTGGTCGGGGTGTGGCAGTGAGCGTGCGGTGGGGCCGTCAAACGGCGGTAGTCGAACGCAGAAGCCGTCGCGTGGCGTACGGCCGCCGCTCGTCGGTGTACGAGGCCGCGCCGTCGGCACGGACTATAGGTCGACGTACTGGTCTTCCCAGTCGCGTCGCGCGTCGATCTCTCGACGGCCGCGACGAGTGAGCGTGTAGAAGTTCGTCCGGCGGTCGCGCTGCCCCTTCTCGACCAAGCCCTTATCTACAAGGGTGTCTAAATTAGGGTAAAGGCGACCGTGGTGGATCTCCTTCTCGTAGTATGCCTCGAGTTCCTCCTTGATCGCCAGTCCGTGGGGCTCCTCCCTGCCGGCGATGACGTACAGGAGGTCCCGCTGGAAGCCTGTCAGGTCGTGCATCAGTTGGTCCTATGTAATGATTATGTATCTATACTCTTAAATATGTCGACATAGAGTAGTTGTCGTTTTCTCCGATAGCTAAATCCCCGAATACGGATCAGAAACGCCGCCAATCTGGCGTTACATTTCTCACGAAATAGCATCAAATCTACATCACTCTCTGGAAACTGATGGCGATGAGATTATTTGTTAGTAGGGCGTATACTCGCTATGGTCGAAACTGTCCTCTTCGAGAACGAGCGCGTTCTCGACCGGAGCGCCGTGGCGGACTACCTCAGAAGCCTGGCTGACTCCCTCGAGGAAGGGTCGGACGTGACGCTCAGCGCCGGCGAGCAATCGGTGACGCTCGCCCCGCCGTCACAGTTGGAGTTCGAAGTGAAAGCCGAGCGCGAGGGACCTGCCGAAGGGAACGGCGAACTGAGTATCGAAGTCGAACTGGAGTGGCCGGAACACGCGACGGACGACGAGCTGTCGATCGAGTAGCGAACACTCGATTTTTCGGATCGACGTGATCGACAGAACAGCCGTGAACAGCCGTCACTCAGAGTGTAGCAGCGAAGTAAGTGGAAAGCGGTCGCGAAAAACGCGACCGCTTGCCGCCCTGAATTGGTCCCCGCTGACGCTTCGGCCCTCCAAGCGAAGCGTCACTTGGTCGAATGAGGCTGAATAACTTAAATGTACCGGCCCTGTCCTGCAGATGTTAGCTTTCGGAACAGAACTGGATGGAACGTCGCACACATCCTATATGTGTTCCTCCTCGAGGACCCACCCGAGCGCCCGCTTGTAGTGGGTGAACATCATCCGGACGCGTTCGTGGTCCATCTCATCCGAGTCCAGCTGTTCGGCGAGAAAGTCGTACTGCTCGCGGATCTCGTCTTCCGAGCGCATGCTCGCCGGTACGCGGCGCTCGCGGAACAATCTTGAGGGCGGCCCACCGAGTGTCGCACATGAAGATCCGCGGGGAGCGCGAGTGCCAGGAGTGTGGCACGCGCTGGGCCTACTACGAGACCGGCAGCGTGGAGTGTCCGCAGTGTGGCAGCCTTCACAGCGTTGGTGTCGGCGAGCGAACGGAACACACCGACTCGCCGGCGACGCTGGACCTGACGCCGGTCAGGAACCGCATCGACGCGGACCCGCTCCGCGAGATCGCGAGCGAGGCAGCCGATGCCTGCCGCGAGTACGCCCAGAAGCGCGGCTTCATCGACGCGGGCGAACTCAGACCGCTGTCGGAGACGTACGTCGCCGCGGTCGAACTCCAGCACGTCGGCGCGCACGTCGCTCGGGAGATGCGCGTCGACGACCCGACGGAGCGGTACTTCTACGAACTGCTCGGTGGTGCTGACGCCGGCGACCGACCGACGCCCGAGGAGGTTCCGAACGCCCTCAGAGCACCGTACGGGCTGGCGATGGCGACCGCGATAGAGCGCTACCAGGGCGACGTTCGGACGTACCTCGACGCGAACCCGAATGCCGACGCGCGGCGGCTCTCCGGTCGGATCCGGGACCACCGTAAGCGGATCGAGGCCCTCGACGGCGACGTGGACCCGGCGGACGCGAACCGACTCGTCCACGCGGCGCGCGAACTTGGCTCGTTCGTCACCGGCGAGGAGAGCGCCGCCGTCAGGGCAGAGAACTGGCTGACCGGTATCGAAGACGTAGACACCTGAGGCCGCGCCGCCCCCTTGGCGAACGCGCTCGCGACGGCTACCGCAATCGCCGTAGCAGGTCCCGGTCGAGGCAGTTCTCCGGCACCGCGTCCCGCCACGCGACCCGCTCGATCCCCTCGTCGGCCAGTCCGGGGTCGTCGGCGAGCGCCGTCGTCTCCGGCGTCCCGCGGTACGTCCCGAAGAAGAACGTCTCGCTCCGCTCGGCGTCCGCTGTCGTCACCGTCACTTCGGTGACGGCGGCCAGGTCCTCGACGGCGATCTCGACGCCGGTCTCTTCCGCGACCTCTCGCTGCAGCGCCCCCTCGCGGCTCTCACCCGCCTCGACGCCGCCGCCCGGGAGCTTCCAGGTGTCGTCCTCGTAGACGAAGAGGATCCTGTCGTCGGCGTCGGCGACGAGCGCGCCGACCGCCCAGCAGAGCCCGCGGTCGGCCCGGTCGCGGACACTGGCCAGGCCGCGCTGATCGGTCTCGCGCGTGACGCGGCGGGTGTAGACGTCCCGCTCCGCGAACGCCGACAGCGACGGCATTCAGGGGAGGTCGACCGCGACATCGTGCTGGAGGCCGGCGGCCTTGACCGTGTTGTACAGCAGCATCGCGCGGGTCATCGGGCCGACGCCGCCGGGAACGGGCGTGATCGCGCCGGCCTTCTCTTTGGCGCTCTCGTACTCCACGTCGCCGACCAGTTCGTAGCCCTTCTCGGTGTCCGCCTCGACGCGGTTGATACCCACGTCGATGACCGTCGCGCCCTCGCCGATCATGTCGCCGTCGATCATCTCGGGGACGCCGGCCGCGGCGACGACGATATCGGCGCTCCGGGTCCGCTCGGCGAGGTTCTCGGTCCGGGAGTGACACACCGTCGTCGTCGCGTTGCCGCCGGGGGCCTTCTGGATGAACAGGTTCGCCATCGGCTTGCCGACGATGTCCGAGCGGCCGACGACGACGGCGTCTTTCCCCTCGGTGTCGACGCCCGCGTGGGCGATGAGCTTCTGGATGCCGTGGGGCGTACAGGGCTTGTAGCGCGCGTCGCCGGCGACGAGGCGGCCCACGTTCTCCGGGTGGAAGCCGTCCACGTCCTTCAGCGGGTCGATGGCGCGCAGGACCTCGCGGTCCTCGACGTGGTCGGGGACGGGCATCTGGACGAGGATCCCGTTGACGTTCTCGTCGGCGTTGAGGTCGTCGACGGTGTCGTACAGTTCCGCCGCGTCGGCGTCCGGGTCGATGTCGATGTCGATGGCTTCGATGCCGACCTCCTCGCAGTCGTTCTGCTTCATCGAGACGTACGTCTCGCTCGCGGGGTCGTCGGACATCAGCACCGTCGCGAGCGAGGGGCGGACGCCCTCGTCGGCGAGCTGGTCGATCGCGTCCGTCAGGTCGTCGCGGATGGACTGGGCGACGGCGTTGCCGTCGATGATATCGGTCATTAGGTAGTGTTGGTGACGCGCCCGCGTATGAACGTCCCGGATTCGGGTCGCGCTCGGTGGCGATCGGCTCCGGTCTTCAGGGACAGTCCGCCTCGGTGAACGACCGGCGGTCCGGACCGCGCGACGCGTCCTGTCGCTCGGTCACGCCGAACGCAACGGCCTGCGTGGTGAACAGTCAGCGGGCACGCCGCACGCCTCGGGCGAGCGCGTCGGTGGTACTCGGGGGATACGCTCATGCTGTCAGCCATCCATTGTGTCACATGGTTGTACGACGGCTCCTGGGTCTGCTCGTCAGCGGAACGAACCGAAACTCGAACCGAAAAGTGAGGCGAGTCCGGCGCAACGCCGTCGAGATCGTCACCCGTCCGTTTCGGACGCTCTACGCGATCGCGTTCATGACCCTGCTGCTCGGCGTCATGTATACGCTCATCTACGACAGCGGAGCGGCCGCTGCCGTCGACGCCGCGGAGGGGGACGCGGTCGCGATGGCACTGGCGTTCCTGCCGCCGCTCCCCGTCCTCGCGCTCATCGCCGTCGCGATGGCGATCCTGGTCCCGTTCTCGATGCTGTTCAGGGGCGTCAGCGACGAAAACCGGTATCACCGGTAACAGGACGTTCGGAACCGCTCAGTCGTACAGCGTGTACTCGTCGGTCAGTTCGTCGACGCGGTCGCTGACCTCGGCGATGACCGCGTCGTCGTGGGGCGCGTCGACGATCTCGTAGATGAGGTCCGCGACCTCCTCGCAGGCGGCCTCGTCGAAGCCGCGGGTCGTGAGCGCGGGCGTGCCGGCGCGGATGCCCGAGGGGTTGAACGCCGAGCGCGTCTCGCCGGGGACGGTGTTCGCGTTGAGCACGATACCGGCCTCTTCGAGCGCCGCCTCGACGTCCTTGCCCGTGGTGTCTGGGTGGGAGGGGCGGAGGTCGATGAGGACGAGGTGGTTGTCCGTGCCGTCCGAGACGAGGTCGAGGCCGTGTTCCTGCAGACGGTCGCCGAGCGCGCGGGCGTTGTCGACGGTCTGCTGTGCGTACGCCTCAAACTCGGGGGCGAGCGCCTCGCCGAAGCCGACGGCCTTGCCGGCGACGTTGTGCATCAGGGGACCGCCCTGGGTGCCGGGGAAGACGGCGGAGTCGATGTCGTCGGCGTACTCCTCGTCGCACATGATGATGCCGCCGCGGCCGGCACGGATGGTCTTGTGCGTCGAACCGGTGACGAAATCGGCGATGCCGACCGGCGAGGAGTGGACGCCGGCGGCGACGAGGCCGGTGATGTGGGCGATGTCGGCGAGGTGATACGCGTCGACGGCGTCGGCGGCCTCCTGAATGGTCTCCCACTCGATCTCGCGCGGGTACGCGGAGTAGCCCGAGACGATGATGTCGGGCTCGAACGCTTCGGCCGTCTCACGCAACTGTTCGTAGTCGATGTAGCCCGTCTCGTCGTCGACCTCGTACTGCTCGACCTCGTACACCTGGCCGGCGAAGTTCGCCGGGTGGCCGTGGCTGAGATGGCCGCCGTGGGTCAGGTCCAGCGAGAGTATCTTGTCACCGGCATCGAGCATGGCGAGGTAGACGCCCATGTTGGCCTGCGAGCCGGAGTGTGGTTGGACGTTGACGTGGTCGGCGCCCCACAGCTCCTTCGCGCGGTCGATAGCGATCTCCTCGACGTCGTCGGCGTACTCACAGCCGCCGTAGTAGCGCTCGCCGGGATAGCCCTCGGCGTACTTGTTCGTCAGTTCGGAGCTCTGGGCCTCCATGACGGCCTCGCTGACGTGGTTCTCACTGGCGATCATCGCCAGCGTGTCGTTCTGTCGTGTCCGCTCGCCTTCGAGCGCATCGGCTACTGCCGGGTCGGACTCCCGTACAGTCTCGTAGGTCATGTGTGCGCCTCGGAACCCGGCGGACAATAATCTACCCCTCTGGTGCGGGCGTGCGGCTGACTGGCACGTAACGGATCGGAGCTTCGGCGAAGTCGTTAGTAACCGGCGTTCACATGTCAATTGATGGTACCCATATGTATTTATTGAATAAGGACACACATGTCAGTGTATGGTCGCCTGGGGGGTGTCAGGCGTGGAGGTCGACGGGGACGCGGATTCGACGACGGAGTGGGACGGAAGCGAAGTCGACCCGGCCGCGCTGGTACGACAGTTGCACAGGAGCGTGTCCGTCGGGACCGAACAGCTCCAGCGCCCGGCGGACGAGTGTTACCGTGGAACGGTCACCGAGATCGCGCTGCCGGCGGTGGAGCCGACGCTGTCCCGGCTGGACGCGGAGCCGTATCGGGGCACGCTGTCAGAACTCCCCGAAGGGACGTTTCTCCTGACGATGCAGGCGCCCGCGGCGGTGGCCGATCGAGCGTCGCCGTTCGCCGACGCAGACGAGATTCGCATCCATCTCCGCTTCGACGGTCCCGCCTACGTGCGTTCGCTGGGTACCACCACGGTTCTCGCCTTCGACGACTGGACGGCCGTCACGCTCGGGTTCGTGTCGGTTTCCAGCGAGTCTCGGCCGCAGATACAGGTCCCCGAGACGCCCGCTGGACTCGCGACGGCGGTTACCTACATGAGCAGCGCGTTCCACACGATGAAGCCGTCGCGATCACATCCCGAGTTCCGGGGGCATCCGCCGCTGGTCGCGACGGGAGAGCCGGTACAGATCCCCGAGGCCGTTCGGGAGTGTCGACCCGACACCGGAATCCGTCTCCGCGTCCCGGAGCGCGTCGCCGACGTGCTCGTCACCGCCCCGCTAGCGTACTACCTCGGTGCGGAGGTCACCGTCGAATCGCGTGATTCGGCGCTGCTGACCGCCGACGGGACGGACGTCTCGATCTCGCTCGGCGAGCGTTCCTCGCTCCAGTGTGGCGTCGCGCAACTGCTCCGGAAGGTGTTCTACCTGGACTGCCAAGTCAGGCACATCGACCCGGACCAGAACGGAGACCGGATCACAGCCGCCCTCTCGCTCGATGCGGACGCGGTCTGCTCGCTGCCTCCCGCGGAGCGACTCGAACGCTACGTCGACGTCTCGGACGACGCGGTAAACAGTATCCTCCCCGAGTGGCCGCTCTCGACCTACGTCGAGCCGCGGGCGGATCGAGTACGATGTCTTCCCTTTCTGCTGGAACGTCTCAGTCTCGTCTACCTACCCGACGGATCCGAGCTCGATCAGAGCGACCTCCTCGACAAGACCCTCGCGGACTCGTACCTGTGTCGCGGCTCGGCCGAGCGCCCGTCCATGATCGAACCGACCCTTCGAGAGGGGCAGCTACACGCCTGGCTCGCGCCCGGGAACCCGATCGACGCCTGCAAGACGACACCAGAAGCCTACCTGAACCGGTACCGGTTCGAGTGTCGGTGCGATAGCGAGCCGACCGTCGCGGTGGTTCTCAACGACGAGGAGATGGCGGACGAACACACCGAAGTGACGGAGATCTACCGGGCCGCCGACCTCCCGATGGACGTCCGGGTGAACGAGCGGCTATCGGTCGCCGAACTGGCCGACGCGTTCGAACGTCAGACCGACTTCGTCCACTTCATCGGCCACTGCGACGACGTCGGACTGCGCTGCCCGGACGGCAACCTCCCGCTGTCGTCGCTCGACGGCACGGGTACCCAGACCTTCTTCCTGAACGCCTGTGGCTCCTATCAGCAGGGACTCGATCTCGTCGAGCAGGGCGCCGTCGCCGGCGCGGTGACGTTCACAGACGTGCTCGACAAACACGCCGCGCTGGTCGGGACCGCGTTCGCCCGCTTGCTGTGCAACGGCTTCAGCATCCAGCGGGCGCTCGAACTCGCTCGCCGCCGGATCATGATGTGCAAAGACTACGCCGTCGTCGGGGACGGGACGTACTCGATCATCCCGTGCCCGGACCAGCCCGCGGTGGTCTGGCTGTCGGAGTCGGAGTCGGGCTTCGACCTCGACTGCACCGTCGTCTCGCCCGAGCGACCGGGCGAGAGCTACCGGCTACCGTTCGGCGACGGCGCCGTGCTGAACGGTGAGCAGACGACCCACACGCTCGAACGGGACGAACTGGCCGCGGCGCTGTCCGGGACGTCGCTGCCGGTCATCTACGACGGCGAGTTCCACTGGTCCGACGACCTGGCCGCGCGACTTCAGAGCGGGTTCTGAACGGCCCGGCGGGCGGCTTCGAATCCGTTCAATGACCACAGCGACCGCCAGCATAGCGCATTTTCCAGCCCTGATATCGAGTTCTGCTTATTCGTCCGTGTCGATATTTTTATCGCGAATATTCTGTGGGTGTTGAGCCGTGAGACGAGAAATCAACACATATCGGCCGGTAAAATTAAATATATTAATGCGCTATATACTGGCAGAAGAAAATGACTTCAAATCTCCTGCAGGACGACGTCGGTTCCATGCTCGGGGCAGTGTTCGAGTCGACGACCGAACCGGTGTACGTCGTCAATCCGTCCCGTCAGAGCGTCGCCGAACTCGTCTCGACGCTCGACGCGGACGCCGACGCTCCGGAGGTGCGACTGCTCGCCGACGAGCGCGCACTGAAAGACGTGATGGACGACTTCCTCGTCGCCAGCACCGCGGCCGACCTCATCGACGAAGACAGGCTCGAGATGCGACTGCTCGGTGAGGTGCCGAACCACTCCGTCGCCGTGACACCGGACGCGGTGTACGCGCTCGTCACCATCAACGACGCGGTCGGCGGTCTCGGAACCGACGACGGCGACTTCGTCGACACCGCCTACGACTACTACGAATCGACCTGGGCGGACGCCGACGAGTACTCGCTCCGGACGCCGCCGCTCAACCGCGTCCGCAGCACGCTCGAATCCGACATCGGTCAGGAGACCGCCGACGACTTCGACGACGTGCTGAGTTCGCTGTCGACGGCCCGCGGCGACGGTGACGGCCTGGACGAGGTCACCATCAGTCTGCTGGTCGCGGCCCGCAACGGCGAACTGCTCTACGACATCAGCAAGTGGGGCGAAGACGTCGGCCTCGCCAGCAAGGCGACCTTCTCCCGGACGAAGACCAAGCTCGAGGACATGAACCTCATCGACACCGAGAAGGTTCCCATCGACGTCGGCCGACCGCGGCTCCGCCTGATGCTCGGCGACGAGCGCCTCAAGGACGCCGAACCGGACGAGCTTGCGACAGTCGCCCAGTCGATGCTCGCCGCATAGGTTTTTCCCCGTTCACGCCGACGCCTTCGGCATGCCAACTGTCGAAGTCGTCGGGAGTGGGCCGGCGGTCGCCTCACTCACCGAGTTTCTCGCCGATATCGACGTCGCACTGACGCGGAGTTCGACACCGACCGAATCGCCTGCAGACCTGTTCGTCGTCGTCGATACCGTCGGCGCGACGGCGTTCGAGTCCGCGTCCGACCGAGCCAGCGACGCCGGGACGCCCTGGGTGGCCGTCGAACTGGGCGGCGTCGGCGGCGTTCCCGTGACCGACGCCGCGATCAGCGCGTTCGGGCCGGAGACCGGCTGTTTCGACTGCCTTCGCCGGCGGGTGGAAGCGACGGTCGACGGGTCCGAGTCGCCGACCGAAGCCCCTTCGGCCGCTACGCAGCGCTTCGCCGGTTCGCTGACCGGACGGCTCCTGACGCAGTTTTTCGACGGCGAGCGGGCGCTGTTCGGGACCGTGGTCGAACTCCCGCACACGGAGCGGCGGTTCCTCCCCGTCCCGGGGTGTGACTGCGGTGACTCGCCGGCTCCCCGACTCGACGCGGGACACCAGACGGCACACGACAGCGAGGCGCTCTCACGGGCCGAAATCGGCCTCGACGACCGGGTGGGAATCGTGGGGGAGGTCGGGGAAGCGCGGTCGTTCCCGTCCCCGTACTACCTCTCGACGCTGGCCGACACGGCGGGCTTCAGCGACGTGACCGCACCGAGACAGGCCGCCGGCGTCGCGGTGGACTGGGACACCGCGTTCATGAAGGCGCTGGGCGAGAGCTACGAGCGCTACGCCGCCGGCGTCTACTGCGTCGCCGACCTCCCGAGCGGGACGGTCGAGTCCCAGGCCGACGCCGTCGATCCGTCGGCGTTCGTCAGAGCGGAATCCGGGTGGGACGACGAGAGGGCGATTCCGTGGTATCCGGCCGAGGACCTCGCGACCGGTTCGGAGCGGTCGTTGCCCGCCGAGACGGTCCTGTACCCGCCGCCGTCGAACGCAGTCAGGACGGCGACGACGACCGGCCTGGGCCTCGGCAACACCGTCACGGAGGCGCTGGTGACTGGCCTGTACGAGGTCATCGAGCGCGACGCCGCGATGCTGTCGTGGTACTCCACGTTCGACCCGCTCCGGGTGACCGTCGACGACCACGACCGCTTCGACACGCTGCGACGGCGCGCGCAGTCGGAGGGGCTGGACGTGACGCCGCTGTTGTTGACCCAGGACGTGGACGTGCCCGTCGTCACCGTCGCGCTGGAAGGGGAGTCGTGGCCGCGGTTCGCGCTGGGGACCGACGCCGACCTCGATCCGGGGGCGGCCGCCGTCGGCGCGCTCGAAGAGGCCCTCCAGAACTGGATGGAACTCGACGGCATGGGACCCGACGGCGCGAAAGAGGCGGAGGGCGCGATCGGCCATTACGCCGAGTCGCCGGGCGACGCGGCCGGGATGACCGACACCGAGACCGCGGTGCCGCTCGACGGCCTCGGCTCCGACGCGGACCTGTCCGGCGAGGCGGAACTCGACGCGCTCTGCGAGCGGGCGACAGATGCCGGCCTGACGCCCTGCGGCGCCCGGCTCACGACGCGGGACCTCGAACAGCTCGGCTTCGAGGCCGTTCGCGTGGTCTGTCCGTCGGCACAGCCGCTGTTCTTCGGCGAGTCGTTCTTCGGCGGGCGCGCCGAGCGCGTGCCGAGCGACATGGGGTTCGAGCCGCGCCTCGACAGGGACCATCACCCGTTCCCGTAGAACAGTGAGACCGCCCGACGCTCAGATCGCGAACGTCGCGCGCAGCATGTCGCGCGTCCCCGGACCGAGGCCGACCGCGGTCACGGCGATGAGTAACAGGAGCGCGTACCGCGGGCTGTCCTCCATGAACTCCTCGTTGAACAGCGAGACGACGAGCGAGGCGACGGCCAGTTTGACCACGAGGAAGGGCCAGGACGTGCCGATGGCAGCCGAGAGCGCGGCCGGCTGAATCGCCTCCGTCGTCTCGATGATGAACGCGTTCGCGGGGTGTTTCGGGTAGTAGGTCAGCGGGACGCTGAGCGCGTCGAGCCAGTCCGCGAGCAGGACGTTCGCGACCCCGTCGATGGCGTGCCCCCAGATGACGAGCAGACCGATGGTGCCGGTCCCGTCGTTGACCGCGGGCCAGTACCGGTCAAACAGCCGGTAGAGGCCGTACGACAGTACTGAGGCGATCCCGACCGTCGTAATGAGGACGCTGGGATAGAGCCGCGAGTAGTCGGTGGTGACCGCCACGAACGTCAGGTACAGCAGGGTGACGAGGACGAGGGTCGTACCGACCACCCCGGTCGTCCGGTAGTAGCTGTCGACGACGCCGTCGTTATCGAGCTTCACGCAGACGACGAGCACGAGCAGCGTGAGCAGGAACACCGTCCCGTAGATGACGGGGCTGATGATGAGCGAGGACAGCGGGTAGTCGACGAGCGGATCGACCCCGGCTTCGACCGCGCGGTCGGTGGCGTCCTCAACGACGCGTAGCGCACCGCCGAGCAGCATGAAGGGGACGAACGCGAAGTAGAGCTTCGGGTCCTCCGCGATCTCCAGTCGCTCCAGGAGGAGGTAGACGCCGACGAGCATGTAGACGAGAATGAGCATGTAGCCCACCTCGGAGACGATGGTGTAGCCGGGTTCGGCGACCAGTCGTCCTTCCTGAATCGCGGCCGCACAGCCCTCGTAGAGCGGTTCCGGGCCAACCGGGGACATGACGGCGCAGTTCGCGGCCATCGCGTCCGCGTACACCGGCCCCCAGAAGTAGTGCCAGAGGAACCGGTCCCAGACCAACTGTGGGGCCGCGAAGACCGCCCCGATACCGACGAGAACGACCGCGACGAACGACCCGAGCCAGAGCTGCCCGGAGTCGAAATCACCGACGACTCGCTCGTACGTTGCCATGGCCGTGTGACCGGTGGCTGGCGGTTTTAGCGTTCCGGTCGCGTGCGCGTGACGGACGAAATCGGCCGGTCAGCGATTTCGCCGAGACGGCTCATTCGCCGCCGAGGGCCTCGTTGCCGGCCGCGACGAGCGCGTCGTGCGCCTCGCCGTTGGAGGCGACCATGGCGGCACTGTCGTGGCTCCAGGGCTCGCCGTCGAGATCCGTCACCGTCCCGCCGGCCCGTCGGACCAGTTGCACGCCGGCGACGGTGTCCCAGGGGTTCATCGGCCGGGTGCAGATCAGCCCCTCGAGCGCGCCGTCGGCGACGTGTGCGAGCGTCAACTGGAACGACCCGAGGCGGCGAACGTCGCCGAAGCGCTCGGCGATGGCGGTACAGAGACTGCCGAACTCGCCCCGCTCGTCGCGGTCCCACCAGCCGACGGGCGCCACCGCAAACGTCTCGGGGTCGGTCCGGTCGCTCACGGCGAGTTCGGTCCCGTCACGAGTGGCGCTCTCGGGGCCGACGGCGTAGAGGTCGCCCTGTGACGGCGCGTACGTCGCCGACGCCACGGGCTCGCCGTCGACGACGGCGCTGACGCTCGTCGCCCAGAGGCGCATTCCACGGACGTAGTTCGCGGTCCCGTCGATGGGGTCGACGATCCAGGCCGGTCCCCGCTCGGGCACGTCGTCCACCTCGGTCGCTCCCTCGGCGTTTTCGCCCGCTCCCAGCGTCGTCACGGGCTCTTCGCAGAGGAACGCATCGGTGGGAAACTCCGCGCGGACGGTGGCGACGACCTGCCGCTGAGCGTCGCGGTCCAGTTCCGTGACGAGATCGTTCTTGTTGGCCTTCGACTCGACGGAGAACGATCCCCGAAACCCCTCGCGTGCGACGACGCCGCCGGCGCGGGCCGCCCGCTCGGCGACCGCCGCCCGGTGGTGCGCATCAGTCATATCAGCCGCTGGTCGTCCCTCGTTCAAACCACCTCGGCTTCCAGCAAAACGGCCCGCGCGCGGAGAGAGCGGTCAGTCCGTCTCGACGGCCCCGTCGACGGCGTCGAGAATCTCCTCGGCGATGTCTCGCGCCTCGCTTGGCGTGTACAGGACCTGATTCCCCAGGGATTGCTCGATACGGACGTACCCGTCGTCGTTCTCGATGGAGAAGAACGCCGTGTTCTCGAGCGGTGGCACGCGCAGGTCCGCCTCAGACTGGTCGGTCGCCATGTCAATATATATCATACGGAGCGAAATAAATCTACGCCCCGGACGAGAGGTAGTGTTTAGTTTGGAGCATTGTGTCAGCGTGCGAAACTCTGCAACCAGTTTTCGGCTGTTTCCGGTTGGACGTGACTGAAGCAATTTGAAAATGACGAGGTGCGACGTTTCAGCTCTCGAAAAATTCGCTCGACAGCGTTCCGATTTCCGTGGCGACACATCTGAAATCGGAGGCCAGCTCGTTGCAGCGCAGTTTGGAGGTGTTGAGCGCCATCAACGAGAAACACGGCAGTTTCGATATCGTGTTTTTGGCGAAGTTCTCGCAGGAAAATTCCGTGAGAGTGGTCGTAGTCGTCGCAAACAGCCGGACGTGAAGCAGTTCATTCGACTGCGGATCGGCGGCGTTCGCAAGAGCACAGCTCTTGCGCAGCCCATCAGAATGGCTATGCCATTCTGAGGACGGCGTACAGCCAGAACTGCTGGTCGTTGATTCGAATCACTGTTTCGTCAAGCGCGATCTGATTCGGAGATTTACCCGATTCGGGCTGTAGATTGGCTTTTTGCACCCAATCGTGAATCGCTTTTCGACTGCGTTGGACACCCAGCGCTTCGAGCAATTCGTCGGTATTCGACAGTGACAACCCCGCAACGTACGATTGAATACCCAGCGCCATCGCCGACTCGGGTGTCCGCTTGCGCTCCACAAAATCCAAATCAATTCAGTCGCTACTTCCGCTGAGGCGGCTGATTTCTGCCATAGACCAGCAAGAAATCCGTCCGCATCACTTTTCACGCTTAACTAAACACGACCCTCGAAAATGCCTCGATATAGTTATGATCGAAACACAAGGAGATACGTTCCGGAGACCAGTGTAACAAAACCGCCAACCATCGTTGAAAAAGCTACTGCTTGGGCTGCCACATCCTGCGTACACTGCTGCTCTAAACCCGTGCCATAGGCACACCTGCCGGTCGGCATACTGAAACCGATAAGTAAGATTATTGCACCAACAAGAATAATCAAATATATTTGCCAATTTTTCATTTCTATTAGACAACACTCATATGATAGGTTTTAATCTTGGTAGTGTTTAGTTTGGAGCATTGTGTCAGCGTGCGAAACTCTGCAGCCAATTTTCGGCTGTTTCGGGTTCAACGTGGCTGAAGCAGTTTGAAAACGACGAGGTTCGGCGCTTCAGTTCTCGAAAAATTCGCTCGATGGCGTTCCGATTTCCGTGGCGACGCATCTGAAATCGGAGGCCAACTCGGGAAAGTGCAGTTTGGAGGTGTTGTGCACCGTCGACAAGAAATTCAGAGGTTTCGACATCGTGTTCCTGCCGCAGTTCTCGCAGGAAAATTTCGGTGAGAGCGGTCGTGGTCGTTGAATACAACCGGACGTGAAGCAGTTCGTTCGATTGGGGATCGGCGGCGTTCGCAAGAGCACAGCTCTTGCGCAGCCCATCAGAATGGCATAGCCATTCTGAGGACGGCGTACAGCCAGAATTGCTGGTCGTTGATCCAAATCACTGTTTCGTCGAGCGCGACCTGATTCGGAGATTTCCCCGATTTAGGCTGTAAATCAGCTTTTTGTACCCAATCATGGATGGCTTTCCGACTCCGTTGGACACCCAAACAGTCGAGTAATTCAACGGTATTCCTCAGCGAGAGTCCCGCAACGTGTGATTGAATACCCAACGCCACCGCCCACCCGGGTGTCCGCTCGCGCTCCACAAAATCCAAATCAACCCAGTCTCTATGACCGTTGAGGCGGGTGATTTCTGCCATGAACCAGCAAGAAATTCTCCCGCCTCACTTTTCACGCTTAACTAAACACCGCCACCGCTTCCCGGCAGACCGTTATGGCTTCTGAGAATTGGGCCGCAACAATTTACCAATAATCGCTATGAGTGCGTGTATGATGTCTCTCCGGGGAATTTTCCGGTCGGGAAAGGACCTTTCGATCATCGTGGTTCTCGGGCTCGTATTCGTACTCGGGCTGACCGTCAAAACGCTGTTCGAGTTGAGTAAACGGAAGTTTCCGCGCGCCCACGCGATGGGAAGTGAAGTCAGAGACTGGCTTCGCCGTCCGATATGACTACGACTGCCGTTCCGCTCTGTCCCAGCGCGCCCGCGTTCTATCGTCGCAGGAACCCACGAGACGGGTCAGCGAGATCCTCTGTGAATTTGTCTGAAATCTATCTATTGTCTCGGTTGGGCACTATTGATAAATTATCTGTTAGTTTTGATGGCGCGGTCAAATATAGTCATTGCATGATATAAAAAGCAGTTGTCTAATTCGCTCACCGACCGATCCGATTTTTCACTTTTCCACCTCCTCATTGTCTTTCAAGGTATTCTTCGTATCTTGTCGATCTAGCCACCTAGCGGACACGTTAGCCCGACCTTAATGCCATGATTAATTGCACACATTTTTACCCGACAGCTTTATGAGAAATTGGATTGACATGACGAGTAACGTGTGAGATCGGTAACTCATCGAGTCACCGTTGGATTGCCACAGCACCTATGACTGACACCCATACCGCCCGAACAGGTGAGAGACTGACGAGTGACCGACCAGGGGTCCCACGGAGCGGAGAGAGAACCCCACTGGAAGGGGAATGACGATAAACGCAAACCAAGCCAACCATCAGGAACCCGCTGTCGAATCGGAACCCGACTTCATCGTCACGCCGGACAGCGACGTCACACCGGTGTTGAGCGTCGTGATGCCGACGCTCAACGAGGAGGAGGGTATCGTGGAGTGTATCGACCGGATCAAGACCGCCGTCGACGAGTTGGGCGTGCCCACCGAGATCGTCGTGAGCGACAGCTCGACCGATGCGACACCTGACCTGGCCCGCGAGCGGGGGGCGACAGTCGTCACACCCGACGGAGAGGGATACGGCTACGCCTACCGTTACGCCTTCGAACGGGCGCGAGGCGAGTACATCGCGATGGGGGACGCGGACACCACTTACGACTTCGAAGCGCTCCCTCGTCTCTTCGAACCCGTCCAGAGCGGCGATGCCGACATCTGCATGGGCAGTCGGCTGGAGGGCGAGATCAGGAACGGTTCGATGCCCCCGTTGCACCAGTACGTGGGTAATCCGCTCCTGACGCGGTTCCTGAACACCTTCTACGGGGCGGGCGTGAGCGACGCACACAGCGGCTTCCGCGTGTTCACCAAAGACGCGCTCGAAACGCTAGAGCTAGAGACGACGGGCATGGAGTTCGCCAGCGAGATGATCATGGAGGCCGGCGCGAACGACCTCACCATCGAGGAAGTCCCCATCGTCTATCACGAGCGCGAGGGCGAGGAGACGCTCGACAGTTTCAGAGACGGCTGGCGACACGTCCGGTTCATGCTCGTGAACGCGCCGGACTACCTGTTCTCCTATCCGGCGCTGCTGCTAGTCTCAGTTGGAGCGGTATTGATGGGGCTGTCGCTGCCGACAGTTACCCTCGGCGGCGTCAACTTCGGCCTCCAGACGATGGTCGGTGGGTCGCTCCTCGCGATCGTCGGCTATCAGATCTGGGCGCTAGCCCTGTTCAGTTCGATCGCCGCCGACCCGATCCGCGAGCCATCCAGCGCGCTCGTAGGCACGATCAGGCGACACTTCCAGCTCGAACACGGGGCGTCTGTCGGTGTCGCCGTCGCCGTCGCGGGGCTCCTGTACCTCGCGAGCGTGTTCGGGCGCTGGCTCGTCGCCGGCGAAGCGGCACTTCCCGGGGCGACGGCGACCCTGTTCGCGTCGACGGTCGTGATTCTGGGCGTCCAGACCGTCTTCGGGTCGTTCTTCATGAGCATGCTCGCTGATCAGTAGCCCTCACGCACACACGCTCGCGCACGTCCCGTTGGCCGCGCAACTGACCGCGGGCCGGTACCGGTCTTCTGCGACGTAGGTCCATTCGTCCCGACCCACGCTATCGGTTCCGTCGGAGTACGTGAGCTGGGTGTAGAGGCCGTTGTAGTTCATCACGCTATCGTACTCGTCGGTGGAGTAGCGGCGTTCGTCGATACCGTCCTGATGCGCATTGAGGCCGACCGCATGTCCGAATTCGTGCATGAACAGCGACGCGGTGATCCGCGTGGCGTCGAACGGTTCCAGCGCGGCGATGCCCGGACGGCCCGCGCCGACGTAGTAGTCGTCACCGGCGTAGGCGACGTCGTCGGCGAGCAGGACGTAGTAGTAGCCCGCATCGCGGTGGTCGAAGTGGGTCGAGCGGAAGTCGTAGATGTCGTTTCTGGGACCGTCACGAGGTTTCGAGTACACCGTCCCGTTTGCGTCGAGTCCGGTGTCGTTCGTGACGAGGTGGACGTCGATGCCCGTCGATCCGTCCGGATTTGAAACCGGCGCGTCGGCGAACGTCTCTCGGACCGAACGCCGCACGTCGTCGCTCAGCATCTCCGGTCCGGCCGCGTCCACCTCGACGTAGATGTCGGTCCGGAGCGGATCCGCGTCGGGAAGCATCCCGGTACAGCGGACTTCCATCCCATCGGGGTAGCCGTCGCCGTCGGTGTCGGTCCGGTTCGGCGCAGTTCCCAGATCCTCGAGTTCGACTTCATCAGCGAGGCCGTCGCCGTCGGAATCGACCATCTCCCGCTCGGTATCGTTCACCGCGGTGGAAGTCGCCGCGTGCTCAGGGGAACCCGCGCCGCCGCCATCCGAGACCGCCGACTGCGGCGCGACCCCCGCCACCGGCAGTCCCGTTCCCGCGACGACTAGCAGTGCGACGAGCACGCTCACCCTGACCGAGCGCGGCCGTCGGCCGTCCGCAGACGACCGGTGACAGAGCCGAATCCGGTCGGGTACTCTCCAATTACTGCTACCGAATTCGATAATGGATTCAGTAATAGAGATCAGCGGTTCTGGTAATGTGTCCCTATCCGGCATTTGAACTGCCTACTGTTCACCAACTCCCGAACAAATACTTGGCCCACAAATTATCGATATTGAATTCGATATTCAGGACCGGATTACCCGCAAGCTGTCATCTCGTCGGAATCTTCAATGAGGTCGACGCAGTACCTTGGCGTAATGCGTCTCACCCGCCGATTCTGGCTCACCGCCGGGGTGGCACTCTGTCTCGTCCTCGGCGGCTGGCTCCTCGATTCGACGCCCCTGTTCGTCGCCGCCGCCGGACTGCTGGGGTGGATCCTGGCGATGCAGGCGGTCTTCGTTCGATCGGTGACGCGGATCGAACGCGCCCTCTCCGTCGACCAGTCGCTCGACCGGTCCCGCGTCACGACGGGGACCGAAACGACGTTTCGGCTCGCCGCGGCGATAGACGGCGCTAGTCCACATTTCCCAGTAACGATCCGGGCGAACGTTCCGGTCGCCGCCGAGCGGGCGAGCGCGACCGAACCGCTCGTCACGCTCGCACGAACGCAGGCAGAATCGTCCATTACGGTCCCGCTCACGTGGGAGACGGTCGGCGACCACACTGTGGACGAGGCGACGGTGTCCGTCCGCGACGCCGCCGGACTGTTCGTCCAGTCGTTCGACGCCGGTTCGACGCCGTCGGTCACCGTCGAAGCGCCGTCGCTCGGGCCGGTGCACGTCGGACAGAGCGGTGAACGCCTCCTGCGCGGCGTCGGCGAGCACGAGTCCCGCGGCAGTCAGGGCGGCCTCTCCGCCGAGGAGATCCGCAAGTACGTTCCCGGCGACGCGATGAAGTACGTCGACTGGAAGGCGACGGCCAGACTGAACGAACCGCACGTGCGCGAGTACGAAGCGGAGAGCAACCGCCAGACGGTCCTCGTCGTCGACCACCGGACCACGATGGGCGACGGGCCGGCCGGTCGAACGAAGCTCGACCACCTGCGGGCGGTCGCCTCGGCGATTCGCCAGCGCGCGGACGCGGACCGCGATCCGATCGGCTATCTGACCGTCGGCGACTCGGGAGTGACCGGAACCATGTCCCCCGCCGCGAGGCCGGAGGCCTACGAGTCGTGTCACCATCACCTGACCGACCTCAGCCCGACGGACTCCGAGGCGGGCACCCAGTCGCCTGCCACCACCCGTGGGGGCGGTCCGGTGACCGTCACAGGTGGTGATCCGACGCTCACCGAGATGGACCGTGTCCTGCTGTCGTATCAGGACCGCCAGCGCACGCTGTTACCGGACGAACAGCTGTACAACGGGTTCCGGTCGGCGAGACACGAGATACGGAACGCCGATCTGGTGGTCATCTGTTCCGACGACACGGACCCCGGCGAACTCCGCGAAACCGTGGGGCTCGCCCGGCGGAACGCGACGGAGGTCGTCGTGTTCCTCACGCCGTCGGTGGCGTTCGAGGACGACCTCCTCGCGGCGACGGACGACGCCTACGAGCGATACCGCCGCTTCGACCAGTTCCGCCGCGAGCTCTGCGAGATGGACGCGGTGACGGCCTACGAGGTCGCGCCGCCGGACCGCATCGAGTCGCTCCTCTCGCGGTCCGCGTCCGACTCGAGGCGAGGTGAGGTCGCGTGAGCCGGACAGCGGGACGGTGGCCCCCCTCACCCCGGACGGCGCTGGGCGCGCTCGGTATCGGTGTGGCCGCGATCGCGATCGTCTGGAGCGGGCCGCTGTGGGGGGTTCTCGGCGCGTTCGCGCTCGGTTCACTCTACGTCGTGGGGACCGCTCCCCTCGCAGTCGCCTTCGGGCAGGTCGCGCTCGTCGCGGCCGGTCCGTCGTCGCCGGGTATCGTTGCCGCCGTCGAAGTGGGGCTGTTCCTGGCGCTGCTCGCGGCGGCGCTGTCGGCCCCCGCTCCGCGAACCGCCGCGGCAACCGTGGCGGTCACCGTCCCGCTGTTCGGCGGCCTGACCTGGCTGGCGCTCTCGTCCTGGCAGGTGGGCCCGATGGCCGTCGCGCTCGTCCTCGGCTGCGGGTTCGCGACCGCCGCCTACCTCCTGCACCGCTACCTCCTCGTCAGCGTCGGCATCGTCTCCCGAGACCAACTGCAGTCCTCCCCGACCAATGAGTGAACGCGACGACCACGAGCCGATCGACCGAGACGAACAGCACGCCGGGCCGGACCCAGCGACGCTCCGCGCGGAACTGGAGGTCGCCCGCGAAGAGAACCGCCGCCTGCGTGACTCCTACGCGCGAGCCAAGCGGTCGACGTACCGCCGAACGGCGCTCGGCTTCCTCGCCATCGGGATCGCCTCGCTCGCCGGCGCCGCGCTCTTTCCCGCGCTCGGGACGGTCTTCGTCGCGCTGGCCGGCACGGGCGCGTTCGCCGGCCTCGTGACGTACTACCTGACGCCCGAGCGATTCGTCTCGGGCTCGGTCACCGGCGCGACGTTCGGGGCGCTCGCGGACGTGGAATCGGGGCTCGTCCGGGAACTCGAACTCCAGGACGAGGCGGTGTACGTCCCGACGCCGACGCTCCCCGATGCCAACGCCCGCCTGTTCGTCCCCCAGCACGTCGACTACGCGCTCCCCGACGCCGAGGCGCTCGGCGACCTGTTCGTCACCACCGAGGGGGACACGCGACAGGGAGTCGCCCTCCCGCCGTCCGGCGATCGGCTATTCGCCTCGTTCGAACAGACCGTCGACGGGGCGTTTGAAGCTGCGCCGGACCAGATAGGGGCCGACCTGGCCGCGGCGCTCACGGAGCAGTTCGAACTCGTCGACGATGCCGACGTCGAGATCGGCGCGGACGAACGGGCGACGGTCGCCCTCGACGGCCCGGCCTTCGGCGACCTCTCCCGGACCGATCATCCCGCCGTGTCCCTGCTCGCGGTCGGGTTCGCTGCGGGGCTGGACCGCCCGGTCACCGTCGAAACGCGGACTGACGAGCGCGCGAGCGCGGTTGTCTCACTCTCCTGGGAGCAAGACGGTGGTGTGGCGACCGGAAACTCGATGGAACAAGAGCCGATACCGGCGGGGTCGGCGGCAGAAACGTCCAGCGTCGCGACGCCCTCGGAAACGCGGAACTAACAGGCCATCGCGATCCGCGAGCCCGTTACAGTTCGCTGCCGCCGTCGCCGACCGCCGTCTCCGCGCCGGAGGGACGTCTGTCAGACCCGGTCCCGGGCGGCGTGACCGAACTGAGGATCTCGTCGATGACCGCCGGCGTGCCGATCCGGCTGAGTTCGGCGTCGCTGTTCAGGATCAGTCGGTGGCGGAGCACGGGCACGGCCACGCCCTTCACGTCGTCCGGGATGACGTAGTCGCGACCCTCGATGCGCGCGAGCGCCTTCGCCGTGTTCTGCAAGGCGAGCGTCGCACGCGGCGACGCCCCGTGTGCGACGTTCCGGTGATCCCGAGTCTCACGAACGACGGACAGGATGTACTTCTTGATGCTGTCGTCGATATACGTCTCGGGGACGACGCTCCGGGCCTGCAGGAGTTCGTTCCGGGTGACGACCTGCGAGATGTCGCTCGAATCGAGCGTCGGGTCGGCGTCGAAGCGGTCCAGGATCGCACGCTCCTCGTCTTCGTCGGGGATCTCGGAGACGAGCTTCATCTGGAAGCGGTCGCGCTGGGCCTCCGGGAGTTCGAACGTCCCCTCCATCTCCAGGGGATTCATCGTCGCCACGACGGTGAACGGGGTTGGCAACGACAGGGTCGACCCCTCGATGGACACCTGGCTCTCCTGCATGGCTTCGAGCAGCGCGCTCTGGGTCTTGGGCGGCGCGCGATTGATCTCGTCGGCGATGACGAGGTTGGTGAACACGGGACCTTTCTGGAGTTCGAACTCGCCGCTTTGCTGATGATAGACCGTCGTACCAGTGATATCAGCTGGAAGCAAGTCGGGCGTCATCTGGATTCGCGAGTAGTTCAGGTCGGTGGCGTTCGCGACGAGCGTCGCGATGGTGGTCTTCGCGACGCCGGGAACGCCTTCTAGCAGAACGTGACCGCGAGTCAACATCGCGACCGTGATGTGACGGAGGACTTCCTCGTTCCCGATGAGCACGGTGCCCGCTTCGGCTTCGAGGCGGTCGTACAGCGCCGACGGATCAGTCATCGCGTTGTCGTTTACGCCGCTGTGACATAACGGCTTCCGTTACCCGCGCGATTCGCGCCCCGTCCCAGTCGGGGTGACGCGACCGCAGGAGCGCCTCGACGCCCTCCGCAGACAGCCGTCCCGGGTCGGCCGGCGACCGGCGCTCGCGGACGTACTCGCGGAGTCGCTCGTCTGCGCGGCGGTCGATACCCACGAGGGCAGCTATTAGAACCGCCCCACAGAGCGCGAGGAGCCACCCCGACCGCCGGAGCGCCAGGACGGCGGCGGCGAGCGGGGGGACGCCGCCGGCGTGGGAGTAATCGAGCAGGACGCGTGGACCGAGGAGGGCGCGGGCGAACTGCCGATTGTCGCCGCGGTCCAGCATCGCGTTCACGAACACGCTCGGGTCACCGACGACGACGACGCGGCCCGCACCGACGGCTTCGGTCGTGGCGACCGGACGCGAGGCGAGCGACTCGTCGTCGTCGAGTTCGCCGTCGCCGTCCTCGTCGAGATACGCGTAACTCGACGTGGTCAGGAGCGGCGTCGCGTCCCCGGGTTCGACGACGGTTCCGTGGTTGAACACGACGGTTTCGACCCCCGCCGTGGCGGGCGACGGGCCGGTCGGCGTCACCTCGGGGAACGCCCCGGTTCGGTCGTAGTTTCGCGTGTCGTACAGAGGCCGTCCGTCGACGCGCGCGCTGGCCCCCACGCCGGACAGCAGGTCGTTGGCGTGCGGGCGGTAGTCCTCCGCGACGACGAGCGTCCCGCCCGCGCGGACGAAGCGCTCGATTCGATCGACTTCCGGTCGCGTGTAGGGCTCCCCCGGCGAGAGGACGAAGGCGACGGTGCCGTTCGCGTCCGTCGTCGGATACTGGCTCACGTTGGTCCCGACGGTCACGGCCGATCCGTTCTCGGACGCGACGGCCCGCATGTCGCCGGAGCCGTCCCACTGGGCGTTGTAGGCGCCGAAGGCGACCGACGACGTGCTCGCAGCGTAGAGGAGCGCGATCACGGCGACGGCGGCGTAGACGGCAAGCAGCATCTTCGGCCCGTCGAGTCGCCGCCACGGCGGGTCGTCGATGCCGGGTTCCCCCGTCATCAGACGAGCCCCGGCGGCAGGATCTCGAGGATGCGCTTGACGACCACGTAGGCGAAGCCGGCCAGGCCGACGGCGATGACCACCCAGAGCCGCCGTCGCCAACGCGGCGACACCGTCCGCGGCGCGACCAGTTCGACCGTGACGAGAAAGCCGATGAGCGACACGACGAAGAACAGTTCCAGGGTCAGCGCGTCGAGGAGTACCAGGACGAGCAACGATCCCAGTACCCACGCGAGGTGACCGTAGACGAACCGCTGGCGCTGTCGCGTCGCCATACGTGGCGACGTCGGCGGCGGAGCGGCAAAGGTCCGTCGGTGACAGTCGATTGACTCGTTCGGGGTCGTCCTTCGAACGCATCGAGCGGACAGGTCGGGGCTAGCAAACGAAAAACGGCTAGCGGGCGGTCGGTCGCCTACGGACCGAACGCACGTCGAACGGGCGCTTCGACGGGTCCACGGGCGCGCGAACTCAATCGTCGGACGGCGCTCCGGCGTCGTCCTCGGGCGTCCGCGTTCGGTCGCCGCTCCCCAGTAGCGACACCGGGGCCGCGGCGAGGTACGGCAGCGTGGCGACGAGCGCCCCGAGGGTCGCGAGCGCGACGCCCCCGAGGAAGATGCCCGCGAGCACCCGCGGAGGCATTCGCGCGGCGAGTCGGAAGCCGAAGAACACGAGCCAGCCGGCCGACTCCATGAACTGGAGCGTGACGACCGACAGCGCCAGCGCGAGCGTCGTCGCGGGAATCGCGATCCGAGCGATGTCGCCGAGGATCGTCCGCAGCACGCGCCACTGCGTCGCGCCCGTCGACCGGTGGATGCCGATGGCCTGCCGCCGCGCGTGGACGGCCTGGGCGAACGTCGCCGTCGTGCTGCCGACGGTGCTCAGCGCCGAGAGCGCGATCAGGACACCGAGGATGAGCTGGACGTTGCCGAACACGCCCTCGATCGAGCGCTCGATCGGCGTCCCGGACGCGTAGGCCCCGTTGCTCGCGACGGCCGAGACGAGTCGCTCGTCGCCGGTCACCCGGTAATCCGCCGTCGCGAGCGTCGTCCCGTTCGCGGTCACGCGGTAGGTGTAGGTCCCCGGCTGTCCGCGACCGCTTCCCGGGCTGAAGCGCGTCTCGGTGACGTTCCCCGGCGGCATGTACACGGTCCGGTTGCGCGAGACGCCGGGGCCGACGACGCGGATCTCGCGCGTCATCGGCTCGTCCCACGGGTTCGCGAGCCCGACGCCGAGCGTGGGCGTCGTCAGCACCGACCCCGACTCGGGGGTGATCGACAGCTGCGCGTACAGCTGTTTTTCGGCCCCGCGGACGACTGCGATCTCGCGAGTCGCCGTTTGCTCCCCGGCCGCGGCCGTGATCGTGTAGTTGCCGGGCGAGCGCGGCATCGGGACGATCGCGACGCCCTTCGAACCGGTCTCCAGTTCGAGGCCGTTCATCGACACCGTGGCGTTCGGCACGCGCTCGCCGGTCGCGGTGAGTACGGGGACGTACAGGCTCGCCCCCGGCGGCGCTCTCGACGGCAGTTGCTCCGGAATCGTGATGGCGTCCGGCGAGACCACCGTGACGGCGTGTCGATAGCCGTCGGCGGTGGCGTTCGCCCGGCCGAGTTCGGACGCGGTGAAGGCGACGCTCGTCCGGCGCTCGCCGCCCGGCGGGACGGCCACGCTCGTCGTCCGACGCTCGCCGCCGTAACGGACGGTCACGTCCCGCGTCTCGCGCTCGCTCCCGACGTTTCGAACGGTCGCGGTGACGTTGAACGACTCGCCGCGCGTGACTTGCCTCGGCCCCGACAGCCCGGTCACCACCGCGCCGGTCTCGTTCGCCCTCGACCCCGGCGTCGGGACGGGGCCGTCGACGCGGATCATGTGGACCTGTCCGCGACCGGTGGCCAGCCCGGAGGCGGTTTCAAGCGGGATGACGAGGAGGTCGTCGAGCGTCCGCTCGGCGTCGAAGCGCCCGACGACCGTGACCCGTCTGACGCCCGGCTTGACGCTCCCGGACAGGGTCATCGTCTCGCCGACCGACACGTCGAGCGTCTGCGCCAGGTCGCTCCCGATGACCGCCTCGTCGTAGGCGTCGGGGCGTTCGCCCTCGACGAGCGTGGCACCGGTGACGTTCGCGAACGCGTCATACTCCGCGCCGCGGGCCATGTACGGCTGGCCGTCCGAGACCTGCGCGTAGATGATCTCCGCGCTCGCTTGCGTCCCGTTGGCCCGGAGGACGCGCGCGTAGTCCGGGTCGAGACGGCTGTTCAGCGGGTGGGGCGCGCCGGCTTCGGTGATGGTCCCGGCCCCGCCCGCGCCGCCGCCGAGCGGAGACGCGAGGCCGGCGAGCGAGACGACCAGCAGGAAGGTGACGCCGAAGACCGTCAGCGTCGCCGCCGTCGGTACGACCGAGCGCCACGACAACAGCGTCGGTGCGACGACCGCGCGGGCGCGAGCGAGAGCGGTCTTCGAGGACTGTCCGCCGCGGGCGCGGCCCCGTCCGAGCGACGACGGCGGCCCGGTCGACGCGGAGTAGGCCGCCAGCGCGCCGGCGGCGAGGCCGAGCAGGACGAACAGGCCGGCGACCGCCGCGACGACGGTCGCGCTCTGGCCCGTCACGGACACGTCGAGCGCGATGGGGAGCCCGACGTAGATGGCGACGTTGACGAGCGCCTTGATCGTGATGAGACCGACCGCGTAGCCCAGCGCCACCCCCGCCGTGACGAGGAGGCCGGCCCGGACGGTGAAGAGGAGGCCCACGCGCCAGCCCGGCGCGCCGGTCGAGCGGATGACGCGAATCGCGTCGAGGCGGTCGCGCACGCTCATCCGCGTCACGCTGTAGACGACGATGAGGACGAGCAGGCCGCCGGCCGCCGCGGCGACCGAGAGCGCCCAGAGCACCTGCTCGAGCCCGCCGATGACGTACAGGAGCGCGCTGACGAGCGGGGACCCGATCGCGGGGACGCTCCCCAGCCCCGTCCCACCGGGCGTGTGGTCGATGACGAAGTAGCCCGTCACGCCGACGCGCTCGGCGGTCGAGACGTTCGTCGCGTACCACTGCTCGGGCAGGAACTCGATACCGCGCTCCTGGGGAACCACGGTGAGCCTGACAGTCTCGTTCGTCCCCCGAACGGTCCGATTACGCTGTCGCGACACCGGCGCGCGTCCGTCGACGCCCGCGGGAATCGTCGGCAGTCGCCCCTCCTGCCACTGGGCCGAGCCCTCGATCAACACCCGCGGCGCGTCCGGTGGAATGCCGATCACCCTGACCGTCGAGCCGTTGACCGACGCCCGCGCCACGCGTAACACGGTCGCGTTCGCCTCGGCCGGCGGCGGCCCGTCGCCCGCCTCGTGGTACGTCACCGTCTCCGAACTCGCCAGCGGCTCGGCGAACGTCTCGGAGTAGGTCACCGCGGTGAACAGCAACAGGATGGTTCCGATGAGGAACGCGGCCGTCACGGCGACGACGACGACCGTCAGCCGGTCGCGGCGCGACCAGCGAAACAGGATGGCGTTGCGGTAGCCCATCGGTCGCTAGCGCGTCTCCGGTGACCGCTCGGCCGCTCGCCTGTCGGGCGCGTCCGCGACGAGCGTGCCGTCGCGAATGAACAGCCGCTCGTCGAACCGCTTCGCGAGCTGCGGGTCGTGGCTGATGACGACGAGCGCCGTCTCGGTGGAGGCCTTCATACTGAACAGCAGGTCTAGCACGGACTCGGCGGTGTCGGGGTCTAGCTGGCCGGTCGGCTCGTCCGCGAGGATGATCTCGGGGCGGTTCGCGAGCGCCCGCGCGATGGCGACGCGCTGTTTCTCGCCCCCGCTCAGCGTCGCGGGGTACTGGTCTTCGAGGCCGTCGATGCCGAGGCGCTCGAACAGCGTCTCCAGCCACTCGGGGTCCCGGTCGCCCGCGTGTTCCTGGGGGAGCGAGGCGTTCTCGCGGGCGGTGAGGTCGCCGATGAGCTGGAAGTCCTGGAAGACGAACCCGAGCGTCGTCCGGCGGAGGCCGGCACGCTGGCGCTCCGAGAGCGCGCTCGCGTCCCGGCCGTCGATCTCCAGGCGGCCGCTAGAGGGCGGTTCGAGCAGGCCGAGGACGTTGAACAGGGTCGACTTCCCGGCTCCGCTCGGCCCCTGGACGAGGGTCGCCGCGTCCGGGGGGACCGTGATCGAGACGCCGTCGAGGATCGTCGTTCCCCGCCGCGTCACGCGCAGGTCGGTTCCGGCGAGGACGGGGTCAGTCATTGTCGGTCTTTCAGGCGGGCCCGTATTGTATGCCACGGTTACACGAATCGCTGACAGGACGGACGCCGGAGCGGTCGCGCGGTTCCGGCGGCCCTCAACAGCCGGGCTGGCCGTCGGTCGGCCGCGAGAGCCACACGCGGTCGACGCCGCGCGTGTCGTAGACGACGTTCGTTCGGTAGCGCCACTCGGAAAGCGCCGCGGGCGTCGTCCGCTCGCTCCCGGCCGGGAACAGGTGCGCGCCCGTCGTCGACCACGACCGTCTGGACAGTGTCGGGCAGGTCGGGGCGGCCCCGCCGCCGAGCCAGCGTGCGACCGGCTGATAGGTGCCGTTGGTCGCCGCCGGATAGTACAGGTCGACGATGCGCGTGAACGGGTGGTCCGACGCCCACTGCTCGTCGACGTGGTCCGCGGTGAACGTCGCGGCCGCGAACTGCGACTCCGTCGCGCCGGTCGGGAAGGCGAGCGTGTCGAGGTTGACGAACGCGATGGGCGCGGTGACGAGCGCCGCGACGATGAACAGCGTCGCCAGGACGGTCGCGAGGCGGTTCCGGGACGGCCGAATCGAGCCGAGCCCGCTAGTGGGGCCGGGTGACCGGTCGCCGGCGTAGGCAACCTTCGCTACCCCCAGGCCGGCGAGGACGAACACGGGGAAGTGGACGAACGTCTGCCCGCGCAGGGCCGTCCCGTAGTACTCCGGCGTCAGCGCGGCGGTCAGCGAGAAGTACACGACGACGATGGGGGCGAGCAGCAGTGCGAGGACGACCGGGCCGGTCCGCCGACGGTCGCGGCTCGCGAGCGGCAGGCCGACGAGCGCGAACGCGACTGGCACGGCGAACGCCGCGACGAGCACCACGAGGCCGGTCGGCGTCGACTGCGTCCCGGGGAAGACGGTCCGCAAGACGTTCGCTCCGAGCGCCAGGAACCAGAGCCCGACCGCGCCGCCGATCGTCGCGCGCTGGAGACGCTCGCTGGTGCGCTGGAACCACACCAGCGTCGCCGCCAGGACGACCACCCAGGCGAGAAAGAGCCCCGGATAGGCGCTCACGCGGTCGACGTAGGGCACTTCGAGCAGGGACCGCTCCGCGAGTCGGTAGTAGCCCCACATGTACACCCAGAACCCGCCGACCACGACGGCTGCGGTGACGGCGTCACGCCGCGACGGAACCCGGGCGAGCCACGCGGCCAGCACTCCCGTGAGCACCAGCCCGACGACGAGCGAACTGAACGTGTGCAACAGGGGAAACGCGACGAACAGGAGCCCCCCGAGGACGCCCCACCGGAGCCTGCTCCCGTCCGTCGCGAACAGGCGATGGACCGCGATGGCGAACAGCGGGACCAGCAACAGCGCGAGCGCCTCCTCGTCGGTCTGGCCGGTCCGTCGGAGGTAGATCCCCGAGACCGCCAGTCCGAAGCCCGAGAGGGCCATCGCGGTGGTGACGCGCCGCCCGCGCCAGCGGTGCGAGCGAGCGATGCGCCTGACGAGCGCCATCGCCGTCAGGCAGGACGCTCCGCCGGTCAGCGCCACGACGGGCTGGGCGACGTACAACGGGCGCTCGCCCGTGACGAGTCCCACCGCGGTCAGCACGCCGGTGAACACCAGATTGTCCGCCCGGAACCGCGAGAACGGGAACGCCCCCGTCTCGATGGCGTCGCGGGCGAGCGCGACGTATCCGAACCCGTCTAGCGTCGACGGCAGCGGCGTCCAGTGCAGTGACGTCAGCCGAGCGGCGATAGCCACGGCCAGCACGGCGACCACCAGCAGCACGCGCCCCCGCCGTCCGTCACTCATTGCGTGGCCCTACAAAGGGGAGGTGTAAGAGCGTTGTCGGTTCGGTCGGGGGTCCGGTGCGGAGGTGCATGCGGTCGCTCGATGCTGTGATCGACCACTAGCGAGGCCAACGTCCCGACTCTCGGCACCCTCGTACCAGTACCGTCAGCCGTCGAGCGCGTCGACGGAGCCGCCGCCGACGAACTGCCTGACCAGTCGCCCCTCCGCTTTCTGGAGGTGGTTCGAAGCGGTACTCGTCGCACAGCCGAGTCGCTCGGCCACGTCCGCGACGTTCCCGGAACGGGGGACCTCGTAGTAGCCGACGTCGAGGGCCGCGCGCACGGCCTCGCGCTGTCGCGACGTGAGATTGTCGGCCGGCGCGCCCGGTTGCACGTCGTACTCGCCGACCTCCGAGACATGCGCCGAAATTTCATCGGGAAGCCTGTCGAGTACCTGCTCCAGGTCCGCGGGCTCGCCGACCACGTCGAAATCGACGACGCCGTGGGGCCGATACGCGAGTGGCGGGACCACGACCAGCGATGGCCGGGCGAACGCCGCCCGGAAGCGCTTGAAAATCTCCAGTTCGCGCTCGCGAACGTACGCGTAGAACGTGCCGTCGTGGACGGGCGTGATGTCGTAGTCGATGGTCTGCTCCGCGGCGGCGATCTCCCGTTCGTATCGCTCGCGGTCGCCGATGAGGTAAAACAGCGTCCTGAGCACGTCGCCCTCGTCCTGCAGGTTCCACGTGACGAGCCAACTGCGCTCGATGTCGTCGCTGTCCGTCAGCAGTCGCTGCATCGGATGCTGGTACGCCCGCTCGTAGCGAATCCGCAGGTGGAGGTACTTCACGACTCGGTCACCGTCCGCCTATAATTTAAACGCACTAGTGCGTCCGACAGCACGACTATTCGCCAGTGGCGACGAGCGACAGGTGTTCATGAGCAGCGACCGGCAGAACGCGGTCGGCGGCCGAATCGGTAGTCAGAGACCCAGAAACGAGAACGCGGACAGCCGCCACAACGGCAGGCTCCGGGAGGTGTTCGGGTCTTCGCCGTTCGTGCTCACGAAATTCGACGCGTTCATGGACTGGGTTCGCGGGTCGTCCATGTTCATCCTCCAGTTCGGCATCGCCTGCTGTACCATCGAGATGATGAGCGCGCTCGGCCCGAAACACGATCTCGACCGCTTCGCGGCCGGCGTTCCGCGGGCCTCGCCGCGCCAGGCGGACCTGCTGGTCGTCCCCGGGACCATCGTGACGAAGTTCGCTCCGCGAATGAAACGCGTCTACGACCAGATGCCGGAGCCGAAGTTCGTCGTCAGCATGGGCTCGTGTACCATCTCGGGCGGGCCGTTTCAGGAAGGATACAACGTCATCAAGGGCGCGGAGCAGATTATCCCGGTCGACATCCACGTCCCGGGCTGTCCGCCGCGTCCCGAGGCCCTCGTCTACGGCATCGCCAAGCTGCAGGAGCGGATCGCACACGGCGAGTCCTCGCCCGTCACCGTCGAGCCGTACGAACTACGGCAGTTCGGCGACCTGAAGCGCGACGAACTGGTCGAAACGCTCGCCGACGAGATCGACGAGGACACGCTCGTCATGCGCTACGACCGGGCCGCACCGACGGAGGCGTGAGCGGGTCTGTTCGACGGAGCGTACTGACCTCGATTCGACCGCCGACGACTCACGCGCCGTCGAGGCGAACCCGACGGGCGCTCTCGATGGCGATTTCCGCGTGTTCGCGTTCGGCGGGCGCGACGGAGAACGCCGCGCGGTCGAAGGCCTCGACGACGGTCTCGATAGCGTCGACCTCGCTCTCGTCGAAGTCGCGCTCGCGACACCACTCCACGAGTTCCCAGTGGGTGGCGTTCTCCCGGAGGCCCCAGTTCTCGGTCAGCTCGTCGTGGATCGCCTCGTAGGCGAGCGTGATCGCCGTCTCGAACTCATCGTCGGCCATCGCCGCCTCGATTCGGTCTCCGACGGTTCGGGAACGAGACGCGTTCGAGTCGGTGACGGCCGCTTGGTCCGACACTTCGGCGGGGTCCGACACGACCGTCACGTCCGAGCGCTCTGCCACCGCTCCGTAGGGGTTCCCGAGGACGCCCGAATAATCGGTCGATTCCGCGCCTTCCGAGCCCTCTCGGGGCTCCGCACCCCTTGGTTCGCTGGTAGTCGACGCGTCAGCGGACACCTGCGAGATGTCGGTCACGACGGACACGTCCGACTGTATTGATTCGTCAGCGCGTCCCTCGCCCGCACTCGGCGTCGAATCTCCAGTGGCATCGGCCGTCGACTCGTCGACCGGTTCGCTGGCTGTCGTCTCGGTCGTGGTCGCACTCGCGCTCGCGTCGGACTCCGCGGAGGTGTCCGAGAACAGCCCCAGTCGACGGACGGTGATATCGAGGACCAGCAGCCCCAGCCCGGTCAACAGCGCCGCGATGACCGGAATCGTCAGCCGGGCTCGTAGCTGGGCGACGAGTGCTGTCACGCTCCCGAGCGGTCCATCAGCGGAATCCGGAGCCGCCGCGCCACCGCCGGCGATCGGAACCGTCGCCGAGGCGTTCGACGTCCCGAGGTTCGAGGACGCCGCGGCGTACCGCGCGGTGACGGTCGCCGAATCGGTGTCGGCCGGGACATCCTCTGTCGAGAGGCGAGCGCGGAAGGTCCCGTTTCGGCCGGTGGCGACGACGGTCTCTGCCCCGCCGTCGAGTGTGACCTGGATCGGTTGATTTCGGACGGCACGTCCGTTTTCGGTGGCGAGTCGCCCGGTCGCGACGACCGCCCCGTTCTCGGCCGTCGCGTCGGCCGACAGCGTCGATGGTCGTCGCTCGACCGTCACCGGCACGGTCGCGCTACGGCCGGCGATGGCCCGGTCCTCGTAGGGAATCACGGCCACAATCGAGCGCTCGCCGGCGGGCACGTCGGCCGGCAGGCGAATCGACGTGCTCACGGTTCCCTCAGTTCCGGTCAACACCCGTTTGAACAGCGTCCCGTTGATACGGAGTTCGACTGGGACGGACGCGACACCGGTCCCGTCGGCCGTCACCGCGGTCCGCACCGTCAGTTGATCGCCGTAGCCGACGCTCGCGGGCGACCGCTCGACCGTGAGCGTGGGCGTCGTCTGCTGTACCTCGGCGGTGAACGTCGCGGTGGCACCGCGGTACGGAGACGACTGGGCGGGAACGTAGGCGACTTCGACCGGCTGGCTTCCGAGACGGGTAGATTGCGGGCGGTACTCGAACGCGAAGCTCCCGTTGGCCGCCGTCGTGACGAGCCGAGAGCGGTTCTCGAAACGCAGTCGGATCTGTCGGTTCGCCACGGGCGCGCCGTCTGTCGTTTGGAGCGTCCCGCGGACTGTCCCGGGGTTCGCGTACGACACAGGTCCGGTCGGGCCCTGGACGGCGAGCGTGGTGTCGGTTGGCGTCGCCGTCTGGGCCTGGCTCCCGGTCAGGACCGCGGGAGCGGCCGACGCCGGGACCGCTCCGGCGACCAGGAACAGCCCCAGGACGACCGCTCCGACGCGGAGCGACTGCAGTCTGTCCACACATCATATCGGCCCGTCGCGGTTATATCCGTTGTGTTGTCAGGTCAATCAGCCAAGGACTCGTCGCCAGCGGTCACTGGCGTCGGAGCCGTCGAGCGCTCTCGACGGCCGTTTCGGCCCGTTCGGAGTCGATCGAGGCCGGCGAGAACGCCGCGAGTTCGAACGCCTCGACGACGGTCCTAATCGCGTCGACGCGACTGTCGTCGGTGCCATTTCGCCGGTAGTGGTCCAGGAGCTCCCAGTGGGTCGCCGTCTCCAGTGCCTCGTCGTCCGCCGCGAGGTCGGCCTTGAGCGATCCATAGGCGGCCACAACCGCCGCGTCGTACTCCTCCCGGTCGAGGTAGGCGTCGATCTGCTCCTCGGAGCTGGGTCTGGGGACAGTTACCTCCGGGTGACCGTCCGAGACGTCGAAACCGTTCGTCGCCGAGACAGCCTGAGACGACGACTCGTCGGCACGTTGGTCCGGGAGCACGTCGAAGCGAGCCGTGACGACCCAGACGCCCGCGAGCATCACGACGCCGACGAGCCCCAGAAGCACCCAGAGGTAGCCACCGCCCCCGACCCCGATGGGAACCGAGGAGCCGTCGGCCCCGAACAACACCGACAGGAGTCCTTCGAGTACGCTCCGCGGAGCGCCCACGTCCGCCGCGCCGCCACCGCTCGACCGAAGAGTGACCGTGGCCGTCGCGTTCGCGTCTCCCAGGTTCGACGACGGCTCGTCGTACGCGGCGCGCACCGTCGCGGTGGCAGCGCTCGCAGTGACATTGGTCAGCCGCGTCTCGAACGTTCCGTTTCCGTCGGTCTCGACGACCCGACCGTCACCGCCAGCGACGCGAACGCGGACCGGTCGGTTCGCCACGGGTCGGCCGTCCGCAGTCAGCAACCGACCGCGAGCGACGACGCCGTCGCCCGCCGCCGACGCGTTCAGCGAGAGCCTCGTCACAGACCGTGCGACCACGAGGCGCTCAGAGGCGTTGACGCCCGCGACGGCCCGGTCCCGATACGGGATTCGAGCCGTGACAGCACGCGCACCGTCGTCCACCGTCGCCGGCAATCGTACCGACGACGCGACGCTGCCGTTGGGGCCCGTGGTGACCCGGTCGAGCGACTCGTCATCGACGACTATCTCGACCGGAACGCCGTCGACAGGGGTTCCGTCTACCGTCACCGCAGCCGACGCCGAGAGCTGGTCGCCGTAACTGACGCTGGCCGGCGACCGCTCGACTGTGATGGAGGGCGTCACCTGCTGCACCTCGACGGTGAATCGGTCGCTATCGGTCAGGTACACCGACTCGGGAGACGGGAGGTACGCGACCGCTATCGACTGCTCACCGACCCGTGCCGAGCGTGGCCGATACACAGTCTCGAACGCGCCGTCGGCGTCCGTCGTGACGTTCCGCGTCCGGTTTCCGACCCGGAGTTCGACCGTTCGGTCCGCAAGCGCCGACCCGTTCTCCATCTGAATCCGACCGATGATTGTCGCAGGTTCGGTGAACGACGCCGTCGGGGACGCGGCGCGAACGGTAATGATCGTGCCAACCAGCGTCTCCTCCCGTACGGTCGCCTGTAGTGACGTGACGTTCGCCGTCGTCTCGTTGACGAGCGTCTGACTCCGGTCGAACGAGACGGCCGTCGCGTTCTCGAGTTGGACGTAGTTCTGATTCAATCGCTGACTCTGGTTCGAGACGTTCGCCGCAGTTCGCTCCATCTCGCGGGCGAGACGGCGGGCACGCCGCTCGTCGCCAGCCTCGCGGGCGTCCTGATACCGGTCGTACTGCGTTCGGTATCGCTCCACGCCGTCGACGAACGCCCGCTGGTTTTCGCGAGCGGCCGAGAACTCCCTAGCAGACGCGTCGTCGGCCTCGGTCCCCGTCTCCCCCGCCACGTCGACGTACTGTTCAAGCCGTCGGTCGTAGTCATCACCGAGCAGGTCCCGCGCCCGCTCGTACTGTCCCTGCGACAGCGAGACCGTCCCGTTCTCATGCCGGCCAGCGAGGCGTCGAGCCAGCCACGTGGACGTCTCGTCCGCGTACTCCTCGTCGGTCACCTCGGCCGGGTTCTCCTGTTGCGTGTCGTTCCCGTCCGTCGGCGTCGCCGTCGGCTGGGTCTGTGCGGCGGCGGCGCTTTGCACTGCCGCCGCGCCCCCCGCGCCAACCGCGAGACACAGCAACGCCAGGGCTCCGACCGCGGCCCACGACTGTCTCAGTGACACACCGAATCATTCAGTCTGTCTGATAAAATGCGTTCGGTTAGGTCAGATGAGACAACATGGCCTTCCAGGGTCCGCCAACAGTCGGCTGTTTTATTACTGTCGCTGAATGACACTATCCAAATGGCTGACGACACGGCGTGGGCGCTGCTCGTTCCGCGACAGCTCCGCCGGCTGCCTGCCGACCTCACAGCGATCATTGGTCTGGTCGTGCTGACGAACCTCGCCGCACTGGCTCCGCTGGTGTCCGCATCCCCCGCCCGGGACGTTCTCGGACTCGTCTTCGTGCTGTTCGTCCCCGGCTACGCCTTCGTCGCCGCACTGTTTCCGGAACGCGGCGAGGGCACGGCGACCGGCACCGACGGCGACGCGCTAGACCAGCGAAACACTGGCATCGACGGCATCGAACGCGTCGCGCTCTCGTTCGGCCTCAGCATCGCGCTCGTTCCGCTAGTCGTCTTGATATTGAACTTCACGCCGTGGGGGATCCGCCTCGTCCCAATCCTCGTCTCGCTGAGCGGGCTAACGCTCGCGCTGACCGCCGTGGGAACCGTCCGCCGGTGGGAACTACCCGAGGCAGAGCGCTTTCGCGTCCCGTATCGGACGTGGATCCGTTCCGGCCGCGAGGGACTCTTCTCGCCCTCCTCGCGGGCCGACGCCGCGCTGAACGTGCTGCTGGTTTTCAGTATCTTGCTCGCGGTCGGAAGTGTTGGATTCGCCGTCGCCGTTCCCAAGGACGGTGAACGCTTCAGCGAGTTCTACCTGCTAACTGAGGGCGAGGACGGAGAACTGGTCGCCGATGACTATCCGACGGCGTTTCAGCAGGGTGAGAGTCAGTCGGTAGTGGTCGGGATCGGCAATCAGGAGCACGAACGGATGGACTATACCGTCGTCGTCCAACTCCAGCGCGTCGAGCGCGCCGGCAACGAGACGCGCGTTCGGGAGCGGTCGGAATTGCGGCGGTTCCAGCCGACCCTTGGACACAACGAGACGTGGCATCGCCAGCACCAGATAACGCCACAGATGACCGGCGACGGAGTACGGTTACAGTATCTGCTGTACCGCGGCGCTGCCCCGTCGACTGTGAATCAATCAAGCGCGTATCGAGAGACGCACCTGTGGGTGAACGTGACCGAATAGAACTGCTGCCTTCTGTGATGTGTCCCGATATCGTCACCACGTCCGGTCGATAGCGCACCGATAGGCGGTCTCCGCTCGGTCGGCGACCGCGTCCCAGTCGTATCGCTGGGCGCGTTCGGTTGGATCGGCCGGCGGGCGTTCGCCATCTAACGCTCTGTCGAGTGATCTTGCCAGCGAATCGTCAGTCGCATCCACGAGGTAGCCCGCATCACCGATGACTTCGTCTGCAGCCGAATCAGGATGTTCAGCCGCGATGACCGTGCAGTCGGCGGCCATCGCTTCTGCGAACGTGATGCCGAAGCCCTCCCGAGTGCTCGGCGAAGCGAACACGCTAGCGGCACGCATGTGGCCGAGGACGTCCTCGTAGTCGTCGAGAAATCCGAGAAAGGTTACGCGTTCTGAGTGGATCAGCGACTCTCGCTTGGATTCGAGTCTGTCGCGTTCCGGCCCGTCCCCGATGATACCCAGCGTCGCGTCGTGTTCGTCGGCGACGGCATCGAACGCATCGAGGAGGAGGTCGACGTTCTTGTGTTCGATGATTCGACCCGCAAAGAGGACATCGTAACCCCGGTCAGGGAGCGGGACGTTCTGAATCTGCTCGACGTCGATACCGTTCGGGACGATCTCGATATCGTCTCGCGTGGGACCGATATCGCCGAGACGGTCCGCTGTGATGGTGGAGATCGCTACCGGGTGTTGTGGCGTTCGCGCGGTGACACGTTCCGCCAATTTCCCGAACGGGGCCAGATGGCCGAGATACTCTGTCCAGTACTCGCCCCAGACCTCGTGCCAGGTAGTGACCAGTGGCGTGTCGGTTCCGAGACTAGCGAGTTTCGAGGAGAGGACCGGGAAATACGGGAACACGCTCGCGACGACGACGTCGTGTTTGTCGCGGCGGAGCGCACCGCGAAGCGACGGGAGCGCACGGACCGCGAAGTCTATCGCCTCCGTGATGGAACGGCGCTCTCCGTCGTAGAGCTCTCGCTCCGGCGCGACTGCTCGCAGCGACATCCCCTCGTGAGTGATCTGCGTCGGGCCGTCCCAGAAGTGTCGACCATAGATGGTGACATCGTGGCCCGCAGCGGCGAGACGGGTTCCGATCTCGTGGATTCGCTTCTCGGCCCCGCCGGTGACGAACGGATAGACGACATTCGAGACGAACGCCACGCGCATCACGCCTGAAATCCTGCCGACGAAATAATACTGTTTCGGAAGTTCGCACTCGCTGTCACGACCCGGGCCGGTGAACGCCGCCTGTTCGCCGCTGTCGTTCGTCTACGTCACCCGCCGCGTTCTAGCGGTAACGAGCGCCGACTCAGACTGACGCTTCCGCAAGAGACAAACCAACTGGCCGAGACGTTCACCTCGATGACAGCTTTGCCGCGGAACGTGATCCTCCTCTCGTTCGATGCGCTCCGCGCAGACCATCTGGGATGTTACGGTTACGAACGGGACACGTCACCGAATCTCGATCAATTGGCCGAAGTAAGCACGCTGTTTCGCAACGCGTACAGCGCGAGTTCACACACGCGAGAGGCCGTTCCGGCCCTCCTCACAGGCGAGTATCCCGACGTCGCAATCGACGATGGATTCCGGCTTGCGACGGACACGGTAGCGTCGATGCTGGCCGAGGCCGGCTTTGCCACCGCCGGATTTCACTCGAACCCATTCGTCTCGCGTGCCTACGGGTTCGATACGGGATTCGACGAGTTCGACGACGATCTCCACTTCGGGAAAAACAAGTTCGTCGCGCTCGCTCAGCGGGCGCTCGACAAACTTCGGAATCGGCACTACGCCCGCGCGACAGAGATCAACGAGCGGTCGCTCTCGTGGCTGGATTCGCTCGACGGGGAGCCGTTTTTCCTCTGGAACCATTACATGGACACCCATGGACCCTACGAGCCGCCGAGCGAGTACAGAACGATGTACGCAGAGCGGGAGATCTCAGATCGAAAGGCGCAGTCGCTGTATCAGCGAGCGATCAAGAGTCCCGAGTCGATTACGGACGAGGAACGGCGGCTGTTGATCGACCTTTACGACGCGGAGATCGCGTACAACGACGACCGAGTCGGGGCGTTTCTCGATGCCCTCCGTGACCGTGGCGTGCTGTCGGACTCGCTGCTGATCGTCACCGCGGACCACGGGGATGCGTTCGGCGAACACGGCTACTACGAGCACCCGAGGTATCTCCACGACGAGATCACGCACGTTCCGATGCTCGTCCGGCCGCCGGAGGGTGGTGACGGACTGGTCGACGTACCGGCGAGTACGCTCGATATCGCTGCAACGGTCGCTGACGTGATCGAACACGGCGGGGATCTCCCCGGCCGATCGCTGCTCGGCGCGCCGTGGGACGAGCGAACCGTGTTCCTTCAGGCCCGGGGAGAAGGCGACGACAGCCATCTCCGACGCTACTCGTTGCGGACGAGCGAGCACGCCTGTTTCTGCGAGCGGAACGTAGAGACCGACGCCCTAGAGTTCGAGGACTGCAGGGATCGCGAACTACGAGGCGAACTGGAGGCACACATCGAGGAACGGATCCGTCGAGAGGGCGGCGAGGGCGGATCGGAGACTGAATCCGTCGACGACGAAATCGAGCGGCGTCTGAGTGCGCTCGGCTACAAGGAGTAACGATGCAAATCGCGATGCTACAAGACGACTGGTGGCCGCGAACCGGCGGTGGTCCGGTCCACGTCAAAGAATTGTCCGTGGCGCTCGCAACCGAGTACGGCCACGAGGTCGATGTCTACACACGCGCGCTCCGGAAAGACGGTCAACGGTACGACCGTACGGAACGGTTCGCCGACGGAAGCGTAACGCTCCACCGCATCGGACCGTGTACCGAGTACTGGAACTCCGTCGGGCGCGTTACGTCGATGGTCACGCCCGTGCCGGAACTGTTCTCACGGGAGTACGATATCGTTCACGGACACACGTTCCTGCCCGCTCTGCCCACGAGACTTGGAGGGGCCCTGACCGATGCGGCGACAGTCTTCACCGTTCACGGGACCGCTCTCACGTCGGGAGTCGGCCGAGACACGTCGCAGCTAGCGGCGGTCAAGCGCCGTATCGAACGCGCATTCGTTCTCGGATTCGACTACGATCACGTCATCTCTGTCAACAACGAACACGTCGGGTTGCTGTCCGAGCACCACTCTGACGTGACTTGCATCCCCAACGGCGTCGACCTGGAACGCTTCGCCGTCGACGTCGACCGCGGTACTGACATCCTCTTTCTGGGTCGACTGGCACCGAAAAAGCGCGTCTCTGACCTGATACGGGCATTCGCAAAGATCGAAACGGAGGTTCCAGAGAGTGATCTCGTCGTCGTAGGAACGGGGCCCGAAAGCGAACACCTCAGGGACCTGGCGACGGAACTGGGCGTCGACGATCGCGTCTCGTTCGAGGGGCGCGTCTCCGATGACGCGGTCCCGCGCTATTACGCTACCGCAGGCGTGTTCGCGCTCCCATCTGTCTGGGAAGGGCATCCACTCACGCTGCTAGAGGCGTGGGCCGCCAGCGCACCGGTCGTCGCCTCGGCTGTCGAGGGTATCGAAGAGTTCGTTGACCACGGAGAAACGGGGTATCTCGTCCCGCCGAAGTCGCCAGCGGAACTCGCAGATGCGCTCAGATACGCCCTGAAGAACCGTGACGAAGCGACGAGATGGGGACAGAACGCACGAGACCTAGTGGAGTCCGACTACTCGTGGGAGGGCGTCGCCGAGCGAACCGACGCGCTCTACCGTGACGTCGCCTGATCACTCCATGTATCCGAGGTCCGCCAGTCTGTCTTCGACCTCGTCTGTCGTTCCCGTGTCGGATCCGGCCATCGTTCGATAGTCGCCCGCACGTTCGTCCCAGTCGAGTTCGTCGCCCGCTTCGAATGGGCCCAGAACTGTTCCGTCTCGTTGACTGTCTACCGGAAGCCCTAGCGCTGCCGCAACGGTCGGCGCAATATCGTAAATCGACGCGGTACCGGGCCGGTCCACTCCGAGGTCTCTGTTCGAGATGAGGATTCCATCCGGTTTGTGATTCTTGTGTTCGTTCCGCCGGAACGTATCGACGACGGAACCGCTCACGTCGTACGTGTAGTCCCGGGGGACGAGTACGACGTCCGGCGCAGCCTCTAGATTCTCGCCCTCGTAGACCTCCTCTCGAGGGAGGACGTCATCGAAGACGAGATTCCCATCGGGGTCCCGGACTCCAGAGAGATCTCGAATAAGTTCGGATCTGACCGACTCGTAATCTTCCTGTGGGACCTGCCCGCTCGGCTCACGGCCGTCCACGTTGAGGTGGATACCGAGGCTATTGAACAGCAGTTGATAGGCCACAGAGTCTTCGTAGTCGACGACGTGATTCTGGGCCGCGACGAGCGCTTCTTCGGGGAGTACCCGCTCTACGACCGAGTCGAGTCCGACAGCCCCGAGCCCGCGGTGGAGTTGCCGCGGTGAGAGCCCGACTGCGGAGAGGGCCGAGGTGGTCGTTCCGATCAGTGTTGCGATGCCACTGGTCTCACCGTCTCCGCGCTCTCCCTTGAGTTCGTCTTTCGCCTGTCGGAAGTACTGTTCCTCCCCGGTGGTCGTCTCACAGTAGCCGTTCTCGGCCAGCCAAGAGTTGACGTAGAACGTCCACTCGTAATCACCCATTCCGTGGTCCGAGGCGACGAACACGTGCGGGTCCTCATCGCCAAGATCGACGATGTCACCGACGAACTCGTCGACGTTCTCGAGGACCTGTCTGATCGCGTCCCGATCGTCTAAATCGTGAAAGATCGAGTCCGTGACCTGGAACTGAACTGCGAGGAGGTCCCAGTCGTAGCGTTCGTCGAGAAATTGCGCCATGTCACGGCGGTGTCTGGCAACGCGTGTGTACTCAGTAACTGGATCTTCGTCAGTCCCATAGGAGGGGTAGACCTCGTACTCACCGTATTCAGCCTCGTACTCGTCACGGAGTTCCGATGGGTGGAACTCCGCGTCTTCGGTGGCCAAATAGCCTGGGACGACGGCCCCGTGTTCCAGTTCCGGAGCGGGGTGGGTAACGGGATAGTTGATAACGAGCGATGTGTACCCCGCCGAGTCGGCCATCTCGAAGAGGTACGGCGCGGCGACAGTTCCGCGGTCGATTAGCTCCTTGTCGTATCCGTCGCTCGTGAAGAAGTCGAATACCCCATGTTTTCCTGGGTTACGACCACTGAGGAACGAGGGCCAAGCGCAAGGGGTCCACGGGGGAGACGTGCTTTCTAATTTGCTCTTCGTTCCCGTTCGAATTACCTCGTGAAGGTTCGCTAGATTCTCTTCTCGTATCCACGGTGAAATCTCGGAAAATCCAAGACCATCTACTCCGAGTAGTATGACGTTCTGGGACACAGGTTTATTCGGAATGACTATTTGTCTGACTATCTAATAATTCCTCTGTATCTTCATGTCGGGCGATCCAACAGTCAGTGTCGTCGTCCCAACGTACAATCGACCCGCCAGATTACACCGTGCGATAGAGTCAATCAGTGAACAGACGTACGGTAACATCGAAATCATCGTTGTCGACGACCACTCGAAAGAACCAGCCAGCTCGATTGTAGACGGCATTTCGACGGCATTCGATATCACGGTACTTCGACATTCGGAGAACAGGGGCGCCAATGCAGCGCGCAATTCGGGTATTGAACGAGCAACTGGAGAGTACATCTCCTTTCTCGACGACGACGACACCTGGGAACCGGATAAGATAACGAAACAGGTTCAAAAGATCGAATCCGAATCGATTGGTCTCGTCTACACCGGAATGAAACACATCAATGACGACGGAGAGGTCACCCAGGAGTCAAGACCACAGCAGACCGTTTCCTCTCCGGCCCAAATTCTGAAAAGTAACACAATCGGCTCCTTCTCGGTCGTCCTCGTGGATCGCGAAGTCATTTCACAGGTGGGGCTTCCGGACGAAAAACTTCCAATTTGGCAAGATAAAGAGTGGTATATCCGAATTGCAAGGCAATATGATCTAGCACCCGTCAAAGAGTCGCTCGTCAATCACCACCACGGCAGTGGTGACAGAGTTAGTGGCAATTTCGACGGACTCGTCGAAACGACGCTCCCACATATACTGACTGAGTTTCGAGACGAAATTGACTCCCAGAGCCTCGTCGAACGGCAACGGACCTACTCCGAGATTTATTACAGTATTTCACGGTACGGGCTGGCCACCGGACATTTCTCCGCCGCAAAACGGTACTCGCGGCTCGCCCTGATCCGATTTCCGTTCAATTACAAGGCATTAGCTGCATTCGTATTCTCTCTAAGAAAGGGATATCTATATTCGAGCTACAAGAGTATCGCCGACTGAGGAATCAAATAGAGAGCAAGCCATTTTCTCAAAGAGCTTTCGACCGGTAGCCGGCTCTCGTCCGAAAATGACCACGAGACACCTCGATATCTTGGAAGTCGTTCTAAGTGGTGACACAGAGTCGTTCAGTCCACGCTTGGAGAACACTGCTCGCCTATATTTCTATCACGATGCATCAAAGGGGGGTACGAAAGGCAGGTACAGCTCCCGAGATCAGATTCAGTCGTTCGTTGCGAGAGTCTTTCGCCAGTGACTTTTAATACGACCACCCGTTACTGATATTCAGAAGACATGAATGTCGTCCGGGAGACTCGCTAAGATGTCTACCACCGAGAGAGTTCTCTCGATGTCGAAACCACGTCCGTCTGATCTGCAACTTCTGGGCATCACTCGAACAACTGCTTCGACAGACTGCGTCTCGAGCGTCACCTAACCCATGGTTTACAGGAAGTAGCGTACTGTAATCGATCAGACTCCATACAATCCAGAACAAATCGGCAATGAAAGAGAGTACCAAAACTCGGAGAGGAGTCCGAACGAAACTGTATTTTATCGCCCTTTTTTTCCTGATTAGCGTTACTTGGTGGGTCGCTTTCAACTGGTCAACTGCGCCTCAAGTGATCGGGTATCTCCTGTTAATCAGTATCTACCTCCTGGCCCTGTTCGAATTGGAACTCTGTCCTCAGAACGGCTACAGATGGCGGCGTCCGCTCATCCTGCTTCTCGTTCCTCTCGTTCCCATACTGATCGTAATCGATCCCGTTGAAATTGGCCTCGTTGGGCACGATGCATACTGGACGCTCAATCACGCGAAAGAGTTCCGTAGTGGCCTGACGATAACTGGATTCACGGACGAGTACCTCTCGTTCCCGCTCTACTATGCGTTCGCACATGGGATCAATATCTTCGTCAGGGACCTGGAACTGACGGCGAAATACGTCCCACTCTTGACGGCCGCAACGCCCGCAATGTATTATCTCGGACTCCGGCGTTTGATGGCAGAACGGGCCGCCTACACATCCTCTGTAGGGGTTGCAAGCATCCAGACGCTCCTCTTTTTCGAAGCGATGTTTGTTGATGAGTCGCTAGCGGTACTGCTATTCTCGTCGCTTCCGCTATTTGGCCTGATCGCAACAAAGACATCCCATAGAGAGATAATTTGGCCTCCCCTCGTTGCGATTGCACTGACACATCATTTCCTTGCCGCTGTGACCCTAGCGTTCGTAGGTCTCTGGTGGGGAGTCCACTGGCGTGACAGCCAAGTAATGTCCAACCTCTTTAGAATCGATAGTAGACAGTTTGATCCGCCGGCGAGTGTCGTCGTCATCGGTTGTGTCTTCCTGTCAATCGCACTGTTTCTCCTGTACCCGTTCGCCCAAACCGTGTTGCGTGGCTTGTTTCAGTCGCTTGCCGCCGGACCCTCGGCTTCAACGGGTCAGGTATCAGTCTCGGTTATCCAACCGTCTCTGCAAGAGATGATCAAGTCTATCGGTGGCCGAGTTGCAACTGGACTCGTCGTCGGATTGGCTTTCTTGTCTGTCGTCTCCCGCCGAAAAATCCCCGAGTGGGAATTTTCGTGGGCCCTCTTTGGAGGAGGGTTAGCAGTGGTCTACGTCTTTACTCTCGCCGTCGGACAGATGCTTAATTTGGGTGGCACACGTCTCTACTTGCCGATGACGATAGTGCTTCTACCCGTCGCCATCTCTTATCTTCACCGTAGCGAGTGGCAGGCACGCACTGTGGCGTCGTATTTCGTGATAACCATCTTTGTCACGGCCCAGATATTCGCTCTCGCACCACCACTCGTATACTCAGACACCAGCACGGGGTATGTACACCACGGGCACTATACTGGACCTGCACATCAAGCAGCCGAGACGCTGGCTACAGTCGGATCAGACGAGACAACAGTCGTAGGCTACGAGCCAGAATTGTGGGAAGTCCGCGGTCAAACGCGGTTTCAGCGCTTCACTGAGGAACAATGGTTGTTCGTCGATTGTTCGGATGCGCTATATGCCTGGAAAGAAGCGACAGAGAAAGAGTTCAACATTCCACGCGAAACTTTTGAGCGAGATTACAACAAAATATACGACGCTGGGTCGATATCGCTATCCCGGTGTCGAATCCCACCGGGACTGCGGAAATCGTTCTAAGTGAGGACCTGCGATCCGATTGTTTGTTCTCACTCGCCGCACCATTTATGTATCTGTCAATTTTGTAATTAGACAATGGGAAAACATAACGTCTTACTGGTCGTTTTAGATTCAGTTCGGGCACAGAACACGTCACTCCACGGGTACCACAGAGAGACAACGCCCGAGATCGACTCATTTGCCGAAGAGGCGACCAAATATACGCAAGCTAGGGCACCCGGTTCGTGGACACTAGCGAGCCACTCTAGCATGTTCACCGGCCTTCACGTCGATGAACACTTAATGACACACAACGATCATGCAATTGAATCTGGTAATTCTGTCTGGAATCGTTTATCGAAACAGGGCTACCAGACCGGTATATTTTCAGAGAACCCATTTCTTACCCGGGGTTCAACCGGGTTAGATTCGGGATTCGACACCGTCGATGCAACGGATAAGAAACGCCTTCCGTATCCGGGTGCGGTCGATCCATTCGACTATGTCCACGATTACGATGCGTTCGCAATAGAGTCGATTAGACGTGCATGTCCCCTCAGATCGTTTCTAAATGGCATCGTGGCAATGTACGAACCGGACGCCCTCGATGGACTTGGTGCGCGTGAGGCAGGGAAAACCCCGGCACAGCGAACAATTGATTCCTTTCTCGACTGGCATCAATCTGTAAGTTCGGGTCCCTGGGGAGCATGTCTTAACGTCATGGATGCCCATTGGCCATACGAACCTCGTGAACGTATCTGGGCAGACAGGGAAACCGAGCGGTTACAGAGCGAACTCGATTCGGATAGTTTCTGGAAGTTCGAGGGCGGCCAACGTCCTTGGTCAGACTGGAAAGCGATGGAGGACCTCTACGACGACTGTATCCGACAGGCGGACGCGGCCATCGGGAGTCTACTTGAGGAACTCGACCGGCGGAATGCGATAACCGACACGATTATTATTATTACGAGTGATCACGGCGAAGCATTCGGTGAACAGTCCGTCTTGCGAGACACACGGGTCAGAGAGCACGGGAATGGCATCATCCACGAAACGGTAACGCATGTCCCGCTCGTAATCCGTTGGCCCAATAGTAGAACGAGTCGGGACGTCCCGTCGCCGGTATCTCTCACGTGGCTAGGTGATATACTGGACACCGCAGCTATCGAGGACTGTGTCGAGGAACCACTGGCCCGACATCAAAATTCGGTTCTCTGCTCCACCCATGGTCTCGAAGAATCGGAGAGCAAGTACAAGAGCGGGACCGAATACGTCAACGACATGCGCCCATTCGCCGGTCAGTCGCGTGCAGTCTACGAAAATCATCCCGCCGGTGTCCGAAAATACGTCGAATTCCGAGGCCCGAAGGACAATAGAAACACGGCGACGGTCCACATTTCTGATGATGGTGAGCGGACGGTCGAAGCGGAGACTGACGACGGCCGCGTGCGGGAGATATTCGCGGGCATCGACGACGCGTCAGTACGGCAGAGTAGTCGGGCACATATCGATGATGATCTCGAAGAGCAGCTAGCGGATCTCGGCTATGTGTGACGAATTCTAACGGTTGTAAAATACAATACCGCTTTCTCTCACCTACAGATGACAATCAGAGGTACATAACACCAATATTACAATGCTGTGGCGAATCTACGGCTGTAGATGCAAACCGATCTATTCAAAGGATTTATTTCGATATTTACGGGGAAAATCGGTGCTGTGGTGCTAAAGGTAGCGATTGTTCCGCTACTCGTTCGCTTCCTTGGTAGTTCAAAATACGGTGAATATGCCTTCGTTATGTCTCTCCTAGGAATCCTGATGATTCTGGTAAACGCAGGCATCAACGACGGTGTTCGGAAATACGTCGCGGAAAACAGGAGTCAAAATGGGTGGGCAGATAACGTCGTCGGCTTCTACACGAGGTTCGGTGCAATACTGGCCTGTATGGGGGCACTTGTCCTGTTTCTCGCCAATGCCTCGGGTATCACAGCAATTCTAATCGGAGAGACGTTTGAACCATATCTTAACATTCTCTCGATTATCATCGTTAGCAGGCAGTTCTTCTCTATTACTCGCAGTTCGCTCATGGGGAAGGGATTAGAACATCTCTCCGAGCCGATGCGGTTTTTGCGGATGTTATTCTTCGGAATTGTTGGGGTCGGGGCAGCCTATCTAGGTTTCGGTGTCTCGGGAGTCCTCACCGGACATCTGGTCGCCAGCGTCATTACGACGGGTATCGGCATAGTTCTCATTAGGCGACGCTTCGACCTTCGATCGATATTTCGGAAATTACCGACTAATTTCCCTCGTCGAGAACTCGTTGCATTCAACTCGTCGACCGTCGTCTTGATACTCTTGATTAATTCGCTGTATCACACAGACGTACTGCTGTTACAGCCGTTAGCCGGGAGCACGGCGACAGGATATTATCGAGCGGCGTTGCAAGTCGCAGAGTTCCTGTGGTTCGCACCGTTTGCATTGCAAATGGCACTCTTGCACTCCTCTTCAGAGCTGTGGGTTCACCGCGATTCCTCGTATATTACCGATGTAGCCTCACGAGTAACACGGTACACGTTCCTCTTTACGCTGTTACTGATTCTGGGTCTGGCCGCACTGGCCGATTCATTCGTTCCACTGTACTTTAGCGAAGAGTTCACTCCCGCCATCGTTCCGCTCTTGATTCTCCTTCCGGGTTCGCTCGGGTTCGCGGTTTCACGGCCGATTTTTGCGATTGGACAGGGAAAAGGAGACTTTCGGCCACTAATCGTCGCTACTGGGGTTGCCGCAACGGTGAATCTGATTCTCAACCTTTCATTAATTCCACGCTATGGGATGACCGGGGCGGCAATATCGACCAGTGTCGGATATGGATCGATGCTTCTCCTGCAAGGTGCCGCTGCGAGATACATCGGTTACGATCCATTTGCCGACTTGCGACTAGGTCGCATCTCGCTGACTGGCATAGTGGCTGCGCCGGTCATATTCGGCATAGATTATCTCATTACCTCAGACGTTCTCTCACTGCTTATCGTACCTCCGCTCGGCTTCCTCGTGTATGCCGTCTTGGCGTTTCGTACTCGAGCAATAGATCGCCAAGCGGTACTCTCTGCATTGGATCGCGTTCCGTCGTCACTTCAAGACCGGCTCAAAACGCTGATAGATTATATTTAGTGACGATCCGAAGGCAGTGTTTAAACACGGCTGTGCCGTCTTTCGAGACGGTGTAAACAGCTCCGTAGTTTTCAGACTATAAGCACTGAAGGGCAGTGAGTACCGAGGGATCTGTGGTCCCCCGAACAACAGCGACTCCCCGATGTAACGATCCAGGGAGGTCTGACTCTCCGAACTGCGCACTGCTACCTGGAGCATGACCCGACAGATGAGCCCACGATTTTTCACCAGAGAGTCACACGAAGACGTATGCGACGACTGGTCCTCGCCGTATGTCTCGTTTCCTTCCTCGCCGGGTGCAGTGCCCTCTCTGGCGGCAGTCCGCCGCCGAGTGACGAGCGCGCTGTCACGGCCGTCGAGGCGGTGAATACCTCAGTTTCGACCGTCGAAACGTACCGATTCGAGACGGAGATGCACGTCGCCGCGTCGGATGGTGAGAACTCGCGGACGGTGCGAGTCGACGGGAATGGTGTCGTAAACATCTCCGCGAAGCGGATGCGAGCGACGACACGGACACGGGGGCAAACGGTCGATTCCTACGTCGATGGATACAGAGCATACCAGGGGTGTCAGGAGCCGTGGGACGGCTACGCTGTCGAGAACGTCTCGCGGTCGGAGCCCTGGACGACCGCGACACCCCTCCATCGACAGCTCACGCTCTTCGAACGGTCGAACGTCTACTGGGAGGGTAACGAGACAATCGACGGCAACCGAACGATGCTCGTCAGTGCCGCTCCGAGCGCTGAGACCATTCAGTCAGTGATGGACCGTAACGGAGCGAGCAACGTTGCGCTGAATCGCGGATCCCTCGAGAACGCGACGGCACGTCTCTGGATCGACCCAGACACGAATCGACCCGTCAAATCGGAACTGCGACTGCAACTCTCACAGCGCGGCGCGACGGCAACCGCGACGCTCACGCTCTCCTACACTGGCTACGGAGAGCCGGCTCAGATCGCGATTCCGCCGGCTGTCTACGACGACCCATACGAACTCGGCTGTCCCGGCGCGGGCTGAACTCCCATCTACCGCCCTGACCACAAGAATTACTTATCTATCATCGTCAGAATAGCCATGGCAGTTGGTGACACACGATTGGGGACACTACTCGACCAGTGGTGCGGGAGAGCGTTCCTCCTCGCGGGTGGGTTGTTCGTTGTCTTCGCGGGGCTCTGGGGTGCGTTCGCGTTCACATCGGTGTCATCGGAGTCCGTCCAGAATGTCGTTGGGCCAGTCGGCTGGACAATCGCATTTGTTGGATTGCTTGGCATTTACTCGAAAGTCGCTGCTGGGGGCCACGTCCTCCCGAAAGCAGCAGTGGTGTTCGCCGGCATTGGGTGTCTCGGTGGAAGCGTAACTGCGGTCGGAAACCTCGCGACGGTACTCGACGTGATCCCGGCGCTCCCAGCGTGGTTTGCCGCGCTACAACTGTTGTTGCTCGTTGGTATCATCCCGGGTTTTCTCACGGCTGCGGCAGTCGTCCTCCGTTTGAGTCGCACGACGCGACGACTTGGCCTCTTCCTGATACTCCCCGCTGTAATCTTCGCTGTGAACATCGTCCGGGTTGCGACGCTTGGGTCCACAACGCCGATCTGGTCGCCGTTCGTGCTCGGAGCAGCACAGGCAGTCGTGTTGTTGGGTATTGGGTGGACCATCTCTACAGGCCAATTACAATCTGAGCAATACCCCCGGGCGTCGGGTTCCTCGGTAGAATAGCCGTGACAAAGCGTCGCCTCCTTGGGCTATCGCCATCCACCAAATAATGGGTCACTCATCAAAATTGAGCGCACTCATTCTTGAGCAATTCACGCAGGGTATCTCTCGAAGGTTCCCGATCTGTGCTGTTTGAGTGTTTCGACGGGGCCGAATAATCGTACTCATCGATCATCAGAGCGAGATTCACCCGCTGAAATTATTCACTAGATAATTACATATCCTCTCCAATCGAACGATCAGAGTACTGAGGGACACTCCATACAGACGGTCATCCCCGTCGGTGGGAACGTGCCGGCAAATCCGCTCTGCAAGAGCCAGGTTCAGAGTTGATGTGTGGTCGCTTGGGCTGCCTCTTGGTAGAAGGTGCCAGCAATGAAACGTAATAAACACGATGTGCCAGTCAAAGTCGACACTCCCGACGCCGTCGCCCGGCAACAGATGGACTTCGGCGACACGAGCGGATACGGGGAACTCAGTGGCGAATACTTCACCCTCGGTGCGGGGACGGACCTCACGCCGCTCTTGAAGGGACTCGAAGCGGACCTCTGTCAGTGCCCCCACTGGGGATACGTCTTGGAGGGATCACTCACTGCCAGCTACTCGGACGGTCGCGAGGAGGACACCGAGACTGGTGAACTCTTCTACTGGCCGCCGGGCCACACGGTCTGGGCAAACGACGATGCCGAGTTCGTCATGTTCAGTCCACAGGAAGAGCATGCCGCGGTCCTCGATCACGTTCTGGAAAAACTGAGCGAGGATGTATGATGGAACAATCCAACACGGTGTCCCCGGAACGGGATCTGGATGCGGAGGTTGCGTGCCCACACTGTGAGCGGCCAGTGACTGTCTCGGTACCGGATCGGGAAGCCGATTTGACGGTGAGTCAATACGTGGCCGCATTCGGCGAGCATAGCGTCGCCCGCTGTCCAGCGGGGCACAGATTCTGGGTGTATTACTGCTGAGACCGGCCGTCTCGGCTCTTCTCGATCGTTCGAAGAACGAAGAATTATATACCGAATGTGTGAATGTCTAGCATGGATCCCGCGATTCAGGACATCGATTTTCTGGCGCGGTCGGACCACCGCGTCGCGGTACTGGAAGTACTTTCGAACGGACAGCACGATCGGCGCGAGTTACGCGCTGCAACGGGGGCCTCCGATCCCACGATCGGACGAGTCATCCGTGACTTCGAGGACCGTTCGTGGATCGGACGTGACGGTCCAAACTACGAGCTCACGTCGTTGGGGACGTTCGTAACGGAGCGGTTCCTCGAATTACGCGAAGGGATGCGGACGGCCGAAACACTCCGCGAAGTCTGGCACTGGCTCCCTCGCGAGATGGAGGGATTTACAGTCGAATACTTCGAAGACGCTGTCGTCGCGTATCCGGGGCCGAACTATCCATACACGCCAATGGAGCGGGTGACGCACCTCCTCGAATCGACTGATTCGATTCGCGGGCTCGGGACGACGATCTACAAGTCGGGGAACCTTGACGTGTTTTGCCGACGCGTGATCGAGGGAATGGAGACGGAGTATCTCTACTCGCCTCCGATTCTCCAGGCGATTGTCGAATGGAATCCCGATCTGACCGCCCGAGCGTTCGAATGTGATAACTGCACCGTCTTCCTTCACGACGATCTTCCGGATGACACCCGGTGTGGTCTCAATATCATGGACGACTGTATCGGCATCTGTGGTCACAATCCCGACACCGCCCAACTCGAAGCCGTGATCGACACGTCCTCACCCGAATCTCGGAACTGGGCGGAGAATGTCTACGAGCAGTGTCGGATGGAGGCACGGCCCTTCGACGCCCAAGAGATAGAACGCGCTGAGATAGACTCACAGAGGAACACGCTCCGCGTCGAGCCAGAGTAGTCTCCAGGAGGATTCCCTCGTTCTGTCATCCTTGTTGCAATCTGTAGGTTCGACGTTGGACGACGACTGTCCACTGCACAAAATAGACAACCACTCGACCACGTCCGAGGTCTGTCTCGAGTCGACGATAACGTACGTTCGATCACGGCTCGTCCCATCCGCTCCCAGCAAATTGTACTGGACCATCGTCGCGAGGTCGTTCCGGCAGGTCCGGTTGGTCCGCGGATCTTCGACTCGCTCCGTGTAGTGGTCGTAGATCTCGCCCGGTCCGAGCGGGCCGTGTTCGCGAACGACATCGTAGACTGCTCGTTGCTGGGTCAGTTCGACTTCGTGACCAGCACCCACCGCGCCGTCCTGATGTCGTATTTCGAGAATAGCGTTCGCACTCCTGTGTCTGTTGTCATTCATTTCACGACAGAAACTGGCTGTACTCGTAACTACACCGAGTAAGAGTGTTCGTTGCTGTGTGTAACTGCTGGCTGATGATCAGTCTTCGAACTCGAAAATCCGCCGCAGTTCCTGTTCGATAGTGTCCGTAAAGCGTTCGAGCACCGCATTGAAAGTCTCCTCGTCGCCGGGGAGTGCCGCCGCCCGCTCGGCGGTGTCCTCTGGGAGCACGACGCGAAAGTCGCCGTCTCCCTCGTACATCGGCTCGCTCTCGCTGAGGATTTGCCGGTCGATTCCCCGGAGTATCTCGGAATCACACTGCCCGTGGAGGGACTGATACGCGTTCGAGTAGGCCGTCTCGAGTTCTTCGAAATAGTGGACGTACTTCTCCTCGAACTTCTCCGGGTCGAACTCGGTCATTGCTGGCACTGACGAAGGCGAGAGTGAAGGGTTCTGTGACTGAGGACGGTGAAAAACGCCATTCGACGCTCGAACGTCTACTGGGAGGGGAACAAAACCGTCGACGAGAATCGAACGGTGCTCGTCAGCGCCGCTCCGAGCACTGAGACTGCAACTCTCACAGCGCGGCGCGACGGCAACCGCGACGGTCACGCTCTCCTACACTGGCTACGGAGAGCCGGCCCAGATCACGTTTCCGACGGCGGTGTACGACGACCAGTACGAACTCGGCTGTTCCGGCGCGGACTGAACTCCCGGCAGTGTATGCCTGGCTGCGACTGTCGACGGAACGGATAGCGTGCTGCATGCGGAACGGCTCGACAGCACCACCTCTGATTAAGTACGCGTCCACGCAACAGACGGTCGAATGGAGTCGGAGCCGAGCGACGACGTGCCGATCGAGATGCTACAGGGGCCCTCGAAGCAGAGCGGGTCACGTACGACGCGCTGAACGCCGATATCGGCTCGCTCCTCGAGGGCGCATCGCGACTCGAATTCGACTACGCCGTCGGTGACGTTTCCGAGCCCGCCTCAATCTCAGACGGATCACAGTTGCCAGCGATCACCCGGTCGCGAACACGTGACGAGCCGTTCAGCGAGCGCGCGCAATTCGCCGCAACCGAAGTGAATGCACGGGACGGGAATATCGGCGTCTGGGATTTCGACCCCCAGACACCGGAGCCGACGCCGGAGCCAACCCCGACGCCCGAGCAGACCGGGGATAGACTGATCGTTGCGAACATCCACGAAGATGCGTCCGGGAACGACCACGAAAACGAGAACGACGAATACGTCGTCTTCGAGAACACGGGTGAGACGACGCTGGACTTGTCTGGATGGACCGTCGAAGACGAAGCCGATAACACCTATCACTTCCCGGATGGTTTCGAACTCGAACCAGGTTCGAAAGTCACCTTGTACACCGGGAGCGGCACGGACACGGAGGCAGAACTGTACTGGGGGTCGGATGCGGCGATCTGGAACAACGGTGGAGACACGATCTACGTGATGGACGAAGATGGTGAGACCGTCGTCGAGAAGACGTACTGAGTGTCCGAATAGCGAATTGCTTGCTATCTGGTGTCGCGTAGCGGTCACCACCGGACTGTCGCGACGGTACGGACTGACAATCCGGAGTCTCGACTGCCCATCGAAGACTTCCGGCTGTTCTTGGCCGTGAACACGGGAAATTCCAGTGGATCGCCATCGTACTGGTAATTAGCGGTCTGTCTCGCTCCCCCACACGAGTTACGCTCGGACCGACAGTGAGCGGCTAGTGCGGGCTCGCTCCACTATCTGACTGACCGGCTACGTCCGTTCCAGCCTCCGCGGTATCGTCGGGAATCGAAGGATCGTCGGCGGCATCGGTGCCCGGTGAACTCGAGTCACCGTCGGTCGTCTCGGCCGTCTGGCTCTCGCTTTCACCGGACGCTGCATCGTCGTTCTGCCCGGGAGTTAGCTCGCGACGGACCAGGTCGGCGAACTCGGCGGGTTCGTACACCTGGTCGACCGAGACCGACAGGCCGCCGCTGGCGCCGGATCGGACGGTCACGTTCCCCAGTCCGAACAGGGAGTCCCAGGCCGACCGATGCTCCTCGACGCCGCGGACCTTCTGCAGCGGGACCTCGTTGCGAAGCAGCGAGATGAACCGATACTCTTCGACGACTCGCTGGTTCGTCAGGACGTATCTCGTGAGCGTGTTCTGCCAGTAGCGATAGAGGCCCCTGGAAAACAGAGCCAGTCCGACGGCGAGCGCGAGCGTCGGCTGGTACAGCGGGCGTTGCGTGAAGTACAGCAAGTAGCCGCCGAAGCCGAGGAGGGGAACGGCGACCACGGCCTCCGCGAGCGCGTTTCGCTGTGCGGGAGTTCTGTCCTCGACGACCTGCTCGCCGTCGCGTAACTGCAAGGCCTCGGGCGCGGCGACGTAGTGGACGTACGCTCCCATCCCGGTGACGAACAGCCCGAACGCCGCCGTGAGGAGCCCGACCGACGGAGACGTCTCGGGCTGTGACGCGACCAGCGGGTAGGCGGCCGCGAACCCGTAGAGGTAGACGCCGGCGGCGACCAGCGGAACGCCGAAGATCGAGCCCCAGACGGCGGGGAGTCCTCGCCCCATCTGTCAGGCCCCCGTGAACAGTTCGTAGAGGATCGCCAGAACGGAGCTGGCCGTCCCGATGATCGTCAGCGTCATCTGGTCGAGCGTGGTTTCCCCGCACCGAGCGAAGAAGCCCCGTTCACACGTCTCCTCGTCGGAGGAAGTGGTCTCGTCGGGTCCGTCGACGAACGCGGGTGTCGCACGCGGTGTCGCCGTCGCCGTCTCCGTGACGCCCCCGTGGACCGTGACATCGCCGCTGGCGAGCGACGTGTTCCCCACGGCGATAGACTGCGTCACGGTTTGCGAGGAGAGCGGGAAGACTGCCCGTTCCACGTCCGCGTAGGCGACTTCGAACTCGACGGTGCGCCGCTGCCCCGCGGGAATCTCGATACTCCGGGTCTCGACGGTGGTGCCGCCGAGTCGGTAGACGAACTGGCCGTCGAACGCGGCCGTATCGACGTTCCTGACGGGGACGGTGACGGTGTACTGCTCGCCTTCGCGAACGTCTGTCGGGAGCGTTGGCTCCTGTGGCGCCAGCGAGTCCGCGCTCGCGCTGGACCCGCTCCGCAACTGGACGGCGTCACCGACGCTGGCCCCGCCGGAGGTGGCAATGCTATGGTCGTACGTCCGTCCTCGCTGGACGGCTGTGGCCTTCGTCTCGATCCTGTCAGCAGTGACGGCGAATGCGACCTGCTTTCGCTCACCGCCCCCGACGGTGACTGTCTTCTCCGCGACGACCGAGCTCGCGAAGCGGTACGTTACCTCCCGCGTGACCGTGGTTTCAGTGGGGTTCGAGACGGTCGCCAGGACGACGAACTGCCGGTCGTTCGGGGCCGTGGCAGGCCCCTGGAAGCCCCCGATCGTCAGGTCGATGTCCGGCGTCACGCGCAGGTAGCGCGGCGTCCCCTCTCCTGACTCGTTTCGGACACCGTGAACGTACGTCCCGGTATCGAGAGCGTCAGTTCCGGTCACGCTCCCGTTGGCGGTCAGCACGAAGCGGAGGTGCCGAGATTCGCCGGCCGCTAGCGCCACTGTCCGATCGCTCACCGTTGCGCCGTTGAATCGGTACTCGATCCGCTCCGAGCGGTTCTCGTCGGTGGGGTTCCGCACCGTCGTGTCCACCGCGTACGTCTCTCCCGGGCGGATTCGGTCGGGGGCCGAGATGTTCGTGACTGCTATTCCAGGCGGCGCGTCGGGCCGAGGCTCGGTGTCCCGAACCGTCCGCGTGGGATGTCGCGTCACCGTCTGCGTGGGTTCGGCTGTCGCTGTCGGTGTCGGCGTTGCAGGCTGCGTTTGCGTCGGCGTCGACGTGGGCGTCGGCGTAGCGGTCCGAGCAGGTGTCTCGGTGGGCGTCGGTGTCTGCGTGCGCGTCGCACCCGGCGTCGCGGTACCTGTCGGTGTCGCAGTGCCTGCCGGGGTCGCGTTCTGTGTCGAGGTGGCCCCTTGTCGTATCGCCCGGTCACCCGGTTCAGCAGTCGTGGCCTGCGGACGGTCACCGTGGTCCGCGGTGGCAACACCCACCGCTGCGAGCGGGTTCAGTAGCATCGACGCACCGACGAACAGAGCCAGGAGGGTCGCTGCTCGAGGGCGCTCTGTGCCGGAGAGTATGTGCGGTATTTCCATTCCTATGTTAATTATTAGCTTCTGATATTATTTCGAGTGTCGTCAGCGTTGGCGGAGCTGTCCGTAGTTCGCGCTCCCGTACTGGACTCACTGATCGACCGTCTCCGAGGACCGTTTCGTTGGCATGGGTGAGCGTGAGATGGTGGCAGGAATAAACGTTTGGCTGAAATAATCAACTTTGAAAAATATCGGGCGACAGCACCCTGAACTGTGAGCATCTGACCCCTGACGGTCGGCCTTCCAGTCACGGTAATTGGGAGGAGTCTGTCGCTGCGCTGTTGTCGTACTCGGAGTCATATTCCGACGCTCTGGCGCTTCAGTGGCCCAAATTTCGCCCACGAGTAGAAAAAGACCGAAAAGCACTCTCAAAGAACACCGAGCAGATCCACGTGCCAACTAACCCCGCTCAAGATTCAGATTGATACAGTCAGATATCCTAGGCAGCCTGATAGAACAAGTGTGTCTTTATACATAGTGTTCAAATCATCGCCGTCGTCGTGTATCTCGACCTGAGCCTGAAATAGAAGGGTATCAATCCGTCTATCCAGAGATAGCGCGAAAGGTTGGGCCGATCAGCGACAGTCGTGTTCCGGCATTGAATATATAAATAGAATCTGACCAATACATTGTAGTGAATTATTTCACATATTTTCTGGTGGCGATGTCCAAGCCGATCGTTTCGACAGCCGAGGCGTTCAGGGCAGGCCCAGAGTTCACAGCATCTCGTCGATGTGTTCCGCGGTCTTCAGCGCCAGGGCGGCAATAGTCAGTGTTGGATTGTTCGCACCGCCGGTGGGGAACACGCTCGAGGACGCGATCCAGCGGTTCGAGAGATCGTGCGTTTGACATTTTTCGTTCACCACACTCTCCGCCGGATTGGTTCCCATCCGCGTGGTTCCCATATGGTGGGTGCTCAGGCTTCTGACCTCCAGCGTCGACACGCTGGTGATCTCGGCCCCGATCCCGACACGATCGATTCCTGAACCTCGCGACAATGCTCCAATTAGATTATCTTCTTTCACGCCTCTTTTTCATCTTCTGACAGTAAATTCCGATTCCTGACCTTCGCAACTGGACTGAATATATTGATGTAGGCCCGCACGAATCATCCGCCGTGCATCGTGTAACCCTCGATACCTGGCTCGATGGCTGCCCGCTCGGTCGGGTGACCGCGAATCACGATGTGGCCCTGACGACGCCGTACTGGAACGTCTCGCCGGAGACCGGCCAGTGGGACCTCTGGGTCGAGGCGGCGGCCGACGACCGAACGGACCTGGAGGCCGGCCTCCGGGCGCTCAGAGACGCGAACGCGATATCGGCCTTCGAGTTGAAGCGGAAACGCGGCTCGCGGGCGACGACCCGCGTGCTGCTGGACGAGACGGTGGCGATCGACCCGGTTCTGGCCAACGGCGGAGCAGTGATCGGTCCGTTCACCGACGTCGACGGCCGGGAGCGCTGGCATCTCGGGTTCGCGGACGCCGGCGCTATCGACGCCGCGCTGGGCCGCCTCGACCGTCGACACGAGTTTACCGTCGTCGAACACACCGCCCTCAACGACCGCAAGAGCGCAAACGTCTTCCGGCAGTTCGAGGAGGCGGCCGCGCTACTCGACGGGTTCGCAGAGCTCACGGAGACCGAAGCGCGGGTCCTCCACACGGCGGTCGAACACGGATACTTCGAAACGCCGCGGGACGAGACCCTCGCGTCGCTGGGTGAGCGCTGTGGGATCTCCGACGCCGCCGTGTCGAAGACGCTCCGCCGGGCGGAGCGAAAGCTCCTCGGCGCGGCCGTCACTGCGCTCGAAACCGTCGACGACCCGGCTGACGAACGCCGTCTGGACGAGAGTTAGGATACTAACCCACCCGTTCACCGTGTTTGGAGCCGTCTCCCAACGCGATGGGCGACGATGGAGCCGCAACGCCTGAACAGTCCGCCGGCCCTCCTGCGTCTCGATGCGGGGTCGGTGTCGGAGAATGACGGGGTCGAGACTCACACCCCGGTATCGTACCGCCGGCCTGTTCGTCCTCCTGGCGGCCATCTGGGGCGGGACGTATCCGGCCGTGACCGTCGGGCTCGACGCGTTTCCGCCGATCCTGTACGCCGCGCTTCGCCTGGACCTCGGCGCGGTCGTCCTGCTCCTGTACGTCGGGCGATCGGAGGACTACTGGCGACCGCGGGACGCGCGCGACTGGGCCTCGGTGCTCTCGGGCGGCCTCCTGACGCTGGCGGGCTACAGCGTCCTCCAGAACGTCGGCCAGCAGACCGTCCCGAGCGCGATCGCCGCCGTCCTCACGGGACTGATACCGATACTGACGATCGGATTCGCGAGGATGTTCCTCCCCGAGGAGACGTTCGGGCTCACCGAACTGGCCGGCGTCGGCTTCGGGTTCCTCGGCCTGTCGGTGATAACCAGCCCCGACCCCGCGAACCTGCTCTCGGGGAACACCGTCGGACAGGCGGTCCTGGTACTCGCGGCCGCGTCTTTCGCGCTCGGCGGCGTCCTCACGCAGCGGGCGGACGCTGAGATGCCGTTCCCCGCTCGAACCGCGTGGGCGATGGTCGTCGGCGCCGCCGTCACGCACCTCGCCAGCCTCGCGAGCCCGAGCGAATCCGTCTCGCAAGTGCAGTTGTCCGTCCCCGGTCTGCTCGGGCTGGTCTATCTGGGCGTCTTCGTGAGCGCGGCCGGCTATCTGCTGTACTTTTCGCTCCTCCCGCGGCTGGGCTCCGTCGAACTCAATCTCGTCACGTACGCGACCGCGATGTTCGGGACGGTGTTCAGTTGGCTCCTGTTCACGGAGCCGGTGACGACCGAGACGCTCGTCGGCTTCGGACTCGTCGCCGTCGGGTTCGCGCTCCTCAAACGCGAGCAGCTACACGAGGCGTACCGGAAACGCCGCAGCGGCGTCGAGGCGGAGTGAGCGCGGACCGTGACATCGTCGGCTCCGTGACGGACGAACTCCCTACGCGTCCCAACCTCACCCGTCCGGACAATAGGGATACCGAGATGCCAACCATGGTCGGCCACGGATATAACTGACACCTCTAGAACGAACTGTGTACGATTATCATGGGAGAGTCAGAGGCGAGAACGGCGAGAGAGGAGTGGGGGAGTCGATTCGGCTTCCTCATGGCCCTCGTGGGGGCGATGGTCGGCGCGGGGAACATCTGGCGGATGCCGTTCACGACGGGGCAGAACGGCGGTGGCGCGTTCCTCGTCGCGTACGTCCTCCTGTTGTACCTCGTCGCGGTCCCGGGCCTCATGGCCGAGACGATGATCGGCCGGTACACGAACAACGGCGTCATCGGGGCGTTCAATCAGGTGCTCGGCAGCAAGCGTGCGAGGGGACTCGGCCTCGTCGTCCTCCTCGTCAACGTCGCGCTGATGTCGTACTACTCGCCGATCATCGGATGGGCGCTCTACTACGCCGGCCACTCGCTACTCGGGACCTTCACGCAGGCCGGCTTCCAGCCGCAGGCGTTCTGGAACGGGTTCATCGGTAACACGGCGCTCGTCGTCGGGATGCACACGCTGACGATGGCGGGGCTCGCCGGCGTCCTCGTGTTCGGGATTCGACGCGGGATCGAGCGCGTCGTGAAGTGGATGATCCCGCTGCTCGTCTTCGCGCTGGTGGCGGTCGCGATTCGCGGCATCACCCTCCCGGGCGGAATGGAGGGACTGGCGTTCGTGTTCACTCCCGACTGGGGCTATCTGACTCGTGGGAGTATGTGGATCGCGGCACTCAGCCAGGCGCTGTTCTCGACCGGACTGGGCTGGGGGATCGCGCTCACCTACGGGAGCTACCTCGGGCGGTACGACGACGTTCCGCTCGGCGGCGGTCTGTTCACCGCGATCGGGAACACCAGCATCGGGCTGCTGGCCGTGTTCGCGACGTTCCCGGTGGTCTTCGCGTTCGGACTCGAACCGACCGCCGGGTCGAACCTGCTGTTCATCTCGCTGGCCGAGGTGTTCCCGGAACTGCCGGGCGGCGCGGCCTGGGCCGCCGTGTTCTTCGTCTCCTTCTTCTTCGCGACGTTCACCTCCGGCCTCGGCATCACCGAGGTCGGCGTGACGACGGTCTCCGAAGAGACGCGGCTGTCGCGGACGGGATCGGTGCTCGCGGTCTGTGGGGCGATCTGGCTGTTCGGGCTCCCGAGCGCCTACTCCTCGTCGTTCCTCGGCCAGATGGACTTCATCTTCGGCAGCTTCGGCCTGCCGCTGGCGACGCTGTCGATCATCGCGCTCGTCGCGTGGAAGTTCGGCCCGGAGCGCGCCCGCGTCATCGACCTCAACCGCAACGCCGGCGTCTACGTCGGCCGCTGGTGGAACCCAGTGATCAAGTACGTGATCCCCACAGTCATGGTGTTCATCCTCGGCTACGGCATCGTCACGAACATCGGCACCGACAACCAGACGCTGACGATCGTCGGCGTCGCACTCATGGCAGTGCTCGTCGTGGCGAGCGTGGCTGTGATGAGTGTCGTCGGCGACGCGCCGGGAGACCGACCGGGAGCCGCCTCGAAGGGGGGAGACTGAGATGGCGCTCTCGACACTCGCCTGGGCGACGATGGCCCTCTCGATACTCGTCCTGCCCGGCGTCGCGACCGCCATCCTCGTCAGGTCGATGCGGTCCGAAGACCGGAAGCTCGCGTTACTCGAGCGACAGGACAACATCGACAGCTACTCGCCCAGGGCGCTCGAAGAACTCCGCGAGTGGATTCAGACGAACCCCAACGACCCCTACGCCCCGGAGGCGCGAGAGCGCTACAACGAGTGCGTGCGGACGCTTCGAGAGATCGACGACCCGTACTACGACTGGTCGCCCGAGCAGATCGAGAAGCTGGAGACGATTGAGGAATGAACATCGACGCTGACCTGACCGAACTCCCCGTCGACGCCTCGTTCACGACGGTCGACACGCACACCGAGGGAGAGCCGACGCGGATCCTCCTCGACGGCGTCGACCGATCGACGCTCGACGGCGAGAGCGTTCGCGCGAAGCGCGACTCGTTCGCCGAGCAGTACGACTGGGTCCGCGAACTGCTGATGCGGGAGCCGCGAGGTCACGACGACATGTTCGGCGCGGTCCTCGTCGAACCACGGGACGGCGACGCCGACATCGGCGCGTTCTTCATGGACAGCGAGGGCTATCTGGACATGTGCGGTCACGGGACCATCGGCATCGTGACCGCGCTCGTCGAACTGGGCCACCTCCCGGCAGAGTCGACCATTCGCGTCGAGACGCCGGCAGGTACCATCGAGACGTGGCCCCAGTACGCCGAGGGCGGCGTCGAGGCAGTCACGATCCAGAACGTCGAGTCGTTCGTCTACGAGACGGTCACGGTCCCCGTCTCGTTCCTGAAATCGCCGCTCCCGGTCGACGTCGTCTACGCGGGTAACTACTTCGCACTGGTCGACAGCGACCACCTCGGCGTGTCGGTCGACACCTCTCGAACCGACGACCTCGTCGACTGGGGCCTCGAAATTCGCGACGCCGTCAACGACGCCCTCGACATCGAACACCCATTCTCGGGCGAACCTGGACGCGTGTCTATCACCGAGATCTACGACGCGTCCGGCGATATCGACCGCAGTATCGTCGTCTTCGGCGACGGGCAGGTCGACCGCTCGCCCTGCGGAACCGGGACCTGCGCGAAGATGACGCTCTTGCACGACGACGACGCGCTCACGATCGACGAACCGTACCCTCACGAGAGCATCGTCGGCACACGGTTCGAGGGCCAGATCGTCGACACACACGAGCGAGACGGCGTCACGGTAACGGACCCGAAGATTACCGGCTCAGCCCGGATCACGGGCAGCCACACGTTCGTACGAGATCCACGAGATCCGATCACCGGCCTGCGACTCTCTCCGAGTGGCGAGTAGTCATCGAGGCTGGAGAGACACCAACCGGTCGCCGATGTGCGTCGGCTTCCGGGGACGTTCGCACGGATCTGAACCGCTTCTTCGAGGAGCCGCCCGTGGGCTATCCCGCGCGAGTACGGCCGGTACCGCAGAAACAAGGAGCGACTTTTGCGTCGCAGGGATGCGCCGGTCAGCGTCGGCCGTTCGACCACGACGCGTGAAACTCGTCGGCGTGGTCTTCGAGGAGGTCGAGCATCGGTTCGAGTTCCTCGAACCGGTCGCCCTTCGACACCTCGCCGGCCTCTCTGTCCCAGTCGATATATCCGAGGCTGGCCAGTCGCGGCAGATCGTCCTGCTGGAGCTGCATGCTCGTCGACTCGCTCGCTTTGGCGCTCCTCGGCAGGAAGTCGACCACCGGCCGTGGGTCGCTCCGCTTCAGCATGAACAGTATCAGTCTCCGCCGTCGCGTGAACAGCGCCTCGAACACGCGGTCCAGGCCCGGTTGTAGAATGATATCGGGAAGGGGGTCGTCCATTACCCGTAATAAGATGTGTGAACTCTGATAAACCTCTAGGGTCACGTTTTGACCGATCTGGGGCACTACCCTGGGTACTGAGGGTAGTGACATATTGTCACACGCGAGAGGTGCGTCGAGAACCCGATTCGAAAACCGGAGTCAGGAACGGATCGACGGTTCGATCGGCGTCCCCCCGCAGTTGACGCAGATATACTCCTCGTCGACCGTCGTCACGACCGGTGAGTTACACTCGATACACTTGATCTTCGCGGCGCGAGATGGTTTAGCGTATTTCCCCATGTCCTTTCAACTCAGGTGAATGTGCGGTAGAAGACCGTATAAGAACGCGTTTCCCTGCAAAAGAATGTTCAACCAAAAGACAAATTAGGGAGCCACTAGTACGGGCACCCAGGACTCGTTCTCGGAGGCGGTACGAACCCTGCTATAGTAGCCATTGAAAGTCAGTACCACACTGATCGCACTGCAATCGTGCGATCAGTGTGTGAACTGTTTCAATTGTTACTATCGGTGAGCTTGTCGCTGGCGGGAAACTGTAGACGTGCGTGATTTCGGCGTCGTCGATCACACAGGCGCGGCGGGGTGGCGCCGTCGATACATCGAGACGATACCGTAGCAGGTGACACAGCCGAAGGCGGCGACCCAGACGAACAGCGACAGCGCGCTCTCGGGTCCGTGGGCGGCGAACGAGGGCGCGCGGTCGGGATTCGCCGCCAGCAGCGGCCAGAACAGGTTCGGGAAGAAGTAGTAGTCGGTCCCGCGGAACAGGATCGGATAGAAATCGCCCGCGAGGTGCGAGAGGTAGGCAGCGCTGAAGAGCAGGCCGAGTCTCCCCTCGCCACGTCGGTGTGCGAGGACGGTGACGCCAGCCAGAACGGGGAGGCTCACCACCAGCGAGTGGGCGAACATTCGACCGCTGGGTAACACGTGGAACGTCCACGCCAGCGGCTTGTCGATCAGGTCGGGGAGCTGCGTCGCGAGTACGAGCAGTACCACGACCGTTCCGGTAGGCAGCCGACGCTTTCGGACCAGCGTGTACAGTGTCACCGGGAGGAGGGCGACGGCGAGGTGACCGAGGGGCAGCATCTACCGGCACCAGGCGATACCTGTACAAAAACTGTGCGGCGGTCGTGACCGGGGACTTACCGCCGCCGGGCGAGGAAGCCCGCACCGAGCAGGGCGATAGTGGCGGCCAGGGCAGTGAATCCCGGACCGCTCCCGCTCGTCGTCTGGACCGTCGGGGTGGCCTCGCCGTCGGTCGGGGGCTGTCCAGCGCCGCCCGCGGTGGTCGTCGCTTCGGTGTCCGCGGCCGTTTCCGTCGCGGTCGTCTCGTCGGTGGTCGTCGCTTCCGAATCCGTCGCCGTTCCGCTTCCGGCCGCGTCAGTCGTCTCGGTGTCGGTGGACGGAGCCGCCCCGCCGTCGGAGTTCGACCCGTCGCCGCCGTCACTGTCGTCACCACCGCTGTCGGAGTCGCCGGAACCACCGTCACCGGAACCACCCGCGCTTCCGTCGTCGCCGCCGCTCGGCGTCTCCGTCGCGTCGTCGGTTCCGTTCGAACTGTTGGCCTCGCTGAGCGAGACGGTCCCGGACTCGCTGTAGAACTGGCCCGTGTCTTCGCCGACCGCGACGTGGACGTACGTGTACGTCCCGTTCGGCCACGAGTCGGGGGTCTCGACGGTCACGTTCGCCGTCGGGTCGTCGGTGACCGCCGCTCCGGAGGCGTGAATGACGCCGTCACCGGACCCCGCCTGTGGCGACGCCTCGGTGAAGACGAGTCCGAAGAGGCCGGGGAAACTGACCGCCGGAAGCGTCGGCGATCCTGCGAGGTCGACGCCGAGGACGCGATCGTCACCGGCCGTCGAGACGCCACTGACGCCGGTGATGGAGTTCTCGACGGACACCTGGTCTTCGGAGAGGGGACCGCTCAGTTCGCCGGACACCGTCACGGTGCTAGACTGACTCGCGAGTTCGTCCGGGCGGAACAGCACGACCGCGTGGGTGACCGACTCGTCGTCCGCCGCGGTCTCGGCGGCAAAGGTCACGTTGTCACCGACGCTGTGTTGCGATCCCGTCGTCTCGACGGACGAGGCGTCGGTCTGGACTAGCGTCTGTTCGACGCCGACCACGGTCACGTTACCGTCCACGGAGACGTTCGTCCCGTCGACCGACAAGCCGGTCCCGTCGTCGACGGTCACCAGGAAGAAGCCGTACGTCCCGCCGTTTTCGGGGGTGTACGACGCGTCGAGCGCGCCGTCGTCGCTGATGGAACCGACGCCCTCATCGTCGTCCAACAGTTCGGCCGACGCGACGTCGGAGTCGTTACTGAAGACGGCTTCGAGGTCCGTCCCCGCGCCGCCGAGTCCGGTCGCGTTCGGGCGCTCGGACAGTCGAACGGCGAGGAGCTGGGCCTCCTCACCGGCGACCGCCGACGTTCCGGCGCCGGTCGTGGATTCGAAGCGCATCTCCATCGACTCGCCTGCCTGGTAGATCGTCATCGCGTCGCGGTTCAGCGGGATGTCGCCCGTCGACGCGGATTCGATGTTGACGAACGCGTTCGGGGCCGTAACCGTCGTCGCGCCTTCGGAGGTAGTTCGCAGCGGGAGCAGCGACCGCTCCCACACGTCGACGCCGTCGGTAACCGTCGTCGTCTGCCCGCTAGGAACGGGCGTCGCGACGGAGGTGGCGGCGAGCGGGGACGCGAGCAGCAACGTCGCTGCGATCGAGCATATCAGGGCGGTTTTGGCGGACTGGCGTGGTACCATTGTCGAGAGTATCCAGTCCGTTATAATATATTTCTTTTGCACTGACATTCTTGCAAGAAGTCTCGGTGAGCGGCGGTCGGATAGCGGGGTCACTCAGAGCCGTGGACAGGTGCACCCGATCGTCGTCGAGAAGGCCACTACTGCGGAAGTAAAAGCCGGGCCGGATCGCGTGATCCGAATAATCGCGCCCGTTACTCCTCGTCTGCTTCGGCGTCGTCAGGACCGCCGGCATCGTCGGGCGGGCCCTGTCCATCCGGACCGCCGGCATTGTCAGGCGGCCCCTGTCCGTTCTGACCGCCGGCCTGGCTCAGTGCGACGGTGCCACTGTCCGTGTACACCGTCCCGGTCTCGTTGCTGACCGCCACGTGGACGTACTCGTAGGCACCGTTCGGCCAGGTGTCGAGCGTTTCGACGGTGACGTTCGTACTCGGGCCGTCGGACGTGACCGTCGCGGAGGCGTGGATCACGTCGCCCGAAGTGTTGCCGGTCGCCGTCGCTTCGGAGAGCACCATCCCGAACAGCCCCGCGAATCCGGTGGCCGGAATCGACCGGAGATTGGAGACGTTCGTGTTCCCGATGATGGTATCGTTCTCGACCGTTGCGACGCCGCTAACCCGGTCCCAGGAGGTCTCGACGGAGACCTGCTCACCCGAGAAACTCTCGTTGAGTTCGCCGGTCACGCGCACGGTGCTAGACTGGCGCTGGAGTTCGCCCTTCCGGTACAGCATGACGGCGTGGGTGGCCGACTCGTTCTCGAGGTCCGTCTCCACGTCGAGCGTGACGTTGTCTCCGGGGTTGAGGCGATTTTCCGTTGGTTCGACCGACGAGGCGTCCTCGCGGACGAGCGCCTGTTCGACGCCGACGACGGTCACGTTCCCGTCCACGGCGACGGATTCGTTCTCCACGGACACGCCCGGTCCGTCGTCGACGGACACCAGCACGAAGGCGTACGCGCCGCTCGATTCAGGGGTGTAGGACGCGTCGAGTTCGCCGTCCTCGTCGAACGTCCCGACGCCCTCGGCGTCGTCGAGCAGTTCGGCCGAGGTCACGTTGGAGTTGTTCCGGAAGAGTCGCTCCAGATTCATCTGGACGCTGCCGTTACCGACGCCTTCCGCGCTCGGCGAGGCTGTCAGATTGACGGCGAGTAACTGTGCCTCCTCGCCAGCGAGCGAGGTCGTCCCCGCGCCGATACGGGACTCGAACGACATATTCACCGTCTGGTTGCGGTCGTACACCGTCAGCGTCCGCTTGTTCACCGGCAGGTCGCCGGTCGCGGCCGACTCGACGTTGATGAACGTCCGCGGTGCGACGACCGTCGTTGAGCCGTTCGTGGTCGTCCGCAGCGGGAGCGGAGAGCGGTTCCAGATGTCGACGTTCTCAGTGACTGCGGTCGTCTGTCCCTCGGCGACGGGCGTGGCCGCAGCGGGAGCCGTTGCGGCGAGCGGTGCGACCAGTACCAGCGCGACGGCCATCGTGGCGACGATCGCGGTTCGAACCGGTGGTGGGTCCGTCATTACTGACACGATTCAAATGCATCCGGTATAGTTCTTGTGCAGTGACAAAACTACGTAGCCGTCGAATCCGACTATCGTCTGTGGGTTAGTCGGAATCCGCCGGCGAGACGTTCACCGAATCTATGATTATCGGTTACTGATATATATCTATTAGTAAGTGTGATATATTCGAATAAAAGTGGAACGCAAACGTAAGTGTCGCAGATCGGTTCGTTGATCCCGACGATCCTGCTCCGTGGATCTTCCCGCACTGTGTGCGAGGGAAGGGATTCGAGCCCTTGGACCACCGGAAGACTCGCGCCGCTCGTCTTCCGAGCCCTCGTTCGCTTCGCTCACGAGGACCCCTACGGGAGCGGATCGTGAGGCCGTCGGTGGAGACGGACCTCTCATCAAGGAGTATCTGTCAGGAGTTTGCGAGGGAAGATCGCTCCGTGGATCTTCCCGCACTGTGTGCGAGGGACCGTGGTGGCCCTCGTCCCGACCGCTTTCACGACCCGGGCGTCGTCGCCTTCGGCGACCGCGCCCGGCGGCGATAGCGGTCGGTCAGTGCGAGGGAAGGGATTTGAACCCTTGGACCCCTACGGGAGCGGATCTTGAGTCCGCCGCCGTTTCCTGGCTTGGCTACCCTCGCACGCGTGCTCGCAGGATCTACTCGGAGGGTGCGGTATAAAGGTCGTACGAATGCGGACCGTCCGAACCGGAGGGTTGACCCGCGCGGACACCGATAGGCGTGATATGGACGACCACACGCGGGACCCGACGGTCGACCCGCCTGCGGGGGACCCGTCGGGGTGGCGGGCCGACGGGCGGTGGGAGCACGAGACGCTCCGCCGAGCGGTCGTACACGGGGTCCGGCTCTACAACTCCGGCGAGTTCCACGAGTCGCACGACTGCTTCGAGGACGAGTGGTACAACTACGGCCGGGGCTCGACCGAGTCGAAGTTCCTCCACGGGATGGTTCAGGTGGCCGCGGGGGCGTACAAGCACTTCGACTTCGAGGACGACGACGGGATGCGGTCGCTGTTCCGGACCTCGCTCCAGTACTTCCGGGGGGTCCCGAACGACTACTACGGGGTCGACTTGCTCGACGTTCGCACCGTCGTCACGAACGCTCTCACGGACCCGACGGCGCTGCACGGCTGGCAGATCCGACTCGACGGCGACTATCCCACCTGCCGGCCGGAGGACATCGAGTTCGCGGAGTCGCTGGATCACTGACCGAATCGGGCAGTTCTAAAGGCTGGGTCGGCTATCCACGATAAATGCGTATCGAGCAACTGGGCGACGGGGAGCCCGAGATTGCCGTGATAGGGAGTATCCACGGGGACGAGCCGTGCGGACGCGACGGGATCGAGGCGGTACTCGCCGACCCCCCGGACGTCCAGCGACCGGTGAAGTTCGTCGTCGCGAACGAGGAGGCCCTCGACGCCGGGGTTCGCTACCTCGACACCGACCTCAATCGGGCGTTCCCCGGCGACCCTGACAGCGACCTCCACGAGGAGCGCCTCGCCGCCCGCTTGACGGCGGAACTCGCGGACTGTACGGTCCTCGGACTGCACTCGACGCAGTCCTACGACGGGATGTTCGCGCTCGTCGACGAGATCACGCCGATGGTCCGGCGCGTCTGCCCGCGGCTCTCGATCGACGCGGTCGTCCGGACCGAGGGGGCCAACGAGGGGCGCATCTTCTCTGCGATTCCGGCGACGATCGAGGTCGAGTGCGGCTACCAGGGCTCGGCGGCGGCCGCGGAGAACGCCGAGCGGGTGATCCGGGAGTTCCTCGCAGCGACCGGCGTCACCGAATCCGACCCGAACGCCATCCAGGACTCGCTGCCGGTGTTCCAGTTGCGCGACCCGATCCCGAAGGCAGCGGCCGGCGAGTACGAGGTGTACGCCCGGAACTTCGAGGCCGTGACCGAGGGCGAACCGATCGCCGCTGCCGACGGCAAGCAGATCGTCGCGGATGAGCCGTTCCACCCGGTGTTGCTCTCCGCGTACGGCTACGAGGACGTGTTCGGATACACGGCCGACCGCATCGGCGTACTGGACTGAGCGACGGATCGCGGAGCCGGGTGTCGCGGCGACAGCCCACAGCGGACCTGCCGTCCGCTCGTGTCAGGGCCACAAGATACGCAAAGCACTTGTCCACGGTGTCGAAACGGGGAGACGCGACAATGCCCTCCAAACGCACGCTCGCAGGCCTGGGAAGCCTCGCCGCCGTCGTCGGCTTCTCGGGCGTCGCAGCCGCACAGTCACCAACAGCAGGCACCGGTCTCGGCTTGCCGGTCCGAATGGGAATCCGGTTCGGCGTCGCAGCCGTCATCTATCTCGTCCTCGGCGGGGCCTGTGCCGCCCTCGGCCCCGAGTACACGACGAACAGGGTGCGAGAGATTCAGGACGACCCCGGCAGCGCGTTCGGCTGGGGCTTCGTCGTCGGCCTCCTCGTCCCCGTCGGGCTCGTCCTGCTGGCGATCACCATCATCGGGCTCATCGTCACGATTCCGGGTCTCCTCCTCCTCGCGGTCCTCCAGTTCATCGGGTTCGGCGTGACGGCCGTCTGGCTCGGCAACACGGTGGCCGGGACCCGCGGGGAGTCGGTCGGCGCGAAAGACGCCGTCGTCGGCGCGATCGTCCTGGCGATTCCGTTCGCGATCCCCCTGATCGGACAACTGCTCGTCAATCTCGTCGGCTGGTTCGGTCTCGGCGTGGTCGGACGGAACGTCTACGAGAACTGGAAGGACTGAGCGCGCCTCGGTCCGGACGCCTCAGGTGTCTTCCGGCGGTTCGAACTCCACCAGCGTCAGGTCACGGTCGAGCATGCAGTAGTCGTGGGGCGGGTCGCCGACGATGTCGTCGATGCGGTACTCGCCGTCGAAGTCGGCCCCGGCGGGCTCGCAGTAGGGATGACTGGGGCACTCGGTGTGCGGACACGGGCCCGCCAGTTTCGCTTTGCTGCCCGCATAAGCCCCCTTCGACGGCACGTTCGCCCGGATCGGTGCGGGCTCGACCTCGACCGCCCGGACGCCGTCCTGATGGACCGCGCAGTCGAGCGTCTGCCCGCTCTGTCTGATGTCGGTGATGCGGTACCGGCGGTCGGCCGTGAGATTGAGGCACTGGTCGCGGTACGGACAGCCCTCGCAGCCGCTGGCCTCGCCGCGGTAGACGAACTCCTCGCCGACCTCCGCGAGACGGGTCCCGACGAGCGTGACAGTGGTCATAGCCGTCACTATACGACCGGCGGGGTAAAGGTGTCAGGTCCGACCCGTCAGGTCGTCGAGTTCGTCGAGGTAGGCGTCGCGGGGCACCTGATACAGCGAGCGGTAGTCGAGCGAGCCCGCGGCGAAGCGGTTCGCCAGGTCGACCGCCCCCTCGACGGCCGCGTCGCGGGTCTCGTACGAGTCGGCGTCGCGTTCGACCTCGGGTTCGAGGTAGAGCGTGACGTACCAGTCCTGTCCGGTCCGGTCCGCGCCGGGACGGCGGGTCCGTCGCCCGCGCGTGAGATAGATCGTCGGGAGGCAAGGGGCGGGAAAGCGTTCGGTGTCGAACACGTCCGGGCGGTAGGCGAGGATGAGTTTCTCCTCGGTCTCGTTCCACACCGTCCAGTCCGACGCCAGGGCCGACAGGTCCATACGCGTCGATTCGGTGCGATGGGCAAGAATCCAGCGGGTCGGCGGCAGTGATGTTGGCCACCGGACAGTTTTACGGGGAAGTCGGTCGAATGTCGAGACATGACATCCATCGCCCGGTTCACGCTGCCGGCGGCCTCGTTCCCACTGGGTGCGGTGTTCGACGACCGACCGTCGGCGACGTTCGAACTCGACCGCGTAGTGCCGAGCGGCGACACGGCGATGCCGTACTTCTGGGTGACGGACGCCGACCTCGACGCGGTGCTGGACGCGCTCGAGGGGATCCACGAACTGCGGGCCGTCACGCTCATGGAGCGAGTCGACGGGAAGGGGCTGTTCAAGGCGGTCTGGAAGCCCGAGTACCTCGGCATCATGCAGGCCATCGCCGAGTCGGGCGTCACGGTCGTGTCGGCCAGCGGGTCGCGAGAGGGGTGGCTGTTCGAACTCCGGGACGAGAACGGCGAGTGCATCTCGGCGTTTCAGGCCTACTGCACGGAACACGGCATCGACGTGAGGCTCACGCAACTCAGTCGTCTGGCGGACCAGAGCGACGGCGCGGCGACGCTCACGGCCCGACAGCGCGAGGCGCTGCTGCTCGCCTACGAGCGGGGGTACTACGACGAGTCGGACCGACCCGACCTCGAATCGCTGGCGGCCGAACTCGGCATCTCGCGGCAGGCCTACTCCGCCAGGCTCCGTCGTGGGTACCGGAACCTCGTCGAGACGACGCTCGTTCCGGACCGAGACGGGATCCAGACGGCGTGAGGCCGAGCAGCGCGTTACCGACCGCCTGAAGCCGTATCGACGGCGATACTTATAAACAGAGTCAATCGGCGTCCCGGTAGTTGCCACTTGGATACGTTGCCATCGCCGCATTCCGGACCGGTTCGGCGGTGTACACATCCGGCGTTATATGCGTGTCGGGAAAAGGTACTTATTCGCGAAAGGCTCATACAATAAATAGTATCGGAAACAGTCTCGCACTGTCACCCGTTACCATTCCGGGAGGCGTCCCCGCGTTCCCCCGGGGTAGGTCAGCCATGGAAGGGCACACCCGTCGACCCGCATCGGTGGGTCATCCGGCGTCCGCACCCGAGCGCGCACGGAGCGAGCGGTATCGACGACGGACTGTCTCCGAAACGAATCCGCGGGACTTCCCCCGCGACGTCTGTGGCGTGGTCGGCCACGTGCATCCACGAGACGACTGCACTGAGATAGCATGAGCAAGAACAACGAGACACTCGAAGCGCTGAGCAAGGAGTACCGAGACACGATACCGGCGGACCTGCGGAAGACGCACACGTTCGACTGGTATCTCCAGCAGCTGTACGACGAGCCGCGAATCGCCCGCAACGCGCACCAGCGGGTCGCGGACATGTTCGACTACTACGGGACGACCTACGACGAAGACGCAGGCGTCGTCGAGTACGAACTGGCGAGCGAGGACCCGCTCAACGACGGCGAGAACACCTTCTACGGGCGCGTCATCCACGAGGCGATCCACGAGTTCGTCAACAAGGTCAAGTCAGGCGCGCGCGGGCTCGGTCCCGAGAAGCGGATCAAACTACTGTTAGGCCCTGTCGGTTCGGGGAAGTCCGACTTCGACCGACAGGTCCGACGGTACTTCGAGGACTACACGAGCAGCGAGGACGGCCGGATGTACACGTTCCGGTGGACGAACCTCTGTGACGTGATCCACGACCAGGACCCCGCCGACGACGTGGTCCGGTCGCCGATGAACCAGGACCCGCTGGTGTTGCTCCCCCAGAAGCAACGCGACAAGGTCATCGAGGACATCAACGAGGCGCTCGACGCGCCCTACACGATCCGCAACGAACAGTCGCTCGACCCAGCCTCCGAGTTCTACATGGACCGGCTGCTGGCGGAGTACGACGACGACCTCCAGACGGTCCTCGAGAACCACGTCGAGATCATCCGCTTCCTCGCGGACGAGAACCAGCGGCGCGGGATCGAGACGTTCGAACCCAAGGACAAGAAGAACCAGGACGAGACGGAGCTCACCGGCGACGTGAACTACTCGAAGATCGCCGTCTACGGCGAGAGCGACCCGCGTGCGTTCGACTACTCCGGGGCGTTCTGTAACGCGAACCGCGGGATCTTCTCCGGCGAGGAGCTGCTGAAACTGCAGCGGGAGTTCCTCTATGACTTCCTCCATGCGAGTCAAGAACAAACGATCAAGCCGAAGAACAACCCCCGGATCGACATCGACCAGGTGATCGTCGGCCGGACGAACATGCCCGAGTACCGGGACAAGAAGGGCGACGAGAAGATGGAGGCGTTCAACGACCGCACCAAGCGGATCGACTTCCCGTACGTCCTCCAGTACGAGGCCGAGGCGCAGATCTACCGGAAGATGCTGCGCAACGCCGACCTGCCGGACATCCAGGTCGAGCCACACACGCTGGAGATGGCGGGCCTGTTCGGCGTCCTCACCCGCATCGAAGAGCCCGACACCGAGTCGGTCGACCTCGTCCAGAAGGCCAAGGCCTACAACGGCGAGATCGACGAGGCCGACGACGTCGACGTGAAGAAACTGCGCGAGGAGGCCGACAAGGTGGCCGACATCGGCGAGGGGATGGACGGAGTCTCCCCGCGGTTCATCGGCGACGAGATCGCCGAGGCCATCATGGACTCCATGCACCGCGACCGGCAGTTCCTCTCGCCGCTGACGACGTTCAACCACCTCGAAGGCAATCTGGAGAACCACGGCTCCATCGACGAGGAGATGTTCGACCAGTACTACCGCTACCTCGAACTCGTCCGGGAGGAGTACAAGGAGCGGGCCATCGAGGACGTGCGCCACGCGCTGGCATACGACATGGACGAGATCCAGCGCCAGGGCGAAAAGTACATGGACCACGTGATGGCGTACATCGACGACGCGACCGTCGAGGACGAACTCACCGGCCGCGAACAGGAGCCCGACGAGCAGTTCCTGCGCTCCGTCGAGGAGAAGCTGAACCTCCCCGAGGACCGCAAGGACGACTTCCGCCAGGAGGTCTCGAACTGGGTGTCCCGGCGCGCCCGCGAGGGCGACACGTTCAATCCGCAGGACAACGACCGCCTGCGCCGCGCGCTCGAACGCAAGCTCTGGGAGGACAAGAAGCACAACATCAACTTCTCGGCGCTGGTCTCCAGTTCGGAGATGGACGACGAGGAGCGCAACCAGTGGATCGACGCGCTGATGGAACAGCACTACTCCGAGGAGGGAGCAAAGGAGGTGCTCGAGTTCGCCGGTGCGGAGGTCGCCAAGAGCGAGATGGAAGAGTAATGACAGGCGAGGAGTACATCGACCGCGCGGACGCGTCGCTCGACGCCGCCTACGAGGCCCCGATGAGCCTCGCGGAGTACGTCGACGCCGTCCTCGAAACACCGCAGGTGGCCGCGCACGCCTCGAAGTACCTGCTCGACGCCATCGAGGCGGCGGGCACGCGGACGGTCATCGAAGAGGGCGAGGAGAAAGAGCGCTATCGCTTCTTCGACGACCCGCACAACGACGGCGAGCACGCCATCCTCGGCAACACCGAGGTGCTGAACGCCTTCGTCGACGACCTGCGGTCCATCGCGGCGGGCCGCGGAAAAGACGAGAAGATCATCTGGCTCGAAGGGCCGACGGCGACGGGCAAGTCCGAGCTCAAGCGCTGCCTCATCAACGGCCTCCGGGAGTACTCGAAGACCCCCGCGGGCCGGCGCTACACCGTCGAGTGGAACGTCGCGGGAGCCGGCAACGACGCCACCAGCATGACCTACGGGAGCACGCCGGTCGAGGACGAGGACGACTGGTACGAGAGCCCCGTCCAGGTCCACCCGCTGACGGTGTTCCCTGACGACGTGCGCGCTGACCTGGTCGCGGAGATCAACGAGCGCCTCGACGACCACATCCCGATCCGCGTCGACGGCCAACTGGACCCCTTCTCGCGGGAGGCCTACGACTTCCTCGAAGAGCAGTACCGTCGCCAGGGCGAGACGGACCTGTTCTCGGCGGTGACCCAGCCGGCGCACCTCCGGGTGAAGAACTTCGTCGTGGACGTGGGCCACGGCATCGGCGTCCTGCACTCCGAGGACGAGGGCACGCCCAAGGAGCGCCTCGTCGGCTCGTGGATGCACGGCATGCTCCGGGAACTGGACTCCCGCGGCCGGAAGAACCCGCAGGCGTTCAGCTACGACGGCGTCCTCTCGCAGGGCAACGGCCTGCTGACCGTCGTCGAGGACGCGGCCCAACACGCCGACCTGCTCCAGAAACTGCTGAACGTCCCCGACGAGAGCCACGTCAAGCTCGACAAGGGCATCGGGATGGACGTGGACACCCAGCTGGTCATCATCTCGAACCCCGACCTCGAAGCCCAGCTCAATCAGCACGCCGACCGCGAGGGCCAGGACCCGCTGAAGGCGCTCAAGCGCCGCCTCGACAAGCACGAGTTCACGTACCTGACGAACCTCTCGCTGGAAGCGCAGTTGCTCAGGCGCGAACTCACGAACGAGACGGCGGTCTGGGACCCAGAATCCTGGGACGAACTGGAGACGTGGATTCAGGAGCCCCTGACCATCTCGGTCAGGGACGAAGTCGCGTCGGCCACCGAGAAGGAGCTCGCTCCCCACACAATCGAGGCCGCGGCGCTGTACGCCGTCGTCTCCCGGCTCGACAGCGCGGAGATTCCGACGGGGCTCGACCTCGTGGACAAGGCGCTGCTGTTCGACCGCGGCTACCTGATGGAGGGCGACGAGCGCGTCGACATCGACGACTACCAGCTGGAGAAGACCGCCGACGACGGCGACCACGGCATTCCGGTGACCCACGTCCGAGACATCATCGCCGACCTGCTGCACGAGGCCCAGGACCGCCACCACCCCGACCTCCCGGTCGAACACGTGCTGATGCCCCGCGACGTGCTCAACGCCGTGGCCGAGGGGCTCGAAGACGCCCCCGTGTTCTCGACCGGCGAGGCCACGGAGTACGAGGAGCGCGTCGTCACGGTCAAGAACTACGTCTTCGGCCAGCAGGAACAGGACGTGCTCGACGCGATGATGCGCGACAAGCGCGTCGACGAGGCGACCGTCGAGGAGTACATCGAGCACGTCTACGCCTGGGAGTCCGACGACCAGATCGAGAACGAGCGCGGCGAGCTCGTCGACCCCGACCCGCTGAAGATGAAGGTGTTCGAGATCGAGCACCTCGGGCGCTTCGACGAGAAGAACTACGAGGGCAACGAGCCCGACCACGCCGTCACGCAGTTCCGCACCGACAAGATCATCACTGCGCTGAACCGACACGCGTGGCAGCGCCGCGACGAGGAGTTCCGCGTCAGCGACGTGAACCCCAAGGAGATCCCGGTCATCAACACCGTCCTCGGGAGCTACGACTGGGACGACATCCAGCGGACCTACGAGGACTTCGAGCCCGCCCAGTGGGACAACCCGCCGTCGGGCACCGAGACGGCCCGCCTCAAGGCGAAGACCCTCGACAACATGGTCGACATGTTCGAGTACACCGAGGCGTCGGCCGAACTGACGAGCAGACACGTCATGAGCCAGGTGACCTACAGATGGGACTGAAAGACGACCTCGAACGGTACCGCGACGTGGGCGAGGAGCGCCGCCAGGACCTCGCCGAGTTCATCCAGTACGGCGACCTCGGGCAGTCCCGGGGCGACTCCGTCCGCATCCCGATCAAGATCGTCGACCTGCCGGAGTTCGAGTACGACCGCCGCGACATGGGCGGCGTCGGACAGGGCGAAGGGGCCGAAGAGGGCGATCCGGTCGGCCAGCCACAGCCCCAGCCCGGTGACGGCGACGAGGACGGCGAGCCCGGCGAGGAGGGCGGCGAGCACGAGTACTACGAGATGGACCCCGAGGAGTTCGCCGAGGAGCTCGACGAACAGCTCGGGCTCGACCTCGAACCGAAGGGCAAGAAGGTCATCGAGGAGAAGGAGGGCGACTTCACGGACATCACGCGGACCGGCCCCTCCTCGACGCTCGACTTCGAGCGGCTGTTCAAGAAGGGGCTGAAGCGCAAGCTCGCGATGGACTTCGACGAGGACTACGTCCGCGAGGCGCTGAAAGTCGAGGGCTGGGGCCCGGCGACCGTTTACGAGTGGGCCCGCGAGCAGAACATCCCCGTCTCGAAGGCGTGGATCGACGACGCCTACGCGGACCTGCCGAGCGACGAGAAGGCCGTCTGGGAGTCCATCGAGGAGATGGAAGACAACGTCGAACGCGTCGAGACCTCCCAGCGCATCCGTCAGGACGGCGTCGACGAGATCCCCTTCCGGCGGGAGGACGAGCGCTATCGCTACCCCGAGATCGTCGAGGAGCGCGAGAAGAACGTCGTGGTCGTGAACATCCGCGACGTGTCGGGATCGATGCGCCAGAAGAAGCGAGAGCTGGTCGAGCGGACCTTCACGCCGCTCGACTGGTATCTCACGGGCAAGTACGACAACGCGGAGTTCGTCTACATCGCCCACGACGCCGACGCCTGGGAGGTCGAGCGCGAGGAGTTCTTCGGCATCCGCTCGGGCGGCGGGACGCGGATCTCCAGCGCCTACGAACTCGCGGCGGCCGTCTTAGAGGAGGAGTACCCCTGGAGCGAGTGGAACCGCTACGTGTTCGCGGCGGGCGACAGCGAGAACTCCTCGAACGACACCGAGGAGAAGGTCATCCCGCTGATGGAAAAGATCCCGGCGAACCTCCACGCCTACGTGGAGACCCAGCCGAGCGGGAACGCCATCAACGCCACCCACGCCGAGGAGGTCGAGCGCAGCTTCCGCGACAGCGACAACGTCGCGGTCGCGTACGTCTCCTCGCCGGAGGACGTGGTGGACGCCATCTACGAGATACTCAGCACGGAGGACCAATGAACGACGACCGATTCGCGAAACAGCGCGTGGCCGAGGGGCTGGAAGAGCCCGTCGAAGAAGCGGGGGCGCTCGCCCGGAAGCTCGGGCTGAAGCCCTATCCGGTGAACTACTGGATCGTCGACTACGACGAGATGAACGAACTCATCGCCTACGGCGGGTTCCAGCAGCGCTACCCGCACTGGCGCTGGGGGATGCAGTACGACCGCCAGCAGAAGCAGGGCCAGTTCCTCGGCGGGAAGGCCTTCGAGATCGTCAACAACGACGACCCCGCACACGCCTTCCTCCAGGAGTCGAACACCCTGGCCGACCAGAAGGCGGTTATCACCCACGTCGAGGCCCACGCCGACTTCTTCGCCAACAACGAGTGGTTCCGGATGTTCACCGACGGCTCCTCGCGGACCGCGACCGACGACTCCGGCGGGGAGCGCCGCCGGGGGCCGGACGCGGCCGGGATGCTCGCGCGCCACGGCGACACCATCCAGGAGTTCATGCAGGACCCCGAGATCGAGCGCGGGGAGGTCGAGCGGTTCATCGACCACGTCCTCTGTCTCGAAGACAACATCGACCAACACAAACCGTACAGCCCGGTCGAGACGGTCGACGAGCGCTTCGAGGAACTGGAGGGGGCCGACGTGACCGACCAGTTAGACGACCTCGACCTCTCGGAGGAGGTCAAGCGCCAGGTGTTCGACGACGAGTGGCTGGACGCCCAGCGCGACGACGACGAGAACGTCACGTTCCCGGCCGAGCCCGAGAAGGACATCCTGGGCTTCCTGCGCAAGCACGGGATGCAGTACGACGAGGACGCCGAACGCGCCACCGAGATGGAAGACTGGCAGACGGAACTGCTCGAACTCCTGCGCCGCGAGGCGTACTACTTCGCCCCCCAGAAGATGACGAAGGTCATGAACGAGGGGTGGGCGAGCTACTGGGAGTCCGTCATGATGACCGGCGAGGGGTTCGCCGGCGACGACGAGTTCGTCCTCTACGCCGACCACATGTCGAAGGTGCTCGGCTCGGGCGGGCTGAACCCCTACAGCCTCGGCCTGGAGATCTGGGAGTACGTCGAGAACACGGAGAACCGCCGCGAGGTCGTCGAGCGCCTGCTCCGCGTCGACGGCATCACCTGGCGGAACTTCGACGACAGCGTCGACTACGCGGCTGTCCAGGAGCACCTCGAACCGCCGGCGTGGCTCCGTGACGTGCCCGCTCACCTCGACGACCTCGACCCCGAGGACCCCCGGGTCGACAGCGAGGGGCTTGCGGCGGCCCGCGACGGCGAGATCGACGTCGAGCAGTACCCGTGGAAGGTGCTGACGTACGAGGGCCTGGCTCAACGGCACTACTCGCTCGTCAAGCCCCAGTACCGCGGCTTCGTCTCCCGCGTCGGCCAGGAGGAACTAGAGCGGACCGCCCGCTACATGTTCGACGATTCGCGCTACGACAGCGTCGAGGCAGCGCTCGCGGACGTCGACTACACCCGCGGCTGGGAGCGGATGCGAGAGATCCGCGAGAGCCACAACGACGTGACCTTCCTCGACGAGTTCCTCACCCAGGAGTTCGTCGACGACAACGACTACTTCACCTACGAGTACACCCACGCCTCCGGCGACTACCGCGTCACTTCGACGGACCACGAGGACGTGAAGAAGAAGCTGATGTTGCAGTTCACCAACTTCGGCAAGCCGACCATCGTCGTCGAGGACGGCAACTACCAGAACCGCAACGAACTGCTGTTGGCCCACCAGTACAACGGCGTGATGCTCGACATCAATCAGGCCAAGGAAGTGCTCAAGCGGACGTTCGAACTGTGGGGTCGGCCCGTGAACCTCCTGACCATCGTCAAGGAGTTCGACGACCACGACGTGGAGGTGGCGAAGCGCCGCGACCGCGAGCCCGAACCCGAGGAAGTCGGCAAGCGGATCCGGTACGACGGCGAGGAGGTCGTCATCAGCGACGTTGACTGGTCCGAGGTCGACCACCTCACCGCGACGGACATCGACTACAACACGAAGCCCGACGAGTGGCTGGCCTGAGCGGGGCCGCTCGCCGCTTTCTCGCCGCGATACGACAGGTGCCCTTATGTGTCCGGGCCGAAGATACACTCTGGAGAGTGTGGAGCGCCGGCCGGCGCTCGGTGTCTGATGGACAAACGAACGCGAACCGGGGGACTCGCGGTACTGCTCGTCGTCTGGCTAGTCGCGACTGCGGGTGCCGGGGCGGGCGTCACGTACGGCCTGCTGTCGGACGACGGCACCGCGTCCGGGACCGTCCAGATCGCCGCCGGCTCGTCGGGACCGCCGAGCGGGCAGTCCTTCGACGACGCCAACGGCAACGGCCAGTACGACCCGGGCGAAACGACCTATTCGGCGGCCGAACTGGTCGACTTCGACGACCCCGCCGCGAACCTCGTCGTCCCCGAGAGCGTCGACTCCATCGACCAGCAGAACAGCGACGTACGGGTTCGGGCCGGCGCGATCACGTACGGCGGCTCCGTCTCCGCACAGAACGGGGACGTGTCGCTGACGGCGGTCGACGGCGACGTGACCCTCGACGGCGGCACGCTCGACTCCCAGAACGGGGCGGTCGACGTCGACGCGCCGAACGGCGGTATCTCGCTGACCGGCGGGACGGTCGAGTCACAGAACAGCGACGTGACGCTCTCGGCGGGCGACGCGGTGAACGTCTCCGGGACGGACATCGACGCCCAGAACGGGAACGTCCAGATCACGACGGACGCGCGCCTCGTCGCTGACGGCAGTACCATCGAGGCCCAGAACAGCCACGTGACCCTGGCCGGACGCACGGTCTCGGCCCGAAACGCGGATCTCTTCTCGAGGAACAACTACGTCGGGCTTTCCGCGACGCGAAACGGCGGGGGATCCCTCGACGTGACGGGCGCGTCGCTCGCGTCGCAGAACAACGACGTGACGCTCGAATCGAACGGCGACATCCTGGCGAACGAGTCGACGATGGAGAGCACGAACGGCGCGGTCACCGCCGACCTCGGTACCGCGACGGCGACGCTGTACCTCGACGGGGCGAACGTCGACGACGGCGACGACGCCATCGCGTACGGGCCGACCGGCGTCCACGTCGTCCCGAGTGGCGGTCCTGCGACCCCGTCCTGACCGGAGTGTTTGAGTCCCGGCCCGTCGTAGTCGAGCGCATGACGACCAATCGGTTCACCGTTTCGACCGACGAGCGGCTGTCGGTGGTCGACATCACCGAACAGGTCGAGGCGGCGCTGCCGCCGGACGCGTCCGGGACGTGCACCGTGTTCGCCCGGCACACGACGACCGGCGTCACCGTCAACGAGGCGGAGCCGAGGCTGCTGGACGACCTCGGCGACGCGCTCGCAGACCTCGTACCCGACAGCGGCTGGGCGCACGACGAACTCGACGGCAACGCCGACTCGCACGTCCGGGCGATGCTCGTCGGCCCGAGCGAGACGATTCCCGTCCAGGACGGCAGCCTCGACGTGGGGACGTGGCAGTCGGTGCTGCTCGTCGAGTGTGACGGACCGCGAGAGCGCGCGGTCGACGTTGTGGTCGAATAACTCGGTCAGGCGGACTCGAACTGCTCGGGTCCGTACAGCTCCCGGAGCTTCTCGCGGAACTCGCCGCGGATGTTGCGGCGTTTCTTCTTCATCGACGGCGTGAGCAGGTCGTTCTCGGCGGTCCACTCGCGGGAGACGAGTTCGAACGCCTTGATGCGCTCGACGCGTTCGAGGTCCGCGTTGACCTCGTCGACCGCCTCTTGCACCCACTGGCGCACGCGCTCGTCTTCGCACTGGGCTTCGGGGTCCGACGGGAGGTCGATCCCCTCGTTCTCGGCCCACCGCTCGAGCGCCTCGAAGTTCGGGACGACGAGCGCGGCCACGTACTTCTGGTCGTCGCCGACGACCATGACCTGATCGACGCGCTCGCTGGTGGCGAACGCGTCCTCGATGGGCTGGGGCGCGACGTTCTTGCCCGTCGAGAGGACGAGCAGTTCCTTGATCCGGTCGTGGTAGACGAGGTAGCCGTCGCGCGTCTGCTCGACGATGTCTCCGGTCCGGAACCAGCGCGTGCCGTCGAGTTCGGTGAACGCCGCCGCCGTCGCGTCGGCGTCGTTCCAGTACCCGTCCGTGACGTTCGGGCCGGCGACGAGGAGTTCGCCGACCTCGCCGTCGGCGTCGTCGAACTCGCTCCCGTCGACGACGGCGGTGTCGATGCGCACCTCGACGTCCTGAACTGGTGGCCCCAGTGTCCCGGGCCGGATGTCCTCCGGAGGGTTCACCGTCAGCACCGGCGACGTCTCCGTGAGGCCGTAGCCTTCGATGACCGTGATTCCCATCCCGAGGAACGTCTCACAGAGCGTCTTCGAGAGGCTGCCGCCGCCGCTGACCATGTACTCGACGTTGCCGCCCAGGCGCTCTGTGACCGTGCTGTAGACGAGTCGGTCGGCGAGCGAGTGCTTGGCGGAGAGCAGCGGGCCGGGGTCGTCAGCACGGGCGTACGCCCGCGCCACGTCCATCGACCACTCGAAGATCCGCTCTTTGATCGCCGACTGACCGGCCTCCGTGCGCATGGTGTCGTAGATGCGCTCGTACACCCGGGGCACGCTCGCGCCGGTCGTTGGACGGAGCTTCCCGAGGTCGTCGGCCAGCGTGTCCGGGCTCTCGGCGTAGCCGACGGCGGCCCCGGAGGCGTACATGAGGAAGTGGCCGGCGAGGCGCTCGAAGACGTGCGCGAGCGGCAGGAACGCGACCGATCTGGTGTCTGTGGTGATCGCCGGCAGGTCCGGGTGCTTGTCCGGGCGCGGTCCGATCCGCCTGCGCGTCTGGTTGACGTTCGCCCGGAAGTTCCGGTGGGTGAGCCGCACGCCCTTCGGCTGGCCGGTCGTCCCGGACGTGTAGATGAGGCCCGCGAGGTCGTCGGGTTCGCGCTCGGTCAGCCACGATCGGTAGGTCGCCTCGTCGAACGCCTCGACGCCGCGGCGATAGACGCCCGCGAGCGAGTACACGTCCTCCCGGTCAACGTCGTGGTCGTCCATGACGACGATGAACGACAGCGACAGGTCGTCCTCGACCGCGAGCACGCGCTGGAGGAGCGCTTCGTTCTCCACGACGACGGCGCTCGCGTTCGGGTCGGAGAGCAGGTACTCGACCTGGTTCGTCGAGGAGTCGGTGTACACCGTCGTCACCACGCTCCCCGCCGAGAGGAGCGCGAAGTCACACAGCGCCCACTCCATGCGGGTGTCGGCAAAGATGCCGACGCGCGTGTCCGCGGAGACCCCGAGGTCTCGAAATCCGGCGGCCAGGTGACGCACGAGGTCGTTCATGCGCTCGTAGGAGATGGCTGCGTACCCGCCGTCTGGGGCGGACGCGATCACGTCGTCGGTCAGGGAGCGGTCGTAGACGCCGCCCTTGTAGAGCTGGGCGGTGGTGTCGGCGTTTCGCTCGGCACTCGCGGCGAACATCTCGCCGAGGGTGTCGTCGCCGATCACCTCGTCGGTGTACTCCCGTTCCGCCGTCCGCCAGTCCGCCGTCCGATCGCCCCCGGTCATACCGTAGTATTCTGGGGGTACACCCAAATACGTGCAGGGTGTTAACAGTCGGTCAGTTTTCGGGAGTTTCTTTGGTAGGTAAGAACTGCGTCACAACCTCGGGCGGACGAACGTCCCGCCGTCCCGCGGCAGACAGAGACGCCGGTCCAGCGAGCGGTCGTAGTGGCGACGGGTCGACTACTGCCAGTCCATTCGGCAGTCCTCGTCGCAGAAGTGCGCCGTCTGGACGCTCTCGTCTTCGATCCAGGTGATGACGCGGTGGGTCACCTCGTTGACTATCGGCTCGCCGCAGGTGTCACACTCCGGGGCCTCCTCCTCGTCGATATCTTCGTGGTGATCGGATGTGGGGTCGACCATCTTAGTTGAGGGTGTTTTTCACGGCACTTAATCCCATATACTTGGCCCGTACGTAACGATCCTACACGCAGTCAGGGTTCGAAAACGGTACTCGAATTCGAGCAATTCCGTGGCCGGTCGTCACCGGTCGCGCGTGACCGACTCGCCGGGCGTCGTCGTCGCACCGGAGGAGAGGACGATGCCCGCGTTGAGGCTCGTGTTGATGGCCGTCTTGGCCCCGTCGCCGGCGACGACGCCGAACTTCCGTCGCCCGGTCGAGACGCGGTCGCCCTTCACCGTCAGCCGGACGGACTCGCCGTCGTGGCGCAGATTGGCGACCTGCGTCCCCGCCCCGAAGTTCACGTCGCGCCCGAGGACGCTGTCCCCGACGTAGGAGACGTGCGGGACGTTCGAGCCCGCCATCAGGACGGTGTTCTTGAGTTCGACGCCGTGGCCCACGTGGGTGTCCTCGCCGAGCAGCGTCGCCCCGCGGACGTACGCGTTCGGGCCGACGTGCGCGCCCGAGCGGATCAGCGCCGGGCCCTCGACGACGACGCCCGGTTCGACGACCGCGCCCTCCTCGACGACCACCTCGCCGCGCAGGTCGGCGTCGCCGCGGACCTCGCCGTCGAGTCGACGCTCCAGTTCGCCGAGTTTCCACTCGTTCGCTTCGAGCAATTCCCACGGCCGGCCCACGTCGAGCCAGCGGTCCACCTCGACGGCGGTGACGGACGCCTCCTCGACGACTCGACCGAGCACGTCCGTGATCTCGCGCTCACCGCGGTCGCTGAGGGGTACGTCGAGCCAGTCGCGGGCCGCGGCCGGGAAGACGTACGCGCCGGCGTTGGCGAGGTCCGTCGGCGGGTCCGACGGCTTCTCGACGATGCCGGTGACGGTGTCGCCGTCGGTCGAGAGCACGCCGTAGCTCGTGGGGTCCGCGACGCGGTAGGCGGCGACCGACGGCGCGGCGTCGAACAGCGCGCCGAGGCTCGCCGCGTCGTAGAGGTTGTCGCCGTTCAGGACGGCGAAGGGGCCGTCGAGGTGCTCGCGCGCCGCGGCGACGGCGTCGGCCGTGCCCTGCTGGCGCTCCTGGACGGCGAAGGAGACGGGGACGCCGCCGTAGCGGTCGCCGAAGTACGACCGGACCGCGTCGGCCTCGTAGCCGACGACGAAGATCAGTTCGTCGGCCCCGGCCTCGATGGCGGTGTCGGCGGTGTGCGCGACCAGCGGTCGGTCCGCGACCGGCAGCATCGGCTTCGGCGTCTGCTCGGTCAGCGGCCGCATCCGTGTGCCTTCGCCCGCCGCGAGTACGACAGCTTGCATGATCGTGGCCTCTCCCGGCCCCGAAAAATACCTACCGCTGTGGACTCGCTACGAGGCCGTCGGAAACGATTCAAATATGCGCGTGCCAGCCGCTCACGAACTCGTTCGCGGCAGGAATGTGCTCGGTCAGGGATTTGAACCCTGGTCCTCGGCTCGAAAGGCCAAGATGATTGGCCGGACTACACCAACCGAGCGTATTCTGGCGTTTCGGGTGCTCCAATTTAACCCCATCGAAATCTCGGCTTCCTGTGGATGTGTCTCACTACCGAGTGGCTGTCAACGGACTAACAGCCGCCACACAGCTTATTCGGCTCGCTGTCAGTCTGTCGGTATGCGCCTCAAGTCGTTTCTCAAGAGCAACTTCCTCGCCGGGCTCGTCCTCGTCGGTCCGCTCGTCGCGACCGTCGTCATCGTCCGCATCGTCCTCGGGTGGGTCGGCGGCGTTCTCGACCCGTTCATCCGAGGGACGCGCCTCGCGACGCTGACAGCCGACAACTTCCTGCTCGCCCAGTTGCTGACGCTCTCGGTGCTGGTGGCGCTGCTCGTCGTCCTCGGCTACGTCGCCCAGCGGAGCGTCGGCCAGCGGCTGTTCGGCCGGACGGGCCAGCTCGTGAACTTCGTCCCCGTCGTCCGGACGATCTACGGGAGCATCCGCCAGATGACGTCGTCGGTCGTCAACCGCCGGTCGGACTACGAGTCCGTCGTCTACGTCGAGTACCCGCGAGAGGGCGTGTACCAGCTAGGACTGAAGACCGGGGATGGGCCGCGAGACGCGGCCGAAGCCGCCGACGAGGACGTTTCGAGCGTGTTCGTCCCCGGGAGCCCGAACCCCACGCAGGGGATGCTCGTGATGGTCCCGGAGAGCCAGACCCACGAGTCGGACCTGAGCGTCCGCGCGGCGATCCGACTCCTGATGACGACCGGCATGGCCCAGTCCGACGGCGTCATCGAGCTCGACGAGGACGAACTGGATCGGGCGACGCCCGGTCAGCCGTGATCACCGCGTCTTATTTGCCCTGGAAGTCGGGCTCGTCGTCGCCCATGAACGCGTTGACGCCCTCCATCATGTCCTCCGTGCCGAACAGCGCGCCGAAGGCCTGCGCCTCGTGTTCGAGCCCCGCGTCGAGGTCGTCGCGGCCGGCGTGCATCGCGCGCTTGGTGTAGCGCTGGGCGACCGGCGGGCCGGCGGCGAGATCCGCCGCCAGTTCCATCGCGCGCTCTTCGAGTTCGTCGTTGCCGACGACCTCGTTGATGAAGCCGTACTCGGCCAGTTCGGCGGCGTCGTAGCGCTCGCCGGTGAAGATGATCTCCTTGGCGCGGCCCTCGCCGACGATGCGGGCGAGGCGCTGCGTGCCGCCCCAGCCCGGCATGATGCCGAGGTTGTGTTCCGGCTGGCCGAGCGTCGAGCGCTCGGAGGCGACGCGGAGGTCGGCGCAGGTCGCCAGTTCCATCCCGCCGCCCAGCGCGTAGCCGTCGATCCCGGCGACCACGGGCATCGGGCACTCCTCCAGTTTTCCGAATATCTCCTGGCCCTTCCGGGAGAGTTCGACGGCGTCGAGCGGGGCGGCGTTCGAGGCCATCGACTGCACGTCGGCCCCGGCGGAGAACGCCTTGTCGCCGGCCCCGGCCAGCAGGATCGCGCGCACGTCGTCGTCCTCGGTGAGGTGGTCGACGGCGGCGGCGAGGTCGTCCAGCAGCTCGGGGCTGACGGTGTTCATCCGGTGGGGGCGGTCGAGTTCGAGGTGCCCGACCATGTCGCCGGGATACGAGATCGAGACCGTGTCGAACTCCGCGTCGCCGGCGTCGTCGCCGCCGTAGAAGCCGCCCTCGGTGGCGGCGTCTCGCAGGCCGTCGGAGACGGCGTAGCGCGCCGCGCCGGTCTCCTCGTGGGCGGATTCGAGCGTCTCGACGAGCGCGTCCAGACCGATCTTGTCGGCCATTTTGCCCGGCCCCTCGGGGAAGCCGCCGCCGAGCATCACGGCCTCGTCGATGTCCGAGACCGGGGCCACGTCGTTCTCGACGAGCTTGCCGACCTCGTTCGCCATGACGGCCACGAGGCGGTTCTGCACGTCCTCGCGGCCGGCGTCGGCGGGGATGTCGGCGCCGCCGTTCTCGTAGTCGTAGAATCCCTGTCCGGTCTTCTTGCCGAGTTCCTCGTTCTCGACTTTCTCCTCGATGAGCGGGCACGGCTCGTAGGCCTCGCCGAGCACCTCATGCATGTACTCGAGGACGTGCAGGCCGACGTCGTTTCCGACCTGGTCAGAGAGTTCGAACGAGCCCATCGGCAGGCCCATGTCGAACTTCGTCGTGGAGTCCACTTCCGCGATGGTCGCCACGTCGTCGTGGACGAGCCACGCGGCCTCGTTCATCAGCGGGACGAGGATGCGGTTGACGATGAAGCCCGGCGAGTCCTTGCGGACGCGGACCGGCGTCTTCTCGAAGTCCTCGGCGAGGGCCTCGACGGTCTCCAGGGTCTCCTCGGCGGTGTGGGCCCCCGTGATGACCTCGACCAGTTGCATCCGGACCGGGGGGTTGAAGAAGTGCATCCCGCAGAACTGCTCGGGGCGCTCGGTGACCTCGGAGAGTTCCGTGATGGAGAGGCTAGAGGTGTTGGTGGCGAAGATGGCCTCGTCGGGCGCGTGCTCTTCGACCTCGGTGTAGACATCCTTCTTGATCTCCATCTTCTCGGGGACCGCCTCGATGACGACGTCGGCGTCGCCGACGGCCTCTTGCACGTCGACCAGCGGCGTCACGCGGTCGAGCGCGGCGTCGGCCTCCTCCTGGGAGAGCTGGTCTTTCTCGGCCAGTTTGTTCAGGGACCACTCGATGTTGTCGTACCCGTTCTGGACGAACTCGTCTTTGATGTCCCGCATGCGGACCTCGTAGCCGGCGAGCGCGGCCACTTCCGTAATTCCGTGGCCCATGTTTCCGGCCCCGAGCACGGCGATAGTGTCGATATCCTCGAAATCCATGACATGTCCCTCCACTCTCGGCCGACGTTTCAACGTTTCTCTCAGGAGACAACCACTCTCTGGTTTATTTTTGATTACAAACAATTATTGGCGGTCCACGACAACACCTCGCACATGGACTTCGACCTGACAGACGAACAGCGACAGATCCGCGACGAAGTCGCCCGCTTCGCCGAGAACGAGATCGAACCGGTGGCCACCGAGCACGACCGCGCGGAGGAGTTCCCCCACGAGGTCGTCGAGGCGGCCGCCGAGATGGGGCTGACCGGCGCGAACATCCCGCTCGAGTACGGCGGCGCGGGCTACGACACGCTGACGAACGCGATCATCGCGGAGGAGCTGTTCGCCGCGGACGCGGGCATCGGGCTGAGCATCCAGTCCGCCGCGTTCGGAGCCGACGCCATCGTCGGCTTCGGGACGGACGAGCAGAAGGAGCGCTACCTCGAACCGGTGGCGACGGGCGAGGCCGTCATGGGCGCGGCCATCTCCGAACCGGACACCGGCTCGGACGTGTCCTCGGTCTCGACGCGAGCGGAGAAAGAGGGCGACGAGTGGGTCATCGACGGGACGAAGATGTGGATCACGAACGGGACGGTCGGCGACTACTTCGTCGTCCTCTGTCAGACCGACCCCGACGCCGAGGGCCGGTACAACGGCTTCTCGCAGATCGTGATCGAGGCCGACCGCGACGGGTTCGAGGCCGAGAAGATCACGGGCAAGCTCGGGATCCGCGCCTCGGACACCGCGGAACTGGTCTTCGACGGCGTCCGCGTCCCCGAGGAGAACCTCGTCGGCACGCGCGGTGCGGGCTTCCTCCAGCTCATGCAGTTCTTCGACGAGACGCGGACCGGCGTGGCCGCACAGGGCGTGGGCATCGCTCGCGGGGCCGCCGAACGCGCGCTGGCGTACGCCCAGGAGCGCGAGCAGTTCGGCCAGCCCATCTCGGAGTTCCAGGCCATCCAGCACAAGCTCGCGGAGATGTTCACCGAGATCGAGGCCGCGCGGCAGCTCACCTACAAGTCCGCCTGGAGCGTCGACCACGCGGACGACCAGCTGACCCAGCTGGCGTCGATGGCGAAAGAGAAGGCGTCGCGGGTGGCCGTCGACGTGGCCGACGAGGCCGTCCAGATCCACGGCGGGGCCGGCTACGTCGACGACTTCGACGTGGAGCGGTTCTACCGGGACGCGAAGATCACGCAGATCTACGAGGGCACCACGGAGATCCAGAAGAACATCGTCGCGCGCGAACTCCTCGGCAAGGGCATCATGTGAGACGCGTGACCGGTCGAACCGTGCTTTTAAGCCGCTGAGCGTGCAAGGTCCGATACTCATGGGCGACCGAAATCCGCGTCGCGCAGTTCGCCCGCCTCGGACCGTTATCAGCCGCCGCTCCGTCTGCCAGTGCTGTCGGTGTCGCTGTTGATGGCCCGTCGTCCGGTGTTCCGGACGCCGACCGCTTGTATCACGCGCTGACTACCCGACTCCAGAATCCACACACCGATGTTCGACAGACTGAAAGACGACGTTCGCACAGCACTGGCGAAAGACCCCGCCGCGACCAGCGCGCTCGAGGTCGTGCTCACCTACCCCGGCCTGCACGCGATCTGGGCCTACCGCGTCGCCCACTGGCTCTGGGAGGGCGACCACCGACTGGCGGCCCGGCTCCTCTCGCATCTCACCCGCTTTCTCACCGGCGTCGAGATTCACCCCGCCGCCGATATCGGCGAGCGCTTCTTCATCGACCACGGCATGGGCGTCGTCATCGGCGAGACCGCCGAGATCGGCGACGACGTGCTGCTGTACCACGGTGTCACGCTCGGCGGCGCGTCCATGCGCCGCGAGAAGCGCCATCCGACGCTCGAAGACGGCGTCACCGTCGGCGCGGCCGCGTCGCTCGTGGGACCGATCACGGTCGGCGAGAACGCCGCCGTCGGGGCCGGTGCCGTCGTCGTCGACGACGTTGCTCCCGACACGACCGTCATCGGCAACCCGGCGGAACCGACCGACGAGGACGACGCCGCCCCCGAGCGCCCCGACCCGATCATCGCCGACGGGTAGGGACACCCTCTTTTCGCTCGCGGCCCTTCCACCGACAGATGAGTGACTCGCCACACGACGCGCTCCGGACCGACCCCGACCTCGGCCCGCTCGTCGAGGCGCACGGGGAACTGACGCTCGATCCCGCCGACGACCTCTTCGAGCGCCTCGTCGTCGCCATCCTCAGACAGCAGGTGTCGATGGCGTCGGCCGCCGCGACGCGAGAGCGACTGTTCGACGCCGTCGCGGTCACGCCCGAAGGCGTCCGCGCGGCCGACGACGAGGTGCTCCGCGACGCGGGACTCTCCCGGCAGAAGACGCGCTACGTCAACGCGGTCGCCGACGCCTTCCTCGAACACGGCTACTCGCTCGCGCACTTCGCGAACCACACCGACGACGAGATTCGAGAGGCGCTGACGGCGATCACGGGCGTCGGCGACTGGACGGCGGACATGCAACTCATGTTCGCGTTCGGCCGCGAGGACGTGTTTCCGGTGGGCGACCTCGGAATCCGCAAGGGGTTCGAGACCGCGGTCGGCGAGGGCTACGACCGGGCGGAGATGACCGACTACGCCGAGCGGTGGTCACCGTATCGGAGCTACGCGAGCCTCTACCTGTGGCGCGCGGACGAGGACGTCGCCGACAGTGTCGACGAAGTGCGCGAGGACTGAGCGAGGCGGCGACCGCGCCGGCAGGGACTACTCCTCGGCCTGCTCTTCTTCCTCGGCGTCGAGTTCGTGCTCCTCGTCGGCGCGGCGGTTCACGTCGACCTGGTAGTGCTTGAGGATGTCCCGCCCGAGCAAGAGCGGGTAGTCCATGTGCGAGCGGTCCTCGACGCTCGCGGTGACGGTGTGTTGCGTGCCGCCGACGCCGACCACGAGGTCGACGACCGGGCGCGAGCGGCCGGACTTGACGCTTCCGGACTTGATCGTGACGATGTCCAGAATCGGGCCCGTCCCGATCTCGGCGGCCAGCTTGGCGTCGATGCTGGTCCGCGTCGCGCCGGTGTCGGACTTCGCGAGCACCGTCTTGGTCCCCTGCGTCCCGGTGACGACGACCTCCTCGATGTAGCCGACGGTGACGTTCTCCGGCTCTTTCGTGCTCTGTTTCTTCGGCGTACAGGCCGGCCGGGAGTCGTCGAGGCGGTCCGACAGGCGTTCGACTTCCTCCTCGTCGACGCTGCCGCCGGCGCGCTCGATGGCGAGCCGGGCGATATGCGGTGCGGGACTGATGCCGCTGGCCTTGAACAGGCCGCGAAAGCCCGCGGTGGGATTGACTTCGAGGACGTAGTAGCCGTCGTCGCTCTGGACGATGTCGACGCCGGCGTAGTCGAGCCCGACGGCCTCGACCGAGTTGAGCGCAATTTCGCGGACGCGCTTCGGGAGCCGGCCCGTCATGTCCTCGACCTCGCCGCCGAGCGCGACGTTGGTCCGCCACTCGCCCTCGGGCGCGTAGCGGTTCATCGCACCGACGATCTCGTCGCCGACGACGTACACGCGGAGGTCGTGGTGGCGCTTCGAGTCGTGTTCCATGAACTCCTGGAGGAACGCGTGGCGGCCGCCGACCTGCGCGTTGACGGAGTTCTCGGTGTCGACCATCCACGTGCCGCCGCCGTGGGTCCCGATGGCGGTCTTGTACACCGCGCGCTCGCCGAAACGGCCCCGGCGCTCGTTGAGCTGATCGTTCGACAGCGCCAGGACGGCGTCGGGAACGGGCACGTCGGCCTCGGCCAGCGCGGCGGCGCTCGCGAACTTGTGGAGCGCCGTCGTCGCGGCCATCGGCTCGTTCAGCATCGGTTCGAGCCGGTTCATCGTCATCGCGAGCCCGATTCCCTCGGCCGGGTGTTCGTCGCTGGACAGGAGGAGTCGGTTCGCGACCACGTCGACCTCGGGTTCGAGGCGCATATCGCCGTCTTCGACGGTGATGGCCGTGTTCTCGCTTCTGAGCCACTCCGTCCCGTACCCCATCTCGTCGACGGCGTTCAGGATGGCCTTCGACTCCTTGCTGGAGTGGAGGCTCAGCACGCCGACAGTGATGTCTTGGTTGCTCATGCAGTCGCGTTCAGGGGGCCAGCTAAAAGAGGTAAGGATGTATTTCCCGTGTGCGAGGCGGTCGCGACCACCGCACCGGCGCTTCCGGGACCGACGGACCCGGAGGGGTTTTACCTCGCGACCGCACTTGTCGGGGCATGGAGGAGGCCGAGCCGTTCACGTTCGACGGCGGACGCGTCGACCCGGGTGAGACGCGGAACGTCCGCTACACGGTCAGTGAGACGTACCTGGGCGACGCCATCCGAATTCCGGTCACCATCGTCAACGGGGAGCGCCCCGGGCCGACCGCGTTCCTCACGGCGGCTGCACACGGCGACGAGCTGAACGGCATCGAAGTGGTCCGCGAGGTCGCCCACGAGTGGGACCACGAGGGACTGGCCGGGACGCTGGTCTGCCTGCCGGTGTTGAACATCCCGGCGTTCCTGGCACAGGAGCGCTACCTGCCGATCTACGACCGCGACCTGAACCGGTCGTTCCCGGGCGACCCGGACTCCACGAGCGCGAAGCGGATGGCCCACCAGATCTTCCGGAACTTCCTCGCGCCGTGTGACCTCGGACTGGACTTCCACACGTCGACGCGGGGGCGGACGAACATGATCCACGCCCGGGCCGACATGGAGGACCCGGACGTGGCCCGCGTGGCGAACGCCTTCGCGACGAACGTCATCATCTCCTCGGAGGGGCCGTCCGGGTCGCTCCGTCGGGAGGCGAGCCTCGCGGGCGTGCCGACGATCACCATCGAGATGGGCGAGGCTCACCGGTTCCAGCGGCCGCTCATCGACTCGGCGCTCGACAGCGTCCGGTCGGTCCTCGCGGAGTTCGGCCTCCGGGACTCGGACACCGTCAAGTGGCCCGGCTGGCGGACCGTCATCTCGGACAGCGACGAGAAGACCTGGATCCGCGCGGACTCCGGCGGGCTGGTCGACATGCACTACGAGCGCGGCGACCTCGTCTACGAGGACGACGTGATCTGCACCATCACGAACCCGTTCAAGACCGACAACACGCTGATGCGAGCGCCCTTTACCGGCCTGCTCGTCGGCGTGCTGGAGAACCCGCTGGTGTACCCGGGGAACCCGCTCTGTCACCTGGTCCGACTCGACGACCGGACCCAGCGCGCCATCGAGTGGAACCGGCGCTCGGAGACGACGATTGGGGACGACGGAACAGTCAATTGACGAACGTCTTCGGCCGTCTTGCCGGTGCTTTCCGACCGTTGTAGAAACTACTATCTGTTATCGCGCTAAGCCCCCAATGTATGAGTCAGTCTTACAACCGCGGCACCGTCGAGGACTTCGGACGGTGGCGAGACTTCTCGGCCGGGATGTGGGCCTGGATCTTCCACAAGTTCACCGGCTGGGTGCTCGTGGGCTATCTCTTCACCCACATCGCCGTGTTGAGCACGGCCCTCGGCACGGCCGACCTCTACACCAGCACGATCAGCGGACTCGAGGCGCTGCTGATCGTCCGGTTCCTCGAGGTCGGCCTGCTGGCCGTCGCCGTCTTCCACATCCTCAACGGGATCCGGCTCCTGATGGTGGACCTGGGTGTCGGACTCGAATCGCAGGACAAGAGCTTCTACGCGTCGCTGCTGCTCACGGGTGCGATCGTCGTCGCCAGCGTGCCGACGTTCCTCGGGGGGGCACTCGTCTAATGGCCGAGCACTACTCCTCGTTCGAGCGCGGCGGTCGCCGCTGGCTCTTCCAGCGGCTGACGGCGGTGTTCCTCATCGGCGTCCTGGCGTTCCACTTCATGCTGTTGCACTTCGTCAACCACGCCGCGGACATCACGTTCATGGGCACGCAGGCCCGGATGAGCCAGGTAGGCTACTTCGCGACGATGTGGCTGTTCCTCGTCACCGCGACGTTCCACGGCGTCAACGGCGTGTACAACGCGCTGGTCAATCAGGGCCTCACCGGGTCCCGGAAGAACGCGGTCAAGTACCTGCTCCTCGCGGCCGGCGTCCTGCTGGTCCTTCAGGGGACGCGGGTGTCGCTGGCCATGACGAACCTCGTCTGAACAATGAGCACGCAAATCGAACAACAGGAAACCGAGACGGAAGCCGACGAAGAGGCGGAGCCCGAAGTCGAGTCCCCGGGCGATCGTCGGCGCGCACAGAAACGCGAACGCCAGGCCATCGAGGAGGCCCAGCGCGAGACCGAGGAAGCGACCCTCGACGACGAGGACACGATCACGCTGAAGGTGTTCCGCTACGACCCCGAGGTCGAGGGCAAGCAGGAACCCCGCTTCGACGACTTCAGCGTCCCCTTCCACAAGGGGATGACCGTCCTCGACGCGCTCATCTACGCGCGGGACCACTACGACTCGTCGCTGACCTTCCGGCACTCCTGTCGGCAGGCGGTCTGTGGCTCTGACGCCCTGTTCGTCAACGGGAGGCAGCGGCTGGGCTGTAAGACCCAGATGTCGGACCTCGACGACCCGGTCCGCATCGAGCCGCTCCCCCACCAGGAGGTCGTCAAGGACCTCGTCGTGGACATGGAGCACTTCTACGACCAGATGGAGTCCGTCGAGCCGTTCTTCGACGCGGACGAGACGCCCGACGACCCGCTCGAAGAGCAGCGCCAGACCCGCGAGAACCGCGAGAAGGTCAAGATGTCCACGCGGTGTATCTGGTGTGGCGCGTGCATGTCCTCGTGTAACATCGCCGCCGGCGACAACGAGTACCTCGGCCCGGCCGCCATCAACAAGGCGTACCGGTTCGCGATGGACGAGCGCGAGGGCGAACAGCGCAAACAGGAACGCCTCCGTATCATCGAACAGGAACACGGCGTCTGGCGCTGTCAGACCCAGTTCTCCTGTACCGAGGTGTGTCCGAAGGACATCCCGCTGACCGAGCACATCCAGGAGCTCAAGCGGGAAGCCGTCAAGAACAACCTGAAGTTCTGGTAGCGACCGACTCCGCTACGTCCTCTCGTCGCTGTGTTTCTCCCGCCGAACAGCGTCGCGTGTGCCACGACGCCTCCGTGAATCAGCGAGACAGGAGGTCCTGGAGGCGGTCGGCGAGCGAGGCGTCATCTGTCCCGAGCCAGTGCATCTCGAACGTCTGGTCCTTGCCGGCGCTCATGAACGGCACGGTGTGCTCCGGGTCCTCGCGGTAGGCCTGGACGGCGTACACGAGGTTCGTCCGGGCCGCCTGCTCGAAGTCGCCGACGCCGCGGCAGTCCGTCTCGGGGTCGGTGGCGATCCACTTCGTCTCGTCCGAGCCGCGGGGGAGGAGGTCTCCCGGTCGACGTGACACGTCCGCCCGCTCGAAGACGGTCTCGGGGTCCATGCGGAGTAGTAGCACTCGAACGGTAATGTCTCGTTCGCCGGAGCGGGTGCGCCGGCACGGGCCTCAGTCGTTCCGACAGACGAACTCGAAGCGCGCGCCGCCGCGCTCGCTCGCCGTGGCGATGACGTCCCAGTCGTGCGAGTCGACGATCTGTTCGACGATGCAGAGGCCAAAGCCCGTACCGTCGGTCGCCGTCGAGTAGCCCGGGTCGAACACCTCGTCGGTGCCGTCGGTGAATCCAGCGCCGTCGTCCTCGACGTAGAAGCCCCACGGTTCCGTCCCGACGGTCACGGTCACGTCGCTGCCACCGTGCTCGACGGCGTTGCGAAAGAGGTTTTCGAGCAGTTCGAGCAGCGCGCCGCTGTCGGCGGTGACGGGGGTCTCGGCGTCGACCGCGAGGTCCGCGTCCCGCGTCTCGACCATCGACCACGCTCTGCGAGCGACGTCGCCGACGTCGATCGGTTCGACGTCTTCCGGGTCGACGCCCTGTTTCGCGAGGACGAGCAAGTCGTCGATGAGCGTGTACATCCGGTCGATGCTGCGCTCGGCGCGCTCGAAGTGCTCCTCCGCGCCGGTCTCGCGCGCGAGTTCGAGCGACCCGTCGAGCACGTCGAGCGGGTTTCGGAGGTCGTGGCTGATCGCGTCTGAGAAGCGCTCGAGGCGCTGATTCTGGCGTTCGAGTTCCTGCTCGTGGTGCTTCCGCTCGGAGATGTCGCGGGTGGTCACGAGTATCTGACCGGCGAGCGGTCCGGTGGTGATCTGCTTGCCGCGGGACTCGGTCCAGATCCATTCGCCGTCGGCTGTCCGGTAGCGGTGCTCAATGATGGCGTGATGCGACGAGTCCTCGATCATACGTCCGAACTGCTCGATGGCCTCCGGGAGGTCGTCGGGGTGGACGTACTCGAAGAGATCCGCGTCCTGCATGGCGGACTGGTCGTAGCCGAGAACGCGCTCGACGGACGGGCTGATGTACTGGACCGTTCCCTGACGGTCGAAGACGGTGAGCACGTCCGACGTGTGGGTGACGAACTGATTGAACTGGGCCTCGAAGCGCGGGCGCTCGCTCACGTCGCGCGAGGAGAACACGCGGTAGTCGAGTTCGCGCTCGGGACCGTCACCGGTGAACGACTCGATCCACACCCACTCTCCCTCGGCGTCGCGAAAGCGGTACTCCGTCCCGGTGTCGGAGCGCGACCCGGGAGCGGCCAGCGCCGCACGAACGCGCTCTCGGTCCTCGGGATGGACGAAATCGAGCCAGTCGCTACCGACGATGGAGTCGGCATCGTACCCGAGGATTCGCTCGACGGCGGGACTGGCGAACTGGACCGCGAGGTCGGCGTCCGTCACAGTCAGCACTGCCGGGGCGTCGGCGAGCAGCGATCGGAAATCGTCGGCAGTCTGGAAATGCGGGTCTGACATCGGGGAACGGCGATGGAGCGGTCGTACCGATCCGCTGTGGTTCCGCCTGGAAGCCGCCGTAGTCCTTGTCTGGAATTCCAGTCCGGATGATATAATTCCATCGGCCGCCGTCCCATTTGCGTCGGAACGCACGCCCTCGAGGTCGAGCGCGACACGCCGCACGGGCCGCTCGTTGGGCGCAACAGGGAGGCTTAAGTTCGGGTACTCCTAAGCCGAATATACGCCAAGAGACATTCTACCAATGTACGAACACGACGTCATCGTGGTCGGCGCGGGTGGCGCTGGCCTCCGGGCTGCGATCGCAGCGGACGAAGAGGGCGCTGACGTTGCTCTCGTGACTAAACTTCATCCGGTTCGGAGCCACACGGGCGCGGCAGAGGGCGGCATCAACGCCGCCCTCCAGGAGGGGGACTCCTGGGACCTCCACGCGTACGACACGATGAAGGGGTCGGACTACCTCGGTGACGCCCCCGCCATCGACACGTTCGCGCAGGACGCCCCAGAGGAGGTCATCCAGCTCGAACACTGGGGGATGCCCTTCTCCCGCGAGGACGACGGGCGCGTCTCCCAGCGGCCGTTCGGTGGCCTCTCGTACCCGCGGACGACGTACGCGGGCGCCGAGACCGGTCATCACCTGCTGCACACGATGTACGAGCAGGCGGTCAAGCGGGGCATCGAGGTGTACGACGAGTGGTACGTGACCCGCCTCGCGGTCACAGACCACGACGACCCCGAGGACCGCGTCTGTCACGGCTGTGTCGCCTACGACATCAAGTCCGGCGAGATTCACGGGTTCCGCGCCAACAACGGCGTCATCCTCGCGACCGGCGGGCTGGGACAGGCGTTCGACCACACGACGAACGCCGTCGCCAACACCGGCGACGGCTGCGCGATGGCCTACCGCGCGGGCGTCCCGATGGAGGACATGGAGATGATCCAGTTCCACCCGACGACGCTCCCGTCGACGGGCGTGCTCATCTCCGAGGGGGTCCGCGGCGAGGGCGGCATCCTCTACAACGACAACGAGGAGCGCCTGATGTTCGAGTACGGCTACGCGAACAACGACGGCGAACTCGCCTCCCGGGACGTGGTCGCCCGCGCCGAACTGACCGAGGTCAACAACGGGCGCGGCATCGAGGACGAGTACGTCCACCTCGACATGCGCCACCTCGGCGAGGAGCGCATCATCGACCGACTGGAGAACATCCTCCACCTGGCGGAGGACTTCGAGGGCGTCGACGGCCTCGACGAACCGATGCCGGTCAAGCCCGGCCAGCACTACGCCATGGGCGGCGTCGAGTGCGACGAGAACGGCGAGACCTGCATCGAGGGGCTGTACGCCGCGGGCGAGACGGCCTGCGTCTCGCTACACGGCGCGAACCGCCTCGGCGGGAACGCCCTGCCGGAACTGCTCGTCTTCGGGGCCCGCGCCGGCCACCACGCCGCCGGCAAGGACATGAAGACCGCAGAGATCCAGACCGGCCCCTCGGCCAAGAGCGAGCCGGGCGACGTGGAACCGCCGGTCGAACCCGGTGCGGTCGACGCCGGCAGCGACGATGTGGCCGCCGACGGCGCTGCCGTCGAGCCCCAGTCGGTGCTCGAAAACGCCGTCGATCACGAGCGCCGGCGCGTCGAGGAACTGCTGGAATCCGACGGCATCAACCACGCCGAGGTCCGCGCCGACGTCCAGCAGACGATGACGGGTAACGTCAACGTGTTCCGCGAGGAAGACGGCCTGAAAGAGGCCCTCCGGGACATCCGCGAGGCCCGCACAGAGTACGAGAATGTCGCCGTCGAGGACCCCTCGCGCACGTACAACACGGACCTCATCCACACCATCGAGACGCGCAACATCCTCGACGTGGCCGAGGCCATCACGCTCGGCGCGCTCGCCCGCGAGGAGTTCCGCGGCGCGCACTGGCGCGCGGAGCACCAGGAGCGCAAAGACGACGAATGGATCAAGCACACGATGCTGGCCTGGAACGAGGGCACCCCCGAACTCTACTACAAGCCTGTGATCCTCGAGGGCGACGAGCAGACCTACGAGCCCAAAGAGCGCTCGTACTGATCAGGGCGCGCCGACGAGCACGAACGTGCTCTCGGTGTCGCCGTTTCGGATTGTCCGCTCCGACTCCGGCGGAATCCTGAGCGCGTCTCCCCCGGACAACTGGACGTCTTCTCCGTCGACTTCGACCGTGGCGTCGCCCTCGAGCAGGAGGTACACCTCCTCCTGTCCGTCCTCGGCGTGATCGTGGGGTTTGCCCGTCCAGCCGGGGTCACACTCGAGAACGGTGACGCCCACCTGCTCGCAGTCCAGCGGTTCTCGGAGGAAGCGCATCGCGTCCGCGACCGGTTCGACCTCGGTGGTGGAGACTTTGGAGTAACTCACGGACGATTGTTCGGACCGATTTCAGTAATAGCTGTGGTCGATCGGACAGCGTGTTGGACAGAACGAATCCGGTTGCACTGGCCCACCCCGTCACCTATTTGAGACACAGACCCGTACGTATCGGTGTCTGGAAGGGTGGCTCAGTGGTAGAGCGCTACCGACCAATCGCCAGATTCCGGTCGGTAGTTACCCCGCAATGGGCTCCGCGTGGTTCGATTCCCGCCCCTTCCATCCCGACGAACCACTCGTGAGTGGCGACTGGCGAAGGGGACTCGAACACGCGAGTGGCGACTGGGGGCACAGAGTTACGCCTCGGGGGAGTCCCGCTCGAAAATCCGAGAGTCGGCCGGGGGGAACAGCAACTCTCGGTCTGGAAAGGTAAGGAATGTGGGGGGGTGGGGGGTGGGGGTGGTGCGGCACCAGAACGGTGCCTACTCTATGTAACGGTAGATTACTGTAAAAGCCTTGTGCCTGAATTATCATAGCTGATATTCTGGTGACGACGGTCAGACAGAAGCCTCTCGACGCTGTCGAAGTCGTCCGAATATCGGACACTCGATCTGACGGTTCAGATATGATATTCGATAGACGAGAAAACGGAGCGCTGCTCGAATCACGACCCGGAGCCGATTATTTGTGGGTGAACAAGACGACGCTGTCGTCGTGGATAGCCGTACAGAGGTCCATCTCAAAGTCGAGATTCAGCGAGGTGAACTCCTGCTTGCAGACGACCATGTCGTCGAAGGGGTCTTCGCAGGCGGGACAGGCGACCGCGGTAGTGTTCTGGTAGGAGGCGATGGCCTCGTTGTCCTCGCGCGGGGTCAGCGACGAGACGAGTTCGTCGAAATCGTCCATGTTCTGGCAAGCGTGACCGCGTGGCATAAATCACACGCCGGCGCGACCACCGATGTATTAAAGTTTGCTTGTAGTAACTCAAATATAATGGCCAGAATCGGGAGCGGAACGCGGTTCGTGCTCGTTGCAGGGACGACAGAGACGGCGACTCGGGACGGGATCAGCGCGGCCGGAGCCGATCCGGAACTGATGCCCGTCACGCCCGCCGCGGACGCCGAAATTCTGACCTACGGCGGCCCGGTCCGGACGGACGTGATTCCGGTCAGTCCGAGCGGCTGTCCGACCCCGGCGCTCGTGACGCGAGCGGTGCGGGAGGTGCTGGGAATGGACGTGACGGTGGTCGACGGCGGGCTGGCGGAGGCGACCGGCGCGCCGACGGTGACGGTCGGGGCGCGCCCGGGCAAGGACATCGCCGAGCAGGACCCCGTATCGACGGCGCACGGCGCGTTCGCGGCGGCTCGGCAGTTCGGACAGTCGCTCCCGGCGGACGAACTGTGGCTCGGAGAGACGATTCCCGGCGGGACGACGACGGCGCTCGGCGTCCTGCGCGCGCTCGGCGAGGACGTGATGGTATCCTCGTCGCTGCCGGAGAACCCCACGGCGCGCAAGGCGGACCTGGTCGCGGAGGGACTGGCGGCGAGTTCGATGGACCCGGGCGACGCCGCCGGCGAGCCGAAGCGGGCGCTGCGCCGGATGGGGGACCCCGTGCTGGCGACGATGGCCGGACTGACCGCGGGGGCGGTCGAGACCGATACCGCCGTGACGCTGGCCGGGGGTAGCCAGTGCGTCGCCGTCGCCGCCCTGGTCCGCCACGGCGGCTACGAGGGCACGCTCGGGCTGGCGACGACGAGCTACGTGGCCGACGACGACAGCGCGGACCTCCGCGAGAGCGCCGACCGACTCGACCTCGACCTGACCGTCACCGACCCGGGCTTCGACGAGGGCGACCACGTCGCGATGGAGCGGTTCGTCGCCGGCGAGGCCAAGGAGGGCGTCGGGATGGGCGGCGCGCTGGCGCTCGCCGACCGCGCCGGCGTCCCGATGGCCGAGGTCCGTGACCGCTTCGCAGAACTCTACGACGACCGCATCGGGGCCCTGGAATGAACGGGAGAGCGCGATGAAGGGACTCGTCCTCGCGGGCACGCGCTCGGGCGTCGGCAAGACCGTCGCGACGCTGGCGACGCTGACGGCGCTCGACGAGGCCGGGTACGACCCACAGCCGGCGAAGGCCGGGCCGGACTTCATCGACCCGAGCCATCACGAGGCGCTCACGGATCGTCCCTCGCGAACGCTCGACCCGTGGTTGGAAGGCGAGGAGGGGATGCGTCGGACGTACTGGCGCGGCGAGGGCGACGTCTGCGTCGTCGAGGGCGTCATGGGGCTGTACGACGGGTCGAAGGCCTCGACAGCCTCGGTGGCGGAAGGGCTCGACCTCCCGGTCGTTCTCGTCGTCGACGCGAAGGCCGGCATGGAGAGCGTCGCCGCGACGGCGCTCGGCTTCGCGCAGTACGCCGAGCGAACCGGCGCGGATATCGAGGTCGCCGGCGTCCTCGCCCAACGCGCCCACGGCGGCCGACACGCGGACGGCATCAGGGACGCGCTGCCCGAGGAACTGACCTACTTCGGGCGCATCCCGCCGATACCGGACCTGGAGATCCCGGACCGCCACCTCGGCCTGCACATGGGGTCGGAAACCGACCTCGACCGAGACGCGCTCTCGACGGCGGCCGAGACGATCCGCGTCGAGCGACTGGTCGAGGCGGCGCGAGAGCCGGCGGCCCCGCCGGCCACCGATTCGACCGACGCGACCGCACCGACTGCGCCGGGGGACCGGCGAGTGGCGGTCGCGCGCGACAGCGCCTTCTGTTTCGCCTACCCGTCGGTCCTCGACCGCCTGCGGGCGGGCGCGACCGTCGAGACGTTCTCTCCGGTCGCGGGCGATCCCGCGCCCGACGCCGACGCCGTCTACCTGCCCGGCGGCTACCCGGAACTCCACGCGGAGTCGCTGTCCCGCGGCGGGACCCTCGACGGCATCGCCCGCCTGGCCGCCGACGGCGTTCCGGTGTACGGGGAGTGCGGCGGGCTGATGGCGCTGTCCGAGTCGCTGACCACGACCGACGGCGACACCTACGAGATGGCGGGCATCTTGCCGGCCGATGTCGAGATGTGCGAGCGCTACCAGGCCCTCGATCACGTCGAACTGGCGGCCCGGACGAACGCGGTGACCGCGGCCGCGGGCGAGACGCTCAGGGGCCACGAGTTCCACTACTCGTCGGCGTCCGTCGCCGGCGACGCGGCGTTTGCCTTCGACGTGGTTCGGGGCGACGGCATCGACGGAGAGCGCGACGGCCTGACCGAGTACCGGACGGTCGGGACCTACTGCCACTGCCACGCCGAGAGCGGCGCGTTCGACAGCCTCCTGACAGGATCGTCCGAGTGATTTTCCGCCGGGAGAGCGTCTGACACCTGTGCCACGCGCGGCTGACCGCCCATAAACTTTTTTCCCGTCTGGCGGCGTGATACACGCAATGAACGAGTTGCGCGACCTGCTCGGAGACCTGGTCGCAGACGTCGATTCCGTGTTCCTGTTCTCCCCGAACGCCTCGTTCTTCGAGGGGTTCGAGTCGCTCGACGACGAGGTGGTCGTCGTGGGGCCGGAGAACGCCCTCGACGCAGAGCCGTTCGTCGAACTCCCGCTTGACTTCACCGACCTCGAGGGCCGCCTCCGATTCGGCATCGAGGGGGCGCTCGAACAGGGCATCGTCGACGAGGGCGAGGAGGTCCTCTGCGTGACCGAGGTACTGGACGGGACCGAGAATACCCTCGTGCGCGTCCAGACCAACGACTTCTCGCCGTCGGGCGTCTACGACCTGTTCGTCAACTCCCGGGCGGAGGCCGGCGTCGTCCGCGACGTGTTCGAGGTCGCCATCGAACTGGGCAAGAAGGGCCAGAAGGGCAAGCCCGTCGGCGCGCTGTTCGTCGTCGGCGACGCCGGGAAGGTGATGAACAAGTCCCGGCCGCTGTCGTACAACCCCTTCGAGAAGTCCCACGTCCACGTCGGCGACCCCATCGTCAACGTGATGCTCAAAGAGTTCTCGCGCCTCGACGGCGCGTTCGTCATCTCCGACGCCGGGAAGATCGTCTCGGCGTACCGCTACCTCGAACCCTCCGCGGAGGGCGTCGACATCCCGAAGGGCCTCGGCGCTCGCCACATGGCCGCCGGCGCGATCACGCGCGACACCAACGCGACGGCAATCGTCCTCTCGGAGAGCGACGGCCTCGTCCGGGCGTTCAAGGGCGGCGAACTCGTCCTGGAGATCGACCCAGAGGAGTACTGAGCCATGCAGCCTGGCGAACAAATCTGGGAGTTCATCCGGTCAGTGTTCTCGCCGGAGGGGATCTTCATCATCACCCTCGTCGTGCTGGCGCTCGGCCTCGTCCTCGGCTACCTCGTCTGGCGCTCCTCGCGGCGGTTCATGCGGGAGCTCGGCGTCCCCGAGGCCGTCGAGGGAACGCCCTTCGAGCGCACGGCACGCGGACTGGGCACGTCGACGGTCGGCATCATCTCGAACCTGGCCGCCCTGTTCATCTACATCACGACGGTCACGGCCGTCCTCAACATCGCCCAGTTGACCGACCCAGAACTGTACTGGGCCCGCTTTACCTCCTTTCTCCCCGACCTCTTCATCGCCCTGTTCGCGGTCATCATCGGTCTCATCGCCGGCGACAAGGCCAAGCTCGTCGTCTCCGAGCGGCTTCGCAGCGTCAAGATGCCCGAGGCGACGGTGCTGCCAGAGCTCGTCAAGTACAGCATCTTCTACCTGGCCGTCCTCATCGCGCTCGGGCAGCTCGGCGTCGCCACGCTGGCCCTGCTCATCCTGCTCGGCGCGTACGCGTTCGGGCTGGTCTTCGTCAGCGGGCTCGCGCTCAAGGACCTCCTGCAGGCGGCCGCGGCCGGCATCTACCTGCTGCTGACCGAGCCCTACAGCATCGGCGACGAGATCGTCATCGGCGAGCAACGCGGCATCGTCCAGGAAGTGGACGTCCTCGTCACGCGCATCGAAGACGACGGCGAGGAGTACATCATCCCGAACAAGCGGGTGTTCCAGACGGGCATCACCCGGATCCGGAACTGAGCCGCGCCGCTCGCGTCTTAGGCCGCCTCGTCTGTCGAATCCGCTCCGTCCGTCTCCTCGTCGGAGAGCGGTTCAGCCGGGACGCCCGCGACCGTCGCGTCCGCGGGCACGTCCTCCGTCACGAGCGAGTTCGCCGCGACCTGCGCGCCGGGACCGATCTCGACGCCGGGCAGGACGATCGCGCCCGCCCCGATCATCGCGCGCTCCCCGACGACGACCTCGCCGGTTCGGTACTCCTCCTGTAAGAACTCGTGGCACAGCAGGGTCGCGTCGTAGCCGATGATCGCGTGGTCGTCGACGGTGATGAGCTCCGGCCAGAACACGTCGGGCGTCGACTCCAGCCCCCAGGCGACGCCGTCGCCGACGGTGACGCCCAGCCGACGAAGGAGCCAGTTCTTCAGCGGGAGACTGGGCGAGATGCGACAGACGAGGATGACGGCGTAGTTGACCATCACCCGGAGCGGGTGCTTGGCGTCGGGCCACGGGAACAGCGAGTTGTGCGGGCCGGTCGTCGGGTGGCGGCGCAGTCGGTCGTGTCGTGGACCACTCACGCCTGCCGGTTACGCGGCCGCGGTAATCAAACCCGTCGACTCTCAGCGCCGCCGGAACTCCGGCGACACGAGCACGCTCACCGCCGCCAGAACGTCGGCGTCACGAGCACGAGCACCGGGACGATCTCGATGCGCCCGACCCACATCAGCAGGATCATCAGGAGCTTGCTCGACCGGGCGAAGCCCTCGTAGGTCCCGAACGGGCCGGCCCGTCCGAAGGCCGGGCCGATGTTGAAGAACATCGACGCGGCCGCGCTGAGCGCCTCGAACTCGGAGATCGGCGTGCCCGCTCGCTCCCCGTCGGCGACCAGCAGGACGGTCCCGAGGATGAAGAAGACGAGCGCGACCAGCGTGTAGGCGTACACGTCCCGCACCGTGTCTTCGCTGACCACCTCGTCGCCGAGACGGACCGGCCGGACGCTGTTCGGGTGGGCCGAGACGTTCAGGTCCCGCCAGAACGACTTGGTGACGATGACCCACCGGAGCGTCTTGATCGAGCAGGTGGTGCTGCCGGCCATCCCGCCGACGAACATCAACACGAAGAGGACGTTCTTCGCGCCGGCCGACCAGGTGTTGAAGTCGGTCGAGGCGTAGCCCGTCGTCGTGACGATGGAGGCGACCTGGAAGGCCGCGTGGCGGGCCGTCTCCTCGGCGCCGCCGGTGAATCCGGGGCCGAGCACGAGGAGGCCGCCGACGAGGACGGTGGCGGTGGCCAGGATGCCGACGTAGAAGTGGAACTCCTCGCTGTCTCGCAGTCGTCTCACGTCGCCGCGCAGCAGCGCGTACAGCAACACGAAGTTCGTCGCGCCGACGACCATGAACGCGACGACGGCCCACTGGACGGCCGGCGAGAACGCGCCGACGCTCTCGGCCCGCGGGGAGAAGCCGGCGGTCGCGATGGCGGTGAAGGCGTGAGCGACCGCGTCGAAGGCGGTCATGTTCGGGGCGAGACCGACCGCGCCGAGGAGGAACAGGATCAGCGCGGCGGCGGCGGTCAGCGCGAGGTACAGCGCGCCGAGAATCCGCGCCGTGTCCTCGATGCCGGGCGTGAGCTTCGTCACGTCCTTCGTCCGCGACTCGGTCTCCATGAGCTGTGCGCCGGCGACCGACAGCCGCGAGAGGACCGCCGTCGCGAGCAACAGGACGCCGAGGCCGCCGAGCCACTGGAGGACCTGCCGCCACATCAACAGCGCCTGCGAGTGGGCGTCGAAGTCGCGGATGACCGTCGCGCCCGTCGTCGTGATGCCGCTCATGCCCTCGAACAGCGCGTTGACCGGGCTGGCGAAGACGCCGGTCCCCTCGACGTACAGCGGAATCGCGCCGACGACGGCGATTGACAGCCACGCCAGCGAGACGGTCAGGAACGCCTCGCGGTTGTGGATGCGGTCCCGCTCGAAGCGCGTGAAGAGCGTGCCGGCGGCCAGCGAGACGGCGATGGCGAGCAGGTACGGAGCCGGGGACTCGCTGTAGACGAGCGCGACGAGGACGGGGACCGCGAGCGGGACGGCCAGCCACTGGAGGATCGCGCCGAGGACGGAGAGCGACGAGCGGATGTCGACGGAGGTCAGCGCCACGTCGAATCACCGTCCCGCTGCTGTGAGTGAACCACGGCCGGAGCGTCCGCTCAGTCGCCGCCGCGGATGTCGGTCATGTGGTCGATGCGCTGCTGGACGAGGTCGGCTTTCCCGATGTCGTGGCGGACGCGGAGCCCCTCCGTGCCGGCGCGCTCCAGCGACTCCTCGGCGATGGCCTCCGCCGCCGCGATGGTGTCGGCGAGTCCGACGACGGCGTAGGATCGCGAGGTCGTGGTGTAGATGCCGTCGTCGCGGTCGTCGACGCTGGCGTAGAACAGCAGTGCTTCGGGGGCGGTGTCACCGGCGTCGCCGGACTGGTCTGCGTGCTCCTCGACGACGCTCGCGATGACGTCGTCGTCGATGGTGACCTTCGCACCGGCGTCCGGGTCGGTCGGGTAGCCGTCCGGGACGGCGTACTTGCAGACGGTCGCGACCGGTCGGAAGGAGAGCTGCGGGAGCGGGTCGTCGTCGCGCGCGGCCGTCAGCACGTCGAGGAAGTCCGTGTTGAGGACCGGCAGCGTGTTCATCGCCTCGGGGTCGCCGAAGCGGGCGTTGAACTCCACGACCCGCGGACCGGTCTCCGTGAGCATGAACTGCCCGTACAGCACGCCCTTGTAGCCGTCGAGGGCGTCGACGGTCGCGCGGAGCACGTCGACGGCGTCCATGTAGTCGTCCTCGTCCATGAACGGCAAGTGGAGGCTGGCGTCGGAGTAGCTCCCCATGCCGCCGGTGTTCGGCCCCTCGTCGCCTTCGTAGGCGCGCTTGTGGTCCTGCACGGCGGGCGTCACCCGAAGCTGACCGTTGGCGACGAACGCCTGGACCGTGAACTCCTCCCCGACGAGTCGTTCCTCGAGGACGACGCGGTCGTAGTCGGAACTGCGGAGGTACTCTTTCGCCTCCTCGGCGGTGCACTGGTCGCCGATGACGCGGACGCCCTTGCCGCCGGTGAGGCCGGCGGGCTTCACGGCGAGGTCGCCGTCGTACTCGTCGATGTACTCGCAGGCGGCGTCCATGTCCTCGAACGTCTCGAAGTCCGGACAGCCGGGGATGTCGTGCTCCCGCATGAAGCGGCGCTGGAAGGCCTTGTCCGTCTCGATGCGGGCCTCCTGTTCCTGTGGCCCGAACGTGTAGACGTCTGCGTCGTCGAGCGCGTCCGCGACGCCCGCGGCGAGCGCGGCCTCCGGCCCGACGACGGCGAGCGTCGCGTCGACCGAGCGCGCGTAGGTCGTCACGGCCTGCGGGTTCGTCGTGTCGAGCGTCTCGAAGCCCTCGGCGAGGGCGACGATTCCCGGGTTCCGGTTGCCGGCACAGGCGTAGAGGTCCGCGGGCGAGTCCGCGAGCGCGCGAGCGATCGCGTGTTCGCGGCCGCCGCCACCCACGAGCAGCACTGTCTCAGACATACCCGAAGGCCGGATGGGCTTTCACGTAAGTATTGTCTTTTCCGCGGTTCACGCCCGCTGGCGCGGCCGTCTCAGCGCTCACGCAGAGCCGGTCCGATGGAGAAACCGATTTGTGGCGCGCACGTCTATTCCCCCGTAATGACCGGGTCGGACGGGGCAGTCGAGTCCGGAAGCACGCACGAGGAGATCATGGAGGCCACCTTCCGGGCGCTCAGCGAACACGGGTACAAGGACCTGCGCGTGCGCCACATCGGCGAGGAGATGGATCTGTCCCGGCAGGTGATCCACTACCACTTCGACGGGAAGTACGACCTGCTGTCGTCGTTTCTCGAGTACGTCATCGACCAGTACGAGGGCAGCGTCGAGGTGGACGCGGAGACGGACCCGCGCGCGGAGCTCGACGCGCGAATCGACCGCTGCCTGTTCGGGCCGGAGTTCGACCAGTTCACGCACTGGGACCGCATGAAAGTGTACCACGAGCTGTACGCCTACGCCCAGCACGACGCGGAACACCGCGAGCGGTTCAACGAGCACTACGACCGCATCCGCGGGAGCATCGTGTCCGTCATCGAGGACGGTATCGAGCAGGGCGCGTTCCGCGACGTGGACGCCCGGCGGATGGGACAACTGATCACGGACGCGATCCACGCGGCCAGGGAGCGCCGCATCGCCCTCGGTCACGAGGACGCCCCCCAGGAGACCAAGCGGGCGATAGACGAGTTCGTCCTCGACTCGCTGTCGCCGGAGAACTGACGGCCGCGGCGGTCGAGCCCACGGTCGGTTCCGCGGCCGTCGAACGAGAAGCGCCGAGACGCCGGACGCCCGAATTACAGTTCGGGAACGTCCGACGGCATGTCGAAGTCGTGGTAGTACTCGCCTTTTTCCTTCGAGAGGATGTCGAGGACGGCGGCCGCGCCGTCGCCGGCGGCGATGACGGCCTGCCACTTCTCGGCGCGCCCCATCGCCCCGGTCGCGTAGACGCCCTCGACGGAGGTCTCCATGTCGAGAGTCACGTCGACCACGTCCTCCTCGGTGAACGCACAGCCGAGGTCCTCGGCCAGGTCGCGCGCGCCGCCGGTCGCCAGGACGACGTAGTCCGCGCCGTACTCGTCGTCGTCGGTCGAGACGACGAAGCCGTCGTCGGCCTGTTCCACGTCGGTCACTTCCGCGTCGTGGAGCGTCGCGCCGCGGTCGCGGGCCTGTCCGCGAGCGATTTCGAGGTACTCGTCGCCGCTGATGCTCCGCACGGCGGGGTAGTTGAACAGGTGCGCCTTGTGCATCCACGACTCGTCCGTGTCGAAGACGACGGTTTCGAGGTCGTTTTTGGCCGCGTACAGTGCCGCGCTCAGGCCGGCGGGACCGCCGCCGACGACTGCTACGTCTACCATACGTGACCGGTCGGACCGCTCGTCCTAATATTTTACCATCTGGTAAAACGAGCCGGTCGTCGCTCAGTACACGACGGGACCGCGCTGGCGGATGGGGTCTCCGTGTGGCCGGCCCGCGACGGCGACGACCCGGAGTCCGTCCTCGCTTCGGAGGTCGAGCGAGCGCGATTCGGCGACCGGCAGCACGTCCCCGCCGCCGAACTCCGCCCCGTCGACAGTCCCGTCGCCCTCGACAGCGTAGAGGAAGCCAGACCAGCCCTCCGGAATCTCCCACGTCCACGCCTCGGCGACGGACACGTCGAGATAGCGCATCGGCGTGACGAGGTCGAGGGGCGAGCCGTCACCCACGACGGTCCTGACGGTCGCTCCGTCACGCTCGTCGACGGGGGGGTCGTCGGCCGACGCGTCGGCGTAGCCCGGTTCGATGTCTTTCTCCGCTCGCGGGAGGTTCACCCAGAGTTGCAGGCCGGAGCAGGCCCGGCCGTCCGCCGGGAATTCGGAGTGTCTGATGCCCTCGCCGGCGGTGATTCGCATCGCGTCGCCCTCGGCGGCGGTGTCGACGACGCCCAGCGAGTCCTCGTGATCCATCCCGCCGTCGAGCATGTACGAGACGATCTCGAAGCCGCTGTGACCGTGCATCGGGAAGCCCTCGTCCGGGTCGATGTAGAACCGCTCGAACAGCACGAACGGGTCCAGGTGGTGCGGGTAGCCGTTCGTCGGGAACGCGCGGTTCGACTCGACGCCCGTCCCGTGACGGACCCGCTCGCCGGCGATCGGACTGTCGACGGCCGCTCGGGACTCGTTGCCGTTCATACGCCCCAGTAGTTTACCGGGCGGTAAAACCGCTCGGGAAGCGGCCGAAACCGGCGGGCACCTCGCGACGACTTTCGGAGCCGAGGGACGGCCCCCGTCGCCGGCGTCGCGCCTCTTTTCCCCGCGGCGCACCGACTCCCGATCATGAGCGATACCGCGCCCACAGAGCGGAACCGGCTGGACGAGGAGGAGAGCCCGTATCTCCGCCAGCACGCCGACAACCCGGTGAACTGGCAGCCCTGGGACGACCAAGCCCTAGCGGCCGCCCGGGAGCGCGACGTGCCCATCTTCCTCTCCATCGGCTACGCCGCGTGTCACTGGTGTCACGTGATGGAAGAGGAGAGCTTCGCGGACGAGGACATCGCCGCGTTCCTCAACGAGAACTTCGTCCCGATCAAGGTCGACCGCGAGGAGCGGCCGGACCTCGACTCGGTGTACATGAGCATCTGCCAGCAGGTGACCGGCGGTGGCGGGTGGCCGCTGTCGGCCTGGCTCACGCCCGAGGGCAAGCCCTTCTACGTCGGGACGTACTTCCCGCCCGAGGAGAAGCGCGGCCAACCGGGCTTCGGGGACCTGCTCCGACGGCTGGCGGACTCGTGGGCCGACCCCGAGCAGCGCGCGGACATGGAGACCCGTGCCCAGCAGTGGACCGACGCCATCGAGAGCGACCTCGAAGCGACGCCGGCCGACCCCGGGGACCCCGCGGACGACATCGTCCAGACCGCGGCGACCATCGCCCACCGCGGCGCGGACCGACAGCACGGCGGCTGGGGGTCCGGCGGCCCGAAGTTCCCGCAGAACGGGCGGCTCCACGCGCTCCTGCGCGCCGCTGCCGACAGCGAGTCGCCACGCGACTCGAAACGGGCTCGCGGGGCGGGCAACGACCCGCGAGACGGTGGTGACGACGACTACCTCGCCGTCGTCGAGGAGACGCTGGACGTGATGGCCGACCGGGGGCTGTACGACCACGTCGGCGGCGGCTTCCACCGCTACGCCACGGACTCGAAGTGGGCCGTTCCGCACTTCGAGAAGATGCTGTACGACAACGCCGAGATTCCGCGGGCCTTCCTCGCGGGGTACCAGGCAATCGGCTCCGAGCGCTACGCCGCGGTCGTCCGCGAGACCTTCGAGTTCGTTCAGCGCGAACTCCAGCACCCCGAGGGCGGCTTCTACAGCACGCTCGATGCGGAGAGCGCGCCGCATAGCGAGTCGCGGAGCGACTCGGAACAGTCGAGCGGGGGCAGCCCGCGAGACGACCCCCACGGCGAGACGGACGAGGGGCTGTTCTACGTCTGGACGCCCGAGCAGGTCCGCGAGGCCGTCGACGACGAGACTGACGCCGACATCTTCTGTGACTACTACGGCGTCACGGAGCGCGGGAACTTCGAGGGGGCGACGGTGCTCGCCGTCCGAAAGCCCGTGTCGGCGCTCGCCGAGGAGTACGACCGCGGCGAGGACGCGATCACCGAGATCTTAGAGCGCGCCCTGAACCAGGCCTTCGCGGCCCGCGAGGACCGCCCGCGGCCGGCCCGCGACGAGAAGGTGCTGGCCGGCTGGAACGGCCTGATGATCCGGGCGCTCGCGGAGGGCGCGATCGTCCTCGACGACGCCTACGCCGACGTGGCCGCCGACGCGCTGGAGTTCGTCCGCGAGCACCTCTGGGACGCCGAGTCGGGGCGACTCAGCCGACGGTACAAGGACGGCGACGTGGCCATCGACGGCTACCTGGAGGACTACGCCTTCCTCGGGCGCGGCGCGCTGACGCTGTTCGAGGCGACCGGCGACGTGGACCACCTGGCGTTCGCGATGGACATCGGCAAGGCCATCACGGAGGCGTTCTGGGACGACGAGCGGGACACCCTGTTCTTCACGCCGAGCGGCGGCGAATCGCTCGTGGCCCGCCCGCAGGAGCTGACCGACCAGTCGACGCCGTCGAGCACGGGCGTCGCCGTCGACCTCCTGCTGTCGCTGTCGCACTTCAGCGACGACGACCGCTTCGAAGACGTGGCCGAGCGGGTCGTCAGGACCCACGCCGACCGCGTCTCGTCGAACCCGCTCCAGCACGCCTCGCTCACGCTCGCCACGGACACGTACGAGCAGGGCGCGCTCGAACTCACGCTGGTCGGCGAGCGTGGGACCTATCCGGAGGAGTGGACGGAGACGCTGTCCGAGCGGTACCTCCCCCGTCGGCTCGTCGCCCACCGGCCGGCCGACGCGGACCGCCTCGAGGACTGGCTCGACGCGCTCGAACTGGACGAGGCCCCGCCGATCTGGGCGGGGAGAGAAGCGAAAGACGGCCGGCCGACCGCGTACGTCTGCCGGAACTTCGCGTGCTCGCCGCCGGCACACGACCTCGGCGAGGCGCTGGCGTGGGGCGAAGAATAAGGACCGTCGACTCGCTCACTCCAGCGCGGCGTCGATCTTCTGTGCGAGGTGTACCGAGATGGGGACCGGCTCCTCCTCGACGAAGCGGGCGATCTCCTCGCCGCCGCGCTCGACGACGACCGTCGGGATGTACTCGATGCCGTATTCCTCGACCTGCGGCCCGGTCTTCGAACCGTCGTCTTCCTTCTCGACCGGGTAGTGGTGGACGTTCGCGTCCGGGACGCCGGCGGCGTCCAGCGCCGCGCCGAAGTCGGGGAGCTGCGCCCGACAGTCCTTGCACCAGTCGCCACCCCAGATCTTGAACACGAGGTCCTGCGAGTGGCGCGTGAGCACGTCGACCGTGTCCGAGTACGCGTCTTTCACCCACACCGGGTTCGGTTCCATCGTCTCCAGAGTCTCGCTCATGGGCATCGCTACGGAGTCGGGGGGCTTGAAATCCTCGGCCGGGGCGTTTTCGCGTCAGCCGGCCGACAGGGACGGAATCGCGACCGCGGAGCGCCGGCTATCGCTCCAAGGTCGCCGTCCCTCGAACGTCTCGCGCGGAACGGCCGACTTCGACGGTGTAGGATCCTGAATCGACCGTCCAGCCCTCGTCCGTGTCGTAGCGCGACAGCGCGAGGTCGTCGAGCGCGAGCGTCACCGTCCGTCGCTCGCCCGCGTCGAGGTGGACCGGTTCGACCGCCGCGAACTCCCGTTCGGGGCGCTCGACGCCGTCCACGTCCGGCGGCCGGACGTACGCCTGAACGACCTCCCGGCCCGGTCTGTCGGCGACGTTCTCGACGGTGACCGAGACGGTCTGGTCGTCGCCTGCCTCGACCGCGCCGTACTCGAACGCCGCGTACGAGTGGCCGTGGCCGAAGGGGTACGTCGGCTCCGCCTCGGCGGCGTCGAAGTGCCGGTAGCCGACGAACAGGCCCTCGTCGTAGTGGACCTCGCCGTCGACGCCGGGGAAGCGGCGGTCGTCGCCCGCCGTGGGGTACGCCCCCTCCGGCGCGAACGTGACCGGGAGTCGTCCACTCGGGTCTCTGTCGCCGTAGAGCACGTCGGCGAGTGCCTCGCCGTCGGCCTGGCCGGGGTACCACTGCTCGACCACTGCCGCCACGTCCTCGCGCCAGGGGAGCGAGACCGGGCCACCGGAGCGGACCACGACCACGGTGTCGTCGTTCGCGTCGGCGACCGCTTCCACGAGGGCGTCCTGCTCGCCGGGGAGGTCGAGGGTGTCGCGGTCCAGCGCCTCCGTGGTCGCGTCGCGGACGACCACGACGGCCGCGTCGGCGGCCTCGGCGGCGGCGACCGCGTCGTCGAGCGACGGGTCGCGGTCGTCCGCCTCGGCCGTGTCGCCAGCGTCCCCCGTCTCGTCGTCCGCTTCGTCGCCGACGAACGGCAGCATGTCGAACAGCGAGACGGACTCGATTCGCGGGACGCCGAACGCCGACGCGACCGCGCCCTCGGCCCGCGCCTCGATGCCGTCGAGCGGCGAGACCGAGCGGAACGGCGTCGTCTCCGAGGACCCGCCGCCGCCCAGTTTCGCCTCGTCGACGTGGGGCCCGATGACGGCCACGTCGGTCACGTCGTCCAGCGGGAGCAGGCCATCGTTGTCGAGGAGGACGGTCCCGCGGGCGGCGACGTCCCGGGCGAGGTCCCGGTGGCGCTGGCTGTCGAGTTCCCCGGCGTCACCCTCTCCGTCGTCGGTCCCGCGGTCCCCCGCACCCGCGCCGGCCTCGTCCAGCCGTCCGAACCTGGCCAACTGTCCGAGGACGCGCCGGACCATGTCGTCGAGTCGCTCCGGCGGGACCTCGCCGGCGTCGATGGCCTCGGCGAGCGGTTCGCCGAACAGGCCCGCATGCGTCCCGTCGGGAATGCCGTCGGGCCACTCGAAGTCGTCAAGTTCGCCGTCTCCGTCGCCGTCACCGCCCCAGACCTCCATGGAGACGCCGGGCATCTCCACGTCCAACCCCGCGTTGGCCGCGCCGACGGCCGTCTCCAGGCCGTACCAGTCCGAGACGGTGTAGCCCGAAAACCTCCACTCGCCCTTGAGCACGTCGCCGACGAGGTACTCGTGGTCGCTCATGTGCGTGCCGTTGACGCGGTTGTAGGCCGTCATCACCGAGCCGACGCCGGCGTCGACCGCCGCGCGGAACGGCGGCAGGTACAGTTCCCGAAGCGTCCGCTCGTCGACCTCGGCGCTGACGCTGGTGCGGCGGGTCTCCTGATTGTTGGCGACGAAGTGCTTGACGGTGGCGACGACCCCTTCGGACTCGACGCCGGAGACGAGGGCCGCACCGATGTCGCCCGACGCGACCGGGTCTTCCGAGAGGTACTCGAAGTTCCGCCCGCAGTGGGGGACGCGGATGATATTCACGCCCGGCGCGAGCAGCGCGTCCTGTCCCAGCGCCGTCGCCTCGCGAGCCATCGCCGCGCCCTGGCGGCGGGCCAGGTCGGTGTCGAACGCCGCCGCCGTCGCAATCGAAGCGGGGAAGGCGGTCGCTCGCTCGCCCTCGGCACGGATACCGAGCGGGCCGTCGACCAGTCTGAACGGCGGGACGCCGACTGAGTCGACGCCCGGCAGGTAGCCGGTGGCCGTCCCCTCCGGATCGGGCGCGCCGCGGACCAGCGAGAGCTTCTGCTGTCGGGAGAGGCGCTCCAGTGTCGCCTCGACGGGGTCGTCAGTCGTGGTCACACCGACCCTCGACGCCCCATCCCCTTATACTGCCGACCCGCCGGCGGCCGGGTCCGGTGTGGTGTGGCCGCCGACGACGAGCCGCGCGCCGCCGCCCTCGCTCTCGGCCATCTCGACCGTCCAGCCGTGGGAGTCCGCGACGTGCTCGACGATGGCCAGTCCGAGCCCCGTCCCGGCATCGGTCCGCGACACGCCGTGTTCGAACACCGCCTCGCGCTCGGCTTCGGGGACTCCCGGCCCGTCGTCGGCGATGGCGAACCCGTCGGCGGTCCCCGTGACGCGGATCGCGACGCCGTGGCCGCCGTGTTCGACGCTGTTCCGGTAGACGTTCTCGAACAGCTGGAGGAGCTGGTCGCGGTCGCCGACGATCACGCGGTCGTCGTCGACTTCGAGCGTCGCCTCCGCAGTGTCGACGTGGGCCCACGCGGCCTCCGCGACGGCCGAGAGGTCGAGGGGCTCCGCGTTCGTCGTCTGCTCGTCGCGGGCGAACGCGAGCACGTCGTCGATGATCCGACTCATCCGCTCGTGGGCCGCCTCGATCCGGTCGAACTCCGCGGGGTCGTTTCGCTCCCGGGCCAGCGCGAGCCGACCGCTCGCGACGTTCAGCGGGTTTCGCAGATCGTGGCTGACGACGGCGGCGAACTGGTCGAGCTGTCGGTTCCGGTGTTCCAGTTCCCGCTCGCGCTCCTTCTGCTCGGTGATCTCGTGGACGAGGAGCACGTGGCCCACCAGCGCGTCCCGCGAGTCGCGCAGCGGCGAGAGGTCGACGTCGAAGTACCGATCGCCGTGCTCGACGACCGTCCGCCGCGCCTCGTCGCCGTCGTCCCGTGCCCGGTAACACTCGACCAGTTCCGGCCAGTCGTCCAGCGCGTCCGCGACCGGGCGGCCGACGAGGGCCTCGTCGCCGAAGAGACGCCCCCCGGCGTCGTTCACTTCGAGGACCGTCCCGGACGTGTCGACGATGACCACGGCGCTGTTCAGCGAGTCCACCACCTCGCGGTACGCGACGGGCGAGATGTCGAGCAGTCGCGCCTCGAAGACGGCCCACGTGAGGACGATTCCGGTCGCGCCGAACAGGAGCGGCGTAGGCGCGACCGGAAACGTGCTCAGCGTGTCGGCGACGCTCCCGACCCACGGAAGGACAATCGCGAGCAGGACCGCGTACACCTGCCGGCGGTAGAGGTCGCCGCCGACCAGCGCGAAGTGAACGAGGACGGCGCTCGACGCGGCGACGAGGAAGTACGAGTAGACCACGTGCGCCAGGAACACCGGCCCGTAGCCGAGCTCCCAGCCGTACATGACCGCCTCCGACTGACCGGCGATGCGATAGACCAGGCCGTCGGGACCCGCGACCATGACCGCGAAAAACGCGATCGGTTCGACCGCGAGCAGGCCGTAGGTCCGTGCGTCGAGGTATCGCTCGTGGCCGGCGTAGGCCAGCGCGAACACGAACAGCCCCGCGACGGCGGGCATGACGCCGACGAAGACCCCGTGAGCCCACAGCAGCGCCAGTTCGGTCCCGCGGGTGAGGACGCCGGCGGCCGCACAGAAACACCAGATCGAGACGCCGCCGAGCAGCACCGCAAGGGCCCGTCCGCCGGCGTAGTCCCGCCGGTTCCAGGCGTACGCGACCAGCGAGACGAGGACCACCGTCACCAGCAGCAGCGCCATCGCGTACCCGACGAACAGCGCCTCCATTGTGGGGACTGTTTCCATGCCAGTGTAAATGGGTTCCGAAGGTTCGAGGGATTTACCCACCCCCTCGGCATACCGGGGGGTATGCCAGTCGACAGAGACGAGTTCGAGGAGATCCGCCCGTTCGACCTCCACGAACCCGAAGACGTGCTCGACCCCGAGAAACTGTACACGATTCCGGAGCTCGCCCGCCTCCTGCAGGGCCTGCCCGCCGACGCCGAACTCAACGAGGCAAACGAGGCGGTGTTCATCGACTGGGCCATCCCGTGGATGATCTTCAATCAGGACGCCCTCGTGTTCGCCGAACCGGAGGCCGACGACCTGGTCGGGCTGTACGGGCTCGCCGACGCATGAAGCTCCTCGTCGCCGGCGGCGACCGCGTGGACGCCGGCAAGACCACGTTCAGCGTGGGCCTGCTGGAACGGACGAGCGCCGAGGGGTTCAAGCCCCGCGCCGGCAACAACTACTGGTTCGACCACGACGACTACAAGCGATCGACCGCCGACGGGCGGCTGTACGGCAAGGACGCCAGACGGCTGACCGAGGCCGCACCGAACGACGTGGCTCCCGAGGAGATCAATCCGATCCACCGGCTCTGGCACCCGTCGCCGGGGGCCGAAACGGGCCTGCTCGGCCGGGAGGACCAGCAGTTCGTGGTCGACCGCGTCGGCCGCCCGAGCGGGGACGAGGGCGTCGAGTACGTCGTCAACGGCACCGTCGACCTCCCCGAGTCGGTCCGCGAGCGCCTCCCCGTCGAGAACGCGCCGCGGGTCACCTCGGTCGCCGACTTCAACGACCTGATGCGCGTGCTCCACGTCGAGGCGCTGGAATCGGTGGCCGCTGATATCGAGGCGGCCAACCGGGCCGTCGTCGAGTCCTACGGGGACGTGGCTCGCCCGCTGTCGGGGTTCGAGCCCGACGCCGTCGCCGTCGTCGAGCCCGGCCGCGCCCGAATCTACGACGGCGACCGCTACGCGAAGGCCTGCGAGATCGCGACCGGCGGCGCGGGCGTCGGCCAACTGGAAGAACGGGTCCCGAACGTCGTCGACCTCGTCGAGCGGGCCGCCGCGGTCAGGCTCCCGGCGCTCGACGCCGAGTCGCGGCGCGACCCGGCGGCCGTCGCCGACGCCTACGACCACGCCTACGACGCGCTGCTCGCCTGCGCGTTCGACTGATAGAGGGTATCGTAGAAGTCCATAGATTCTGTTTCATCAGAATCGACTCCCTCGGCCGGCAGAGGGTCTCCGGACCTCCGGCTGGCTACGATAATCCCTATGAGAGCGCCCCCGTCGCGGGCGGTGCCGAGAGGGAACGGAAGATATAGCCCGCCCGGCGACGGATGCGGGAGTCGAGATGTCATGGTACGTTCTGGTGCTCGCGGGCCTGTTCGAGATCGCGTGGGCGGTCGGCCTCGAATACTCCGACGGGCTCTCGAAACCGGTGCCCACGCTGGGCACCGTCCTCGCGCTCGGTATCAGTATGGTGTTGCTGGCGCAGGCCGTCAAAGACCTCCCCGTGGGGACGGCGTACGCGGTCTGGACCGGTATCGGAGCCGTCGGGACCGCGTCGCTCGGAATCGTTCTCTTCGACGAGGCGGCGAGCCTCTCCCGCATCGCGTTCATCGGCGTGATAGTCGTCGGAATCGTCGGCCTCAATCTCACGTCGGCCGGTGGCTGACGGAGTCCGGGCCGACGGGCGCACTCAGAACTTCGCGGCCTGCAGCGCGAGTTCGACGTCCTGGTACGGGCGGTCGGTCACGCTCGGCCCGTGGCCGGTGTGCATCTCGGCGAGGCCCTCGTCCGCGACCGAGAGGACGCGCTCGATGCTCTCGACGAGCAGATTCCGGTTCCCTTCCTCCAGGTCGGTCCGGCCGAAGCTCCCGTTGGCGAACACGAGGTCGCCGGCGAACAGGACGCCGGCCTGCGGCGAGTAGAAGCAGAGGTGGTCGTCCTTGTGGCCGGGCGTGTGCAGCGCCCGGTAGTCGTGGTCGCCCAACTGGACCGTCTCGTCGTCGCCGATAGCGTGCTCGATGCCGTCCTGGTCCGTGTCGAATCCCCAGACGGGCGCGTCGAAGGCGTCGGCGACAGCGGCGAGGTTCCCGACGTGGTCGTAGTGGGTGTGGGTGACGACGAGGGCGTCGAGAGCCTCCACGTGGTCCTCGACGACGGAGACCACGTCGAACTCGTTGCCCGCGTCGACGAGGACGGTCCGGTCGCCGGTGACGAGGAAGGCGTTGCTCGTGAACACCTGCTGACCGCGAGCGAGATTGCGAATCATGGACCGTCGTTCGACCCCGTCACCAATGTGCATGTCGCTCTCGCACGGAGGTGTCGGCAGCCCTGAAACACGCCGCAATCGCGCACCCACAGGGCTATGTACGTGGATATGCAAACGGGGACAGTAGAGACTATTATGTCAAATTCGGACCTACCTGTCGTACTTATCGTCGAAGACGAACCGGATGTCGCCGAGACGTACAAGCTGTGGCTCCAGGAGGAGTACGAGGTCCGTATGGCACAGAACGGAGACGAGGGGCTCGACCTGCTCGACGAAGCGGTCGACGTGGTACTGCTCGACCGGATGATGCCGGGCCTCTCGGGAGACGAGGTGCTCGAGCGCATTCGGGAGCGAGACCTCGGCTGTCGAGTGGCGATGGTCACGGCAGTCGAGCCCGATTTCGACATTCTGGAGATGGGCTTCGACGCGTACCTCTCGAAGCCGATTCGCAGCGAACAGCTCCACGAGACGGTCGACAACCTGCTCGACCGCTCGGAGTACGACTCGCTGCTCCAGGAGTACTACGCGCTCGTCGAGAAGCAGGCGACGCTGGAGGCGACGAAGTCGAGCGCCGAACTGGCCGAGAGCGACCAGTACGACGAACTGACCGAACGCGTCGCCGAGATGCGCGACCAGCTCTCGGACACGCTCGGCGGCATCGAAGACGACTCCGATTTCATCGCAACGCTTCGCGGACTGAGCGAAGACGATAACAACTGAGCGACCAACAATGTATGATCTCACCTCAGTACTGGAGTTCGACGCGCTCAGCCAGATCCGACCGGGATCCAGCATCCTGATCTCCGGCCCGGCGATGAGCGGGAAGCAACGGCTCGCGTACGACATCCTGGCGGACGGAATCGACGGTGGTGACGGGGCGGTCGTCGTGACGACCGGCGACGGGGCCGGCGACGTCGTCGAGGAGTTCCGCTCGCTCGTGCCCGACATGAACGACGCCCAGCTCGGCGTCATCGACTGCCGGGGCGACGGCGGCGATCAGGCGGTCGGCAACGCCCACGTCCACCACGTGTCCTCGCCGGGCGACCTGACCGGGATCGGGATCGGCATCACGAAGGCCCTCGAGGGCCTGCACAACGCCGGGAACGAACGCGGTCGACTCGCGCTCATCTCGCTGTCGACGATGCTGACCTACACGGACAAGAAGACGGTGTTCAAGTTCTGCCACGTGCTGTCCTCGCGGCTGGACTCAGCCGGCTACATCGGCGTGTTCACCATCGACTCCGGGGCCCACGACGACCAGACGCTCCAGGTCATCAAGCAGGCATTCGACGGGATGATCGACGTGCGCGACGCCGAGGGCGGCGGCCGGGAGGCCCGCGTCCTCGGTCTCGCCGGCGAGCCGACCGACTGGCAGCGAATCTGACAGCGACACCGAGGATCGCCGGCGGTTTGAGAAGTACTTTTCACGCTCGGCGTCACCCACCCGATATGGAAGTCACGCTGCTCGAAGCCACTTCGGACCCCGAGGACCTCATCTGCAAGGCGGCGCGCAACGACTACAGCGGCGAGTTCGTCGGCGGCCAGTCCCTCGAAGAGACGATGGCGACCGTCGACGGCGACACACTCGACGAGAAGAAGAAGACCCTCATCGCCCACCTCCTCGAACACGGCCACTTCGGGCCGTTCGAGCACGCCCAGGCGACGTTCGCCGTCGAGGGCGTCTCTCGATCGTGTATGGCCCAGATCACCCGTCACCGCCACGTCTCCTTCGACGTGCAGTCGATGCGGTACGTCTCCTTCGACGACGTCGACCCCGAAGCGGTCCGGGAGGGCGAACTCGTCGTCACGCCGCCGTCGGCGACGGACCCGGACTGGGTCGGTCGAAACCAGAAGCGCGCGTCGGTCTCGGACGAGGAGTTCGAGCGGCGCACGGAGATCTTCAAAGACACCATCGAGCAGGCCGTCGAGTCCTACCAGGAACTGCTCGACCTGGGAATGCCGCCGGAGGACGCGCGATTCGTCCTGCCGATCGGCACGAAGGTCAACATCGTGATGTCGATGAACGCGCGGATGCTGATGCACGTCGCGGACATGCGCGCGGCCGCGGACGCCCAGTGGGAGATCCGCGAGATGACCGAGGAGATGCTCGACCTCGCGGCCGACTGGTGCCCGAAGACGTTCGAGTACTACGAGCGAGAGATGAAGGGACGGAAGAACCGGCTCGCGCCCTGACCGCAGTCGGTCGTCTACGGAGGTCACCCCGGAACGGCCCCATGGGCGTCGTCCGTGGCATCCAATCGACCCGACAGGCCGATACGGCTCGGTTTTCACGAGGGAAATAGACGGACTGAGAGCGGGTACGAAGCCCCGTCATCGGCTCTCACAGTATCAAAAGACGAAACCAGTCCGACACATTCATACTACCACAACCTGAATGAACAATCGTGTCCTACGAGGTGGAACATCCCGACCGGCGGTCGGGAACGGCGTCCGAGGTGATGTGTTCGGTCGACGAAGTCGACGGTCAGCGACGACTCGTCATCGCAGATATCGCCCGGGACGACGCCTGGATTTCCACCATCACGGCGACCACTTGCCACCTCGACGAGTGGCAGTAAGCGGGTCGGCGGCCTGCCGAGACCCCGCACGTCGTCGCTCGACGGCGACTCACGACCGCACGCGGCGATGAGATACGCCGCGTGCACCCGGCGATGGCCCTGAAAGATTTTTGTTCGGCGCCCCGCCAGACCCTTGTATGGAGTACGACGAGATGCTCGACCGGGCGATCGAGGAGACGCCCGAGATCGACGGGACCAGCGAGCGCTTCGAAGTGCCCGACCCCGAGGTTCGCCAGGAGGGGAACGCGACCGTCTACGAGAACTTCCAGGCGACGTGTTCGCGCCTCGGTCGGGAGGACGACCACGTGATGAAGTTCCTGCAGAACGACCTCGGAACCAGCGGCCACATCGACGAGAGCGGGCGGGCGCGCCTGACCGGTGAGTTCGGCGCGGACCGAATCGCCGCGGCGCTCGACGAGTACGTCGAGGAGTTCGTCATCTGCTCGGAGTGCGGCCTCCCCGACACGAAACTCGAACGCGAACAGGGCGCGCTGTTGCTGCGCTGTGAGGCGTGCGGAGCCCGTTCGGCGACCAGCGAGTGAGCTACTGCAAGCCCTTCAGCGTCTGGAGGTCGCGGTCGGTCCTGGTGAACACCGCGAGCCGATGGCTCGCGTGGCAGTTCGGGCAGTGATAGGTCGTATCGTGGCGCGGCAACTCGGTCGGCGTCGACTCCCAGTCCTTCTTACACTCCGGACAGAGCAACCGAACGTACGCTTCCTCCATGTATGGTATTGACACACATTAGCTACGGACAAAAAAGTTCGCGTCTCCCCACCGGGCTGCCTTCACCCGGCTCAGGCCGGGATGTCCTCGGCTTCGAGGAGTTCCTTGTACCGGTTGCGGATGGTGACCTCGGAGATGTCGGCCACGTCGCTGACCTGGCTCTGGGTCACCTTCTCGTTGGTCAGGAGCGCGGCGGCGTACACCGCGGCGGCGGCGAGGCCGACCGGTGACTTACCCGAGAGCATCCCGGCCTGGCGCGCGCCCTCGATGAGGTCGCGAGCCTGGCGCTGAGTCTCCTCGGAGAGGCCCAGGTCGGAGACGAACCGCGGGAGGTAGTTCTCCGGGTCGGCCGGCTGGACTTCGAGGCTGAGTTCGCGGACGATGTAGCGGTATGTCCGGGTCAGTTCCATCTTCTCGACGCGGGAGACGCGCGACATCTCGTCGAGCGACCGGGGGTTGCCGGCCATGCGAGCCGCGGCGTACAGCGCCGAGGTCGCGACGCCCTCGATGGAGCGGCCCGGGAGCAGGTCGTCCTTCAGCGCGCGGCGGTAGATGACGCTGGCGGTCTCGCGGACGTTCTGGGGGAGCCCCAGCGCGCTGGCCATGCGGTCGATCTCGCCCAGCGCCTGCTTGAGGTTGCGCTCCTTGGAGTCGCGGGTGCGGAACCGCTCGTTCCAGGTGCGCAGGCGCTGCATCTTCTGGCGCTGCTCGCTCGACAGCGAGCGGCCGTAGGCGTCCTTGTTCTGCCAGCCGATGTTGGTCGACAGGCCCTTGTCGTGCATCATGTTCGTCGTCGGCGCGCCGACGCGGGACTTTCGGTCCTTCTCGGCGGAGTCGAACGCGCGCCACTCGGGGCCGTGGTCGATTTCGTCTTCCTCGACGACGAGACCGCAGTCTTCACAGACCGTCTCGCCGTGTTCCGCGTCCGTGACGACGTCGCCGCCACACTCCGGGCAGGCCTCCGTCGCCTCGTGCTCCGTCTCTCGTTCGGTAAGTTCCTCGTCTCGTTCTCGTGTGCTGGTTCGTGCTGATGATTCACTCATGATTGGGGTCCTCTTCTGCCGGGTGCAGAAATTTTAAGTTCAGTTGGGGAAACTGTCTTACCCTATAGTTAGTCCGTAAAGTATTTAAATCTTTCGCCGACAGTGGCATCGAATCGCACGACGGGGCCGTGATAGCGTGTAGCATAGAAATCGATTCAGTTATATATCGTGATCCGTCCACGCGCCTCCCCGTCGTCGGTACGTCCGGGAGACGGGCCGCCCATCTGCCCGACCGAGTCGCCGCCTCGGTCGTGACGTCGAGCGCGGTTGAGGTCGGCGGCGCACATGCGGAAGGACACAGATGTTATAAAAAACGATTTTCCCAGATAGCGACGTGATACACTATCGGTAACATCAGATACGTACCAGTTACGTTCGATTGGTGATATCTGGCCCGTCGGTCCAGACGACAGCCGCGCTGTCGTCAGTCCGCCCCGCGTCTTCGAGGCGTGATCGGGACGGACGACTGGTCAGCCGGTTCAGACGGTGAACAGGTGACCCTCGGTCGGGACGTCGAACAGACCGATTCGCGCGCCCGCGTCCAGCCAGGCGTGTCCGTACGAGAACGACGCGAGCGCGTTGACGAGGTCGTCGTCCTCCCTGAAGTGGCGGCCGTCTTCGAGGTACGACTCGGCCATCTCGGCACACTCCAGTGCGGCGTCGTGCATCGGGGTCCCCACCGGCGGCGCGACGGTGGCGGCGTCGAGCGCCTCCGCGAGCAGTCCCTCGTAGCGGTCGGTCTTCTCGTCGAGGTCGGCGGCCATGTCGCCAGAGAGCGGCGGGGCGGGCCTAAGCGTGTCGCTGTCGCGCGTTCGGCGTGCGACAACGCAAGCTAAATACGGTCCGATAGACTAACACGGACAATGACAGAACCGGTCGAACACCGACGACTCATCATCGCTGGCACGGGTGCAGCGGGGCTGACTGCCGCCATCTACGCCGCCAGAAGCAACAACGAACCGCTCGTCCTCGAGGGGGACGAGCCGGGCGGCCAGCTCACGCTCACGAGCGAGGTCGAGAACTTCCCCGGCTTCCCCGAGGGCCTCTCTGGACCGGACCTCATCAACAACATGAAGGAGCAGGCCAAGCGCTTCGGGACCGAGGTCGAACACGGCATCGTCGAGGCCGTCGACGACAGCGAGCGGCCGTTCCGCGTCGAACTCGCGAACGGCGACGTCTACACCGCCGACGCCTTCATCGCGGCCTCGGGAGCCAGCGCCCGCACGCTCGGCGTCCCCGGCGAGGACGACCTGATGGGCTACGGCGTCTCGACGTGTGCCACCTGCGACGGCGCGTTCTTCCGCGGCGAGGACATGCTCGTCGTCGGCGGCGGCGACGCCGCCTTCGAGGAGGCCCACTTCCTCACGAAGTTCGCCGACACGGTGTACCTGGCCCACCGTCGCGAGGAGTTCCGCGCGGAGGACTACTGGATCGACCGCGTCCAGAAGAAGGTCGACGAGGGCGAAATCGAACTCCTGCGCAACACCGAACTGCTGGAGATCCACGGCTCGGCCGAGGAGGGCGTCGACCACGTCACGCTGGCCACCAACGACGAGGGCTACCCCGCGGACAATATCGACGACCCGGACACCGAGACCTACGACTTCGACGTGGGGGCCGTCTTCGTGGCCATCGGCCACACGCCCAACACAGGATACCTCGAATCGACCGGCGTCGAGCTCGACGACACCGGCTACATCAGGACCCAGGGCGGGCACGGCGCCAACCAGACCGCCACAGACGTCGACGGACTGTTCGGGGCCGGCGACGTGGTGGACTTCCACTACCAGCAGGCCGTCACCGCCGCCGGGATGGGGACCAAGGCCGCCATCGACGCGGACGGGTACCTCGAATCGCAGGCCGAGGCCGCGGCCGAAGCGGAGTCCGAATCGCCCGCCGAAGCCGACGACTGAACCGCTGGTCTCTCGGCGGTTCCGAACCGCCACCGAGATGCGTATCCTCGTACCAGTTCGACAGGAACTCGCTCACGCGAGCCGAAGGGCCGCGCTGACTCGTCGCCAGTATCAGTAGACACGTCTCCGAATTGACGTGACGTAGATAGCTATTGTCAGATTCGATAATATTAGCCAAAGATATTACTACGCGGCTGCGGGAACTACTTGATAGATACGGGGGCGGACTCGGACCGGACGGCCGACGAGCGGGGCGTGGTGTGACGGTGGCATCTGAAACCGGGCGTTCCGTCGGGGAGGCGGCGGCGGACGACCGACTCACTGACCCGTTCACGGCGAGCGGCGGACGAGATCGTCGGATCGGCGGCCCAGTCACCCCCGAGTCGCTACACTCGACAACAATGACACGTTCCACTCCGCGTACGCGAATCCAGGCGCTCGCGCTGTCACTGATGGTGGTCGCGGCGGTGTTCGCGGCGACGGTGACGATCTCGGCCAGCGCCGCCGCCGCGGTGAACAGTTCGACGTTCGAGGTGACGGACGATCCCGTCACGCCGGACGGGACGATAACCGTCGAGGGGAACCTCGACTCCGCCGGCGACGTGACCTTCCTGGTCCAGGATCCGGACGACGACGACATCGCCACGGTGACGAAGAACGTCCAGAACACCGACTTCTCGGTGACGATTGACCTGAGTTCGATGAGCTTCGGCGACGGCCTCGACGACGGGGAAGCGAGGCTCTCTGCTGACTATGACAGCGGCTTCAAGTCGGCCGAGGCCCAGGACACGTTCGTCGTCGACAACGAGTATCCGACGGTGGACATCGACTCGCCCGACGACGGGGCGAACCTCACCGGCGCGCCGACCATCAGCGGGACGGCCTCCGACGACGCCGGACTCGACACCGTCGAGGTGTCCATCCAGCGCAGCGACGGGAAGTACTACACCGGTTCCGGCTGGCAGAGCTCGGAGACGTGGCTGAGCACGTCCGGGACGACCGACTGGAGCTACGACACGAGCGGGAACGGCATCAGCAGCGACGACGCGTTCACCGTCAGCGTCCGCGCCACGGACGAGGCGGGACAGACCCGCTCGTACTCGTCCGGCCCGCCGACGCCCGACGCGAACACGCTTCGGGCCGACTACACCGTCGACACGACGAAGCCCTCCATCAGCGGCGTCACGGTCACGGAGAAGGACGGCGACGACACCGTCGAGGTCGGTGACACGGTCACGGTCTCGGCGACGGTGACAGACGCGACGGCCGGCGTCGACACCGTCACGACCGACGCGTCGGCGCTAGGCGGCCCGGATTCGCTGACGCTGTCGCATACCTCAGGCGACACCTACTTCGACTCCTTTACCGTCTCGGACCCGTCGGCGAGCGACGGTTCGGTCACGCTGACGGTGACCGCGTCGGACTACTTCGGCTCGACGCGGACCGACACCGATTCGGTGACGCTCGAAACCGCCATCGAGTCGGTCGACAGCCTCCGGGTCCACAGTGAGTTCGTCGGCGTCGTCGAGGACACGAACACCTCGATCAGGGTGACGGCCGACGGCGTGCGCGACGCCCAGGGGAACCTCGTCGCCAGCGGCGGCGCGGCGACCGAAACCGCGACGGTCGAAATCGCCGGAACCAGCTACACCGTCGACGTGGACGACGGGGCCGTCGAGGCGCGGATCGACCCGACGGAGATCACGGACGACGTGAGCACCGGGTCGACGACGGTCGAAATCGCCGAGGCCGACGCGCAGTCGGACACGGACGCGGTCAGGCTCGTCCACGAGGCCAACGGGCTGGACGAGGGGTACCAGGTCGAAGGCACGCCGATGGACACGTCTGACGTGGTCTTCCAGAACGTCAGCGACGTGACGACGTACGACCCCACGGCGACGAACACGAAGTGGGTCTCGCCGAACGAGAACCAGGCCGGCGAGGGCTACTACGTCTACGGGACCGATTCGAGCGCCCGTATCGGGTACACCTACGAGGAGACGGGCCAGCTCCACTCCCGATACCTCCACGAGGGATACAACCTCGTCGCCGCGACGCCCGACCTGAACTCGGGGTCGTCGGTGACGGTCGACAGCGACCTCGGCGAGGGCGTCACGGTGAGTGACAGCGACGTCACGGTCTACGTCCGCGACGAGAGCGAGGACCTCACCGATCCGTCCGGCGACGCGGACGTGTCGGCGTTCACCACCGCCTCCGGCTCGGAGACCCTCTCGGACTACGAGGGGTACTTCGTCTACCTCGACTCCGGCGAGGAGATCCGGACCGTCGACGGGGAAGGCTACGACCCGAGCGAGGGGAGCTGAGACACCTGCTCGCTCGCAGCCGACGAGTGACGGACCGACGACAGAGACCTGGCCGAACGTGATCGAATGAATCCCAACGTCACAGCTACGACGCGCCGCCGACTCGTGGCGTCCGCCGCATTCCTCGTCCTGCTGGCCGCGACCGGAGTCGTCGCCGGCCCGACGCTCGGGCAGACCGCACCCCCGAACGCGTACTACGGCGCCGCGGTATCGAGCACGGGGACCGACGCGCCCGTGGGAACGACCATCGTCGCCGTGGCGAACGGCGAGATACAGGACTCGATCACGGTCGAGACGGCCGGTGAGTACGGCGGTTCGGACCCCACCGCCGACAAACTGCGGGTCAGTAGCGACATCGACTCGACGGTGACGTTCCATGTCGACGACGCGAGCGGCCCGGAAGCGGCCGAGACTGACCCGAACCCCACCGGCGAGGTCGAGGAACTGGACCTGACGTTCCCGGGCGGGACGTTCGGCGGTCCCACGCCGACGCCGACACCGACCGAAACCGAGACGCCGACAGAAACGGAGACCGCCACCGAGACAGGGACCGCGACGGAGACCGAGACGGAGACAGCGACGGGGACCGAAACGACCGCGACAGAAACGGAAACCGCCACAGACGCCGTGACGGAGACGACGACAGCGGACACCCGGCCGACTGAGTCGAGCGAGCCGGGGGGCTCGACGGGCGACGCGTCCGGCGATTCGGGCCCGGACCAACCGGCCACGGACGGGCCGGGAACGGAGCTCTCGACCGGCGCGGAGTCGGCCGACACGGGTGGTGGCGACGGACGGCGCGCCGCTCTCGTCGTGACGAACGCGACGCTGAACCGGAGCCAGGTCCCCGTCGGCGGGGTCGTCGCCGTGAACGCGACCGTTCGCAACGAGGGGAACGCGACGGCGACGCGTCCGATCAGGCTCACGGTCGCCGGCGAGCCCGCCGCCTCGCGGAACGTCACCGTCCGGGCGGGCGAGTCACGGAGCGTCCGCTTCCGGTACCGAGCCGCCGAGACCGGCGACCACGCCGTTGCGGTCGGGTTCGCGTCCGCCGGGACGCTCAGCGTCGGCCAGAGCGGCGGCCTCGTGCCGTGGGGGCTGCTCAAGACGATCGCCATGTACGTTGCCGGCCTCGTCGTCGCCGTCTACGCGGTGCTGAAGGCGCTCGCCATCTACCTCGGGTACTGAGTGCGACCGCGTCGCGTCCGCGGCGCGGATTCGGATCACGGCGATCCGACGCGTCCCCCGGTCGCACATCCACAGACCCTTTAGGTCCGGCGACGGACACCTGTGCATGGCAAACGAGACTGTCACGCTGACGATCGAGACAGACGACGAAACCGACGAGCTCACCGTCCCGGCCGAACTGCTGGAGATCCTCCGCGAGTCTCCCGACGAGACCGACCCGCAGGTCGTCGGTGACATCGCGATGTTCGGCCTGGCCCAGCGCATCCACAGCGCCGTCCACCACGGCCAGGGCGAACCCGACGAGGACCTCGTCACGCTCGACGAGCAGACGAGCGAACTGTTCGAGGAGCGCTTCGGGCAGACGTTCGCGGAACTGACCGGTCACGACCACTAAGCGCCCGATCGCGCCGCCCGACCCGCGTCTCAGTTCTCCGCGGTCCAGTGGAGTACCACGCCGTCGTCGACCCGTTCGACGCCGGCCAGTTCGAGTTCGGGGAAGTCCTCGACGAAGCCGTCGCCGTCCGCCAGCGTCGGCGCGTCGCGGCCGCCGATGATCTTCGGGCCGACGTAGACGAACAGCTCGTCGACCAGCGACTCCTCGAACAGGCCGAAGATGAGTTCGCCGCCGCCCTCGACCATGAGCCGGTCGATGCCCTCGCCTTCGAGCTTCGCGAGCGTCGTCGTCAGGTCGACGCGGTCCCGGCCGGCGGCGATGACGTACGCGCCGGCGTCTTCCATCTCCTCGATGAAGTCCGGCGGCGCGGCCTCGCTGACGAGGAGGTACGTCTGCGCGCGGCCGTCGAGCACGGTGGCGTCCGGCGGCGTCCGGACGCGCGAGTCGGCGACGACGCGGGCGGGGTTCTCGGGGTCGCCACGCTCGGCCCGGGCGGCGCGCCGTTCCGGGTCGTCGATGGTCAGCGACGGGTCGTCGGCGAGCACCGTGCCGACGCCGACCATCACCGCGTCGCTGTCGGCCCGGAGCTGGTCGACGCGGTCGAAGTCCGTCGGGCCCGAGATCTCGATCTGTTCGCGGCGGCGAGAGGAGAGCTTCCCGTCGGCGCTCATCGCGGCGTTGACGACGACGTGCATACCCGTCCGTGTCGGCGGCCGCCAAACCGCTTTTCGGTTGCCGGCGACCGACTCAGGACGTGGCCCGCTCGGGCCGCTTCGAGAGCTTTCGCACGTCGAGCTTCTTCACGGTTCCGTCGGCGGTCCGCAGTTTCAGGACGGTCTTCTGCAGGACGAGTTCGTCCACGTCGAGCGTCGCTTCGGTGCTCCAGCCCCGCAGCCTGACCATCCCCTCCTCGTCGATCTCCAGGAACGTCCGCGGCTTGCGCTGTGTCCCCATCGTCCACTCCTCGTCGCCGACGGAGAGCTCCTGGCCGCCGGTTTTCGACCACCGAAACACGCAGGCGAACTGCTCGCGGGGTTCGTCCCCCCGGTCGTGGTCGACCCGGGTCCACTGCTCGAAGTCGACGCCGAAGTGCGCAGCCCACAGCTCCAGGTACTCGAAGTCGAACTTCTTTTTGCCGTCGTTGTTTCGACCGCTCCGCCAGATGACGTGGGCATCGGACGGTTTCGAACCGAAGATTCCGGGCACGTCAGGACACCGTCATCTCCGCCTTGTTTTCGTTACTGAAATTCTCTGAGTCGCGTCCAAGAGAGGCTCTATAACGGCAGTAAAGGGCGTATAAATCGGCGATGACGCGTTTCAGATCCATGATTGAATGTTCTCCCAGTATCGTAGATAAGAATTTTGGCCGTTTTTGCAGACGGAGCGAGTACTGGCAGCAGTGACGGTCGCAGACAACGCTTTTGAGTGGCCCCGTCGAACCGTCTGTCGATGTCTCTCGAAGACCATGCCGAGGATCTCGCCTCCGACCTCGGCGTCGACAAAGAGGAGGTCAAACGCGACCTGGAGAACCTCGTCAACTACTCCGTGCCGATGGACGAGGCCAAGCAGAGCCTCAGACGGAAGTACGGCGGTGGCAGTTCGAGCGGCGGCGACGGCACGCCGTCGAGCAAGGCCATCAGCGAGGTCACGACCGGCGACTCGAACGTGACGGTCACCGCCGTGGTGCTCACGTCGGGCCGGCGATCCATCCAGTACAACGGGGAACAGCACGTCATCCGCGAGGGCGAACTGGCCGACGAGACCGGGAAGATCTCCTACACCGCGTGGGACGGCTTCTCCGGCGACCTCGAACCCGGCCAGACCGTCCGGCTCGGCAACGCCGGCGTCCGCGAGTGGGACGGCAAGCCCGAACTGAACCTCGGCGACAGCACCCAGCCGGAGGTCGTCGACGAGACGCTCGCCATCGACTACGAGGTCGGCGGCCGAGCGTCGCTGTCAGACCTGGAACCCGGGGACCGCGGCATCACCGTCGAGGTGCAGGTCCTCGAGTGCGAGCAGAAAGTCATCGACGGGCGCGACGGCGAGACGACCATCCTCAGCGGCGTGCTCGGCGACGAGAGCGGGCGGCTCCCCTTTACCGACTGGGAACCACACGGTGAGATCGAGGTCGGCGCGTCGGTCCGCATCGAGGAGTCGTTCGTCCGCGAGTTCCGCGGCGCGCCCTCGGTGAACGTCTCCGAGTTCTCGACGGTCACCGCGCTCGACCGGACCGTCGAGGTGGCCGAGGACGCCCCGCGGATTTCGGTCCACGAGGCCGTCGACAGTGGCGGCCTGTTCGACGTGGAACTGGTCGGCAACGTCATCGAGGTGCGCGACGGCTCCGGCCTCATCGAGCGCTGTCCCGAGTGCGGGCGCGTCATCCAGAACGGGCAGTGTCGCTCCCACGGGACCGTCGAGGGCGAGGACGACCTGCGGACGAAGGCGATCCTCGACGACGGCACCGGTACCGTCACCGTCGTCCTCGGCGACGAACTGACCGCGGCCGTCTACGGCGGCGACATCGACGACGCCCGCGAGCACGCCCGCAACGCCATGGACAAGGAGGTCGTCGCCGAGCGCATCGCCGACCGCATCGTCGGCCGGGAGTACGTCGTCCGCGGGTCGCTGTCGGTCGACGAGTACGGCGCGAACCTCACCGCCTCGACGTTCGCCGAGGCCGACGACGATCCGGCGACCCGCGCGGAGACCCTCCTCCGGGAGGCGGAGGCATGAGCGAGTCCGAAGACAGCGGCGCGGGCCGGCGCGAGGTCGCTTACCGACTGTTCGCCGCGGAGTTCGACGACGCCGACTTCTCGTACTCCGAGTCCGACGAGGAGCGGGCCCCGAACTACGTCGTCACGCCGACCGGCGCGCGGGTCAACCGCCTGTTCCTCGTCGGCGTCCTCACCGAGATCGAGCGGGTCAACGACGACGTGCTGCGCGCCCGCATCGTCGATCCGACCGGACCGTTCGTCGTCTACGCCGGCCAGTACCAGCCAGACGAACTGGCCGTCCTCGAAGCGGCCGAACCCCCGATGTTCGTCGCCGTCACGGGCAAGGCCCGGACGTTCCAGCCCGAGGACAGCGACCGCGTGTTCACCTCCGTCCGCCCGGAGAGCATCAGCCAGGTCGACGCCGACACGCGCGACCGCTGGGTCGTCCAGGCGGCCGAGCAGACGGCGGCCCGCGTGGGACAGATGGCGAGCGCCAAGCAGACCGGCCTGACCGGCGAGGACCTCCGGAACGCGCTCCTCGAACAGGGCGTCGACGAGAGCGCCGCGGCCGGCATCGCGCTGGCGCTCGACCACTACGGCACGACCGGGGACTACCTGGAGGCGCTCCGGGAGACGGCGCTCGACGCCGCCCGCGTCGTCGCCGGCGAGACGGGCGAGGCGGACCCGCTGTCGCTGTCGCCCGGCGACGGGACCGACGACCCGCTCCCCGTTCTGGCGACGACCGACATCGACGCGACGGCCACAGATGCGACGACCGCCGGGATGGCGGACGATTCGCCGTCCGAAATCGCGTCCGACGACACGACTGCCGACGAGTCGGACGAAACGGCGGAGCCGGTCGAAACAGGCTCCGCCGAGAGCGAACCGACGGCGGACGCCGATCCGGCCGAGGCGGCGGAGACGGGTGCGCCCGCCGAAGCCGCCGACGCCGAGCCCGCGACCGACTCGCCGGGCGCACCGGCCGGCGACGCGTCCGCCGAACCGAGCACCGATGCAGCCACGAGCGACGCCCCGGCCGAGACCCCCGAGACCGCGACCGACGCCGGAGCCGACGAGACCACCGCCGGCGACTCCGCAGGCGAGGACGTCCCCTCGACGCCCGCACCGAGCGAGCCCGCGGAGACGTCGTCGGCGTCGAGCGAGTCGGCGACCGACGCCGACCCGACGGTGCAGGACGAGCCCGAATCGTCGTCCGAATCCGACGACGACCTCGGCGACTTCGACACCGAGTTCGAACTGGACGAGGACGAGCGCGAGGAGATCGAACAGGAGTACGGCACGGCCTTCCAGAGCGGGGCCGAGGTCGACGACCCCGGCGAGGCCGACATCGAGACGCCGGACCCCGACGACCTGGCCGAGGCGGCCGAGGAGGGCGCGCCAGCCGACGCCGCCGACGCCGAGCCCGCGCCCGACTCGTCCGGTGCGCCGGCCGGCGACGAGTCTCCCGAGCCGAGTACCGGCGCGGCGACGAGCGACGCGCCCGCCGAGACCCCCGAGACCGCGACCGACGCCGGAGCCGACGAGACCACCGCCGGCGACTCCGCGGGCGAGGACGCGCCCGCCGAAGACGTGGACCTCGAAGACGCCGTCATGGAGGTCATGCAGGACCTCGACGACGGCGGCGGGGCCGACCGCGAGGAACTTCGCTCGACGGTCGCGAGCCGCTACGGCGCGGACACCGACGCCGTCGAGGACGCGATCCAGGACGCGCTGATGGGCGGGCGCTGCTACGAGCCAGAGGACGGCAGGCTCACTCCGATCTGAGGCGGCCTGCCGTCCGACGGATCGCCGCCGCCAGTCGAGCCGCGGCCCTTTTCTCCGCAGGGACCCAACCGAGCGCCGATGCGCGTCGAACCGCTGCCCGGCGTTCCGGCCGCGACGGTCGACACCGACGGCGAGCGCCTGCTGGCGGTCGCGGACTACCACGCCGGCATCGAGGCCGGCCTGCGCTACGAGGGCGTCGAACTCCAGTCGGCCGCCGAGGACCGCCGCGAGCGGCTGCTGGACGCGCTCGACCGTGCCCGCGCCGACCGGCTAGTGGTCGTCGGCGACCTCGGCCACGCCATCGGCGACCCTTTTCGGGCGGAGCGCGAGGAGCTGTCGGCACTCTTCGACGCTCTCGACGTGCCAGTGACAGTCGTGAAGGGGAACCACGACGGCGGCCTGGCGGACGTGGTGGCCGATCTCGCTCCCGACGTGACGGTGACGCCCGGGCACGGGGTTCGCATCGGCGACGTGGGCTTCGCCCACGGCCACACGTGGCCCGCGCCGGACGTGCTCGCCGCCGAGGTCGTCTGCGTTGGCCACGAGCACCCGGTCGTCAGACTGGAGGACAGCGTCGGGGGGTCGCGCAAGGAGCGGGCGTGGCTCCGCGGCTCGCTCGTCCCCGAGCCGTTCGCCGAACGGTTCGACGGCGATCTCGACGCGGACGCGGACCTCGTGGTCTTCCCGGCGTTCAACGACCGCTCGGGCGGGACGTGGGTCAACGTCGATGGACAGGACTTTCTCGCGCCGTTCCTGCCCGACGGGATGACTGGCTCGGAGGCGTTCCTGCTCGACGGGACGCGGTTGGGCGCGTACCGGCGGGTCTGAGAGCGGTCTCGGCGACTACTCGGCGAGCGCCGCCTCGAGTTCGTCGACCAGTTCCTCGTTCCCGAGGAACGTCGGCGTCCGGTCGTGGATTCCCTCGGGGTCTACGTCGAGCAGCGACTGTTCGCCGTCGCTCGACGCGCCGCCGGCGGCCTCGACGAGGTAGGCCAGCGGCGCGGCCTCGAAGTGGATCCTGAGCTTGCCGCCCGGATACGTGGTCGTCGCCGGGTAGCCGAACAGGCCGCCGTATTCGAGCACCTGCGCCAGGTCGGCGACGGTCGCGCCGCCGTAGCGGAGCTTCAGGTCCCGCTCGAAGCGCTCGGCAGCGGCGTTGACCGCGTCGCTGCGCTCGCCCGTCTTGCCCGCGAGGCCGACCACAGTCGGCTCATCGGGGAGGCTGAACTGGCCCCAGCGCTCGCTGTGGCCATCCCGAAGCAGGTACTCCTGGACCACGTCGCGATCGGAGCGAGCGACGGTCAGCGTCGTGTACGGCCCGTACAGCACCATGATCGAGGCGACCATCGACCGGCCGCTCGCGGGGAGCGGCGCGTCGTAGACCCCGATGATCGTCCCGACGGAGTTGTTCGACGCGAGGTTCGCGGAGCCGTCGAGCGGGTCGATAGCGACGCTGTAGCCCTCGCCGCAGTCGACCACGTCGGCCCGTTCCTCGCTCGCGTACGCGCCGACCCCGTCGATGTGGGCGACCGCGTCGAAGAACAGGTCGTCGGCCCACACGTCGCCGCCGACCTGCGCCTCGCCGCTCGGGTTCTCGCCGGCGGAGCGGTCGGCATGGTTGGCGAGATTGCCGCTGACGTAGTGCGCCGTGTCCTTGACGGCCCGTTCGATCTCGTCGAGCGTGTTCACCGGCGACCACCCGCCGGGGAACGAGCGTCGATTGTCATACGCCACACTCCTCGTGGGAGGGGCATAAGGCTGTACCCGCGCCCACCGCGGACAACGTGTTTAACCCGACGTAGCCGCTAGGGAGGGGCGATGACTGACGGGGTCGCTCGCGGCGAGGACGCCTTCACGGCGCTCGGGCCGGCGGTGCGGAACGCGCTCTCCGAGCGGGGCTTCTCGACGCCGACCGAGCCACAGCGAAAGGCCATCCCGACGCTCTCGACCGGACGGGACGCCCTCGTGGTCGCGCCGACCGGCACCGGCAAGACCGAGACGGCGATGCTGCCCGTCTTCGACGCGCTGGCCGAGGCCGACGACCGGTTCGGCATCGGCGCGCTGTACATCACGCCGCTCCGGGCACTGAACCGCGACATGCGCCAGCGCCTCGACTGGTGGGGTGAGACCCTGGGCCTCGACGTGGACGTTCGCCACGGCGACACCACCGACTACCAGCGCCAGAAGCAGGCCGACGACCCGCCGGACGTGCTCGTGACGACGCCGGAGACGCTGCAGGCGATGCTCACCGGGTCGAAGCTCCGCCGGGCGCTCGAAGACGTGGACCACGTCGTCGTCGACGAGGTCCACGAACTCGCCGCGGCGAAGCGCGGCGCACAGCTGACGGTCGGCCTCGAGCGACTCCGGGAACTGTCGGGGTCCTTCCAGCGCATCGGTCTCTCGGCGACCGTCGGCGACCCGAGGGAGGTCGCCCGCTTCCTCACCGCCGGCCGCGACTGTGCCATCGTCGAGGTCGACATCGGCAGCCGCCTCGACATCGAGGTCGTTCGACCGCAGATCACCGACCGCGACGAGACGCTGTCGAGTACGCTCGTCACCGACGCGGGGACCGCGAGCCACGTCCGCTACATCGCCGATCTCATCGACGACCACGAGTCCGTTTTGCTGTTCGTCAACACGCGTCAGACCGCCGAGGCGCTCGGCTCGCGGTTCAAGGAGCTCGGAACGGACCTGGGCGTCCACCACGGCTCGCTGTCGAAGGAGGCCCGCATCGACGTGGAGGACCGCTTCAAGGCCGGCGACCTCGACGCCCTGCTGTGTACGTCCTCGATGGAACTGGGCATCGACGTGGGCCACGTCGACCACGTCGTCCAGTACGGCAGTCCGCGGCAGGTCTCGCGGCTCGTCCAGCGGGTCGGCCGCGCCGGCCACCGCCGCGACCAGGTCTCTTCGGGCACGGTCGTCACCACCGACGCCGACGACACGCCGGAGGCGCTGGCCATCGCCAGACAGGCCCGAAACGGCGACGTGGAGCCCGCGGAGATCCACGACGGGAGCCTCGACACCGTCGCCAACCAGATCGCCGGCCTGGTGATGGACACCGGCGAGATTCGCGCGATGCGGGCCTACGAGATCCTGACGCGGGCCTATCCGTTCCGCGACATCGCCGAGGCGGAGTTCAAAGGAGTCGTCGAGGAACTGGCGGCCAACAACGTCGTCTGGCTGGACGAGGAGCGAGACACCCTGGAGAAGCGCCGCGGCACGTGGCAGTACTTCTATCAGAACCTCTCGATGATCCCCGACGAGGCGACCTACGACGTGGAGGACGTGGCCTCCGGCCAGCAGGTCGGGACGCTGGACGAGCAGTTCGTCGTCAACTTCGCGACCCCCGGCGAGGTGTTCGTCCAGCGCGGCGAGATGTGGCGCATCACTACCATCGACGAGGAGGAAGAGGTCGTGACCGTCTCGCCCATCGAGGACCCCGCCGGCGAAGTCCCGTCGTGGGTCGGTCAGGAGATTCCGGTCCCGCGGGCGGTCGCGGCGGAGGTCGGCGAACTGCGGCGCGTCGCGGGCCAGCAGTTACGGGCCGGCGCGGACGTGGGCGCGGTCGCCCGCGACGTGGCGACCCGCTACGACGCTGGCCGGACCACCGTCGCCGACGGGCTCTCGCAGGTGGAGAAGCACGAGGGGCCGATCCCCGACGACGCGACCGTCGTCGTCGAGTTCCACGGGCGCGAGGTGATCGTCAACGCCTGTTTCGGTCACAAGATCAACGAGACGCTCGGCCGGGTGCTGTCGGCGCTGCTCGGCCAGCGCGCGGGGTCGTCAGTGGCGATGGACGTCGATCCCTACCGAATCACGCTCGAAGTCCCGCGGCGGATCACCGCCGGCGACGTGATCGAGGTCGTCGAGGAGACCGACCCCGATCACCTGCCCGCGCTGGTCGAACTGAGCCTCAAGAACGCCGACGCGCTGAAGTTCAAGCTCGCGCAGGTCGCCACGAAGTTCGGATCGCTCAAGCGCTGGCGCGGCCGCGGATCGACCGACTTCGGCCGCGACCGCCTGCTGGCCGCGCTGGAGGACACGCCGATGTACGACGAGGCGCTCCGGGAGGTCCGCCACGAGGACCTCGCCATCGGGGAGACGGCCGACCTGCTCCGGGATATCCAGACCGGCGACGTGGCCCTCGAGACCGTCGGCGAGCACACGGCCATCGGGACCGGCGGCAGTTCGTCGGGCCGGGAACTGCTGTCGCCGGAGAACGCCGACGCCAGCGTCATCCAGACCGTGCGCGAGCGCATCCAGAGCGACCGCGTCATCCTCCTGTGCCTGCACTGCAAGGACTGGGACCGGAAACAGCAGGTCGAGCGCGTCCGCGACCAGCCGTCGTGTCCGCAGTGCGGGTCGACGCGCGTGGCCGCGCTGAACCCCTGGGCGGAGGAGGTCGTCTCGGCGGTCCGGGCCGACGAGAAGGACGCGGAGCAAGAGAAGATGACCGAGCGGGCCTACCGCTCGGGCTCGCTCGTCCAGAGCCACGGGAAGCGGGCCGTGGTCGCGCTCGCCGCCCGCGGCGTCGGCCCGCACAACGCCGCCCGGATCATCAACCGCCTGCGGGAGGACGAAGACGAGTTCTACCGCGACATCCTCCGGCAGGAACGGGAGTACGCGCGGACGCAGTCTTTCTGGGAGTGAGCGCGGGACCCTGCGGATGTGGCCCCTAGCTCAGATCGCGGACAGCGCTCGCGAGTCGCGGCCGGACAGCTTCGGCGTCTGCGTCCTCGACCGTGAGCTTCGTGTGGCGCTCGTCCGTGTCGGTCACCTCGGCGAGCAGGCCGCCCCGGCGGTCGACCTCGACGTAGACGGTCAGCCGGTCGTCGTCGAACACGGGAACGACCTCGACCTCGTCCACGTCGCCGGCGAACTCGCCGCCCTGTGGCCGGAACTCGAACTCCTGGACGAAGCTCGCCGACGTGCCAAAGAGGCTCCCGCGCGTGGCCTGACACGACGACGAGCGGAGCGTGAAGCCGAGGTCGGACAGCGCGTCGAAGACGGCCTGCGTCCGGGGCGTCGGTTCGACCTCGACGTGGTCCTCGTCCTCGGGGTCGACGGCCATCGAGATGTCGAGTCCGGTCTCGATCTCGACGGCCGTCGAGCGCGTCGTCACCGGCGTCCGACGGGGAACGTCGATGGTCGTTTCGAATCTGCGCTGTCCGTCGGCCTCGATGGTGAACGGCTCCGTCAGTTGCCACTGCTCGACGATAGCGTCTTTGAAGCCCTCGTCGGTCTTGTACTCCGTCTCGATGGCGAAGTAGACGGCGTCGATGTCCTGGTCGGTCGAACCGCCCTCGACACGGACCTCGGCGTCGACGGACTCGCCGGCGCGGACTGTGCTGGAGGGCAGGACGGTATCGACCGTCGCGGAGCCGATACCGATGCGAGAGAGGACGTCTTTCATGTCCACCGGGTGATGGGAACGCCATCGCGTAAAAACTTCGTGGTGGGCTGCGAGTGAGTGACGGCCCCGCCGACGGCGGGCAACTCAAGCCGCTGGGCGGCGAACGGGGGGCAATGGCAGACTGGCGCGAGGCGTCGGACCCGACCTGTCCGGCCTGTGGAGAGGCGCTTGCGGCGACGGCGCTGCGCTGTCCCCACTGCGAGGAGTCGCTGCTCACCGAGGAGCAGGTCGAACTGCTGGACGAGCGGGCGGCGGAGGCGATTCCGGAGGTGAATCGCAGCGCACCCAGGTGGGCCGTCGCGCTCGCGGGCCTGTCGCTCGGAATCGCCGTCGCGCCGCTCGTCCTGTACGCCGTCGTCATCCTCGTCGGCGACCTCTCGCTGCCCGTCGCCGCGGCGGTCCTGCTCGCCGGGTGGCTCGGGCCTGCGGGGTACCTCTCGCGGCTTCGAAACCCCAGCGAGGCGCTCGCACGCGGGCTCTACCTCGTCGTCGCAGGCGTGGCCGCCGTCGTCCTCGCGGTCGGGTACGAGGTCCTGCTCGCCGACGGGCCGTCGGTCGTCTCCGAGGAGACGGCGCTCGTGTCGCTCTTGCTCGCCGTCCCGGCCGCGCTCGGTGCGCTCGTCGCGCGTCGCGCAGCGCGGCGGGCCGCCCGGCAGGCCCGCGGCGATCCGGGCCCGATACACGAGCGGTTCGGGCTGGACGACGACGGGCCGAACAACTGAAAACGCCTAAGCGGGGCCCCGCCATCCACACGCCCATGCGACTGGAGGAGTACTGGGGTATCGGCCCGAAGACATCCGAACTGCTCACCGAGGAGCTGGGCGTCGAGCGGGCCATCGAGGCCATCGAGTCGGCGGACACGCGCGCGCTGACCGGGGCGGGGCTCTCTCGGGGCCGGGCGACGCGCATCCTCCGACGGGCGACGGGGGCCGAGTCGATGGATTTGCTCGCCACCCGCGACACCCGCGACGTGTACAAGGAGCTACTGGACCTCGCCGAGGAGTACGCCGTCACGGCGGACGCGGCCGACAAGATCCGTGTGCTGACGCCGCTTCCCACGCGGGAGGCGATGGACGAGCGACTCGACGACGTGCTCGCGGCCCGCGACACGTGGGCCGACCTGTCGGACGCGGACCAGCGCGCGGTGCTCGACGCCTTCGACGGCTACGACGCGAGCGGGGGCGAACTGGCCGCGGTGAAGGCGGCGCTGGCGCTCCAAGAGACCGGCGTCGAAGGGGGCGTGTTCGAGTCGGTGGCGTCGCTGGACGGCGATGCGCTTTCGGCCGCCAGGGCGGCGCTGGCCGGGCTGGCCGGCGACGGCGACTCGGTCGGCGAGGGAGCCGACGAGGAACTGGACCGCCTCCGCGACCAACTGGGCCAGGTCGAGGACCTCGCCGCCGCATCGATGTCGGTCGTCGAGGCCGTCCAGGAGGGGGCGCGCCGACCTGCAGAGTTCCAGGACGCGCTCGTCCGTCACGTCACCGACGAGACGGGTATCGACGCCGCGCGGGTCCGGGACGCGATGCCCCGGGAGGCGACTGACGCGCGGGACTTCGTCGACGCCGCCCTCCGGGACCTCCGAAGCTCGCTTCGGACGGACGCCCAGGAGCGCGAGCAGGCCGTCGCCGACCGCCTCGAAGACGACCTCGCGGACGCGCGCGACGACATCGACGCGGCCGTCGCGGCGGTCGACGCCCTGGCGCTCTCGGTGTCGCTTGCCCGCTTCGCCATCGCGTTCGACCTGACGCGGCCGACGTTCGTCGAGGGCAGAAAGACCATCGCGGTCAAGCGGGCGCGGAACCTCGCGCTCTCGGACGTGGACAGCGTCCAGCCGGTCACCTACGCCGTCGGCGACCACTCGCTCGACCTCGACCGAGCGAACCGACCGCCCAGCGGCGACCGGGTGGCCGTGCTCACCGGCGCGAACTCCGGCGGGAAGACGACCCTGCTCGAGACGCTGTGTCAGGTCCAGTTGCTCGCGCAGATGGGACTGCCAGTGCCCGCCGAAGCAGCGGAGGTCGGGCTCGTCGACACGGTCGTGTTTCACCGCCGCCACGCCTCGTTCAACGCCGGCGTCCTCGAATCGACGCTCCGGTCGGTCGTCCCACCGCTGACCGAGAGCGACCGGACGCTGATGCTCGTCGACGAGTTCGAGGCCATCACCGAGCCCGGCTCCGCCGCCGACCTGCTGCACGGACTCGTGACGCTGACCGTCGACCGCGACGCGCTGGGCGTGTTCGTCACCCACCTCGCGGACGACCTCGAACCGCTGCCCGAGGAGGCGCGGACCGACGGCATCTTCGCGGAAGGGCTGAGTCAGGACCTCGACCTCCAGGTGGACTACCAGCCCCGCTTCGGAACGGTGGGCAAGTCGACGCCGGAGTTCATCGTCTCCCGGCTGGTCGCCAACGCAGCCGACCCCGTCGAGCGAAACGGCTTCGAGACGCTCGCGACCGCCGTCGGCGAGCAGGCGGTCCAGCGGACGCTGTCGGACGCGATGTGGACGGACGAATAGGGTCGCGCTGTTACAGCCGTCTGGTGCGGCGAGACTGTGTTCGATTGTTCGAGTCGCGTCGCCGTCGGTCGATGACGGCGGCGAGATAGACGTGTTCCATCATGATCGTCGTCCCGACGGGAGTCGAACCCGCGCCGGGCGAGGCCCGGAGCCGCCTGCGGCTAACCGGGACGGCGGGGCGGGACAGCGCGACAGCGGGAGAACGCGACCGGTTCGGTCACGCCTCGCGGTCGACCTCGACCCGGTTGACCGCCATGACGCCGAAGCCCTGCTGGAGGAGCGCGGTGCTCGCGTCGACCCGGTCGGACTCGTCGGAGATGCGGAGCGACAGTGACACGTCGGCGTCGACGCGGATGTCGGTCCCCGTCGGGCGGACGCTCGTCACCCGGTCGACGGTCACCGAATCGACGCCGTCGACGGCCGCGAGGACCTCGGCGACGCCCGCCTCGAGGGTCTCGGACCCGCCACGCGGGACGCGCAGTGATACGTCGGCCGATACCTCGGTCGGGGGAGTCGCCTGGAGCGACATAACGCCGACGGCCGGGGTCGAACCGGGCCCGGTGGACGGACCGGCGTCCGTCGGGGAGGGCACTCGCCGAACGAGTCGCGTCGGTGGGGGGCTGCGCGTCGGTGGATGGAAACCGTGCGTCGGTGACGGGAGGGGCGTGCTTCCGGCCCGGAATTGGGCCGGCGCTGGATTCCACAGGGAACCCTTCGCTGGGCGACGATACGACGGGGGAACGACGCTCGGAGCGACAGCGTCACGCCGAGAGTGAACTGAGCGTGACGACGTGTCGGGGTCGGCCTCGGAGAGACTGGCCGACCGCTCGGGAGCGACGAGAGACGACGCGCCGGCGCAGTGCGGCGTCCGTGAGTGGGACGCCGGTCCCACGGCGGCGAAACGGCCTACCGTGCGGGAAGCGGCGGGGCCGTTCGACGGGCGTCCACGACCGCGTCCCGGCCCGGAAGAAGGGGCGTCGCACCGAGCGCACCTGCATTGGCGCGCTCGATGGCCGACCGCCCGCTGTAGAGCCAGCGGGCGAACGAGGTCGGCGCGGGTACGGGAATCGTATCGGTCATGGAGTCACACGTCGGCGTATTCGACGTATCTGAACCCTGAACCGGTGATATGATAAATCTGTTTCAGACGTGGTACCACACGCCAATGTCCGGACGGTCGTCGGTGGCGCTCAGTCGGCCGCCGCCGGCTTGTTTCGGGGTGCGGGCGGGTCGGCGTCGCTCCCGTCCGCACGCGCCAGCGACGAGTCGCCGGCGAGCGTCCGCGTGGAGTTGCCGACGACGAGCAGGCTGCTCGCGGTCATCGCGAGCGCAGCGAACAGCGGGTTCAGCAGGCCCAGCAGCGCGAGCGGGAGCGCCACGGCGTTGTAGCAGAACGCCCAGGCGAGGTTCTGACGGACCCGCGAGCGCGTCGCGGCCGTCACCGCGAACACGTCCGGGGCGGCACGCAGGTCGTCGCTGGTCACGACGGCGTCGGCCGCGTCGGCGGCCAGCGACGTGCCGGAGGCCATCGCGATGCCGAGGTCCGCGGTCGCGAGCGCCGGCGCGTCGTTGCTCCCGTCGCCGACCATCGCGACGGTTCCGCGGGACCGGAGGCGCTCGACGACCTCGGCCTTCGCCTCCGGCGGGACGCCGGCGAACACCTCGTCGACGCCCTCGTGGCGCTCGAACGGGGTCGCCGCCGCCGGACGGTCCCCGGTGATGACGACGACCTCGCGGTCGCGCGAGAGCGTCGAGACGACGGCCTCCCAGCCCTCGCGGTGACGGTCGCCGGCGACGAATGCATCCTGTGCCGCGCCGTCCCAGCCGACGAGCGCCGGGACGCGGCCGTTCTCCGCGGCGCGCTCGCAGCGCTCGCGCAGTGGATCGGGGACCGCGAGTCCGAGGGATTCGAGCAGGTCGGGCGTGCCGACGGCGACGCGCTCGCCGTCGACCGTCGCGCTGACGCCCCGTCCCGGGTGCTGCTCGAAGTCGGTCACCTCGGCGTCGGGGACGGCCGTCGCGTCGGTCACCGCCGCGGCGACGGGGTGGTCCGCGAACCGCTCGACGGCGGCCGCCCGGGCCATCGCGTCCTCGTCGGCGCGCTCCAGCAGTTCCATCTCGCCGGTCGTCAGCGTCCCCGTCTTGTCGAAGGCCACCACGTCCACGTCGGTCGCCGTCTCGAACACCGAGTCGCCGGTGACGACGGTGCCGGCGTCGAGCGCCCGGCGGATTCCCGCGGCGGTCGCCAGCGGCGTCGCCAGCCCCAGCGCGCAGGGACAGGAGACGACGAGGACGGCGAGGCCGGTCAGCATCGCGTCGGTGGGGGTCGCGCCGACGAACAGGTGCGCGCCGGTAGCGATGACGGCCAGCACCACCACCAGCGGGACGAAGACGGCGGCGACCCGGTCGACGAGGCGCTGGACGCCGCCGCGACTGCTCTGGACCTCCCACAGCAGGTTCGTGAGGCGGTCGACCGTGCTCTCGGCGTCGGGGCCGACACGGACGACGACCCCGCCCTGCGTGGCCAGCGACCCGCCGATGACCTCGTCGCCGGCGGTCTTGCGGACGGCCAGCGACTCGCCGGTGACCAGCGACTCGTCGACGGCGGCGTCCCCCTCGACGACGGTCCCGTCGACCGGCACGCGGTCGCCGGAGCGGACGACCACCTCGTCGTCCGGGTCGAGGTGACTGACTGCGACCTCCTCGTGGCCGTCGGCGGTGCGCCGCCGGGCGCTGTCGGCTCGCTGGGTCGTGAACTCGGTGAGACGATCGAGGGCGGCCCGCCGGACCCGGTCCTGGTAGTAGTCGCCGACGGAGACGGCCATCACGATGACCGTCGCCACGTCGAAGTACACCTCGGTGTGGCCGAGGACGACGGCGACGACGCTGTAGAGGAATGCGGTCGCGGCGGCCATCGCCACGAGCAGGTCCATGTTCGGCCGGCCGGCCCGCAGGCTGACGTAGGCCCCGCGCAGCATCGGCCAGCCGGTGTAGCCGACGACGACGCCGGTCATCACCGCCATGTTCCACAGCAGGTACGCCCCCGCCGTCCCGTTCGGGTCGAGCAGAAGCAGCGACGGGTCGACGCCGAGGTAAGCGGGATACAGGAACAGGACGTACCACAGCATCGTCATCATGCCGAAGAAGCCGCCGACGATGAGCCGACCCTCCGATTCGTACTCGTCGTCGCGCTCGGCGGTCTGGAGGCTTGCGCCGTAGCCGGTGCCGGCCACCACGTCGGGGAGGTCGTCTTCGCCGAGCACCGCGTCGTCGTAGGTGAGCCGCATCGTCCCGGTCGGGTAGCTGGCGGCGGCCGCCTCGACGCCCTCGTGGTCCGTCGCGCGGGCTTCGAGGAACGTCTCGCAGGTCGCACAGTGCATCCCGTCGACGGAGACGAAGGCCGTCTCGCCGTCGACCTCGTCGGGGTCCGCGCCGGTGTCGGCGTCCTCGCGGGTCTGTCTCGCGGGGTCGTCGAGCGTGCGCGCGACTTCCAGACAGCCCCGACAGCAGAACGTCCCGTCGACGGCGTCGTCGGTGACGGGCGCGTCGACCGGCAGGTCACAGAGCGTGCAGTGAGTCACATCCATGGCATGGGGAGCGGTGGTTTCGGGACGGCGATACCGAACGCCGCGAGGCCGTTCGAGAGCGGAACGAGCGCGAGGACGACGAAGATGGCACCGAGAACGCGGTGCAGCGCCGCCCGTCGAGACGGCGATAGCGACCCGAACGCCGTCCCGTAGGCGAACACGAGCGGGAACGTCCCCAGGCCGAGCGCGGCCAGCGAGAGCCCGCCGGTCAGGGCCGATCCGGTCGCGAAGGCGTACAGGAACGCCGGGTACAGCAGCGGACAGGGGAGCAGTCCGTGCATCGCGCCCAGCGCGACCATCCCAGGGCCCTCGACCCAGCGGTCGACGCGGGCCACGAGCGCCGAGGAGACGCGGCGGAACAGTCCGCCGACCAGCGGGAGCGACGCGGCCACGTCGACCGCGCTCCCGCGCGAGAGGTAGCCGACGCCCACCGCGACGATGAACAGGCCCACGGCGACGCCGACGAGACCTCGGACGGCGGTACCGAGGCGCGCGACGCCGGCCGCGTCGTAGAGGACGCCGCCGACCGCGCCCAGGGCCACGCCGACGAAGGCGTAACTGAGCGTCCGGCCCGCGTTGAACAGCGCGTGCTGGCGGATTTCCCGGCCCGACACCGGGCCGTCGTCGCCGAGTCGGTCGGCGTACGTCGTGACGAGCGGGCCGCACATGCCGAGGCAGTGGACGCTCCCGACGAGGCCGAGGCCGAAGAACGCGGCTAGCCCGGCCGCGTCGCCCGTGCTCAGTCCCGCCGTCCCCGGGTCCATCTCAGGCCGCTCTCGACTCCGCTGTGGCTGTCATCAGGTACAGGCTTGCGGCGATGATGACGACGCTGACCAGCGAGAGCGCGACGATGGTCCGCCCGGTCCCCTGCATGTAGTACGCGACGGGGGCCAGTCCGAGCAGCGCGAGCAGTGTGACGATTCGAGGGTTCGAGCCTGCCATGCGTGGCCGTAAGTTGGAGGGCGTATAAAAAGAATAGGGGCGTTCCTGACCGTTGAAAAACCGACGGTGCCTTTTTTGAATAGAGGGCTGTCCACTCGTGTATGGCTCGACGAATAGCTGGACTGAACGGAGGGCTGTCGCCCGGTTCGACGGGGGAGCGAACATGGCACTGAATCGTCGACAGTTCGTCGGAGCCGCGGCCGGCGCGGCGGCACTGGGCGCGGCCGGAACGGCATCGGCACAGGAAGAACCGGACTACGGCGGCTGGTTCGACGACGTCTCGAACTTCGACGGGACGGTCGACAAGCGGGGCCAGGACACGGTCGAGATCACCGTCGGCGCGCAGGGCAACAACGGCAACTTCGCGTTCGGCCCTGCAGCGGTGATGGTCAACCCCGGCACGGAGGTGGTCTGGCGCTGGAACGGCAAGGGCGGCGGCCACAACGTCGTCTCCGACGGCGACGGCCCGCTCGACTCCGGCTCGGCCGTCGCCGAGGCCGGCACCACTTACAGCCACACCTTCGACTCCGAGGGCATCTACAAGTACGTCTGCGTGCCTCACGAGACCCTCGGCATGAAGGGGGCCGTCGTCGTCCGCCCCGGTGGCGGCAGCGGCGGTAGTGGCGGCAGCGGCGGCACGCCGGAAGGGCCGCCCGCGAATCCCGACTACGGCGGCTGGTTCGAGGGCGTCTCGAACTTCGACGGGACGACGGTCGACAGGACCGACCAGGACACGGTCGAGATCACCGTCGGCGCGCAGGGCAACAACGGCAACTTCGCGTTCGATCCGCCGGCGGTACGCGTCACGCCCGGCACGGAGGTAGTCTGGCGCTGGAACGGCAAGGGCGGCGGCCACAACGTCGTCTCCGACGGCGACGGCCCGCTCGACTCCGGCTCGGCCGTCGCCGAGGCCGGCACCACATACAGCCACACCTTCGAGGAGATGGGCATCTACAACTACGTCTGCGTGCCCCACGAGTCCCTCGGCATGAAGGGCGCCGTCGTCGTCGGCGGGCCGCTCGGCGGCAGCGGCGGTGGCAGTGGCGGCGGACGCGGCGCTGACATCGAACTGTCCGGCCCGCAGTGGCTGCTCTCCGGGTCGGTGCTGCTCGCGTTCTTCTCGCCGCTGCTGTTCGCGGCGGCGATGCGACGGCGCTACAGCGAACAACCGCCCGCGACGAGCGACGACCTCACGCTCGCGACCGGGCCGGCACCGGTCGAAGAAGCGGCGGAGACGGAACCGGCGGTCGAGATCGGCCACGACGAGTACGACCCGAAGGGGACGGCGGCGCTGGTCGCCTTCTACTTCGTGCTGATCGCCCTGCTGTGGGTGTTCATGTACTTCGTGGAGTTCCTCGGCCGCGTCACGGTGATCGGGTGATACCATGCAGGTTCATAGATTCGAAAAGGTCTGGCTCGGCGCAGCGCTCCTGCTCATCGTCGGCTTCATCGCCACGGTCGCCTACGGCAGCGTCGGCGTCGGCGTCGCGATGGTCGACGACTCGGGCGGGCAGATCAACGCGCAGGCGGTACAGAGCGGTAACACCGGAACGCAGTTCGACGACCCCGGCGTGGTCCGGGAGGGCGAGGACCACTACGCCGTCTACGTCGTCGCCCGGCAGTTCCAGTTCGTCCCCGGGTCCGGTGACGACCCGATTCGCGTGCCAGCGGACGCGAAGGTCACGTTCCGCGTGACCAGCGCGGACGTGGTTCACGGCTTCGCCGTGGTCGAGACCAACATCAACACGATGGTCATCCCCGGGCAGGTCGCGGAGGTCTCGGCGCGCTTCGACGAGCCCGGCACGTACGGACTGGTCTGTCACGAGTACTGCGGAGCGGCCCACCACACGATGGGCGGTTCCGTCGAAGTCGTCCCACAGGACGAGTACGAATCCCAGCAACAACAGAGTATGAACGAGACACAGCTGCAATCCCCGGAGGTGGGTAACTGATGGTGTTCGTCGATTCCTATCCGAAAACGTCAAAACTCGTCAGAAGCGAGTTCATCGTCGCCTTCGTCGCGCTCGGTATCGGCGCGCTGTTCGGCGTGATCCAGGCGCTTCACCGGACCGGCGCGTTCCGCGGGTTCGTCAGTTCGGCCGACTACTACACCCTCCTGACGGCCCACGGCGTCCTCCTCGCGCTGGTGTTCACGACGTTCTTCATCGCGGGGCTGTTCGCGTGGGCCGTCTCCAGCAGTCTCGAGCGCGAACTGCCACAGCGCCTCGCCTGGCCGGCCTTCTGGATCATGCTCACCGGGACCGTGCTGGCCGCCGTGGCCATCCTCGGTGGCCTGTTCGGCGCGCCGTCGGTGTTCGGCCACTCGCTGAGCGCCGACGTGCTCTTCACCTTCTACGCGCCGATGAAGGCCCACCCCGCGTTCTACATCGGGGCCGCGCTCATCATCGTCGGCTCCTGGATCGCCGGGGCCGCCTACTTCAAGGCACTCTGGGAGTGGCGCTCGGACAACCCCGACGAGCGCATCCCGCTGCAGACGTTCATGGTGCTGACGACGATGCTGATGTGGTACATCTCCACCATCGGCGTCGCCGTCGAAGTCGTCGTCTTCCTGATCCCGTGGTCGCTCGGGCTCATCCAGAACGTCGACCCGCTGCTGACCCGGACGCTGTTCTGGTACTTCGGCCACCCGGTCGTGTACTTCTGGCTCATGCCGGCGTACCTCGTCTGGTACACGATCCTGCCGAAGCTCGCCGGCGGGCGACTGTTCAGCGACCCGCTCGCGCGCGTGGTCTTCGTCGCCTTCCTGTTGCTTTCGACCCCGGTCGGCTTCCACCACCAGTACGTCGACCCCGGCATCCCCGAGGGCTACAAGTTCATCGCGATGACGAACACGATGTTCCTGCTGTTGCCCTCGCTTCTGACGGCTTTCACCGTGGTCGCCTCGCTCGAACACGGAGCGCGCCAGAACGGCGGCTCCGGCTACCTCTCGTGGCTCAGGAACCTCCCGTGGGACGAACCGGCCTTCTCGGGCTGTGCGCTGGCCGGTCTGATGTTCGCCGCCGGCGGCTTCTCCGGCATGATCAACGCCGGGATGAACATCAACTACCTCATTCACAACACCATCTGGGTGCCCGGCCACTTCCACCTCACCGTCGGCACAGCGTTCGCGCTGACGGCGATGGCGATCAGCTACTGGCTGGTCCCGCAGCTCACCGGCAAGCCGCTTCGCCAGCGCAGTCTGGCCGTCCTCCAGCCGTACGTCTGGTTCGTCGGCATGGCGCTGATGTCGAACGCGATGCACCGCGCCGGGCTGGCCGGCATCCCCCGGCGGACCGCCGAGCCGACCTACGACGAGTTCGCCTTCCAGGGCGTCGCCGGGACGGTCGCCGAGATGCGCCTCCAGATCGCTATCGGCGGCTTCCTGCTGTTCGTCGGCGCCGCGCTGTTCCTCGTGGTGATGGCGGACACGCTGCTCGCCCGCCGCGGCGGGACGCTGTCTGTCAACGGCAGCATCCCGGACCCGCTGTCCGGGCCGGAGCACAGCCCGCGCATCCTCGACAACTACAAGCTCTGGACGGCCATCGCCCTGCTGCTCATCGTCATCGCGTACGGCCCGCCGCTGGCCAGCATGGTCATCGACGGCATCTTCGCGCCCGGTAGCCCGCCGATCCCCGTCTAACACCCCCTCTCACATCATGTTCGAAGACGTCGACGGACCGGAACAGAAGACGCTCATCCGCCTCCTCATCGTCATCGGCATCGGCCTGCCGATCCTCATCGAGGTGGCCACCTTCGGGAGCATGCTGGGCCACCACGTCGTCGGTGACGGCGGCGATGGCGGTGACGCAGCCACCGGAACGCCCACGGCCGTCGAGACGGGAGCCGTCGCCGGCGACGAGATTCTCGACGAGCCGAACCTGACGGCGCGAATCGCGTCGGCCTCGGTCGTCACAGAGAACGACGGCTGGCGGGTCACCCTCACGGTGAACGCCACGAACACCGGGCAGACACCTGCCGCCGTGCGCCTCGGTGGCGTCACCAGTCGGAGCGGGTCGACCGTCGACGGGGCCGCGTCGACGGACCGGATCCAGCCGGGCGAGTCGGCGTCGGTGACCGAATCGTGGCTCCTGCCGCCCGGCGAGCGGCCCGGCAGCCTCACCGTCACGACCGTGCGGTACCCGCCGGACGGCACGCCGGAAACGGAGACACACACCGTGACGCTCGGCGACATCCCGGTTTCCAACCGGTGAGATCCGTGGGAACCGTTTTTGCCTCCGGGGCGTGAACAATCCTGAAGGATGACAGAACATCACCCGCGGAAGGGAATCGAACTGTACCGAGAAGACGACACCTACGTCGTGCTGTTCGATCTCCCCGACCACGATCCGTCGGACATCGAGGTCCGCTGGCGAAACGGGCGGCTTCACGTCGAGGCCGTCGAGGGAACGTCGGGGGAGCGACACCGGGTGTTCCACCGGAGCATCGGCCTCTCCAGTCCAATCGAGGGTCACGACATCTCGGCGTCGTACGAGGACGGCGTCCTCACGGTCACTGCGCCGATCAGCGACGAGACGCCGGAAGACCACCAGATCGACGTGGAGTACTGACGGCGGGCCAGACGGACTGTTGCCGGAACTACTCGCCTCGCGAGTCGCAGTTGGGGCAGCGACTCGCGCCGGGTGAGACCACTTCCCCGCAGTTCGGACAGTGTCGGTCAGGCGACCCCGCTCGGCGCTCTGGCGTGAACACCGACGTGTCGTCGATCCACTCGTCCGAGTCCGCCGATTCGGACGGAGTCTCTACGCGTTCGGTCCGACTGGGGTCCGTCTCGGCCGTCACGGCTTCGTCCGTCACGGACTCATCGGCCCGAGCACCGTCGACCGCGGGCGCGTCGGTCGCCGATCCGTCACCCGGGGGCGACGGCTCAGCGGCCGCCGTCTCGCCCGGCGAATACACCCGCGTCCCGGTGTGTCGCGTCGCGTCCGAACCGCCGATATCGGCTGTCGATTCTTCTGGTTCCGCCGGCGGGCTCGAACGGTCCGATTCTTCTGTATCAGTCGGAGCACCCTCAGATTCGGCGTCGCGCGTCGCCACCGGCGGCATGATTGGGAATCGCTGGTCCGGCCGTCGTTGCGGGTCTGCGAGCGGGGCGCGCGATCGAACGACGGCCCCGACGGCGGACTGCACGACGAGATAGGCTGCTACCAGCGTCCCCGGAACGGCGACGGCGGCGGTGACCGCCACCGTCGGCGTGACGGCAGTCGCGTCGAGAACGGGACCGACCGTCCGGTCGACACCGGCCCGGGCCGGCCAGTCGACCGCCGTCGGAACGTCGAGGACGGTTGCCCGAGCAAGCCACCCGACGGCGAACGTGAGCGCCGTCAAGAACACGAGCACCGAGAGCGCCGCGGGTGACGAGAGGGTGTACACCCGGTGGCCGTAGGCGACGGTGCGTACGACGAGGTGTGCCGTCGCGGCCACAGCCAGGACCGTCAGCGCGCCGCTCCGACCGAGCGCCACGCTGAGAACGAGACAGCACGCGAGCGCGACGCCGGGAACGACCAGCAACAGGGCGGGGTGGTCGAACCGGTACGCGTCGGCGAGGTTGCCGTAGTCGTTTCGGAGCCGTCGGTTGACGAGCCAGACGGCCACCAGCGACGGGACCACGAGCCACGCGACGGCCGCGACGGCGACTGTCGCAGTGATCTCGACGCCACCGGCCGCGGCGAACGTCGTGCTATCGAGCTTCGGTGCGACGCGGCGCAGTGCGAGCCCGGTGGCGACGACCCAGGCGCCGTACGCGACCCATGCCAGAACCAATCCGAGAAACAGCCAGCGTTCAGCCCGCAGTACGGAGACGGATTCGCGGAGTTCCGTGACCAGTCGTCCGCGGGGGGACGACCGGCCCGTTCCCGACCGACCGCTCACGCGTCGTCACCGAGCCCGAATGGCGATGGTGACCACGCCGGAGAGTTCGAGTTCGTCACCGGGTTCGACGCGCTCACGGTCACCTTTCTGGAGGGGCGTGCCGTTGAGCCGGGTCGGGTTGTCGCCCAGATCGACCAGGTAGTACCCGTCCTCCTCCCGGTCGAACCGGACGTGCTCGCGGTGGATCCGAACCGCCTCGTCCTCCGGCTGGCCGGCGTCGATGAGCGCTGCGCGGATCTCGCGGCCGACCCGGTCGCCGTCCGAAACGTCGATGTCGCGGCCCGCCACCGAGAGCACGAGTCCGTCGGGGACGGTCGGTTCGTCCGACGACTGCGAGGACAGGGCCTCGACGGCGCCACCGGTCGGCGACCCGTCGGCGGCCGAGTCGTCGCCCGAACCCGTTTCGCTCGCGCCGTTCCGGTGGGCGTCGAGGTTCTCGCCGCAGTTGATACAGAAGCTCGCGTCGTCGTCGACGGCCGTGCCGCACTCCGGACACGCGTCGAGCGGTTCGGGGCCGCCGGCCGAGATCTCCTGCACGTCAGCCCCGCAGTCGAGACAGAAGTTCGCGTCGGCGTCGAGTTCCCGCCCGCAGTCCGGGCAGTCGATAGTGTCCGGCTCGTTCACCGGTTCACCATCATCAGTCTGTTCGTCCGTGGGTTCGGCGTCGCCGGTCCGCTCGCCCGCCGGTTCGGCGTCGCCTGTCTGTTCCTCTGTCGGTTCAGCATCATCGGGCCGCTCGTCCGCCGGTTCGGCGTCGTTCGGGACTGAGTCGCCGTCGGTCGGGACGTCGTGCTCGGCGGCCGCTGGTGCCTTCGAATCGGCCTCGTGGTCGGGAGACGGTGTCGCGTCGTCGCCATCGTGGTCCGCTGATGCGTGTGCGTCCACCGCCCCGTCGGCCGTCGCATCGGCGGCCACTGCCGGGGTGTCGCGGCGCTGGTCGTCGACGGCCTCGGCCGGCACCGCCTCAACCGGAGTGTCGGCTTCCTCGGCGTGGTGACCGTTCGACGCTGGGCCGGGTGTCGAAGGCAGTCGTTCTGGCGACGCGGTGTCTTCGAGCAGTTCGACGTCGGCCGTCGTCCCCTCGCCGCCGGCGTCTCCCTCCTCGATATCGCCGTCGTACTGCCACTCGCCGCAATCTGGATTCGTACACCACCCGCCCGCGACGGCCGGGTCGAAGTCGGCGTCGCAGATGGGGCACTGTACGGTTCGGTCGGGTTCGGGCATGATATTCGTTTGGGAATAATTGGGGAGGAAATAAAATACTTACTCCCGCTAAACTTTCTCACTATTCGTCTGTCATAATCACCGTGTCACGTTCGGAGATATCGATGTCGGGGTCGATGTCGCGGATCGGGATGCCGCCGTCATCCGGCGTTTCCGGAAGCGCGTCGTCGGCGAACAAGAGCACCGAAACGTTGTCTTTCCCACCGCGGTCGTTCGCCAGCGTGACGAGGTCGCGACTGGCGGCGTCGAGCGAGGCCGATTCGAGCACGAGGTCACGGATGTCGTCGTCCGTGACGACCCGCTCGCGGATCCTATCGGCGACCTCCTCGGAGCCGTCGGACTCGACGTACTCCTCGTACAGTTGGGGGGCGTCGGTCTGCGCGTCGATGAGGCCGTCGCTCGTCGTCACGACGGTGTCTTCGGCATACAGGCGGACGGTGCGCGTATCGACATCCACGGACGCGCGCTCCGGGTCTTCGTAGCCCGAGCCACCGAGCGCGCGCGTGATCTCGTTGCCGTTCGGGTGAACGTGGGCCTCCACGGGGTCGATCTCGCCGCTGTCTTCCCACTCCTGGACCACGGCGTGGTCACGGGTGAGCGCCGAGATCGTCTCGCGAGCGCCGTTGACGACGTACGCTCGGCTGTCGCCGACCCACCCGTAGTGGAGTTTGCCGTCGACGTAAATGCCCGCGACCACGGTCGTGTAGGACTGCGTCCCGGTCTCGTCGGCGTAGCGGATAATCTCGCGGTGCGCCGCCGTGATCGCCTCCGCCACGGCGTCTCGAATCTCGCCCTCACCGGGCGGATCCGGCAGGACCCCGCGGGCCACGTCGACGTCGAACCCGTTCGGGTAGCTCCGGGCCGTCCGAATCGCCATCGGCGCGAGCTCCTCTGCCACGACCGTCGTGGCGATGTACGACGCCACGTCGCCCGCGTCGTGGCCGCCAGCGCCGTCTGCGACGACGAACACGGCGGCCGAACGGTTCATCGGCCGACCGCGATCGGACTCGGCGCCCTCGCCCGTGTCGTCCGCGTCGGTGGTACCGCTCGCCCCGAGCCCGGTCTGGGCCGCGGTCGCCGCGTCGTCGCCGTACTCCTCCTCGGCGTCGGATCCCGTGTCGTCGCGTTCTCCGTCCGTCTCTCCGGCCGCTCCCGAGTCGTCGTCCGCGTCGGAGGCTCCGACTTCGCCGTCGTCAACCGAGCCGAGTTCGCCGTCCTCGCCGTCCGTCTCGGCCGCTGGATTCAGGTCCGCGGCCGCTGCGTCTGCCTCCTCGTCGGCCGGTCGGTCCTGGCCGCGGTAGCCGTCGCGGTGGCCCTCCTCGAACACCGTCACGGAGACGCTGTCCTCGTTGATTCCCTGTCCTCGCTTCCGCTCGCCGATGTCGTAGTTGGTGCTGTATCTCATGACTCCTCCGGGTGGAACTCGAACGTGACGCCGTAGGTCGGGTGAACGAGCGATACCAGGTCGCCGTCCCTGAGCCGGATCGACTCCGGTGGAACGTTGCCGTGTCTGTCAGTCGGGTCCTCTCCCTCGGTCCGCAGTCGCTCGCGGCCCGGCGAGGAGAGCACGCGCTGCCAGCCGGCCCCCTTCTGGACGAAGGTGCCGTTGAGGCTCCGGTCGTGGAGGTACCAGTCGCCGTCCTCGGTGTCGAACTGGACCTGGACCGAGGAGATGTACTCGCCCTGCGGATCCTCGATGGTGATCGACGCGGACGGGCCGTTCGCGCCCTCGCGACCGATCGTGTCACCGGGCTCGACCGTGAACCGCGTCCCCGCCTGGATGTACGTGATCGAGGCGGTCGCCGGCGGTCCGGGGTCCTTGCGTTCGAGGACCTCCTTCAGGACGGTCGCGTTCCGGTACCGATCGCGGTAGTCGGTCTGCGTCGCGCGCTCGACGATTTCGGCCAGGTAGTCCTCGCAGTCCGCGCCGAAGGCCTGTGGATTCACGCCGTCTTTCTTCGGGACGCTCCCCTTGAGCAGGAAGAGCAGGATCTTCCCGATGGAGTACACGTCGGACCACGGCCCCTGGCGAACGTCGGTGCGGCTCGCTTCGGCCACTTCGCGGGGCTTGAACGGCCCCAGGATGGTCGTCCCGTTGTTCCCGGTCGAGGGATCGCCCGAGGCGTCGAAGCCGGTCGCCGTGTTGAAGTCGATGAGCGTGGGCGTGATGTCCGGCGTGAGCATCACGTTCTCCGGCTTCAGATCGCGGTAGACGATCTCGTTCTCGTGGAGGAACCCCATCGCGTCACAGAGGTCGATCCCGATCTGGCGCACCTGGTCGGTGTCCGCGATGGGACCGTGCTGGTCGATGACCTCGTCGAGTTCGATGCCGTCCGTGACGAGTTCGACCACGAGGAAGGGCACGTCGCGCTCCCTGACGGTGTCGTAGTAGTCCATCACGTTCTCGTGTCCGCCGGCGCGCCGGATGCGTTCGAGCGACTCCGCCTCCTTGCCGAAGTACTCCTCGATGATGGCGGGGTCGTTCTGTGACTCGGTGTAGTTCGGATGCTTGAGGACGACGGTGTCACCGGTCTCCGTGTCGCGGGCGCGGTAGGCCTTCGCGAAGCCGCCCTTGCCGAGGAACGCCTCCAGCTCGTATCGGCCGGCGACGACGTCGCCCGTCTCTGGTTCCCAGGTCATAACACGCTAGCTCGGCCGGCCGGCGACGGCTGCGCTGTCTCGACGGCGCGGCGCGGTCACTTCTGGATGCCCTCGTCTGTGACGATCTTCGTCGCCCGGTTCTGCTCCTTGCGCCCACCCTCCATGACGATCCGCGTCTCGCGTTCGGCGGACTGGACGGCCTCGGTGTCCTCGCCGTGGATGCGCGTCATGCGCTCCAGTTGCGTCTGGGCCTCCGCGACGTTGCCGCGGCCGAGTTCGGTCTTGATGACCGTCTGTCGGTGATCGACGTCCACCTGTTCGTTGTGGGTCGCGAGCTTCGACTCCTCGTCGGTGTAGTCGACCGTGATCGCGTCGCGCGCCGTCTCGCCCCCGGCCGATAGCGTGACGTTCGCGAGCGACACCGCACGTCCGGGGTCGCGGTCCGGCGCGTGGATCTTCAGGACCACGCGCTGTGTCTCGCGTTCGAGCAGGTCCGGGAGCGGCACGACGGTCGCGTTGTCCGCCCAGTCGAGATCCACGGACTGGGTCTGGGGGAGCGCGCGGTACACCCCGCTGACCTCGACGCCGTCGGCCACGTCCAGTTCGAGTCGGGCGTCGGGCGCGACGACGGTCCCGGCCTCCTCGACGGCGTCACCGAAGAACGATTCGATGTCGCCGGCGGCATCGAGGTGGGTCCACTCGCCGCGGGCGACAGTCCCGAGGGTCCGGATCGTCTCCTCGCGGTAGTCGCTCCCGATGCCGGCGGCCTTGATACGGATGCCCTCACTGTCGATTTCGCGGGCCAGTTCGGCGAACGCCTCGGGATCGTGTGAGTTGTCCTTCCCGTCCGAGAGCAAGAGCACTCGCCGCGCCGTCGTGTCGTCGCTCGGAAGGTCCTGAAGCGAGGCCTTCGCTTCGAGCAGCCCGCGGTACATATCGGTCCCGCCGCCCGCAGAGATATCCGTGACGGCGTCGAGCGCCTCTTCACGCGTGATGTCCCCCCAGCGAGTGGGCGCGAGTACGGTCGTGACATCGTTGTCGAACGCGACGATGGAGACGTAGTCGTCCTCGTCGAGGAGGCCGAACACCCACTCGGCCCCCGCTCGCGCCTGTTCGATATCGTCGCCGGCCATCGATCCGCTCGCGTCGATACAGAGTGCGATCTGTCGCGTGGGCCGTTCCTCCATCGCCCCCGGTTCGACTTCGATCTCGGCCGTCAGTTTCGCCCCCTCCGTCGGCACGTACGGTCTGTTGACCTCGGTCACGACAGTTGCAGCCATACCGTATGATGGGACATACGTCCTAATTATATGTTTTCCCCGAATCGGGTGAAAAAAGAGGGGTCCCTAGGGAGTACATAACCCTGAGTCCGGGCGAAGTAATCAGTATCTACCACCCACTCGGCCTACGTCTCGGCGAGGAGGTCATCGACCAGTTGGGAGACGTACTCGATCTCGTCCTGGTTGACGCCGTGACCCATTCCCTCGTAGATCCGTTCCTCCACGTCGCCGTGCAGGCGCTCGAACACGCGCCTGGTCTCGTGGACGCGTTCGATGGGAATGTGTGGATCCACGTCGCTACAGCCGACGAACACCGGAGTCGCCTCGAGGTCGCCCTCGTACTCGCTCTCGTCGATGGTCTCGCCGATGAGTCCCCCGCTGAGCGCCACCAGTCCCCCGTACCGCCGCGGGTTTCGCGCGACGAACTCGCTCGCGAGACACGCCCCCTGTGAGAATCCGAGGACGAGCACCCGGTCAGTCGGGATCCCGGCCTGTGTCGCCTCAGTGACGGCGTCGTCGACCGCCTGTAGCCCGGACGTGCGACCGGGTTCGTTCTGCTCGACCGGAGCCAGAAACGAGTTCGGGTACCACGTGTTTCGGGCCGCCTGCGGCGCGAGCAGCGCCAGTCCGTCTCGCTGGAACTCAGAGGCCATCTGGACGATGCTCCGCGCGGTCGCGCCCCGCCCGTGGACGAGCACCGCCGCGGCGCTCGCTTCGGCGAGCGGCGTCCCCGCGGTCGACCGCTGCTGGTCCTGGTGTGGCCCGTTCATCGCGCACCCTCCCCGGGATTGGCCGAAACTGTTCGAACGCGGTGCTCGGTCAATCGGTTGTCATCGTCGATCAGTACTCGCGTGTTCGCGTCACCGTTCATATCATCTGTACCGGCCGGAGGCACTTGACTGGGAACATCAGTCAACCGACGGACGGGTTGGCGCGTCGAGACCGTCCGAACGCTCGTCGACTCATGCCGACGCCGACGCGCGTCGTTGAGCCAAAATTGAGCGATTAACGAGGTGCTAGGCGTACATCGAGACACACCTCCGGGGGTTCACGTGCGGCCGCGCCGGTGGCCGTCACTGTCGATCGCCCGGACAGGTGGTGACGTATCCGGGACTCATCACATAAGAGATTCCATAAATTCTGAGAATTGGATATAAAATAAATTCGAACGAAGCTATCCAGTCGCTAACTACGAGGGAGTACCGAAAAGTAGTGTGTTAACCTTCATCAGAGTAGTACTATAACCTTCCAGTTGTTAGCTTGGGTTGACCATGAAAAAGCAGGAGCTCATCCACCTTCACGGCCTGCTTGCACAGGTACAGAACCACTACGAAGCAGAGGCCGGGACAGAAGTCGACCACGACGAATACGAGGAACTGGGCGTCAAGCCGACATCGATTCACAAGTCGAAGACCGACCACAAGGCTGCCGTTTTCGCGATCGCCGACGGGATCGCATCCGAGATGAGCGACGAGGCGAAAGAGCCTGTTTCTGCGGCCGCGGACTAACGACCTCCCGCTGTTTCACCAACAATCACACCGGTACAGCGGCGGCGCTTCTCCGAACGGATCTGTCAGAAATTGTGGGTTGCCGGACACCGAAACCAGTTAGTGATCGTATGTTTTTAGGACGGCCGCGAGGAGTCGCGCCTGCAGGCGGCTCACTCGTCGATGAGTTCTTCGAACTCCGGGAGCACGTCCTCGGACTCGGCTTCGGCGTCGGTCGCCGCGTCGGCCTCTTGCCCGGTGTCGTCTGCCGATTCCGCGGTTTCGTCTCCGTCATCGTCGTCGGATTCCTCCGGGATCTCCTCGATTTCGAGTACGTCTAGCGGGATGTTCTCGAGGCGCTGGCCGATCTCTTTGCGCGCGATCCGTGCGGCATGTTCGTCGCGTTCGACGTTGAACACGGTCATCTCGAGTTCGAGCGCCACGAGGCTCTCATCGGCGGCGAGGAACGCCGGTTCGAGCGTCTCCCCGCAATGGGGACAGTGCCGGTCGCCCATGTTGATCTCGACGTAGTTGAGGTCCGGGTTCAGCATCTCACCCGTCTTCGAGATCGCGATCCGAACCGCCTCGTCCGCGGATTCGACGTCGTAGACTGGCACGGCGGCCTCGACGACAACTCGGCAATTCATATTGGCATGTACATTTTCCAATATAATGAAGGTTAGGTCGGCGTCGAGAGAGCCGCTCACATCGCGTATTTCGCCGATAGACGGATGGATCGCTGGATCTAGCAAAATCGCATCCGGCCAGCCAAATCATCACACCCTCGAAAGACAGACGATACCGTGTGACTGGCGTGCGGCGTCGACTGCTTCGGCGCGATTCGCTCGCTCGACGGGCTCGGCACGACTCGAAACGCCGATAGCCGTGGGGCGGTTTTCGAGACACAATGGAACAGGGCGACATCGACACCGAGCCGCTCGCCGGGGGCATCGAGTTACAGTCGACCGTCGAGAGCGGGCAGTCCTATCTCTGGAACCGGGACGACGGCCGGATGTACGAGACGGAGGGCGCGACCGGGGACGACGGCTGGTACTGGACCACCGTCAGGCGCGACGGCACACCCCACGTCGTCCGTGTCCGTCAGCGAGACGAGCGCCTGGAGTGGGAGTCGACCGTCGACGCCGAACGCGACGTGCGCCGACTGCTGCGCCTGGACGACGATCTCCACGAGATCCGCGCCGGTGCCCCGGACGACGAGGTGGTACAGGACGCTTACGACGCGTACTGGGGGATGCGGCTGGTCCGGGACCCGCCGTTCGGATCGCTCGTCTCGTTCATCTGCTCGGCGCAGATGCGCGTCTCGCGCATCCACGGGATGCAGCGGGCGCTCCGGGAGGCGTACGGCGAGCCTGTCGAGTTCGACGGCGCGACCTACCGGGCGTATCCGACGCCGAGCGCGCTCGCCGAGACGAGCGAGGAAGCGCTGCGCGACCTCGGACTCGGCTATCGCGCGCCGTACGTCCAGCGGACGGCGGAGATGGTGGCCACCGGCGAAGCTCACCCGGACGAGGCGACCGGAATGGACTACGAGGCGGCGCGCGAATCGCTGACGCGCTTCGTCGGCGTCGGCGAGAAGGTCGCCGACTGCGTCCTGCTGTTCTCGCTCGACTTCCTCGAAGCGGTCCCGCTGGACACGTGGATCCGGTCGACCATCGAGGAGTACTACCCCGAGTGCGACCGGGGGAACTACGCGGAGACCTCGCGGGCGATTCGGGCCGCGCTCGGCGGCGAGTACGCCGGGTACGCCCAGACGTACCTCTTTCACTACCTCCGCACCGGCGGCGACGCCGAGTGACCGACGGCGACCAGCCGACAGTATAACGAGGGTCGCAGGGCAAGCGTCTGACTATGTCTCGAACGCGAGCGCACGTCTTCGTCTCCGGCCGCGTCCAGGGCGTCTACTACCGAGCGACGACACGAGAGCGCGCGCAACAGCGCGGGGTCGACGGGTGGGTCCGGAACCTCGACGACGGCCGCGTCGAGGCGGTGTTCGAGGGACCTGATGACGACGTGGACGCGATGGTGGAGTTCTGCCGCGAGGGCAGCGAGCGCGCGAACGTGACGGACGTGGAGGTCGAGTACGGAGACCCGGAAAGCCTCGACGGCTTCGAGGTCCGCTGGTAGCCGTCGTCCCGTAGAGTTACTTCGGTGGCAGCGCAATCCCCGCGCATGCTCACCGGCTCAGAGATGGGCGTCGTCGACGAGAACGCCGAGGCCCTCGGCGTGCCGCGCAAGCAACTGATGGAGTCGTCCGGCCACGCGGTCGCCCGAGCGGTTCGGAGGCTGGCGGACCCCGGCGACAGCGTGACGATCGTCGCCGGCCGCGGGAACAACGGCGGCGACGCGCTCGTCACCGCCCGCTTCCTCGACGACTTCGACCTCCGCGTCCTCCTGCTCGGACGACCCGAGACCATCACGACGGACATCTCCCGAGAGAACTGGGACGCCCTTCAGCGTGCAGAGTACCCCACGGAGACGGTCACCGACTCCGCCGCGCTCGATCTCGGCGACCCGGCCCTCGTCGTCGACGCGATGCTTGGGACCGGCATCGCCGGTGACCTCCGAGAACCCGAGGCGACGGCCGCCGCCGCGATGAACGCTGGCGACGCGACGGTCCTGTCGGTGGACGTTCCCTCCGGCCTCGACGCCGGGACCGGACGGCTGGCCGAGAACGCCGTCCGGGCCGACCACGTCGTGACCTTCCACGACACGAAACCCGGCCTCCCGAACCTCGACGCGCCCGTCACCGTCGCCGACATCGGCATCCCCGACGCGGCGGAGCTGTTCGTCGAGCGCGGCGACCTCTCGCGACTCGACCGCGACCCCGCGAGCCACAAGGGCGACAACGGCGAGGTCCTCGTCGTCGGCGGCGGTCCCTACACCGGCGCGCCGGCGCTCAGTGCGCAGGCCGCGCTCCGCGGCGGAGCCGACCTCGTCCGCGTCGCCTGCCCGGCCGCGGTCGCCCGCGAGATCCAGGGCTACAGCGAGAACCTCATCCTCAGGCCCTACGACGGCGACCGCCTCGCGCCGGCCCACGTGGACCGGCTCGCCGACCTTGCGGCGTCCCACGACGCGCTCGTCCTCGGACCGGGACTCGGCGACGCCGACGCGACGCTCGACGCCGTGGCCGACATGCTCTCGAGGTTCGACGGGACGGCCGTCGTCGACGCCGACGCCCTCTCCGTGGTTCCGGAGATCGAGACGGACGCCGACCTCGTCTGCACGCCGCATCAGGGCGAACTCGTGGGGATGGGCGGGGAGACGGACGAAGACTGGCGCGAGCGGATGGCCCTCGTCGAGTCCTTTGCCGCCGAGATCGGCCAGACGCTGCTGGTGAAAGGGCCCTACGACATCGTCTCCGACGGCGAGCAGACACGGGTCGGACGGACCGGCAACCCCGGCATGACTGTCGGGGGAACGGGCGACGTGCTCGCCGGCGTGACCGGCGCGCTCGCCTGCGTCCAGACCCCGCTCGACGCCGCGGCTATCGCCGCCTACGCGGTCGGGAGCGTCGGAGACCGAGTCGTCGAGGACCGCGGCTACGGGCTGGTGGCGACGGACCTGCTTGACGAGATTCCGCGGGTGCTGTGGCGTCGCGGTGCGGGAGAATAAGCGCCCAGCAGGCACTCAGGCCGACGCGCCGACGAGGTCGCCGGCCTTCGCCCGGGACTGCTCGATGATCGCCGGCCGCGCCTCGAACTCGATGACCACCTGGTCGCCGTAGTCGACGGCCTCGACGTTCGCGTGGTCGTGAATCCAGGAGACGAGGCTCATGGTGTCCTCCGTCATCGGGAGCACCAGTCGCTCCTGCTCGTAGTCGGGCAGTTCCCGGTCGATGCGCTCAGCCAGGCCGTCGACGTTCAGCCCCTCCCTGGCGCTGACCGCGACGGGGTCCGGAGCCAGCGACGAGAGCGCCGCCTTCTTGCGCTGGACCTCCTCGTCGTCGACCGCGTCCGTCTTGTTCAGCACCGTGACGATGGGCGCTTCGTTTCGCTCGTACAGCGTGTCGTGGCTCGTCACCAGCTTCTCGCGGATCTCCTCGACCGACTCGGTGACGTCGACGACGAGCAAGACGAGGTCGGCGTGGTACACCGAGCCGAGCGTGGACTTGAACGACTCGACGAGCCAGTGAGGGAGGTCCTGAATGAACCCGACGGTGTCGGTCACCAGCACCTCGCGCTTGCCGACCTCCGCGCGCCGCGTCGTCGTCCCGAGCGTCGTGAACAGTCGGTCCTCGCTCTCGGCGGTCGCGTCGAGGTCCGGGTGGAGGTCCTCGTTCTCGTCCACGTCCAGTTCGGTCGCGAGCCGGCGCAGCAGCGTCGATTTCCCGGCGTTGGTGTAGCCGGCCAGCGCGACGAGATCGAATCCCGACTCGCGGCGCTGGTCCCGGCGGTGGCGCTCGGTCTCCTCGATGGATTCGAGGTCGTCGCGGATGTTGGAGATCTGCTTCTTGATGTCCTCTTCGCGGGTCTCGTCGTACTCCCCGAGCCCCATGAACCCCGGCCGTTCGTCGCGCTTGGCGAGGCTCGCCTTGGCCTCGGCCCGCGGGAGTTCGTAGCGCAACTCGGCGAGCTCGACCTGGAGCTGCGCCTTCCGGGTCTGGGCCCGCTGGCCGAAGATTTCGAGGATGAGCCGGAAGCGGTCGATGACCCGCACCCGGTCGGGGAGCTCGTTCCCGATGTTGTAGGTCTGGTACGGGCCGAGTTGGTTGTCGAAGATCACTACGGTCGCGTCCTCGCGGGCGACCGCGTTGCTCAGCCGTGCCACCTTCCCCTCGCCGAGGTGATAGGCGGGGTCCTCGGTCCGAGTCTGGGTGATCTCCCCGACGACCTCGTAACCGGCGGCTCTGGCGAGGTCCCGGATCTCTTCCGTGTCGGCGGTGCCGCTGTCGACGCGCTTCGCGACCACCGCCCGTTCCGTGGTGTGTGTCGCCGTCACTCGTCGCGAAAGTAGGGCGTCCGATTATTTAATCTGCGGGGTGGGTCGCCCCGACGTCCGGCGGCCGACGGCGAACAACTCGGCACGCTGGGGCCAGTCGCGACCGACCCGTGACGATAAAAAGAGGGACAGACACGAGCACAAAGGATTTAAAAATGGACAGTCAGGTACGCGGTATGGAAACGTTCGCACTACAACTGGACGGATTCGGTCTCCAGCAGATGGGGCTTGAGTTCGGCGGCGGCGGCCTCATCGGCGGTATCATCGGCTTCGCCGCCAAGAAGGTCGCGAAGCTCATCGCCGTCATCGTCGGCATCGAGCTGGCGCTGTTCAAGTTCCTGGAGACGCGCGGCATCCTCGAGGTCAACTGGGAAGCCATCGGCGGGGCGGCGCGGAACGCGACCGGGACCGCCGGCGACGCCGCGGCGACCCAGCCGCCCTCCTGGCTCATGTCGCTGCTGTCGGCGCTGCCGGTCAGCGCCGGGTTCACCGCCGGCTTCCTGATCGGCTTCAAGAAGGGATAACGCGAACCGGCTGCGGTCCGCCTCAGCCGCGCGTGCTGATGTCGTCTTCGTCTTTGATGATCCGCGTCTCCGCCTCGCCGCTCGTGTGCTCGTTCACGAGGTCGTAGAAGTCGTTCTGGAGCCCGGCGGGGAACGTCAGCACACCGACCCACGAACCGTCGGACTGCCACTCCTCGCGTTCGAGGTCGCCGAACTGTCGGATCTGGGCCTGTGCGCTGCCGGCGTAGTCCGCCGGTACCTGCACCGCGACGGTGACCTCGTCGAAGCGGATCGGGATCACCGGTCTGAGCGCGTCGAGCGCGTCGTCGACCTGGCTCTCGACGGGCTCCATCGGATCGACCCTGAAGTCCGTCTCCTCCAGGGCGGACTCGATCCGTTCGGGCGGGTGCGGCGCGTCGTCCATCTGCGGATTGACCGCGTTGCGGGTGATCCGCTGGACCAGCTGCTTGTGCTTTTGCTCCTGCATCTCGCGGCGCTGGTCCGCCGTGATCTGGATCTCTCCGCGCTTGATGACCTCCGGGATGATCGCCATCGGGTCGGTGGTGTCGAACACCTCCGTCAGCATGTTCTCGGGCGGCCGGTCCCCCCGAGACGCGTCCTCGAACACGTCCTCGGCCGCGATGACGTCCTCTAACTCCCCCTCGAAGTCCCCGCGCTTTATCGCCAGCGCCGCGTCCGGGTCCACCAGTACCTCGAACCGCTGCCCGTGGGATTCGAGGCGCGCCGTCACCGCCTCGTCAAGCGATATCATACCCGAGGGTAGCGGTGGGCAGCTTAAAGGCCTTACTGCGCGGCGCTGGGTCCGAATAGAACAGTCCGACTGACGGGACGCAGCGGGCCGAGTTCGGCCGGCGAGAGCGCGTTACTCCTCGGTCTCGTCGTCCGCGTCCTCGGCCTCGTCCCCATCCTCGTCCCCGTCGTCAGATTCGAGCAGGTCGGCCTCGGCGAGGTGCGTCTCCTTCTCGTCGTCGGAGAGGACGCCGAAGGTCTCCGTCTCCGCGTCGATGGTCGCGACGCCGATACCTTCCGGCGCGAGCTCGTCGTCGTTGACCGACGCGAGCGCGGCCAGCGCCAGGTCGATGCCCGCGTCGAGGTCCATCTCCGCGTCGTAGTTCGCTTCGAGGTAGTCGCGGATGTCGCCGCGGTCGGCCCCGACGGCCAGCGCCTTCCACTCGTAGGGCGTCCCCGAGGGGTCGGTCTCGTACAGGCGGGGCTCGCCGTCGACGATGCCGCCGATGATGAGCGCGACGCCGAACGGGCGCGCGCCGCCGACCTGCGTGTACTGCTGGATGTAGTCGGTGATTTCCTTGGTGAGCGTCTCGACGCCGACCGGCTCGCCGTAGCGCAGCTGGTTCACTTGCGCCTGGCGGCGGGCGAAGTCGATGAGCTGACGGGCGTCGGCCACGTGACCGGCCGAAGCGATACCGATGTGGTCGTCGGCCTTGTGGATCTTCTCGACCGAGGAGCGCTCCATCAGCGGCGACCGGATGCGCTTGTCCACGGCGAGGACGACGCCGTCGCTCGTCCTGACGCCGATACTCGCTGTGCCGCGCTTGACCGCCTCGCGGGCGTACTCGACCTGGTAGAGGCGTCCGTCCGGGGAGAAGATGGTGATCCCGCGGTCGTAGGCCTGCTGTTGGTTTTGTCCCTGCATAGTTATCTGAAATCGAGTGCTGTCGCGCCCACGAACGCGCCGTCGGAGGCCGTTTCGACGTCGTATCGCGGATCCCGTACGGTGGCGCTCCGGTCTGCGTTCTCGAACACGACGTGTCTCTGTTGCGGTGCTTCCGGCGGCCCGCCTATATACTTTTCTTCACAGGCGCGCACCGTGCCGCTAATCCCCCGTATCCGAACGCGAACCGCGTCGCCGTCGACGCTGTCGAGACAGGCCAGGGCGGCGCGGGCCGCGTCGGTCTCGCCGCGCCGGGTCCGAACGATCGCGTGGCCCGCGCCGCCGCGGCGCTCGAAGCGCAGGACCGTCATATCGGTCTCCGCGCTGCCGGTGTCTCCCAGTAAGTTCTGGGCGGCGTACCACACCTCGCGCTGGAACGCCCGGCGGTCGAAGGCGGCGTCGGGCCACGACTCGATCTCGACGGCGAGGTAGCGCCACCGGGGCCGCAGGTGCTTCGGGAGGTGTTTCACGGCCGCTCCTCCTCTGATTCGACGGTGACGCCGGGCTCGACGAACGAGTCGCGCCGGCGCTCGCGGTTGCGCTCCACGAGTCGGCCCCACTCGGCCAGCCCCTCTCGGATCGTCTCGGCGTCGAAACCGACGGCCTCGCCGACGGCGACGAGTTCGCGCGGGGCCCGCTGCTGGAGGTGGCTCACAGGGCCCGCGGTGACGACGAACGGCGCGTCGGCGTCCTCGAGCAGTTCCCTGAGCTTCCGGAGCTGTTTGATGGCCCGGACGCGGCTGCCGCCCGACGCGCGAAGGACCGGCCCGAGCGAGTACGCCACCCGGACGCCGTTCGCCGCGGCCTCGTTGGCGAGGACGTGGTTGAAATCGCCGTCGCCGCGCATCGGGTGGGCGAGTACGTCGACCGCGGGCTGTTCGACCGCGAACCTGTTCAGCGTCGGATCGCCGCCGTGGACGACGACGACCGTCGCCTCGCTGCGGTGGTTGCCCACGAAGCCGCTGGCTCGCGAGGGATTCTCTGCGCGGACCTCGACGCCCTCGGCCACGTCGACGCCGTACTCGTCGGCGATGGCGTCGGCGTCGTAGTCGGCCGGCTCGTCGCCGTGGTTCCTGACGACGATGCCGTCGAAGCCGGACTCGGCGGCCGTCAGCGCGTGCCGGGCGACGGTGCTGTCGCCGTCGGGGTGGGCGTAGACGGCCTCGTACATCACAGCTCCTCTAGAACCTCGCGGGCGTTCTCGACGGCCTTCTCGCGCTTGGCGGGGTAGGCCTCGACCTTCGCCCGGAGCGTGATGCCGTCGCCGCGTTCCACGTCGCCGCGGAACGCCGCCTGCTTGTCGAAGGTGAGGAAGAAGGAGCAGTTGTCGTCGACCCGGTCGTCGAGCTCCGCTCGCACCGCCTCGATGTCGGGGGCGCTCGCGACCTGCGAGAGGACGTGGCGAACCTCGTCTGCGTTCTCGACCCGCGCCGAGAGGACGACGATGCGGTCGCCGTAGTGGCCCTCGCTCTTCGCCCGCTCGATGGGGTAGTCCTCGGGCAGAAACGTCCGCAACGCTTGCTCGACGCGCTTGTCGTCCTCGGTCGCGTAGCAGAAGGTCCGGAGGTCGACGTAGTGGAACGGGACCGACGACATCGAGCGCCTACTCGTCCTCGGCGGCTTCGAGGTTGTCCTCGGGCACGCCCTGCTCCTGCCCGTCCTCGAAAGAGACCGTGTAGTTGGCGTCGCCGAACATCGTCTCGACGACCTGCGTGACCGTGCCCGTCTCGCCGTCGTAGTCGCTGTGCTCGTCGTGGAGAATGACGCTGTCGTCCTCTTCGAATGCCATACCCGGCGGTACTCGGTGGCTCGTCAAAAAGGGACTGATTCGGTCCGGCGCGGTGTCGAAGGGTTATAGACGACTCGGAACGACCTGCCGCCATGTGCACCACGGCAGGGAGTCCCAGACGACCGTCGACGCTTCGGAGTTACGCCCGGTAGACACATGACGCGAGTCGACGAACTGTGGTACCTCGCCGACGGAGCGCGCCAGACCGCCGAGCAGACGTATCACAGCCTCCGAGACCGTCACGACGATTTCGTCGAGTTCACGCGCCACCGACGGGTCCCGCGCCAGCACTTCCGGTCGGTCGCCAGCGAGGCCCGCGACCACGGCGCGCCCTACGGCGCGCACACGCTCGCCTACCGGCCCTCCGGAGAACTGCTGCTGGTCCGCCACGAGGGCGTCGACATGTGGGTCCTGCCGGGCGGTGAACTCGACGGCAACGAGTCGTTCCGGGAGGCCGCGCTCCGCGAACTCGGCGAGGAGGGCGGCATCGAGGCGTCCATCGAGGGCCTCGGACTGCTCGGCCGCGTGGAGTTCTACTGCGACGGCAACATGGCCTGGGGGGTCCTCCCGGTGTACGAGGCGCGCGCCGAGACGACAGAAGTCAGCGTCGACGACCCGGACTTCGAGATCAGCGAGGCGCGGTGGTTCGAGGACCTGCCCGCGGACACGCGCGACCGCGAGGAGATCGAGGAGTGGCGCGACCGGCGCTTCGAGCGCGGGGCGTAGCCGAGCGGCGGCCGAACTCAGTCGTCACTCACTCTGGGCCGAAGGACTTCCCCTCTCTGGCGTCGGCGTTCAGCCGTCGAACGGTTGCCCGAGCGTTGCTCGCGTCGTAGCCGAACAGCACGGAATCACCGTACTCGGCGGCCACCTCGACGGCCTTCGAGAGGTCGTCCACGTCCACGTCGACGGCGTACAGTTCGATACTGAACGGCGTCGAGAGGCGGTCCTGCCACCCCTTCGCCAGGATCTCCAGCCAGTACGTCGTGGAGTAGGCCATGTCGTAGATGGGGACGACGAACTCGTCGGCGTACGCGGCGATGTCGTCGACGGCGACGCCAGAGCGGGCTTCGAGGTGGCCGGGATAGGGGTCGGGATACAGCGTGAGGTACAGGTCGCCGGGCACGCGCTCGCGGGCCTCGGCGACGAACTCGGTGATGACGTTCGTCCGCCAGGCCGACCAGTCCTCGAAGTCGCTCTCGGCGAACCGGCGCTCACAGCGGTCGCAGTGGCAGTACTCGTCGCGGGGAAAGCCCACGTCGTCGAGGCGAACGTCCTCGTTGACCGCGGCGGCGTCAGAGATGATGTCGAGCAGGCCCTCGCGATAGCGGTCGTGGGTCGGGCAGACGTACGTCCAGTCGAAGTACGGTTGGTTGCGCGTCGCCGGCGTGCCCTCGTCGTCGAAGGCGAGCAGTTCCTCTTCGCTCTCGACCGCGTTGTCGCCGAAGCAGGACACCATGTTCACCGCGTCCGAAACCGGTTCCGCGGCCCGGCCGGTCACGTCCTTGACCTCGTAGAACGCCCGGTCGAACTCGGACCACTGCGTCTCCTCCTCGTTGCGGGTGACGACGCCGTACATACCGTCGGGTACGGCGCAACCGCGGGTAAGGGTTCGGAAAGCGACGGAGCGACCGCTGGAAGAGAAGCCTGTGAGAACACTGTCGGCCGGTACCGGGCGACGGTCCGGCGAGTCGAGACCGCCGGGGACCAACGGGGCGGCCGACAGCGCTGTTCGAGTGGCGATACGCCGGTGAAACGTGACCCTACCGCTTGGCGACGTACGCGAGCGCGATGGCCGCGACCGCGACGAGGGCAATGAGCTTCTTCTGCATCGTTTCAGATGACGGACACCAATTATAAAGAACTATCGCCGTGTCAGTCGTCAGCACGCCCCTCCGTCTCGGCGGCCGAAGCGCGGTCTGTCTCTGGAACCGCCGCTTCGTCGTGCGTGCCGACCGGCGGGCGGTTCACCTCGGCCGCCGCGGAGTCCGTGAGATCCGTGCGGTCGTCGCCGTCGGTCTCGATCTCGTCCATCTCTCCCTCGGCACGCGCGTCCTGGTCGATGCGCATCGAGCAGAAGTCGACGCCGCACATCGAGCAGAAGCGGGCCTCCTTGTAGTTGTCGCCGGGGAGCGTCTGATCGTGGTACGCCTGCGCCCGCTCCGGGTCCAGCGCCAGGTCGAACTGCTCGCGCCAGTCGAAGGCGTAGCGGGCCTCAGAGAGCGCGTCGTCCCAGTCTCTCGCGCCCTCGCGGCCGTTGGCCACGTCGGCGGCGTGGGCCGCGATGCGGTACGCGGCCAGTCCGTCGCGGACGTCCGCCTTCTCGGGCAGTCCGAGGTGCTCCTTTGGCGTCACGTAGCACAGCATCGCCGCGCCGGCCCGGCCCGCCTCGGTCGCGCCGATGGCGCTCGTGATGTGGTCGTACCCCGGCGCTACGTCGGTCACGAGCGGTCCGAGGACGTAGAACGGCGCGCCGTCGCAGACGTCTTGCTGGCGCTCGACCTGCTCGGCGACCCGGTCCATCGGGACGTGGCCCGGCCCCTCGACCATCACCTGCACGTCGTGGTCCCACGCGGTCCGCGTGAGTTCGCCGAGCGTGTCGAGTTCGGCGAACTGGGCGTCGTCGCCGGCGTCGGCCAGACAGCCCGGCCGCAGGCCGTCGCCGAGGCTGAACGTCACGTCGTACTCGTGGAATAGCTCGCAGATCTCCTCGAACGTCGCGTACAGGGGGTTCTCCATGCCGTTCTCCTCGATCCACTGCGCGAGGATGGAGCCACCGCGGGAGACGATCCCGGTCGTCCGGCCGTCCGTCAGCGGGAGGTGCTCCATCCGGACGCCCGCGTGGATCGTCATGTAGTCGACGCCCTGTCGGGCCTGCTTCTCGATGACATCGAGCAGGAGGTCGTGCGTGATGTCCGCGGCGTCGCCCGCTCGCTTGACGGCCTCGTAGATGGGGACGGTCCCGACCGGGACCGGCGAGTGCGCGACGTTCGCCGTCCGAATCTCGTCCAAGTCGCTGCCGGTCGAGAGGTCCATCACCGTGTCCGCCCCGTAGTGGACGGCGGTGTGGAGCTTCTCCAGTTCGCCCTCGATGTCGCTCGTCTCCTCGCTGTTGCCGATGTTCGCGTTGACCTTCGTCGCGAACTCGCGACCGATGACCATCGGGTCCAGCGAGTCGTGGTTGACGTTCGCCGGAATCACGGCCTGCCCGTCGGCGACCTGTCGCCGGACGAACTCCGGGTCGACGTTCTCGCGCGCTGCGATGCGTTCCATCTCCTCGGTGACGGTGCCGTTGCGGGCCGCCTCGATCTGCGTCATAATCACTAGGTTATACTACTAGATTATAAATCTCCGGCCGGCCGCGCCGTCACCAGGCGGCCGCCAACAACGCCCCGACAATTGTGGGGGCGACCCGAACAGGGATGTGTCCCAACGCGAAACAGAGGGACGATGGACGCCTCCAGTCGCCGGGCGGTGCTCGCGACGCTGGGGAGCGCCGCGACCGCCCTGGCCGGTTGCGGGGCGTTCGGGCGGGACCGCGTACGCGTCCTCGTCGCGGGCAGCCTCCAGAAGGCTGCCAGCGAGACGCTCCAGAGGCGGACCGACGCCGACCTGGCCGTCGAGGCCCGCGGGTCGGTCCAGGCCGCGCGCCTGGTCGCGGAGGGAAAGCGCGACCCCGCTATCGTCGCGCTGGCCGACCCCGCGCTGTTCGAGCGAATCATGTCGGCGGCCTGGTACGCGGTCGTCGCCAGCAACGAGATGGTGCTGGCCTACAACCCGGACACCGACGGCGGGGGCCACGTCGGGGACGCGGACCGGTGGACCGACCCGCTGCGCCACGGCGGCGTCTCGCTCGGGCGGACCGACCCGGCACTCGACCCGCTGGGCTACCGGACGCTGTTCGTCCTCGACCTCGCCGCCGACTACTACGACGATCCGGGGCTGGCCGACGCCGTCCTCTCGGCCGACCAGACCTACCCGGAGACCCAACTGCTCGCGCAGTTCGAGACGGGCGCGGTCGACGCCGCGTTCGTCTACCGGAGCATGGCCGTCGAGCGCGACTACCCGTTCCGCGAGTTCCCGCCGGAACTCAATCTCGGCGACCCCGCCCACGCCGAGCGCTACCGCACCGTTACGTACGAACTGCCCGACGGGACGGTCGCGCGCGGCGGTCCCATCGAGTACGGGGCCGTCCGCCGCGACGACGGCCCGCGGACGCGAACCGCCTTCGAAGCCGTCCTCGCGAGCGACTGGCTCACACCCCACGGATTTACCGTCCGCGAGGAGTATCCACGACTAGCCGGAGATGTCCCGGACGCACTCACGCGGTGAGGCCCCGTCCGCCCACGGAGGCGCGGGGGTGCGCGAACTCGTTCCGGTCCTCGGAGCGGTGCTGCTGCTGTACTTCGTCGTTCCCGTCGCGGTGCTGGTCGTCACGTACTCGCCGACCGCGCTGGCGACGAGCCTGACCGACGCCTACGTCGTCGACGCGGCGGTGACCTCGCTCGTGGCCGCGCTGTGTAGCACCGCCATCGCCGTCGCGTTCGGCCTGCCGCTCGCGTACTGGCTCTCGCAGAACAGCGGGCCGCTGGCGACGGCGGCGCTCGGGGCCGTCGTCCTGCCGCTCGTCCTGCCGCCGGTCGTCAGCGGGATGTTGCTCCTGACGGTCGTCGGGCCGGGCGGCCTCGGCGGACTGACCGACCTGGCGCTCACCCGCTCGCTGCTCGGCGTCGTCGCCGCACAGACGTTCGTGGCCTCGCCGTTCTTCGTCGTCACCGCGAAGGCCGCATTCGACGGCATCGACGCCCACCTCGAAGAGGCCTCGCGCTCGCTCGGTCGGAACTGGACCGAGACCATGCGCTCGGTGACCATCCCGCTCGCGAAGCCCGGCATCCTCGCCGGCCTCGTCCTGACGTTCGCTCGCGCGATGGGCGAGTTCGGCGCGACGATGATGCTCGCGTACTACCCGCGGACGCTCCCGGTCCAGATCTGGGCCTCGTTCATCTCGGACGGCCTGGACGCGGCGCTGCCCGTGGCGGTCGTCCTGCTCAGCGTCGCGCTCGGGACGCTGCTGATCGTCCACGGCCTGCGGGCGACGCCGTGGCGGTAAGACGGCGCTACCGCTCGTGGGCCCAGAACGCCTCGTCGACGGTCACTTCCTTCTTGAACAGCGGGACCTCCTCTTTGAGTCGGTTGATGCCGTCCTCGACCGCGCGGAACGCCTCGGTCCGGTGGCCCGCGAGGACGACGACGAAGACGATGTCCTCGCCGGCCTCGACGACGCCGGTCTTGTGGTGCAGGCGGACCGCGTAGACGCCGTCGCGCGCCTCCAGATCCTCCCGTAGCGCGGCCAGCTTCCGCGCGGCGACCTCGTCGTAGCGCTCGAACTCCAAGAACTCGGTGGGCGGGTCTTCCGGCCCGTCGCGAGCGCGGACGCGGCCGGTGAACGTCGCGATGGCCCCCGAGAACGTTTCGTCGGGATGGGCTTTCACCTCGTCGACGAGCGTCTCCAGCGTGACGTAGGGGTCCCGGTCGCGGAGCGTCTCGACGATGGCGTCGAGGTCGGCGTCCGCTCCCTGAGACGCCCGGAGGAGGACCGGATCGGCCGCCTCGCGCTCGCCCAGGACGACCTTCGGAATCGACGCGTCGGTGTACCCCTCGACGAGGGCGTAATCGTAGTCGGGCGCGAGGGCGTCGAGCGTCTCCCCGAGCGTCCGCTCTGCCCCGGTCGCGTACCACTCGCCGTCGTCGGTGAGCGCGACGGTCTCGGCCGCGCCCGCCGCGCGGTGTCGCGCGGTATCTTTTCCCTCGGTGTCCACGTCGGGCGGGTGCGTACAGTGTTTCACCGTCGCGACGCGCCCGGACGCGGAGAGGCGCTCGGCCAACCGCTCGACGAGCGTCGTCTTCCCCGTCTCGGAGTGCCCGACGATTCCCAGCACGTGCATGAGCGTGCGTAACACAGGAGCGCAGATAGTCCTTTTCGATGGGGACGGGTAGGGTCGGACAGAGCACACGGCCGACCGCGAACCGCTGAACGGCGACCCCGCGGGGCGGTACGCTCGCCAGACGTGACTTCATTACTCCAGCGAGAGTATGGCCGGTATGTCTGTCATCGCGGAGTTCACGATCGACTCGGGCGAGTTCATCCTCGGACAGGTGCTCGCCCGCGGCGAGAACACGCACGTCGAGATGGAGCGAGTAGTGCCGGCCTCCGGACGGGTGATGCCGTACGTCTGGGTCCACGGCGGGGGGTTCGACGAGTTCGAACGAGCCGTCGAGTCGAGCAAGTACGTCGAACGCCTCCACGCGCTCGACATTATCGAGGACAGCGCCCTCTATCGCGTCGAGTGGGCCGACCACGTCGAGAGCCTCATCTACGGGATGGCCGAGACGCAGGCCACGATCCTGGAGGCCCGCGGGAACGAGCAGTGGTTCTTCCGGATCCGGTTCGACGACCACTCGGGGTTGACGGACTTTCACAACTTCTGTATGGACCACGGGATCGTCTTCCAGTTGGAGCGCGTGTACACGCTGGCCGAGGAGTACGGCAGTGGACACAAGTTCGACCTGACAGAGGCGCAGCGGCGGACGCTCCAGAAGGCCGTAGAGGGAGGGTACTTCGAGGTCCCGCGCGGGACGACGCTGGGCGAACTCGGTGCAGAACTCGGAATCTCGGAACAATCCGTCTCCGAAAACGTCCGGCGTGCGGCCAACAAGGTACTGACCTCGGTGATGTTCGACGCGCCGGAGTGGGACAAGTGACCGGTGAGGACTTAAATGGCTTAAATATCAGGTAACACCGCCTTACTGTGGGAGTACAACAATACTGGTAGATGTCTAACGTCGAAACTATCGACTGGGGTGTCGTCTTCGAAACACTGGCCAACGAGGAGCGTCGGGAAATCCTGCACTATCTCACGTCGGAACAGGAGACGCTTTCGGTCCGGGACCTCGCGGAGCGATTGTCGGTCGACCCGGACGACGACGGGGCGGTCCACCGGGCCCGGGTTCAGCTTCACCACGTCCACCTCCCGAAGCTCAACGATGCCGGCCTCGTCGTCTGGGGGCGCGACCAGGGAACGCTCCGGGAGACGGAACGGGCCCATCAGCTCCCCGCCGGCGCGATACCTACCGGTCCGATGACCGCCGAAGTGTGCCAGGACGAGCGACAGACGAGCGACTGAGAGCGCCGATGGAAGACCTGCCCGAAAGCGAGATCGTCCGAACGTCGGTACCGGGTCCGAACGGGTCCGTCGTCGACGTGATCGTAGAGGCAGTGGCCGAACTGCAGGGGCGTAGCGCGCTGGACCTCCCGCCACTCACCGAGACTGTGGACGGGGACGCGCTCGATTCGCTCTTTCCCGCGGACTCCGTCGAGGTGACCGTCTCGTTCACGTTCGACGGTACCGACGTCGTCGTCCAGAGCCCGGCGACGGTACACGTGTCCCTCGCGGACGACTGACGGTGCGGTCGTGTCGTCAGCGGTCGACCGTCTTCTCGACCACGCGAACGTCCTCGATGGCCGTCTTCGGGTACGCGCCGTCGTCGTCCTTCTCGCTGGCCTTCACCATGTCCCAGACGACGTTCAGTCCGGTCGTCACGCCCTCTAGCGCCTCCATCTCGCAGCCGGTCTTGCCGACGGTCTCGACGGCGACGGTCGCCTCGACGGCCCCCTCGGTCACCTCGAAGGCCGCGTCGACGTTCGTGATGGGGATCTGGTGACACATCGGAATCGTCTCCCAGGTGTGTTTCACCGCCTGGATCGCGCCGATTCGGGCCGTCGTCAGCACGTCGCCCTTCTCGACTTCGTCCGCGTCGATGGCGGCGAGCGTCTCGGCAGTGAGCGCGATTCGGCCGCGGGCGACAGCCCGGCGCTGGCTCTCGTCCTTGTCACCCACGTCCACCATCTGCGCGTCGCCCTCGTCGTCGACGTGTGAGAACTCCTCGGTCATGGCTCCCCGTAGCCCACCCCGCCCCAAAACCGTGCGGGTCTGCCTACCGGCGGACGAGGCCGAGCAGGTGGCCGAGCGCCGGCGCGATCAGGTCTTCCGTTCCGGTCCGTGCGGCGTTCTCGCTCCCGGGCAGACAGAACACGAGGCGGTCCTCGACGGCGCCCGCGGTCGCGCGCGAGGCCATCGCCATCGGCCCGACTTCCTCGTAGGAGAGCCAGCGGAACAGTTCGCCGAAGCCCGGAATCGGCCGGTCGAACAGCGGCGTGAGGGCGTCGACGGTCACGTCGTCGGGCGTGAGTCCCGTCCCGCCGGTCGTCACCACCGCGTCGGCCCCGTCGTCGAGGAGGTCGACGACGGCGTCCGCGATGGCGGCCGGGTCGTCGTCGACCAGCCGCCGGAAGGCCACCTCGTGACCGGCGTCTTCGAGTGTCGCGGCGATCACGTCGCCCGCGGGATCGTCGTCCAGCGTGCGTGAGGTCGAGACGGTGAGGACTCCGACGGAGACGGCGTCGGCGTCGTGCGCGTGGTGATCGTGGTCCTCGTGCGAATGGTCGTCCGACCCGTGTTCGGTCTCGCCCTCGTCGTCGTGGTGTCCCATAGCGAACGTGCCCGCGGACGGCGCAAGAGACTGTCGGCTGGCGCGAATGCGTCTCGGCGCGACGCCCGACTGGACCGTCCTCAGCAAGCGTCGAGGAGGTCGTCGAGGAGCTTTCGCTGGGCGGCCGCGAGATGTTCGGTGAACGTCGAGGTCGAGATCTCCAGCGCGTCGGCGACCTCGCCGGCCGACGCCTCGCGCGGGTGCTCGAAGTAGCCCAGTTCGTGCGCGCTGACCAGCACCTCGCGCTGGCGCTCGGTCAGCTTGGAGCGGTCGAGCACGACCGGTCGTTTGTGCTCCTCGGGCGTGTCTTCGAGCAAGCGGCGGAGTTTGACGGCGTCACCCTCCGACTGAAGGGAGGCGACGATATCGCGCAGCGAGGGGACGTCCTCGACGAGGAACGTGACGACGAGCGACTGTCCGTCGGCCGAGACCTCCTGTACCACGCAGCCGGCGGCCTCGACGACCTCGCAGACGCAGCCCTGGTCGGCGACGCGGGACAGGCGAAAGACGTGGCGCTCGTCGTAGGAGAACACCTTCTCGACGGTCGGGTTGTCACGGTGTGGGACCGGTTGCGACCCCGCGTCGCCTCGGAGGGTGAACTCCTCGACGACGCGTCCCTCGTCACTCTCCGCGCTGCGTGCGACCTTCGAGACCGACCACTCCTCGCCGGCGTGCGGTGCGACCTGGCACGACCGTGGACCGAACACCTCCACTTCCGCGAGCATTCGGCCCGGCATATCCGGACGATGACACCGACGACACATGAAACCCCAGTCGAACATATTCGGGTCTAAATCCGCAATATAAAGGGCCCAAGATGTTGGGATAGCAGTTCATCCGGATGCTGGGTCAAACGCAAGACAGCGGAGTGACGCGACCCTTCGGATCGCGCGCGAACTGATGCCCACGGACGAAGTCGAGAACATGAGACGTAACACGATACTCATCGGCCTACTGATCACGGCGGTACTGTTGCCGATGTGGTTCGTCGCCCTGCACGGCGAACCGCCTTCGGAAGAGATCGCTATCGACGAGAGCGTCACCGACATCCGGCCGCTAGCGGGGCCGCTGGAGACGCCGAACAAGCTGTCACCGAGCCAGGTCGGCGTCATCGTCTGGGTCGGGCTGTTCGCCCTCGTCGGCGTGCTGACGGCCGCACACCAGTTCATGAACCGGGCGGTCAGACCACCCGACGACGCCGCGGCGGTCCCCGACGGCGGGACCGTCTCGCTGCCGTGGTTCGACACCGAGAGCCGCTGGGTCGTCGAGTACCACGACGCCTCGGACGCCATCGAGGGGCTCGTGGCGATGGGGGGCCTGACGGTGCTCTCCATCGTCTTCGCCGCGCTGTTCACCGGCGAGTATCTCACGCTCGCCCGGACCCAGTACTTCGGGCTGTACGCGACGGGGATGTTCCTCTCGCTCGCGCTCTCGACGGTCGCGTACTACGCCTGGTTCATGCCGCACGTGGAAGTCGCCGAACTGAGGGGCCACGAATGATCGACTACCCGAAACCCGACGACGACGAGGAACAGGCCGACGACTGCTCGTGTCAGGGGGGCCCGACCGAGTCGCCGACGCTGTACAGCGACGCGCGCGCCGAACTTCGCCGGCGGGACTTCGCGAAGTTCCTCGCGACCGTCGGCGGTCTCACCGCCGTCGCGAGCCTCGCCGCGCCGCTTGCGAGCACGACGCAAGTGTTCGAGCGGGGCTACGAGGGGCCCGTCTACTCCGACGGCGTCCACCTCGTGGACAGCGAGGGCGAGCGAGTCACGGAGGGGCGACTCTCCGAAGGAGACCTCCTGACCGTGTTCCCGGAACCGCGTCCCGGCATCGAGAAGGCACCGACGCTCCTCGTCCGGTACCCCGAGTCCGAGTACAGTTCGAACGTCAAACAGGGGTTCACCGTGAGCGGGTACGCCGCGTTCTCGAAGGTGTGTACCCACGCCGGCTGTATGGTCTCGGACCGCGAGGAGAACGTCCTCGTCTGTCCGTGTCACTTCGGCCGGTTCGACGCCCTCGACGGCGCGGCCGTGACCGGGGGTCCGCCCGGGCGGGCGCTGCCCCAGCTCCCGATTACGGTGACCAGCGACGGCTTCCTCGTCGCCACGGGCGACTTTGAAGGGCCTATCGGCCCGGGGGGTGGCTGATGTCGCGCGCCGACCAACTGTACGACTGGTTCGACACCCGGCTGGACCTGGAGAACGGCCAGAAGTTCCTCGGGAAGGCGTTCCCGGCGGAGGACTCGTTCCTGCTCGGAGAGGTGGCGCTGTTTTGCTTCCTCCTGCTGGTGTTGTCGGGGATCTTCCTCGGCTTCTTCTTCGAGCCCTCGACCTCCGACGTGGAGTACGAGGGCAGCGTCCAGAAGTTCCAGGGCGAGGAGATGCCGGAGGCGTTCGTCTCGGTGCTGCACATCACCTACGACGTGCCCTTCGGGATGTTCATCCGTCGGCTCCACCACTGGGCGGCCCACCTGTTCGTCGCCTCCATCGGCTTGCACATGTTGCGGGTGTTCTTCACCGGCTCCTACCGCAATCCGCGGGAGCCGAACTGGATCGTCGGGACCGGCCTCGCGGCGCTGGCGATGGGCGCGGCCTACACCGGCTACGCCCTGCCGTTCGACGAGTTCGCCGCCACGGCCACGAGCATCGGGTACAACCTCACCATCTCCATTCCGTTACTGGGGGACTTCCTCGGAAAGGTCGTCTTCGGGGGTGAGTTCCCGTCGAGTGCGACCATCCCGCGGCTGTACTTCCTGCACGTCCTCGTGATACCGACGGCCATAGCCGTGGGCCTGGCGGTCCACATGGCCATCCTGATCCGACAGAAACACACCGAGGCCCCCCGCGAGAGCGACGTGACCACCGGGCGGCAAACTGTCGACAGGGAGAACGACGACGTCATCATCGGCCTGCCCGCCTTCCCGAACCAGGCCGCCGTCTCCGCCGTCGTCTTCTTCGCCACGGCGGCGACGCTGTCGGCGCTGTCCGGCCTGCTCCCGGTGCACAACGTCGCGGAGTACGGCCCGAACGACCCCGCGTCGACGCCGGAGCTCATCATGCCCGACTGGTTCCTGATGTGGGTGTACGGCTTCCTGAAGCTCCTGCCCCAGTGGGCCAGTTTCAGCGTCGGTTCGGTCCACGTCAGCGGCGAGTTCATCGGCGGCATCGTCCTGCCGGGGCTGGTGTTCGCCGCCGTCGCCGCGTGGCCGTTCATCGACCGGACGGAGTCGCCGACGCACTTCACCGCCGACCCGCTCTCGCGGCCATGGCAGACCGCCGTCGGCGTCGCCGCCGTCGCGTTCATCATGATCGCCTCCATCGCGGGGATGAACAACATCCTCGCGGGGCAGGTGCTCGACACGTCGACCAGCGCCGTCAATCCGATACTGACGGCGGCGCTGTTGCTCGTCCCGCCGCTGTTCGGCGCGGTCACCTACCTCCTGTTGCGCGACGGCGAGCCGACGCCGTCGGAGGGCGGGGACGTGGCCGCCGACGGCGGCCCGGAATCGACGCCGGACGGTGGCGGCGCAGACCCGGCGCCGGACGCGGGCGACGACCCGACCGCCGCCGAGTCGGAGGAGGGGGACGATGCCTGAGACGATCGCGCTGACGGAGCGACAGTATCGCCTGCTGGATACGACGAGCAAGCTGGTCGGTCTCGTCCTGGTGGCCGCCGGCCTGGAGGTCGGCGGCGGGACGCCGACCGGCATCGCGCTGGCGCTCGCCGGCGCCGCCTGTGCGACCGCGACTGTGTTCATCACCAATGAGTAGACACGACCCGACCGACGACGAGACGGACAGCGCTGGAATCAGTCGCCGCGACTTCGTCCGCGGCCTCGGGGCCGCATCGCTACTCGGCGCGACGGGCCTGGGATTCGCCGACGACGGCATGACCGGGCTGCAAGCGGTGGACGACCCCATCGGAAACTATCCGTACCGGGACTGGGAGGACCTCTACCGCGACGAGTGGGACTGGGACTCCGTCGCCCGCTCGACTCACAGCGTCAACTGCACCGGCTCCTGTTCCTGGAACGTCTTCGTCAAGGACGGCCAGGTCTGGCGCGAGGAGCAGGCCGGCGACTACCCGACCTTCGACGAGAGCCTGCCGGACCCGAACCCGCGGGGCTGCCAGAAGGGCGCCTGCTACACCGACTACGTCAACGCCGACCAGCGGGTCCTCCACCCGCTCCGGCGTACCGGCGAGCGCGGCGACGGCCAGTGGGAGCGCATCTCCTGGGACGAGGCGCTGACCGAGATCGCCGACCACGTCATCGACGAGGTGCAGGCGGGCCGCTACGACGCCATCTCCGGGTTCACGCCGATCCCGGCGATGTCCCCGGTGAGCTTCGCCTCCGGCTCGCGCCTCGTCAATCTGCTCGGCGGCGTCTCCCACAGCTTCTACGACTGGTACTCCGACCTGCCGCCGGGCCAGCCCATCACCTGGGGCACGCAGACGGACAACGCGGAGTCCGCCGACTGGCACAACTCCGATTACATCATCGCCTGGGGGTCGAACATCAACGTCACGCGCATCCCGGACGCGAAGTACTTCCTCGACGCGGGTTACGAGGGCGCGAAGCGCGTCGGCATCTTCACGGACTACTCCCAGACGGCGATCCACACCGACGAGTGGCTCTCCCCCGAGGGCGGCACGGACACCGCCCTCGCGCTCGGCATGGCCCAGACCATCGTCGACGAGGGCCTGCACGACGAGGCCCACCTCAAAGAGCAGACGGACATGCCGCTGCTCGTCCGCGAGGACACCGGAAAGTTCCTCCGGGCGAGCGAGGTCGGACTCGCCGCGGACGCCGACGATCCCGAGAAGGTGTTCGTCATGGTCGACGCGAACGGCGACCTCCGAGCCGCACCCGGCTCGCTCGGCGAGCGCGACGGCCAGCACGACCACTCGATGAGCATCGAACTCGACTTCGACCCGCGGCTGAGCGTCGATCGGAGCGTCCAGACCGACGGCGGGAGCGTCGCGGTCCGCTCGGTCTGGGAGAACCTCCGGGACGAACTCTCGCAGTACACGCCCGAGTTCGTCCACGAGGAGACGAGCGTCGGCGAGGACACCTACCAGCGGGTCGCCCGCGAGTTCGCCGAGGCCGACGCGGCCAAGATCATCCACGGCAAGGGCGTCAACGACTGGTACCACAACGACCTGGGCAACCGCGCCATCCAGTTGCTCGTGACGCTCACGGGGAACCTCGGCGACCCGGGAACCGGCGTCGACCACTACGTCGGCCAGGAGAAGATCTGGTCGTTCCACGGCTGGCAGGTCCTGTCGTTCCCGACCGGGAGCGTCCGCGGCGTCCCGACGACGCTGTGGACGTACTTCCACGCCGGCATCCTCGACAACACCGACCCGGACACGGCCGAGAAGATCCGGGAGTCCATCGAGAAGAACTGGATGCCGGTCTACCCGTCCGAGCGCGAGGACGGCATCAGGCCCGACCCGACGACGATGTTCGTCTGGCGGGGCAACTACTTCAATCAGGCCAAGGGCAACGTCGCCGTCGAGGAGCAGCTGTGGCCCAAGCTCGACCTCGTCGTGGACATCAACTTCCGGATGGACTCGACGGCGCTGTACTCGGACATCGTCCTCCCGGCGGCGAGCCACTACGAGAAGTACGACCTCTCGGAGACGGACATGCACACCTACGTGCACCCGTTCACGCCGGCCGTCGAGCCGCTCGGGGAGGCCAAGACCGACTGGGAGATCTTCCGCCTGCTCGCGGAGAAGATCCAGGAGCGGGCCACCGAGCGCGGCGTCGACCCGGTCGAGGACCGGAAGTTCGACCGGACCATCGACCTCACGACCATCCACGACGACTACGTCCGCGACTGGGAGACCGGGGAAGAAGGGGCGCTCGAAGAGGATCGGGCCGCCGCGGAGTTCATCCTCGAACACTCCGAGGAGACGAACCCCAGCGACACGGACGAGCAGATCACGTTCGACGACATCGACGACCAGCCCCAGCGGTTCCTCGCGGCCGGCGACCACTGGAGTTCCGACATCAAGGACGGGGAGGCCTACGTCCCGTGGCAGGACTACGTCCACGACAAGAACCCCTGGCCGACGTTCACCGGCCGCCAGCAGTACTACATCGACCACGACTGGTACCTCGAACTCGGCGAGGAACTGCCGACCCACAAGGAGGGGCCGGAGGACACCGGCGGCGACTACCCGCTGTCGTACAACACGCCCCACGGCCGGTGGTCCATCCACTCGACGTGGCGCGACAGCGCGAAGATGCTCCGCCTCCAGCGCGGCGAACCGGTGGTGTACCTCAACCCCGAGGACGCCGAAGAGCGCGGAATCGAGGACGGCGACACCGTCGAGGTGTACAACGACCTCGCGGAGGTGGAGGTGCAGGCGAAGATCTACCCGTCCAGCGAGCCGGGAACCGTCCGGCAGTTCTTCGCCTGGGAGAAGTTCCAGTACCCCGATCGGGACAACTTCAACTCGCTCGTCCCGATGTACATGAAGCCGACCCAGCTGGTGCAGTACCCCGAGGACACCGGCGAGCACCTGCACTTCTTCCCCAACTACTGGGGGCCGACGGGGGTCAACAGCGACGTGCGCGTAGACGTTCGACCGACCGGAGGTGACACCGAATGAGTACCGACCAACAGGACGACCAAGGGAGCGAGGACTCGCTCGTCGACGTGGCGGAGGGCATCGACCACCAGGTCGCGATGGTGATGGACCTGAACAAGTGTATCGGCTGCCAGACGTGTACCATCGCCTGCAAGAGCCTCTGGACGGAGGACGGCGGGTCCGAGTACATGTACTGGAACAACGTCGAGACCAAGCCCGGCGAGGGTTACCCGCGGGGCTGGGAGGACTCCGGCGGCGGCTGGCAGTCCGGGGAGCACTCCGAACGCCAGACCGGCGAAATCCCCGATCAGGAGGACTACGGCCGGGCGTGGGAGTTCAACCACAACGAGATCATGTACGAGGGCAGCGACGAGCCGCTCCGACCCCGCGAGGGCGCGGAGTGGGGCCCCAACTGGGACGAAGATCGGGGGGCCGGCGAGTACCCCAACAGCTACTACTTCTACCTCCCGCGAATCTGCAACCACTGCACCCACCCCTCCTGCGTGGAGGCCTGTCCGCGCTCGGCGCTCTACAAGCGCGAGGAGGACGGCATCGTCCTCGTCGACCAGGAGCGCTGTCGTGGCTACCGCTACTGCGTCGAGGGCTGTCCGTACAAGAAGGTGTACTACAACACCGTCTCGAAGAAGTCAGAGAAGTGCATCTTCTGTTATCCCCGCCTCGAAGGGGAGGGGCCGGACGGCGAGACGTACGCGCCGGCCTGCGCGGAGGAGTGCCCACCACAGCTTCGGATGGTCGGCTTCCTCGACGACGAGGACGGCCCCATCTACAAGCTCGTCGAGGAGTACGAGGTGGCGCTGCCGCTGCATCCCGAGTTCCAGACGCAACCGAACGTCTACTACATCCCGCCGTTCGCGCCGGGCCAGCACACGGAGGACGGGGAGACGGTCGACATCGACCGCATCCCGCGGCAGTACCTCCGAGAGCTGTTCGGCGACGGCGTCGACGAGGCGCTCGACACCATCGAGCGCGAGCGCCAGCGGACCCGACAGGGCGAGGACAGCGAGCTGATGGACCTGCTCCAGGACAAGAACCCGGCGAAGCAGTACCGGCTGGGGGTGTTCGATGACGAGTGACGCCGTCCGGACGGCCGGCCTCGCCGCGGTGCTGGCGACGCTCGTCCTCGTCTCGTCGGTCGCCGCGCCGCTCGCGAGCGCCCGGCCGGCCCACGAGATTCCGGTCACGGAGACGGAGCGCGCCGACCTCTCCCAGCCGGCCGCCGCCGGTTGGGAGGACGTGCCGGCCTCGGACGTGGCGCTCGCCAGCGCGCCCAGCGGCGTCCCGAATGCCGACGACACCACCGTCGAGACGGTTCACGTGCAGGCCGCCAGAACCGACCAGCGGCTGTTCGTCCGCCTGGAGTGGGACGACGCCACGCGTGACGTGAGCGCGGACGACCCGCGGACCTTCGCGGACGCGGCGGCGGTCCAGTTCCCGACGAACGCGAGCGCGCGCCCGCCCATCGCGATGGGCGGTCCCGGGAACAAAGTGAACGTCTGGTTCTGGAGCGGGGCCACCGGCTCGCAGGAACTGCTCGCGGGCGGCGCGGGCTCGACGACGGCCTTCCAGAACCCCGCCATCGAGGCGAACGCGACCCACAGCGGGTCCGGCGGGAACGCCACCTGGGCGCTCGTCTACTCGCGGCCGCTGAACGCGACCGGCGAGAACCGGACGGCGCTGCAGACCGACGGCGACCTCGACGTGGCCTTCGCCGTCTGGAACGGCTCGAACGGCGAGCGCGCCGGCCAGAAGGCCGTCAGCGAGTGGCACTACTTCCCGTTCGGTCCCGGCCCGCAGGGGCCGCCCTACGAGACGCTGCTGTGGACCGTCGCCGGCGTCGCCATCGTCGCCGTCGTCGGCGTGACCACGTTCGGCATCTACCGGACGCGGGAGGGCAACTGATGGCGACGACGCCGACCGACTCCCTCGACGACGTGGACGAGGACGCCGCCGCCCGCGGGGCGGTGTACGCGACGCTCGCGAAGGCGTTCGAATACCCCGCGGAGCCGTTCCACGAGGCCGCCGCGAACGGCTCGCTCGAAGCCGACCTCCGGAACTGCATCGACCGCACCGGGCTCGACGTGGCCGTGCCGCCGCTGACGACCGACGACGACTACCGGACCCTCGCAGCGCGCTACAACGACATCTTCGAACTCGGCTACAGCGAGTACGCCGACCGCACTGACGGCTCGCTCGACGCCGAGGGGCCGCCGGTGCCGCTGTACGAGTCGAAGTACCGGCCGGACCACTCCTGGAACGACGTGAACCTCGACCTCTCGCGGGCGTACAGCCACTACGGCCTCGAAATCGACCAGGAGGACCGCGACAACCACGACGCGCTGACCTACGAACTGGAGTTCGCGGGCTACCTGGCCCGTCGCGAGGCCGCCGTCGGGAGCGACGCCGCGGCGGCCCGACTCGACTTCCACGACCGCCACCTCGGCCACGCCGCCGCGGGCGTCGCCGAGCGACTGGCCGACGAACCTGGGACGGACGTGTACGGCGGCCTCGGCGACCTGCTGGAAGCGGTCGTCCGAGCCGACCGCAACGACCTCGCCCACCGACTGGAGGGCCAGCGATGACGGCGACCGCGCTCCGCACTCGGGTGCGGCCGCTCCTGGGCCGCGGCGACCGCTCCGTCACCGTCGCCGCGACCGGGATCGCTGCGCTCGCGGTGGCCGTTCAGTACGTGGTCGTTCTGCTCGTCAACGCACCGGGGCGGACCGCGCTCCCGGTCGCGTCCGACGCGCTCGCAGTCGGTTCGACGGCCGTCGTCGCGCTCGCCGCGGTCGCGCTGGCCGTCACTCGGTCCGACGCGGCCGCCGGGACCGGACTGCTGTTCGTCGGCGTGTTCGGCCTGCTGGCGCTGCTCGACGGCGCTGCGGCGCTCCCGGCCGCGGTCGCGGCGGTCGCTGGCACGACCGCGGTCGCCGCCGCGTCGGGACGGACGCTCGATCCGCTCTCGGCCGTGGCGACGGCGCTGCTGCTGGCCGCGCTGAGCGTCGGCCTCGCCAGCGGCGTCGCGGGGTGGACCGGCCTCCGACCGCTCGCCTCGACGGTCGCGCTCGTCGGCATCGCCGCGCTCCCGGCGTTCGCCGCGTCGGACTGGCGCGCCCGCTCGAAGCCCGACTGGGCGGCGATGGTGGGCGGTCTGTTCGCGTTCGCCGCCGTCGTCGCCGTCGGCCGCGCCGTGCCGTTCGTCACCGGCGCGGTCACGCTGACCGGCAGCGGCGTCGTCGGGACGAGCCTCCCGGTGGTCGCGCTGGCCGTCGCCGGCGCGGTGACCGCCGCGAGTGCCGCCACGCGGACCGGCCGCTGGACGCTGCTGGCCGGCGTCGCGCTGGTGGCGTTCGCGGGCGTGCCGGCGTCGCTCCCGCGGGCACTCCCGTTCGCACTCGGGACCGCGGCGCTCGCGCTCGAGGAGGGGCACCGATGACGGGCTGTCACGACGACGACGAGTTCGAGAAGCACCTCGAAGAGGACCCGGACCCGCAACTGGACCCCGAGCGCAGTCCCGGCCTGCACGTCGACATCGAGGCGCTCGAAGACATCGAGGTGAGCCGCGAGGACGTGACCATCGGCGAGGCGACGCCGGAGGAACTGGCCGCGAGCGACACCGAGCCCGTCGAGGACGACGCGGTGGCGTCGCTGCTGGCCGACGCGGAGCAGGGCTCGAAGACCGACCGACGGCGCGCCGTCCTCGCGCTGAAGGACCGCGAGACCTCGGACGCCGTCGTGAGCGGGCTGGCGCGGGCCGCGACGACCGACGAGGACGGCGACGTGCGTCAGTTCGCCGTCGAGGCGCTGACGGCCCACGGCGGCGAGCGGGCAGCCGCCGTCGCCGTCGAGCTCCTCGACGACCCCGACCCGTGGGTCCGCGCGGAGGCAGTCGTCGCGCTCGACAACGTCGACCGCGAGGCCCACGAGGCCGACATCGACGCCGCGCTGGACGACGACCACCACGCCGTCCGGCGTAACGCCGCCATCTCGCTGTTCAAGCTCCGGGGAGAGGACATGGCCGACGCGCTGCTGGAACAGAGCCGCGACGACAGCGAGCGGGTCCGCGAGTGGGCCGCGCACATGCTCGGCGGCGTGGACGAGGACCGCGCCCGCGAGCGGCTTCGCGAACTCACCGACGACTCCGCGTCCGTCGTCAGACAGACCGCCGAGCGCTCGCTGGAGGTCGACCCGGGGACCTTCCGCCGGCAGTTCGGCGGCGCGCTGGAGAACGACGCCCGACTGTTGCCCGGCGAAGACCGACTCAATCGGATGCCGGACCTCTGAGACGCCACGATGACAGACACCACTCCCACGAGCCTGACCGACCGCATCGAGGCCGCACTGCGAGACGTGCGCGACCCGAACGCCGACCTCACCGTGTTCGACGCCGGTTTCGTCGACGACATCGCCGTCGACGGCGGCGAGGTGACCATCGAGACGGACCTGACGGCCCTGGACGGCCAGACGAGCACGCAGGTCGTCCAGGCGATGCTCCACGCCGTCGACGACGTCGAGGGCGTCGAGAGCGTCCACGTCGAGCGGACGACCCCCTCCAGCGAGGGCCAGGGGGGCGTCGAGTCGTTCGACCGCGTCGTCGCCGTCGCCAGCGCGAAGGGCGGCGTCGGCAAGTCGACGGTCGCGACCCACCTCGCGTGCGCGCTGGCCGCCGACGGCGACGCGGCGCTGTTCGACGCCGACATCCACGGCCCGAACGTGCCCGAACTGCTCGACGTGAGCGGGCCGGTCCACTCCAGCGAGGAGGGCGACCCGCTCCCGGTGCGGGCCGGGCCGATGGACGTGATGAGCGTCGGGCTGATGGAGTCCGGCGCGCCGCTGGCCTGGCGCGGCGCGATGGCCCACGACGCGCTGTCGGACCTCTTCGAGAACACCGCCTGGCGCGCCGACGGGACGCTGGTGATCGACCTCCCGCCGGGGACCGGCGACGTGGTGCTGACCACGCTGCAGGAGGTCCCGGTCGACGGCGTGGTCGTCGTGACGACGCCGTTCCACGCGAGCGTCAGCGACACCGGCCGAACCGTCGAACTGTTCCGGGACAACGACGTGCCGGTGCTCGGGACCGTCGTCAACATGGCCGAGTACGTCTGTGACTGCTGTGGCGAGCCGAACGACCTGTTCGCCGGCGACGCGCTCGCCGACCTCGACGCCGACGTGCTCGCCGAGCTCCCGTTCAGTCGCGACCTCCAGGGGACGCCCGCGCCCGGCGACGTGCCCGGTGCGGTCGCCGAACTCGGCGCGGCGGTCGAGGACGCGCTCGACACTGCCGGCGAGGTGACGGTCGCCGACGACCCCGACGCGGTCGACATCCGCGACCTGCCGCCAGAGGAACGGAAGAAGCGGGTCCGCGAGCGATTCACCGCCCTCGACAGCGGCGAGCGCTTCGTCCTCGTCAGTGACCGCGACCCGACGCCGGTCGGAAGCTTCCTCGGCCGCCTCGCAGAGGCCCCGCGGGAGGCGTTCGATCCGTTCGAGGTCCGGCGGGCGACGCCCAGCGACTGGGTGCTGGAGACCGAGAAGCCCTGACCCCGCGCCGGTCGCGGCCACTCGTTCGGCTCGCCGCTCGCGCTCCTCTCCGCCGCACGTCCGTGCCGAACGCTACCGTATCGCCCGCGCCGGTCCCGGTGTAAAAACATAATTGTTTCCGCCCGTTGCGCTACGGTAATGGCAGTTACGGGCGGTAGAGACGTTCCGAACCAGAGACGAGCGAACGGACCGAGCGGGCGGCGCGGGCGGACCGGCGGTGACCGGCGTGACTGACGCGTTCGCGCTGATGAACGCGGTCGGGCTGATCGGCTTCGCGTTCGTCGGCGCGGCCAAGGCCATCGAGGAGCGCTACGACGTGTTCGGCGTCACGGTCGTCGGCGTGATGACGGCGCTGGGCGGCGGGACGACGCGTGACCTGCTGTTGAACAGGGTCCCGAACTCGCTGCAGTCCCCCGGCGAGGTCGGCCTCTCGCTGCTGGGCGTCACGGCGGCCGTCGTGTTCGTCCACTACCTCGACGACGGCCACCAGCACCCGGTCGTCCTGACGGCCGACGCCATCGGGCTGGCGGCCTTCTCGACCACCGGCGCGCTGCTGGCCCACCAGGCCGGCCTGCCGGTGTTCGCCGTCGTCGCGCTGGCGACGGTCAACGCGGCCGGCGGGGGCGCGATCTCGGACCTCCTGCTGGGCCGAACGCCGTTCATCCTCCGCGAGGACTTCTACGCGTCCTGCGCCGTCATCGGCGGCCTCACCTTCTGGGCGCTCGCGCAGATGGACGTGACGGTGGGCCTCGCGTCGACCGGGTGCGCGCTGGCGGTGCTGGCGGCTCGCGGGCTTGGACTCGGGCGCGAGTGGTCGCTCCCGACAGTCCAGGTACGAGAGCGCCACGACACGCGGTAGTCTAGTCGTCTTCCGGCCACCACCGGAGCGTGATAGCGACCGACCGGTCCAGTCCGAACACGTCCGAGGAACGGTCGACGGTGGCGGTCTCCGGGCAGTCGATCTCGGTCCGCTCGCCCCCGACCTCGAGGGTTATCGTCCCGCTCCCGCGCTGCAGTCGCTCGCCGAGGGCGTCGAGTTCCGCGAGCAGGTCGTCGCGGGCTATCGCCGTCTCTCGCTCGGTTTTCTGCCGTGCCACGCCGCCGACGACCGGCTCGATGTCAACGTCAGTCGAGCGGTTCGAGAGGACGGCGTTGACGGCCGCGCCGAGCAGGATCACCAGTCCGACGACGTAGAGCCACGAGAGCAGCAGCAGAATGCTCGCTACGAGGTTCCCGCCGGTCGAGCCGGCCTTGAACGTCGTGAAGAGCGCCTGCGCGACGGTGAGGCCGACGGCGGCGAAGGCGACGCCGGGGACGACCTCCAGCGGCGTCACGTCGGTGTCGGGAAAGACGTAGTACATCGGGTAGAAGACCAGGAAGAGGCCGGCCGCGCGAACCGCGCCGGTGGCGAGGGCCGCCAAGGGACCCGAGCCGGCCTCCGGGAGCAGCGAGCCGAGCGCGCTGGCGCTGACGATGGCCAGCGCGACCGTCACGAGCAGGAGCAGGCCGTCGCCGAGCTGGTCGAGGAAGGTGTTGGCCGCGCCCGTCTCGTAGATGTCCGAGAAGGCCGTATCGAGCCCGCGGAAGATCCGCAGCGATCCCCACAGCAGGAAGCCGAGGCCGAGCAGGGACACCGACGCGTCGGCCTCGCTGAGCCCCTGCTGGATGACCTCGCTGGCCTGGGCCGTCAGGACCGACTCCATGATGCCGACGACGGAGGTCCGGAGCGCGACGTTCTCCGTCCGCTGGACGAACGCGAGCACCAGCAACAGGAGCGGCAGAATCGAGAGGAAGGCGTGGTACGCGATCGAGCCGGCCATGAACGTGAGCCGCTCGGCTCTGACCTCGTGGACGAGTGCCCGGAGGACCTCCTCGGTCCGGGCGCGACTGGGGCGCATACCGAGCGTTCGACAGCGGCGCGCAAATAGGCAGCGTCCGAGCCAGTCCGCCGGCGGCAGGTGTCAGCCGATACACAAAATAAATGCCGTCCCCGAGAGATACCCCGGTAATGGCCCTCTCGGACGTGCTGCTCTCCCCCATTGGACTCGTCGCCCTCCTCGCGGCCGTGCCGATCGTCCTCCTGTACCTGATTCGGCCCGACCCGCAGGAACTCTCGCTGCCGACGTTCCAGTTCCTCGTGGCCGAGGAGCGCCAGCAGTCGTCGACGCCGTTTCTCGAACGGCTCTCCCGGAGCCTCCTCCTGCTGTTGCAGGTGCTCGTCGTGCTGGTGCTGGCCGTCGGCCTCGCGTCGCCGTACGTCACCGTCTCCGAGCGGACCACGGTCGAGGAGACGGTGCTGGTCGTCGACACCAGCGCGAGCATGCAGACCAGCGCCGACGGGTCGACGCGCTTCCAGCGGGCCGTCGCCGCCGCGGAGTCGGAGGTGACCGGGACCACGTCGGTGGTGACCACCGGGAACGGCGGGGCGGTCGTCCTCCAGCGCGGGACGCCGAGCGCGGCCCGAGAGACCATCGCCGGGCTCGGCCCGACCGACACGGCGGGTGACCTGAGCGGAGCGATCTCGCAGGCCGCGTCGCTGGCCGGCGAGAACGCCAGAGTCGTCGTCCTGAGCGACTTCGCCGGCGACGAGTGGACCACCGCCGTGAGCACGGCCCGCGCCCGCGGGCTCTCGGTCGACCTCCGGCAGTTCGCCGGCGGCGGCGACGACAACGTCGGCTTCATCGACCGCCGGTTCTCCCAGTCGTCGGTGACGCTCTCCGTGAAGAACTACGGCGACTCGGCGGTCACCCGCACGGTTCGGCTGGGGAATCAAGCGCGGGAGATCCGCCTCGGTGCCGGCGACGTGGGGTCGGTGACGCTGCCGGTCCCCGCCGGCACCAGTCAGGCGCGGCTCGCGCCCGGGGACAGTTTCGCGGCCGACGACACCGCCTACCTCGCCGCGCCCGCCGACCCCGCCGTCGACGTGCTGGTCCTGACCAACGACCGGAACCGGTATCTGATCACCGCGCTCTCCGTGATCGACCGGGTGAACGTGACGGTCGAGCAGCCGCCGACGACCATCGAGAACGGCTACGACGTGATCCTCTACAGCAACGTCGAGGACAGTTCGCTGCTGCCCGGGAACGTCGAGAGCGGGCGAGAACTGGTGGCGGACGGCGGCGGCGTCGCCGTGCTGGCCCAGCGCGAGCTGCCGACCAAGTACGGCGACCTGCTGCTGATCGAACCCGACGGCGTCGCGTCGGGGGGGACCGTCCGCCAGAGCGCGCAGACGGGCCTCACGACCGGCATCGACTTCCAGCCGCCCGAGGAGTACGTCTCGGGGTCGCTGCGGACCGGGACGGTCCAGGTCAGACTGGGCGACGGCTCGCCGCTCCTCGCGACGGCCGAGCGCGGCGGCGGCCGGGTCATGTACTACGGCTACATCGAAGAGAGTTCGAGCTTCAAGTTCAACTATCAGTACCCGGTGTTCTGGAAGCGGGCGGTGTACTACCTCGCGGACCGCGAGCCCCTGCCGGCGCTGAACCACGCGACCGGCGAGCGCGTCCAGTTCGGGAACGCGACGGTCGAGGGGCCGTCGGGGACGACGACCGGATCGGTCCAGCTCCAAGAGGCCGGCTTCTACCGGACCGAGAGCCGACAGGTGAGCGCGTCGCTGCTCGACGAGAGCGAGTCGGCCACGGCCGTCGAAGCGCTCGAAGAGCGCTCCGGGGCCGCGGGCAATCTGACCCGCGTCGAGCAGCGGACGGTCCCGCGGCCGCTGACCGAGTACCTCGCCCTCGCGGGCGTGATGCTCGCGCTGGTCGAGGTCGGCTACCTCAGGAGGCGAGGTGACCTGTGATGGCGGTCTCCTACACCGTCGCAGAGGGGCTGACGCTCGGCGTCGAACACCTCTGGCCCCTGGCGACTCTGCCGGTCGCCGTCGTCCTGCTCGCCTATCTGGTCCGCCGGGGCGAGGGTGGCCCGCGGTCGGCGTCGAACCGGAGCCGCCGGCTCCTGCTGGCCAGTCGAACCCTCATCGTCTGCCTGCTGGTCCTCTCGGCCATGGAGCCGTACACGGTCCAGACCCGCGAGACGCCGGGCGAGCCGAGCGTGACGATACTGAGCGACGAGTCCGCGAGCATGGACGTCTACGGGAACACGACCGAGTCGCTGGTGACACAGATCGAGGGCGAGGGCGTCCCGGTGACCAGAGCGACCGTCGGGAGCGGGTCGACCTCCAGAATCGGCGACGGCGTCGTCGCGAACCTCAGGCAGAACGGCACGGTCGTCGTCGTCTCGGACGGCCGGGTCACCGACGGGCGGAGCCTCTCCGTCGCCGCCGAGGAGGCCGCGTCGCTGAACGCGACCGTCCACCGGGTCAGGCTGCGATCGCCGGAGACCGAGCGAGCGGTGTCGATCTCCGGTCCGGCGACCGTCAGCCGCGGGGTCCCCTCGCAGTACGTCGTCTCGCTCCAGGGCGTGAACGTCGACGGCCCGGTCCCGGTCACGGTGACGATCGACGGCGAGACTGCCACCGAGGGCGAGCTTCGGCCGAACGGGACGCTGACGGTCGAACACACCTTCGAGGAGATCGGAGCGCACCGCGTGACGGCGACGATCGACGGCGAGGACGTGTACGCGCGAAATAACGTGTTCTACCGGAGCGTCCGCGTCGTCGAACAGCCCGACGTGCTCTACGTCTCGCCCGGCGAGTACCCGCTCCGGAACTACCTGGACACGCTGTACAACGTCTCGACCGCCTCGTCCGTGCCGGGCGACCTCGACGGCTACTCCGCGGTCGTCGTCCAGGATACCCCGTCGGGGAACCTCGGCAACGTCACCGCCCTGCAGGAGTTCGTCATCAACGGCGGCGGTCTCGTCGTCGCTGGCGGCGACAACGCCTACGAGAACGGGGGGTACCAGCAGTCGTCGATCGCGCCGATGCTGCCCGTCAGCGTCGGCAACGCCACGGGCGGCGAGTCGAACATCGTCCTCCTCGTCGACGTCTCCGGGAGCGCAGAGAGCGGCCTCTCGGTGCAGAAGGCCGTCGCGCTGGACGTGCTCGACCAGCTCGGCGACGAGAACCGCGTCGGCGTCGTCGCGTTCAACCACAACGCCTACCGGGTGGCGGAAATGCAACAGCTCGGCGCGAACCGCGAGGGCGTCGCCGACAAGATCAGACGGCTCAACAGCGGCGGCGCGACGGACATCGCCGTCGGGCTCCAGGGGGCCGACGAGCTGCTCGGCGACAGCGAGGGGACGATCATCCTGCTCAGCGACGGCCAGGACGACCTCGGGCCGCCGGCCGCCGTCGCCAATCAGCTCGGTCGCGAGGGGACGCGGGTCGTCTCGGTCGGCGTCGGCAAGCGCGTCGGCGTCGCGACCATGCGCCAGATCGCGCGGGAGTCGGGCGGGTCGTACTTCGCCGCCGACGAGACCGAGCGCCTGCGGCTCCTCTTCGGCGGCTCCTCGCGGCGCTACCAGGGCGAGAACCTCACCATCGTCACCGAGGGCACGTTCATCACCTCCGGCGTCGAGCTGACGGCCAATCCCGGGCAGGCGAACAAGGTGCAGGTCAAGCCCGGCGCGGACTACCAGGTCGCGACCGCCGACGGGACGCCGGCCATCGCCTCCTGGCGGTTCGGCCTCGGCCGCGTGGTCTCGATCACCGCCTACGGCTCCGACGGGACGCTCGACGGTCTGCTCGAACGGCCGGACTCGCTGGTGCTGACCAAGTCCGTGAACTACGCGGTCGGCGATCCGACGCGGACCCAGACCGGCGTCACGGCCGTCGGCGACGCCCGCGTCGGGAGTCCGACGACGCTGACCTACCAGGGCGACTCGCGGCCGGAGGCGTCGAACGTCTCCTTCCGCCAGATCGGGGAGGGCCGCTACCGCGGCGAGTTCACGCCGCGTGAGGCGGGCTATCGGACGGTACTCGACACCGAGTACGCGGCGAACTACCCGATCGAATACGCCGCGTTCGGCCAGAGCGAGGCCCTCTCGACGCTCGTCGGGACGACCGGCGGCCAGGTGTTCGGCCCGAACCAGGGCGCACAGATCGCCCGCGAGGCGCGCCAGAAGTCCACGCGCGTCCGGACGGTCCGGGACACCTGGGACTGGCTGGCGCTGCTCGGCGCGCTCGCGCTGTTCACCGGCGAGGTGGTCGCCCGCCGCGTTCAAGTGTACCGCGGTCGCACAACTCTGGAGAGTGGTCTCCCGTGAGCGCAATCGGCCGCCGAATCAACATCGGGCTCGTCCTGTTCGTCGTCCTCTCGATGGTCGGGACGGGCGGCACGACGGTCCTGTACCAGGACTCCGCGAGCGAACTCCGAACCCAGAACGAGAACCTCCGCGAGCAGAACGCCGACCTCCGCCAGAACCTCGACGAGACGCGCGGCGAACTCCAGTCCACGCAGGCGCGCGTCGACGAACTCGAATCGACGCTCGACACGCGCTCGGAGGACGTCGACCAGGTGGCCACTGAGCTGAACCGGACGGAGCAACAGCTCAACGCTACGGAAGTCCAACTCGCCGAGACCCGCCAGTCCCTGCGAGAAAGCGAGGACCGCGTCGAGAACCTCCAGGGGACGGTGTCGGACCTCCGCAGCGAGCGAAACGACCTCCAGGACCGCGTCGATTCGCTCAACAACGAGATCGACGACCTCGAAGGCGAGAACGAGGATCTACAGGAGCAGGTCGACACGCTGAACGACGACATCGACGATCTCGAAAACGAGATCGAGGACCTCGAAGGCGACATCGACACCCTCGAATCGGAGAACCAGGACCTCAGGAACCGCCTCGAACGGGCCTGTGACGCGCTGGACAACACGAACGAGAGCTCGAACGCCTGCCAGGGGGTCTAATCGTGAGCGACGAGCCCGATCCCGATCCGACCGAAACGCCCGACGGCGAGAGTGACGCGGCGGCCCGGCCGGAAGCCGGCGGGTCGGGCCCGCGCCGGCGGATGGCGAGCGCGCTCGGGGAGGTCAGGCGCGAGGGCAAGAAGGCGGCGCTCATCTACGCCGTCGTCGACGCGGTGTTGCTCTTTCTCGCCGTGAACGTCCTGCTGGCCGTCCTCCGGCCGGCGGAACTGCCAGCGCAGCTGGCCGTCCCGGCGGCGGTGACCGAGCCCATCGCGCAGGCCGTCGGCCGGTCGATTCCCCGGGTGACGCTGCCGGGGAGCGCCGTCGTCGCGGCGGTCGTCGGGCTGGTGGCGTTCGTCGGCGAGTACGGCTACCGCGTCCGCCGCCCCCTCGTCGAGCAGTTCGAGGCGGCGAACCCGGGCGTGGCGGAGGCGCTCCGGACCGCCCGAGACGCCGTCGAGGACGGGGCCGACACGCGCATGGCGGCGCGGCTCTACGAGGACGTTCTCGACCGCCTCCGGGGGAGCTCCGGGGTCGCGCTGGTCGACACCCGTCGGTTGCTCGTGACGCTCGTCGTCGTCGTCGCGTTGAGCCTCGCGACGGTCCAGGTGGCCGTCGTGGACCTCGACCTGCTCGGCGGCGACGGCCCGACGAACGACGGCTCGCCGTCCGATCGCCCCAGCGAGTACGAGGGGCTCGAAGACGGCGACGCGGTGCTGGGCGAGTCAGAAGACGTGCAGGCCGGCGACGAGAACCTCACCGCCGAGATCGAATCGACGGGCGGCGACGAGGAGATCGACAGCAGCGAGCAGTTCCCGTCGACCAGCGACGGCGGTCCGGGCAGCGGGAGCGGGGCCGTCGACAGCCAGCAGGCCGGGTACGCCGCTCCCGAAGACGTTGAGGACGCGGAGCTCATCCGCGAGTACAACCTCAGGATACGAGACCAAGACGACTCAGACACCGACCCATGACGCCACAGCAAGACATCGACGCCCTACAGCGAAAGATCGAGGCCGCCCGCGAACAGATCGCCACGCGAATCGTCGGCCAGGAGGAGGTCTTAGAGCAGTTGCTCGTCTGCATCCTCGCGGACGGCAACGCCCTGCTCGAATCGAACCCCGGCCTCGGGAAGACGACGATGGTCCGCACCGTCGCCGAGGTGACGGACCTCCAGTTCTCGCGCATCCAGAACACGCCGGACCTGATGCCTTCCGACATCACGGGGACCGAGATCATCCGCGAGACCGACACCGGCCGGGAGTTCGTCTTCGAGAAGGGGCCGGTGTTCGCGAACGTCGTGCTGGCCGACGAGATCAACCGCGCGACGCCGAAGACCCAGGCCGCCCTGCTCGAAGCGATGCAGGAGAAGCAGGTCACGGCCGCCGGCGAGACCTACGAACTGCCACGGCCATTCTTCATCCTGGCGACGCAGAACCCCATCGACCAGTCGGGGACCTACGCGCTGCCGGAGGCCCAGACCGACCGCTTCATGCTGAAGATCCTCGTCGACTACCCCGACTACGAGGAGGAGCGCTCCATCGTCGAGATGTTCACCTCCGGGAAGGAACAGGTCCCCGTCGAACGCTCGCTCACGCGCCAGGAAATTCAGGAGATCCAGCAGCTGGTCCGCGAGATGCCCATCGCCGACGACCTGCGCGACCGGGCCGTCCAGCTCGTCCGGCGGACCCGCGAGGCCGACGACATCGAGTTCGGGGCCAGCCCGCGGGCGAGCATGGCGCTCGTGCTGACGGCGAAGGCGCGGGCGTTCCTGCGGGGCCGCTCGCACGTCACGAGCGAGGACATCGAGGCGCTGGCCGCGCCCGTCCTCCGCCACCGGATCATCGTCGACTTCCGGGCCGAGCGCGAGGGGCTGACGCCCGACGACCTCGTCGCGTCCCTGCTGGAATGACCATCGAACCCGACTTCCTGGACGAGCTCGGGCGGTTCGACGCGGCACTGAACCGCCAGACCACGTCGCTCCGACAGGGCGACCAGCAGTCGCCCCGGGTCGGCGAGGGGCTGACCTTCAGCGACTACCGGCGGTACTCGCCCGGCGACGACACGCGGCTCATCGACTGGAAGCTGTTCGCCCGGACGGAGGAGTACTTCATCAAGCAGTACGAGGAGGAGCGGAGCCTGACGGTCCACCTGCTCGTCGACACGAGCGCGTCGATGGACTACGGCGAGGACGAGACTCACAAGTTCGAATACGCGGCCAAACTCGCGCTCGGCTTCGCCTACCTCACCGCCGAGGAGAACAACGACTTCCGGTACGGGACCTTCCTCGACCGGGTGAACCGCATCGACACCGGCCGATCGAACCGCGGCGAACTCCTCGCGCTCATCGACCAGCTGAACGAGGTCGAGCCGGCGGGATCGGCGGACTTCGAGTCTGCACTCGAAGGGTACGCCCAGCGCATCCGCTCGCGGTCGCTCGTCGTCGTCTTCAGCGACTACCTGGCCGACCCGGAAGTCGTCGAGTCGGGCGTCGCGGCCCTCGCGAGAAACGACGTCGACGTGCTGCTCGTGCGCGTCGTCGCACCGACGGAGCGCGACCCGGGCGTCGTCGGCGACGTGTTGTTCGCCGACCCGGAGAGCGACCGGACGCGACGGTCGTACTTCAGCGGGTCGCTCGCCGAGACCTACCAGTCGCGCCTCGACGCGCATATCGACTCGGTGTCGAACCGCGTCACGGCGCTCGGTGCGGACCACGTCCTCGTCGACACCGGCGCGGACTACTTCGACTCGTTCGCGAGCGTCTGGCTCAAGTGAGACACGACCACGGACCGGCTCACTCGGCGAGAATGTGCGCCGGCAGGTCGTCGCGGATGATCGTGTCGCAGTACTCACAGCGGACGCCGTCGTCACCGACGGCGAACCGCGAGTCGACGGGCTCGTCCTCGGTGGTGATGCAGTTGCGGTTCGGGCACTCGAGGACGCCGACGACGACGGACGGGCGCTCGACGCGGCGCTTCTCGACGACCTCGTAGTCGCGGATGATGTTGATGGTCGCCGCGGGCGCGATGAGCGAGAGCACGTCCACCTCGTCCTGGGAGAGCTCGCGACCCTCGACTTTCACCACGTCCTTGTGGCCCAGGCGGTCCGAGGGCATGTTCATGGCGACCGAGACGGAGTCGCCGCTTGTACCGTCGATGCCGAGGATGGCGAGGACGTTCAGCGCCTGCCCGCCGGCGATGTGGTCGATGACGGTGCCGTTCCGGATCTTCGAGACGCGGAGTTGCTGGTCGTTGTCGCTCATTGGTCGCCTCCGAGGATCAGGTCGAGCAGGGCCATCCGCACCGGGACGCCGTTGTGGGCCTGCTGGAAGTACTGGGCGTGCGTGGTCTCGTCGACGTCGTGGGCGATCTCGTCGACGCGGGGCAGCGGGTGCATCACGGTCAGGTCGTCTTTGGCCGCTTCGAGCGTCCCGGCGTCGATCTGGTACTGGCCGGCGACCTCGCGGTACTCGCTCTCGTCGGGGAAGCGCTCGGCCTGGATGCGCGTCACGTAGAGCACGTCCAGTTCCGGGAGGATCTCGTCTAAGTCGGTGTGTTCGCGGACCTCTGCGCCGGCCTCGTGGAGGTCGTAGCGGACCGACCGCGGGAGCTGCAGCGACTCCGGGCTGACGAAGTGCTGTCTGGCGTCGACGGTCGTGAGCGCGTGGGCCAGCGAGTGGACCGTCCGGCCGTACTTCAGGTCACCCATGATGCCGATGGTGAGGTCGTCGAAGCCGGCGTTCTCCCGGATGGTATAGAGGTCGAGCAGGGTCTGGGTCGGGTGCTGGCCGGCCCCGTCGCCGGCGTTGACGAGCGGGACGTCCACGAACTCGCTCGCCATCTTCGCCGAGCCTTCCATCGGGTGCCGGAGGACGAGCGCGTCGGTGTAACCCTCGACGACGCGGACGGTGTCGGCCAGGGACTCGCCCTTCTTGACGCTCGAAGACTCGACGGATCCCATGTCGACGATGTCGCCGCCCAGACGCTTCATCGCCGTCGTGAAGCTCATCTTCGTCCGGGTGCTCGGCTCGAAAAAGAGCATGCCGAGCAGCGTGTCGGTGTGTCGGTCCGCGAACGCCCCCGGGTCAGCCGCGATGTCGGCCGCGTGGTCGAGCACCGTCTCGATGTCGCCCCGCGAGAGCTGTTTCGCGCTGATGATGTGGTCGTGCCGCATTTCACTCGGTACCGCGCTCCCGACGCTCTTGAATCCCCCGACACGCGGAGGCGGCGTCGGTTCGGCGACGTGCGACGGTGAGCGACAGTCGCTCCAGCCGGCTCAGCTGTGCTGCCACACGTCGACGTGCGGTTCGGTGTAGGCCTTGCCGACGATGTCGACGTCCCCGTCGCCGTCCAGGTCGACGACCTTCGCCTCGTGGGTCGCGATTCCGGACCCGAGCAGTTCCTGTTCGAAGTTCCCCTCGCCGTCGTTGCGGAACGCGAACTGCCGCGGCGTGTGGCCCGCTTCGAGGCCCATCTCGGCGACGAAGATGTCCGGCGTCCCGTCGCCGTCCAGGTCGGCCACCTGCAGGCTGTGGGGGTTCGAGAGGTCGTCGTGCAGCAGCGTCAGCGACCACTCCGGCGGGTCGAACACGCCGAGTCGGGCGGGGCGGTCGTCGAGGTAGGGCTCGTCGCCCTCGACGAGGACGATCTCCGGCTCGCCGTCGCCGTCGAGGTCCTCGATAGCGATGCGGGTGCACTCCCACCCCTCGACGATCTGTTCGCGCTCCCAGCCGTCGTCGGTGCGGTGGAAGACGTTCGGTCCGGCGACGATCTCGGCCTCGCCGTCGCCGTCCACGTCCTCGACGGCGACGCCTTCGACGTTGAGTCCGTCGGCGACGACGTGGCGGTTCGCCACCGGCCACGGCTCCCGGCGCGGGTTGTCGGGAATGTCGTAGTAGAACACGGTCTGGGACTCCTGGGACAGACCGACGACCTCGTTCTCGCCGTCGCCGTCCACGTCGGCCACGGCGGTGTCGTGGTACTTCTCGAAGTCGTCCGTGATGAGCCGCCGGGTCCACGTCTTGCGCGGGTCGAGCGGGATTTCGAACCACCAGAGCTTGTGCCGGTGGATGTTCTGTCCCGCGACGAGGTCGAGTCCGCCGTTGCCGGTCACGTCGCCCAGCGAGCCGCCGACCGACAGCTCCGGCGCGCGGGCCACGTCGTGGCGCTCCCACCCCGGGTTCTCGTACCAGAAGACGTTCGTCTGCAACCGCCGCGCCAGCGGCCCCATCCCGTACACGGAGAACAGGTCGACCGACGTGTCCAAGAGCGGGAGGTCGACGACGTACTCGGTTCCCAACGCGCCGACGATGACGTCCGGGCGGCCGTTCCCGGTGAGGTCGGTCGTGAGACAGAAACTCATCTGACTCGCCGGCGGCGACTCGTCGATTACCTGATGCCGGAACTCCATGCTCCGGGGGTCCCGACCGAACGGTATTGTTATAGCCGTATTAATTTGCGGTAACCAGTTCGCCGCGCCGGGACGAGGCGTTCACGACCCGCTCGTTCGCGTGCCGATTCGCTCGCGCGGTGCGTCGGACCGACCGACCAGTCGATCGAGAAGCGCCGCGCCGCCGTCGATTTTCGACTCCGGACTGGTATCGAGTTCGTTCTCGTAGACCAGCCAGTCGACGCCGGCATCGACCGCGGCGTCGACGACGCGCTTCATGCCGACCGCGCCCTCTCCGTGCGGGACGTTCTCGGCCCCGCCCACGAGGTCCGGACGGGTGACGTCTCGGAGATGGACCTTATCGACGCGTCCGTCGACCAGCGAGAGCGCGGCGGTCGGGTCGAATCCCGCCGCACGGACCTCCGCGACCTCGATCTCGAAACTGAGTTCCCCGGGTCCGGTACGGGCAATGAGGTTCCACAGCGGCGTCTCGCTGGGAATCACGGACGGGTCGTGTGGCGTGAGGCGACGTTGCGCCCGCTGTGCATGATCGGCGGCCCGGTCCGGAATCGGCGTCGACGAGAGGAGGGACCGGCTGCCGTCCGGCAACAGCGGCCAGAGCGTTCGCCTGTCGTTGTGGAACCCCAGGTCGAACCCGTCGTCGGCCAGGTCGTCGGCGGCGTCTCGAAGGCGCTCAGCGAGCGAGCGAACCGACCGACGGCTCCGGTAGTGTGACGACGAGACGTGGGGAATGACGAGCGAGTCACAACCGACCGTCCGACAGCGTTCGAGGAGGTCCGTCTCGCCGACGACGGCGTCCTCGACGGCCGAGAGGTCGGCGTGGACGGCCACCGGTTCGAGCCCGGTCTCCGCCAGCGCGTCGGCGACGGATTCCGCCGATTCCTCGTGAAATCGGTGTGCGAACTCCACGCCGTCGTAGCCGGCCTCGTCGACGCGCCGGAGGAGATCCGGAAGCGGGGCGGGGTGGGAACGGACGCTGTACAACTGGATAGCTCGGTGAGGCATGCTACCCATGAACAGTGTCGAGGTGGGGGAGAGAGCGGTATGGTTATACGGAGGCTACGTCGCGAAACCGCACACCGGCGGCGGAGTGAGCGCGAAGCGCTCGCCGGGCCGCGTCGACTAGCGACCCCATAACTGCCTGACCACGAATGGCACCTCACAGCACACCCAGATACTCCATGCCCACCAGATCGGGCGAACGTTCAAGGCGGGAGACGCGGCCAATCGCGGTATGCTTGCAATCGCCGGCGGCAAGGGTGGCTGTGGGAAGACCACAACCGCGCTCGCGCTCGCACGAGCGTTCGCGACGGCGACGGAAGCCCGGCCGCTGGTCGTCGACACCGACCGCGACATGCCGAACCTCCATCACCGCGCCGGTGTCGACCCGAGCCCTGGGCTCGCCGAGTGCGGGCCCGAGATCGACCCGGCGGCACTGGCCCAGCCCGTTCCGCGGTTCCGTGGCGTCGACGTGCTTCCCTGTGCCGGTGCGTCGGCTCCCGCCGTCTCCTCTACCCTCGACGCGCTGGCGCGACGCGACCGTACCGTGCTGCTCGATTGCCCGGCGGGTGCCGGCCCCGACGCCGCCGTCCCGCTCCGCGCAGCCGACGAGGCAGTTCTCGTCAGCACGCCGACCGAACAGAGCCTCACCGACACCGCGAAGACAGCGGCCATCGCCCGCGAACTGGACGCACCGCCGGCGCTCACGGTACTCGTCGGCGGCGACGGAACGGTCGATCCGACGCCCCTGGTATCGTGCGAATCGACCGTTCACGTTCCATCGGTATCGGCTCCACTGGCGTCCAACGCGGTCGAGCGCGCGTATCGAGCGGCGGCGGAAATTCTCAACAAGCGGAATACTTAATCTGATGGGTCCGTAACGCCCCAGTGGTATGGTGAACCGGCTACGGACGGGGATCGACGTCCTCGACAGGAAACTCGACGGGGGGATCCCTGCGGGGAGCATCGTCGTGCTCTCCGCACAGCCGGCCAGCCAGGCGGAGTTGTTTCTCTACGAACTCACCGCCACGCGCGGGACGCTGTGGCTCTCGCTCGACCGGACCGCCGAGTCAGTCGTCGCCAGCATCGAGCAGACCCCGGCCAACACCGGTGATCCGACGGTCCGGCACATCTCCGGGGAAGCGCCACTCGACAACGCCGGGAAACTCGTCTCGGCCCTGCCGGAGACGTCGAACCTCATCGTCGACCCGCTCGACGTGCTGGAGGCCCAGGAGCCCCACTCTCGCTTTCGCGCGTTCATGAACGACCTCCAGAACCACATCGTCAACACCGGCAGCCTGGCCATCGTCCACTGCCTCGACGGCCGCGACGTCCCGCCGCTCCGGGACACCACCGAACACTTCGCCGACGTGGTGTTTCAGCTCGACACGACCACGAACGGCGACGAAGTCGAGAACCGCCTCGCGATTCCGAAGTTCCGCGGCGGCCGTGCGCCCACCGACGTCATCAAGCTCAATCTGGTCGAAGAGGTCAGCATCGACACCAGCCGCGACATCGCGTGATTCCGTCGCGACCCACCGAGTAGTTCCAGCGAAGCTACGGCTCCCTGTTTGTCGATCCGAGTTCCGTCCCGACGAGTACCAGCGCGAATATCCCGAGGCCGACCCCGAGTCCAAGCCCCACTCCGAACAGCAGACTCGCCGTCAGGACGTACGTCCCGACGCCGATGGCGACGGCGGGTGGAACCGAGAGCAGGGACGGGTACACCAGCGACGCGCGCATGGGCGGAGATGTCGGGCCGGCCGGATAACCGTTGCTCACGCGGGCGACAGTCACGGACGGTACCGCTGCACCGAAGAGACAGACCTCGCTGTCGCTCGACCCGGAGAAACCGCTCGCGCCGCTCGCGGTACGTCTACTCCTCGGCGCCTTCGATCTCTTCGACGATTTCCTCGGCGTCAACGTCGGCGTCTTCCAGCGCTTCCTCGATGTCAGCGCCGCCGGCTCCGCCCATGCCGCCCATCATTCCGGGCATACCCATGCCGCCGCCACCGATCTCTTCCTGAACGATGATGCGGTCGATGTCGAGCAGTTGGGTCAGCTGCTGGGCGATCTGCTGTTTGCCCATCATCCACTGCTGGTTCATCGTCAGCTGGGGCGTCGCCTCGATGTACAGCGTCTCCTTCTCGACCTCGACGGTCTCGTACTCGGGCTCCGCGTCCTCGTCGTCTTCGTCGTCCTCGCTCTCGACGAGCTGTTCCTCCTCGACGGAGTCGGTCTGGAACCACACGTCGAGCTCCATATCGAGCATCATCTGGATGATGCCCTGGGCCTTCTCCTCGCGGTCCGTGACCTCGTTCAGGATCTCGTACTCGTACTCGACGTCCTCGCCGGCGAGCGGGTGGTTGAAGTCGACGCGCGCGCGGCCGCCGATGATCGTCTCGACGTGGCCGTGCTGGCCCTCGATGTCGACGTGTGCGCCGGGGTAGCGGTCGTCCTCGGGGATCTTGTCCTTCGAGACGGTGCGGACCTCTTCCTCGTCGTACTCGCCGAAGGCGTCCTCGGCGGTGACCGTGACGGTCCCCTCGTCACCGACGTCCTTCCCGTAGATGTCCTGCTCGACGTCAGGGAAGATGTGGTTCTCGCCCAGGACGATGGTGCGCGGGCCGAACTCCTGCTGGTCGGTGTCGATACCGTCGTCGGCCGCGACCTCCTCGTCGGTCGTGTCGACGAGCTGGCCCTCCTCGACGGTACGGGCGGTGTAGGCGAGCTTCACGACGTCGCCTTTCTGCAGTCCCTCTTGTGCTTCTGCTTCCGACTCTTCCTCGGCTTCGGTCTCGGACTCGTTGCTCATACCCTGTTCGTCAGTCGTGGCACTCTTAAGGACAACGTTTCCCGGCCAGCAGGGAGGACGAGTGGCTTCGATTGCCCCCGACGGCCTCGTCGCGTACCGGCCGGTCAGTCGGTCAGTAGTCGCTCTCGGCGAGCAGGCGATCGAACTTCTCCCGGTCGACGTTCCGCCCGGAGATCGGGATGACGACGGTCTCGCCCCGGAGGTCGGAACCGGCCTGGAGCGCGCCGGCGACGGCCGTCGCACAGGCCCCCTCGGTGACGATGCGATCGGTCGCGAACAGGCGGGCGACGGCGTCCTCGATGGCCTCCTCGGAGACCAGCCGGAAGTCGGCCAGCCCGTCGCGCAAGATTTCCGTAGTGAGCGCGAACGGGACGCGGGTCGCGATTCCCTCTGCGATGGTGTCGACGCTGTCGAGCGCCGCCAGCGTCCCCTCGTTCCAGGCGCGGTACATCGCCGGCGCGCCCTCGGCCTGCACGCCGACGACGGCGGCGTCGGTCAGTTCGCCCAGGGTGAGGCAGTATCCCGCCGCCGAGGTGCCGCCGCCGACGGGACAGAAGATCCGGTCCACGTCGGGGCGCTCGTCGACGATTTCGAGGCCGGCGGTCCCGACGCCGGCGATGAGCGCCGGTTCGTTCCCGGAGTGGACGTAGCGCGCCTCGCGCTCGACGGCCAGTTCCTCGACGCGCTCGCGGGCCTCGTCGTAGTCCGCGCCGTACTGGAGGACCTCCGCGCCCAACTGCTCCAGTGCCGCGACCTTGCCGGCGTTGGCGTCCTCGGGAACGCCGATGGTCACGGGCACGCCGAACTCCCGGCCGGCCCAGGCGATGGACTGACCGTGGTTGCCTGTGCTCGCCGCCAGCAGCCCGGCGTCGCGGAACTCCTCGTCGAGCGACGCGACGAGGTTCACCCCGCCGCGGACCTTGAACGCGCCGGTCGGGAGCGTGTCCTCGCGCTTGAGCAGAACGTCGGCGTCGAGCGCCTCGGAGAGCGGTTCGCTACGGACCAGCGGCGTCTGGGGGAGGTGCTGTCTGACGCGGCGGCGGGCGCGAGCGACCGTCGCGACCGTCGGCGGCGTCAGGTCGTGATACGGGAAGACGGTCGTCTCGTCGGGGGACTCGATCGGTTCGTAGCGACCGGCCATACCCCTACTCGGGGGAGCGGGCACAGTAAAGGGCGCGGTCGAAGCGAGCGCTTTTCACCGATCCGGCCGACGAACGCGGTATGTACGAGGTCGAGGTCAAAGTGCCGGCGGACATCGAGGCGGTCGCCGACCGACTCGACGAGATGGGTGCAGAGCACGTCGACACGGTGATTCAGGAGGACACGTACTACGACGCGCCTCACCGTGACTTCGCCGAGACCGACGAGGCGTTCCGGATCCGCCGCGAGACCAGGAAGGGCGAGACGGCCGCGAAGATCACCTACAAGGGGCCGCTCGTCGAGGCCGAGTCCAAGACCCGCGAGGAGTTCGAGACCGGCGTCGCCGACGGTGACAGCGTCGACGCCATCGTCACGCGCCTCGGGTTCGACCCGGCCGCGACTGTCCGCAAGAATCGGCGGGTCTTCCAGGTCAGGGACTACGCCGTCACGCTCGACGCCGTCGACGGCGTGGGAACCTTCGTCGAGGTCGAGACGGAGACGGACGGCGACATCGAACCCGCCCGCGAGGGGGCCTACGAGGTGCTCCGCGACCTCGGCCTCGACCCGGCCGACCAGCAGCGGACCTCGTATCTCGGGCTGCTGCTCGATGATGCGAGCGAGTAATCTTTCTCTCCAGAACTGTTCCCGTAAGTTATAGAACCCGGCACAGCGAAGGCCGTGGTAATGACCGAACGGAACATCCACGTCCAGCCCGCGAGCGGGCTCGCCGTCGAAGACCAGGACATCGAAGTCGTCGAGCGAAAGGGGATCGGCCACCCAGACTCCATCTGCGACGGCGTCGCAGAGACAGTGTCCCGCGCGCTGGCCCAGACGTACATCGACCGGTTCGGAAAGGTCCTCCACTACAACACCGACGAGACCCAGCTCGTCGCGGGCACGGCCGCACCGGCCTACGGCGGCGGTGAAGTGCTCGAACCCATCTACCTGCTCGTCGTCGGCCGCGCAACGAAGGCGTACGACGGCCAGCGCGTCCCCGCCGAGAGCATCGCCCTGCAGGCCGCGCGGGACTACCTCGCAGAGCAGTTCCCGCACCTCGACCTCGGCTCGGACATCATCGTCGACGTGCAACTCGGTGAGGGATCGGGCGACCTCCAGACCGTCTTCGGCGAGGAGGGGACCGTCCCGATGGCCAACGACACCAGCTACGGCGTCGGCCACGCGCCCCTCTCGGAGACCGAGCAGATCGTCCTCCAGACCGAGCGCCAACTGACCGGCCAGTACGCCGACGAGAACCCCGTCGTCGGGCAAGACGTGAAGGTGATGGGCAAGCGAGAGGGCGACCACATCGACGTGACCGTCGCCGTCGCGATGGTCGACGAGCACGTCCCCGACCTCGCCGCGTACACGGACGCCGTCGACCGCGTCCGCGACTTCGTCTCGGACCTCGCAACCGAACACACCGACCGCGACGTGACCGTCCACGTCAACACGGCCGACGACTACGACGCCGAGTCGATCTACCTCACGACGACCGGAACCAGCGCCGAACAGGGCGACGACGGCTCCGTCGGCCGCGGGAACCGCGCCAACGGCCTCATCACGCCGAACCGACCGATGAGCATGGAAGCCACCTCGGGTAAGAACCCAGTCAACCACATCGGGAAGATCTACAACCTCCTCTCGACGGAGATCGCCCGGTCCGTCGCGGGCGAGGTCGACGGCATCCGGCAGGTCCAGATGCGCCTGCTCTCGCAGATCGGCTCGCCCATCGACGAACCGCACATCGCCGACGCGACCATCGTTACGGACGACGGCGTCGCCGTCGGCGACGTAGCGGACGACGTGCGGGCGGCCATCGACGACGAACTCGCCGACGTGACCGACATCACGCGACAGGTCATCGATGGCGACCTCACGACGTTCTGAGGCGCTTCGCGAGACGACATCCCTTTACTCGCCGCCGGCGAACTCGGTGTCATGCACCCGCCAGACGCCGATACCGTCCTCGTTCGTCACGGCGAACTCGGCGTCAAGAGCGAGCAGGTCCGCCGGAAGATGGAGGACCGACTCGCGGACAACCTCGGCGCGATGCTCGACGCGCGCGGACTGTCCGGCGACATCGAGCGGCGGCGAAACCGCCTGTTCGTCCACACGGACCGACCCGGCGAGGTGACGGCCGCCGCGGCCGACACGTTCGGCGTCTCCTCGGCCTCGGCGGTCGTCACCGTCGATCCGACGCTCGACGCGATCGAGACGGCGCTGGCTGACATCGCCCGCGAGCGCTACGACGGCGGTCCCTTCGCCGTGGACGCCCGCCGGGCCGGCCCGGCCGACCAGCATCCCTTCGCCAGCACCGACATCGAGTCCGAGGGCGGGGCCGCCGTCTGGGACGCCATCGAATCGCTCGGTGAGACCCCGGCCGTCGACCTCGACGATCCCGACCTCGAACTGTTCGTCGAGTGCCGCGCCGACGAGGCCTTCGTCTTCTGCGAGAAGCGCGACGGCCCCGGCGGACTCCCGCTCGGGACCCAGCGCCCCGTCGTCGCGCTCGTCAGCGGCGGGATCGACTCGCCCGTCGCCGCCTGGAAGCTGATGAAACGCGGCGCGCCCGTCATCCCGGTCTACGTCGACCTCGGCGACTACGGCGGCCCCGACCACCGCGCCCGGGCCATCTCGACGGTCGCGGCGCTCGCCGCCTACGCCCCCGGGTACGACCTCTCGGTCCACGTCGTCGACGCGGGCGACGTGGTCGCAGACGTCGCCGAGTCACTCGATTCACTCAGGATGCTCGCGCTCCGGCGGTTCATGCTCGCCGTCGCCGAGACGGTGGCCGACGAACACGGGGCGGTCGGTATCGTCACCGGCGAGGCGATCGGCCAGAAGTCGAGCCAGACCAGCGCGAACGTCGCGGTGACCGACGCGGCGACGACCCTCCCCGTCCACCGACCGAACCTCACCGCGGACAAGGCGGCGATCACCGACCTCGCCCGCGACATCGGGACGTTCGAGGACTCGACGATCGACGCGGGCTGTAACCGCGTCGCCCCCTCCTACCCCGAGACGAACGCCTCGCTCGAACGGCTCCGGGCCGCCGAACCCGACGACCTCTTCGACCTGGCGGCCGCCTGTGCCGAAACGCGTGACGTCGTCCCCATCGAAAGCTAAATCTCCGGGGCGGGCGAGGGTCGAGCCATGACGCAGGTCTGTCTCGTCGGGAGCGAGGACGTGAACCTCCGCTACGAACTGCTCTCTCGCGAGACCGCTCGGAACGCGCTGGCGACCTACGACCTGCGGGAGCCTTTCGAGAACACCGTCGCCGTCGAGACGGTCAGCCTCGGCGCGGCCGTGGCGCTGTTGAACGACCTGAACTGGTACCTCGTTCGGTTCGCCGACGCCGCGTTCGTCCGCGATCCCTCAATCAGCGAGGCGGAGTGGCTCTCGCGCGACCTCGCGCGTGCGATCCGCGACGACGAGATCGCTCCCGAGGACACCGGCCGCTTTCTCAAAGTGTACGGTGTCGTCGACGCGGCGGACGGCGAGACCGACGGGGAGAGTGACGCCCTGGACCGACCGCCAAAATTGGTCGAACCGATGCTCCTGACCCGGACCGGCGAGACGATTCCGGAGTACGACCTCAGAGACGTCGACGAGACGCTCGTCGTCAGAGTGACCGAGTCCGAGTTCGGCGCGTGAGAAAAGTGCCCGTTGTCAGAGGCACAACCGCGGCCGGGCACTCCGCGTGGGCGCTGCCGTGACGGCTTGCCCACACCTGTCGACACTCGGCCGAGCGGCATATACCGATGGTCCGGGAATGTTCCCAGGTTCTGAGCATCAACCCTATTATCAGATATGATTCACAGAACACCAAAAACAAACCGGATACTAACAAAGCCCGACACGGACATGGGACAGATCCCGCCGGTCGTCGACGTCGTCACGAAACGATACGAGTTCCTCGTCGCGCTATCAGCGCCGAAAACGAAACCCGAACTCGTGGCCTCGATCGACCGATCACGGTCCACCGTCGACCGCGCGATCGGCGCGCTCCGCGACGCCGATCTCGTCGAACGGTCGGGCAGCGAATACGTCGTCACCTATGCGGGTCGACAGGCGACGGAGGCGTACGAAGGGTTTCGCGACCGACTCGACGCGCTCCAGCGCGCACACCCCGTCCTCTCCGGGTTGCCTCCTGACGCCGACATCGATCCCGAGGTTCTCCACGGCGCGGACGTGGACACCGCGACGCCGTCAGCACCGACCGCACCGACCGAGCGCAACGTCGACATCCTCGACGGGACCACGTCGTTCCAGGGAATCGGCCCGGCAGTTCTCCCGCGCTACGTCGACGTGATCGAATCCCTGTGGAGCGACACGTCCGTCGATATCGAACTGGTGGTGACGGACGCCGTCGTCGACTCCCTCGACAGTTCGCTCCCCGACAGGCGCGACACGCTCGAAGATCTGTCGAACGTTTCGCTGTACGTGACTGAGAAGCCGATGCCGTACGCGGTCTGGACCGCCGAGAAATCCGACGGGGCCGTCAGTGGCATCGTCGTCTACACCGAGACGGGCATCAAGGGAGCGATCAACAACGACACCGAGGCGATGAACGAGTGGGCCCGCGAGAAGTACGCGTCGTTCAGGCGAGACGCGCGGCCGCTCGACTAGTCGCGGTCGAACATCCCGGTCGACATGTACCGCTCGCCGCTGTCCCAGAACACCGTGACGACCAGCGGGTCGTCGACGCCTTCGCCGACGAGTCGCTCGGCGACCTCGTAGGCCGCGAGGTTGGACGCGCCCGAGGACTGCCCGACCAGGATCCCCTCCTCGCGCGCGAGGCGTCGGCACTCGTCTTCCGCGTCTGCCAGCTCGACCGTCAGCACGTCGTCCAGCAGGTCCGTGTCGAGGTTGTCGCTCACGAACCCCGGTCCCATCCCCTGAAAACTGTCTTCGCCGGTCCCCGGTTCCATTCCCGAGAGAACGGCATTTTCCGCCGGTTCTACCGCGACGATCTCGACGTCAGGAAACGCCTCCCGGAGTCGTCGCCCGGTTCCAGTGATCGTGCCGCCCGTGCCGACGCCGGCGACCAGCGCGTCGACGGTCCGATCGCCCACCTGATCGATTACTTCGACCCCCGTCGTCTCGTAGTGTGCCCTCGGGTTCGCCGGGTTCTCGAACTGGCGCAACTGGACGTAGTCGTCTCGTTCGGACAGTTCGTCAGCCCGCTCCTTGGCGTCCGAGATGTCTCCCTCGACCAGTTCGATCTCCGCACCGTACCCCTTCATGATCTGCCGGCGCTCCGGGGACTTCGAGGACGGAATCACCAGCACCACGTCGTATCCCTTCGTTGCCCCCACCATCGCCATTCCGATGCCGGTGTTGCCACTCGTCGGTTCGACGATCGTGTCGCCCGCCGAGAGCGCGTCGTCCCGTTCGGCAGCCTCGATCATGTACTTCGCCGGCCGGTCCTTGGCCGACCCACCAGGATTGAACGACTCGACCTTCGCCGCGACCGTCGCCCCCTCCGGCGCACGAACCGACACCAGCGGGGATCCGATCGTATCGAGGATGGTGTCTCTCATCGCCGCCGGCTACGCGACCCCGACTTAAACGCCTACTGAAGGTCCCAAAGGGTGCGCACACTCACGCGTCTCGGCAGTTCTTTCCGGTGTCGGCGGACCCCGTCCGTGCGTCCTGATTGACGCCTCCGTGTGAGAGCCGCCCGCCTCGCGTGCCATTCGATTCTCCCGTGGAGCGTCTTGGGGGGGTGGCTATCGCTCGTCGGTGTGGTTCTGCGGTGAGACGACTGGTGAGAGAGATGACTCTGTGGGATCGGTATAGACGAAAAGCCCACAGCACGCGCTGTGCTGTGGGCTTGGGTAGGTATGAATGGTGGCGGCGAACCGGTTTTCCCAGAGGC
>NZ_WRXL01000005.1 GCF_010119195.1 Haloarcula salina
ATGTCACAGGAGCTGGCGACGAACGACCAGTTGCTCATGAGTATCGACCCGGACTCCGACATCGAGGAAGAAGACGAGGTCGGGGTCGTCATCGACAGGCGGAACGTCCACCTGTTCGATACGGCGACGGGCGAAGCGCTCGTTCACAACCTTGACCCTGCCGGGGCCAGTGACAGTGTCGCGGGCAGTGAAGCCGAATCCGACGACTAAGGAAAATCGACATGAGCACGCACCTGACGGCAACAGTTTACTGGAGCGGGATGCTCGTCCTGTTTTTTTTCTGGGCGTACGGGATCGGCTCGTTCGTGTTGGACCTGAAGAACAAGATCATTCCCGGGCTCATCCAGTATCGGCGCGGCAGACGCGCCGAGAAGGCCGAACAGCAACGCGAAGACGAACGCGAAGAGCGCGAACAGCAACTGTACTAAAAGTTGTCAAATCCATAACACTTCTAGCTTACTTGCGGTCAATACGATTGCATCATTTTACGGGTGATTCAGCTGCGCAACCCGGAAGCACTCACCGTGGATCGTTCACTACAGGTGAATCACTGAACAAACCACGCACCAAGCATCGGGTGACTGATCGCCTCGAGGGACCCGTAGATCGCCCGGTGCACTCGCTGTAGTCGGATTCGTTGGTAACCGTCGATTCGACCGGCAAGACCTGCGTGTCAGGTGCGTCGAGTGGGCTGTCCGAGCCGGTCAGCCACGCGGTGAGGTAGACGACGCAGGCTGCGATGACAGCAATGGGAAGCTGGAGAGTGAAAACGCCGTAAATGAGTGTGATGATGATCGTTGCGCGAGTAGCCGTCTTTCGGTTGGTACCTCCGTAGTACGTGAATATTGCGACGACGAAGGACGCGATCCCAACACCCGTTCCGAGAAGGAGTCGTTGGGTGATAATCACCGAGTAGAGGAACGCAGTGCCACCAAGCAGGACGGATGCTGCTACAATGTGGACACGTTTCAGGGAGGGTATGTCACTAACGTTCTCCACAATATATTAAAAAATGCGTGTTCTCAATTTGGATAGAGACTGAATACTGCTAATAAATACGCAAACCTACTGTGTAGCTGATCCAACCGAAATCTCTCTGAACGAAGCTGCGGGAAGTGTAGCCGTTTGCATCGAGAACGTCAGTCTCGACTATGTCGTTGATCGTTGAGTTGAGACTAGAGCGGGTCTAACAGAGACGATCGGCGAGTCGAGGACTGGTTCGAGTCGGGCCTGCGGGATGTAGTACCAGAAGTCGAATGCCGTTCCCGCGAGATTGATGGCGACGATTACCCACGCATATCGCAACGAAACGGTCTTGATCTTCCGAGGAAGGTCCTCAGTCGTGTCCACTGCCATCAGGTGAGGGGTTCTGGACGGTTTCCAGGCCGTTGGCCTCTGTGAGAAGCGACACGAGGTCCGCTTCCGTCACTGGCTGTGCCGTGGCCACAAGCCCCGCATCGCGAGCCACCCGAACTGCACTCGGTGCGTGGAGATTCGCCTCCGCCAGCAGTGCGTCGTCGTAGAACACCTGCCGGGGCGTCCCGCTTCCGACGACGTTGCCGTCGGCCATCACACAGACGCGGTCCGCGACCGTTGCGGCAAAGTCGAGGTCGTGCGTCGACAGGACGACGCTGATGCCGTCCTCGTGAATCTGCTCGATCCGGTCGGCGACCAGGTGGGAACGCTCGGGGTCGAGCCCTGCCAGGGGTTCGTCCAATACGATCACACTCGGTTCGAGGACGAGCACGCCGGCGAGGCCGACGAGACGTTTCTCGCCACCGCTCAGATAGTGCGGAATTCGGTCTTCGAGGTGACTCGCGTCGACGGTCGCGAGCGCCTTACGAGCGCGTTCTCTCGCTTCGTCACCGGGCACGCCGTAGTTCCGGAGGCCGAACAGCACGTCATCGAGGACCGTGGGGGCAACGAGCTGCGTATCGGCGTCCTGGAAGACGAAGCCGACTTCCTTCCGGGCGTGTGCCTTGTTGTCTTCGGTGATCGGTGTGCCGTCGACGACGAGTTCGCCGTCGTTGGGAACGAGTGTGGCGTTCAGGTGTTCGAGGAGCGTCGACTTCCCGGCGCCGTTGCCACCGACGAGCGCGACGACTTCGTCGGGGTAGACCGAGAACTCCACGTCGTGCACGCCGACCGTCCCGTCGGGGTAGGTGTGGGCCTCACACTGGAGATCGACCAGCGGCGAGTGCGCTCCGCTCACAGTCCCACCCCGTATACCACGACCGCTGCATATCCGACGACGGCGGCGTACGAACCGATCACGACGAATAGTTCGTGGATCGGTGGCCGAGAGACGTCGCCGTACAGCGTGATATCGCCGTCGTAGCCGCGGGCCTCCATCGACTTGACGAGCCGTTCGGACTGCTCGATCGCAGACAGCATCGTCATGCCGAGAATTCTCGCGTACAGTCGCTTATTCGACCAGAACTCCGAGAAGTTCGCTCCGCGGGAGAGCGCGGCTTTCACCAGGTCCTCCAGCGTCTCGATCATCACGAACGTGAACCGGTAGGTGAGCAACGCGATCTGGTCGATCGGCCGCGGGAGCAAACGCCCGAGCAGGTACGCGACATCGGTGTATTTCGTCGTCATCGACGCCGTCAGGGTGAACGTAACGACGGTGAGTGACCGACAACTGAGCTCCAAGAAGAGCACGAGGCCCGCCCACGTGACGGAGAGTTCACCGAGCGGTGTCGGAAGTGCGCCACCGATCGGCGTGCCCGGTTCGAGAAACGCCAGCGGCCCGGCAACGGAGACGATGAACAGCATCGGGAGCGAGTACCAGCCGACCAGCCGTCGATACGGCAGCCCTGCCAGGCCGTAGACGACGAGGACAGCACCGTACAGTCCGGCCAGGAGCGCAAGCCGGTCGAACACCGTGACGGCGAGGACGAGCGCCCCGACGACGCCGACTTTCGTCCAGGGATTGACGCGGTGCAACCGTCCGTCTCGCCGCTCGGCGAAGGCTGTGATGAGCCGCGGGTCGGGAACGTGGTTCGAGAGTGTCGTCACGGTTACCGTGCCGGGCGTTCTCCGTCCTCGAAGCCGCCGTAGCGGTCGACGTAGACGTACAGCCCGATACCGATTACGGCGAGCAGGAGGACGATCCCGCCGAATTCGAGCAGCAGTCCGCCTTTGCGGATGGGACCAGCAACGACGATACCGCGGCCGAAGTCGACGAGCGCGCCGCCACCGTCCTGGACACCACGCTGGAGCGCTTTCGCAGAGCGCTTGGCCCACGGGAGGGCGCCACCGGTCGAGGTGAAGCCCCAGTACCCAGCGGCGAGAAAGGCCGCGAACAGACCGAGGAGTCCGCCGTACTGCTTCCAGCGCTGCATCAGGCGGTCACCCCAGTCGGCTCTTCTTGGGTATCGCGGTCGGCGAGGCCGACGAGGTCGGGGCGCACAGAGGCGAGGAACTGGACGATGAACCCCGTCAGGATGCCCTCGATGACGGCGACGCCGAGATTGAGCCCGACGAGACCGGCGACCGCGATCGTCAGGTCACCGCGAGGGAGCGCGCTCCCGTTCACGCCGCTGATTACGATGATCGCCCCCATCAGGAACGCGCCTGCCGAGAGGCCGAGCGTCGCCGCGCTCGCGCTGGCCGGGAAGACGTCCCAGTCCAACCCCATCAGGGCCTTGAACGCGTAGTAGGCGACGATGGCTTCGCTCGCGTTGACGAGCGTGTTCGCACCGAGCAGACCGACCGCACCGTGGCCGAGCGCTGCCGAGAAGATATTCACGACCAGTGCGATGAGCGCTCCGAGCAACGGGCCGGCGAGAATGCCGACGAGTCCGGTGAGGTTCATGTGGATGCCGCCCCACACGGGGATGTTCAGCTGGAAGATCGCGAAGCTCGCGGCCGCGCCGATACCCGCGAGCGCGATCTGGTGCGTCTCGATACCGCCCTTCCGAATGCGTCGGACGACCGCGCTAATCAGCACAGCGCCGAGTACGGTCCAGAGGAGCAGTGCCCACAGGGGGAACGACCCTTCTCCGAGGTGAATGTGTGCCATGACTGGTTTAACAATTTTGTAGAGAGTTATATTAAGATTGCTGTATTGAGTTGAGTTAGATAATAATATTAGCGTAGTATATCAATAGAGGTTGACAGCAGGAGAGTCGACTTCCGTCGGCACAAGTGGTTTCGAACTTATCGCTCGCTGATCTGTGGGCGCAAGAGATCGACGGGTACGACCGGTATTTCACTGAGAGTGGCTCGTCTGCACCTCGAGCGGTCGCGATAAATCGCCGGGCGTCGTCGTACGCGACTTCGATGACGAACGTCTCGACACAGTCGGCGTTCCCTTCGAGGCAGTCGTGAGAGTTCGACCGAATCGACGCTTCGAATTCGTGGCGGATGTCCATCATTCGCCGTTCGATCACCGGTTCGTCGTATCCGAAGACCGCAGTAATCGTCGCCAATACCCGCCGGTCCTCGTAGTCTGTCTCCTGGTACTCTTCGAGCAATGACTGGCACGCTTCAGGGATGGCCTCATTCGGCCGCTGTAGCCGTGCTCTTCGGCAAGCGTATCGAGGTCGTCCCGGAGTCGCTCCGTCATCGAGGAGTTCACCATGGGTATATGTTAAAAACACTTCGAAGGGTAATAGGAATAACAATCTAGAGAATGATTGTTAATAACTATGCCACAAGAGAGGGTCAGTGACTCGTGTCGGCTGGGCTCCCGAGTTCCTCCCTAATTCGCGCGACGTGGTCCACGAAGTCACGAGAAGTCCGTTCACGAGGGCGTTCTATGTCGATAGAGAACGTCGACTGCACGGTTCCCGGGTCTGCTCCCATCACGACCACGCGATCGGCGAGGGTCACCGCCTCGTCGATGTCGTGCGTGACGAACACGACTGTCTGCTCGGTCTGCGTCCAGATGTCGAGCAGTTCGGCGTGCAATCGGCCGCGCGTCCGGGCGTCGACACTCCCGAACGGCTCGTCCATCAAGAGGATCTCGGGATCGGGGGCGAGCGCGCGAGCGATTCCGACGCGCTGTTTCATGCCGCCGGACAGCTCCTTCGGGTACGCGTCTTCGAACCCGTCGAGACCCACCAAGTCGATCAACTCCCGGACTCGCGCTTCGCAGTCCGGGCAGTCACACGCAGGTCGGTCGAGGCCGAACCGGATATTCCCGCGCACGGTTCGCCACGGGAACAGCGCGTACTCCTGAAAGACCATCCCTCTGTCCAGCCCAGGACCGGTGACCGGGTCGCCACCGACCAGTATCGACCCACCGTCCGGGTCGTCGAGGCCGGCGATTGCCCGCAACAGCGTCGTCTTCCCACACCCGGACGGGCCGACGACACAGCAGAATTCACCCTCCGTAACCGAGAGCGAGACGTCTGCGAGCGCTCGGGTCGACTCGTAGGACCTGCTGACGTTCTGGATAGTGATCTTCGCGCGTGCCTCTCGACTGGTGGACGAGTCCGAACTCAGCGCCATGCGAGGACCCTCCCTTCGAGGAGTCGGAACCCGACGTCCATACAGAGGAACGCCAGGCTGATCAGGAACATGTAGGCGACGCTGGTCGCCATCGCGAGGTTGTTCGAGGCGTTGATGATCTCGTAACCGACGCCGGGTGCGCCGAACAGCTCGGCGCCGACGACGATCATCCAGCATCGGCCGATGCTCGTCCGGAACCCTGTCAACACCTGGGGGGCGGCGCTCGGGAGGGCGACGAGCTTTAGCATCGAGAGGTCGCGCTCCACGCCGAGGGTCGACGCAGCGTCGGTCAGATCGCTGGAGACGCCTTCGACGCCCCCGTACGCGCCGTAGAAGTTGATCCAGAACGCGCCGACGAAGACGATGAACGCCGCGCCGGTGTGGTGGATGCCGAACCAGACGATGGCGAAGACGACCCACGCCAGCGGCGGGACCGGTCGCAACACCCGGACGAGCGGCCGTAGCCAGTCGTCGAGCGAACCGTTCCAGCCCATCGCCAGCCCGAGACTGATGCCACAGCCCGCACCGAGGAGGAGGCCAGGAACGTAGTGGAACAACGTCTGTGCGAGGTGTGCGAAGCCGGTCGGCAGGACCAGCCTCGAAGCCAAGACGGGGACCGTGATCGCTGTCGAGGTCGCGAATAGATCGAGAAACGCGCGTACTGATTCGAGGGGGCCCGGAACCAGATACGACGGATGGGTCGTCATCGCACCAACCCACCAGACGAGGAGGAACACGAGGAGCCCGCCCAGGCCGCGCAGATACCGCCGTAGGTCCCCTTCGAAGCTTTCGGCGAGTACCGCGCTGGCATTGGTGTCGGTACGCGTACTCATTCGTGAATGGCGTCGTAGGGGTCGAACGCGAAGAGGTCCTCAGTCGCGACCGGTTCTTCGATGTTCCCGACGTTTGCGACGAATTCACCCATCGTCGCGGCCTGGTCGGTGATCGCGTGCGGGTCCGAGAAGAAATCCGACGCCTGTGAGTCCATGGCCGCCGTCGCGAGGTCCTCGCTCACGCCGGAGCCGATTACGGAGGCAGCGTGGGCGCCAGCGGCGTCCGGCGAGTCCGCCGTGAATTCGGTCGCCGCTATATGCTGTTCGACCAGCGACTGGGCGACATCGCTATCGGAGAGCACTCGCTGGTTCGCGAACAGCACCGTGACCGGGTGGTTTTCGAGGATATTTCCGGACCAGGCGAGTTCGCCGAAGCCGTCGTCCTGACCGATGATCGTCGCGAACGGCTCCTGGATGATCGTCGCGTCGATGTCGCCCGACTGGATCGTCTGGACCGCCTTCGCTGGCGGGACGTTCGACTTGTCGACGACGGACTCCATCTCGCCGGCGTCGAGACGCTCCTGGATCCAGTATCGGAGGACGATGTCGGGGACGCTCCCGTCGGGCGGGGCCCCGAATCGGACCTTCCGACCCTGCTCTCTCTCGAAGCGCTCGAACGCGGCTGCCCCGTCCTGTTCGTAGCGGTCGACGAGGTCGGCCGGTCCCACGATCTTGAAGCCATTTCTCGAGTTTGCCGCGAGGATACCGGCTTCGGTCCCTTTGTCGACGAGAACCATTGCAGGAGAGATGCCGAAGAGCGCAACGTCGACGTCGCCGCTGGCAAAGGCCTTGACGACGCTGGGACCTGAGCTGAACCGCTCTATCGTGACATCCGCAGGGACGGCCTCGTAGTATCCCTCCTGTAGCATCACGTAGTGTTGCATGTTGGGATAAATCGGGACGTACGCGACCGTGACGGAATCGAGTGAAGCACCTCCCTGACCGAGGCAGCCAGCGATTCCCGCCGTTGCAATCGTGGTTGCCCCCGTCTGGAGCAGTCTTCGGCGCGAGGTGTGAATCATCAGTGTTACTAATTCTAAAGTCAAATATAATAATAGCTGTGATTTTAGAGTAAATAGTTAATACTAATGGAGTTTGAGAACATAGAGATTGCTAGACTCGACGTGAGTTCCGCGGGAGGGGCGACACAGCATCAGCAAACGAAGCGAGCGGGCTATACTCATGCGCCGGCGGTATCAGCGTGACCTATCGTGAGCGTGTCCCTCGTCGCTCGAATGGTGTTGGCGTGCTCGAGCCGACGATTTCGCCCGACGTCGGCGGGTGTCCACGCAGTGAGACGGCGTGCTGACGGTTTCAGGACTGTCGGAGGTTCAGAACTGTTTTGTATGTTTAGGTAGACCTAAAAGTATGCCAGATGATTCCAGCGGCCACGAGGTACCGACGCGTCGTGACTTCGTGCGATACGGTGGCGCAGTCGTCGGCGGAGGCCTGCTCGCCGGGTGTGCAGGCCAGTCCGACAGCGGGTCGACGTCGACCGAGACGACTGGTGGCGAAATCGAGACAGCCACGCCACTGTCGGAGGACGAGAGCTACGCAGTGACGATGTCACCGGTCGGGACTGTCGAGTTCGAGCAGGTCCCGGAGAACATCCTGCCGTACTTTCCGATCTCGGCAGGAACTACTGTCGCGCTCGGACACGGTGAATCGATCAACGCGATCGGCTACGACAAAGAACTGTTCGGGAACACCGTCGACTACTATTACGACCGCCTCGAATCCGTCTCCTTCGAGTGGGAGGAGCTGGCCCGTGTCACGCAGAGTGACACCCCCAACTCGATCGACGAGGAAGTGCTCTACGAACTCGACAGTGACGTTCACTTTCTCGACCCGGCCGTCCTCCGGAGTTCGAATTACGGCTGGGATCAGGCGGACATCGAAGCCATCGCATCGGATGTCGGCCCGTGGTTCGGGAACTACTACAGTCGCACCAACGGACAGCCACCGGCGTCGTACCGGGAGAGCTACGAATACTACTCCCTCTGGGAGTATATCGGAAAGATCGCTTCCGTCCTGCGGGAAACAGAACGGTACCGGGCCTTCAAGTCGATCCGAGACGACCTCGTCTCACGGATCCTGTCTCGGTTACCACCAGAGCCCGAACGGCCGTCCGTCGCTATCGTCGCGTACGCGAACGAGACATTCTGGCCGTACGATTTCACGCAGGACGGCTACATCTGGGGGCACGTTCGCCCGATGGGCGTTGAAAACGCCTTCGAGACGGTCCAAGGAGGGCCCGGTTCGGACGGGAGCTACGACATCGAGGGGATCGCCGAGGCGTCGCCCGACGTGATACTCCGTTATTGGGGCACTGCCCTCGGTGAGACGTTCGTCGAGCGCCGGGCGAAGTTACTCGACAGGCCGCTCGCCGAAGAGATTCCGGCTCTCGACGACGAACGGTACTATCCTTCCGGCCACGGTATGCAGGGGCCCGTGATGAATCTGTTCAACCTGGAAATGACCGCCAAACAGCTGTACCCCGAGCAGTTCGGCGAGTGGCCCGCGTACACTGAAGAGTCGTACCCGGAAATCCCGGACGGGGAACAGTTATTCGACCGCCAGCGCGTCGCAGCCATCATCAACGGCGATATCTGACCGAGGACCACTACGGAACTCGAATCCACACACGACGACTGCGAGGACGTCGTCGCCGCCACCGGGGCCGCTGCCGAGCGGTGAGCGCCGTGACGGGCGGTTTCGGTGCCTTTTTATATTTTTAGGCCCGCCTAAAACCATGGGCGTTCAGACAGATATTCACGAAGTTCCGACCCGGAGAGAGACGATCAAGGGCACCAGCGCCCTCCTCGGAGGGAGCCTATTGGCCGGGTGTGCCAGCGAGAGCCCCGATGGTGCACCGACAGACGCGACCGACACGACGGCCTCGCAGACGACCGAAGATCTGACGTACTACGAGGTGACGATCGAACCGGCGGGAAACCGCACGTTCGAGGAAGTCCCCGAAACGTACGCGAGCATCCCCGGGGCGTGGATGGACATTGCAATGGGATTCGGAATCCAGCCGACGGCCGTCGCCGCCTTCGATCGCCTCCCGCTGAAGTACTACGATGCGCTCCCGGGCGTCGAGTTCGACGCAGACGCCGTCCAAACGCTCGGTGAATCGGCCGAGTCCCAGTACGACAAAGAAGTGTTCTACGACGTCGATGTCGACGTCCACCTCATGGATCCGCGCATGCTCAAGAAGTACTCGGGCTGGAAGGATACAGACCTCCGGGAGATCGAATCGACGGTCGGCCCGATCCTCGGCTCGCTGATTCGGTTCCCGTTCGCCGGTCGAGACCCCTACTACACGCTCTACGAGGCATTCGAGAAGGCCGCACAACTCTTCCAGCGTCAACCCCAGTACGAGGCGTGGGTGGACCTCACTGAGTCGTTCCACGCCGATATCGAATCCCGCGTCCCCCTCTCTGGGGAAGACGCACCGACAGTCGCGGCGTTCAACTTCGGATTCAGGCCGGAATCCGGGAAATTTTTCGCGGCGAACATCGACGCGGCGCGGAACGACACGCGGAGTTTCCGGAAGTTGCAGGTCGATAATGCCTTCGAGGGCGAAGAGTACGTGCCGTTCAAGCCGATCGGCTACGAGAAACTCCTCGAAGTCGACCCCGACTACATCGGAGCAATCGGTTATCTATCGTATATCGACGACGCCCGGTTCCAGGAGATCGTCGAGGCGGCACAGAACCACGAGACGCTAAGCGAATTGAGCGCCGTTGCGAACGGGAACATCGTACGGACAGGCGGCCAGTACATGGGGCCGATCATCGATCTGTTCTCGACGGAGGCACTCGCCAAACAGCTCTATCCCGAGGAGTTCGGTGAGTGGCCCGGCTCGATTCAGGACGTTCCGCAAGACGAGCAACTGTTCGACCGCCAGCGCGTTGGGGAGATTGTCAACGGTAACATCTGAACATGAGTAACGACGACACCACCAAGGGGCGGGCACCGACGCGACGTGGCTACATGAAGTACGGCGGAGCAGTCGTCGGGGGCGGGCTACTCGCCGGGTGTGCGGGGCAGTCCGATTCGGAATCGGAGCCGGCCGAGACGGCCAGCGACGCCACCTCGACACCGACCCGGACCGGGACCGAAGACGACCCCTATTCGGTGCAGATGGCGCCGATGGGCGTGGTCGAGTTCGACGAGGTCCCACAAGACGTGTTCACCATCCTGGGCCATCACGTAGACATGCTGCTGGCACTCGGGCGCGGTGATGACATCAACGCCATGCACAGTCCCGGCTACCACCAAGCGCTGTACGAGAAGCTGGTGGCCCGCCTCGACGGCGTCTCCGTCGACTGGGAAGGGCTGTACTCGTCGTGGCCCCCGACGAAGGAGAAACTGTACGAACTCGACAGCGATGTCCACATCGCGGATCCGGCCAAGGTCACGACTGGCGAGGGCTGGGCCGACAGCAACGTCCAAGAGATCGCAGAGAACGTCGCCCCGTGGTTCGGCAACACCCTGAGCGGCACAAACCGCACACCGCCGGAGGACTGGGCAGACAGGTACGAACACTACACGCTCTGGGAGATCTTCGGCAAGATCGCGCAGGTCTTCCAAGCACAGGATCGCTACGACGCGCTCCGGTCCATCCACGAGTCGGTACTCCAGACCATCGAAGAGAACCTTCCGCCGACGTACGACCGGCCGAGTGCGGCGCTCATCTTGCTCTCTGCCGACGAAGACAGCGGCTGGGGATACAAAATGAACTATCCTGGCTACTACGCCGCTCACACTCGACCGATGGGGGCCGAGGACGCGCTGGCAGACGCCATCGGCGAGGGCTACGGCGACGACGGGCGGAACATCACGCTCGATTACGAACTGCTCCTCGAGGCGGACCCGGACGTGTTGCTGGTTCTTGGGCCGATGACAGGGTACTTTTCCCTCGGCGAGATTCGGCAGCGACTCGAGAACGACGATGTCGCCAGTGAAATCACAGCGGTTCAGGAAGACCGGGTGTATGCCCAGGGGGCGCGGCGACAGGGACCGATACTGAACCTCTTCCAGTTGGAGATGACGGCCAAGCAGCTCTATCCCACGATCTTCGGCGAGTGGAAGGGCTACGTCAACGGCGAACCGTATCCCGAGATTCCCGAAGACGAACAGCTGTTCGACCGACAGCGAGTCGCGGACGTCGTCAACGGTGACATCTGAGTAGCGGTGTCTCAGACTTAGAGTTAGGCAGTACGAAAAATTGATAGATTTCATTAATGAACCGGGACTCTATTCCAAATACAAAGGGTAGAGGTGCTGAAGAGCGTTATTTTAGGCACTCCTAAATCTAAAGATTTATGACACTATGGGACTGATCTACAGTTGTAATGAGCGCAGAAGGACTCGAACGACAGACGCGTAGTTACCTGAGCAACGAAGTCCCCCAGATTCAGCAACACGGCGGCAACTTCGAAATCCGCGACGTTGACGAGGATGCGGGGACGGCGACCGTCGTTATCGGCGGCGCCTGTTCCGGGTGTGGGATCGCTCCGATGACGATGAAGGCCATCGAACACCGACTCCCCGAGAGTGTCGAGGGGCTCGAAGACGTCGAGGTCGTCCGGTCGGGTGGTCCCCGCGCTGCGGTGATGCCCTCGAAGACCGACGAGATGGACGACATGGACGAGTACGAGGACTACAGCCCCCCGTTCTAACCGGCCGACCGCCGCGAATCACCCTCTCCACAGTTGTGGAGAGTAGCTGAAGACGGTGCGCGATCAGCACGCTTTAACGGCATTCCGTCGCAGAGAGAACAAACAGCTACATCAATCGTATCCACCGAAGTTGTGACTCCCGTCGGAGACGGACTGGACTCGCGCGGTTTCCGGGGTACTCGTCATTCGAATGTCCGCAGCGGAACGAAGTTGTATCGTTGTACAAGTCGTCATTCAAGCTGCCTTAAACAAATAACTCGTTATCAGGCCAAATATACACATATACATCCAATTCTTCCCTTATCATAGCCAATATGAGGTTTTTCCAGCATATCGAGATCAGATTGTGGCATTACATTCTCATATATGTTTTTTCGTCAGCAGATAAAGATATTTGATTTCGTATGACGCGTTGAATGGAGAGGAACCTTTGGTTCGACGTATCAAACCCGACGAAAGTGTGCTGGAGAGCGTCTCTCGCTGGCCGGATGGTCCAACTGAATCACGACTGGACCTGAATCGGAACCCAGAATGTCGTTACCCGTCGATCGTATTGTACTCGTAATACTGATTTCGAACTTCGATCTCGTTTTTCGTGTACCGGAGAATCTCCAGAATATTCGCCATATAGCTCGACGTAAACCGGTCTCGGGGGCCGGTGATGCCAAGCGAAACCAACACGTTGTGCTCTTCGTCGAAAATCGGGACCGCGATCCCGCGGACTCCCCGAAGGTGCTCTTCGTCGTCTATCGCGTACCCCTGTTGACGGACCTGTTCGAGTCCGCGTTCAAGTTCTTCGTAGGTCGTCAACGTCTCGTCTGTCCCCTGGGGCAGTCCGTGGACGTCAACGATTTCGCGCCGCTTCTCTACCGGGAGATTCGCTAGAATCGCCTTGCCAAGTGACGTCCAGTGCATCTCGGTGTAGTTTCCGATCGGAATTTCGTCACCGGCGGCTTTCTCACCCGTACTACGGTAGAGAATGACTCGCTGCCCGTTCTCTTCGATGCCCGCACCGGCGATCTCGCCGGTCTTCCGCGCCAGTTCTTCGACTTTGTTACGGAGCAGGCGAGCGACGTCCAGCCTGTGTCGGACGCTGCCGCCGATCTCCAGAAATCGGAACGAGCGGCGGTACTGTTTGTCCTCTTTCACGACGTACTCGTTCTCGACGAGCGTATTCAGATGCAAGAACACCGTACTGGTGGGAATGTCGAGATGCGAGGCCAGCTCGGAGAGTCCAACGGGTTCGAGTTTTCCCATCGCTGAGATGATTTCCAGCGTGGTCTCGACGGCGGTGATTGTGTTCGGGTGTTCGTCTGGCATAGTCGGTGTTGTTCCCCACTGGATGAAAGTGTTTCCCCTGTGAAAGAGAGAATTTCCAGTGTGAATGGAAAACGACACAGGCGAGTCGTTCCCAGCATTATAACGGTCGTACACATGTTATTTTCACTGCGGGGGAGTGGTTTCAGCCGCGTCAACAGTACCCATGTGTGTAGTTATCACTCCATCCGTTTCGACGAAACGGGGTATTTGGCCCGCTTCGGCCGTATTTCGACAAGCGGTCGCGACGGGGTACGGCGCACGCGCAGTTTTCACCAGGGATGGAAACGTCCTCACTGATACCGGATGCTATCATATATCCCCTAGAGACGGCCTCTATCTCCATATTATTGCTGTGGCGCTCGATCTGTATAGCACTTTCTGTCACCCGTGTTTCGACGGGAGCGGCCCCGTCACTCCCTCCTGAGTGAACGATACCCTGGAGAGAGGCACGCACGTCGACTTTCGGTGTGGTTGTCAAGCAGACGCACGCTCTCACTACCAACATTTATTACCCATGCTGCAGATGATTCGCCTATCCGTATGAGCGAGGTTACACTATCGAACGTTAGCAAGGTGTACGACGACGACGTCCTTGCGGTCAATGAACTGTCCCTCACGGTATCGGACGGCGAGTTCGTCGTCGTCGTCGGCCCGTCTGGCTGTGGCAAATCGACCACGTTACGAATGATCGCCGGTCTCGAAACCGTGACGGCCGGGGAAATCGCCATCGGTGACGAGGTCGTCAACGACGTCAGACCGCAGGACAGGAACATCGCGATGGTGTTCCAGAGCTACGCGCTGTACCCGCACATGACCGTTCGGGAGAACATGTCGTTCGGCCTGCGGCTCTCCGGGGAGTACGACGAGCAGATCGACGAGCGCGTCGAGGAGGCTGCGGAGCTTCTAGAGATCTCGGACCTGCTGGATGATTACCCGAAACAGCTCTCCGGCGGGCAGCAACAGCGCGTCGCACTCGGGCGCGCGATCGTTCGAGATCCGGAGGTGTTCCTGATGGACGAACCCCTCTCGAACCTCGACGCGAAGCTGCGGACGCAGATGCGGACCGAGATCCAGCGGATCCAGGAGGAACTCGACGTCACGACGATCTACGTCACGCACGATCAGACCGAAGCGATGACGATGGCCGACCACATCGTCATCCTCAACGGTGGCGAGCTCCAGCAGGTCGATCCGCCCGAGCAGTGCTACGACGAGCCGAACAACAAGTTCGTCGCAGGGTTCATCGGTTCTCCATCGATGAATTTCTTCGACGTGACCGCAACTGCTATCGACGGTGGCACCCGGTTCGAATCACCGGACGTCGCACTCGATCTCGGTGTCGACATCCCGACCGGCGACTACACGCTCGGCGTCCGTCCGGAGGACTTCGTCGCGGGCCGAGCCGGTGAGTACATCGACACCGTCGTCGACGTCGTCGAGCCGATGGGCTCTGACAACTTCCTCTATCTCGAGACCACGGGCAGTTCGATGGAGGTCGTCGCGCGGGTCGATAGCGAGTATCGCCCCCACCGAGGCGACGAGATCTCGCTGGGATTCGATACCGACGATATGCACCTGTTCAATGCCGACGGCGAACGCGTGGCAGTGACCGAGTTGCAGACGACGGAGTCGGTGTAAGATGTTGTACGAAACGATCGGCCGGAAGGACAGCGAATGGGCGGGAAAGACGGCGCGGGACGTCCGCGCGGTTGGCGAACAGACGGGCTCGGTACTCGTCGTCCCCGTGGGGAGCGTGGAGCAACACGGCGACCACTTACCGGTCGTCACCGACACGCTCCTCGTGGAGGCGATGGTTGACGCCGCCGTCGACCGCCTCGACGAGACTCCCGTGCTCGTCACCCCGCCGGTCTGGAGCGGCTTCTCGCCGCATCACCTCACGTTCGGCGGCACCCTCTCGCTCGAGTTCGCACACCTCCGGTCGACGCTCGAAGACATCGCTCACACCGGGATCGAGAACGGCTTCGACGCCGTGCTGTTCGTCAACGGACACGGCGGGAACGGGCCCCTCATCGACGCCGTCGTCAGTACCGTCGGCGCCGAGACCGACGCGGAGGTCCTGGGAACGACCTACTTCGAACTCGCGGCCGACGCCTCGGCGGAGATCAGACAGAGCGAGACCGGCGGGATGGCACACGGCGGTGAGTTCGAAACGTCGCTCATGCTCGCGATTCGGCCGGACCTGGTTGGAGACCCTGCAGCACGCGACGGCGAGCCGATGGACGAACACTATCGGTGGGCCGGCCAGGACTTGCTCGACGGGGGCCCGGTTTCGGTGTACCGGTCGTTCGACGCGTACTCGGAGTCGGGCGCAATTGGGGCCCCGAAACAGGCCAGTGCGGAAACGGGGCAACGGCTCCGGTCGGCAATCGGTGACGAACTCGCGGCGCTGCTGGTCGCGATTCACGAGCACAACGCGTGAAACAGGCCGAAATATGACACGAACAATAACCATTATATACCTGGGACTTGGTAACACTAACGATGCAGTCCAGTAACAATCCCGAGTCTAGCGAGGACAGTCTCGACCGTCGGCGACTCCTGCAGGCGCTCAGTGCGGGCGGTGCTATCGCTATCGCCGGGTGTAGTGGCGGCGATGGCGGCGACGGCGGCAGTGGCGACGGTGACAGTGGCGACGGCGGGAGCGGCACCGACGGGGACGGCGGCGATGGCGGCGACGGCGGCTCCCGGAGCATCCAGTTCCTCACGATGGGCGTCGGCGACAACATCCAGCAGTACTTCGAAGAGAACAACGCGGCCTTCGAAGAGGAGTACGGCGTCGACGTGGAGTTCACCAGCGTCACGTGGGACAACGCCCGCCAGACGGTGAACAACCGCGTCGACGGCGGCCAGGCACCGGACGTGAGCCGCTGGCCGGCCCGCTGGATCCCGCAGCTCGTCGGCAAGGACGCGCTCGAACCGCTCGACGACATGATGGACGGCGAGTTCGGCCAGAAGTTCTCCGAGGGCGTCGCGGCGGGGACGATGTACAACGGCTCTCACTACGGCGTCCCGTGGGCCGCCTCGAACAAGTGTCTCTACTACAACAAGGACGTGTTCGAGACGGCCGGACTCGACCCGGAGAACCCGTCGCTCGACTCCTGGGACGACATGCTGTCGGCGGCCCAGCAGATCCGAGACAGCGACGCGAGCGTCCCAGCGCTCGGTCTCGCCGGGGCCGACGCGATCGAGACGGGGTCGCAGTACTACCACTACCACTGGTCGCACGGCGCGGACCTGGTGAACGACGAGGGGCTGCCGGTCGTCAACACCGACGGAGCCGTCGAGGCGCTCTCGTTCTACACCGACCTGCACCTCGAACACGGCGTGACCCAGTCCTCGCCGCTGTCCTCGACCCGACAGGACATCCGTCAGCTGTTCGAGAACGGCGACCTCGGCATGGTCATCGGGCACGTCTACACCGGACTCAACATCGAGTCGGCCAAAGAGAGCGGCGACGTGGACTTCGACTACGGGATCGTCCAGGTGCCCGAAGGACCCGAGGGGCGCTACAGCCTCTTCACCATCGACGCGATCACCGTTCTGAGCCAGAGCGAGCACAAGGACCTCGCACGGGACCTGATCCGGTTCTACTTCGACGAGGAGCGCCGGTTCCAGTACTCGAAGCAGAAGGGGTTCCTGCCGGTCGTCGAGGCCGTCGGCGAACGGCCGTACTTCTCCGACTCGAAGAACTGGGCCCCGTTCGTGGAAGCGAGCCAGTACGCCCGCGCGCGACCGAAGCTCAGCAACTTCAGCCAGTTCAACGACCGCATGGTCCAGGCGATTCAGGAGGCGCTCGCGGACCAGAAGACGCCACAGAAAGCGCTCAACGACGCCCAGAGCGACCTCGAAGATGCGATGGAGTGAGCCACACCGATGAGTATCGCCGAGGAGTACACCGACACCACAGACGACTCACGCTTCGAGCGGGGGCTGACCTACCTCCAGCGCAACAGTCGAGCGTATCTCCTGATCGCACCGACGGCCCTGTTCCTGCTCGCAGTCGTCGGCTATCCGATACTGGAGACGTTTCGGCTCTCGCTGTATCAGTCGCCCGCGGACTCGAACATCGAGACGTTCGTCGGCCTCCAGCACTACGCGGAGATCGTCGACAGCGACATCTTCTATCGATTGCTCTGGCAGACGGGTCGCTGGGTCGTCGTCGGCGTCGCCGGCAAGACTATCATGGGGCTGCTCATCGCCGTGCACCTCAAGGGAGACATTCGCGGCCGGAAGTTCTTCCGAACCGCGTTTCTCATCCCGTGGGGCATCCCCTACGCCATCTCGGCGGTCGTGTTCCGCTGGATCGAGCACCCGCAGTTCGGCTACCTCAACGCCATCCTGCTCAAGCTCGGGCTCATCGAGCAGGGGATCGGCATCCTCGGCAACCCCGACATCGCGTGGCTCGGAGTCGTCGTCGCGGACATCTGGATCGGGACGCCGTTCATGGCGATCATCTTCCTCGCCGGGCTCCAGTCGATCCCGCAGGAGCTCTACGAGGCGGCCGCCATCGACGGGGCGGAGCGGTGGCACCAGTTCCGCTACATCACGCTCCCGCAACTCAAGAGCGTCATCCTGATCGCGACGCTGCTGTCGACCATCTGGACGTTCGTCAGCTTCGACACCATCTGGACGATGACCGGCGGCGGCCCGATCAGCACGACGGCGACGCTCGTCATCCACATCTACCAGGTGGGTCTCCAGAACGGGAACCTCGGTCGCGGCGCGGCCTACAGCGTCATCGGGTTCCTGTTCCTGTTCGTGTTCGCCATCATCTACCTTCGGGTGTACACCCGGGGAGGTGACGAGCTATGACGATGGCCGGCCACGACCGAAGCGGACTCCGAAAGGTCCGCCTCTACGGCGTGTTGCTTGCCCTGCTCGGGGTCATGATGCTCCCGTTCTACACCATGTTCTCGAGCACGCTCAAGCCCGAGAACGAGATCTTCTCCGCGCCCGCGACGCTGGTGCCGTCCGATCCCACCGTTCAGGCGTACCTCGACGTGTGGACGCAGACCGACGTGTTGCTCTGGATCGGCAACAGCTTCGTCATCTCGCTCGGGACCGTCGCGCTCACGCTCGCGCTGGCGATTCCGGCGGCGTACTCCTGTGCGCGTAACGACTTCGTGGGCAAGCGGACGTTCCTGCTCTCGGTGCTCGTCGTCCAGATGTTCGCGCCGGTGGTGTTGATCGTCGGGCTGTTCGACGTGATCACGCAGTTCGGCCTGTTCAACACCTATCTCGCCGTCATCATCCCGGCGGCGGCGTTCACGCTGCCGTTCAACGTCTGGATGCTGTACGGCTACTTCAAGACGATCCCGGTCGCGCTGGAAGAGTCGGCCCGCATCGACGGGGCCAGCCAGTTCCAGATCCTGACGAAGATCGTGCTGCCGCTGACCAAGCCGGCGCTGGTCGCGAGCATCACGTACACGTTCCTCTACGCGTGGAACCGGCTCCTGTTCGTGCTGACCTTCCTCACCGACAGCGCGAAGTACAACATCCCGCGGGGCGTCTTCTCGATGGTCGGCGCGCTCCAGACCGACTGGCGGATGATGCTGACGGTGTCCGTCATCGGCATCATCCCGCTGCTGATCCTCTTTGCCTTCCTCGAGGAGTACATCGTCGCCGGGATGACGGCGGGTGCAGTCAAGGAGTAACCGCCTCTACTTTTATTAGCGTTCCAGCGGACGGTGACGTATGGAATTCGCCACGTGGGCTTACCCGTGGGACGTGCTCGACGAGGGGCCGAACCACGTCGAGTCGCGGCTCCGGGAGATCGGCGTCGACGAACTGAACCTCGCGACGAACTACCACTCCGTCCAGGCGTTCACGCCGCACAACCCCGAGCGGCGGACGCTGTTCGCCAGGGCGAGCTCGTACTTCGAGCCGGGGCCGGAGTACGGTCTGCTCGAACCGATTCCGTACGAAGAGATGGACGGCGACTGGGTCGGCCAGATCGGGGCCGAACTGACCGACCTGTCTCTCACCTCCTGGACCGTCGGCTGTCACAACTCACGACTGGGGATGCGAAACCCCGAACACACGCTGGAGACGGCCCACGGCGACGACCTCGTGTTCGGCCTCTGTCCGTCCCGGCCCGCGGTCCAGCGGTATCTCACCGCCCTCGTCTCGGACGTCGCGTCCCGACCCGGAATCGAGCGGGTCGAACTGGAGACGTTCGACTACTTCTACGGGACGGGCTGGGGGTGGCACCACCAGAAGATACACGCGCGGCTGGGAGCGCTCGGGGAGTTCCTCCTCGGCCTGTGCTTCTGCGAGCACTGCCGGTCGAACGCGGCGGACGCGGGGGTCGCCGTCGAGGGGGTTCGAGACGTGGTGGCCGGCACCATCGACGACATCGTCGCCGGTGCCGTGGCACACGACCGGTCACCCGAGGCGTGGCTTCGCGAGCACGATGAGGTCGGCGCGTACGTCGACGTTCGGGAAGCGACGCTGGACGCGGTGTTCGCCGACCTGCGAACGGCCGCCGGCACGACGCCGCTGGGCTACTACGTCGGGGCCCCCGAACCGGGCCGCGAGTGGATGGTCGGTGCCGACCTCGACCGACTGGCCGACCACGTCGACTACTACTGCCTACCGGCGTACGAGTCGACGAGCGAGGACGTGATGGACGCGTACCGAACTGTCGACGAGGTCACGGCCGAGACGCCGCTTCACGTGGGTCTCCTGCCTGGGCATCCGGAAATCCACGAGGAGTCGACGGTCGTCGATATCCTCGCCGAACTCCAGGCGGCCGGGGTTCCGCGGGTGTCGTTTTACAACTACGGGCTCTTGCCGTCTCGGTCGCTCGACTGGGTCGGCACCGCCATCGACGCGGTCGACGGGTAGCCGCAAACGGTACTTTCTTATCGCTTCCCAGACCACGTGTGTCTATGGAGATAACTGACGTGACAGCCGTTACTGTAGACGTTCCGCTGGCCGACCTCGACGACCACCTCGGCATCGGCCCCTACGTGACGAACCACGGTCGACTGGACTCGATGGAGCGGGTTCTCGTCCGCGTGGACACCGACGAGGGAATCAGCGGGTGGGGCGAGATGCGCGTGTTCCTCTCGCCCGAGGCGACCGAGTCGATCATCGAGGACGGCGTCGGCCCGATGATCCGTGGGCAGTCGCCGTTCGAGATCGAGCGGCTCCGAAGACAGGTGTTCGTCGAGTACACCAACGTGGACATGTTCTTCGCGGCGGTCGAGACGGCCTGCTGGGACATCGTGGGCAAAGCGCTGGACCGGCCGGTGTACGAACTCCTGGGCGGATGGACGGCGCCGACCCAGGGGACCCAACAGCACCGCCAGAACATCGAGGGCGACGACGCGTCTCCCTCGCCGGTCCCCGTCGCCTTCTGTCTCGGTATTCTCTCGCCCGAGGAGTCGCGCGCGAAGGCCCGCGAAGCCCTCGACGCCGGGTTCTCGGTGCTCAAGACGAAAGCCGGTCGAGACTGGAGAGAAGACGTCGAGCGGATCGAGGCGATGCACGACGAGACCGACGGGCAGCTGGAGTTCCGCCTCGATCCGAACCAGGGCTGGACGCTGGAGCAGGCGGTCCGCGTCGGCGCGATGCTGGAAGACTCCGGGATCTACCTGCAGTACATGGAGCAGCCGATCCGCGTCGACTCGCACCGCTCGCTCGCGCGCCTCCGCCAGCGGCTCAGGCAACCGATCGCACCGAACGAGGACACCTATATTTCGCACAACATCCAGTCGCTCATCGAGGCCGGCGCGATGGACGTCGGCGTCATCGACCTGACGCCAGCCGGCGGAATCAGCGGGATCCGTCAGCAGGCCGCGGTCCTCGAAGACGCGGGGGTTCCGTTCACCCATCACTGCGCCTTCGATCTCGGTATTCGCACGGCCGCGATCCTCCACGGCGTCACCGGCATCCCCGGGTTCTCGCTGCCGCCGGACTCGACGTACTACGGCTGGGACGGCGAAGTCATCGAGCACCCGTTCGAGGTCAGCGACGGGTGTCTCCCGGCCCCGGAGGGGCCAGGGCTCGGAATCTCGGTCGACATGGACGCGGTCGCGGAGTACCGATGCTGATGTCGGTGGAAGAACAAGCTTCAATAGGGTCGCCGCCGACCACTCATTCGCTATGGTAGAGCTATCGCTCCAGGAGCGTCCGGCGATCGTCACGGGCGCCTCGCGCGGGATCGGTCGCGAAATCGCGGCCCGGTTCGCCGAGGCCGGCGGCGACGTGGCCATCTGTTCGCGCTCGTACGACGACGTCGAATCGGTGGCGACGGAACTCACAGCGGACCACGAGGGCCGCGTCGTCCCCGTCGAATGCGACGTGACGGACCGAGAGGCCGTGCGGAACCTCGTCGACACGGCGATCGACGAGTTCGGCGACCTCCGGGTACTCGTGAACAACGCGGGCGCCTCGGTCGAATCGGCGAACGTCTTGCACCGATGTGACGAGGAGACGTTCGAGTCGATGGTCGACCTGAACCTCAAGAGCCAGTTCCTCCTGAGCAAGGAGGTCCTCCCGGCCATGGTCGCCGCCGGCGGCGGCTCGATGGTCCACGTCGGCTCCGTCAACGGCCTGTTCGGGATCGGCCTGTCGGGGTACTCGGAGGCCAAGAGCGGTCTCCTGGCCCTCTCGCGCAACATCGCCACGCACTACGGGCAACACGGGGTCCGTTCGAACGTCCTGTCGGCGGCGACGATCGAGACCGAGAACCGACGCGAGGAGATGGAGAACACCGACCAGCGGACCGGCGAGTCCGGCGTCCGGGAGCGGTGGCTGGACCAGTACCCGCTCGGCCGGTTCGGGACGCCGGGAGAGGTCGCAGACACGACGCTGTTTCTGGCCTCCGAACGGTCGAGTTTCATCACGGGCGAGAACCTCGTCCTCGACGGCGGCCTGACGAGCAGCCTCCCGACCTCGTTCATCAACGAGATCTACGACGCGGACGAACGACCGACACCCAGTAACTGACATCCAATGGACGAACTCACGACAGACGACGCACCCGACAGCATCGGACCGTACTCGCAAGGAATCGCCTCCGGCGACCGAATCTACGTCTCCGGACAGGGACCAGTCGACCCGGAGACCGGCGACGTGATCGACGGCTCACCCGCCGAACAGACCAGACGAACGCTGCGAAACGTCGAGGCGATCCTTCAAGCGGGCGACGCGTCGCTCGACGACGTGGTGAAGGCGACGGTGTTCGTCAAGGACATGCGGTACTACGACGAGGTGAACGAGGTCTACGGGGAGCTCATGTCCGCGCCGTATCCGGCGCGGAGCGCCGTCGAAGTCGTCAAGCTCCCCGTGGACATCGACGTGGAGATAGAGGTCGTCGCAGAGCGATGAGATGACGCGCCTCGTCGTCTTCGACCTCGACGGGACGCTCACCCGCCAGCGAGGCGGCTTCGAGCTGTTGCACACCCTGTACGGGACGGCGCCCGTCGGCGAGGAGTTACAGGACCGCTTCGACGCCGGCGCGCTGACATTCGACGAGTGGTGCCGCGAGACCGTCGATCACTGGCGGACCGCCGGAATCAGCGCAAACGACGTCGAGCGGGCCGCGGAGGCGGTGACACCGAAAGCCGGCGCGCCGGAGGTGCTGGAGGCGCTTCGACGCGAGGGGGTATCGTTCGGAATCCTGAGCGCGGGCGTCGCGAACCTCGCGGCGCGGTTCGAGCGCTTCGGCCCCGCGTTCGTCCGCGGAAATCGGATTCGGTTCGAGGACGGGTCCCTCGCGGGCATCGACGTCGGAGTGGGCCCAACGCAGAAGGGCGAGATATTGCGAGAGATTCGTCGGGAACGCCCGGACGTCGAAATCACGTACGTCGGCGACTCTCACACCGACACCGAAGCGTTCGTCGAGGCGGATTCGGCGATTCTATTCGACCCAGACGATCGGGTCCCCCCGGAAGCGGTCGCCGCAGCCGATTCCATCGTTGAATCCAGTGACATCCGCGATATTGCCGAACTGCGTCTGTAGCGTCGAACGGTTCTATATTCCATTAGTTACAATCTTCTGTTGCATATATCGTTTCAGAATGCAAAAAACAATCTCATATTCGGTATCTCATGTTCAGAAATTTATATGAGAATATAGCTAGCCGATTATAGCTATATTCAGATTCCTTCCGCGATCAGCTCGTGAGATTTGATCGCGTCTTCGTGATCGGCGACGACGTGCTGGATCATCACTTCGTCGACGCCGACCCGGTCCGCGAGCTGCTGGAGGAGGCCGGCGAGCGTGTCCGGACTGCCGGAGATGGCCCGCGGCCACTCGTCGTCGTCCAGCGTGGCGGGCGTCGGGTCCGGGACGCCGCCGAGTTCGTCGATGGCCTCCGACACGGATGGCGTCGTCCCGACGACACCGCGCTCCATCCGTTTGTACGAGGCTTCTGCGACGGCCCGGAGACGGGCCGCCTCGTCGTCGGTCGGCGCACAGACCGCGTTGACAGCCACCATTCCCTTCGGCTCGTCGACCCCGCCCGGGAGCTCTGCGGGGCGGAAGTTCTCTCGGTACTCCTCGAAGGCGTGGGTGGCGAACTGAGGCCGAATGAAGGCCGCGAAACAGAACGGGAGGCCGAGTTCGGCAGCGATAGCCGCGCTCGACGTGCTCGACCCGAGCACCCACGGAGCGGGCGGGTCGCCGCCCGAACGCGGAATCTCGATGTCGCTGTAGGGGTGCTCGGACGGGAAGTCGTCGTAGAGGTGGGAAACGACGGCCTCGATTTTCTCGGCGTGGTCCTCGTCGGGGTTCCGGACGCGGCGGTCCGTTCCGAGCGCCCGGTCCACTGCGGGCGAGCCGTTCGCCCGTCCCAGGCCGGCATCGATACGCCCCGGCGCGAGGCCGTCGAGCGCTCCGAACTGCTCGGCGACTTTGAACGGACTGTAGTGGTTGAGCAACACCGCGCCCGACCCGAGGCGGATCGAGTCCGTCTCGGCGGCCAGGTGGCCCAGCAACACCTCGGGGGTCGTTCCCGCGAGCGTATCGCCCATACCGTGGTGTTCGGCCACCCAGAAGCGCGAATAGCCGAGTCGTTCGGCCTGTTTCGCGGCCTCGACGGTGTTCGCGTACGCCTCTGTAGCGGTCCCGTTCTCGGGCACGGGCGAGAGATCGACGGCGGAGAGCTTCATGTCCCCGTTCGGCGGGTGGGATGGATAACCGTTCGGACGCCAGCAGGACGGACCGCTGATCGCGGGTCCGTATTCCAGTGACCAGTGACGGTCAGCCCGCGGTCACCACTCGACGTACGTGATATACTCCTCGCCTTCGTACGCTATCAGCCACGTCCCGTAGAAATCGTCCTCTCGGATCCCCTCGTGGCCGCGGATGCGTTCGACGACCGAGCGGAAGGCGTCGTCGTCTTCGTAGTACCCGCTCTCGATGCCTTCCTGGACGACCGTTCGCTCGGCTTCCGAGAGCCCTGTGAGTTCGAACAGGTATCGGGCCCGGACCTGGTCGGCGAACGCCTCGGCGTCGGGCGCGATTTCCGTCACCTCGTATCGGTACTCGGCCTCGGACGCGGTCCGAGAATTGACCGCCACCCGGTATCGCTCCCCGTCGTGGACGATGACGTCGTACTGGCGCTCCGGGACGAACACCGAGCCGTTGCCCACCTCCTCGGCGGTGCCGTACCCGATACCCACGTCGTAGCCGTCCTGGCCGGTCGGATGGTCCTCCGAGACGACCGGGTCGAGCTGTCGGCGGTCGACCGCGGGGAGGTCGTCGTACCTGATTTCGCCCACGTCCGGCGTGGTGTCCTCCGGGTCGAAGTCGATGAGGACTTCGTAGACCGTCACCTCGCTGCTCGCGACTCGCGTCTCCGAGACGTCGTAGAAGGTGTCGTTGACTCGGACGGTGCTGCTCCGGTCGAACAGATCGTACCGCCCTCGTCGCGTCGCAGTCCCGTTGTCGCGGGCCGACGTGACGACCGCGTACTCTTCGGAGTCGGACTCGGCGCTCATCGCGACCTCGTCGGCGATGTCAGCCGACGTGGCGGTTCGCATGTCGAGCACGACCGGTGGGTGACCACAGCCGGCGAGCGCGACCGAGAGGAGGGCTGTTCCACTCGCGAGGAACTGGCGGCGTCGCATATCCGTGTCAACAGGCAACCGGGGCGAAAGCTTTCTGGTCGTCGCTGTCCCGGTTCCATCGACAGCGACCTCCGGCCGCCTCAGGGGAGATACGTCGCGAGGAAGTTCACGATTCGATCCAGCCACGGGTTGATCCGGTCGTCCTCGGAGTCGCCGTCCGACGAACTGTCGCTCATATATCTCGTTTCGAGAGCGTCGGTCATTACCATTCTGCTCAGACGGACCCGGGACTACGGTTCGAGCACCGCACGGAAGCGGGCGTCGTTGTTCATCATCCGCTGGTAGGCCGTCTCCACCTCGTCCAGCCCGTACGTCTCGATTTCCGGCGTGATGTCCCGAAGCGAACTGAACGAGAGCGTCTCCTCGGAGTCGAGCGCGTGGCCCGACGCCCACCCCTCGACGCCGCCGCGGGTGCCCACGAGCTGTGCCGCGCTCACTTCGATCGGCTCGCCCGGGACGCCGACCACGACGACGGAGCCGTCGGCTCCGATCCCGTCCACGATCGAACTGATGGCGGCGCTCGACGGAGCCGTGGCGAGGACGACGTCGGCTCCGCCGAGGTCCCTGAGGCGCTCGGCCGGGTCTGTCTCCGACGCGTCGACGAAGTGGTCCGCCCCCAACTCCGTCGCGAGCGCTTCCTTTTCCGACGTTCGAGAGATGGCGACGGTCTCGAATCCAGCGGCGTGCGCGTACTGCACGCCGAGGTGTCCCAGACCGCCGACGCCCTGAACGGCCACGAGGTCACCGGCCCGAGCGTCGCTGTTTCGTAGCGCGTTGTAGGTCGTCACGCCGGCACAGAGGAGCGGAGCGGCCGCCGCCGCGTCCAGTGAGTCCGGCATCGCGGCCAGCGCCTCGGCGGGTGCCGTCATGTACTCGGCGTAGCCGCCGTCGAAGGTCAGCCCCGTGATCTCGTCGTTCTCGCACTGGCGGAAGTCCCCTCGTCGACACGGTTCGCAGGTGAAGCAGTGACCGCCGTGCCACCCGACGCCGACCCGGTCGCCGACCGACCACTCGGTGACCGCCTCACCGACGGCGTCTACGTGACCAGCGACCTCGTGGCCGGGGACCCGCGGGTACGTGACCGCGGGGTTCGTCCCCGCCTTCACCTGTTCGTCGCTGTGACAGATACCACAGGCGTCGACGGCGACTCGGACGGCGTTCGGCCCCGGTTCGGGAACGTCGCGTTCGACGAGCTCGAAGTCGGCACCCGGTTCGGAAACGACCGCCGTTCGCATCGTATCGGACATATCCGGGCTACCGGCGCAGTCCTGATAAGCGGCCGGGCCGTGTCGTCCGCCGGTGTCCGTCGACCGACGACGGCCGACTCCGCCGTGTGTCGCCGAATCGCACGCACCACTGCCTTTTTGAAGCGAAAGCGCCGAGGCACGACGATGACACCACAGGACCAGTTCCCGGTGAGCGCTCCGCTGGCCGACGGGATGCCGATGCTCGGCCTCGGGACGTGGCAGAACGACGACCCGGAGACGTGCGTAGAGAGCGTCGATACGGCTCTAGAGATGGGCTACCGCCACGTCGACACCGCACAGGCCTACGGCAACGAGGAGGCAGTCGGTGACGGCATCGCCGCGGCTGAGGTGCCGCGGGAGGACGTCTTCCTGGCCACGAAGGTCTGGAAGTCGAATCTCGCGCGCGAGGACGTGATCGAGACCGCTGAAGAAAGCCTCGACAAACTCGGCGTCGACGCCGTGGACGTGCTGTACGTCCACTGGCCCGCGGGCACGTACGACCCCGCGGAGACGCTCGCCGCGTTCGACGACCTCTACGACCGGGGAAAGATCCACAACGTCGGCGTCTCGAACTTCGAACCCGATCGCGTCGAGGAGGCGATGGACTACCTCGACGCCCCGCTGTTCGCCAATCAGGTCGAGATGCACCCGTTCCTGCCCCAGACGGAACTGCGCGCCCACGCGGAGGAACACGGTTACAAACTGGTCGCGTACTCGCCGCTGGCGCGCGGCGGCGTCTTCGACAGCGACGTGCTGACCGACATCGCGGCCGATCACGACGCCAGCGCCGCGCAGGTCAGTCTGGCGTGGCTCCGCGAGAAGGGCGTCACTGCGATCCCGAAAGCGACCGGCCGGGGTCACCTCTCCGACAATTTCGACAGCCTCGATCTGACGCTCTCGGACGCCGAAATCGACCGTATCGACGGAATCGATCGAACGAACCGGACGATCAACCCCGGGTTCGGCCCCGACGCCTGGAACTGACTCGGTCTGCCGACGGCCGGCTTCCGGTCGCTATTCGGGGAGCCGGTCGCCCGGCGTCTGGAACTCCATCGTCACGACGTTCCCTCGCGGGTCGTTCTCGCCGAAACGGAGCGTGCCGCCCGAGCGCTTCACGATCCAGTGCACCAGCCACAGCCCGAGACCGGTCGAGTGGGACGTCGGTCCGAACGCGCTGTCGGTCTCGAGTGCCGCCCGTTCGTTCTGTGGGATTCGTGGCCCGGTGTCGAGGACGTGAATCTCGACCGAGGCCTCGTCCGTATCGACGGCGACCTCGACCGTCGGCTCCGTGCTCTCGCTGTGCTCGATGGCGTTTTCGACGAGTTCGCGGATGGCGTTCTGAAGCGTAGAGAGTGCCAGAGCGGTCGCTTCTGCCGGCAGGTTCCGCGAAATCGTGGCGGCGGGAAACGCCCGCTCGACGTCCCGCAGTACCGAGTCGAGGACCGACACGACGTCGACCGCCTCTAGCTGATCGCGTTCCGTGAGCACGTTGACGATGTGGTGATGATCGTCGAACAGGGAGAGGAGCCTCTCAGAGGCCGATTCGATGCGGTCGAGGTGGGCGTCCGATTCGACGCCGTCCCGCCGAAGTATCTCGGCCTGTCCGCGGATGACCGTCACCTGATTGCGGAGGTGGTGCTGGAGTAGCCGGTCCACGGCGTGGAGGTGCTGATCGCGGGCGTTGCGGTCCGACACGTCGCGACCGATGCCGACGACGCCGATCACGTCGCCGTCTCGGGACAGGCGCCGCTTGCGAAATTCGTACGGAATCGTAGTCCCCCGCTTCGTTACCACCGTGGCTTCGAGAGTGTCGGTTCCCGCCGCGAACGCGGTCGCGATCGACTCCGAGACCCGATCGACATCCGCCTGGACGAAGAAGTCTTCGAGAGCCATGTCCCGAACCTCGGAGTCGGTGTAGCCGGATCGCTCGAGGAGCGTCTCGTTCCACCGCACGAGGTCACCGGCGGAGTCGAGCACGTAGAAGGCGTCCTGTAACGTGTTGATGGCGTCTTCGATGAACTCGCGTTCGGCTTCGAGCGCCGCCTGCACGGATTTCAGTTGCGTGACGTCGATGATCACCGCCTGGCCGATGTCCGTGCCCCGGTACGTTCCGGGTGCGGTGGACACCCGTATCGTGCGCGTCTCGCCGTCCGGTGGGCGTAACTGCATCTCGGTCGGTCCGGTCGCGATTTTGTTCTCGACCACCTCGGCGAGCTCTCGTTTCGCCGTCTCGTGGTCGTCGGTGTCGATGAACTCGAAAATCGAGCGACCGATCAGTTGGTCTCTCGATGGGAGACCGAGGAGGTCCAGAACCGCGTCGTTTCCCCAGATGATGTCGCCGGATGCGTCGAAGAGATTGATCGGTGCGGGTGACGTTTCGATCAACTGCCGATACCGATTTTCACTCTCTCCTTCTCCCGGTTCATCCATAGGTGCGTAGCTTACGGAGCGCTCATCTGATCTATCGATACCAACCCTCGAACGGCAGTACATTGCATGCAGTCATATAACACAATTATAGTGGCCACATGTAAGGGTTTGTGCAACTCGAGCGGTGGACGGGAGACGCCACAGCAGGGGCCGCTCCCACGCCCGCTGTCGACCACGCGGCGTGAGTCGACGGCGCGTGACAGGTATCGGAAATCTGTGATCGAATTCAGTACGTAGATCCGTCAGGGAACAGTTTTGGGAGGATGTGTCCTCCCATTTCCGACATCTATATTTATAGTCTGCTTTCTCTAATCATACTTTGCCATATTAGAGGTAAAAACAGGGTAGTAATTTATATTATGACTTATTTGATTCCGACAGCGGCATATCTGTGCCCAGACGTTGCGTAGTGACGCGTCTCCAGCCGTCCAGTCACTGTTCACACCTGTGTAATGGGACGGGGTGGGGCGCGGGCTACGAGTTCTTGTAGAGGATATCGGGACGTGACACGGTCGTATCGGACACGTACGACTCGGCGTCGAGCATCGGCCACTCGCCCGTCACGGTGAGTGGTTCGATGTCGTCGGCAGTCACGAGAACGGTTCCCTCGCTCTTCGCTCCCTGTACGGTCGGGTTCCACGCGTACGCCATCGGCGCGGTGACCTTCGTTTCGAGTTCCGGTTTCGCGACCCACTCCCTGCTCGCGTACCCGGCCGCACCACCCTGATGATGGGCCTGCCACTCGTCCGGGAGCCCCGCTTGCTCGTAGGCGTCCCGAATCGCTTCGAAGACATCGCCGGCCGTGTCGTCCGACTGGGCGGCCGTCTGCGTCGCACCCAGCGCGGTCGCGTCGACGCGCGTCGCGATTCGGTGTCGGTCTTCGAGCCACTCCGGCGGGTCGAACGCGACCGTCCGCGTGCAGCTGGCGTACTCGCCGAGGCGTCGACCGACGACGGACACGACGACGTAGTCGCCGAGTTCGATGTCGCGGGGGACCGGGTGACGGTATTTCTGGGCCCGCTCCCCGCCCGCCACGAGGACGACCGGATGGTCGATGCCGTACTCGTCGAGCGCACAGCCGAGCGCATTGGCGACCTGTTGCTCGGTGTCGCCGGATTCGGCGTTTCGCATGACTCCCTCGACCGCGGCGGCCGTCTGACTGCTCAGCGTCCGGTATCGATCGATGTCCTCCTGCGTGAGCGGCCGTCGAAGCGCGCTCGCACTCACGGACTCCAGTCCCGGGACGTCGAAGTCGGCGGCCGCGGGCGTCGGCGAGTGCACGGCAACGGCCTCGCCGAGGGAGGTCGCGTACCACGGGAACGTCTCGATGGTCACGTCGGGGAGCGACGAAGATCCGTCCGACGATGATTCCTCGTCATCCGGCGACTCTCCGTCTGTCTCCGTCGCCTCGTTCTCCGCGGACTCCCCGCCTGAGCCTTGGTTCTCGAAGTGTTCGTCGCGGACCAGGGCCCGCTCGTCGTTGTCGACGACGATGGTGAGATCGGAGCCGTCGTAGCCGACGACGGCGACGCCTGTGGACGAACTCCGGTCGATGACGTTGCTGCGGCCCAGCAGCCACGCGTACGTGTCGGAGTCCGCGAACCACACCGCTTCGAGGTCGTTCTCGTCGAGATACGCGTCCAGTCGGTCGATTTTCGCGTGACGGGACTGTGAACTGTTCTGGGCCGCATCTGCCGCTTCGTCCTGTGTTGCACCGACCGCGCTGCTCAGCGCGGGAATCGTTACGGCACCGCTTGCCATTTTGAGGTAGGTTCGCCTGTCGATGTCGAGCGGCTCATGTGGTGTCATCTCATAACACACTCCATGTCAGCGAGATGCCGCCTATCACATAAACATTCCGATAATGTATCCCAGTAGACAGCAATTCACTTTCGATCCCACTTCCCGACAATCCGGCATGTAAAATCATGCTATATCTATTTACGTAGTTAGTCACTGGTATGATTCGTATGGCAGACGATGACAGCGGTGTCGATAGGCGTAGCGTTCTGAAAACGATCGGCGTCGGCGCACTCGGGACGGCCGGCGGGGTCGCGTCGAGCGGGTCCGCCTCTGGGAGCACCGACGGTTCGACACACTACCACAACGAACTATACGGACCGCACTTCCCTGACCCGACGATCCATCGAGACGATAGCGGAACGTGGTGGGCGTACGGAACGAACATGAACCGGGACGACGGCTCGAACGACTCAGCGGAACGCCTCGTCCCGATTCTTCGGTCCGACAATCTCCACGAGTGGACCTACGTCGGCGAGGCGTTCGGCTCGCGTCCCGGGTGGACCTACGGGTCGATCTGGGCACCGGACATCCACTACTACGACGGCGAGTGGGTGATGTTCTACTCGCTCTCGCCCCGGCCGTGGGAGAGCGGGGAGTTCGGAATCGGCCTCGCGAAGTCGGACACGCCCGACGGCCCCTTCACGGACTACGGACAGATCATCGGGGACACCGACCACGCCGGCGGCGGGACCATCGACGGGTACTTCGTCGAGTACGACGGCACGCCCTACCTGTTCTGGGGGAGCTTCCAGGGCATCTACGTGATGGAACTCACCGCCGACCTACAGGACTGGCGGTCGGGCACGCTCCAGCAGGTCGCGGGCGACGCTTACGAGGGGAGCACGGTCTTCTCCCGGAACGGCTACTGGTACCTGTTCGTCGCCACCGGCACGTGCTGTGGCGGCTACAGTAGCACGTACGAGGTAGAGGTCGGGCGCTCGACGGACTTCTTCGGTCCATACACCGATCCCTCGGGTACGGACATGCTGAACTACGACAGCGACAACGCCGGCATCGCCCAGCTCACCGCCAACGACCGCTTCGTCGCGCCCGCCCACGGAGACATCACCACCGACGACAACGGCAAAGACTGGTTCGTCTACCACGCCTACGATGCCAACGCTCAGGAGTACGTCGACGGCGTCCCCGCGCGGAAGTTCTTCGTCGACCGCGTCGAGTGGACCGACGACGACTGGCCCATCATCGGGGGCGACAAGACGCCGAGCCTCCAGTCCGTCGAACCGAACACGACCGACACCGGCATCCTGGCGGACGGGATCTACGAGATCGAGAACGTCAACAGCGGCAAGCTCTTGGAGGTCGCAGACGCCGGCACGAGCGACGGCGACAACGTCCGGCAGTGGAACGCGAACGACTGCACCTGCCAGCGGTGGTGGGTGGAGTACATCGGCGGCGGCGAGTACCGCATCTTCAATCAGAACAGCACCCGTGCGCTCGACGTGCCCGACGGCTCGACGGCGGATGGCGCGAGCCTCCAGCAGTGGGCGTGGTGGACCGGCGGGCCCCAGAAGTGGGACATCGTCGAGAACGGCGACGGGACGTACCGAATCAGAAACGTCGCCAGCGGAAAGGTGGCCGACGTGAACAACGCGTCGACGGCCGACGGCGCGGACGTGATCCAGTGGTCCTGGAACGGCGGGGACAATCAGAAGTGGAACTTCAACTTCGTCGAGACCGTCCAGCCGACTGACGACGGCCGCCCTTGGTAGTCCGACGGCAGAGTACCGGTTGTACAGATCGGTTCGGTCGTGACGCCCACCGGACGGGGCCACACTCCCCGAACCGAATCCTCGATCGATTCAGTCTACCTGAACGGAAGAGTAGTAGATTCGCGACAGCGGACTGTCGGGTATCCCTCGCGAATACCACCGGCCGATACCGCGGTCGCCAGCCCTCGATCAGTTCGGAATCCAGTGCCGCCCGGCCCTCACGTCCACCAATCAGGATTGTCGAACGACGAGTATCGAACGATAGCGGTCGGTGATCGACGAATGTGGGGTTTGTAGCCACAGCGAGGGCGAGAAAGTGGTGAAGGATCTGTCTGATTAGCGAGATTTTTCGAATGTCGTGGTACTTGCTAGCTTTCAACAATATGAGAATTAGCAATGCACGATAGGGTCGGAGTTCACAGCGGACGGTCGTCGCGACGACACGGCGAACCTGACCGTGACTCGCTCGAACCACATACGTAATTGACCATTCAGGACGAGCGCTCGCCATCACCCGGTCATTCGTCGAGAATAACAGAAGTACAGTCGTTATCTACGTCGAAAGCAGTCGACGGCTCGCACAGAGCAGTCCAGACGAAACCGCACCTCGGCGTTCTGGACGCGTTCGACACTGGTGAATCCGCCTCTCAGCAACCCGAAGGCGACAGTGGCGGCGACGGGCCGGCAAACGAGTCCCGAATCGTCGGCACCTCGCGAACGAGGAACTCCCATTCGGTCACGCGATCCGGGAGCGGTACTCGGGGACGCCAGAGACGTCGAGGTCGGTGACGCGAAAGACGGCGCCGGCTCCCGGACCCTCGGCCTCCCGGTTTCCGCCGGCCAGAGCAGTCGTCAGGTACAAGTCGTCGTACTCGGACCCGCCGAACGTCACCGACGACACCTTCCGCGCGGGCAGCGAGATCTCTGCGACGGGCTCTCCCTCCGGCGTGTACCGGACCACCCGCCCGCCGTTCCACCGGGCCGACCACACGTGATTCTCCGCGTCGACTGTCAGTCCGTCAGGGATGCCGTCGTCGGGATCGGTTTCGCGGAACGTCCGGCGATTGGTGATCTCGCCGGTCGACCGCTCGTACTCGTAGGCGTAGATGCGATGGGCTTCCGACTCGGTGAAGTAGAACGTCGACTGATCCCCGGTGAACCCCATCCCGTTTGGGATGTCCACCTGCTCGACGACCACCGTCACACTACCGTCTGGATCGACGCGATAGAGCGTCCCCAGCGAGTCCGCGCCGGGCATCGTCCCGCAGAACACCCGCCCCTCGGGGTCCGCGATGACGTCGTTGAACCGGGTGTCGGCGTCGATCTCCAGTACGACGTTGGTCGCGTCCGAACCCGGGACGTACCGCTCAACCGTTCGTTCTGTGAACAGGAGGAGCGCACCGTCGGATTCGAGCGTGTACCCGCCGATCGGTCCCGAAGGTTTCTCGTACGCGAGTTCGTGCTCGTCGGTCGCGGGGTCGTATCGGTGCAGTTCGCCGGCCGGGATGTCGACCCAGTAGAGTCGTTCCGCGGCGGGGTGCCACAGGGGCCCCTCGCCGGTGTGATGGTGCGTGTCGGCGACACGTTCGACTTGAACCATATCTGGAAATTTATCGCCTGCTACTTCAGCGTAGTGATCGGTTCCACGCAACTGGAAAGCGAATCGGTTCGCTCCACCGACGTGGGTGAGACGTGGTACTGCGGTCGCTCACGCTCACAGGGCTCGAGACGCACAATGTGATCCGATCCATGCGGTAGCCACCAGACAGAGAATTTATTTCCAGGTTTGGCCAGATATAGGAGGTTTAGGACACTATCTAGACTCACATTCAACTATATGTCAAAGGGAAGTCGATATACGACATCATATATCCCATACGATATTTCTGACACGCTATTCGAATTCGAACGGGCTCGATTTCTCGATAGATACCGAGAACGGCGTACGTTGATCGGACGCCATCGATTGCCGAGAGGAACCGTCAGCGGAGGGGTCACGTCGTTCCGATGGGAGGGACGGCAGTCAGATATCGACCCACTCTGCCTCGGGGGAGTGCTCCTTGATGAACTCCTTGCGCGGTTCGACGGCGTCCCCCATGAGCACGGTGAACATCTTGTCGGCGGCCGCGGCGTCCTCGATAGTGATTTGCTTGAGAATGCGGTTCTCCGGCTCCATCGTGGACTCCCAGAGCTGATCGGGGTTCATCTCACCGAGGCCCTTGAACCGCTGGACCTGAGTCGGGTTGCCGTCACAACGCTCCGCGACGATCTCGTCTCGTTCGGCCTCCGTCATCGCATCGTAAGTCTCACCGCGATACCGGATTCGGTAGAGCGGTGGCTGCGAGGCGTAGACGTACCCCGCCTCGATGAGCGGTTTCATGTGCCGGTAGAACAGCGTCAGCAGGAGCGTCCTGATGTGCGCCCCGTCCACATCGGCGTCGGTCATCAAGATGATCTTCTCGTAGCGGCAGTCGTCGGCGTCGAACTCGTCGCCGATGGCGGTCCCGAGGGCGGTGATGAGATTTCGAATCTCGTCGTTTTCGAGAACGCGATCGAGCCGGTGTTTCTCGACGTTCAGAATCTTCCCCTTGATCGGAAGGACGGCCTGGAACTCGGGATTTCGGCCCTGCTTGGCGCTTCCACCGGCCGAATCCCCTTCCACTACGAACAGTTCGGCCCGGCCCGGGTCGTGCGTCTGGCAGTCCGCGAGTTTGCCGGGCAGCGCCGTCGAACGCAGCGCCGATTTGCGCCGCGTCAGCTTCTCGGCTTTCTCGGCGGCCGTTCGGGCCTTCGCGGCCTCGACAGCCTTCGAGATGATCGTCTCGGCGCTGTTTGGGTGCTCCTCGAAGAACGTCGACAGGCCGTCGTGCATCGCGGACTCGACGACGCCGCGGACGTCGCTGTTGCCAAGCTTCGTCTTGGTCTGGCCCTCGAACTGCGGATCGGGATGTTTCACCGAGATGACGGCGGTGAGCCCCTCGCGGATGTCCTCGCCCCGAAGCGTCCCGTCGATCGCCGACAACAGGTCGTTGTCGGTCGCGTAGTCGTTGACGACGCGGGTCAGCGCAGTCTTGAAGCCGGTGAGGTGCGTTCCGCCCTCTCGCGTGTCGATGTTGTTGGCGAAGGCGTGGATCGACGCCTGCACGTCGTCGGTCGCCTGCATCGCGACGGCGACCGAGAGGGGGCCGGCGTCGACTTCTTCCACTGTCTCGACGGTGATGACGTCCGGATGCAGCGGCGTCTTCCCCTCGTTGAGGTAGCGGACGAACTCGCGGAGACCGCCCTCGTACCCGAACGTCTCTTCGGTCCCGTCGCGCTCGTCTAGCAGGTCGATATGGACGCCGGCGTTCAGAAACGCGAGTTCCCGCAGTCGGCCGGCCAGCGTCGAGAACGAGAACGGCGCGTCGTCGAAGATGCCCCGATCGGGCCAGAGGCGAACCGCCGTCCCGGTGTCCGCATCTGGGTCGAGGGAGCCGACGCGTTCGGGCGGACTCACTGGCTCGCCGCGCTCGAATGCCTGCTGCCAGACCGCGCCGTCGCGTCGCACCGCTACTTCGAGACGCTCCGAGAGGGCGTTGACGACGCTCACCCCCACTCCGTGGAGACCGCCCGAGACCTGGTAGGATGAGTCGTCGAACTTACCGCCGGCGTGGAGTACGGTCATCACCACTTCCAGCGCGGAGCGGCCGTCCTCGTGGGCATCGACCGGAATCCCGCGGCCGTCATCACTGACCGACACGGAATCGTCGGGGTGGATGGTCACCGTAATCGTCTCGCAGTGGCCCGCGAGCGCCTCGTCGATGGCGTTGTCGATGACTTCGTAGACCATGTGGTGCAGGCCCGCCGCGTCCGTCGAGCCCACGTACATCGCCGGCCGTGTGCGGACGGCTTCGAGGCCTTCGAGCGTCTGGATTGCCGTTGCATCGTAGTCGTCGGTGTCGTCGGTGTCGTCGGTCATGTGAAATAACGGTCGAAATCGCGCGGAAGAAGGTCTCCCAGCGGGCGTCAGAGGCGTATCGCCCGGGAGAGTGGTCGGCCGCATCCGATCCGTGGGATGGGCGGTGCCGTGCGGGTCTTACCGGACGAAGACCGGGGAACTCCAGGCCATGTCGCCGTCCTCCTGCACCGTTCGGACGTAGTAGGCGTGGTCTTCGCCGTCGTCTGCGTCGAGGTCGAACGACACCTCGACGTCCTTCGCGGTCGCCTCGCCCACGTAGCGGAAGGCGAGCTGTTGTTCGAGTTCGCCGGCCTCCTCGACCATGCCGTCCTCGATCTCGCCGAGTTCCCAGGACTCGCTGAGGAACGGGGTCCGGAAAGAGAGTTCCGTGTCGTCTGGCGCGTCGAGGTCGAGCTTGACGCCCTGGTAGTTCCCGGAGATCGTCGAGTCCCACTCGATGGTGGTGTCGGTCATCGACGTGATGCCCTGTTCGGGGTTGTGGAAGCCGAACCCGACGGCGTCCTCGATCTCGCCCTTGTCGAGGGTCAGGCCGCCGTTGGCGTCCTGGACCTTGTGACGGTGCTTCGAGCGCGCGCCGCTCCAAGTCAGTTCGAGATACTCGTCGCTGTCGGTGAGGTTGACGCTCTCGATCTTCTCGGACCCGTCGAAGAGGTCGATTCGCTTCACGGGCTCGGTCCCGTTGACGGTCACGTCGAAGGTCACGTCGCCGTCGACGCTGATCTTCTCGCCCATGTTCGCGCCGTCGAGGTCGACGGAAAGCAGGGTCCGCTCGCCGGTCGTGCCGTAGCACCGCCGGCTCTGCATGGCCTCCCAGAGGCCGTCACGGGTCAGTTCATCGACGCTGGCTGCCATGATGCCGCCAGTGATGTTGAAGTCGGCGGCCTGGAGGCTGGCGGTGTCGTCGGGCTCGTAGTGGTTGGTCGGCTGGGACGCGCCGAGTCGCCCGGTGTGGTCGTCGCTGCCCGCGATGAATCCGCACTCGTACCCGCGGTCGAGGGCCTCGTGCGCGAACCACTCGAAGACCCCCCAGAAGGACGTGATCTCGATGAACGGCGTCAGGTCGTAGTCGACCTCGTCCTCGTCGCGGAGGCGGGCCGGACGGCCGCCCTGATGCGGGATGATCATCACGTCGTCCCGCCCCTCGTAGGTCGCGTACATGTCCTCGATCTTGGGCGTCCCTTTGTGCTTGTCGAAGCCCTCGGCGGACTGCCAGCCGCAGCTTCGCAGCAGCGGCTCGTCGTCGTTCTTGTAGTAGACGTTGTTGTCGCCGCCGTTGACGGTGTTGGTCGACCACTCGTTACAGAGGAGCGTGACGAACTCGCCGGGCTCGTGGAACTTCTTGATGCCGTCCTGAACGTCCTCCCAGTAGTCATCGGTGACCTGGAAGTCGTTGGCCGCGTGCGAGGCGAAATCGATCAGCGCCTCGTCTCTGGCGAACTCGAAGTACTCGTCGATGGTGCCGGTCCCGACCGTCTTCCCGGACTGGCCGTGGATGTCGCCCCAGTGGATGTCGTACTCCTTGTCGCCGCCGACGACGATGGGGTTCGACGTTGCCTCCCAGTCGCGATCCGTGTCCTCGATCGTGACGCGGTGGACCCCTTCCTCGCCGAATGTGACGGGGATGTGCTCGACCGGATCGTCGGCCACGAAGGTGAGCGTCTCCTCGCCGCCGTTCTTGATGGAGAGCGTCCCGTCGTAGTCGTTGGCCGTGTTGTACCAGTAATCGAGTACGCGCACGACGATTTCGGTCTCCTCACCGGGCTCGACTGTCGAGGGGGCGATGGCCTGGAGCCGCGCGGGCTCGCCCGCGACGATCTGATAGTCGAGTTCGTCGAGCAGGAGGAAATCGCCCGTCCCGAGCATGTCCACGAAGAAGTGGAACTCGAAGGCGGTCTCGGGGAACGACTGGACCTGGTGGCCCATGCTCCCTTCGCTCGTGTCGCCGAAGGTGATCGTGATCGTCTCGCCGGGCTCGGTGTAGCCGTCGTGGATGTCGACGACGACGTTGTCGTTCCACGGTTTCTTCGTCAGGTAGCGGCGGTCGAATCGACCCTCGACGGTTGCGTCACCGCTGGTCTCGACGCTAGCGTAGTTGTCAGCGCTCGGGTCCTCGAACTGCGGGCGCTGCCAGTCGCTGGTCTGGTTGGTCGCAATCTTCAGTTTCGCGCCGTCGTCGAGGCCCAGCTCGCCGACCGTGTACTCGATCTCCCACGTGTCGTACGCGCCGGCCGTTACCTGCTCTTCGGAGATCGACACCGTGCCGTAATACTCGTCGATCTCTTCCTGAGTCGTTCCCTCGCTCGCGATCTCTTTCTGGATATTTCCGCTCATTGGTTGTCGTGGGTGCGTGCGAGCGTCGCCCGCTCGCCGACACCACATTCGATTCGTTTCCGGGTTAAAAATCTGCCGTAGAAGGTTGTGATATTAAACTATTTTACTCGAATTTCCGCCAAAATACAGTAGTATACCGTAAGAGAGGGTACATATTTGAACTTCTAGGAGATATTATAATATGTATATATGTTTGAACATGCATTTGCAAGTTCGAACTTTATTTGCCGTGATATACCACTTTCTGCGATAAAATGTTAATAATACAGAAATTTCTTATGAGGGGATTGTCTCGATTGAGTCGTTCGGATGAACCCAGAGAACAATGCACAAGCGAAGCGCGGTGACAATGGAACCGATTACACGGGAACGGACGGAGAGACGACGACTCCGTCGCGACGGCGGTTCCTCGAGGGGGCGGTCGGTGCCGGTGCGCTCGGGCTCCTCGCGGGATGTAGCGGCGGGAGTGCGGGCAGCAGCACGACGACGATCACCATCGGGTATCAGCCGTTCGGCACGCCGTACTGGTCCGAGCTCGTCGTGAAACACGGTGAGCTCGTCGAGAAGTACACCGAGCCGCTGGACGGGGACTACGAGGTCGAGTGGCAGTCCGCGCTCCAGGGTTCGGTCATCGGTAACCGGATGATCGCCGGCAAGAACCAGGCCGGATACAACGGCGACATGCCGACCATCCTCGCGCTAGCCAACACCGACAAGCCGATCAACATGATCGGTCTCTCCGGCTGGTCGTGGGGCCAACAGTGTAACGTCGTCATCACTCCAAAAGATTCGGACATTTCGGGGCCGAAGGACCTCGACGGCGCTGACGTTGGTGCCACCACGGGCGCGTGCTCACACCGGTTTCTCCTCTCGCTGCAGGAGTACGAGAACATCTCGGTCAACCTCGTCGATCAAGACGTCAACACGATTCTCGCCAACATCGGCTCGGGCGAACTCGACGCCGGCGTGATGTGGGAACCGAACCCGACGATGGGCGTCGTTCAGCAGGACGTCGCCGACTGGGTCGTCACGGGCGCGCCGTACGACGACCCCGACATCGGTGCCCTGACGATGAACGACTCTTTCATGACGGAGAACCGCGAGGCGGCGCTGGCGATCATGAAGGCCGAGCTCGAGGCCAAGCACATCATGAAGACCGACCCCGAGCGCACCATCGAACTCATCAATCAGGAGGAGGACCTCGCGGATTACGAACCGGCAACCATCGAAGCGTCGCTGTTCGAGCCCATCGACATCAACCCCGACACGCCGAAGATGCAGTTCGCGACGGACCTCCGGAAGATCGAACCGGCCCGCGAGCTCCTCGAAGAGACCGCCCCGGCCTTCCTCCTCGAACAGGGCGCGATCGACCAGCTCCCGACCGAGGAGCGCTACAGCTTCGGCCTGCTCGACGAGGCCGCGAGCGCCCTGGAATCCGAGGTCGAGTGGAGCCCCTACGACGACGAGGTGAGCGCTGAATGAGCGCGGTCACCAGAGTAGAGGCGTATCTCGCCTCCGTCCAACGACAGGTCGGCGCGATCCCGAGGCCGCCCCGCTACGTGCTCAAGGCCGTCTCGATCGCGGGCTTTCTGGCGGTCTGGTGGCTCTTCGTCCGCGTGGGCGTTCTCGGATTCGCCCTCATCACGACGCCGCCCGAAGCGGCCGGGGCGCTGATGGGCTACCTGCTCGGCGAGCCGATGACCAACGGCGGCTACTCGCTGTACTACCACTCCTACCACACGATTTACCGGGTCGGCCTCGGCGTCGGCTTGGCGGTCGCGACAGCTGTCCCGACGGGACTCCTCATCGGCTGGAGCGACTGGTGGGAACGGTACGTCGCGCCCGCCTTCGAACTGCTCCGGCCCATTCCACCCGTGGCCTGGGTCCCGATAGCGCTCGTCGCGTTCTCGACGAACCTGCTCAGTATCGTCTGGGTGGTGTTCGTCAGCGCGTTCTTCCCGGTGTTGCTCAACACCGCTGACGGCGTCCGCAGCATCGAGACGGAGTACGTCAGGGCCGTCCAGAGCCTCGGCGGGAGCCAGTGGGACCTGTTTCGGCACGTCATCATCCCCGCGTCGGTCCCCTCGATAGCGACGGGCATCATGCTCGGCGTCGGAATCGGCTGGATCGCCGTCGTCGCCGCCGAGATGATCTCCGGGAACTTCGGGGTCGGCTACATCACCTATCAGGCCTACCGACTGATGCAGACCGAGACTGTCGTCGTCGGCATCATCGTCCTCGGGTCCTACGGGGCGCTCTCGAGCTACGCCGTCTCCCGGGTCGGGTCCCGCCTGACTGCATGGAAAGACCGTGAGTAGACTGACCGCAGCCCCACGTTACCACCCACAATGACCGACAACACGCAGATCGCACCGAACGAGACCGACGCAGCGACCGAGCGGGACGGCTCTATCCACGTCGAGTCCGTCTCCAAGGTGTACGACCCGGACGGCGAACACGTCGTCGCGGTCGACGACGTAACGCTCCACATCGACGCGGGCGAGTTCGTCACCGTTCTCGGACCGTCAGGCTGCGGGAAGAGCACGCTGCTCGAATGTATCGCCGGCTTCACCGACCCGACGAGTGGAAACGTCTACGTCGACGGAGAGATCATCGACGGCCCGTCGGCCGAGCGGGGCGTCGTCTTCCAGTCGAACCGCCTCCTCCCGTGGATGACTATCGAAGAAAACGTCGACATCGGCCCCAAGATGCGGGGCGCGGTCGAGGACGGCCGCGCCAGTCAGTTGCTCGAACGCATGGGGCTCGAGGGCACCGAGAACGCCTACCCCTCGGAGCTCTCCGGCGGGATGCAACAGCGAGCCGAAATCGCCCGGCTGCTCGCTAACGACCCCGACATCATGCTGATGGACGAGCCCTTCAGCGCGCTGGACGCGCTGACGAAGGAGATGCTCCAGGAGATGCTACTCGAAGTCTGGGACGACGACAACCGGACGGTCCTGTTCATCACCCACGACGTCGAGGAAGCGCTGTTCCTCGCAGACCGGGTGCTCGTGATGACGGCCGGCCCGGGAAGGGTCAAAGAGATCGTCGACGTCGACCTGGAGCGGCCACGGGACCTCTCGATGACGACCACTGAGGAGTTCACCGCGCTCAAGGACCGCGTGCTCCATCTCATCCACGAGGAGGCGCGGGAGGCCATGGAATGAGCACCGCGACGGCCATCGAACGACGGCTGCCGAGCCTCTTCGAGGTCAGTCGCCGGCTCGTGTCGCTGGCCGGCTTGGTACTCGTCTGGACCGCGATATCGAGTGTTGGCCTCATCGGGGGACTTCCCGGACCGGTCGCCGCGCTCACGGCCCTGGTGGCGTTGCTCGGCAACCCGATCATTCACGAGTCGGTCAGCATCAGCCTCCTCCACATCCTCGGCTCGTTCGTCATTGCGGCGGTCATCGGCGTCCCCCTGGGACTGCTCATCGGCTGGAAGACCGTCGTCCACGACCTGGTGTTCCCGTCGCTGGAGATTCTCCGGCCGGTCCCGCCGATCGCCTGGATTCCCCTGACGATCCTCGTCCTGCCCTCGATGCGGTCGAGTATCATGTTCATCACCTTCCTCGGGGCCTTCTTCCCCATCCTCCTGAACACCATCCAGGGCGTCCACGACATCGAGCCCGACTACGTCAGGGCGATCGAGTCGCTGGGCGGGACCTCGACTGACGTCTTCCGGAATGTTATCTATCCCGGCGCACTCCCGTCGATCCACACGGGACTAGTGATTGGCATGGGGCTCGCGTGGGTGAACCTCGTCGCCGCCGAGATGGTGGCTGACGAAGGCATCGGCCGGTTCGTCTGGGTATCGTACACGAGCGGTAACTTCGAGAACATCGTCGCGTCCGTCATCCTCATCGGCGCGCTGGGCTACGCCAGCTCGGAAGTGATCCGCTTCGTCGGACGGTGGCAACTCTCGTGGACCCAGCTCGATGACTGACGTGGAGCGGCGAGAAGCCGCAGCGTCGATCGGCAGCCGAGTGCGATGGGTCCCTCGTCGGACGCCGGGCATCAGCGTCCTCGTCCTCGTGGCGAGCGCGTGGCTGTTCGGCTGGGTCGTCCCGATTCCACTCACGGTCCACGACCTGGTACTGACGACCGACAGCGTTCCGCTGCAAGTCGCCACCGGCCCGGGACCGGCCGTGCTGGGATTCGTCGACGCGGGTACAGTGCGCGTCTATCTGCCCTGGACGCTTCTGCCGATACTCGCGGTCGGAGAAGGGATGCATCAGATTCGGCGATGGCGGTACGTCGGGCCCGTGCTCGCCGGGGTTCTCAGTGCGTCCCACGTGATCGTTCTGAGCGGGTGTGGGTGCGGGACCGGTTCGAGTCGGTTTCTGGGAGGTGCCGCGCTGGCCGCGCTCTAGCGGATACGGTTTTCGCTCAGCAGTCGACGGGGAATCGTGTGGGAGACACTATCTGGGGCTGGAATGTCTCCCTATCGACGACCGGACTGATGATGTGAGAGTTGCGTCAGAACCGAGAGGCTGTCCTCGGCGTGGCTCGCGGTCCGTTCCAGCAGATCCGCGACGCGCTGGAGGAGTAGTAACGGCTCCGGTCGCTCATTGCGAAGGGTTTCGTGGAACGCCGCTATCGATTCGTCGACGGTGTTCAACGCGTTCCGCGCGGCCTCGGCCTCCTGGTAGCTCGGGCTGTTGACGACGCTCCAAATCCGGTTCATAGCATCGTCGAGCGGGGTCGTGATCTCTCGGAGGTGCTCCGCCACGTCGTCCACCGGAGCCGTTCCGTCGTACTGCGTCACGAGTTCACTGATCTCGACGGCCGTCTCCGCCATCTGTGTGATCTCCTGAACGACCGACCGGTAGGCGATGAGCGGGAACCCGCTCTCGATTCCGATGACCTGGCTCAAACGTGGGTTTCGATACGTGGCGAACGACAACCGCAGGAACAGGAAGTACAGCTTCTCGATCTGGTGGTAGCGGCTACTCACCTGGCGCGCCGTGCTGACGTCGCCGTCGATCAGCGCGTCGATCGCGCCCTGCCGCATCGACGTTTCAGTGCGCCCGAGACGCTCGAGCATCGTCTGGAGGTCGAAATCGTCGGGGGCGACCGAACAGCGGACCGTCATGTACGTTCCTCCTTCCTCCACGGCACTCAGTCCCATCAGCCGCCGTTCGGCTGCGAGCACACCGTCGCGGTGGTCGAGACCGAGAGCGGTGGTCCCCTCGATCCGGATCAGATGGCGACCCAGGATGTACTGGGTGATGAGCGCTCGTTCCAGGGCCTTCCCGCTGAGTACGTCGGCATCCAGTGACGCCTCCGACTCCGGAACGTCCGGCTGCTGCGGAACGAGGAGCAACGCGCCCCCCTCGTTGTCCTGCTGGACAACGATTTCGTCGCCCTTTTCGACGTTGTGCGTTCGGGCCCACTCGGCGGGGACCGTAACCGCCAGCGTCGAGGATCCCAGTTGCTGCACTTTCCGTTTCGTTCGAATCGGTTCCTGTTTCACGGGTATCCACTCCATCTGTCGAGTCCGACGAGCGCCCCTCGAGAAGGCATACAGACATCTACAATAACCAACCAGATACCGCTTTGGGTACCAATAATTTTTCAAGTTCCGGTATATTCCAGACGATCAGGTTATTATCTGGCCCAAGTATGAAATATTCTGAACCGACCACAGTTGGTCCCGGAGTCCTGAGTCTATCCCAGTACCATTCCGACTCTGTGGTTCGATAGACAGTACGGGCCGGCGACGCGCCTTCGTGGCGGACCGAACCGCGACACGGTGAGAAGGCTTATGACTAACTGATCAGTAAGTCAGTTCATGAGAACGACGTACTCAGCGAAGCGACCTTGGCTCGCGGCGGTGCTCGCAGCTCTCGTTACGGGACTCGGGCACCTCTATCTCCGCCGGTGGCGTCGGGCGATCGGGTGGCTCGCCGCCCTCGTCGCCACGAGCTACGTCCTCGTCGAACCGGCGGCGGTGGACGCGCTCGCGAGTGGGACCGTCGCGGACCCGTTCGCTGTGCTGCCGATCTTGCTCGTCGCGGGACTCAGCGTGGCCGACGCATATCTCCTCGCGCGCGCTCAGAACGCCGTGGCCCGAGTGACGGTCACACCGGAGGGGCAGCTCACCCACTGCCCGACCTGCGGGAGGGAACTCGAAACCGACCTCGACTTCTGTCACTGGTGTACGACCGACGTCCCGGACCTCGACGAGATGCTCGACGAGGAAGACCGGCGTCGCTGACTCACCGGAGCATCGCGTCGGCGTACTCGGTCGCCGTCCGCCGGGCCGTTTCGAGGGCGGTCGTCTCGTCAAGCACTACGGCCCGCGTGCGGGCGCCGTCGACGATGGTCATCAGTGCCCGGGCCACGTGGTCGGCGTCGACGTCGTCGAACACGCCCTCGTCGATGCCGTGGTTGATGACCGCCTTGAGCATGTAGCGGATGTACTCGTCGTTCTGCTCGAATCGGGTCCGAAAGGCCTCCTTGTACGGGGCCTGACTCCGCATCTCGAGTATCGCGATGAGCAGGTCGAGATTGTCCTCGGGCTCGACGAGGAGCGTATCGAGGAGGACCGTCAGTCGTTCCTCTGGATCGGTCGTCTCGACCTCGCGTATCGAGGCCACGAACTGTTCGAGGAGATAGTCGAGAAACGCCGCGAGCAGTTCCTCTTTCGTGTCGTAGTGGTAGTGTATCGCGGCGGTCGATTTCCCGTACTCGTCGGCGATGCGCTGGACCGTGAGGTCCGCGTAGCCGTGTTCTCGAAGCGCCCGGTAGGTGGCCCGCATGATCTGTTCGCTCGGACCGGAAAACGAGCGTTCAGTTGGGTCGGCCATTGGAGTCGGTTTCGGCTATGGTTGGATAACGGTTTTGACTCGGGTCACTCATCCGAGAATCGAATCGAGTGGTTAGCTACAACACGCCGTAATTCTCGACTTTATTGATTATTCCCTGTGATTGATGCACTCACAAAGTTTTTGACTGACTAGTTAGTAAGTTAGATACTGACCGATATGCACGACGACACCGTACCGGATCGACCTGCAAGCACGCCACCGGGGGTAACGCGCTGATGGGTCTCTGGAATCGACTCGGATCGCTGTTCAGGGGACCGGAGGAGTTCGACCTCACGTCGGGGAGCATCGGGAAGCCACTGTTCTTCCTCTCGATGCCGATCGTCGTCACCAACCTCTTTCAGACGGCGTACAACCTCGCGGACACCTTCTGGCTCGGGCAGTACAGTACCGACGCCCTCGCGGCGATCAGTTTCGCGTTCCCGATGGTGTTCCTGCTCATCTCCCTCGGGACCGGGATCTCCGTCGCCGGAAGCGTCCTCGTGGCGCAGTTCACGGGGGCAGGGAAGGAGCGAGAGGCGGAGTACGCGGCCTCACAGACGATCACGTTCGCCGTCCTGGTATCGGCCGTTCTCGGCGGAATCGGGTACGTCGCCATCGGCGATTTCCTCTCGCTCATGGGCGCGTCGGCGGACGTGTTGCCGCTGGCGTCCAGTTACATGGAGGTCATCTCGGGCGGCCTGCTGTTCATGTTCGGCTTCTTCGTCTTCAACGCGCTCATGCGGGGGTACGGCGACACGATCACGCCGATGCTCGTCATGTTCGGGTCGGTCGTGTTCAACATCGTCATCGACCCGTTCCTCATCTTCGGCTGGACGGTCGTCGAGAACGCCCCGCTGCTCGGGACGGTAGCGTTCCCCGAACTCGGCATCCAGGGCGCAGCCATCGCGACGATTCTCTCGCGTGCGCTGGCTCTGCTCGTCGGACTGGCGATCATGTTCCGCGGCAACCGCGGCGTCCAGATCCACCTCCGGGACATGGCCCCAGACAGCTCGTATCTCCGCCGACTCGTCCGCATCGGCGCGCCGGCGTCGATCGAGGGTATGGGCCGGGCGCTGTCGATGAACCTCCTGCTGGTCATCGTCGCGCTGTTTCCTGACCCGGTCGTCGCCGCCTACGGCATCGGAACGCGCGTCTTCTCAGTGATCGTGCTGCCGGCGATCGCCGTCGCCCGCGGCGTCGAGACGATGACCGGCCAGAACATGGGCGCGGACAAGCCCGACCGCGCTGAAAAGGCAGCGTCGCTCGCAGCGACGGTCCTCTTCGGCGTCCTCACGGCCGCAGGTATCGTCGTGTTCCTGTTTCCGGAGCCGCTCGTCTCGATGTTCGTCGGGGCCGGACAGGAGAGCGCGGATCGGGTGATCGAGATCGGCGCGCAGTTCCTCCGCTACGTCGCGCTGACCTTCGGGTTCATCGGCATCACCCGTGCGTACACGGGGAGCTTCCGCGGTGCGGGCAAGACACTCACCGCCGCGGCGATCTCCGTCGTAATGCTCGGCGTCGTGCGGTTCCCCGTCGCATGGTTCGCCGCGAAACCGCTCGGGGCGACCGGGATCTGGCTGTCCTTCGCCATCTCGAACGTCGTCGGGGCGATCATTGCGTACGCGTGGTACCGGCGCGGAACGTGGCGAGGCAGCGAGCTGTCTGAAACCGACGTGAATCTCGAGGAAACTGCCGTCGAGACGACCGTCGACGGGGATTGACAGAGGAGACAGTCGGCCTCCTCGCATCGAAGTCGATAGCAGACGGCGTATCCATTTTCACGACACCTCGTCGACGATAGGAATTAATCGATCAAAGATAGGATCAGGGAATTCACATCCCAGAGATTGATTGCTCGAACAAAATAGGGCGATAAAGAATCATAGCTACGCTTTTGGTCCCATAATTCCCTAATTTCTCGATTGCCACTCGCTCATACTGTATCTATCCTGAAATGCAACTCTCAGAGACTGATACCCCTGTCCCACCCCCGTACGTCCACACAGCACTCGTTCGACACGTCGCGAAACACCATCATAGAAGCCCGTCGCACCGACGACTCTCTAGACTGTGTGGCGAAGCCATCAAACGGCGAGAAACACTCAACCGCCCGACGGCAGTGCGATCGATTCACACGTCGCTTCAATCGTTGCTATAGAGTCGGTCAGTGGCACTGAGACACCATCCTGAAACAAATGTACGATTGTTATACGGCCTGGTCGAATCCGTCGCCGAGTCGGTGGTGGTCACTCGCGCAATTCGTTTACAGCTTGAAAATGGATTTCGAACAGGCGCCCTCCCGGTACGTGTACCCGGTCGACCCCCCGACGAATCAGGTTTGAGTCGCATCATGTCACCATGCCTCACACGGTGAATTGTGGTCGTTCCGAGGTAACCGCTGCAGAGAACAGGAGACGGTTCTCCTGGAATAGACAGAGGCCGGTCCGGACCGCGACCCATCCCGTTCACGGGTTGTAAATAGATTTAAGAGCGTCGTCGCCCACGTATCTGTATGATGGTGAACCGAGACGACGACGAAGTCCTGGTCAAAGGGACGGCAACGGCGTTCGAGGTGCTCGAAGCCCTCGGCGAGAGCGGCGAAGCGACCCTGACAGAGATCGCAGAACGGGCGTCGGTGTCCAAACCGGGGGCGTACAAGCACCTCACGACGCTCGACCGGCTCGGGTACGTCGTGAAGCGCGACACCACCTACACGCTTGGCCCGCGATTTCTGCGCCTCGGCAGCTGGTCTCGGAACGAGATGCAACTGTTCCGCGCGGCGAAACCGAAAATCGACGAGCTGTCCGACACGACGCCCGGGCTGACAAGCCTCCTCGTCGAGGATCACGGGCAGGGCGTGTACGTCTACCGCGCCGGTGACGACCAGTACCTGTACGAGCGTCCCGAAGGGGAGACCGTCCCCCTTCACGCGTCTGCGGCTGGAAAGGCCGTCCTCGCGGCCCTCGACGAGTCGGAATTCGAGCGAGCGATCGATCGCCACGGACTGACGAGCGTCACACCGAACACGGTCACCGACGAGTCGGCACTACGGACCGAACTACAAGACATCCGCGAGGGCGGCGTGGCCTCGGATCGCGGGGAATGTCTCGAAGACTGGCACGGCGTCGCGTATCCCATCACTCGGGGGACGGACGGCCCGGTCGGCGCCGTCTCAGTCTCCGGGCCGGTCGACGAACTTACCGGTTGGACGCTCGACGAGGAGATATCGGGCCACATCGTCAGCACCGTCGAGTCCATCGAGGTCGAACTCTTCATGAGCTGATAACAGGGGAGGCGTTTACAGGACGTAAACATATTCGTGGCCTGAAGCGTGACCCGTATGCTCTCGAAGTTGACCAAAGGTTTTATTATCGATAAGCGAGCACTAACGGGCGGAGCAAGAATACAGACGCTCCGCTGGCTGTACGACCAACACGTTACTTACCGTCAGGCAAACGTGGACCTCTGCCCACATCCGTACAGCCACGCCCCGTTATAGCGAAGCCGTAGTAGTCGATACACCGCGAGAAGCGGACGTGCCGAAGAGACTCGTGTGGTGTCAGGGCCCGTAGTCGAACGCGCGGAAGGCCTTCATTCGTGAGAGCGTCTCACCACTCGGCGATGCTCCCGTCGTCCCGTCGGCGAATCGGAGTGTTCCACTTGACGTCGACGGCCGACTGTTCGCGCACCAGTTCCTCGTCGATCTCGATACCGAGGCCGGGCTCGGCAGGCGGCTCGAAGTAGCCGTCGACGCATCGGAGTGCGTCCTGGTTCTCGAGGTACGTGATATCCGCTTCCTCCTCCGGATAGCGTTCGAGGCTCTGTTGCTGGGTGAGGATGTTCCAGGACGCGAACCCGATCTGCAACGACGCCGCGACTGCGACCGGGCCGAACGGACAGTCGATAGCGGCACCGACCCCGAACGTCTCGGCCATGTCGATGATGCGCTTCGTCTCGGAGATCCCGCCCAACTGGGCGATGCTCGGTTGGATGATGTCGACGCCGCCGTCGACCAGCAGCGATCGGAACTCCGCTCGCGAGTACAGTCGCTCGCCGGTCGCGATGGGGACGGTCGTGCCGCTCGCGAGCTCCGGCAGCACGTGATTATGTTCCGGAAGCACGGGCTCCTCGACGAACATCGGGGAGTAGGGCTCGAACGCCTTGATGAGCCGCGTCGCCATCGGACGGGTCGCTCGCCCGTGCAAGTCGACGCCGACGTCCACGTCGGTCCCGACGACCTCGCGGACGTGCGCGAGTCTGTCGACGATTTCGTCAACTTTCGACGGGGCGTCGATATGCCGAAGCTTCGGACTACCTGCGATCTTCACCGCGGAGAAGCCGGCTTCGACGCTCTCTCTGGCCGCCGTTTCCAGCTCGGAGTCCGGGCGATCAGACCCCTGCTGGAGATCGCCGCCGATCCAGCGATACGCCCGTAATCTATCCCTAACTGGGCCGCCGAGGAGTTCGTACACCGGCTTCCCGCACTCTTTGCCCTTGATGTCCCAGAGCGCCTGATCGATGCCCGAGATGGCGCTCATGAGAATCGGACCGCCGCGGTAGAACCCGCTCCGGTACATCGCCTGCCAGTGGTCCTGAATCCGACCCGCCTCGTAGCCGATGATGTGCGTCTTGACCAGCTTGTCGACCGCCGCCTTCACCATGTCTGCGTGGCCTTCGAGCGTCGGTTCGCCCCAGCCGACGAGGCCGTCGGCCGTCTCGAGCCGAACGAAGAGCCAGCGCGGCGGGACCTCGAACAGTTCGTAATCGACAATCGTTGCCATGGGTGGTATCCACGCCGTATCCTCATTACTTTACTCCCCGACGGGGCGGGCTGACTCGCGCTCGACGCCCGATCGAGCGGGCCGGTCGGCTACCCGGAAGACACGTTCGAGTCAATCCGACCGGAAGGTATAACAGTGACTACCGAGACGTTCCAACGATGCGATTCGGAGTCATCGGCTGTGGAATGGTGGCACAGGTCATGCATATCCCGTACCTCGCGGAGCTTCCGGAGGCGAAGCTACACGCCCTCGTCGACCCCGCCGAGGACCGGGCGCAAGAACTCGCGGAGCGCTACAACGTCCCGCACGTCTACGCCGGTCACGAGGCGCTGATCGACGAACGTGGCGACGACCTGGACGCCGTGGTCGTACTCACGCCCTCGCACGCGCACGCAGACGTGGTCGTCGACACGCTCGGCGCCGAGATACACACGCTCGTCGAGAAACCGCTCGCGACGTCGCTCGAAGACGCCGACCGAATCGTCGAGGCCGACGAGACGTCGGACGCGACCGCGATGGTCGCGTACATGAAACGCTACGACCCGTCGTATCAGCGGGCACAGGCCGAGATCGACGGCCTCGACGGCATCGACCTCGTCACCGCTTACGACGTGGACCCGGACCACTTCCGCATCGTCGCCGAAGTGTACGACCTCGTGGAGGGCGCTCCGCCGGAGGAACTCATCGAGGAGAGCGTCGAAAAGCGACAGGCAGACATCGAGCAGGCCATCGGGACGGACGACGAGACGCTCGTGGACGCCTACGACTTCCAGCTCGAACACGTCTGTCACGACGTCAACGCGCTGCGCGGACTGTTCGGGAGAGTCGAATCCATCGACCACGTGAACGTCTTCGCCGACGGCCGGTACGCGACGGCCCACCTCACCTACGAGGACGGCGTCCAGTGCGTGCTGGAGACGGGCGACTCCGACCGCAAGTGGTTCGAGGAGTTCATCCGCGTCGACGCGCCGGACGGCATGGTCACCGTCGACTTCTCCAACCCGTTCATCAAGAACACGCCCACGGAGCTCCGTACGAAACAGGGCATCGAGGAGCTCACAGACACCGTCAGGACGCCGTCGTACGACGAGGCGTTCAAACGCGAACAGGAGGCCTTCATCGACTGCGTCGAGGGCGAGGCCGAGGTGAAGACGACCACCGCCGAAGCCAGGGAAGACCTCCGGGTCATCGTCGACCTGTTCAGGTCCTACCGCGGCGAGGCGGCTCGAAGCGACGACTGAGCGCCGTTCGCGACCGTGCCGGGACGGGAAACGGTTTTGTACGGCCCCGCCGAACGCTCCGACGTTGCAATGCAAGCCGTAGCACTCTTCCCAGAGGGGCCGGACCTCCGTGTAATCGAGAAAGAGCGGCCCGAGCCCGCAGACGGAGAGGTCCTGATTCGAACGCTGTCCGTCGGTATCGACGGGTCTGACAGGCGGATCGTCGACGGCGAGATCGGCGGGGACGTGCCCGACGGCGAGGACCACCTCGTCGTCGGCCACGAAGCCGTCGGTATCGTGGAGGACGCGAACGGGACCGAACTCACGGAGGGGACGGTCGTCACACCGCTCGTCCGTCGACCGACGGACGCCGGTTCGCACGCGGCGCAAAACGGCGAACTCGACATGGCACCCGCCGGTGCCTTCCACGAGTGCGGCATCTTCGGGGCCCACGGATACATGGCGGAGTACGTCACGTGCGAACCGGCGTACCTCGTGACGGTACCAGCGTCCCACGCCGAGTACGGCTTCTTCGTCGAACCGGCCAGCATCCTGGAGAAGTCGCTCGAGCAGGCCTTCGCCGCGCGCTCGGGCTTCAACTGGCGGCCCGAATCCGCGTTCGTCCTCGGGAACGGGAATCTGGGTCTTCTCGGCCTCGCCCGCCTGGCCACGGGCGAGGAATTCGAACGGACCTACTGCCTCGGCCGCCGGGACCGACCGGACCCGACCATCGACTTCATCGAGCGCGTCGGCGGGACGTACGTCGACTCGCGCGAAACGCCGCTCAGGCAGGTCCCGGCGGCCTACGAGCCCGTCGATTACGTCTTCGAGACGACGGGCTACCCGAAGCACTCGGTCGGCGCGGCCCGCGCGTTGGGACCGAACGGTGTCGCGACGCTCCAGGGGATTCCGGGCGAGGCGACGTTCGAGTTCGAGGGCGGCGCGTTTCACTCGGACCTCGTCGTCAACAACAAGGCGCTTCTCGGTGTGGTCAACTCCCGGAAGACGCACTTCGAAGCCGCAGTCGACTGGCTCAGTGACGTGTCGAGCGGTCTACTCGACGACCTCGTGACCGGCAGGTACAGCGTCGACGAGATCGACCGCGCGCTCGACGACTCGCCGGAGACGCTCAAGACCGTCATCTGCTTCGAATGAACGGAGCTCCCACACTGCGGTACTGATCGGCGACCTCGATCCGAGCGCGACCGGCCGGAGCCCGACGAGCGGAAACTCGATCCACGGGGAAACGCAGAATACGATGATGTCGCGCGCCCGCTCGACCCCGGCATAACCACCATGATTTATTACCCATGAGAGGGACGTTTACCTGTATGCCATCCACTGGCAGTGGCGCTGAGCGAGAGCAGAGCGCACGTACCGACAGCGAGAGCGGCGGATCGAACAGAGCGATCACCCGTCGACGGTATCTGACGGCCACGGGAATCGTCGGCGCGACGGCGCTGGCAGGCTGTAGCGGCGGCGGCGATGGCGGTGGTGGCGGGAACGGCGAAAGCGGAGGCGGTGGCGGGGACGGTGCTTCGACCGGGACCGGATCGAACTCGGCCGCGACCGAGCTCTCGGTGGCCGCCGTCGAGGGGTCCGGGCGGCTGTTCAAACGCCTGATGGACGAGTACGTCTCCGACGACACGGGCATCGACGTGAGCGTCCAGCTGTTCCCCTACGCCAATCTCTTCGAGAAGACCAACAGCATCCTCTCGACGCAGAGCGACGCCTACGACATCATGTTCATGGACGACCCGTGGTTCCCCCAGTTCGCCGCCAACGTCGACCCGCTCCTCGACTGGCTCCCCGGCGAACTCCCGCGCGACCAGATCATCGAGAACTGCGTCGAGATCGCGACCTGGCCCACCCCGAACGCACCGACCGTTCCCTCGGCCGAGGGCCTCGACCAGAAGGTCCGCGGTCAGGTCATCGTCGGCAACACGCAGCTCTACGCCTACAACAGTGCCTACTACGACCAGGTCGGAGCCGACGCCCCCGAGACCTGGGCCGACGTGCTGGAGGCCGGCCAGCAGATCTCCGAACAGGTCGACGGTGCCAACGGCTACATCATCCGCGGGAAGCGCGGCAACCCCGCCATGGCGAACTTCTTCTCGCTCGGTAACGCCGTCGGCGGGACGATGTTCGACGAGAACTGGCGCTACAAGTGGGACGGCGACGACGGCACCGAGGCCGTCCGCTTCTGGGCGGAGGATCTGAAGTCCATCTCCCCGGACGGCGTCACCTCCTTCGACAGCGACGCCGTCCTCAACGGCCTCGGCTCCGGGTCGGCCGCGCAGGCTCCGGCGTGGCCCTCGGCCGCGTCGCTCCTGCTCGACCCCGACGAGTCTCAGGAGGCGAACAACCTCGAATTCATCCCCATCCCGAAGGGCCACACCGGCGCGGAGCGACAGGCCCCGACGCAGGGGAACTGGATCATGGGCATCAACAGCTTCGTCACCGACGCGAAAAAGAAGGCCGCCGGCGAGGTCATCCAGTCGGCCATCTCCGCCGAGGCCCAGTCGAAGTACGTCGAACTCGGCGGCGTGCCGTTCCGCCACGACACGTTCGAGGACCACATGGACGCCCAGACGTGGTTCCCCGCGCTGTACGAGAGCCTCCAGAACGCCCAGTGGCGGCCGCGGACGCCGCTGTACTCCGAGTTCGGTGTCAACCACGGACAGCTGCTCAACACCGCGCTCGCCGGCGACATCAGTCCCAGCGAGATGACGAGTCAGGCCAAAGAACAGATCGAATCGACGCTCCAGACCGCGGGCTACTACAGCTGAAGCACATGAGAGAGACCACTCACCGTCGTCGCGGTCGACGGACTGCGACGGGACACACCTCGAACGGGGGGCGGAGACAACACGATGGCGACTGAGACCGACCAGGCGACCGCCGAGATCAGCAGTTTCCAGACCGACACCACGACGCGGGAGTCGGTCCTGCTGTGGGTCGACGACCACCTCAAGTGGCTGATGACCCTGCCGGCGGTGTTCATCCTGTTCGCGCTGACGTTCTACCCGCTCGTCCGCGCGATACAGATGTCCACGCAGCAGTTCCTCCCCACGGGAACGACCTTCGTCGGCGTCCAGAACTACGTCGACCTCATGAGCAACGACGCGTTCCTCAATTCGCTGGCGGTCACCGGCAAGTTCATCGGCATCGCCGTCGGCGTCGAGTTCCTGCTCGGATTCGGCATCGCGCTGCTGTTGAACAAGAAGATCAAGCTCCGGGGGCTGTGGCAGACGCTGATCCTGATCCCGATGATCCTCTCGCCGACGGTCATCGGGCTCATCTGGCGGCTGCTGTACGCCCCGAACGGCCTGCTCGACTACATCGCCGCGCCGCTGACCGGCGGGGCCAACGTCGGCTGGATCAGCGAGACCAGCGTCGCGCTGTACTCGGTCATCCTGACCGACATCTGGCAGTGGACGCCGCTGGTCGTGCTGGTGCTGTTCGCCGGGCTCCAATCCGTCCCCGACGACGTGCGCGAGGCCGCGATCATGGACGGCGCCTCGGTCCGCCAGCGCTTCCTCCACATCACGCTCCCGTACCTCAAGTCGCTGATCGTGCTGGTGCTGATCATCCGGCTGGTGGACGCCCTGCGCGTGTTCGCGAAGGTGTTCATCCTGACGCGCGGCGGTCCGGCGAGCGCGACGAACGTGATCAGCATGCAGATGTACCGGACGGCGTTCCGGTTCAACAACTTCGGCGAAGCCTCGGCGATGGCCGTCTCGCTGCTCGTGTTGGTGCTGATCCTCGCGATGAGCTTCGTCAAGATCGCCAACGTGGAGTTCGGCTCATGACGACGAAACAAGACACTCAGGCGGACGTACTGCCCTACGAAGAACCCTCGGGAATCGAGCAGTTCCAGGAGACGCTCCGGGAGTACGGCGTCACGCGAGCCGTCACCTACGGCCTGCTGGGCGTGTTCCTCGTGTGGACGCTGTTTCCGGTGTACTGGCTGGTGACGGCGACGCTGAAGACGCGACAGACGCTGCTGTCGTTCCCGCCACAGTGGATTCCGCTCGACGCGCAGTTCGGGAACTTCGCGCAACTGTTCGCCCAGCGGCCCGACTTCGTCCAGTTCATCATCAACAGCACGGTGGTGACGATCACGACGACGATTCTCGCGACGACCATCGGGGCGATGGCGGCCTATGCCTTCGTCACCTTCGATTACCCCTACAATCTGGACTTCCACCTGCCGTTCTACATCCTCTCGACGCGGTTCATGCCGCCGATCGTGACCATCATCCCGCTGTTCGTGATCTTCCGCGGCGTCGGGCTCGTGAACTCGCTGCAGGGGCTCATCCTCGTCTACACGATGTTCAACATCCCCTTCGCGGTGTGGATGATGAAGGGGTTCTTCGAGGAGGTGCCGGACAGCCTCATCGAGTCGGCGATGATCGACGGGCACACGCATCTCGGCGCGTTCTTCAAGATCGTGTTGCCGCTGGTGAAGCCCGGTCTCATCGCGTCGGCCATCTTCACGACGATCATCACCTGGAACGAGCTGCTGTTCGCGGTGATCCTGGCGCTGAACGCGAACGCGATGACCGTCCCGGTGGGGCTGGCGTCGTTCGTCACGAAGTTCTCGGTGCAGTGGATCAACATGAGCGTCGGCGCGACCATCGCGCTCGTGCCCGTGCTGCTGTTCGCGTTCATCGCGCGCCAGCAGCTCGTGCGCGGCTTCAGCATGGGGGCGGTCGGCAAATGAGCCGGACGACGCGTCGCCCCGGCGTCGAGGGATCGGCAGTCAATCGAGCGGTTTCGGAGGCACGCTAACATGGTTACCGTAAACTACGACTCAGTCAAGAAGGCGTACGGCGATACGATCGCGATCGAGGACGTGAACCTCCACGTCGACGACGGGGAGTTCGCGATCCTGCTCGGCCCGAGCGGGTGCGGGAAGACGACGACGCTCCGCTGTCTGGCGGGGCTGACCCAGCCGACCGACGGGACGATCACCCTGGACGGACACGACGTGACGGATGTCCACCCGAAGAACCGGAACATCGCCATGGTGTTCCAGAACTTCGCGCTGTACCCGCACATGACCGTCCGGGAGAACATCGGCTATCCCCTGAAGGTCGCGGGCAAGAGCAAAGACGAGCGCGAGGAACGCATCGACGAGGTCGCGGAGATGCTGGAGATTCCGGAGTTGCTCGATCGCGACATCGCGAACCTCAGCGGCGGCCAGCAACAGCGCGTGGCGCTTGGGCGGGCGATCATCCGCCGGCCGGCGGTGTTCCTGATGGACGAGCCGCTGGCCAACCTGGACGCCAAGCTCAAGATCAGCATGCGAAGCCGCATCAAAGTCCTCCAGCGGGAGATGGACATCACGACGATGTACGTCACCCACGACCAGGAGGAGGCGATGTCGCTCGGCGACAAGCTCATCATCATGGACAAGGGCCACATCCAGCAGATCGGGTCGCCCGACGAGGTGTACCACCAGCCGGCGAACCAGTTCGTCGCGGGGTTCATCGGCTCGCCGTCGATGAACTTCGTGACGGTGCGTCGCGACGGCGACCGCATCCGCGCCGACGACGCGCCCGATACGTTCGACGTGGAACTCGACTCGGAGGTGGCGGACCGCTACCGCGACCACGAGACGTTCACGCTGGGCGTGCGGCCCCAGTACTTCGAGGTCCACACCGAGCGGACTGACAACGCCATCGAAGCCGCCGTCGAAGTGACCGAACCGCAGGGCGACGAGCAGATAATCGAAGTCGAAGTGGGCGACCAGCCAGTGAGTCTCACCGTCGTTGCCCCGAGCGCGATCGACGCCGAGCGTGGGGATACCGTCTGGCTGACGCTCGACGACGACCTCGTTCACGGATTCGACACCGACAGCGGACGGCGTATCGTCGGGGCCGGCGACCAGAACCGCGGCGTCGCATCCACGCCCGAGGGCGAGATGACTTCGGACTGATCGGCGCTGGAACTCAGCCACAGAATCGACTTCGAACTGCGGACGATACCGGACTCGAACCGGACCAGTAGCGTGCTCGAACGCGCGACGGCGGAACCACAGCACCGAGTCGCGTACAGGACGGGACGGAGAGCGTTCGACCGTTGCGGTGACTCGAATCGACTGCGTGTCGCCGCGACTGCTGCGACGGTGGCGGCGCCACACCACCCGCACCAGTTGATAATTACGGGCCATCTTCGACGCAGTCCGTTCGTTCGTTGCGAACGTGTTTCCGAGACTCCGTAGACCGATAGCCGTCGCGCTGCCAGTTCGGACGGTGACTCGGCGTAAAGAGACCATTCGTTCGGTGATTACGAACGGTGGTCGAACCCCATACCAACTGTACAACTGTTATTCCTCACCCAAAAGACGCTCCATCCCGCACCGGATCGTCTGCTTGAAACCGTCCCAAGCCCGGAGTGCGGCGAATCCCGGCGGTCAGGCCGAAACAAGGAGAGTTGAACGGCGGTTCGGACAGCGCGAACGATTTCGCTGCGTCACCGACAAGTTCGGGACCGGCTTTCGAAGGGCCGAGCTCGGAAAACGCCCCTCATCAACACTGGGACTCAGTAGAGTGAATGCATATTACAGTAATCAAGCATTATTATTTGGAGATGTAAATACACGTCTTCCATCCCATCCCAATATTCTTATCCAATATCCAAAATTTGAGATCTAATACCGATTTTTATATCTAAAATATCCGTATTAACGATTATTATACAGCTTTGATCCCTATAATCTCTATAGAAGTGCAGAAGTACAAATATAATATAGACATCAGCGTACATTCTGCATTTCTGCTACTAAATCGGCGTGTGTATTCGTTTCGTCGTCAGGCCCGTTGCGCCGTCTCCTCGTAGGGCTGGACGACGACGAAACCGCTCGACCCGTCGAAGGCCATCTGATAGGTCTCGCCGGAGGACTGTCCGATGGAGTCGCTCAGACTCCGGTCAGTGTCGATACTCGGCGAGAGGTCGCTCGACCACGCGACGGTGGCGTCGGGGTCCGTGCTGACCGGCGGTTCCAGGACGAGCGGATCGCCGTGGGTCGTGATGGCGACCATGCCCGGACCGGAGAGGAACACGTTGGTGAGGCCGGCCGCGGACGCGCCGCCGATACTTCCGATCGTACCGATTTCGTACTCGACGCTGTTCTCGAATGCGAGCACGTCGTTACCGTTGACCGAGATGGATTCGGCGTCGCCGAGTTCCAGGATCTGAATCTTCTTGCCCTGTTCGGCGACGTAGACGTGTCCCTGCCCCTCGACCTCCATGACGGGCGTCCCTTCGCTCGATACCTGGTTCTTGAGGAATCCCGTCAGTCCCCCCTCCGCGGAGGACTTGCCGGTGAACGAGAGATCGCCCTCGTAGGCGATCATCGACCCCGCTTTCGTCATGACCGTCCCGTCCACGTCGATATCGAGTAGCTTGCTGTTCTCCAGTTCGAATCGGTCCCGACTCTCGTCGGGCGCGTTCTCGGAGACGAAGTCGTCGAGTTGCATTAGCGTATCCGGGCCGTCGATGGGCCCGGATGACACGTCGCCCAGGAGTCAAATAAACTATCCGCACGTCGTCACCCGACAGAGACGGGATGCTCGATTTCGACTACGACGGTTCCCTGAGATGTAGCTGTTCCGTGCGAACGACGAACCGCCAGCCGCCGGCCGGCGAGGAGTCCAGCGAGATGTCCCAGCCGTGGAGGTGTGCGAGCGGTTTCGCCAGGGAGAGACCGAACGCGTACCGCCCGTCGTCGAGGACGGGACTCAGTTCGAAGACGTTCGACGTGTTCTCCGGAATGGAATCCGACCGGGCGTCGTCGACGTAGAACTCGCGGCGTCCCGCGCGAATCGTGACCCGACACCGGTCGGTGTCGCGGATCGGACTGTCGAACAGCACCTTCAGCAGCGCGCTGGCGAGGACGGACGAGCAGATCAGCGGGAAGTCGTCGGCGACGACGAGCGAGTCGGCGTCGCGACCGAGGGCGTCCCAGGCCGTCGTCGCCACGTCTTCGACGGACTGACGCTCGAAGGAGGGGCGGTGCTGTATCAGTTGAAACAGCCGTCGAGCGGCCTCGATACTCTGCTCAATTCGCTCGTGGGCACGGGTGAGGCGATGCATCGCCGATTCGTCGGCAGTCAGCCCGTCGAACTGGGCGAGGGCACCGTCGGCGCTGGTGAGCGCGTTTCCGACCTCGTGGAGGAGCATCTCGTTGAGTAAGTCCGCGAGTTCCCGTCGCCCCTCAGTGAGGAGCGCACCGATCTGTTCGGCCGTAACGTCCTCGTGAGCGACGAGACAGTACCGTTCGTCGGAGAAGGCCACGGTAAAGGTCCGCATCCTGAACCACCGGAGCGAGTCGGTCCCGTGGCAGGGATACACTTTGCAGACGGCGACTCGGTCGCCGGACAGCACCGCCGTTATCCCATCCAGAGCACGCTGGGCGTACGGGTCGTCGGTCGCCTCGATGGCGTCGAGATAGTTCTGTCCGATAGGCTCCGAACCCGGAGCGAAACCGTTGGATTCGCCGAACTCGCGCCAGGCCTCGTTGACCCAGACGATCCGTCCCCTGCCGTCGAGGACCGCAATCGTGTGCGGATAGCTGTCGAGGAGTGACGCACCCAGGCCGACGTCCATATACTATCAAATTCGATAGTAGTTCCCGTATATATACCGGTTGGTAATCAAACGGGCCCTTATTCACAACGTTGATACCTTCGTGGTCAACGGCAGACAGACTCGGCGATGGAGTCGCGACCGCCGGGACCGATATCTCGCGGCTGGGGGTGTCAGCGTGGTCGGACGTCGGAATGGTCCGGGAGACCATGTTCGGCGATCCCGTACCGGGCATCACGCGCCGTCGCGGTGGCCGACACTGCCTTTCTCGCCGCGAACTGGGCTACGACAAGGATACTCGGGGGGTGTTCGTGATCGGCTTCTACGACGCGAGACAAATCGAGGAGGCGGATAGAGACCGGGTCTGGGGACCGGGACGTACGGCGAGCCCTGACAGGACCGGGTACGGCCTCTACGTCGTCAAGACGATCGCCGACGCTCACGGCTGATCGATCCGAGTCGAGGAGAGCGAGACCGGCGGCGTTCGCTTGGAATACACCGGCGGTCAGCGAGCGCTACGGCCCGCTCGGTTCGGCCGTGTACAGGTAGACCGTGGCGAGTACCACGACCGCTTCGACGGCTTTCGAGGCGATTGCCATCGTGTTGAGCCGCCCGCCCATCGCGAAGAACGCGACGAGGGTGACGAGCGCGTAGCCCGCGGCGACGAGGTACAGTTCGCGCCGCCAGAACCGACTGAAGAACAGGAACAGCCCGCCGATCCAGCCGGCCCCGTTGAGGTAGAACAGGATACCCGTCGTCTGACTGAACTGCATCACTCGTGGCGCGAGCAACAGGTGAATCACGGCCGAGACGAGCGCGGCGATGACGGCGACGTACGCGATGCTGTTCGCCGGGAGCCGAAACAGCTGTGCGTCCTCCGTTGCTGTGGACTGCTTTGACATATTACGATCATCGTCCTATTCGGACATAAATATATCACCTGATTGTCGTATGGTCGGACCGACGGCTGGTCGTTCGCGTCGCGGAACACGTCGTCATCAGTCGCGGCAACGGTTGTTTCGTGTCTATGAATCATGTATATTCATGCCCACCAGTTATCATTGCAGCCAGCAACCGTTATATATGGGTTCCCAGATTGGGCTGGCGCGTGCTCACGACGCGGCCACGGAAAGCGACGGACAGATCAGGGTGCTCCACGTCGACGACGAGCCCAACTTCGCCGAGACCACCGCGATGTTCCTCCAGCAGGAGAGCGAACGAATCACAGTCGAAGCGGAGACAGCACCTCAGCGAGTGCGCTCGCGGCTCGACGAGGCAGATTTCGACTGTATCGTCAGCGACTATCAGATGCCGGGACTCGACGGACTGGAAGTCCTCGAAGAAGTCCGGGCCGAGTATCCGAACGTCCCGTTCATCCTCTTCACCGGGAAGGGGTCTGAGGAGGTCGCCAGCGAGTCGATATCGCTCGGCGTGACCGACTACCTCCAGAAGGAGGGTGGGACCGACCAGTTCGCGGTGCTGGCCAACCGCATCGAGAACGCCGTCGCCCGCGTCCGCGCCGAGGAGGCGGCGAGCGACTACAAGCGACAACTCGAACACCGCGACCGAGAGCTGGAACGAATACTGGCAGCGACGCCCGACGCCGTCGTCATCGTGGATGAGGACGGCGTGATTCGACAGCTGAACGAAAGCGCCGCCGACCTGTTCGAGTACGAGCAAGAAGCGCTTCGCGGCAAATCGGTCGAGGAGCTCATGCCGGAGCAGTACCGTAAAGAGCACGTGACGCTCCGAGAGGAGTACGTCGAAGACCCGACGCCCCGGCCGATGGGCGCCGGACTCGACCTCACGGCGGTGCGACGCGGCGGCGAGCGATTCCCCGTGGAGATCAGCCTCGGGCCGCTCCACATCGACGGCGAGACGCGGATCATGGCGACGATCACCGACATCACGGAGCGAAAGCGACGCGAGCAGGAACTGAAACGGCAGAACAAGCGCCTCGACGAGTTCGCCAGTATCGTCTCACACGACCTCCGCGCCCCGCTCGGCCTCGCGACGGCGAACCACGAACTCGTCAGCGACAACTGCGAGGGCGAAGCGGTCGAGCGACTCGGAGACGCGCTCGACCGCATGGACGCGCTCATCGACGACCTCCTCACGTTCGCCCGACAGGGGACGCAGGTCATCGACGCCTCACCCGTTCCCCTGACGCGAGCGGTCAACTCGGCGTGGACCGCGACCGGTGCGGACGAGGCGACGCTCGACGTGCCCGACGAGCTCGACACCATCGTCTGTGACGAGGCCCGACTCCTCCAGCTCCTCGAGAACCTTTTCAGGAACGCGAGGGCACACGGTGGCGACGAGGTCACGGTCCGGGTCGGGCCGCTCTCGGACGGCTTCTACGTCGCGGACGACGGTCCCGGGATACCCGCGAGCGAGCGCGAGAAGGTCTTCGAGACGGGATATTCGACGGCGGAGGACGGGACCGGCTTCGGACTGGCGATCGTCGAACAGATCGTCGACGCGCACGGGTGGTCGATCCGGGTCGCGGCGAGCGAAGAGAGCGGCGCGCGGTTCGAGGTCACCGGCGTGACGGTCAAGTGACGACCGGCGCGCCACGTGCAGGATCCGCGACGATTGTTTCCGACAGCCACTCGCGTGCAGGTTCGATTTCCGACTGTCTGCAGGGTACTCTCAGTTGGTGATAAGACGAGTGCAGTTTTATTTCTCTCTGGTCCCGAGATAGTATATGCCCAGTCTCTCGGCGGCCGACGAACTCTCGACGCTCTTGGCGCACTCTCACGACATCCTCACCGTCGTCGACGACGAGGGGACGATCGCGTACGTCAGCCCCGCCGTCGAGACGATTTTCGGATACGAACCGGAGAGCCGTATCGGAAGGAACGTCTTCGAGTCGATCCACCCGGACGACCGAGGCGCGGTCGTAGAGCGCTTCGAGAGCCTGCTCGAATCGCCCGAAGAGGTCACCCAGCCGGTCACGTACCGACAGCGTCACCACGACGGCCACTGGGTATGGCTCGAGTCGGTCGCCGGGAGTCACACGGAGACGGCCCCCTACGGATACGTCGTCAACTCCCGCGATATCACGGAGCGCAAGGAGCGCGAGCGGGAACTCGCCGAGGAGCGACAGAAGTACGAAGCCCTCGTCGAACAGGGCACCGAAGGGGTCGTCATCGTCCAGGACAGTGAACTCCAGTTCGTCAATCAGGCGATGAGCTCGCTGACGGGGCTGCCGGAATCCGAACTCCTCGGCCGGTCTTTCCGCGACGTTATCGCCCCGGAGTACCACGACCTCGTCACGCGGCGGTACGAGGAGCGGATCCACGGCGAGAGCCCCCCGTCGCGGTACGACATCGAGATCGTCACCGCCGACGGCGACCGGCGGGACATCGACCTCGAGGTGTCGTGTATCCAGTATCGCGGCGAACCGGCGACGATGGCCACGCTCCACGATATCACCGACCGGAAGGCCTACGAGCAACGGCTGGAGGAGCAACGCGACGATCTCGACCTCCTGAATCAGGTGCTTCGACACGACATCCGCAACGACCTCCAGTTGGTCACCGCCTACGCCGACCTGCTGACGGACCACGTAGACGACGAAGAGGGCGAAGCGTACCTCGAAACTCTCCGTGAGAGCTCCGAGCACGCGGTCGAGTTGACCCAGACGGCGCGGGACATGGCTGAGGTCATGCTCACGACGGCGGCGGACGACCAGCAGGTGTCCCTCCGGAAGGCGCTCGAACGAGAGTTCGAGAACGTCCGCGCGGACTATCCCCGGGCGGTGCTCTCCATCGACGATCCGATCCCGGCCGTCTCGGTTCACGCCGACGAGATGCTGAGTTCGGTGTTCCGGAACCTGCTGAAGAACGCGGTCCAGCACAACGACAAGTCGGTGGCCGAGGTCCACGTCTCGGTGGCGGACGGCGACGACCGCGTCGTCGTCCGGATCGCCGACAACGGCCCGGGCGTCCCCGACGACCGCAAGGAGCGGATCTTCGGAAAGTGCGAGAAGGGCCTCGAGAGCGGCGGCACCGGCATCGGACTGTACCTCGTCCAGACGCTGGTCGACAGCTACGGCGGTGAAGTCCGGGTCGAAGACAACGATCCGGCAGGCGCGGTGTTCGTCGTGACGCTGCAGAAGACGACGTGAACCGCCGAGCCGGGTGGACCACCGCTCGCGCGATCCGCCGCCGGCCCATTCGGTTCCGGCGCGTCTGGCCCGGAGGGGCCGCTGCCACAGCCGGTTTCACGGCGTACTGACACCGGACGTACTTTCCGGTCGCGGAGCGAAGCGGAACTATGACGCTGGTCGTCCCGTTCGACGGCTCGGAACTCGCAGAAGCCGCGCTCGTCCGAGCGACCGAGTTCGGAACCGTCTTCGAGGAAGGCGTCCTGGCCGTGACCGTGATCCCGCGGGGCAACGCCGAGTACGCCAGAGAGCGCGACTGGCTCGGATCGGACGAATCGTTCGACATGGAGGCCGTCGTCGGGACGGTCCACGAGCAGGTGACCGACCTGTGTCCGAGCGCGGACTTCCGGCACAAGGTCGTCGACCGCTACGCACCGGCGGGGACGATCGCCAAGCGCGTCCGAAACGTCGCCGAAACGGTCGACGCCTCGATGGTCTTCATCGGGAGCGACAACGCCGGCCACCTCGTCTCGACCGTCAGCAGCGTCGGCCGGTCGATCGCCATCGACGACCAATACGACGTCGTCATCGTGCGCGATCGGAGCCCGGCCAAGATCGCCAAGATCAGGGACGCCTCGCCGTACAAAACGGGGAAATCGGACTTCTACCTCCCCGAGTGACCGACGCCGGACTGGGCCGTGTCGCATCGCCAACGGGATTACCGACTACGGCGAATCCACGGCTATGACGCGAGTCACGGTCTGGAACGAGTTCGTCCACGAGCGCGAGAACGACGCCGTCGCGGAGATCTATCCCGACGGCATCCACGGGACCGTCGCAGCGGCACTCGACGACCGCGGGTTCGAGACCCGGACGGCGACGCTCGACGACCCCGAACACGGCCTGACCGAGGACGTGCTCGACGACACCGACGTGCTGACGTGGTGGGGCCACACGGCCCACGACGCGGTCGACGACGCCGTCGTCGCTCGCGTCAGAGAGCGCGTCCTCGACGGGATGGGGCTGCTCGTCCTCCACTCGGGGCACTACTCGAAGATTTTCAGGGAGCTGATGGGGACGACCTGCGACCTCAAGTGGCGGGAGGCCGGCGAGAAAGAGCGCCTCTGGGTCGTCGAACCCGGCCATCCCATCGCCGACGGCCTCGATGAATGCGTCGAACTGCCAGAAGCCGAGATGTACGGCGAACGCTTCGACGTGCCCGCACCAGACAGCCTCGTGTTCACGTCGTGGTTCGAGGGCGGCGAGGTGTTCCGCTCGGGGTGTTGCTACCGACGCGGCGCGGGCCGGATTTTCTACTTCCGCCCGGGCCACGAGACGTATCCGATCTACCACGACGAGACGATCCAGCGCGTCCTCGCGAACGCCTGCGAGTGGGCCGCGCCCGGCGACGACCCGCCGGAACCGACGTTCGGGAACGCCGCACCGCTCGAGTCAATCGACGGCGACGGGTCCGAACGCTGACGCGGCCGCCGCTCACCGGCCGAACCAAAGAGATATGACCCTCTCGCGGGACGTCTGGGCCATGCAGGACCTGCCAGAAATCGGGCTCGGCACGTGGGAGAACACGGACCCGGAGACCTGTGCGGAGAGCGTGCGCATCGCGCTCGAAGCGGGCTACCGGCACGTCGACACCGCACAGCACTACGAGAACGAGGACGCCGTCGGCGAGGGCATCGCGCGGGCCGACGTCCCTCGCGAGGAGCTATTCGTCGCGACGAAGGTCCACCCGGTGCGGTTCGGTCTGGCCCACAGCGAGGTCATCGAGGGCCTCGAAGCCTCGCTCGACCGCCTGGGGCTGGATCGACTCGACCTGCTGTACGTCCACTGGCCGGTCGGGAACTACGACGCCGCCGAGACGCTGCAGGCCTTCGACGAACTCGTCGACCGCGGCCTCGTCGACCACGTCGGGGTGTCGAACTTCAGCGAGGAACTGCTTGACGAGGCGATGGACCATCTCGATTCGCCGCTGTTCGCCCACCAGGCCGAGACCCACCCCCTGCTCCAGCAGGACGACCTCGTCGCCCACGCCCAGGAGCACGACTACCACCACGTCGCCTACTCGCCGCTGGCGCGCGGCCGGGTCTTCGAAATGCCCGAAATCAGCGAGATAGCCGAGAGACACGACGCCAGCGCGGCGCAGGTGAGCCTCGCGTGGCTCCTCTCACGCGAGAACGTCAGCGTCGTCCCGAAGGCCACAGGAGAAGCCCACATCCGCGACAATCTCGGGGCGCTCGACCTCGAACTCGACGAGGAGGACGTCGAACGGATCCGCGGTATCGAGCGCGAGGAGCGCTTCGTCGAACGCGACGGCGCGCCGTGGCAGGAGGGGTGACAGCACACACCGGCCGGCTACCGGGAATGGCCGTTTCGTCCCGCGCTTTTCACCGATGATATTTGCGGTCGCACGTTTAAGTACGCCGCCGGAATAGAGCTACCAGTATCTGATGCTACTCGTAGCTGATCGGCTGTTCCCGGTGACGTGCCCGGCGATGGGACAGTCGTCGGGTACTCGCCAAGCGCTGGCCCGCCCGCGATCCGCGCCAGTGGACAGGTGGTGTGGAACCGCGTGAAGCTCCGCGCGCAGTTCGGTCTGGTGCTGGTGGTCCTCGCGGTCGTCCTGTCCGGAATCGTGTTCACGGGCTTCCAGATGAACAAACAGTCCGTGGCGGACCAGCAGACAGCGTCGGTCTCCCACGCGAGCGAGGAGGTCGCAAACGATCTAAACACGAGGATCGCCGGGCTGAAGCGGACGGTGCGGCTCCGGTCGACGAATCCGGCCATCACGGCCCACGGCGAGCCGCGACAGCACCGCGCGCTACAGGCGACGGTCGACGAGAGCGCGTTCAGCGGCGTCTCTGTCATCCACCGGAACGGGACGATGACCGGAATCGCCGCCGGGCTCGACGCCGAAACGCGCGATCGACTGGTCGGAAGCGACTTCAGCAATCGACGGTACTTCCAGCGGGCCGTGCGCGGCGAGACGTACGTCAGCACGCCGGTGGTCGCCGAGTCGGGACACCACATCGTCACGTTCAGCACGCCGATATACCGGAACGGGACCGTCGTTGCCACGCTCAATGCGGCGCTGCATCTCGAGGACAGTTCGTTCCTCCGCAACGCGACGTACGCCGTAGACGGGTATCAGGGCGTCACCGTCCGGTCACGGTCCGAGGAGGCCATCTACGAGCGCCGTCCCGAGCCGACCACGAACCTCATCGTGGCGAGCGCGACCGTCGCGGAGACCGGCTGGACCGTGAGCGTGCAGGCGAGCCGAGACGTGCTCGCCGACGACCTCCGTCTCGTCACGCTCTATCAGTTCGGCGCGGTCGGGCTGGCACTCCTGCTGGTCGGCGGGCTCGGCGTCCTGCTGTACACGCGGACGCTCTCGTACCACGAGCGCCTGCTCGACGGCTTCGACAGGCTCTCGGGCGGGGACTACGGCTACGAGCTCGACACCGACGCGACGGAGGACTGGAAGCGAATCCTCTCCGGCTTCAACGACATGAGCCGGACGCTGGCGGCCTACGAGCGCGAGCAGACCGAGCAAAACGAGCAACTGCAACGCGAGCGAGACCGGTTTCGGGCGCTGTTCCAGGGAATCCCCGAGCCCGTCGTCATCGTCGAGTTCACCGGAGACGGGACGATCCTCAAGGACGCGAACGAGGCGTTCGAGACGACCTTCGGGTACGAGGTCGAGGAGACGAGCGGCGAGGACCTCAACGACCTCATCGTTCCCGAGAGTGAACTGGCCGAAGCGAGGGCCATCGACGAACTCGCGTCGGCGGGCGGGCAGGCGACCGAAGAGGTCCGACGCGAGACGGTCGACGGCGTGCGGGACTTCCTGTTTCGATCGACCCCGCTCGTCCACGAGGACGACACGGACCAGCAGTTCGGAGTGTACGTCGACATCACCGAGCGGAAGGCACAGGAGCGGGCGCTGAGAGCGCTCACCGAGCGGCTCGACATGGCGCTGGAAGGCGGGCGACTGGGCGTGTGGGACTGGAACGTGCAGACGGACGCGGTCACGTACGACGAGCGGTGGGCGGAGATGCTGGGGTACGACCTCGACGATATCGACAATCAGCTGAGCGCGTGGGAGAACCGGATCCACCCGGATGACCGAGCCGACGTGGACGCCGCGCTCGACGCGCACATGGACGGCGAGACCGAGTACTACGAGTGTGACCACCGGCTTCGGACGAAAGCCGGCGACTGGATCTGGATCCGCGACGTGGGCAGGGTCGTCGAGCGGAGCGACGACGGCGAGCCGCTCAGAGCGGTCGGAATCCACCAGGACATCACCAAGCAGAAGTCCCGCGAGCGCACGCTCCGGGAGACGCTCGAAGGGACGCGGACGCTCATTCAGGCCGAGACGGCGACGGAGGCCGCCGAGATCGCCGTCGACATCGCCGCGAACGTACTCTCGTTCCCCGTCAGCGGCGTCCATCTCGACGAGTCACGTCGCCGGCCCGATCCGACGGCGAGCGGCGACGGGGCGGGCGAGCGGATCGGGTTCGTCCCGTCGGGCGAGGCGGGCGGCGACCACGCCGTCCACGAGATCGTCCGCGACGCGTACGCGTCCGGCGAGACGCGCGTCGTGTGCGACGTGGGGGAGACTTACCCCGAAATCGCCGCCGAGGCGTCCGTCGAGAGCGTGCTCGTCCATCCGCTGTCGGCCCACGGCGTGTTCGTCACGGCCGCCCGCTCGGCGGCGGCGTTCGACGAGTTCGACCGAAACCTCGCCGAACTGCTGGCGGCGATCCTGACCGCGACGCTCGACCGCCTTCACCGCGAACAGCGGATCGAGGCCCAGCGGGACAATCTGGACCTCCTGAACCAGATCGTCCGTCACGACATCAGGAACGACCTGCAGATCCTCCTCGCGCGACTCGACATTCTCGCCGACCGCGTCGACGAGGGCGAACTGGAACACGTCGAGATAGCGCTGAAGAGCGCCGAGAGCGCGGTCGAACTCACCCGCACGGCCCGGGACATGTCGGACGTGATGCTCCAGTCGGAGACGGACAGTCACCCCGTGTCGCTGCGGGGCGTCATCGACCGACAGCTCGACGAGTTCCGCTCGACGGAACCGCAGGCACAGCTCTCGGTCGACGGGCCCCTCCCGCCGGTCACCGTCGCCGCCAACGAGATGATCGACTCGGTCGTCCGCAACCTGCTCAAGAACGCCGTCCAGCACACCGACAAGGAGACGCCCGAGGTCACCGTCTCGGCCGAGGAACGGGCCGACAGCGTCGTGCTTCGAGTCGCCGACAACGGCCCCGGCGTGCCGGAGGAGGTGCGGGACTCGATCTTCGGCAAGGGCCAGAAGGGGCTCGACAGCAAGGGGACCGGCATCGGGCTGTATCTCGTGTACGCGCTCGTCGACGGCTACGGCGGGGACGTGTGGGTCGAAGACAACGAGCCGGAGGGCGCGGTGTTCGCCGTGGAGCTTCCGAAGGCGTCGACGTGAGGGGGGTCCGGGACGGTCGCAGGTCGCTCACTCGATCCAGACGGTCTTTCGGTTGACGAACTCGTGGATGCCGGCCGCCGATAGCTCGCGCCCGTAGCCGGAGTCCTTGACGCCGCCGAAGGGGACGCGCGGGTCGGACTTCGTGAGCTGATTGACGTACGTACAGCCGGCGTCGATGCGCGAGGCGACGCGCTCGCCGCGGTCCCGGTCCTCGGTCCAGACCGACGCGCCCAGGCCGAAGCGCGTGTCGTTGGCCTTCTCGACGGCGGCGTCCTCGCTCTCGACGCGGAACACCGACGCGACGGGGCCGAACAGTTCCTCGGCGTCGGCCGGACAGCCCTCGGGCACGTCGGTCAGCACCGTCGGGGGGTAGAACGCCCCCTCGCCGTCGAGCGGTTCGCCGCCGGCCAGCACCGTCGCGCCCGCATCGACGCTGGCCTCGACCTGCTCGTGGAGGTCCTCGAGGAGCGACTGGCTGGCCTGCGGGCCGACCTCGGTGGTCTCGTCCATCGGGTCGCCGACGGCGAGCGACTCGACCTCCTCGAGGAACGCGTCGAGGAACTCGTCGTAGACGGCGTCGTGGACAATAAACCGCTTCGCGGCGATGCAGGACTGCCCGCCGTTCATGTTCCGGGCCCACGCGCCCGTCTCGGCAGCCGCGTCGATGTCGGCGTCGTCGAGGACGACGAACGGGTCGCTCCCGCCGAGTTCCAGCACCGTCTTCTTGAGGTTCTCGCCGGCCGTCGAAGCCACGGCCCGGCCCGCGGGACCGCTCCCAGTGAGCGTCGCGGCGCGGACCCGCTCGTCTTCCAGCACGTCGTCCACGAGGTCCGAGGGGATGAGCAGCGACTGGAACGCGCCCTCGGGATAGCCCGCTTCGCGGAACACGTCCTCGATGGCCTTCGCACAGCCCGGGACGTTCGAGGCGTGTTTCAGCAGGCCGACGTTGCCGGCGGTGAGCGACGGCGCGGCGAAGCGAAACACCTGCCAGAACGGGTAGTTCCACGGCATGACGGCCAGTACGGGTCCGAGCGGGTCGTAGCGGGTCTTGACCGTCGCTTCGGGAGGACTGGGGTGGTGGTCTGACGCGAGGTACGAGTCGGCGAACTCGGCGTAGTGGTCACACACCCAGGCGCACTTCTCGACCTCGCTCTCGGCCTGCGTTATCGGCTTGCCCATCTCCCGGGTCATCACCGTTGCCAGTTCGCGCGTGCGGTCGCGGAGCACCTCGCCGGCGCTGGCGAGCAGTTCCTGTCGCTCGCGCAGCGGCACCCCGCGCCACGACTCGAAGGCGTCGGCCGCGTCGGCGAGCGCCTGCTCCACGGCCGCAGGCGAGTCATCCTCGTACGTGTCGATTCGCTCGTTCGTCGCCGGATTGACCGCGTCCATGCGATAGCGTTGCAAGGGGGAGTGCATCAGGTTTTCTCCCACCGCGACGGGGACAACACGAGGGTCGGCCGAGCCGACCGGATTCGGCTGTCCGCTCGCGGACGCTCGTCCCGCAGTGCCCGAATAGAAGGTGATAATAGTTTTCGACTGTGAACCCCGACAATGACTTCCGCGAATCGGTGGTGGCTGTCCGATGAGTGACGCACAGACGGACGTTCGCGCGTACACGCTGCGGCTGGAACTGGTCGACGAGCCCGGGGAACTCCTGCGGTCGCTGCGACCGATCGCCGAGCACGGCGGCAATCTCCTCTCGATCTTCCACGAGCGCGGGAACGTGACCCCGCGCGGGCACATCCCCGTCGAGGTCGACATCGAGGCGACGCCGGACCGCTTCGAGACGATCGTCGATGGCCTCCGCGACGCGGGTATCAACGTCATCCAGGCCGGGACCGAGCGCTACAGCGAGGGGATGACCATCATCCTCTCGGGGCACCTCATCGACACCGACCTCTCCGACACGCTCTCGCAGATTCAGGAGACCAAGAGCGCGACGGTCACGGACATCTCGCTGTCCGCGCCGGCGGGGGCGTCCGACATCTCGAGCGCCCGGATGAAACTGGCGACCGAGTCGGGATCGACCGAGGAAGTCCTCTCGGTCATCCGCGACATCGCCGAGGAGAAGGACCTGCGGCTGGTCGAACCCCTCACGACCGGAGGCGCGGAATGAGGCTCGCGGTCCTCGGTGCCGGGGCCGTCGGCGCGTCGGTCGTCGAACTGGCCGCCGACTACGGCCACTCGGTCACCGCCTTCGCCGACTCCAGCAGCGCCGTCGTCGACTCGGACGGCATCGACGCGGCCGACGCGCTGGCCGCGAAGCGAACGGACGGCGTCGTCGGGTCCGACGACCCGAGCGACGCGCTGTCGGCCGACTACGACGTGCTCGTCGAGGCCACGCCGACGACGCTCGGTGACGCCGAACCGGGATTCGGCCACGTCCGAACCGCGCTCGAACGCGACCGGCACGTCGTGCTGGCGAACAAGGGACCCATCGCCGAGCGCTTCCCCGAGATCAGGTCCCTCGAAGCGGAGAGCGCCGGCGAGGTCCGGTTCGGAGCGACGGTCGGCGGTGCGATGCCCGTCGTCACGACCATCGAGGACGTCGGCCCGTCGCGGATCTCGGCGATGCGCGGGGTCCTGAACGGGACGGCGAACTTCGTCCTCTCGCGGATGGCGGCCGAAGGGCTGGACTACGAGCACGTGCTGGCGGAGGCGCAAGACCTCGGCGTCGCCGAGGCCGACCCCAGTTTCGACGTGGACGGGACGGACGCCGCGCTGAAGGGCGTCATCGTCGCCAACGTCCTCGACCCGGACGGCGGGTACACGCTCGCCGACGCCGACGTGGACGGGATCGAGGACCTCCCGGGCAGTATGCTCGAACTGGCCAAAGAGGACGGCCGGACGATCCGACTCATCGTCGAGTTCGCCGACGGGCAGGTGCGCGTCGGTCCGCGCCTCGTCCCCGAGAACGCGGCGCTCGCGCCGGCGGGGACGCGCAACGCCGTCCAGTTGGAGACGGAACACGCCGGCCAGCTCGATATCTCCGGTCGCGGAGCCGGCGGAGCGGAGACGGCGAGCGCGGTGCTGTCGGACGTCGAGCGGCTAGAATCCTGAGAACCGGTCAGTCAGAAAGCGTCAGTTCCTGCGGGACGGCGACCTCTTCGGCTTCGAGCATGTCGATGAGGTGCTCGCCCGCGCTCGCGTTCTTCGTCATGTCGATCAGCGTGCGGAGCTTCTCGAGGGGAATCTGGCCGGGCGCGTAGTCGTTGTCGTCGCCCTCCAGCGGCGCGTAGCCGAGTTTCGACCCGTAGAGGTGAGCGATGACGCGGGTGTGGCTTCCGATCTCGCCCATCGAGATACCGGCGACGTCGATACCGCGCTGGGTCGCGGTGTTGACGGCGTCGAGGAGCGTGAGGGCGTCCGCGTTGCTCCGGGGAAACGTGGCAACCTTCGCGATGTCGCCGTACTCCGCGCACTGCGCGATGATGGCGTCGAGGACGTCCTGGTCGGGGGTCCCTTCGAAGTCGTGGTGCGAGATGATCAACTGGACGTCGTTCTCGCGGAACTCGTGGACGATCCACTCTTTGGCGCGAGCGATTTCGAGTTCGATGTCGACGAACTCGACCGCGTCGAAGCGGGAGGCGGCGAAGAGGTCGTCGAGTCGGCCGGAGTCGGTCGCTTTGCCGCCGAACCACCGTGTCCGGTTCGTCGCGATAAGAGGGAGTTCGCCGTCGTACGAAGCGATCTGTTCTACGGGGTCGGTCGCTTTGTCCATCCGAAATTCGATGAGGTCTGCCACTCCTCGGGCGTCAGGTTCCCGTGTGAGATCGTTTGTTGTGGCCGCGAGAGCGAAATCGTCTATTTTCATGGTATCCTTTACCATTCCAGCGCATATAAAATTTGGTTCTGGATCCTACATAGTTATTAATCCATGTAGCGCGAAGGGGCACCGTTCGGCCTCGATGGGGGTTCGAGTTCGATTTTGGACGCGAAAATATAGAGTGTATCCCCATATGAGTGTGGGGTATTGAAATACTGGGAATTCTAATCACAGATTTCTGTTCGAGAAGGTGAATAGACCGTTATAAACACGTAATTCGGATGATCGTCCGAATCCGCGGACGTATTCGGCCCGGGCAGCAGCGTTCACGCATCCCCTCGAACCATATGAGCGTTCCACCGCCGTCGGTAGCCAGACCGTTCCGGCCGACCTGACCCAGATCGAAAAGAGCCCTCGCAAGGATCAGCTCGGTGTCGTTCTCGGACGGACGGTCGTCTCGAAGAGTTCCGAGAGCGCGCCCAGTTCGATGTCGCCGGCGTCCGTTTCAGTCCCGGGAAGCGGCGCGTAACACAGTCGGGCACCGTAGAACACGCCGACGACGCGGGTGTGCTGGCCGATCGTCCCCCGGGCGTGACCGGTGACGGCCAGCCCGCGATTGGCGGCGTCGTTGAGCGACTGGAGCAATACCAGCGCGTCGTTTCGGGACTCCGCCCGGACGACGACCTTGCCCAGGTGACCGTACCGAGCGGTCTCCTCGAACCACCGGTCGAGGGTCGCCTTCGAGGGCGTCCGGTCGGTGTCGTACGCCGAGACGATCAGTTCGACGCCCCGGTCGCGGAGCTCGTCGAGCACCCACCGCTCCTCGGTGAGCGTCTCCAGCTCCAGGTCGACCAGTCCGACGGCGTCGTCCGCGGCGGCCGCCACCAGCCGTTCCAGTCGCTCGGCTTCCCCAGCGGTTCCGCCCGCCCACGCCGGCCGGTTCGCGACGATCAGCGGCGCCGACCCGTCGTAGGCGGCCAACTGGTCGAGCGGGTCGTCCGCCCGGTCGAGTCGGAACTCGACGTAATCGGCGGCCGACGGCGCACCCGACACCGCGCGCAGGTCGTCCGTCACGCCCACGAGGGCGTAGTCGCTCTCCGTCATGAATAGCCGTACCGAGCGAATCGACAAAAAGCTTCCAGGTGTGAACGGGTGTCGAGTCATCCGGTCGCGAACCGACCAGGCCCTTCCCGACGGCCGGTGTTCAGTAAAAGAGTCCCGAAAATGTGCGGGGAAAGGCCGGTAGGGCTGACCTGCGTATGAAACGCCATGAGCGCCAAGCGAGCCTGCGATAACTGGGACAACGCCGAGTGCGAGGGGGCCGTGGGCTGCCCCCCACGATGTCCGCGGTTCTTCGACGACCGCGGTGCGCCGCTGTTGATCCGTGAGTTCTGTGACGACGACGGCGACGACCTCGTCGAGATGTACGCATCGCTCGGAGTCGAGTCGCGTACGATGGGTATTCCGCCGGCAGACGGGGACGCGCTCAGACGGTGGCTGACCGGGATCGTGTCGGACGGATGGAGCCTGCTCGCGACCCGCGACGGGCGCGTCGTCGGCCACGCGGCCGTGACGCCCGAGGGGGACAGCGAACCGGATTTCGTGGTCTTCGTGCGCCGCGGGTTCCAGGGCCGAGGCATCGGGACGGAACTGGTCAAACAGGTGCTGGCGTACGCCGAGGACCGGGACCACGAGCGGTTGCTGCTCGACGTCTCGCCGGAGAACGAGCGAGCGATCACCGTCTATCAGAACGTCGGCTTCGAAACGGTGGAGCGGACCGGGATGAGCCGAACGATGGAACTCCCGTTAGCCGCGCCGGTCGTCGAGGAATGCCAGCGACCGCCGGCGGACCGCTATAGTAGCCATTGAAAGTCAATGCACACCCGATCGTACGACAGCAGTGCGATCGGTGTGTAAATCGTTTCAATTGTTACTATAGGCTCGACTGCGGCGCTCGCGTCTCAGTACTCTGCCGATCGATGCGGCGCCGGCGCATCCGCGGTTCCGGTCCAGAGCCACAGCCCCGCAATGGTGACGAGAAACAGAAGCGCGACGGCCGCCGTCGACACGAGGACCCGGCCGATGCCGTACGTCGCCGCGAACACGCCCACGACGGCGGGCGCGGTCGCGAGCCCCACGTACGTCGCTCCGTTCGTGACCGCGTTGACGGGACCGCTGTAGGCAGGCGCCGCCTCGACCGCGTAGCCCGAGAGGACCGGGAAGCCGCTGGAAATCGCGAGCCCGGCCACGAACACGGCGGCGAAGAGGACCGGGCCCGTGATCCCGGAGAAGGCGACAGCGAGCGCGGGGACCGCGGGAACGAACACGACGAGGAGCAGGGAGAGCGAGGGAACGCGGTCGACGGCGACGGTACAGCCGAGCCGACCGGGGATGTACGCGAGCAGGTACGTGGACAGGAGCGAGTTCGCCAGCGCAGTGGGATAGAACGCGCGGGCGTAGTAGGCGAGCCAGGTGAACAGCGTCCCTTCGAGCGCGCCGACGAGGACCATGCCGAGACAGGTCCCGACGACCGCCGGGCGGCGACAGAGCGTCCGCAACGCCGCTGGCGAGACGGACCGCTCGGCCGCCATGGACGGCAGTTCGTATCGGCCGGCGAGCGCGAGCGCGGGGAGGAAGCAGCCCGCGAGGACGAGGAAGATCACGCGCCAGTCCGCAACGGAGAACACGACGCTGACCAACTGTGGGCTGAGGACCGCGCCGAACGCCCAGACGAGGGTGTACGCGGCGAACATCCGCCCGCGGGCGTCGGGGTAGACGTGGCTCAGGACGACGCGGTCGAGTCCGCGGAAGGCCCCCGCGGCGGTCCCCTGCACGGCGAGCGCGAGCAGGAAGACGGGGTAGCTCGGGGCGAACGCGGCCAGGACGAGCGCGAGCGGCGTGACGAGCGTCCCCACCGCCAGCAGTCGCCGCATCGGCAGTCGGCCGGCGAACAGGCCGCTCACCACGACTGCCCCGAGGAAGCCAACGGTTCCGGCGGGGGCGACGAGGCCCAACGCCGCCTCGGTCACGTCGAACACCTCGCCGATGCGTGAGAGAATCGGCCCCCGTGCCTGCATCGCCGCCGCGTCACCGAAGATGAACACGAAGACGGCGAGCGTCCACGCTCGAGAGCGGTCCATACCGACGCTTCGTGCGATGATGGGCAAAAGGGTACCGATGGCTCCTGTGCGAACCTACATCACACCGAGAGCATTTCAACGTCATCGAAACAATCGGCAGTCGGCCGAGCGGCCGAGAGTGTGAAACGGCACGCATCGACCCGATAGCCGCTGGATGCGGCCGGATCGTTTCAACGATATCGAATCCCGTTCCGTGACCGCCTCAGCCCGGAATATCAGGAATAATCCCCTCAGACACAAGTGTACGGCTGTTATTTTACATCGAAATCGCCTCGTCAGTACTTCAATATCGTTGAAACAGTCACTGGAGGGTGCCGAAAGCAGGAGATCCGTCCCACAGGAGTGACCGTTCTGGTAATGATTCCAAGGATAATCCGATTTCTGGGCAGATGTTGTCGATTCTATTGTGTTTCCTTCCATAGCGTCAGTAGATACCCGGATGGGCAAGGTTTAAATATTATAGTTCCAAACCTACCCTCACCGATGGCTAAGCAACAGGTCCTCGTTACGGGCCCGTTCGGCGAGGCTGGGGAAGCGATTCTCAACTACCTGGCCGAGAAGGACGCGTACGAGTTCACGTACCTCAACCGGAGCGAGCATCCCGACTACGAGACGTTCGTGGCGGACGTCGCGGACTACGAGGCGATCCGACCGGCGTTCGACGGGCAGGACGCCGTGATTCACCTCGCCGCGCAGTCCGACGCGGGCGCGGAGTTCGAGGACATCATCGAGCCCAACATCGTGGGCACGTACAACGTCCTCAAGGCCATGGAGGACGCGGGCGTCGAGAAGCTCATCTACGCCTCCTCCCAGCGCGTCATGGGACTCTACGAGGAAGACCACGCGCCGGAGCTCTACGAGGAGGACTACCCGAGCGAGTTCGACCCGTTCCGTCTCACCCACGAGACGCTCCCCAAGCCGGACGGCTACTACGGAGCTTCCAAGATGTTCGGCGAGCACATCTGTCGGTCGCACGCGCGACGCGACGGCGCGCCGAGCCAGGTGTACTCGCTTCGCATCTCCAGCGTCCGGACCGCGGAGTACGACCACCCCTACGGCGACGCCGAACGCGGCGTCGACCGCGGCGACGAGCACGTCGTCGACGACGACGAGGTGTGGGACCAGTCCCAGACCGGGTCGTGGGAGCGCGGCAGCGAGGAGTACGAAGAGATGGTCAAGCGGCTCAAGGCGTCCTGGACCTCCCAGCGCGACTTCGCGCACCTGCTCGAATGCTGTCTTGAAGACGAAGACGTGACCTACGACGCTTTCTACGCCGTCAGCGGCAACGCGGCGCGGTGGTTCGACATCGAGCACGCGCAGGCCGTCCTCGGTTACGAGCCACAGGACGACGGCTCGGAGTGGGACAGCCCGCCGAACTGAGCGGCGACCACACACGGCCCCGGAGCGACGGCGACTCGCCTCACTCGGCGCGTTTCAGCTTCAGTTCGATGATGTTCTTCTTGTTCATCAGCGCCGGCGCGAGGTCGTCCTCGACCCGATCGGGCCCCATCCGGCTGAGCGGACCGCTGATGCTGATCGCGCCGACGGCGTCGTCCGGTTCGGAGACGATGGCCGTGCCGATGGCCGCCACGCCGGGGAAGTGCTCGCCGCGGTTGATCGAGTAGTCCCGCTCTCGAATCGTCTCCAGTTCCTCGAAGAGCGTGTCCCAGTCGGTGATCGTGTCGTCAGTGCGTGCCGGCAGCCCCCGCTCGTCGAGAATCTCCTCGACCGTCTCGGCCGAGAGCTCCGAGAGGATGGCCTTCCCCGTCGCGGTCGTGTGCAGGTACAGGTGGTCGCCCAGCGGCGCGTCGTCGTCGATCGACTGCTGACTGTGTGACTTGTACAACTGGACCGCGTAACCGTCCTCCTCGACGGTGATGTTCGTGTGTTCGCCGGTCTGCTCCTGCAAGTCGTCGATCTCCGACTTGGCCGCCCGGAACAGTGCCATCTCGTCGCGCATCCGGCCGCCCCGTTCGAGGAACCGGAAACTGCAGTGATAGTCGTTGCCTTTGCGCACGACGTAGCCCGTCTCGACGAGGGTCCCCAGGTGGATGTGCGCCGTACTGGGCGGCATATCGAGGGCCTCAGCCGTCTCGGAGAGCGTCGCCCCGTCTGCCTCGTCGAGGAACGCCATGACGGCGAACGCCCGTTCGACGCTCTGCAACCGCCGCGACCCGGATTCGGACTGGTCTGCCATACCGAGTGTCTATCGTCCGCAGGCTTAACGACTGCGAATTTTTCAACGATGTCGTAACGGACGGATCAAAGTGCGGACGACGGACGCCGGCGGGCGCGTCCTCGGACGGACAGAGCGGAGCGGCCGCGACGTTACTGGATCGAGTCTTCCGGGCCGACGACGTTCAGGTCCTCGAACAGTTCGTCGTAACCGTTGAGTTCGAAGAGGTACTCACCCTGGACGAGTTCGTCGCGCACGGTGTCTTCTGCGTCGAGTTTCTCGCGGGACCGTTCGAGGACTTCCGCCGCTCCCGACCCCGGGATGACGGCGAGGCCGTCGTCATCGCCGACGACGATGTCGCCGGGATCGACGCTGACGCCGCCGACGGAGATCGTGACGTTGACCGACCCCGGATCCTGCTTGAGCGGTCCCTGGGGATTCGTCCCGCGCCCGTAGACGGGGAACTCCATCTCGGCTATCTCGCGGCTGTCCCGGTACGCGCCGTCGATGACGACGCCGGCGAGGTCGTTCACCTGACAGGACTTGCACATCAGTTCGCCCAGGTGGCCGGTGTCGGTGTAGCCGTCGCAGTCGATGACGAGGACGTCGCCGGGCTCGGCCATCGTGATCGCCTTGTGGATGATGAGGTTGTCACCGGGGGAAGCGTTGACTGTGATCGCCGTTCCGGCCAGCTCGACGCCGTCGTACGCGGGTTCGATGCCCGCGTCCATCGTCAGTCCGATGTTCCCCGTCACGTCGGAGACGATAGTGCTGGGCACGTCCTCGAAAGCCTCGACGATTTCGCGGTCCGGTCGCTGCACCTCGTGCTCGATCGTGTGCATGCTGGGAAACAAGAGTATCGGTATTGATTAATCTATTGGTCCGGGCACTTCGCGGCTGCGCGAAGGGACGAGGGAGGCGGGGCGCTCACCGAGACAGCTCTCGGAAAACGAGTCGCGGAAGTGGGGGGAAAGAAAGACCGCTCGGAGACGGCGTTACTGCTCTTCGATGCCCAGTTCGTCCACGAGGTTCCCGTAGTACTCGTACTGCTGCTCGAGGAACGAATTGAACTCCTCGGGGCCGCGCTGCACCCGGATGAAGTCGTTGTTGTTCATGAACTCGACGAAGCCCTCGTCCTCGTAGATGGAGTTGTAGACCTCGGTGATCTGCTGCTTGCGCTCGTCGGAGATGTCGGACTGGACGAAGTGACCGAGCCAGGAGCCGATGCGGACTTCGAGCCCCTCGGCGGTCAGCGTCGGCGTGTCCGGGAGGGCCTCGACCTGCTTGTCGAAGGCGACGCCGAGCGCCTGGAGCGGGCCGTCGCGGACCTGCGCCGCGGCTTCGGCCGCGCCGACAGCGGTACAGTCGGCTTCCTGGTTCACGACGGCCTGCATCGCGGGCGCCGCGCCGTCGTAGGAGACGTGCTCGACCTGGACGCCGGCCTCGCTGGCGATCGCCGCGGCGGCCATGTGCCACGAGGAACCGAACCCGGAGTTTGCCATCTGGTAGGTGTTGCTCTGGCCGTACTCGCGCCACTCCTGGACCGTGCTGAACTCGGCGTCCTCGTGGACGAGAAGCGCCGCCGGGAACTCGGTGTACTGCATGATCGGCGTGATGTCGTCCGGGCTCAGGTCGGCGATCCCGAGGTGCTCGAACAGCGCGATCTCGGGGGCCGCGACGCCGATCGTGTGCCCGTCGGGGTCGGCGTTAGCGGCGGCGTTCATCCCGACTGACCCGGAGCCGCCGGTCTGGTTGCTCACGTTCCAGGCGACGTCTGTGTAGTTCTCGCCGGCCGAGGCCACGGCCCGACTCGTTCGGTCGGCCCCGCCGCCGGCGGCCCACGGCGAGACGATTTCGATCGGTCGCGCCGGCCACTCCTGCTGGCCCGAGAGGCTGCTCATGCAGCCCGCGGTCATCGCGATCCCACCGGCGCCCAGGCTCCGGAGGAGGTTACGACGGTTCACAACGGTACGGTCGCTCGTGCCGCTACTGGTGTTGTCCACCATTGTACCTGATAGTTCGTCGTATGTCCCTTAAAAGTTGGGTTTTTACTGAGGGAGATACCGTCCTGGGAACCGAACGCAAAGGGATTGTCTCTCGTGTGCGTGCTACGGGACGATTAGTGTCTTCACCGCGAACGTCTACAGACCGTATACCGTAGATTTATAATAGGTCAACGGACTACACCAACCATGCGCGGGTTAGCCAAGACTGCTCCCGAAGCCGGCAGTATGGAACTCATCGACGTCGACAGACCGACACCGGCGGCCGACGAAGTCCTCATCGAAGTGGACTACGCGGGGCTCTGTGGCAGCGACGCCGGAATCTATCAGTTCAAGTCGGCGTTCGAACGAATGAACTTCCCGACGATCATCGGCCACGAATACACCGGAAGCGTCGTCGAGCTCGGCGCTGACGTCACGCGGTTCGACGTGGGCGATCAGGTCATCGAGCGGCCGATTCGCGGCTGTGGCGAGTGCTATCAGTGCGAAATCGGGATGGAGAACATCTGTCAGGACACCGAGCTCACCGGAATTGACCACGACGGCGCGTACGCCCAGTACGTCGTCGCCCCCGAGACGTCGTTGCAGGCGGTTCCGAGTCACGTCTCGCCGCGCCACGCCGCACTGGTCGAACCCACGGCCATCTGCACCCGAGCGGTCATCGAGAACTCGCGGGTGAGTCCCGGGGACCGCGTGCTCGTCGCCGGCCCCGGTCCGATGGGACTGCTGTCGGCTCAGATCGCCGACGCCCAGGGCGGCGAAGTCGTCGTCGCCGGGGTCGGCCAGGACACGAATTACCGGCTCCCGCTCGCGGGAGACCTCGGATTCCCGACCATCAACATCGAGGAAGAGGACCTCGCGGCGTACCGCGAGGACCGCACCGACGGCGTCGGCTACGACGTGGTGTTCGATACGACGGGGCATCCGTCCGGGCTGCCGATGGCCGCCCGGGAAGTCCGCAAAGGCGGACAGATCGTTCTCGTCGGACAGACGGGTGAGACATCGATGGAGTACACGCCGCTGGTCCGCGCCGAGGTCGAACTCCAGTGTACTTACGGTGCGATGTACCGAGACTTCGATCGAGCGCTCCGGCTGATCGGGTCGGGCGACGTTGACCACGAGACCTTCCTCGACGACCGTTTCAGCCTGCTTGACGCCGACGAAGCGTTCGAGGCGTTCCTCGCGGGCGAGACGTGCAAGCCGGTGTTCGACGTGTCCGTACTCCGATAACACCGATCCGCCCTGATCGCACGGTACCGACCGACGAGGACGACTGTTTCTAGGTGGTTCGACTGACCGGGCAGTTGCGCGGTCGGGAACGAATTGAGCGAAGGAAACCGCAGGAAATGCCAGCGGACCGACCGGGACCGAGTTACTCCGTCCGGGGGTCCCACTCGTTCCACTCGCGCTCGACCAGGAAGTCGTCGAGTTTCTGCTTGGGGTTCTCGAAGACGTGCGAGCCGTGGAAGACGAGCAGGGTGTCGAAGTCGTACTCCAGCAGATTGTAGAGATTGAGTTCGGCTGCGCGGTGGTCGTCGTTGAACAGCGCGGGCGGTGGCAGGAGGTAGCCGGCCGGGAGACCGCCACGGTCGGAGCCGTCGAGCGTGTCGCCTGAGATCAGGATGTTGCGGTCCTCGAGTAGGAGCGCCGACGTGGCCTCGGTGTGCCCGGGGACCTGAATCACGCGGATATTGCCGTCGAGCACGTCGCCGTCCTCGTATGCCACGTCGGGCTCGAAGTCGAGGTCCTCCTCTTCGAGGTGCTCGTAGAGCTTCGACTCGTCGGCCGGCATGGCGAGTTCGGGGTCGAAGGCGTCCATGACGTGCGAGAGGCCGCCGTGGTGGCCGTGGTCGCCGTGGGTGATGACGACCCGGTCGACGCCCCCGTACTCCTCCTCCAGCGTCTCGACGAGTTCCGGGCCGTTCTCGTCGAAGGCCGTGTCCACGAGCGTGACCTCGCCCTCGGGAACGTCGGTGAGGACGAGGACACGGACGTGTTCGAACTGGATCTGGTCGATACCGTCGACTACGTTGCTGACACTCATGTTCGTCTCGGAAGTGCCCGTCAGACGTATGTAAATCCACCGGTTCGACCGAAACGCGGCCGTGTGAACTGTTCGACCCGCTGCCGACACAGGCGGTCACTCACGGTCGCGGTGTCGGCGCCGACACGGGGCCGATCAGGTCCGGCACCGAGTTCCCGATAGTCCCCGAAACGGGCGGAACGGGGGCTGTCGTGGGCGTTTTCCAGACCAGTACATTTATACAGCGCTACGCCATTTCCACACGCAGAAGAGGATACCCATGATTAAACAGAAAGTAGCGGACTCTATTGACCAACTCGGACCGAGCAGTATCCGCTCGAACCCGCTCGCCGTGGTTTTCATCCTTCTCGCCGTCGTGGTCATCTTCAGCGCGAGCCAGTTCCCCGACGATGGACAGGTCGGGCCCGGATTCTTCCCGATTCTGGTCGCTGTCGGCATCGTCGTCTTCTCGTTTGCCGACATCCTGACGAGTACAGAGACGGACCTCGAAATCAGTGAGTTCAGCTTTCGACCGCCGGCAATCGTCCTCGGACTCCTGGTCGCGTACCTGCTGGTGATGCCGTTCACTGGTTTCCTCGTCGGAACGATGCTGTACATGCCGGCGATCCTCTACTACTCGGGTATCAAGTCTAAGCCGCTCATGGCGGGGCTCTCGGTCGGGCTCCCGATCTTGCTGTTCTACATCTTCGCCCGGGTGTTCCTGATCCGACTCCCCGAAGGGATCGTCCCGATCTCGCGCCTGCTCCCGCGGCTCCCGCTGGTGGTGATCCCCGGATGGTTGTAGAGAACATCGGACCAGCGCTGGCGAACCTCGCGGACCCGTTCGTCATCTTTCTGATGACGGCCGGGGTCCTCCTGGGGATCATCATGGGATCGATCCCGGGGATGACGGCGACTATGACCATCGCCGTGCTCCTGTCGTTCACCTTCACGATGGATCCGGCCCACGGGATGATGCTCCTGCTGGGTATCTACGGCGGCGCGGTCTACTCCGGGTCGATCCCGGCGATACTGATTCGAACACCCGGGACGCCGTCGGCGGCCGCGACGCTGTTCGACGGCCATCCGCTCTCGAAGAAGGGCGAGGCCGGGCGGGCGATCAAGGCGAGCACGGTCGCCTCGTTCATCGGCGGCGTCATCAGCGTGCTCGCGCTGATGTTCTTCTCGCCGGTCATCGCCGGTGCGGCGCTGGAGTTCCGGTCGCCCGAGTTCTTCGCGCTCGCGGTCTTCGGGCTGACGATCATCGCCAGCGTGAGCGGTGACTCGATCACCAAGGGGATGGTGTCCGGCCTGCTCGGCATGCTGGTCGCGACGGTCGGCATCGACCCGATCACGGGCTTTCACCGGTACACGTTCGACATGGCGAAGCTCCTGACGGGCGTCGAGTTCATCGCGGTGATGATCGGCCTGTTCGGCATCGCCGAGGGCCTGCGGAAGTACTCGCAGGGCATCGACGACGATACCGACGAGGCCGCCCAGGAGATGACCGGCGTGTTCCCGTCGCGCGCCGACCTCAAGTCGATCATGCCGGTGAGCGTCGGCTCGGGGGTTCTCGGCGCGTTCATCGGCTCGATTCCGGGTGCGGGTGGTGACATCGCGGCGTTCATCACGTACAACGAAGCGACGCGGTGGCTCAAGGACAGCGTCCCCGCGTTCGGCGACGGGAACATCCGGGGCGTCGCCGCCGCGGAGTCGGGGAACAACGCCAGCACCGGCGGGGCGCTGATCCCGACACTGACGCTCGGTATCCCCGGCGACTCGGTCTCCGCGATACTCATCGGCGCGCTGATGGTCCACGACATCAACCCCGGCCCCGGCCTCTACCAAGACGAACCGGAGCTCCTCTATACGATCTTCGTGGGTTTCCTCGTCATCTACATCCTCATCCTGATATTCGGTCTGCTGGGCGCGAACTATTGGGCCCGCCTCATCAACATCCCGTCGTCCCACATCTGGCCGGTGATCCTCGTCCTCTGTGTCATCGGCTCCATCGCGCTCCGCGGGAACGTCTTCGACGCGTGGGTGATGCTCGGCGCGGGCGTGCTCGGCTACGCCATGCGACTGCGGGGCTACCCCCTGGCACCGATGGTGCTCGGACTGATTCTGGCCCCGATCGCCGAGGTGAACCTGCGGCGCTCGCTCGTGCTCTCGGGCGGGTCGCTCGACATCTTCTATACGAGCCCCATCGCCCTGCTCGTTCTCCTCCTCAGTGCCGCGGCGATCACCGTCCCGGCAGTGCGGTCTGTCCGCGGGTGACGTTCTGCGCCGGGAATCGAGACCGTCGGATCGATTCTAACGCCTACACCGAACAGGTGTCGAAACCGTCGTGTACGGGCGTCAACGGGGACCGAACAGCACGTGTCGAGACCCGCATCAGTTCTCGGTCGACTACGTACTGACCACCTCTCACGTCGAACAGTTGTCACCCACCCGGTAGACGGGTAGCGGCCCCTTCACTACGAGCCGTTGCAGTCCGCCAGCCAGCTCTTTTCGACATTAGTGAAACGTCCGAAACGGGTGATATCGGCAGTTGAAGGCGTTCCTAACAGGCGTACATTCGTTATGTAGATGCACATAATCAGCAACACAGATTTCAATACTATCGAAATATTTCCGTGCGTCACGCCACGCCCGCTGGCTGGGTATCGCGTCATCAAAAGAATAATGGTAGATAATGCAGTGTCATCACGTATGGTCATCGTCGCGGCAGTCGACCGATCGGACAGAGCGTCCGTAGCTATCGAGGAAGCGGAAGCGCTCGCAGAGGCGTTCGACGACACGGTTCACGTCGTCCACGCACTCACGCGTTCGGAGTTTCTCGATCTCGGAATCACCAGCGCGCAAGCCGAAGAGCCACTCGACATGGGACAAGTCCGCAGCGCCGCGGCGGAGATGGCTGAGGACGCTGTCTCGGATCTGTCGGTCCCGTACGAGACGGTCGGGCTGGTCGGGAAGCCGTCGGACGAAGTCGTGAAGTACGCCGAGGAGCAGGACGCCAGCTACGTCACAGTCAGTCCGCGAAAGCGGTCGCGAACCGGGAAAGTGCTGTTCGGGAGCGTAGCGCAGTCGATTCTTCTGAACGCGTCCTGCCCCGTCGTCACGAGCACGGTGCAGGAAGAGTAAGATCACGGAGCACTGGCGGTCGCCCGACCGGCAGGTAGTCGGACTGTGAGTTCGATCCGCTCAGTACCCCGTATCTCGCCAGACTAGGGCGGTTAGGCGGCATTATATGATTCTGGGAATCGGGACAGTTCTTTATGAGAACTCGGCGGCAGGTTGTAGTTGGAATGTCTGTAGCAAACGTAGCTGACGGTATCCACACCGTACAGTTCGACCACGTCCGCGTGTTCGTGCTCGAAGACCGACCCCAGGGACAGACGACCCTCGTCGACGCGGCCTTCCCGGAAGACGGGGCGGAACTGGTCGACGTACTGGACGAGGAGTTCGGCGGCGTCGACCGCGTCGTCATCACCCACGGCGACGAAGGCCACTTCGGCGGTACGCCCGACGTCGTCGACGCGTTCGATCCCGAACTGCTCGTTCCCGGCGGGGCCAGAGGATTCCACGACGCGCTCGATTTGCGCGTCGATGCGCACATCTCCGACGGCGACCTGCTCGACGGGGACCTTCGCGTCGTACAGGTGCCGGGCCATACGATCGCGACGACCGGACTCCTCCTCGAAGCCGACGGCCTCTTCATCGCTGGTGACATCCTCGAAGGATCCGATCGGCGGGGACTTCCAGCGGGCTATCTGGTCCCGCCTGCTGAACAGTTCAACGACCACTCACACGCTGCAGCCGAACGGAACCTCGTGAAACTGTTCGAGCACGAGATCGAGACCGTTCTCGTCAGTCACGGCTCACACGTGTACGAAGCGCCCCTGGAGAAGCTCAATGATTGGCTCATCGACCGCGAATGGGACCTCCAATACTGACGACGAGCCGTTTGGACGCTCCCATCGACGGCCAGTAGCGTCTTCGGTGGGATCGAAGATCACCATAGAGAATAGCTATACCACATAACTATATTTTATTTCAGAAGGCGAGAGAGGGTTACTTCGGCGACGACGAACACCGGGAAGCGACGAAACACCGTCGTTCAGGTCACTGATACACCTCGAGAGTCCCATCGCCGAAGACCGATATGTCGTAGGTCGCGTATTCGAACGTGAAACAGAGACGGCGTCCGGTTCGTTCGAGGGTATCAGCCGAAAAGAGTGCGTTCAGTGCGTCTACGTCGACGGCACCCTGAAACGGTGGCAACTCTACCGGTTCACAGTCCGCCGCGTCCGAGACAGCCTCGACGATCTCCCTGCTGACGGCGGTATCGCTATCCAGGGAGAGTTCAGTCCGGTACACGAGCTGCCGATCGCCTGGGTTGGGAGGTTTTTTCATTCGAGTCGGGTGAGAGCGAGTAAGCGTACCCGCGAGGGGTGATCACCGAAATCGTTCGTCGGCTCGAGACCGTTTGAAACGACCTGCTCGAAGTGGCGCATCGAGATCCAACTTGATCGCGAACCCGGAGACGCTTCAATTAGGTCGACCATCGTATGTTAACGCTTGACACTAGTGGATAATAAAATACTCGGTCCGGTATCGTCAAGTTCGAACATCGTATATCCAAGGAACGGAGATATAGACGACGTATCCGATAGTATACTCTGATTCTGCGCAGATATAGCTGTCAAATGCCAAAAGTAAGTCCATACCAGGACTAAGAGCCTAATGTGCTCACAATACACTATCTAATACGGAAGTATTCGATTTTTCACCGCTCGAATCGTTTCTTTAGCTCTGGTCGCCGAGATATCAAGATCGAATCTGGCTCGACAGGAGAACACGGGCATGCTCCCTCCGTAGAGAAACAAAGCCGGGGTCAAGCAGTCCGACGACCCGATATTCGCCCCGTTGAGTCTTTCGGAATAACATCTGTACGTACGTTATTATAGTAGGACTGATCCTGGAATGGTCCCCATATATACATAGTGGATCCGTTCGGTACCGCGACAGCGAAGGCCTGGTACCTCATCGTCAATACGTGAACGAGTACCCCGGCCCGAAGTGTCGACTCCCAGATTGTCGAACGGAAGCAGCGGCCAACGCTGCCGCCACGATGATACGATATCCACTGACGCACACGACGGACCCAAATCACGCACCTTTGATTTCGTACGGTGGAGTCTGTGGGCATCGATTACCTAGAGTATGCCCAGTGGCCGGACTCGATCGGGGAGTGGGGCACTGCTGACGATTCCGAAAGTCACACCAGAACGTCGTTCACCGATTCCGAACGGAGAAGACGACAGTCAGTTGCTCCGTGACGCTACAGTTCGACGACGTCGCCACTCTCTGCGGCCTCGTGGATTGCCCGAATAATACGCATGTCCTGCAGTCCGTGTCGTCCGTCCGGTGAAATATCGGCGTCTGTGAGAATCCGATCCGCGAAGTAATCGAACTCCTCACGCATCTCTCGTTGCGCGTCGAAGGCATCGTGTTCGATGGTCGCCGAGAGATCACCCCGTGAAAGATGGAGCGTGGCCTTCCCGTGGAACGCCGGTCGCAACTCGATCTGGCCCTCGGTTCCTGTGAGTTTGAGTTGCGTGTCTTCGTGTGCGTTCTGGCTGTCGGTGGTGACCATCTTGACACCGTCCTCTAACGCGAGGAGTGCGCCGGAACGCTCGTCGGGGACGTCACCGAAGCCGTCGGCGTGCGAGCTCATCTGCGACTGGACGGCCGTCGGTTCTCGGTCCAGCAGGAACCGGGTCGTGTTGATAGAGTAGATTCCGAGGTCCATCACCGACGTACCGTACCCGGAGAGGTCCGGATCGAGCCGCCACTGTTCCTTGTTGGGGTTCATCTCCAGGAGAGGCTGACTGTTGTTTCCGTAGACGGATACCGGGTCGCCGAGGAAGCCGTCTTGGATGAGTTCCCGTGCGCGCCGGACGGCAGGATCCGTCTGCATCCGGTAGGCGATCATCAGTGGAGCGTCCGCGTCTTCACAGATTTCGACCATCTCGCGTGCGCGCTCGACCGTCGACTCCATCGGTTTCTCACAGAGGATCGCCTTGTCGAGTTCGGCGGCCGTCTCTGCATACTCGAGGTGATAGGCGTTCGGTGTCCCGATGTAGATCGCATCGTAGGCATCAGCTGCTTCACCGTCGTGGAATTCATCGTAGCTGATACCATGGTCGACGCCGTTCTCTGCAGCCAGCCGCTCGGCTTTCTCCGTCGAACTGCTCACGAAGGTCGTCACTTCGCCGAGATCCGACTCCTCGATCGCTGGTAGCGCGAGGTCGATTGTCCACCAGCCGAGTCCGAGGAGTGCGTATCGAACCGTTCCCTCGGTCGCCGATTGCCAATCGCGATCGTCGTAGGCGTCAAGCCATTCCTTCATGTCGAGAGGGTTTCAACGCCGTTGCTAATAACTTTCTGGTCAGCGACGGTGGCGTGAGAGATTGCTTCGGGTACCCGTTCGACCCGTTTTCCGTTCCACCCAAGAGACGAGTGGGAGGGATGTGGAACTGCCCATATCACAGCGGACGCCCTCGGTCCAGCACCGCTGTCGTCGTCCTAATGCGCGATTACGCGGCCCAACAGTGACCATGGAAACACAGGCTCCCGGCCGGCGCACTACATATTAAATACCAAATACAATCCAACTTTTATAAATATACATATGAATTATAAATTTCTATTTTCAAATTTGATTTCGTTTTGTACAATAGTATTTCAGAAGTTTACGATCGAGTAGTAGACTTTTAGATATACTCAGCGGAGGAACTTTTCTGTTCTCTCACATACTAGCTATCGGAGGGAAATGGATGTTCGGCCGCTGTGGTTGCGATTAGTTTGGCGAGTACTACCAGCGTCCCGAAACCAGTCACTTCCGTTCGCCTCCGGGTGACTTCCGACACGAACCGATTCGACGAACGGGAGGCGTCAATGAACGAAGCCCCGATAGTGAGATGCGACTCAAAAGCTGTCGTGAAAGGCGGGACCTACGGAGGGATGAGGCGGTTCGAACGACGTGACTGCGTTAATAGGGTCCTAAACTCACCGTAGAGAGTTTAGTGATTGTCTGCTCATCCAGAGAATAATAGCTGATTACTAAAGTATGATATCCTTACCCCAGCATGAGCGCGTCGTTACCACTCGCTGCAGTAGCGAGCGTTGCGAGACGACACGGTGGTCGGCACATTCCTCGCAAATTCGGTCGGTGAGAAGCAACCCGAATCGACGGCAGTGGTAGAAGGCTAGCTCGAGGTCGTCCTCAGTCGTCCGCTTCCTGCTCGCGTTCGGTCGACCAGTGGTAGACAGAACAGGCTCCGCCCACGCCGATGACACCCGCGAACAAACCCAAGACGATACTGCCTGGGAGAGAGAGTGCGACTGCTGCGGCGAGAACGGCGACGCCGAGCAGTGAGACTCCAGCGTAGTACCGATACCACTGGCGGTCCGGCTCCGCTTCGGGACGGTCGAGATACTCCTCGAAGGCGTCAGCCTTGTCGGTAAGCGTGATGTGACCGCGGTCCTGGTTAAATTCGACGACACCGATGTCGTCCATCTTCGGGAGGTGGCACTGGTACAGCCCTACGTACACGCGCTTGCGTTGGCTGGAGGTCAGCGCGTCAGTCGTGGTGTCGTTTTCGATCGCGGCGACGTGCTCCGCGAGCTCTCCCAGTGAGACGCGTTCGTCACGTTCACGGAGAAAGTGAAGAACCTCGCGGCGGCGGCTGTTCTTGAGCGTCTCGAAGATGACGTCCAGTGACGGCTCTGTTTCCGTCTGTTGCTGCGTCGCGTCGTCACTGGTACTGTCGTTCTGGCTGTCCGGTGTCGCTGCCGACTGTTCGGACATGTCTTCGTGCGGTTCAGCCTGCGTTCGTGCGGTGTCTTTGACTCCCATATTTGACCCACTTCCTGTGTGCTGCGACATCGTTTACCCGTCTGGACGCATCCACACAGCCCCCCGGCTGTATCGACGGAACGTTACGCTGTCAGCAAGCATTTCAACTAAATGGCACCTTAGCACTTAATACTTTGTTATGTAACAAATTATACAATATCTCCGAGATTACCGAGGAGAGTAGTCACCCGTTGCTTCGGTATTTTTGGAGTACTGCCAGTCTACGGCGGATTCCATCGTCCGCTCTGGTCGGTGAATCGGTAGTTGTGAACTGGTCCCGAAACATAGGGGATTAATTGGGATATTTTTCGCACAGGTTCCGAAACGAATGATTTCGATGCCCCCGAAAGAGTCTCGAGAGAATCCCTGACGATTATATCAGAAGTAACTAATCCTTACGGCCGTAAGAAGGCGACAACTTCGGGAACTAGTGGTCCAGAGAGACCAATGGGGCTGTAGATCGCGCGCCCTATCGGACGCACTCAACGCTGTCCGAACGATTCCAGCAACGGCTGAACAAGCTGACCAAATTCGGCACCCTCAGCGTGAGATAGCGATTCTCGCACGTATCAGAAGGCACGATACGCCACATGATGTGGGTGGCTACCGGCTGTCGCACATGCAGAACAAAATAACACTAGCGAAACAATTAACCGAAGGCACATGGAATAACCATGCACACGAGTTCGTATCCAGAGTGCGTAGTTGGTACACTCGTGAATACGAATAGATACGATGGCAGACTTTGACCAGTGGGACGAAGTGAGTTACGTGATCAGTTCACGGTATCGGGTCGAAACACTCCGGCGACTTTCAGAGGGGCCTGCGACACCGTCGCTCATCGCAGACGACCGAGAGATGAGCATCGCACACGTCTCTCGCGCGCTGCAGGAGCTGCGAGAATCAGATCTCGTTGATCTACTCGTTTCGGAAGATCGGAAAAAAGGGCGCGTGTACGACATAACGGAGAAGGGACTCGACATCTGGGAAACGATCGAACAGAAGAACATGGCTTGACCGAGTCGGTTAGCGGTGAGAGCGCATCCCCGTGACACCGGTACCGTCGGGCTAGAGACATCTTTCTCACCGGTTCGCAAACATCAGGACCGTCGCGGAACGGCCACACCGTCAGCCAGTTCTGGCTTGGAATGTCAACTACATAGCGGCTGACGATACCTCACCTATCGAAGTGTTTTACACCAATAACAGCCAGTGAGTGTATAACACGCGGTAAATTGTACGTAACAATAGTATTGAATATCCAAAAATAACGCCATGTCCACTTCAGGATACGGACTAGTACTGGTCGGTGGGGTTCTCGTGCTCCTCGTCGTCGGTGGCGTAACGACGGGGCTGGTCGGGAGTACGGGAGAAACGGGGCCAACACTCGCAAGCGAGAGTCCCGGCAGTGGGGACGCGCTGACTGTCACCGGGGTCGAGAGTCCCAGTGAGATCAGGCCCGGAGATTCCCTGCGCGTGCGAGTCCGTCTCGAAAATTCGGGAGATCGGGGAATAACCGAACCACTCACAGTGCGCGTGCGTGATGAAGATGGAATGGTGTCTGAGACGAGCACCACCGTCAAACTCGGCCCGGATGAATCGACGGCCACGACACTCGTCGTCGATACCGAGACGCTCAAACCGGGGCAGTACACGTACGAAGTCGATTCAGGCGCGAACTCGGCGGCGACCGGTGCCGTCGCTGTACTGCACCCGCCAGCGTTTTCGTTGTCTGACGAATCCAGCGGACTGGTCGTCGTCAAAGGGGCCTCGGCAACACTGACCGCCAACGTGACGAACACCGGTGACTACCGCGGACTCCAGCGAGTCCACTTCGCGATCGACCGAGATCGGAACGGTAGCGTCTCAGCAGCGGAAACCACCGACGAACGCGTCCTCTCGATAGCAGGCGGTCAACAGCAGACCGTTGAAGAACGTGTCGAAACGACCGAGCTGGAACCGGGTCAGTACGAATACCGGATCGCATCCGAGAACGAATCGGTCAGTGGAACGCTGATCGTCCAGCGACCGGCGACGTTCAACGTTCTGAACGCCAGCGCACCCACCAGAGTCACACGCGGGGATCCGGTCACCGCGTCAGCGACGATCGAAAACGTCGGTGACGTCGACGGGACCACGACGGTCGAGTTCAGCGGACCGAACGGGACCGAACCCATGACTCGCACCGTGACGCTCGACGGGGGCGAGTCGACGAACGTGTCGTTCACCGCGAGCACGGCGAACGTGAGCCGCGATACGCACAACTACACCACATCCACGGAGACCGACACCGCGACGGACGCGGTGAGGGTAGAGAGCAGTTACTTCGAGGTCAGCCGTCTAGAAGGACCGAGCGTCCTCTACGTCGGTGAGACCGCAGTGTTCTCCGCGAGAGTGACGAACGTCGGGAACGTAACCGGAACACAGAGCGTCGAGCACCGGATCGACAGCGACGGTGACGACCGTCCGGAAGCTTACGGCGTCGAAGAGTCCGTGACGCTGAAGCCGGGCGAGCAGACCCGCGTACGCTTCGAACTAGAATACACGCTGATCGACGACACCGACTACCCGGTCGAGCCACTGAAGCTCGAGACCTACGTGTACGGGATCTACAGCGCGGACACGCGCGCCTCGTCCGCGCTGTCGGTCAAGCCGGCGTGGGCTTCCGGCAGCGGTGGGTCGAACGGAGGGGGCGACGGGAGCAGCGTTTCGAACGGTGAGAAGGCGTCGCTCGACGAGATTACGCAGGACAAGTACGGATACTACTACCACGAGGTGAGCGGAGAGACCCAACGGCAGGTCCGCGAGATCTACGACAGACAGCCGTTCGCAGACGGACTCGTCGCGGTGGAGGTCAGGACCCGCGAACAGATCGCCCGCCAGGACTACGGCGCGGACATCGAACCGGGCGATGAGTTCGACTTCACCGCGCTCGACATCGAGACCCAACAGCGCGTCGAAGCGGACTTCGACGCACAGTTCGAGAGCGAGAGCGGAGACAGAATCGAATCCTGGGATGAACTCGCGCAGGCAGAATACGGCACCTCGTACGAGAACCTGAGCGACACCCGACAGTCGTCGGTGAGGGCGGCGTATCAGGAACAGTTCGACTGACTGACTCGACACGTACCCAGGGCACGACCTTTTCGAACCAAAAACGAGATTCAGCAGTTTCCTCGGTACCTGTATACTCCCGCTAATTCTGGAAAGTGAGGAATAACAATAGAATGACTTGTCCAAGGTGATAGCAAGGGGGCCGTGTGTTGTGACTCGGCAAGCGGCTCCACGAGCTACCATGATCATCACTGCAATCGACGCTGATACAGACGCATGGGTTCGGCACCACTGCCGACCCGAGACGACGGACGGCCGGTTTGGGTATTCACCTGAGGCTTCCGGCGGAGTTCGCCGCTGTACCGGAAGTGACGGAACGAGCCCGGCGAGACGACTGACACGCCACGCTACGACGCTAGCTTCGGGGGGGGCGTAACGTGGCTTATAAGGGGTCTGAGGTCGGCGTCGTAATCCCAGCGTATAACGAGGAGGGGTTCATCGGGGAGGTTATCGACTCGTTGCCGCAGTTCGTCGATAAAGTGTTCGTTATCGACGACTGTTCGACTGACGACACCTGGACGGAGATCAAAGAGTACGTCGACGCTGCGGTCCCGCAAGCCGCCGTCACCGACGACTCGGCCGAACAAGTCTTAGTCGCAGACGGTGCCGGAACGTCAGTCGGCTCGAACCAGTCGTTCCTCGACAGACGGATCGTCCCCGTCAGACATCAGACGAACGGCGGGCGTGGGGCCGCGGTGAAGACTGGCTACGACCTCGCCCTGATGAGCGACATGGACGTCGTCGCCGTCCTCGACGGTGACGGACAGATGGACCCGGACATCCTCGATCGGATCATCGACCCCGTCGTCACGGGGGAAGCGGACTACGCGAAGGGGAACCGCCTCATCTCGCGGCAACACTGCGCGCAGATGTCCAGATGGCGACTGTTCGGGAACGTTGTCCTGACGCTCTTGACCAAGTTCGCGAGCGGCCAGTGGAACATGCGCGATCCCCAGAACGGGTACACGGCGATCTCCGCGGAGGCGCTGGACGAGCTCGACGTCGACGAACTCTTCGACGACTACGGGTTCCTGAACGACGTGTTGATCCACCTCGATAGCCACGGACTGACTGTCCAGGACGTGCCGATGGACGCGATCTACGGCGACGAGTCGAGCGGAATCAGATACGGGTCGTTCGTTCCGAAGCTGTCGCTCCTGTTACTGCAGGGCTACCTCTGGCGGGTACAGCAGAAGTATCTCTCCCGGACGGAGTCAGAGTAGCCGCACATCGTGTGTTCGTGAGTGACATCGCCACCTCTCCCGGAGATCAATCGGTTCCAGCGATCGAGATCGGGATTGTCTGTCCCCCGTTATGCGGTTGTTACTTATGATGACGGGGGCGTGAGCGGAACGTATGGGTAGGTGGTCGGATACGTCGCCAGCGACCGTCGATTTGCTTGCTGTCGTGGGATACACAGCGATTACGCTCCTCGCAACGCTGTCGCCACTCGAAGGAATCCCCCTCGCAGCCATCGCAATACCGTTCTTGCTGTTCGTTCCGGGCTATGCCGTGGTCGCGTCCCTCTTTCCGACTCGGAATCCAAGATACGAACAGCATCGGCTAATCGCCACCGAGCGAATACTGTATTCGGTCGCGGCGAGCATCTGTCTGGCGATCATCGTTGGAGTCAACCTCGAATTCACGCCGTGGCCGATCCGCCCGACACCGGTCGTCACCGCCCTCGCTATCGTGACGGTTGTGGCGAGCGCAATCGCTCTGTTCCGTCGCTACAGCAGGGCGCCGGCGGGATCGAGCCAGACCACGACGCCATACGGGAACGCAGGTGACACCAGCGGGGGTTCTGAAGGCGACGGGATTCAGCTCGGGACGATCGTCGTCGGCCTGGCGATTCTCGTCACGTTTTCGTGCGTGACACTGGTCGCGGCCCAGCCACAGCGGGGCGAAGCGTACACCGAGTTCGGACTGCTGACCGAGAACGAGACCGGAGTGCTGGAGGCGAGCGGCTACCCCGAGCAGATCACGCTGGGTGAGTCCGAACAGCTGTACTTCTCAGTCACGAACCGCGAGATGGAGACGACAGAGTACGTCGTCGTCGTACAGTTGACCAGAACCGCACCGACGGGCGAAGTCATCGAGCGGGCGCGTCTCGATACCTACGACAACCGAACAGCAGCCGGAGATCGCTGGCTGCAGCGCCACACCGTCACGCCCGTACTCGAAGGCGAACGGCTCCGGCTGACGTATCTGTTGTACAAGGACGGGATTCCAGAACAACCCACGGCGGAGAACGCGTACCGTGAGGCCCACATCTGGGTCGACGTCACCGTGAGCTAGAACGACGTAGCAGTCACGGGCCGTCGAAGTCAGGTTTTTGATATTTCGTCGGTGACGCGGCCTGTCGGTGAGAACGGCGATTTTACCACTATGCGAAACGTGACAGCTAGATAAGAGTATAATAACAATACCGGCATCGGCCGAGAGGGCAGTATGCAGTTCTCCCACGAGCGTATCGACGATCACCCACCCTGTAGCAAGCTCAGTAGCTTGCAGACGGGTGATTTTACCGGTAGCGGGCGTCCAGATGTCATCGTCGTGGGCATGGGCGGAAACCCGGCTGTCACGGTCGCGGGAGCAGACGTACAGCTACCGACGGTCGGTCCGCTCAGTCGGGTGACACCGCGATTTGAGACGAACATCTTCTGGTACGAGAACCCCGGATGGGAGCGACACGTGCTGGCACCCGAGACCGATCTCCATCCGGGCGTCGGCAGCGATCTCGCCGATATCGACGGCGACGGTCTCCTGGACCTCGTCGTGGGGCAGGGGTTCGGTCGCTCCGACGTCTACTGGTATGCCCAGCCCGAGAACCCGAGAGAGCCATGGGGGCAGTACCACATCTCCAGTCGGTTCGAGAAGTACCACGACCTGCTCGTCGCTGACGTCGACGGCGACGGGAACGACGAACTCGTGGGCCTCTCGCAGGACAGCGAAACCGTGTTTTACTACGATGTCCCGGCCGATCCGTATCAAGAACCGTGGCCGGACGCGAACCTCCACGTGATCGACAGCGGTACCAGAGTCGAGGGGGTCGCCGTGGCTGACGTGGACGGCGACGGAGCGCGAGAGGTGATCGCCGGGACGAACGCGTATCATCGAGAGGATGAGGACTGGCGACGCGCAGACATCTGTACGGACTGGGACGATACACGGGTCGCCGTGGCCGATCTCGACCGAGACGGAACGCCCGAGATAGTCCTCTCCGAGGGCGATTCACCCACCTTCGGCACGCATCCGGGACGCGTCGCGTGGGTCGAGTACCCTGACGGGGAGCCGACAATCCTCCGGGACGACATGTTCTGCCCCCACAGCCTCCAGACGGCTGACCTGACCGGCAACGGATACCCCGACATCTACGTCGGGGAGATGTCCCTCGGGGAGAACGACCGACCCGTCCAGCTCGTCTTCGAGAACCTCGGCGAGTTCGAGTTTCGCGAGCACGTCGTCGAGCGGAACATCGCCACTCACGAGGCGAAGCTCGTCGACATGACCGGCGACGGCCGGCTCGACATCGTCGGTAAGTCCTACGGTCCGGACCACCACGTCGACGTCTGGTACCGACAGTAAGGTCGAACTCTGCGAGCGAGGATACCGGGTTAAATCTGTGATGGACAGCCCGTACCGTTCGCCGCCTCCTCAGATGCCGACGAGTTCGAAGCCGTGTTGCTCCCACGAATCGGCATCCATGAGAGCGAGGGGGTCGACCATCACGCGCTCACCGAGAAGCGATCCCACCCGACGGGGATCGAGGTCGGCAAATTCGTCGTGGGCGCTGGTCAGGACCGCCGCATCGGCACCGTCCAACGCGTCGGCGAGCGATTCTAGCTCGAGGGTGGGACTGGTGACGTGCGGATCGCACAGCCTGATTTCAGTCGCTCCCATGCCCCCGTCCGCGACTCGGAGCTCAGCTGTTTCGGGGTCGGACAGAATCCGCGCGATCTCCAATCCCGGACTATTCCGCGTGTCGTCGACGTTGCCCTTGTACGCGACCCCGAGGATGGCGACCGTCTTGTCCTCCAGCGTGCCGAGCGCCTCTGCCACCAGGTCCGCGACGTAGCCGGGCATGCGATCGTTTACCCTGCGGGCTGCGTCCACGAGCTGTGTCTCGTCGGATCGCTCGGCGAAGAACAGGGGGTCGACCGGGAGGCAGTGACCGCCGACGCCCGGTCCGGGACGAAGGATGTCTACGCGCGGGTGATTGTTCGCCAGCCGGATCGCCTCGCGAACGTCGACGCCGTAGTCTCTGGCGGTGAGCGCAAGCGTGTTGGCGTAGGCGATGTTGACGTCACGGAACGCGTTCTGGACGAGCTTGACGAACTCTGCGGTGGTGGCGTCGGGAGCGACCCTGAGATCACCGGTCGGAACCGTCCCGTACAGTTCCTCGATCGCCGCGGTCGAATCGGCGTCGATCCCGCCGAGGATACGGTCGTTCGACTGGAGTTCCGTCACGGCATTGCCGGGAAGCATCGTCTCCGGCACGTAGCCAAGTCCGATATCAGTACCGGGCTCCAACCCCGACTCGGCGAGAATCGGAGAGAGGACTGTCGCGGTTGTTCCGGGGGGGACAGTCGATTCGAGTACGACCACGTCGTCCGCTCGGAGGAGCGGGCGGACATTCCGGGCGGCGGCCTCGACGTACTGCAGATCAGCCCGACCTGCGTCTCTATCGTACGGTGTCGGGACGCAGATGAGCTGGTAGTCGGCCGCTTCGGGGTGGGAACTGATTGTGAGTTCGCCGTCCAGTGCGTCACGAACGTACGTCTCGAGTTCCTCCTCCGTGACCTCGGGCTCACCGCGCTCCAGTCGGCGACGCACACGGTCGTCGGTATCGTAGCCGATTACTTTGTGACCGTTATGGACGAACAACGACGCTGTCGCCAGCCCGATGTATCCGAGCCCGTGGACACAGATTTCCATCGTCTCCTACTTGTCGGTTAGTCACTCTGTTATGTGTCAGATACCGAGAGTCAAAGCAACTGAGCGGATGTGAAACCGCTAGCAGCTAGACCTTACCACCACGTGGTGTGCCGGCGTGTCGCGTTTAGTAATGCGTGTCCGACTATGGAACCCAGGGGCGAGGGGGAGTTCGCAGGAGAACGTGTGGACTCCACGGCGAACAACGGCGCGCTGTGCGGCCCAGATCCACCGTATCGGACCGAAAAGTGTAGCAAGAAGGACCATTATTACTATCTAGGACCATTAACTAACGAACGACGAGCGCATCGGCTCACAGACTGCATCGGGACTGGAAAGGTCGCCCGGAGACAACAGATGGACACGATTCCGTACGAGATCGAACCAGTCAAAGACGGGTGGCAATACCGCCGGCGCTGGCTCCCTGGCGTGCGTTCACAAGTGGAGCGGTGGCTGCCGTGAGAGATCGACTGAAAGCGATTTTCGGACGAATACGGGCGATACTCACACCAGGAGAGAGCCTGATCGAACAGTCGGTGACGGGAGGAATATGGCTGACGCTGCTGAATATCACCGGTCGCGCATTTCAAATTTTAACGGTCGTCTTTCTCGCACGCCTCCTGGACCCACGCGCGTTCGGAATCGTGGGATCGGCGATGCTCGTCATCACCGGCCTCAGGCGAGTCTCGAAACTCGGGCTCAACGATGCCCTCATTTACAACGAAAGCGAGAACGTCGACCCCTACCTGAACACGGTGTGGATCCTGAACGGGGGAAGAGGGATCGTACTCGGGGTCCTGCTCTTCGCGGCGGCACCGGGAATCGCCTGGTTCTTTTCGGAACCGAACATCGAGCCGATCCTCCGTGCGATGGCTATCGGTCCAGTCATACTCGGGCTGAGAAACCCGTCCATCGTGTATTTCAAGAAAGACCTGAACTTCCACAAGCAGTTCGTGTACGACGTCAGCGGTGACGCCGCCTACTTTTTCACCGCGCTCGCGTACGCGGTGTTCGACCCAACCGTCTGGGCACTCGCGTTCGGATACGTCGCTCGCAACGTCGTCCGCAGCGGCTTTTCGTTTGTACTCAGCGGATACAGGCCCTGGCCGTCTATCGACGTCGCGCGAGCCGCGGAAATGATCGATTACGGCAAGTGGATCACCGCGTCGAACGTGTTGAACTACGTTAGTAACCAAGGAGACGACATCTTCGTCTCGTGGTTGCTCGGCTCCTCGGCGCTTGGCTTCTATCAGCTCGCCTACCGGCTATCGAACGCACCGGCGACCGAGTTAGCCCACGTCGTCTCACAGGTGAGCTTTCCGGCGTATTCGAAAGTCCAAGACGATCCCGAGACGGTCCGGTCAGCCTTCTATCGGACGATCCGTCTCTCGATGTTCCTGGTCGCACCGATGGCTATCGGAATCGCGCTCGTGACCGAACCGTTCGTCACCGGCGTTCTCGGGGAGCAGTGGGTACCGATGATCGTCCCTATGCAGTTGCTAGCGATCTACGGGTTGCTTCGCGGCTATCTCGCCTCGTTCGGATCGGTGTGGCGTGCGACCGGGAACCAGGATTATCTCGTTAAAGTTCAGCTACTCACCATCGTCCTCATCGCGATCCCGATCTATCCGGCCGCGAGCAGATACGGTATCTCGGGGGTCGCGATGGTGATCGTCGCCGTCTACGCGTTCGTGATGACGCCGGTGGATATGTACTTCGCCGTAGAGGCGGTCGACGGCAGTTTCCGTCGGCTGGCGAAGGAGTTCGCCTATCCGCTTCCCGCGGCCGGGATCATGGGACTAGTGGGCCTGTGGATCCAACGTGTCGTCACGATAGCGCCGCTGGTCGAATTCGTGCTACTCGTGGTCGTCGGTATCGTCACGTACGCCGCTGCAGTCCTCGCGATCGAATCGCGGATCGAGTGGGGGATTGTCGACGAAATTCGAGATCTCGCATCGTTCATCTGATAGGCGGAGTCGAGAAGAGACGCTGGACGTGGAGAAACGTCACGCTACACTCAGTTCCGCCGATGAAACGAGATTGACCGAGGAACGGCTATCGGAGAGACGTCTGAATGAACCGTTCGTAATCGTCGAGGACTTCCGCTGGTGAGAAGTCGTTTGCTCGTCGCTTTAGGGCCGACGTATCCGTTTCATCGTCGAGTGTTTTCTCGACGGCCGTCGCGATCTCCGAGACGTCACCGACGGGTGTGAGACGACCGTACTGGCCGTCGGCGAGGATTTCACGCGGCCCGCTGGGGCAGTCGGTCGAGACGACCGGACAGCCACAGGCCATCGCCTCGATGAGTACCGTCGGGAGCCCCTCGAAGCGAGACGTGAGCAGGAAGACGCTCGCCCGGTGCATGTACCGATACGGATTGTCGACATACCCGGGAACGGAGACGGCGTCGCTGATCCCCATCTGTTCCGCGCTGTCGTGGAGTTCTTCGCGAAGCGGGCCCTGACCGGCGACGACCGCTCTGGTGTCGGGCCTCGATTCGTGCACCCGGTCGAACGCCCGAAGCCACGTCTGGAGGTCCTTTTGCGAGTCGAGTCTGCCGACGAAGAGCACCACGTCGAGGTCGTCGTCTTCGATCCACTCGTGATCGACCGACTGGTGTGCGCGCTCCCGGACCCGCTCGATTTCGATCGGGTTGTGCAGAACTGTCACGTCGTCCTCTCGGAGCGACATCTGCTCAACGAGACTGTCTGAGACCCCTTGCGAAACGGCGATCACTCGGTCGGCCGACGGGAGCAACCGAACGGCCAATTTCCGGAGCAGTTTCGACTTCAGAGTGGTGGCCGGTTCGACGTCGAACGCGTTGTGCTCCGTCGGGATGAGTTTCGTCCGAGTGTCTGCGACGAGCGACGCCGCGAGACAGACCGTATTCGCGTGAGTTACCTGGGAGAGCAGCGCGTCCGGCTCGCTTTCTTCGAGATAGGACACGAGCTTCGGGACGTGTGCCGTAATGCCCGCCACCGGAACACGTGAGTCCCCGAGCGCGACGACGGGGACGTCCTCGTCGATCTCCGAGTGGAGTTTGCCGTACGGGTGAGAAAGCACCAGTTCGACGTCGTATCCTCGGCGGGACAGTCCGTTGACGATGTTCACCGTCACCTGCTCCGCACCGCCGACCGTGAGGTTCGGAATGTAGAACCCGAGCGACGGACGCTCCCCGTCCTCATCGACGGCACGCGAGCTATCGGTCGCAGAATCGGGACGGGTCATCTGGTTCGACTGTTTCCGTTCGCCTTCTTTGTTAGAAGCTCGCTACGGGGCGAAGCAGACACCGACGGAGTCAGACCGTATACTGCACGAACCGTTGGACGATGAGATACACCAGAACACCGAACCCGAGGTAGACGAACCAGTTCAGACGACGCCACCAGTCCGGATTGCCACGTGCCGGTGCAAGCAACACTCTGGCGAGCAGTAATCCGTTGAACGAGAGGATGAAATACAGATCAAGCGCCCACATATCGAAGAGGAACAGGAGTGCGAGTGCGACCACCATCCATCCCGTTTGAATTGCGACGAGTCTCCAGAAGCGACTGGACTGGTCGATATCCGACCCGCGGTGGCTATAGTTCCGGTCCAGGGTCGAATCAGCCCCGTCCGAACTGTCGAAACGGGCAGTGGTGATTCGATCCCAGAACGACGGTTCGACGTACTCGTCAGTGTCTTCGCTCACGGTCCAGTCACCCACCGAATCCCACGCGTCGAAGCCATAATAAAGGTGTGAGAAACTCAGGCATAGAGGTATATGGCGTTTACTCTGGTCCGAGAGCAACTCGGGAGAAGAAACCGCACAAAAACCGCATCAGACGGTTGGTAGACTCAAACTAACAATGCGGGTCTGCATTCCAAGGGGGAACGCAATGAGTTCATGGCGAGGGACGGTAATCGTCAGCGAAATCTGCCACACGTCTTACTCGTAACGATGGGGCGCCAAGAGCAGTGGGAGCGGTCGCGGTGAGTCGCCCCGAGGATCGAGGGGGCCGGGCCCTCACCAATCTGGATCTCCTCGTGGTCGCTGTGTTAGCGGTCAGTACCTCGGTCGTCGGTCTCTGGCTGCCCGACGTGTTACCCACGCCCTTTCGCGTCGTGCTCGGGTTTCTCTTCATCTTCGTGCTCCCCGGCTATGCCGCCACTGCGGCGCTCTACCCGACGATGTATCGACAGGTCGTCCCGGCAACCGGGATCTCAACCACCGCAGCCGATTCTCAGCTGTTCGGAACCGAAATCGCAGTGTTAACAGTCGGTCTCAGTCTCTTTTCGGTCCCACTCCCGCTGTTGTCCGTGACGCTCCTCGGCTTTGACATCGGTCCAGGGACGACTTTCGTGCTCGTTACGGCGGTCACAGTGGTGTGTTCCATCGCCGCCGTACTGCGGCGAGCGCGAGCTCCCTCAGAGGGTGCCGGCGTACCAGTCGCTCACCTCAGTCAGCAGGTGACGAGCGACTTTCGTGCCCAGTTTTCCAGCGGGCCGACCATCGGAGCGGTCACCATCGTACTCCTGTTGGCCGCGGCAGGCGTCGCGAGCGCGACGCTGATCAGTCAGCCACAGGGGGAGACCTACACCGAGTTCTCGCTCCTCACAATCGACGACGAGACGGGGAACCTGACGGCGGACGGGTATCCCACGTCGGTTACGGTGGGAGACCCCCAGTCAGTAGTGGTGTCGGTTACCAACCGTGAAGGGGCCGAGACGAACTACACCGTGGTCGTGGAACAACAACGGCTCGGCCGAGAAGGCGACATTCGACAGGTCCAGCAGTCGACTACCGTCGACCGGTTCTCGTTAACGCTGGCAAATCGAGAAACTGAACGACGCAACCGATCCATCGAAGTCTCCCGGATCCCCGGACCAGAAGAGTCCCGTCTGGCGTTTCTCCTCTACAGAGGCGACCCGCCAGAACGACCGAGCATCGACAGTTCCTACCGCCATACCTACTTCTGGGTGAACGTCACGGGGTAACTATGCTCGGGACAGATCCGCCGGCCGAAACGGCACTATCGAACGCTCGGTCAGAGCGGGAGCGGCGCTTATGAACGAACGACTGCGGAATCGCGTCACACGAGCGGCGGTCCTGAGCGGCGGCGGCATCGTCTTCCTCCTGGCAGTCATCCTCTCCCTGACGCCGCCGGCGACCGGATACGAATTCTCCGTCTACCGGGCACTGCCGGTCGAGTTCTGGATACTGGCGATATCGGGACTGGTGCTGTGTCAGTTGCTGATCGTGCGCTACGCGCTCTGGGACGACGACGCGCCGGTATCGTGGCGGTACGGAGTGGTCATCGCACTCTCGATCGAGACGCTGATTCTGTCGCTCCCGTACTTTCGCGGCTATCAGGCCTACGACCGCGCGGACGTCCTGACGCACATCGGCTACATCCGGAGCATCCACCAGTACGGAACGCCGCCCGCGAAGGACATCTATCCGAATATCCACATCGTTACGCTCTCGCTCTCGTACGCGACCGGGATCGAACCGCTACAGATCATCAACACGATCTCGGTCGTCGTTCCGGTGTTTTCGGTGCTGGCGTGGTACGCGTTCGTCGTCCGACTGTACGACCGGCGACGCGCGCTGTTGACGCTCCCCTTCGCGATACTCTTCGTCGCCGGGAGCGCGTACACAAATCCCTCGCCCTACACGCAGATCTCACTGGTAGTGCCGTTCGTCCTCTATCTGTTCGTTCGAGAGCGCCAGACTCGGTCCATTCCGGCTCGAGTCGCGCTCGCGGTCACCGCGGTATCGCTCGTCATCTACCACCCGATAATAACGCTGTTCGTCAGCGGCATACTGCTCGTGTACATCCTCGTCGAACTGGTGGTGAGCGCTCGTTCTGGCGTCGACAGGCCGCGGGCATCTGTCGGCAAAGCGGTAACGTTCCAGTTGCTGGTCGGCCTGTTCCTCTCCTGGTATCACGGCTTCGGTCCCGTCATCAGACGGAGCCGAGAAGCGATTCGCGGGCTGTTGGGAACGTCCGGTGGCCAGTCGCCGCTGGGGCAGTACAGCTCGGCCGTCAGTTCGACCTCACCGAAGCTCTCGGACATCCTGGTCATCGGCTTCATCGAGTACGGCGTCTCTGCGGTATTCCTGGGTATCGGTGGCCTGTACATACTCACGAAGGCGTACGACGGGCTCACGGGTCGGTTCGACATCGACGTCTACGAGGGGACGTTCGTCGTGTCGTTCGTCGCGTTCGCCGGCGCGTCGGTCTGCTTTCTCGTCTTCGACCTCATCGTCGGGTTCGGCCGCCCGCTACTGTACGTCAACATCTTCGGCGCGCTGCTCGCCGGGCCACTGTTTTACTGGGGGTACCGACGACTGGACTTCCGGCGAGGCGTCACGCTGTTCCTCTGTGTCACCCTCGTCGCGTACAGCACGTTCGGCGTGCTGAGTCTCTATCACTCGCCGCTGAAAGCCGAACCCGGACGCCACGTGACCGACGCCGAACTGGAGGGGTCACAGTGGTTGCTCGATCACCGGAACCGGTTCTTCGGGACCGTCGAGTACGGAATCACGCTGTGGCGGTTCGGTGACACGTATTTCGGGGTGAACAAGAGCTCGCGACGCGAGATGGTCGATCCCGAGAGCCCGTTACCGCCACCGAGCTTCGGCTATCGGACCAACGACACGCTCGGCTCGTCGTACGAGACGAACCAGTACATGGTGATCACGACCAAAGGGCGCGAGTTCTACCCGTCGATGTACCCGGACTACCGGGATCAGTGGCGGTTCCACGACCGGGACTTCGAGCAGTTGCAGCGCGACCCGACGACATCGCAAGTGTATCACAACGGAAACGTGAACGTGTACCGCATCAACGGGACCGGGTAGCCGCCAGAAGGGAATGGATTACAGGGGCGAGAGACAGGGCTGATTTCTCACGATGCGAGCCGAATCAGTCGAGGTGCTCCCGAATCCAGTACTCGAGCGTCGTGATCTGCGCGAGGAGGGTGGCGTTGTTCGCTCCGTCCATATGGGCGGCGTAGACCGCTTCGACGGCGTCAGCGTCGAACAGATTGCGATCCATCGCGGCGTCGACCAGTTCCGTCACTCGCCGGTGCACGTACGTATCCGTGTCCCTGATCCAGAAGTCCTGTAGCTGTCCATTGGCGTACGTCGGCTTCGATCGGAGCCGATTCACGACGACGTTTCCGACGAACCCGCCGACGTGGAGGTGATAGGGCCTGGACGGTTTGGTCTTCGTTCGCTCGTACGTGATCTCCGATAGCTCGGGCGAGATCCGACGGCACAGTTCGAGCTTTGCGATCGACGTGCCGTACGGAATCCCGCCGGCGTCGGACTGGAAGAACAGATGTGAGAGGGGAAACGTCCCCTTCCGGTAGTACTGCGGAATCCTGGCGCACCACTCGAGATAGTCACCGTCCACCTGTAGCACTCTGTTGCCGGTCCAGTCACGCATCACCCTGTTGCTCGCCAGCCCCAGTCGCGCGTAGTAGTTCTGGAAGTGGATGTCGAGCACCTTGCCGCGGTGTGTCCGTTCGGACGTTCGATCGGCTTCTGCCTTGAACGTGGCAAGCGGATCGACGTCGACGGTCAGGAGGTTCTGGACGGTCTCGACGGCAGTCGAGGCCTCGCTGTTCTGCTGGGCTTCGACGATGGACTGCGAGTCGTCGAGGTGATAGCGAAGCAGGTGATCGCCGATGAGTTCACCCTGCATTCCCTCCATGAGCACCGGCACGTCGTCCCGGATGTGGTAGGTCGGCGAGAGGTTCGCCGTGGTGTTCCAACGGAGCATTCCATCGGTCGCTTCGATGACGCGCTCGAAGTCCTCGCCGAACGTTTCTGCCGAGAGCGGGATCTGATTGTACTCGATCTCGAGCGTCTCAGCGATATCGCGGGCGATGCGCGGGTTGTCGTTCGTGGGCGGGTTCGCGTCGTATCCGTATGCGACGAGCGACTCCAGCGACCCCTCGGGAGATTCCGCGAGCAGTGCCGCAGCGGTGGTTCGACTGTCGAGGCCGCCGGACAGCCAGATACCCGCGCTCTCGGGGAGCGTCCCGCCGAACCGGTTTGCGGCCTGTCGGTACCGATCCGCCAGTTCGTCGAAATAGCCCGCTCCGGGGTCGGCCGGCTCGTAATCGGGCTTCCAGTACCGCCTCGTCGAGACGCTTCCACCCGTGACCTCCATGACGGTTGCCGGACGCATCGCCCGAACCCCCTCGACGAGCGTCCGTTCTCCCCACATGTGTCCCATGAGCAGCATGTCGCTTGCGCCCTGGAAATCCAGCTCCGGGTCGTCGAGAAACGCCAACAGGACGTCGACATCCGTCGCGTAGTACACCCCGTCGGCCCTCGTGTAGTAGCACGAGCGAGCGCCGAGTTTGTCGGTTACGACGACGTGGTAGTCACGATCGCTGTCGTAACACGCGATCAGGAATTCGCCTTCGAGCGTGCGAGCGGTCTCTGCGGGTCGATCCAGTAATCTGTCGAACACCTCGCTCTCCGTGAGGCCGAGTTCGTTTCGGTTCGTGACGACGCCGTAAATGACACCAGCACGAGACCCGTCATCCCAGACAGTCACCCCCTGTGGGTCCGCCGTCGTGTACGACAGCCCGAGTCCCGACCCACCGTGTTCGTACAGCCACGATTTCTCTCGCGTCCGACCGCCGAGTTCGGACACCGCCTTCTGGAGTCGGGACCCGTTGACAGCCCCACCGATCATCCCGCTCATATTTTGGCGCTAATTTGTCATCATTCGTGATAAGAAAAAGGACCATACTGTCGTGGTTCGGCGTGTGGCGGCCGATACACCTGTCGTCACGAACGGCGTTTCCACGAGAACTCACGCCGAGGGCAGTGGCATTCGAGAAAGCGCAGTCCGAACGGTTTGTGCCGTCCTGTGAGTGAGACGACCGCCCGATGCGGCGAACGCGTAGACGTAGAACGAGGGCTCGAACGGGTAAGTCGCAATCGCACGCCGCGAGTAGTGGCGTGCGCCGGCGTAGTTACCGGCGTACACGCACGACTGGGCGACCCGGTGGTAGGCCCAGCCTCGCATCTTGCGCTCGAACAGAATTCCGTACTCCCGCGCGAGGCCGCTGTACTTCTCGATGAACTGGTTGACAGTCGTCTGTAGTCGGTCGAAGTCGTCGGATATTCGATTTCCTGCGTCGAACGTGTAGATGACGAGCGGCTCCGATACCGCGTGGAAGTCACAGACCTGCGAAACTCGAATGTACCACTCCAGATCGGCCCAGCGCTTGATCTCCTCGTCGAACCGAACCTCCCGAGCGATCTCCGTCCGGACCATGATGCTGGACTGGGTCCCCACGACGTTCCGACAGAGGAGTTGCTTCGTAACGTCTCCCTCGATTGAATCAGGCATCTTGCGTTCGGTGACGTCGCCGTCACCCACGTGCTTTCGCCCCGTGAACACGAGACCGACATCGCCGTCTGTACGCTCGAACGCCGCAACCTGTCGCTGCAGTTTGTCCGGAGCCCAGCGGTCGTCGTCATCGAGGAAGGCCACGTACGACCCGTTCGCCTCTGCCACACCGGTGTTCCGTGCGGCGTTCGCGCCCCGATTCTCGTCGTGGCGGATACAGCGGAGACCCGCCACGTCGGGCGACAGCTTCCGCACGGTATCTGATGCCGGGACCCGCGAGCGGTCGTCGACCACGAGGACCTCTACCGGCGAATACGTCTGGGCTGAGACGGTCTGGATAGCTCGCTCGAGGCACTCCGGTCTGTTGTACGTGGTGATGACGACCGAAACGAGAGGGGGGTCCGAGACAGTGTCACTCATCGGCCCGTTGCCGTGGCTCGGGGGTATCTCTCGTATGCCGGTGTTGCCGACGGGACGCCGGGTTCGTGAGGTGGTATCTTCTCATGACCAGACGGTGAATATCCGAACGATTGCTGCGAAAGTCGCATAGTTACACGCAGATTATACCGTGAGAGAGACGATATCCGTGGAAGCCGGTTCCGGGTCACGTCGGCGCCCGATCGACGTCCTCGAGAACCGACGCAAAACGAGAGTTCGGACCGAAAGCGGCGCAGTCAGTGGTTCTGTTCGAGTTCTGCGATTCGCTGGGCGAGGTCGCGGACATCCTGTTCGATGCTCTCGAAGTTCTCGTTGAGCGGGACGTGCCACTCCAGGCTACCGGCCGCCGGCGTCGAATACCCGCCGTAGTCGACCGTCTCGGTCGAGTCGCTAGTGTCGGTCGACCCGTCGGAGTCGCTGGAGTCGTCACTCGAAGTAGAGCTAGAGACCGGACCGATTTCGGAGAGAGACGGCACGTCTGGAGAGATCGGGTCGCCACGCGTGGCGCCCTCGAGAGTCGTCCCGTCCGCCGAACCGACGCCTGAGACGCCGTCGTACACGAGTCCGGAGATCGTCCCACCGCCGTTCTGAATGGAGACCGCGTCACCGTCGCTGTTCGAACCCACGTCGTGGACGGAGAACGGACCGGAGGAACTCCAGTCGATTCCGTCGGTGTAGATACCGTACCCGCGCATGTCGCTTCTGTCGACGTTCTTGAAGGCGCAGTCGACGACCGTGATTGAGCCCGGTGCGGGGAAATCGAGCGCCGGTCGGTCGCTTCCGTCGACGAGGACGTTATCGAGGAGGATCGAACCGATATCCTCCGTCTGCGGATTGCTCTTGACGGCCATCGTCCCGCGATTCTGCGAGATACACCGACGGATCGTGACGTCGCTGGGTCCGGGGTTGATTTTGAGAAGCGCCGAATACTCGGTCCGACCCATCCCGATGCAGCGGTCCATCGTCAGCGTCGCACCGGAACCAGTCATCACGTCACCGTCGGTACCGATCATGTTCTTGAAGACCGAGTCCTCAACGCGTACCGTTCCGTCGGTGTTCAGGGAGAACGCGTGGCCGGCCAGGCCAGAGATCCGGTGGGCCGCGTGACCACACCGTTCGAACTCACAGCGCTTGATGACTAGGTCGCCACTGTCGCAGGTGATGCCTGTGTTAGCCCAGTCTTCGAATCGGCAATCGATCAGGCTGGTCGTTCCCCGGATGTCGTCAGCGTGAACGCCGACGCCGATGCCGTAGTCCTGATTGCGACCGTTACCGTTGATCGTCAGCTGCTCGATCGTGACGTTCGAAATCGGTGTCGAGGGAGTGACGTTCCAGAGACTGTGGAATTTGGTATTGCCTCCAGCGAGCCTGATAGTGGTATCGGCGTGGTCTTCGCCCTTCCATGTCAAGTCATCCCACCGGCCGTCTTCCGGAAAGTCGAGCGGTAAGCGAGAGTTCGCACCGACGTCGTACGTACCGGACGGGAAGAAGACCGTGCCGGCGGGTGCGGCCTCGTCCGCGGCCGACCGAATCGCTGCCGTATCGTCCGTACCGTCGTCGGGCGTCGCGCCGTGGTCAGTGACGTAGACAGTCATCGATGCTGGACCTCGTCTCGACGAGTGAAACCGGTGGACCATGGAAGAGACGACCCATGAGATCGCACTGAACGGGGTCGGCCGTGTGGCCGTGTTTCGATATGAACAGATGGTTGCTGGGACATCATACAGCCAGAGGATTCGGAGGTGGTCTAATAAACGAACTAACCGAATATCAGTGTTCAACCCCACAGCTACGCGCGGAGGAGTCATACGTATGCACTTTTTTGTTACCAAATTGTTCCCACAGTAAGTGTTTACTACCAATTCCCGCTCCATAGTAAGACTCTATTACTGCTTGTCGAATCGATTAAATGGTCAGAACACAGTTCCAGATCGAACGGGAGGGCGGCTCACTCCGAGCTCGAAATGGGTCGGTTATAGGGCGACGACGTGCCCGAGGCGCTCTACGGAGATACCTGGTTACGTCCGATCAGAATCGGCGTTTTTCCGAATATAACTATATTCGATTCGTCCGAGTACGGCACCATGCAAACCGATGCTCGCAGCTGGGCTAGCGAGCTCTCCCGGGGACTCAAGGAGCGGGATTTGCAAGGAGTCGCTCGGGCACTTCGGGGTGCGTTTAACGGACCGTACTACACGCTGACGACGCGCTATCCGATCGGAACGAACATCTACGATCGAGACTGGGATCTGCTGCTCGTTCTCGACGCCTGTCGGGTCGACGCCCTCCGGAGCGTCGCGCCCGAGTACGACTTCCTCGAGGATATCGAGTCGATCTGGTCGGTCGGTAGTGCGTCCCACGAGTGGATTTCCAAGACCTTCACGAACGAGCACCGCGACGCCATCTCGAAGACGGCGCTGATCACGTCCAACCCGTTTTTCCCACAGACCTTCAACGACAGGACGCTCCCGCCGAAGGCGTATTCCATTCCGGTGATGTGGCCGGACTGGGACGTCGTCGAGAAGTCGACGTTCGCGAAATTCCTCCACGTCCACAGACACGACTACGACGAGCACTTCCCCGAAGCACCACCGGATATCATGACGGACTACGCGATCAATGCGGCCCGAAACGGGACGTTCGATAGGATGGTCGTCCACTACCTCCAGCCCCATACACCGTACATCGCGGACGCGTACGCGGAGAACAGATCGCCGACTGCCGTCGAGTCAGATCCGTGGACGGCACTGGACCAGGGTGTAGCCACGGTCAAAGAAGTCAAGCAACGCTACCTCGAAAATCTCCGATTCGTACTGGACTCGATCGAGACGCTCCTGCGTAACGTCGACGCACCCGATGTCGTCATCACTGCCGACCACGGGGAACTGTTCGGTGAGATGGGTCTGTACGGTCATCCGGAGGGGTTCCTCCACCCGTCGTTGAAGAAGGTCCCGTGGGCGACGGCGACGGCGACGGATCACGGCGAACGGATGCCCGAGGTCGAGGAGTCCAGACAGGACAGCGCGGCTGCAGAGACGGAGCAGCGACTTGCGGACCTCGGTTACCTCTGAACCGCTCGTCGGTGGCCGTTACGTTCTCGATTGCAGATCCGATCATTGGACAGGGTACGCGGTCATCGGCACGCTCTGCGCGGGCAGCCGTCACGCCTACATCGAGTGATCGACCAGACCAACCTCGGACTCGGTCGGGACGTCGGGTTCGATCGGTGGACCGCCGCGTCTATCGGCATGCACCGTCACGCCCTCGGTCCGCCCGAGTCCGCCCGTTCCGTCGTGTCTGACTTCGTCGATCGATCCGCTCCCCTCGAAAATCTTGAGCGCGGGGCCCTCGTTGTTCACGCCGACGTTGTGTATCGAGATTCGTCCGGAGGAGCCGAAGTCGAGTTCGTCTGTGCGGATACCGCCTCTGTCCCGACCTCTGCTCTCGTTGTTCTTGTCGACGTTTTTGATAGCGACGTCGTGGAGTTCGAGCGCGGTCGCGTTCGGGAAGTCGATTCCCGGCCACCCACCTCCGTCGATGAGGACGTTGTCCAGTTCGACGCTGCCCATGTAGAAGTCGTACGGATTCATCTTGACCGGAATCGTCGTCGACTCACCGCCGAGTATCTGGGTGTTCCTGATCGTCACGGCGGCGGCTGTCGGGTTGATCTTGATGCCGCCGATGCTGTCTTTCAGGACGCACCGCTCGATATGGACGGTCTGTCTGTCACCGCTGCGGCCCTCTCCGACGTCGATAGAGACACCCCGCTGATTCGTACAGAACACGTTCTTGATCGTGGTCGTGGTCTTTCGGCGAGACTGTTTTGGCGAAATCGCGTGACCGTACGCAACTACGCCGTTTTCTTCGAACCGGCAGTTTCGGATGTCACCGTTCATTCCGCCCACCATCTTGACCCCCGAGTTGCGCGTCCGCACAATCCGGCAGTTGCGAAGCGTGAACGTTCCGTTCGCGCCGTTCGTCCTGATGGCCGTTCCGACCGTGTCCTGTCGGGGGGAGTGAAGATCGATCGTGAGGTTGCGAATCGCGATCTCGTCGTTTGCTTCCAGGGAATCCCCAGTGATGCGAAACGCGTAGTGGACGTGGTCCTGGTTCGGAGCCATGTGGAGCGTACTCCTCGTCTCACCGTCGACGCTCCCGCGAATCGTCACGTTTCGGTGGTCGTCGGTGAGTGAGATTGCAGCTCGCACGTCCTCGGGCGTGTCGATCAGGATGTCACCCGGTGGTAACTGGAGAACGCCGCCCGGGTGAACGGCATCGAGCGCGCGGCGTATCGCTGGTGTATCGTCCGTCTGTCCGTCGACGCGAGCACCGTACCGCCGGATATCGACGACGGACGGCTCCTCCGTCTGGGCCTGTGGACCGTCGGGTGTTCGGCTCCGCTCTCCGGCGGGACGAGGCGTCGGAGTTTCCGACGCCGGGACCGGTTCACCGGTCGGGTCGCCGTCCGAATACGCCCGGAGCGCCACCGTTCCCACACCCGTGGCACCGAGCAGAGCGAGCAGTTTCCGGCGGTCCAATCTTCCATCCGACATCAGTAGGGACTCCAGCAGGGTACACAGCGGCGAGTGATGCCACCGTCGGAAGAGACCCCGTCCCTCCTCGTAGCGAAAGACGGCGTCCGGAGGCCGACGCCACGAAGCGGTGATGGCTGCGTCACTACCACTGTCTCGCCCCGAGAGTAGGAATCGGTGACTAATAAATAGTAAGTAGTTACCTGCGGAATTAACGGGCCACCAGGTCCGAGAACGCCCTGTAGAGATGGGATCCGGTTCGATACTGTCGTCCAGCGCCACGGCGCAGGGACGCGACCACTCCTGACGCCCTCCTCAACGCAGTCACGTAGCGGACAGAAACCCGATAAAACAGACGAGCCGTGTCCCCTACAGCTCTCGGGGCGCCTCTTTCGTCGCAGTCTCAGCCCTCCGTTCCGCGTGCTGATCCTCAAGTCCGACATCGTCGAGAATGTGTTCCGCGGCGTGCCCGTCGCCGAACGGTGGCTCCCACTCACCCGATTTCGACTCCATCCGACGAGCACCCGCAACGATGTCGTCCGGTCGATGCCCGACGATACAGTTCGCACCCACGAATGCAGTTTCGGGTCTCTCGGTTCCGTTTCTGAGCGTGACACAGGGTGTCCCGAGAATACACGTCTCCTCCTGAACACCGCCCGAGTCGGTGAACACGAGCGACGCCGTACTCTCGAGACGCAAGAAGTCGAAGAAATCGAGAGGGTCGATCGTCCGAATGCAGTCCGGAACCGCGAGGTCAAACGATTCGAGTCGGTCCGCCGCACGCGGGTGGACTGGATAGATCACTTCGTTATTGCGGTGTCGTGCGGCCGCCGCGACACCGAAGAGGATGTTCGCAAATCGGTCACGGTCGTCGACGTTCTCGGCCCGGTGCGCCGTCAGCAGGTCGAACTCCCCTTTGTCGACGCTGAGTCTCGTGAGAGTCGAACTCGTCGACGCGGCCGTCTCGTCGTACATCTCGACCGCGTCGACGATCGTGTTTCCGGTCACCGTGATTCTGTCGCCGGGAATTCCCTCGTCTCTGAGCAGCGCCGCCGTTTCTTCGGTCGGTGGGTACAGTCGGTCGACGGCGTGGTCGACGATGATCCTGTTTCGCTCCTCGGGCATGTTGCGGTCGTAACTCCGGAGTCCGGCCTCAATGTGTGCCACGTCGATGTTATCGAGTTTACAGGCGGCCAGGGCCCCGGCAAGCGTCGAATTCGTGTCCCCCTGGACGAACAGCACGTCGGGCGTGGCGTCCATGAGTTGCTCTTCGATCCCGAGTACCATCTCGCTCGTCTGTTGCCCGTGGCTTCCCGACCCGACACCGAGGTTAACGTCGGGTGGGTCGAGTTCGAGTTGACTGAAAAAGATCTCGTCGAGCGACTCGGAGTAGTGCTGTCCCGTATGTATTACGAGCGTCGAGACATTCCTGCGCTGACATGCTTTGATGACCGGTGCGAGTTTGATGATCTCCGGACGGGTTCCGAGAACGAAGGCCGCTTTCGAGTCAGTCACCACGTCTCACCCCCCGATTCAGCTGGCCTCGAGGGATGTCAGGGCATACCATGACACTGGTTCGTAGACGAGAATGTTTTGTTATAGACAACTTGTTACTCGGTAACATCTCTGTTCGATTAGGTCCTCCCTGACAGTCACGAGAGAGGCGAGCGTCCGTCGAAGATACCCCAAACGATACGACAGTGACAATGTTACAGATCCGCCACAGACGGTGGAAATAGTAACAGGCGGAATAAAACGGACCGTCAAATAAAAGACCGGCGTCACGGACATAGTTGAGGCAGAATGTACCCCCACAGTCCGGTCCGCATGGTAAGAATTACCTACTGCAGAGAGCGATCCCGAACGTTTTGTCACTCGCCAGATTGGCGGCACACTTTGTCGCCGAGGAACGGTTTCAGACCGTCAGAACCTCTGACCGCGGCGATACGCCCGCTGTTGAACCCACCAACTGCGAAACCCGTCCGTCTTGACACGGTGCCAGAGAGGGAGAGTCATTTCCGAACCGCGGGATTCGGATCAGGAATCTTCGAACGAAGACGTGGCACAGATAAACCGTCGAAGAGCGTGCACCAGGGTTCAGCCCCGGTCAAACGTTCACAACGTGAGAGGCAGGAGGTCCATGCAGTCCAGTGCAGTGACAGAGCCACTCGTCGAATACGCCCTCAGACAGCCCTCTCGGACCGGGTGAATCACACGGTCACTCCGGGTCGTGTGACGGACACTGGGAATAGAGTCACGGACGTCGGTCAGACGGTAGAAAGGTCATAACTTTAGTTCGGAACCAACAGGTCAGTGCAAATGAGCGTCTCAGTGTTGGCAAGCGCTGTCAACCACCCGGACGCCGTCAATCCGTACATCGGGCTCTTCAACCACCGAATCGTACGCTCGCTACGGGACGCTGAGATGTCTGTAGACGTTGTCTCCCCCCGGCCGTTTGCGCCCCCGTTCGGGCCGAAGTCGGAATACGCTGCGTTACCCGAATCCGAGGACTGGGGCGAGTACGACGTTCACCACCCGCGATTCTGGTATCTGCTCCCGAAACGATTCTTCTACGGCAAGGCCGGTGACTCGTTCGCGGCACGCGTCCCGAGATACGTCGAGGACACCTTCGAAGTCCCCGACGTGGTACAGGCCTGTCACATCTACCTCGACGGCTACGGGATGCTCCCGTACTGCCGGGCGCACGACGTTCCGCTGTTCGTCATCTCACACGGCCACTTCCTGAACGAGTACGAGGCGCTCCCCGGCGGAGTGCGAGCCCGCGTCGACGAGACGCTTGAAGCCAGCGCGAAGGTGCTCTGCGTGAGCGACGCGCTCGCAGACAAGGCGACCTCGCACGTGTCTGACGAGAAGGTCGAGACGGTTCCTATCGGAGCGTCGCCCGGCCGCTATCCGGTGAATCGGAAACGGCAGCTTCGAGAAGAGCTGTCCATCGACCCAGACGCGACCGTCGCGCTGTTCGTCGGCGAATTCTGCGAGCGAAAGGGGATCCCGGAACTCGTCGACGTACTCCCGCGGCTGTCGCTTCCAGACACGGAGTTCGTGTTCGTCGGACACGGCGGACCGATGCGCTGGGACCTCCAAGAGGCGCTGGTGGAGAGCGAGTTCACCGACAGACACGTCTATACAGGAATCACGTCGATGGCGCTCCGGCGGTGGCTTACGGTGGCCGACCTGCTGGTACTGCCGAGCCGATCAGAGGGGAGACCGACAGTGATCTACGAGGCGATGGCGGCTGAAACCGCGGTCCTCGGCACGGATATCGGCGGCGTCACCGAGCAGGTCTCTGACGGCGAGACCGGGGTGATTATTCCGCCGGAGGCGCCACGGAGGCTCGCCGACGCGCTGACCGCACTGCTGCGAGACCCCAACCGACTCGACAGCATGGGTCAGCGCGGGAAGGACCGACTCGTCGAGCAGGGGTGGACCTGGACGGCGTATGCCCAGCGCGTCGAGTCGCTCTACCGCGACGCACTGAGCGAGTGAGTGCGCCACTGGATCCGGCCGAAAAGAGGAATCAGTCGACGGTCGCTGGGAGCACCTGGGTCCGACCGTCGAGCGAGAGTTCGACCGAAGCGGCGTCACCGCTCGATACCCCCACGGCGTCGTAGGAGTGTCGTGACAGAAGATAGCCGAGGGACACGTCCTCACCGTGGGAGTGTAATGTCAGACACGTGCGTGGGACCGACTGACCGAACGCCGGGAAATACCGGCTCTGGGAGCGCGATACGCTGCGGGCGTCGACTGGATGACAGTACGCGAGCGGGTCCGAGTCGCGTTCCGCTCGGTGGACCTGGACACGTGATCGGTCCGGCTCGGGGTCAGGTTCGATGCGGACTGCGGGGTCGAAGTGGAGTCTGCTTCGAACACGATCCGGGGCCGACGCCGTGAGCCGATCCCAGACGAGCCACCAATCGTCACCGCCGTAGATACGACGACGGTGTCGGTATCGGCCGTCCCGTGAAATGTGCCGGGTGTAACTCCCGTCGAAGTACGCGATTCCGTCGTCGGTCCCGTACCGAATCGTCGGCTCGATGCGCCGCCCGAACAGGTAGCTCCCGCCGATCGGAATCGGTTCGAGGGCACCGTATTGGACGGTGTTGTGGGCCGCGACGCTACGGGCGTGCTGCCGTTCGTCGGTCGGGAGGTATTCGTAGACGCCCGTGTCACAGAGGAGGCGCTGTCCGTCGACCCACCAGAGAACGGCGAAGTGGTCGTTGTGCGAGTGCGCGGGGAGGTGGGGCGGGCCCACTGCGCCGCCGTCCGCGAGCAATCGGTCCGTCCCGTCGCCGATCCAGTAATAGCCGGACGCCTCTAGTCCGTTCTGGTCCGGGAGCGGCGACTGCTCGGCCTCGGCCGAAGCGTCGATGTCGATTCCGACGGACCGCGCGTAGTCGAGGCAAGCGTCCATCGGAAGCGCCATCCCGAACGCCGCGTCGTTGAGGAGAGGGAGGCGGCCGTCTGGTGGCCGGAGGGCATCGAGGTGCCGGGCAGCAGCGGCGGTGGTCCGCCAGAGATCACGCGGAACCTCACGTCCGGTCCGCTCGAGGAGGTCACAGACCGTCAGGTAGCGGGTGAGCGTGATCACGTGATACATCGGACTCAGTTCGAAGTGTCCGCCGTCGGCGAGGAACTGTGCCGCTGCCGTCTGGAGGACGTCGACGCCTTGCCGAAGGAACCCCGAACCGTCAGCTTCGAAAAACAGCCCCGCGAGCGCGAGCGCCGCCCCGTTCTCGATGAGGTGATTCCCGCCGACGTCGTGTTCGACGTGGTTCGAGAGAAACCCCGCGTTCTTGTATATCAGCCGACGGAGCAGTCTCGCGTGCTCGGTGCCGTGGTCGTCGACAGCCCACGCGTAGTACCGAACGAGGTGGATGACACGGAGGGAGACCGTGTGCGGCGTCCACACGCGCCGAAGGTACGCCGCGCGACCGATTTCCGTCCCATCGGCGGTCGACCAGTCGTCGATCCAGTCCCGGAGCGTCTCGGCAATCGGACGGCAGGAGTCGACGGCACCGTATCCGAGGACTGGCCAGACCAGGAAGGTAAGCCCGTAAAACTGGACCCCCCAGAGCGTCGACGGAGACGGGACCGATTCGCCGAGCCAGTCGACGCCGCGGGGACCGTCCACGGCCACGGTTCGATTTCGGAACGTGACCTCGCCGGCTCCGAGACCGTCGGTCAGCCTCCGGAACCGCATTCGCGCAGTCGGCGACAGGCACCCGCGCAGGGTAGCGGTGTTCGCTGCGATCGGTTCCGAACGCACCGATAGCGGCTCCGGTATCGCCGACTCGTAGCGAGCGTCGAAGTCGATCGGTATGGACGGAACGACGAGATGACGGAGTTTACGCTCGGCAATCCCGAGGATCTGACGGGACTGCATGTTGCGGGCAGTGTGATACAGCAGTGGGCTCCGGCCGGCGTCCGCGAACGCCCAGAGACTCGTGTCGCTCTCACTCATTCCCTGTCACCGCGCTGTCGGTTGCGTCTCCCGGGGCCGTCTCCCCGCGATCGATGAGATGGCACAGCCGTTCGTGGAGCGTCTCGGTGATCGCCGACCGATCGTACCGGGACCGGACGTATGCCTGCCCGCTCTCGCCGAGTCGTTCGCGGTGGTCATCATCAGCGAGCAGCCGGTCGAACGCACGCGCGATGCTATCGACGTCGCTCTCGGCGTGGATACCGCCGTTCGACGAGGCGATGAACCGCTCCACTTCACCGCGGCCGGTCGTCACGACCGGGAGTCCGGCCCCCATGTACTCGTACACTTTCGTCGGCATCGCGTAGGCGAGTTCGCCGTCATCGACGAGAGGGGCGATCCCGATATCGGCCGACGCAAGCAGCGAGGGAATCTCCTCGTGCGGCATCGGTCCGGCGAACGTGACCGAGTCCGAAACCCCAGTGGCTTCGACCGTTTCCCGAAGTTCGGGCACGGTATCTCCGCCGCCGATCAAACGCAGTTCCACGTCCCGTTCCATCTCGCCCATCGCACGAATGCACGTACCCAGATTCTGGGCGTGACCGATGTTTCCGACGTACACGATCAGAGGGTCGTCGGACTGTTCGCTGGGTTCGACGCTGCCAGCCGACTCGAATCGGTCGACATCGACGCCGTTCGGGACGAGAAAGATCTTCTGAGAGAGGTCCGCTCCGTACTGCTGACAGAGGTGTTCGCCGAGCGTCTCGGTCGTGACGGCGATCGCATCTGCGGTCTGGAGGACGGCCCGCTGGAACCGACGACTGGTCCGTTCCAGGACGCCACCCTCAGTGATGAATCCGAGCGAAACCGACGCGTCGATCCAGAGATCGCGTACGTCGACGACCCAGGGCAGTCCCGAAACGGCCGTCACGAATCCCGCGACGCCGGTCGAAATCGGAGGCGTCGTCGTCAGGACGGCGTCGTATCGCCGGGTTCGGACCGTCAGCCAGAGCGCCGCGTGCAGGGCAAAGGTGATGTAGTAAGCGAGTCTCGAGAGTGTTCCGGGGTCCGCTTCCGTCGGTTGCCACGCCCATAATCGCCGAACCGTGACACCGTCGACCGTCGTCTGGTTGGTCCGATACCAGTCACGATCGAACTCCCCGTGGGGAAAACACGGCGGCGGGGCAAGCACCTCGACCGCCCAGCCGTGATCCGTCATGTTCCGAGTGACGTCGTTCATTCGGGACGCGTGGCCGCTTTTGTCCGGCGGATACTGCTGTGTGACGACTGCGATCCGGTCCGTCCCGGTCATCGGCGTTGCCTCCTCAGCGGGAGACGTGGTCGCGTTGGAGTACGCGGGAGCGAACCACGAGCGAGGCGATCGAGGCGGTGGATTCCACCGTGGCCCGCGTATTCGGAGGTAGGTCGGCCGATCTTCGGGATGCCGGGCACAGACTGGGTAGTCGGCATCTGACAGTCGAACCGAATCCGACTGATTTTGTTAGTTACTACCTATACGCACGGAGACATCCCTCGGACGGTTTCGAGAGCAATCAGCGTATCGTTACTCGAAGACCCCCAATTATTCAGACACGTTAACCAAGGTCACCCGACGAGAACACCCAGTAAATGCCCGAGCTATCTATCATCGTCCCCACGCTGGACCCTGGCAGAGAGTTCGGGTGGGAGGAAAAAATGGCGGCGGCAGACATCGAAGTGGAGCTGCTCGTGTGTACCGAAGGGAGCGCGTCCGCAGCGAGAAACGAGGGGATTCGCGAGGCCGATGCGGACAAACTGGTCTTTCTCGATGATGACTCTGTTCCACAGGGAGAGTACTTCGACCACGTCGCGGAACTGTTGGACGAGTATCCGGCGGTTACGGGCCCGATCCGAGATACCGGGTCAACGGTAACCCGAGGGCTCTCGTCACAGTACGACCAGGGATCCGTCGGGCATCCGACGGAAACGGTGGTCGGGTGCAACATGGCGATTCGACGTGACGTCCTCAATGACGTGGGGACGTTCGACGAACGTCTCCCGTACGGACACGAGGAGACCGAGCTGACCGATAGAATCTGTGAGTCCTACACGGTGTGGTACGACCCCGAACTGACTGTCGAACACCCGTTCGCCGACTCGCTCTCGGATTACCTCGAAAAACAGTACCGACACGGCAGGGAGTCGATACCGTACTACGAGATCAGGGACGCCGACGTCCACAAACAGATGGCCAAATTCATCTTCGTCCCGAGCCACTACATCGACTCGACCGTTCGGCGGACCGCCCTCGCCACGCTCGGCCAGGTAGTCAGCAATATCGGCATGCTGCAAGGATACGTTCAGTACAAGCTGAAAGACACTCGACCAGCGGACACGATGTCGTCAGAGTCCGACGCAGGGACCACGGACCGAGACGGCGTACCGTAGCTCTCCTGAGCCGTCACGAAGAGGTGAGCGGTTCCGACCGCCTCTCCACTCCCTCCGTGTTTTCCACCGTCACGTAGTTCTGGATGAACGCTTCGTACTGGTCGATCACGGCCGCCGGAGCGAAATCGTTCGCGCGTTCGACCAGCACGTCTCTCGGGAGCGGATCGTCGAGGGTCGCCTGGATAGCCGCCGCGAGTCCCTGGTCGTCGTCGACTTCCACGAGCGGGCCGTACTCACCCCCTTCGAGGATCTCCGCCGGGCCGCTGGGGCAATCGGTCGAGACGACCGGACACCCACAGGCGAGCGCCTCGATGAGGACGGTCGGGAGCCCCTCGTGAATCGACGACATCGCGAGGACGTCAGCACCGGCCATGTAGCCGTAGGGGTTGTCGACGAAGCCGGGGAACGAAACCGCGTCTTCGATGCCCAGTTCGGCCGCCAGTTGTTCGAGTTCGTCCCGCTTGGACCCGCGACCGACGATGATCGCTCGCGTGTCCGGCCTTGCGGCGTGGACGCGTTCGAACGCGCGGAGGAACGACCCGTAGTTCTTCGCTCGCTCCAGCCGTCCGACGCCGAGGACGACGTCCAGGTCTTCGGACTCGATCCACGGATGATCCACCGGCTCCCCGGCACGGTCCCGTACCTCGTCGACGGGGATCGGGTTGTGAAGGACGGACACCTTTTCGCGATCGACGCCGACGTACTCGACGACGCTCTGGGCGACACCCTCCGAAACGGCGACGAACTGGTCCGACCGCCCGGCGAGGCGACGCTGGAGCCACTGAACGAGTTTCTCCTTCGATTCCTCCTGCATCCCGAGGGTATTGTGGATCGTCGAGATAGCGACGGTGTCGGACCCGGTCACGAGCTGTGTGGTCAGGTGGATGACGTTGGCGTACGTCATCTGGGAGAACAACATCGCGGGCTCGCGTCGTCTGAGATAGCGTGCAAACTGCGGGACGCTCGCGCCGATTCCGAGAATCGGCACATTTGGCGTCTCGAGATCGACGAGAGTCACTTCCGCGTCAACCTCCTCGCGGAACGCACCGCGGTTGTACGACACGAGCAGGTCCACGTCGTACCCCCGCTCGGCGAGCCCGTTCGCGACGGACACGGTCACGCGCTCGGCGCCACCAACCGTCAACGACGGGACGTAAAACGCAATCGGCCCAGTATTTACCATCGGTTCGTCGTACGACGCGGACGGGTTTGTTTATAGTGTCCCTACGGGAGCAATTGCCGTCAGAGTTCGCACCGCTGACATCGAAGCCGATTCGACGCGGTACTGCGACCGAAGGCGACGATCGCGCCGGTCAACGGATGGATCCACTGTACGGCGGACGTAGATGGGTGACTCGTAGGTGAGTGCCCAGCCGAGATCTGTTGTCAGGAATTGCTGTATTCAATGTCAGACAAGGTATGCAGCGAGTGTCAGGGTCCGAACAAGCCGACATCCGTGATAAGTACCCACTCGCTGAATGTCGACAGGCGGCTGTTGAGGGGAGTACAACATTTCTCACTCCCGGTGTAGAAAGGTGCTACTCGAAAAATACGACTATTAACTAAACCCGTCTATCGGTAAGACTCTGCCGACACAAATGCGTATTCTCCGGGTCGCCCAAGACATCTTCCCTGAAACTGTCGGCGGAGCACCGTACCACATACACGCTCTCAGCCGTGATCAGGCGGCGAACGGGCACGACGTGACGGTACTGACCGTCGCAGACGAATTGGACGAGAGAGAGATCGTCGAACGAGAGGGCTATACGCTGGTCAGACAGCCACCGAAGCTCGAACTCCTCGGCAACCAGCTGTTCACCGATACGATCGGATACCTGCGCGGGACAGACGATTACGACATCGTTCACGCCCACTCGCATCTATTCTTTTCGAGCAATGTGACTGCGGGATACTGCCGCTACACCGACACGCCGCTTGCGGTGACGTGCCACGGACTCAATTCCCAGCGTGGGCCGTTCTGGTTTTCGCGTGCCCACCTGCGAACGCTCGGCAAGTGGACGTACGATTCGGCGGACGTGACGTTCTGCTACACCGACGTGGAGCAGTCACGGCTTCGGGAGCTCGGCGTCGACGCCGATATCGCAGTCGTCAACAACGGTATCGACACCGAACGATTCTCGCCGACCGGTCCCCAGCACGACGAGATCGAAGCGGCAGACGGACCGGCAGTCGTCTTCGTCGGCCGTCTGGTAGACGGAAAGCGCCCACAGGACGCACTCGCAGCGTTCAACACCGTTCGCGAACGGTGTCCGGACGCGAAACTGTTCTTCTGTGGGGACGGGCCGCTTCGGGAGCGCCTCGAGAGCACCGTCGCCGAGGAAGGCCTGAGCGATGCCGTTCGTTTCCTCGGACGAGTTCCCTACAGCGAGATGCCGACCGTGTTCAGAGCAGCAGATCTGTTCGTCCTCCCGAGCCGAACGGAGGGATTCCCGCGGACCGTTCTGGAGTCACTAGCCTGCGAAACGCCGGTCGTATCGAGCAATTTGGAGCAGACGGCGAAGATCGTCGATCAGACTGGGAAGACGGTGGAGGTCGGCGACGTAGCCGGGCTCGCCGACGCCATCTCGAGTCTCGTGACCGACCGGCAGCGACTGGCCGACCTCGGTGACCACGGACGGGACATCGTCACGACGAGATACGATTGGCAAGACACAGTCCGTGAAACGACGCGAGTGCTCGGTCAGATCGCCGATATCAGTGACCCGACACCGAAAGAGCGCAAGGGACGGGCCAGCAGCCTGCCGCTCGCCCAGGACGAGCTAGACGTAAAATGATGGCTCGGGCGAGATTTGTCGGACCACAGGCCACCGGGGAACGTGTCTCCGTCGGCGACGCCACACACAACGGCTGGAAGCGTGCTGACCAGGCCGGCCAGCCACCGAGATCGACCAGCTCTCACGTGGGGTTAACTACTGATTACTTAATAGCGGAAGAACAGAATCACGACCAAGACCTGGGCCTGTTAGCAGTTCCGGGAGTCCGCGGTCCACGAGGGTAATATATGGGTTACGAGACAGATATTGAACAGGGACTGTTCGACAGCTACCAGTTTGCGAACCGCGACTTACAAGAGTATCTGGTCATCATACTCGCCGGGTTCCTGGTGCTCGAGAGCGGGATATTCCTCACCATCCAGCCGGTGACGGGTTACGAGACATCGCTCGTGAACGCTCTTCCGCAGTCTTTCTGGTTCCTGTTCTACGCGGTCCTAGCGGGTGGGATCCTGACGCTGATCGCCGCAGCAGTCACAGGATCGGGGTACTGGCGACACGGGATCGCCATGGTCATCGCGAACTACGCGCTGTACTTCTTCCTTCCGAAAGCGCGCGGATATCGGTTTTATGGGCAGGGAACCGCCGACGCTCTGCGCCACTTCGGAGACGTGAAAGCGATCATCGACACAGGGTCGCTGCCCGGCATCTGGTATCCCGGCGAGCACGTACTAATGGCAGAGATGACAATGCTGGGCGTCCCGATGTCCGCGATTCCCTACGTCACCGCCCTGCTGTTTACCGTGCTCCAGATCGTCGGAATCGGTATCCTCGTGCGCACGATTTCGGGAAAACGAGGGAGTCTGGCGGCTGGGCTAGCGGCCGGGAGTCCCCTGGTTTACACCACGTTCCACCTGTCGAATCATCCAGCGATGAACTCGTTCATGCTGATTCCGGTGTTGCTTGGGCTTGCGGAGCTCTATCGACGGAGCAACGACAACGAGTATCTCATCCTCTTTCTCCTCATCGGCATCTTCGTCATCTACTCGCATCCGATGACGACGCTGTTCATGGTCGGACTGCTGTTGCTCACGGCCGTCTACTCGGGCGTGTTCGGTCGGCTATCGACCGCACCAATCAGGCAGCTGAGTCCGAGAGTCGGCGTGGCGTTTCTCCCACTGTTGTTCGCCTGGCTGACGAACTTCGGTCAGACGCGACAGGCAATTGCAAAAGTCGCGGCCACGCAGAACGACGCGACCCCCGCGGCGAGAGAGCTACAGAAGGCCGGTTCGGTAGAGTTCACCCTCCCGCAGCTCGTCAACAAGTTCGTCACGCTGTACGGGTCGACGACCATTTACTTCGCCGTTGCCGGGCTGTTTACCCTGTTGACACTGTACTGGTTCCTCTGGCGAGGGCCCCGATACGACTGGGGGCTCGGGACGAGCCACTTCGTGGCCGGACTAGTCATCGCCGCGACCTTCCTGCTCGGGAACCTCATCGTCAAAGGGATAATCCGCGCGAACCGGTATTCGCTCCTGTTCTCCGCGGTCCTGGTGGCACTGGCGCTCGTCTACTGTGCCAGTAACCGGTACTCGACTGTTACAGTCGCACTGACCGCGCTCGTGTTACTGAGCGCGGGGCTCGCAGCCGGAGCGGCTTACGAGCCAAACAACCACATGACGTACGCCGAGTACGACGGGACCCAGTTCATGGCGACCCACGACGACCCCGGCGTGCCGATCCACTCGATGGACACGTCACACAAGATGGAGGCGTTCGTCCTCGGACGGAATCACCCGCAGTACTACCCGATGAGTTTCAGTATGAACAATAATCTCCCGCGAAACCTCGGGTACTATAGCGAGGACATCACGGCCGCGGACACGTTCGGGCGGAGCTACGTCGTGACGAAGACTCACGACACCGAACAGCACACCGCCTCGTACTACACGGCCCAACAGCAGGAGTACCTCTTCAGGTACGGCGAGGAGAGTCTCGCCCGAATCGACAACGACCCGACGGCCAACAAGGTTTACACGAACGGCGGGTTCACTGGTTGGTCCGTGTCGCCGGAGAACTGATCGACGGAGCATAGTGAGGCACTAACTTTACTGAGGTATCGAGAAGCTACGGGTACCTTGATGTCGAAACCGCTAGTGAGCGTCGTAATCCCGACATACAAACGGCCGGACAGGCTCCGGCGCGCGACGCGCAGCGTCGCTGACCAGACGTATCCGAACATCGAACTCATCGTCGTCGACGACCACTCGCCCCAGCCGGCGGCCGATACGCTCGCAAACGAGTCCTTCGACGACCTCGATCTCGTCTGCCTTCGCCACGAGGAAAACCGCGGTGCGAATCAGGCACGAAACACCGGCATACGCGAAGCAGACGGTGAGTATATCGCGCTGCTCGACGACGACGACGACTGGCGACCGGAGAAAATCAGTCGGCAGGTCGACGTGTTCGAGAACTCGGATGAAGACGTCGGTGTGGTGTATACCGGCTGTGAGTACGACTACGGTGACTACACGCGCGACGTGATTTTCACCTGCGAGGGAGACGTGACCGAGGACCTCCTCGTGGGGAAATCGTTCGGAGAGTTCTCGACGCTAATGGTCCGAACGGACGTCGTCTTCGAAGCGGGTCTCCCGGACGAGCGATTCCCGAGCTGGCAGGACCGGGAATGGCTGATCCGACTGTCACAACACACCAAATTTCGCGTCATCCGTGAGCTACTGACGCGACGCCACTGCCCGGAGGGAGAAGAGCGGATCAGCAACAACTACACCGAGAAGCGAGACGTGTCGTTTCCGCTGCTGGTCGAGAAACACCGTGACCTCGCGAAGAGTCACGGCCGCAAATACGAACGGGCGTTTCTCGCGTCGCTGCTGTTCATCCTCGGACAGGAAGCGCTCCGCAATCGGTTCTACGGGGATGCCAGAAAGCAGTTGCTCAAGTCGGTCTACTACTACCCGTTCCACACCGATCGTCTCGTATACGCGCTGGTCGCGCTCGGCGGCAGACTCAGCTACGAGCCCGCACGCCTGGCTGTGCGAACGCTGCACGCAATCAGCAACGGGACGGTAACTGAGTGAGCAATCGAATGCGAGTGGCGCCGCAGTCCCGCTGTTATGGCGGAAATGTTCAACGAGTAGGAGTTGGTTTACAATATCGTTCGCTGGTCTGTCCACCAGACAGCATGGAAGACGACGGATGGCGACGCAGGACGCGAAGGTCGCGAGGCAGCCGACGGTCAGAAGGGCTGAAACGCGGCGGCGATCGAACCCCCGGAGAGCCAATGAAACGGGCCACTCGAACCGATACGGGCGAGTCCACACTGTGGAGGGGTGAATGACCGTGACGACGCTCTGGTACTTCATCGGTGCGCTCGTCGTCGGGGGAGCCGAACGCACGCTGATCGACTTGGCGAACGAGGTCGACCACGACGAGTACGACGTGACTATCTGGACGATCTTCTCGACGAACCCGCTCGAATCAGAACTCTCCCCCGAGGTGACCGTCAGGAGCCTCACGGACGCCGGCCGTCTCGAAAATGGAGTGATCGCCGGCGTCGAGACGCCGCTCGCGTACGTCCTCGCTCCGATACGGTTCTGGCTCGCAGTCCGGCGCGAGGACCCCGATATCATCCAGTCGTTTCTCTTTTACGGCAACGTGATCTCGCGGATTGCCGGCCTCCTCTGTTCTGCGACCGTGATCACCGGCGTCAGGTCGGTTCCGGACTCCGATCCGCTTGCACGGCGCCTCATCGACCGGGTGACGATGTCTCTCTCGGACGGGATCGTCTCGAATTCGACAGCGGGTCGAGAGTTCGTAATCGACCGCGGGGCGGATCGCGACGACGTATCGGTCGTGTACAACGGGCGCGATATCGAGACGTACAGGACTGCGGAGCCCGCGGCGGTACGTGAGGAACTGGATCTGCCGGCGGAAGCGACCGTCGTCGGGACCGTCGGCCGTCTGCTGGAGCGAAAGGGCCACTACGACCTGCTCGACGCCTGGCCCGAGATCGGTACGGAAATCCCCAACGCCCACCTCGTCTTCGTCGGTGACGGGCCGGAGCGCTCGGGTCTCGAACGCCGCGCAGAGGAGTTAGGCTGTACCGAAACGGTCCACTTCCTCGGCACACGCCAGGACGTCCCCGCACTGTTGAATGCGATGGATCTGTTCGCCTTCCCCTCGCACTTCGAGGGACTTCCGGGTGCGGTCATCGAGGCGATGGCCGCCGGACTGCCGATCGTCGCGACACCGGTCGACGGCAATAGCGACCTCATCGAGGGCTATCGGTCGGGACTCTTCGTCGACGTCGAATCTCCCCAGCAGATCGCGTGGGCGACGATTCGTCTGGACCAGAATCCGGATCTCGCCGAGTCGCTGGGGTCGACCGCCGCGGAGCGAGCGGCCCGCGAGTTCACGATCGCATCGATGGTCGACGGATTCGAGTCGGTGTATCGTCGCGTCCACGAGCCCGCGGCCGAAGAGTCCGTGTATAGCTAGCGATTCCCGGGCCGACGTCACGACGGACGTTCCTGAAAGGGTAGCGACAGTATATTTTACTAGGGCTGTGCGGAGTACAGTGTATGGCCGAGGATACTTCGAATCACGGGTACCAGCGCCCGGACCGCGGGGCACAGGATTGGCACGTCCCGCTCAACGAGAACTTCGCTCGAATCGACACAGACGTCGAAATCAAAGACGCCGCTGAGAACCGGAGCGACTACGAACCCAAAGAGGGTGCGAAGTTCCTCGCCACCGATACGAGACGCATTTTCCTGGGTGACGGGAACCAGTGGCTCGAGTTCGGGAGCGCGGCGGGTCGCGAAACCGTGATCTCGTTGGGGGACGGCAACGCAACCGCGACCGTAACGAGTGACGGGACGATCATCGCCCGCCCCGGCCAGCTCCAGGCCGCTATCGACGCCGCAACCACGGGTTCCGAATTCGGGCAGCGACCCACACAGACCGTGCGGATGGTATCGGGCGAGACATACGAGACACAGGAGACCGTCCGGGTGAGACGCGGTGTTCGTCTCGAGTGCAACGGAGCGAAGGTGGTTCCGTCGGGCGACTTCGATGTGTTCGAACTCGTCCGGGACACGCAACTGGTCGACCCGTTCGTCGACACGCGGGACATGGGCTGGAGTTCGACGCAGATCGTCATCGGTCCAGAAGATGCACAGAAACTCGACACCGCCAACCGTGCGTGGGTGAAAGACGCGTATCTCCTCGCCGATGCCGGAAGCGGAATCGGAATCCAGTTCCGCGGCGGCTCGAAACCGTGTTCGATGCAGGTCGCGACAGGGACACTGAACGGGTTCGACCGAGCGATCGACTTCTACGCCACCGGAGAGAACACCAGCGGGCAGGGAAGCTGGTCGAACGGCAACCAGTTCTGGGGCCGAATTCAGGACTTCCGAATCGGCATCAGTATGCGTTCGGAGGGGGCGGCGGTGAGCGGTAACACGGTTCGAGTCCAGGCCCAGACCAACGGGAACGTGAGCGAGTGGCTCTGGAAGATGGACCGCGACCCGAGAGAGCAACGCAACGACAACAGATACGTAATGAACGGCAACACCGTCTTCGCACACCCTTGGGACGTCTCGGGGTATCAGAACAACAACGAGTATTACTCGGACAGCGACCGCGATCCGCCGATCTGGCTGATCGGTCGCGGCAAGCGGTACGGAAACTCCCTGATCGACCTCAGCGGTGTTCGCGGGAACCAATATCTGGTCAACAACTCGGACAATCCCCTTCGGAACGGTATCTTCACCGCCCACGGCGGGTTCGTCGTCGGGACCTCACAGTTCGAGATGAACCCGGCGTACCAGCAGAACGACAGCCGGGTCTGGCACCACGAGTCGCGGAACTCGTAGCTCCACCTGGTTCAGACGGGGTATATGATGCAACCCGACGAGTCAGTATTTGAGTAGAGAACGTATTCTCATGTCCGTTGTCCGGGATTCGCTTGCATGGGTATTGGGGGACTCCTCCGTGACGTCACGACGACTCGATCGGTCCTGACGGGACTCAGAAATCCCGGCGAACTGTATCACTTTCTGCGATCGGTCCGGTTCCGGCGTTCGGACCCGACAGCACGGGCGAGACGCCTGCAAGAAGAGTTCCAAAAAGCGTCCAGTAATATGGCGCTGGCAGACCTTCTCGGAACGAGCGCCCGGGAAGTTCAGACGTATTTCGACGAGTTCGAGGCAGATGTCAAGCCACACGTCGAGTCCTGCCGACGCGCGTTGACGACAAGCCGTTCGCGATCGGTGGTATCGAAGTGGAAGCGCCCGTCCTCTACGCGGCACTCAGGACAGTTCGCCCCGAGTCGGTCGTCGAGGTCGGTGTGGCGAACGGCGTCTCGTCGTATTACATCCTCGCCGCGCTGGAGCGAAACGGCAACGGCGGGACGCTCACAAGCATCGACCTTCCGAAGTACGAGAACGACCACACAGGGGAGTGGGACGAATCCGCAGGAGCCTGGATTCCGACGGGGCGAGACGTCGGATGGATCGTCCCGGACGAGTATCGCGACCGGTGGGAGATGCAGATCGGAAACATGAACGATCTTCTCCCGGTGGAACTCGGCAGCCGAGGGGTCGATGCGTTGGTCTACGACGGTCCGAAGCGGTACTCTGTCCGGAAACGGGCGTTCGATACGGTCGCCGCCCGTGTGGGCGGGTGTCTGTACTTCTGTGACGATATCGCATGGAACGTCGCTTTCGAACGGTTCGCCACTGAGAACCCGTTACGGTGGGACACCTACGGAAACACCGGGGTCGCCGTAACCCTCGAAGTATGAGCGACGACCGTTAGTTGATCGAGTCGTCGTGCCACATCCGGCTGTCGCTATTTGGCTGGTACGACGGCGGGTGCGAGAACTGGCTCGTCCCGGTCACCTTGCCACCGTGGTAGGTGAAGATGCCGTTCCGGTCGGGGTAATCGGAGTTGTTGACGATGAACTGATTGCCCAGCGTCCCGGACAGGTCGACCATCGAATTGGCGTAGTTCTTGCCTTTGCCGAGGTACCAGATCGGGGCCCGGCGGTCGCCGCCGTCGTTATAGTCGTTGTTCTCCATGAACAGGGACGTGTCCCACGGGTACACCAGCATGGTGTTACTACCTTTCACGTAGGAGTTGTCGCCCCGCTGGCTCTCCGAGCGCGGATCGTCTTCCATGTACCAGAGCCACTCGCTCACGTCGTCGGTGGGCTGGACCATGAGGCGGAAGACGTTGCCCGAGACTTCCGCGCCCTCGGACCGGTGGTTCACGCCGATACGGAAGTCGGTGAGGGTGCCGTAGAACCGGTTGCCGTTGGACCAGTCGCCCTGCCCGCTGGTGTCGCTTCCGTTCGCGTAGCAGTCGATGCCGATGTCGAATCCCGAGATGGACCCGGACGCGACCTGCATCGAACACGGGCTGGAGCCACCGAGGAACTGAAGGCCGATGCCTTCGCCCTTGTCGCCGAGGAGATACGCGTTCTCGACGGCCGCACGGTTAGCCGGTTCGATCTTCGACGCGTCGCTCGCGCCGACTACGACCTGGGCGGAGTCCCAGGAGACCGGCCGGGTGTCGATGAACGGGTCGACGAGTTGGGTCCCGCGGTACATCTCGATGACGTTGAAGTCACCGTCGGGGACGATGCGAGCGCCGTTGCACTCGAGTCGGACGTTCCGACGGAGCTTGATCGTGTCCGAGGGGAAGTAGTTCTCGCCGGAGACGAGCTTTACCGTTCGGCTCGGACCCTGTGCCCACGTGTGTGATTTCGACGCCTGATCGATGACCGACTGGACGTCGCCCGGTGGGGCGATGAGCGAGCCGTCGTCGGCCTCGGAGACGGAGGAATCGCTCGCGCTGAGACTGCCGATTCGGTTCCAGTTGCTCCCGTCACCGATGTAGACGGTTCCCGTGTCGGTGGCGAGGAACTTCGAACCGGCTCTGGGATCGTACTGGCCGATGTTCGACTCGGCGTCGCGGAGTTCGACGTGCGTGTCGAGCTTGTCGAAGTTTTCGTTGAGCGGGACGTGCCAATCGAGTGTACCCTCTGCGGGCGTAGTGTATCGTTCTGCCATTGTTCTGTGTTACTGAGTACCCCCGTACCCACCCATTCCGTATCCCTGTTCGCCGAAGTCGTCCACGGTGGAACCGGACTCCGTCGCCGTCTCGGTCGGTGTCGGCGTCGCTGTCTCCGTTTCAGTCGGCGTCGCTGTCTCCGTTTCAGTCGGCGTCGCTGTCTCCGTTTCAGTCGGCGTCGCTGTCTCCGTCTCGGTCGATCCCGATTCGAGGAGTTCGAACCAGTTGAAGTCGATTCCAGAGCCGGCGGCCTTTACTCGGATCGAGTGTTCACCGCCGGACGAAACCGTCACGTCGCGGAGCGTCGCGGTCTCCCAGGCGGTCCAGTCGCCGGTGGTCGGCACGTCGATAGTCCCGACCTGCGTCCCGTCGAGCGAGACCGCGAGCTGTCGGCCGCTTCGCGGAGTCGCGACGCGGACGCTGAGGTCGTAGGTCCCCGCCGGAATCTCGGCGGTGTACTGGAGCCACTCGCCGTCCTGGAAGTAGCCGACGTTGTATCCGCCGGAGACGTCCTGCGTCTCCCGGATGTCAACGTCACCGTCGCGGTAGCTCGTGTCGTACTCGTTGCCGGCTGACGTGTCGTGGTAGGCGACTCCTTCACCGCCTTGGTCGTAGTCTTCCGCCTGGATTCGGCCGGGAAGCGCCGGGAGGTTGGAAGACTCCGTATCGACCTCCTTGAACTCGGCATAGTTGAAGTCGATGCCGGAGCCGATCGCTTCGACGCGTAGCACGTGTTCGCCGTCGGCGTCGATAGATACGTTCTCGACGACAGCCAGTTCCCACGTCGTCCAGCCGCCGGTGTTGGGAACGTCCACCGTCGCCAGTTCCTGTCCGTCGAGAGAGAACTTGAGCTGACGATCGGACCGAGTCGTTGCGACTCGGACGCCGAGATCGTACGTGCCAGGCGAAACGTCGGCGGTGTACTCCAGCCACTCGCCGTCCTGGAAGTATCCGACGTTGTACGTTCCCGACGAATCCTGTGTCTCCCGGATGTCGACGTCACCGTCGCGGTAGCTCGTGTCGTACTCGTTGCCCGTCGATGTGTCGTGGTACGCGGTTCCCTCGCCGCCGAGGTCGTAGTTTTCGGCCTCGAAGCGGCCCGGAATCGTCACCGGGGATCCGCCGTGGGGCCCCTGCGTATCGAGCGCGTCGAACTCGATCCAGTTGAGTTCGATCCCGGAGTCGAGCGCTTCGACCCGGAGAGCCGTTTGCTCGTCGAGATCGATGGAAACGTCCGAGAGCGTAACCGTCTCCCAGGTCGTCCAGTCGCCGGTGTTGGGCACCTCGACTGTTCCGAGCGTCTGATCGCCAAGCGTCAACCGTAGTTTACCGCCCGAGAACGGCGACGAGACGCGAACGCTGACATCGTAGGCTCCGGCCGTCACATCCGTCGTGTACTCGAGCCACTCTCCCGACTGGAAGTAGCCGATGTTGTAGCTCCCGGACTCGTCGCCAGTTTTGCGGATGTCGACGTCAGTATCACGGACGTTCAGGCCGTAGACGTTCCCGCTCGAAGTGTCGTGATAGCCCATTCCCTCGCCACCAACGTCGAAATTCTGGGCCTGGATTCGGCCGGGAATCGAAGCCACAGTCCCCTCGTAGGGTGACTGGGATTGCGTCGTGGTGTACTCTGTCGAGAGGTTCAGATCGTACGCGCCACCGCCTCGACTCAGGTCTAGTACCTGTACGTAGTGCGTACCGGCGGTCGAGATAGATTCCGGGATGTAGACCGGAACGTTCGGTCGGGCGTACGCCTGCGAGACGAGTTCACCCTCTGGATCGAAGAAGCCGAGTGCGGTCAGACCGGCCTCGCCGGTCGACTTGTACGAGATGGTCAGGTCGGTCGCGTCAGTTGCCTGGAAGGCAAACAGATCAGACGCGCCGGGCGCGAGCGTCGTCGAAAGCGGTGCGTCGAAATCGATCGTCCGGACAGACCTCGCGACCGAACCGAGTTCGGCGATTTCCGTAACGTCCGTCGCGGCCACCTGTTCGGTGACCGCGGGGCTGCCACCGTACCCGAAGCCAGCAGCCGCTCCACCGGTAGTAGGACCACCATTACCGGCACAGCCGGCAAGTGAAGTCGCGGCCAGCCCCGCCAGTTTCAGGCAGGTACGGCGGTTAATAGGGGTTTTCGCCGTCGATCGATCGTCATCCTGCAACGATTCGTCAGTTGTATGCGAGCGATTCTGTTCTGTGTTCGTCACAGTGCGGTAGTTCCTGGTTACTCTTTTAATGGTTGTTCCCTGGTGGGTTCCCTTGAGGTATCACAGAATCCAGGTGGATATTCTTGCGTACCAGTCTTTATTGAACGTTAATCCGAAATGTAGTCGCTCGAGAGACCGATAATGAGTTATTACCCGTTCAGAGTTGGCAGTAAGCTTTAATTACAGGCGTGTGAGTTGGCCTGTCGATACCGTCCCGTGTGTCAGTCTTCGGTTGGATTTTCGATGCCGACCCGACAACGCTGTCGAAGCGACGACTTGTCCTCTGTCAGGCAGGACAGCGAAACGAGCGAGTCCTCGTCCAGTAACGACGTCTGGAACGTGGCGTGATCGCCGATGTCCATCCCGCTGTACAGGACCCGTGAAGTCTCATACTCCACGGGTTCGCCGTCGGTCGGCCGACCCAGACTCGTCTCGTGATGCGAGACGGTCACCTGAAAGCGCAGTTCGCGGTACTGGGTTCGCAACTCAGTCGCCGCTGCCGTGGTGATCGACCCCGCCGACTCCGCGAGGAGGTCTTCGTGGTCCGAGACGACCGACGTTCCATTCGCATCGACCGCCGCGATTTCACGTCGTTCAGACCCGGGTTCGGGGACCGCGATGAGACGCTTGGCGACGATCTGGCCCTGATTGACCCGCTGCAACCACTGGAGCAACTGCTCGACCGACGGAACCGATACGAGCGCACTGCCGGTCAGGAACGTTCGTCGCTTCATCTCGTCACCTCGATATGTGTGCGTCGCGTGTTTTGTGTTATCATTGACATCATCCTGCGAGGGTGTCGACGATCGATTCGAGGTTCTGCTTCACTTCCCAGTCGAAGCTGACCATGAACGTAATCGAGAGGACGGCATAGGTGACGATACCGACGAGTACCAGTATGGCGAACTCGGCGATCGGTGCGTTGAGGTCCACGGTTCGATAGACGTACGTCACCGCTGCACCCATCCCGAAACTCGCGACCAGCGGATACCCGATCTCTCGGAGAATCTCTCGTGGCGAGGAATCGACCGTTCTGGCAATCAGGTAGATGTCGATGGGCATCATCGGGAATATGTAAATGCCCGTGATGAGTGCGGCCGTTCCTTCGATACCGTACGCCATCGTCACCGGATAGATGAATATCGCGATCAGCAAGACCCGGAGCGCCGAGAGCTTCGCGATGTAGTCTGGGCGTCCGATAGCCTTCCAAATCGGACCCATCGTCGCACCCATCGACCGTAGTAATCCATAGACGGCCAGCAGTTGCATAACTCGGATCATCGGCCGATACTCGGGCGTGAAGAACGCCTCGACGAACGCCGGCGCGACTGCTGCAATACCGACAGCCGCGGGGAACGAAGCGAACGTCGTCATCCGAAGCGTCTGCAAATAGCCGGCCCTGAGTTTCTCGGTGTTGTCTTGGACCTTCGAATACGCCGAAAAGGTGACGCTCGAAATCGTGTGCGTGATCTCGGTCGCCGGCGCGTTCGACAGTCGGTACGCGAGCTGGTAAAACCCAAGCGCGCTCGCCATGAGCGCCCAGCCGACGAATGCGTCGTCTCCCTGGCTGTACAGGAAGTACAGGATAGAGTTTGCAGTGATCCACTTGCCAAACCCGAGGCGTCGCCGCGCGATATCGGCCTCGAAGGCCGGCCACGGCCGGAAGCCGTCGGCGAGATACGAGACGGCGAACCGGGTCAGATCGCCCGCGATATATCCGAACGCGAGCGCGTAAACGCTCGGATCGTACAGGGCGTATCCGACCGTGACGAGGAAGTACGCGGCGGCACCGCTCACCCTGTAGACGAACTCCTTGTGGAAGTCGAGGCTCTTTTTGAAGTAGACGACGGCCGGGTTCTGGAGGCCGACGACGAGCGGCGAAAGCGCAATTACTCTGACGACGCCCGTCGCCGCCGGTTCGGCGAACAGTGCCGAGATGTAGGGCGCGCCGAAAAACAGTACCACGAAGATTACCACTCCGCGAACCGTCTCGATCGTCCAAGCGGTGTTGAGTTCCTCGTCGACGTTGTCCTCCTCGGCCTGGATCAGAGCGTCCTTGACGCCGAGTTCCGAGAACTTCTTCAGCGAAGAGAGGATCAACAGGGCGATACCCATCAGACCGAAGGCGCGCGGCGATATCAGCGAGGCGACGATGACCAGGAGCAAGAGTTCGAGACCGCGCTCGGTGACGTTCATCACGCCGACCCAAACGCCGCTTTTCACCGCCTGCTCCATGACGTCGTCGCCGTACGGAAGCAGCCGTCGTAGTAGTTCTTTCAATTTATCTATCATGGTCTCGACCACAACTCCTCGTGGCGCGTCCAACGGAGCCGATATACGTGGGTTACTGCGGTACGCCCACGCTTCGCTCCCGTCACACACCCTTCCCGTACAGTACTCACGTTGGTAGAGCGTTCGGGTACTATCTGTTTGTTATGCTCGTTGTAACCCTGTTGTCGATGGGGACTGATCCGTCGCGGGCGGCCGGGCATAGTCGGTCACTGCCCACTGGCGGTGAGTAGTTCACCGTTCTCGACCATCGCCTCGAGTGGGTTGTCGTCGATCTCGAGCGGGAAGTCTACTCTCCCGCACCGACGCGCGGACTCCCAGCACCCGAAGATCAGTTCGGTCGCCTGAAGCGCGTTATCCGCCGAGAGTTCCGGCGAGCGACCGGTATCGAGAGCGTCGACGACATCCGCTATCGCGCGGTCGACGAAGGTCTCCGGTCTGGCGGTCTCGACGGACACTCCCGGGAGACGGGTCGAGAGTTTCTGTCTGGCGGCGTCGAAAATGGATTCACTCGGGCCGTGTACGTCTTCACCGCCCGTGTCGACGGTCCGCCACTTCCCACCAGACTGGATGCGAAGCGGGGCGTCCGAGCCGCCGATCTCGATGATGCCGTCGTCACCGAGGAGACGCATTTGACAGTCGACGATTCCGCCATCTCCCGTTGAAGCGAGTCCGTTGACGCCGTTCGTGTACTGCCACTGTGCGATGGCCTGGTTCTCGTTGTGCGCGCCGAACTGCACGTTCTCCTCGCTGTATTCGATACCGGCCATCACCCACTTCGCCACGGCCTGATCGGTGAAGAACCCGCAGAGGTCGAACAGGTGCGAACCGTAATCGAACAGGTTTTTCCCGCCGAGTTCGATTCGGTCGAGCGAGCCGATCGTTCCCCCGTCGAGGCGTTTCTTGGCCTCGCGGAACGGTTTCCCGAACCGACGCTGGTGATTGAAGGTGAGCTGTATGCCGGCCCGTTTGCATGTCGAAGCCATTCGCTGACAATCGGCCCACGTCGTCGCCATGGGCTTCTCGCAGTGGATTGCGTCCATGACCCCGGTCTCCGCGCAGGAAACGACGACGTCCGCGTGAACGTGCGGTGGGACACAGACGCTCACGATATCCGGTTCGATCGCCTCGAGCATCTTCACCGAGTCTGTGTACACGTTGTCGTCGGGGATATTCCACCGTTCAGCGAACTGCCGAGCGTTCTCCGGGATGATATCGGCACAGGCAGTGAGCGAACACGAATCGAGCCGACTGTATGCGCCGGCGTGTCTGTAGGCCATCGCGAATCCGTCAGTGTCCGGGTCGTCGGGATTTGCACCGGTCCCGACGACTGCGACAGTGTAAGTCATCGATGGATGTGGGGCGAGGGGCCCCAATAGTAGTAACCTCGTACTGTGGGACGGACTGACGGCCCTCGATAGCACCCACCCGGCCCAGTCGCTTCCGATAGTCGAGCGAATCCGCCGTCACTCGACTCGAACTTCCGGTAAGTTCGGTGGCCGTTCCGTCCATCGAAATTCGGGGGGTTAAACAGCTGCTAACTGTCGGCGAAAGTGAGAAGCGAGGACTGAATGACCGCCATGGGTGTCGATGGCTGGAAGGATTCCGCCGATAGCTCTCTACCTGGCAACGCTGGACCGGGCTGGCGAGCGGAGTCAGCTAAAAACGACCTCTCTCTTCATATCATGGTTGGACAGACGGCGAAACCGCTCGACTGGGCAAGGGCCACAGTCCGAGTGGAGTGGTACGTTCAAATCCGACAATCGGCTCGAAGTATGCCATAACTACTAAACCCGCCTTCCGACGGAATACAAACGAAATGGTACCTCGCTGTCGTCAAGATGGTTCGCGTGAGACTGTCGGACGGGTCTACGACGGTCACTCAGGCTATCGATAATGGCTGACGAGTCGTCGTCCACGAAAGATTCACCTCCTATCGAGGAATCGGAGCAAGCGACACGCCGGACCGTTCTGTATCTCGTTCTCACCGCACTCTCGTTCGTCATCGCTCTCCTGTTCGAGCGGGAGCTATTCTATCGCGGGTACGGTGAAGGCGGATACGGGAACGATGACTACGGCGGTTGAATAACTGAACCGCTGCTGTTCTCTGGAGCAGTCACGTTCTTCGCTTAGTATCGGTCGAGCGGTTCACTCCGACGGCTGGCCGGACGTGACTGTCCGTCATCATTACTCCTGAACAAGCTTGGGTTTTCGCTCGGTTCCGACTTCTACCTCTGTGGGTCGATCCGGCACCGTGCTCGGTCGCTGAGAGCTATCGAGGAGTCCCTTGATCCGACCGGCTGTCTTCGCGATCGTCCCACCGGCCTGTGTGACGGTCGCCATCGGCGTTCGTCGCACGTAGTTGAGGGGGTCAGACGCCTCACAGAGTACGCACAGTAACTGCTCTCGTAGCGGAACGTCTCGTTTCGACCAGTAGTAGGGCGACTTCGTCTCGAGCTTGTACTGCTTCCGCCAGTAGTCAGTCATCGAATTCGCGTAGGGATGCTCCACCACAAGCTCTGGATCGTAGCGGATGTCGAACTCCTCTGTGACTCGGGACGCGAGTTCCTTCTCCTCGTGGCCCCATCCCATCTGCTCGTCCCAGCCACCGACCGTCTCGAACACCGTCCGGTGTACGCCCATGTTACAGCCCCAGAAGTGGTTGACGTAACAGGGTTCGTCACCCCAGTCGTAGTGGTTGGTAAAGTGCCGTGAGAAGAGATCGTCGAACGGGTGAACGGTCCGGCCGGCGTACGCCGCCTCGGTCTGGAGGACGTCCCGGGCTCGCTCGAGATATCCGGATTGCGGCCGGGAGTCGTCGTCGAGAAAGACAAGTTTGTCCGTCGTCGCTCGTTCGATGCCTGCGTTTCGGGCCGCGGTCACCGGGCTTTCGTCACAGACGATGACCTCGTAATCGTCGAACGCATGATGATCGAGAACCTGTATCGCTTCTATTTCATCGCGCGACTTCAGCGTCGCAATAATAACACTGACGGAAACCATGTGAGGCCCTTGTACAAATCAGTTCTCGGGAATCGGGTATTAGTATACTCTGCTTGGTACAGGTAAGGGGTGTATTCGTCAGGCTCACGCCGGCATGGAAGCGATGACTGACTGCACCCACGAGACCATCGCGTAGATGAACACGACGAAGCCGCCCATCGAAATCCACCGGAGGCGCCTGTGATTTGGTGGTCGGTCCCCATCGGGATTGCTAAATTCGACGGCCAGCAAGAATCCACCGTACCCGAGGAGGTAAAACAGCAGCGGGCTCCCGAGACCGAAGAATACCATCCCGCCCACCGTCAGAGCGAGCCACGCGACGAAGAACAGCACGAAGTGTTTGATCCATGCAGCACTCATACTCGATTCGTCTCGATCAGAGGGTTTTGTTATGCCACTACTATAGTAGCCATTGAAGTCCAGTGTACACCGACCACACGGCTATGGCTCGATCGGTGTGTAAATCGTCTCAATTGGGACTACAGCGTCTTGGCCGAGCGGGCGTGACCTGAATACCGGTCGTCAGGTCAGTCGTCAACGATGCAGCCATCTGGTGGGCACTCGCTTACTGACCATGTTCCACCCTGGGGCCCCGTCTGCGACCCAGAGTGACAGCGCTGCCGAGAGGAGCAGAAACTCGAAGAGGACGAACCACACCGTCCGGGGATCGGCGAGCAACGCTTGATACTGTCCGAAGTAATGACGCACGTTGGCGAGAAATCCGCCGTAAGAACTGGTCTGCTTCGGCGCGATCGGCCAGAGAAACACCCGGTACGCCGGCGCACTTCCGGACGTGATCGTTCCGTACACCGCGTCCTGTGGAAGGTGGAGGAGATAGCCGGCTCCGAAGGCAGTTCCGAATTCTATCCGATCGAGATGTCGACTTATTAAGAGTACTACCATCGTCAGCGGAACGGCGACAAAGATCGAGTGGGCGACCGAGACGCCGGACGGGAATACGTGAAAGAGCCAGCTCGCTGGTTTGTCGACCATGTCGGGGAACAGTGCTCCGAAGAGGAGCGCGTAACCTTCGACGGCGTTCGGAGGCCGTCGACGGGTCGCTCGGACAGCCACCGAGTAGCAGATGTAGCTGACCGAGAAGTGCTCCCACGGCCACATTAATCGGTACTTGGCGACGTAGGCTCGGACGGTAGTTGTTCCCCGCCGTCGGGTGTCGGCGTCGGTTTCTCGTCCTGGAGCCGACGTTCAGCGGCGTCACGGTCTTCAGGGTAGCCCACGTCGATACGCCAGCCGTCGAGTCGAACCGCATCGATGGTGCGACCGCTCTCCATCAGCAGGTCGATCGCGTCGCTAAGTTCGTACTCGCCGCGTTCGGAAGGTTGAACGAGGTTGCATGCCTCGAAGATCGCCGGCGACAGCGTATAGAATCCGGTCATGACAAGATTGGACGGCGGATCGTCGGGCTTCTCGACGACGTTGACGATCTCGCCATACTTGTTCGTCACGCAGACGCCGTACCGCGACGCCTCCGATTCGGGAACTTCCTCGACGAGGAACGCGCAATCGACCCGCTGCTCCTGCTGTCGTTGCACGACGGTATCGAGGTTCCCTCGGAAGACGTTGTCCCCGAGCATCAGCATGAAATCGTCGCCGATCTCTGACTCGGCCTGTAACAGCGCGTCAGCAAGTCCGTCGGGTTCCTCCTGCTCGACGTAGGTTATCGGAACCCCATCGAAGTGGTCACCGTAGTGGTCGATGATCTGCCCTTTCTGGTATCCAACGACGATAACGAGTTCTTCCGCGTCGAGAGAGACGAGTTCCTCGAGACAGTGCGTCAGGAGCGGACGCCCGTCGATTTCGACGAGTGCTTTTGGAATCTCATCGGTCAGCGGACGGAGGCGTGTTCCCTTGCCAGCCGCGAGAACTACTGCTTTCATCGTGTGCAGGGACCCCCAGTACACCCATTGTAATGGTGCTACTAATGCCAGACCATACCGTGCTATTCGTTCAGGTCCGACACTGTCGAAACGGATCTCGTTCGGGAACTACCGCCGGAGATCACACAGCGAGTCGGAGTGAATGACGATGAACTCCTCCTCACCGAGCTGAGATTCGTGTTCTGGCAGAAAAATCAGTTGCGAATCGGTAGACGATCTGACGACCGTAAGCTCCTCCATCTCGTATCCGAGATCTGCCTCCCAGTCGGGATCTGTCGGCATCTCTTCCCACTCCTCTGTCGTCATCATGCCGAGAACACTCCAGCGGTGGAGGATCGCGTACCATTTCGGGGGGCTGTGCGCGCACACACGTCATCAGATCGGAGGGCCATAGTCGATAAGATCATATTAAGTGATTCTTTATCCATCCTATCCACCTGTCCAATATCAGGCATATGATCGAAAGGAATAATTACTGTATTAAAGATTGCGTCCGGAAGGGCAGATTTGTTATCTGAATAGTATCGATATACTTACCAGCTATCTAGCAGAGCGAGAGAGGCAGATATTTCTACAATTGGTCACGATCGCATTGGTAATATGTTATTACTGCCAGGAAATACGCCACAAATCCGAGATTTAGTCGGGGCCAGCGTGGCCCACAATCGCCTCGAAATGGCGATCGTAGGTCCTCAATGCAAGCAGAACGATGCCACAGGAAACGATAGAGAGGAGAAATGACTCTGCCGGTCACGGTGGTCACAAAACCGGAATGGAGATGGAAACCGCCTCTTCATCGACGGTAAGCTCCGATGTGAGGAAATAACACGACTATAACAATACAGACCCCCGCCTACTATGGAAATGGAGAGGGCAGTTACCCGACACCCACAACACACCGGCCCAATCCTTACCACCCCCCTCAGGGACGCTCGTGCCCTGTAACAGTCGCTGTCGACTCGGACGCTCTCTCCACGTCAGCGGGTGTGTCGGATCGGTAACCCGATCCACCCGTGTTCTACTCCGCTCGTGAGTGAATACTAAGCAAGAGTGCGAGAATCGTACGAACAGGGACTGTGTCTCGATGTCGAATCGGTTATCCGAGGCACGCTGTCGAAGTCGCTCACGGCGACGACAACCGTTGAGCCCGTGGCGTTTGACCGCCGAAGCGGACATTGGGACTATATCGCGCGCACGAGAAGGGAAGAGACGTGGCTTTCGCAGAAGTGGCACGGTTTCGTCGCAGAGTCAGTTTGACAGCCAGCTGATTACTCGAATCGTGTCCACGCACCGATCACCCTCGAAGCCACTGAAAGTCACCCTCTGCTCGCGTGACATCGGTGTGATCCGTGTATACCACGTTTCAATGGGTACGATAGAATCTTCGGCGACGCACCAACGAACCCCACCGCCGAGAACACGCCGACTACTCAGAATATGAACTCAATTACTAAACCGGCGTAAGGGCACATGTGGGTGTATGCCGGAGCATATCTCTGACAGCGAAATGGAACGAATCGCAGAGTTCGCGACCACTCCGATGTACAAACGGTCGCCGGATCAGTTGCTCCCCGACGGGGCAGCTGACGACGACGAGTAACGCATCCCTCAGGGGGGTGACGTCTTTTCGATTCTCCACCGCCACCAGCTCACGGCTCACCGATCTCGAACGAGCTATCGTTTCCACCTCGCCACCGGTAGATCCCGTGGACGATCGAGAGAAGTAGGAACGAGGAGATGACGATCGTTCCCAGCGCGATCGGAGTGAGCGCGGTAAACGGAGGGATTCCCGCGACCACGCCAATCAACAGGAGTGCGTTGACGAGCGCAACGGCACCGTAGTACCGAAACCACTCGACGTCGTCGTCGCCGTTACTGATGAACGGCTCGACCTCGGGCGCGTCCTCGCGTAGCGAGATCTCGCCGGTATCCGCGTCGTACGTTATCAGACCAGCCTCCTGTAGCTTCGGAGCATGTGTCTGATACAGCGAGACGTACACGCGCTTTCGCGCCTGCGAGGACAGGTCTGCTACTGTCGTGTCGTTCTCCCAAGCGGCCAGTTCCTCAGCGAGATCGGTCAGCTGGACCGGCTGGTCCTGCTGGCGGAGATAGTACAGCGTGTACCGCCGCCTCGAGCTACTGAGGATATCGAACATCTCGTCGCGCGATAGCTCTGTGTCTTCCTCTACCATCGGTTCGCTCATGACCTCGGTTGCTGCGTTGGTTTGTGTTCAGGCCGCGAAATGGGCATACGTACACGAAACCCGGGGTACCGTTTTGTTACACCCCCGTTACCCGACATACCTGGAGTAAGAAATTGTTACTTGCGTGTCGGTGTATGGGCAGTCTCGTCAGCAGAATGCGCAGTCGCCAACTAATTCGACCCACCATCTGTGAGAGAAAGCCGCCATCAGCATCGAAGTACTATCCGCACTCCTCACAGGGTGTGACGTGAAATTGGACGACTGCTCGCTGCAATCGGTCAGACCGATCGGGACCGAATGGGACTTTAGGGAGAATATAAACCCGGAATCCCCGAGGTGCTCCTCGTTTTTCTCTCGGAATCCGAAAGTGGCCGTTTCGTCGAGTGCAGGGGGCGAAGCCCGACATAAACGTCGATCCTCTGGCGGTCGAGATCGTCCGTGATGGGGTGGCGTTGTCGAGAGCACCGATCCCGTCAGCCGATCCGGTATCGACTTGAACCCTCCGAGGATCGGTTGCATCGGCGCGTCGTCCCGGTACTCCGTCAGTCGTAGTCTACACAGGAAGACCGCCGTCGCGGTGCTATTCAGTTATCCGCGTATCCACGAACCGGTAGGAGGGCGCTATGCGATCAGTTCGGCGAAATCTCGATCCTGTCACTGTTCTGAATATGGACGTGATAGCCGCTGTAGGTGAAACTGATCTGAATACTCGAACCGGTGTAGCTGGCGACGATCTTGTCGAGCGCTTCGGGGTCGACCTGTTCGTACAGCGGCGGGAGGTCAGTCTCCGCGACGTGCTGTTGCGCCGCGATAGTCGAGACGATCGCTTCGCTCGGAGATTCGTGCTGCTCTGCCCAGAAGACGGTCTGTGTCTCGTTCCACTCCAAACTCATTGTATTTCGGAACGAGATACTCCCTTATCAGAGTATGTGCTACTAGACTAGGTATCCAGTATTGGGTAGGCTAGCTATCTAGATCTTTGGCAGCCAGCCCTTCCGTGAACAGCTGTTCGAGGAGCTTCCGAACAGCCACCCTGAGGTGGTGGCTGAACGTCGGCTGGGAGATGTCGAGCGTGTTTGCGATCTCCTGGCCAGTTCGTTCTCGGGGCGACTGGTAGAACCCGCTGTAGTAGGCCGCGAGCAACACTTCGAACTGACGCGGGGTCAGCTGTGACGTGAGTTCGGCCTGGAACGACTCGCGCGTCTGGACGCCCCGCTCGCGCTTGTATCGGCTGACGAGTTCGATGTCCGGACACGAGCGACGCAATTCGGAGATAAACTGTCGGACGTCGACGGTCTGTGGGACTTCGAGGTGGATCTCGAGCGTCTCGCCGTCCGATCGGATCAATTGCGGAGCACCGCCCTGTTCGGCGATCGTCAGTGCAAGCTGTCCACCTGCTACCGTGGCTTCGAAGAGCGAGCTGTCCTCGGTGTCAGTCAGGCACTCGAGTCGCTCGAGTCGCGGCAGTGAGTCGGCGCTCGCCAGGACCGAGTCTCTCTCCCCGTCGGTACTGAAGAACACGGTGCACGTATCGCTCTCCTGTGGAACGATTCCCTCGAAAGTCACCGTCGCGTCGACGGTACCGGCGATCCGGTGGAGGATGTCGTCGGACTCCGTCGCCTCGAGCTGGAGTTCGACCGCGTGATTCGCGACGAGTCCCTGTTTCGTCTCGATACTGTTGATAGCGTACCCGACCGTCTCGCTCACCTCTTCCAGCACCGACTGCGTCGGAAGGTCGAAGACGTCCCGGGACTTCGCGTACGCGGTGAGGACGCCGTACGATATCTGCTGATACGTGATGGGAATGCTGACAACGGACTGATAGCCCCGCTCGAGGAGGCGCCGGCGCCACCCGCCGCCGCGGAGACCGTCGGCGACGTTGTTGTCGAGCGTCTGTTCAGCCGTACGCGCCGTCTGGATCGCGGGTGGGGCCGGCGACTCGCCAGTGGGCGAGCGTGACTCTTCGAGGAAGCCGCGATCCGTTCCGGCCCACGTCCGCGGTGTGATCCGCTCGTCGTCGGCTTCGTACTCGCCGATCCACGCGAACGAGCAGATGTCGGACGCGACGAGTTGGTCACAGACTGCCTGTTCGATTTCCGGTCGGCTGTCGGCTCTGAGCACCTGCTCGTGGATCTTCTGACTCATTTCGGTCAGGCGATTCATCCGCTCGAGCTGGACCGTCTGTCGTTCGAGTTCGTGCTGGCGGTCCTCGAGCTCCGTCTCGTAGTTCAATCGGTCGAAGGCAGTTCGAATCGTCGCCCCGAGGAGTTCGGTGATCCGACGTGTCTGCGCATCGAAGGTCCCGCCGATCTCGTCTCCGGCCCGGAGGACGCCGTGATCTCCGAGCGGGACCAGTACCGCCTTTCCGTCCAGGCCGGGACCGTCCCCGGATGTGTCGATCTCCGACCCGTCCTCGACGATTATCGTCTCCTCGGTGAAGAAGGCCGAACTCACGAGGCTGTCACCGTCTGCCGGAATCGCGTCGTTCGACGGCGTGTCGTCCGCGGTCGCCGCAAGCGGGCGAAACGAATTCGTGTCGCTGTCGAACCCGTACAGCACTACGTCCGGTAAATCGAGGAGGTTCCGGGCCCTGTTGACGGCGATCTGCGCCGCCTCGGCCTCCGAGGTGACAGCCAGCAGATCGGTCGCCGTCTCGTAGAGATGGGTGAACCCCTCCTCGGCACGCTGAGTCTGGAGTTCGTTGCTGATCCACTTCCCCAGCAGATCCACGAAGGTGATGTCCCAGTCCGAGACAGTGTCGCTTGCGGACTCCGTCCCGTAGAAACAGAACGTCCCGTAGATCGTGCCACCGACCGTGAGCGGCGTTCCGAGGTACCGCGTAATACCGCTGTCGGCGAGGGTCCCGTCCGCGAACTGCTCGTCCTCGTCGAGGTCCTGGAGGACGAGCGTCTCCTCGTTCGCGACGGTCTCCTCACACGGTGTGCCGGACAGTGGTATGGATCCACCCGAGTAGATCGTCTCGTCGGGCGTCTGGAGGACTTCGAACGTGTACTCCGATCCGTTCACGCGAGACAGCGTCGCGAACTCCATCCCGAGAACGCGCCGGCCGATCTCCATGAGATCGCCGATCTGCTCGGGCAGCGACTTCTCGCGCGTCGTGAACACCTCGGTGATCGTTCGAAGCACCTCTTCGCGATCCTCGAGTTCGGAGCGCGTCGCCGTCGAGAGCAGTCCGTCAGCGACGATCTCCGCGAGTTCCGTGAGGATCGTCTGTTCCGCCTCGTCGAAGGCGAAGGATGAATCCGCGTAGATCGCGATTACGCCGTGGACCGACCCGGCGTACTGGATCGGAAGGGCGATCATCGATCGGAGGCCGTACTCGTCGGCGAGCACGTGCCACTGTTCGAATCCCGGGTCGGAGTTGATCTCCGCGGCAATCTGTGGGTCACCGGTAGTCAGCGCTCGATCACACGGCCCGCCGTCGAACACCGACTCGCCGTAGCGGTCGACCAGTTCCCGAACGTACTCGGTTGCGTCACCGCCGCCGGCAGTCGGAACGATCGTACCGGACTGTTCGTCGCGTTCACCGATCCATGCGAACTGGTACGTCTTCGAGCGCGTCAGGATATCGCAGACGGCCTGCTTGATCTCCGCGGCCGTAGTCGCCCGGAGCACCTGTCGGTTGATCTCCCGAAACAGCGAGTTGATCCGGGACAGCCGAGCCGTCTCAAGACGGAACCGGTACGATTCGACGGCGTTCTCGATCCGGTTTGCGAGTACGGCATATTGTTCCGGCCCTCCACCTTTCACGAAGTAATCAGTGACACCGGCCGAGACCGCTTCGCTGGCCAGTTTTTCGCTCCCCTGACCGGTCAGCAGGATGAATGGGAGGTCGCCGTTGGTCTGGCGGACCGTCTCGACGAACTCGATGCCGTTGGCCGACGGCATCTCGTAGTCCGAGACGATGCAGTCGATGGAGTCGCTTTCGGACTCGAAGTACCGCAGTGCGTCGTCGACACTCGCCGCCTCGACGACCTCGATCCGGTCGCTTTCGTGTTCCAGAAGCGTCGAGGCCGTTCGACGGAAGTCCTCGTAGTCGTCGACCAGTAGCACCGTGATCACCGACGCCTTCGCGTTGCCGTCGGTCGGTGCGGTCCCAGCGGCCAGCTTCCGCATGCGTGAGTCTATCGTGCGAAGCCAGTATAAACATGTGACTTGAGACGCCACCGGCAGAGTCGGACCGACGCCGACGGTGGGGTGATACAAGCGTCGTGAGTCGCCCGAGAGAAGCACGTGCGCAGTGCCGGATTTCAACAATACATTTGGAGGGCAGTATGTATATCGAACTGGTATTTGTGCGCGTCTTGCTCGACGCCCGTGATCGTGGCAATACCGTCTGCCCCGAGTCAGCAGCCGCGGAACACGATCGGGTCAACCATCACACGAGGGCCCGGACAGCTAGTATCCATATTTTATTGAAAATCAAATGGTAACTAATAGGTTATCTTTCATCAGGACGATCCCGGTCTGCAGGACGCTATTTCCAGTTCCGAGCACGCTCAGCCAGAGTCGCCGTGAAACGACGCCTCGGTGGACATAGAGTTATTGATATGTGAATAGTTACGTTGGTAATCAGTCATGTCTTCGGAGCGGTGTGCAACGTCGGTGTGTGACGCTTGTCGGGGCAAGCTATTTTACCACCAGTCGTGTCACACAGTGCCTATGAGACACGCACTTCGAGCCGAGAACGCGGCGCGCACGACGTTTCAACCGAGCACGCCGTCGAGCGGGTCGCGGACTCGGGTTCCGACTGGCCGATGACGGTCGATACGCTCGTCTCGGGGACTCTCGTAAATGTCCACACGGGGACGCTCGAACGACGACACGTGGCCGTCGACGACGGTGAGATCGTCGCGCTGGAAGCGCGTCCCGCCGACCGGCGCGTCGAAGCGAACTACGTCGCGCCGGGACTCATCGACGCCCACATGCACGTCGAGTCGAGCATGGTGACGCTCCCGGAGTACGGCCGCGCGATCGTGCCGCGGGGGGTCACCAGCGTGATCCACGACCCCCACGAGATCGCGAACGTCCTCGGAGAGGCGGGCGTCCGTGCCGTCGTCGAAGACGCAGAGAAGACGCCGCTGAAGGCGCGGTTCACCGTCCCGTCGAGCGTTCCCGCGACCGATCTGCAGGACGCCGGGGCGACGCTCGACGCCGACGCGGTCGCGTCGCTGCTCGACCTCGAACGGGTCGTCGCCCTCGGCGAAGTGATGGACATTCCCGGATTGCTGGCCGGCGACGACTCGGTCCACGCCAAGGTCCGGGCCGCGCGCGAGCGCGGACTCACCGTCGACGGCCACATGCCGGGCGTCTCCGGGTCGGACCTCCACGAAGCGGCCCGGTCCCTCGACACCGATCACGAGAGCATCACGCTGGCGGAGGCCCGCGAGCGCGCCGACCTCGGCGTCCGCGTCTACCTTCGAGAAGGGTCCTCGAGCAAGAACCTCGTCGACCTCCTGCCGCTCGTCGACGCGGTCGACAGCCGGCGGCTCTCACTGTGCACCGACGACCGGGAGGTCGTGGATATCGTCGACCACGGCGGCGTCGAGGACGCGATCCGGACGGCAATCGCCGAAGGTGCCGACCCGGTCGAGGTCGTCCAGATGGCCACGCTCAACACGGCAGAGAGCTACGACCTCCCGTTCGGACGGGTCAAACCCGGCGCGCCGGCCGACCTCGTCCTGTTGTCCGACCTCGAAACCTGGTCAGTCGAGCACGTCATGGTGGACGGGGAACTCGACCCGACGGCCGACGAAGCGGCGACGGCGACTACGGACCTCGCGACGGACACCGTCACTTTCGATCCGGTGTCCGCTGGTGACTTCGCCCTCTCCTCGGCAAAAGACGCCGCGACCACCACCGTCCGCGTCATCGACGCCGTCGGCGGCCTCCAGACCGACCGAATGGAGACGGAAGTGCCGGTCGAAGACGGAACGCTCGTCCCGCCCGCTGACGAGGACATCCTGTCGCTGGCCGTCATCGAGCGCCACGGCGGTGACGGCGGCATCGGCCGCGGGTTCGTCCACGGCCTGGGCCTGGACCGCGGCGCCATCGGATCGACGGTCGCCCACGACGCGCACAACTGCGTGGTTGCGGGCGCGGACCGCGACGCGATGGCCCGCGTGGCGAATCACCTCCGGGAGATCGGCGGCGGCATCGCGGCGTACGATCCCGCGAGCGACGTACTGGCGTCGCTCGCGCTCCCCGTCGCCGGCCTCATGTCCGACGAACCGATCACGGCCGTCTACGAGGGCTACGAGGCCGTCGAGTCGGTGGCCGACGACATGGGGCTGGTCGACAGCGGGCTGATGGAGCTGTCCTTCCTCGCGCTCGAAGTCATCCCCCACTACCGGCTGACGAACAGGGGGCTGGTCGACGTCGAGGCCGCGACGCACGTCGACGTGCTGGTCGAGTGAGTGCGGTCCACGATAGGGCGATCCAGAAATTTCACGCACTTAGGTCGTGAATCGCCAGCGGTCGGCGTGACGAGCCGTGGACAGTGCGTACACACAACGTCAAACACTATTACGGCGAAGTGTGAAACGGTCGCTAATGGCTGCTTCGGGCTGTAAGATAGAGACGGTCATCGAGAAGTACGGACTGGGATCGGCTGATCCGGTCTACGACTCGTTGAACGAGGGATTGCTCGCCCGCTGGACGGGGGCAGACGGCCGCTCGGCCGAGGGGTATCGCTCGCTGACGGCGTGGTTCAACAGACGCCTCCTCAAACGGGTCTACGACGAGCACGGGCGCGAGTCGCTGGACGCCCGCGTCGAGAGCGACTACGAGACGCTCCGGGGCGACGACGACCTGCGCCGCGAGGAACTCGTCGAGAGCCTGCGCGTCGACGGAATCCCCGGAGGCGATGTCGTCGACGACATGGTCTCGTGGGGGACGATGCGAACCCACCTCAACGACTGCCTCGACGGCGAGAAGGCCACCCGGCCCGCGGCGACGGACTGGGAGCGGGACAGCGTCGAGACGGCCAAGGACGTGGCCCGGCAGAAGACCGAGTCGGCGCTGTCCTCGCTCTCGACGAAAGGCGAGGTGGACGGCGACGACGCCGATATCGAGGTCCAGATCCAGCTCAGTTGCCCGGACTGCCCCACTCGCGTGCCATTCGACGTGGCACTGGAGCGCGGGTACGTCTGCGAACAGCATCGCCGACAGCGCTCCACGAACCAGACATGACCTGGCACGTCGACATCGAGCGGATCGCCGGTATCCTCGACGGCGCGGCGACGCTCGACCCGGGGTTGAACGCCGTCAGGGGGTCGAACTGGCAGGGCAAATCGAGCTTCATCGAATCGATCAAGGTCGCGCTCGGCACGTCGACCGAACTGACCGAGGGGGCCGACAGCGGCCGAGTCCGCCTCGACACGCCGGACGGAACGTACGACGTGTCGCTCGCGCGCGAGGGCGGGACCGTCCACCGCAGCGGGACGCCGTACCTCACCGACGAGTACGACACCATCCGCGCGGCCCTGTTCGCGTGCCTCGACGAGCGTAACGAGGTCCGCCGGGCCGTCCGCGAGGGCGAGAACCTCGAATCGGTGCTCATGCGACCGCTCGACTTCCAGAACATCGACGAGCAGATCGCGGCGCTCCGGGGCGAGCGCGAGCAGATCGAGACGGAGCTCTCGCAGGCCCGCGAAGCCAAGAAGCGCCTACCGACCGTCCAAGAGCGGGTCACACGGCTCGAAGACGAACTGATCGAACTGCGCGAGAAGCGCGAGGCGGTGGCGGCCAGCGACGAGGACGAGGGCTCGGAGTCCGTCCAGCGTCAGCTGAGTCAGGCCCGGACCGAGCAGAGTCAGGCCCGGAACCGCGTCGAGCGCCTCGAGGGAAGCGTCGAGCGGACCGAGGAACGCCTCGCCGAGCGGCGGGCGGACCTCGATTCACTCGAAATCCCGGAGTACACCGACGTCGAGGCCCGCCTCGAAGACGCACGGGACGCGCTCGAACAGGTGGAGCGCGACGCCGAAGTGCTCCAGTCGGTGTACTCCGCGACGGAGATGGTCCTCTCCGAGAACCGACTCGACCTCATCACCGACGTGGAGCGCGACATCGAGGGGGACAGTCTGACGTGCTGGACCTGCGGCGGGGAGACGACGCGGTCGGACCTGGAGGCTCGGCTCGACGCCCTCGGCGACCGGCTCACTGAACTGCGGGCCCGCAAGGAGTCTCACCGCGACACCGTCGAGGAACTGGAGACCCAGCGCGAGGAGATCAGCCAGGCGCGCCGACGCGAGTCCGACCTCGAAGACGAGATCGCGGACCTCGAGGAGACGCTGGCGGACCGCGAACAGAGCCTCGAAGCGGCCAGGAACCGCCTCGAAGAGGCGACGGAACGCGTCGAGGAACTCGCGGAACGCGTCGACGAGACGGTCGAGGAGCGCTCGGACGTCGAGAGCGAGATCAAGTACCGCGAGGCCGAACTGGAGGACGCCGCCGACGAACTCTCACAGCTGGAGACGCGCGCGGGTCGCGTCGAGGAACTCGAGGCCGAACTCGGGTCGGTACGCGAGGAGCTGTCGGCGTTGCGCAACCGGAAGGACCGCATCAAACACGAGGCGCGCGACGCCTTCGACGAGGCGATGCGGGAGATCCTCTCGCGGTTCGACACCGGGTTCGAGACCGCACGCCTCACCGCCGACTTCGAGGTCGTCGTGGCCCGCGACGGCCGCGAGGCCAGCCTCGACGCGCTCAGCGAGGGCGAACTCGAACTCATCGGCTTCGTGGCGGCGCTGGCCGGCCGCGAGTCCTTCGACGTCGCCGAGACGGTCCCGCTGTTGCTGGTCGACGGCCTGGGCGGCCTCGACGACGACAACCTCCACACGCTCATCGAGTACCTCCGCGGGCGGACGGAGTACCTCGTGTTCACCGCCTACCCGGAGTACACCGCCTTCGACGGCCGGGAGATCGATCCGACCGAGTGGGAGGTCGCCAACGAGTCCCCTGCCACGGCGGACTAACTGTCGATGTGACATCTGCGTTTTCTGAGCGTATACGAAAACGTTAGTCGAAGGATTGCGCTATCCGACACGTATTTGTAAACTACAGCCGACGGTTTTCATATGATTGTTAGCGCCGCCTTCGGCCAGCTGACGGACGTGCTCGACGGCATCGAATCGTCCGCCGTCGAGATCCAGCGCGTCGAAGTCCCCGAGCGAGAGATGGGCGACGAAGCGGAACTCACCGCGGAGATGACGGTCAGCGTGCCCGCCCTGCCAGGACTGTCGCTGGGCGAAGACGTCTCGATCGACGGGGATTCCCTCGACAGCGACGGGCGAATCGAGATCGACCTGTCGGTCACGGTCCCAGCCGACGCAGAGGTCGCCGCCGAGTACGGACTGGACGAAGAGCCCGGAAGCGGGCGGTCACCACAGTCCTCGGTCCCGGCGTACAAGGACCCAGAAGCGCTCGCGGCCGTCTACGAGGAGTACGGCACGTTCCCGGAGATGACGGAGGCGCTCGACGTCGACGTGACCTCCGAGACCGTCCGCCGGTACATGGTCGAGTACGACATCCACGATCCGACGGACAACACGCCCCATCCCGGCGAATTCGAGTTCGCGTCGACCGGGTCGGACGACGACGCGACCGAGGCGGACGGGGCCGACACGACCGGGGAGACTGCCGCTGACAGCGTCGACGCTTCGCCGGACGGTGACGGGAGCGAGCAGGCCGAAAGCGCCCAGACGAGCGAACTCGGACGGCGCTCCGTCGCGGCACTGCTCACCGAATCCGACGGACAGGGACGCGACGATAACCTCGTCGCTGACGGTATCGGCATCTCGGAGAGCCTGACCGTCGCAGACCTCGCGACGGCCGTCAATCGGGCCGACTCCGTCCACGAAGTCACCCGACAGCTGGGGATGAGTCGCGGGAACACTCGTCGACTGTTACGCGAACTCGACCTCGTCACGTTCGTCACCCATCCGCTCGGCGCCTCGCAGATAGCCGTCTCAGAGGCGGAGATCAAGCGCCGCATCGACACCGCGAGTTCCTGACGACCCAGCCGACCACTCGGCGCCGGCGTCTCGGTCTGGGATCCGACCGGAGGGGATCCGCCGGTAGCTATGCGTTCAGATAATTTCCACTCACGCGGAAGAACTATTAATTTGTGCGCAGATTAGGACACAAATGGCGACGATTCGCGTTCGCGACTGGACGAAATCGCAGATAGAGAAGATCAGAGACGCCGAATCGCACTCCTCGCACGACTCGGTCATCAAGTCCCTGCTGAAAGACCGCAAACTGGCCCAGCACGTCGACGACCCCGTCCCCCGGCCGGACGATTCTGCCGCCGAAGCCGCGGCCGAGAAAGCGGCTACCGACAAGCGCTTCGAGGACCTGACCGTCCTGGCGGAACTACGACGACCGGACAACGGCGTCGTGTTCCTGTGGTGTCCAAACTGCGGCAACGAACTCGCCCACCTGACCGTCGACGCGGCCTTCACGCTCTCCGTCTTCGAAACCGAGTGCCAGCGTTGCCTCACTCACCTCGATAGCCACGCCGTGGTCGCCATCGAGATCGGCTACCCAATCGAACAGAAACTCACGGACGACCTCCTCCAGTCCGATCTCAAACGCTGCGTCCTCGACTACTGGGATCGGACCATCAAGCACGCCGACGACACCGACGAAGACCTCGATCACCTTGTCTGGCAGTTCGACCAGTACCGCCGCGATTTCTCCTGGGAGTGGCCCGCCGACAGGCCCGTCGTCGGCCTCGATCCCGGTACCACCTACCACGACACGCGGACGGGCGAGCACATGCGGGTCATCGAACCCGTCACCGACAACCGCAACGTCTTCGACGCCCGTCAGGTCCTGCGTTACCCTCGAGACGCCGACCCCGAAGCGGCCGATCCCGAGATCCTCGATCCCGCGGACATCGTCCACCTGATCCGGGGCAGGCGATTAGTTCCGGCGGAGTCGGATTCGAGAGAAGTACCGACCGCGGAGTGACCGTCACCGGACGCCGTGGACCGGCAGGAAATCGACGTGGCAAGTCCGGCAAGCGACGATCCCGTACTGGTCAGAGCAAGTCCGACGTTCGCCACAGAGTTCACATTGCGATTCCCCGGCCCCATCGCTTCGCCGCGCGGGGCTTCCCTTCGATTCGCGTCTCCGCTTCAGCGATCCGATCATTCTCTGTTGGGTCTCCAGCGGTACCGGCTTAAATATCTTTGTTAGTAAAGAAAGATCAGGTAGGAATTGACAGACGGGATGGAATTAGTGCCTAACGTGGATGTTAGTTGAGAAAATATAAGGAATATGCAGTATACACCAGACGCTTATGGCGTTTGTTGAAAACAGTTATCAGCGGGTAGTCCCGCGTTTCGCACCGTGAACACGTCGGTTCGATACAGGACTCGGACGGCTGCCGTCCGGCATTGGTCCCGCTGCCCGAACGCACACGCTCGGACACAACGGAGGGTCGTTCGGTGAGCCACGCGAAACACCCGCGAACGCTCAAACTGCCCCGCGAGGAGAACGGACTCGCCACGTCGAAACCCGCGGTCAGGCGGGTCCAGGAGCTGCTGCCGGCGTTCCTCGAGGACACCGTCGTCGAGGCGGAGGCGAACGGCCTCGTCGTGGCGCTCGACGGCGGAGTCGAGACGACCGTCGCGGCCGCGATGGCCGTCGACGCCGTGGGGGCCGAGCGGGTCACCGGACTCGTCGTTCCGGTCCAGTTGAGCGAGGAAGCGCCCGCGCGGACCGCCGAGGCGGTCGCGTCGATGCTGGAGATCGAGCACCACCGACTGCAGCTCCAGCCGGTGCTGGCCGCGTTCCAGAGCGTCGTCGGCGAGACCGGCCAGCCCACCGACGACCTCGTCGCGATTCGAAACGCCAGCGAGCGGCTCCGAATGGCCTGTACGTACTACGTCGCCAACACCACGGGCAAGCTCGTCGTCGGGACGGTGAACCGGACCGAGCGGCTGCTGGGTTCCGTGGCCAAATACGGCGAGAACGGCGTGGACGTGGACCTGTTCGGCGACCTCTATCGGACCGAACTGCGGTCCGTGGCCGAGGACATGGAAGTCCCGTCGGACATCATGGACCGGTCGACGACCCGGTTCGACTACGCCGACCGGAGCGACGCCGAGGAACTCGGCATCGAGCCGACGACGCTCGACAGCCTCCTCCACTTCGCGGCCGACAGGCAACTGTCGGCGGCGGAGACCGCGGATCGGGTCGGCGTCGACCCGAGCGTCGTCAGGCGGACCGTTCGCTGGTGCTCGCAGACTCGCCACAAGCGCCACACCCCGCCGAAACCGTCGATGGCGAACTGAGCGGACGGTCGAGTCAGACCGGCGACACGCCCCGCGAACCCGTCTGCGACGATCTGTGTGGGTCTGCGGACACCACAATTATCACGCTCTCTCGCGGACGTTCAGGTCCATGCAGGCCGACCCGCAGGAGATCGTCAGGACCGGCGACCGACTGCTCGCGGCGTACCCGGAGCTGTTCACCGAGCAGTACGCCGCGAACGAACGGGTCGTCGAGCGCCTCGTCGGCATGGAGTCGTTTCGCTCGCGGTCGCGTCTCACCGGCTACATCACTCGCGAGAAACGGGCGCAGGACGCCACCGGGTGACGCCCACCCCCCTGACACACGCGCCACAGCCGCAGCACACACGTGTGGCGCTGGCGACCGTCGCGGCGGCGGGCCCTGTCGCGAGGACGTTCTTTATGTACCGCGGCCCGTGTTGCACGACGTATGTTGCTCACTGGGACCGTCGTCGCGGACTCCTCGACCGTCTACCCGGACGGGGCGGTCGTCGTCTCCGGCGACCGCATCGAAACGGTCGGTCCGCGGCCGGAGATCGAACCGCAGTACCCCGATCACGACCGGCAGTCTTACGACGTGCTGCTGCCGGGCCTGGTCGGCGGCCACGTCCACTCCGTCCAGAGCCTCGGACGGGGCATCGCCGACGACACCGAACTGCTGGACTGGCTGTTCGACTACATACTCCCGATGGAGGCCTCGCTGTCGGCCGAGGAGATGGAAGTCGCGGCGAAACTGGGCTACCTGGAGATGCTGGAGAGCGGGACCACGACGTGCATCGACCACCTCTCGGTCGCTCACGCCGACCGCGCCTTCGAGGCGGCGGGCGAGATCGGCATCCGCGGCGTGCTCGGGAAGGTGCTGATGGACCAGCGCTCGCCAGACGGCCTGCTCGAGGACACGCAGGCCGCGCTGGACGAGTCCGAACGGCTCATCACGAAGTACCACGGCTCCTTCGACGACCGCATCCGCTACGCCGTCACGCCCCGCTTCGCCGTCTCCTGTACCGAGGAGTGCCTCCGCGGCGCGCGCGAACTCGCCGACGCCTACGACGGCGTGCGCATCCACACGCACGCCAGCGAGAACCAGAGCGAGATCGAGACGGTCGAAGACGACACGGGGATGCGCAACATCCACTGGCTCGACGAGGTGGGACTCACCGGCGAGGACGTGGTGCTCGCCCACTGCGTCTGGACCGACGAGAGCGAGCGCGAGGTGCTGGCCGAGACGGGCACGCACGTCACGCACTGCCCGTCCTCGAACATGAAGCTCGCGAGCGGCGTCGCGCCGGTCTGGGACTACCGCGACCGCGGCATCAACGTCGCGCTCGGCAACGACGGCCCGCCGTGTAACAACACGCTCGACGCCTTCACCGAGATGCGACAGGCCAGCCTCCTCCAGAAGGTCGACCGGCTCGACCCGACGGTGACGCCGGCGAGCGAGATCTTCGAGATGGCGACCATCAACGGCGCGAAAGCAGCCGGCTTCGAGAAGCTCGGGGCCCTCCGGGAGGGCTGGCGCGCCGACATCGTCGGCCTCGACACGGACCTCACGCGCGCCACGCCGCTGCACGACGTGCTCTCGCATCTCGTGTTCGCCGCCCACGGCGACGACGTGCGCTTCACGATGGTCGACGGGACCGTCCTGCAGGAACACGGCGAGGTGACCGCAGTCGACGCCGACGCGGTCCGCGAGCGGGCGTCCGAGCTGGGACTGAACATGGACCTCGAAGACGCTCGGGAGTCCGCCCAGGAACAGAAGCCCTGAGCGGCGGCCGCGGATACAGTCGCTGCCGCTCGCCGGCCTCACCCGAGTCGCGTTCGGAACCGCGAGGCGAGCCAGTCGCTCAGGACGACCAGCCCGAAGACGGCGGCGATGGCCGTCAACAGTTTCTGGTACTGCAGGCGCTGGATGGTGACGACGAGGTAGTAGCCGATGCCGCCGGCCCCGACGAAGCCGAGGATCGTCGCCGAGCGGATGGTGCACTCCCAGCGGTACAGCGTGTAGGAAGCGACGGTCGCGGTCACCTGCGGGACCATCCCGTGACAGACCGCCTGGAGCCGCGTCGCGCCGCCGGCCGCCACCGCCTCGGTCGTCATCGGGTTCGTGTCTTCGAGGAAGTCGGCGTACAGCTTCCCGAGGACCCCGGCGTTGTGGACCGCCAGCGCGAGGACGCCGGCGAAGGGGCCGAGCCCGATGGCGGTGACGAACAGGAAGCCCCAGACGATGCCCGGCACGGAGCGGAGGAAGCTGAGGACGGTCCGGCTGACGCGGTAGACGCCCTTCCCCGCGGCGATCCGCGCCGGGGACGCGTTCGCGTACAGCGGGCCGCGGTGGGTGACCGTCGCGGCGCTGGTCACCGCGAGCGGGACGGCCAGCGCGACGGCCAGTACGGTCCCGACGACGCTGATGGCCAGCGTCTCGACGACGGCCCACAGCAGACCGTCGCGCACGGTTCGACCCAGCAGGTAGTCGCGGCTGGTATCCGGCGGCAGGCCCTCGGCGACGAACGCCAGCATCTGCTCGCGCGCGCCGGGCGAGGCGAGCGCCATCGGGTCGACCTCCGCGATCCACGCGGCGACCAGAAGGACGAGACAGCCGGCGAGCAGCGTCGTGAGGCGACGCTTCGAGGCCAGCGGCTCCGTCTCGTACTCGTCCCCGGCCACCGACGGACCGAGACCGGCCTCGGCCGACGACCCGGTGCGCTCCTCAGGCATACCAGCGGACCTGCGTTCGGGACTCCTCCCCGTCCTCGGTCGGTTTCGCCGCCCCGTGCTGCCGTCTGCCAGCCGCCGACCGACGGCCGTCCGGTGTCGACGCTCCGGCCGCGAACAGGTCGTCGAGCATCCCGTCCGTTACCTCGGCGGCGGGCTCGTCGAAGCGAACGCGACCGTCCGCCAGGCCCACTATGCGCTCGAAACGCTCCAGGGCCAGACCCACCTCGTGGAGGACGGTGACGAGCAGTTCACCGTCGAGGACGCCGTCGAGCACGTCGACGACGTTGGCGCGGGAACTGGGGTCTAAGTTCGCCGTCGGCTCGTCGGCCAAGACCACTGGCGCGTCCCGGACGAGCGCCCGGGCGAAGGCGACGCGCTGGCGCTCGCCGGCGCTCAGGGTCGCGGCGCGGGCGTCTGCCTTCCCCGCGAGTCCGACGGCGTCGAGCAGTTCGAGTCCCGGTTCGGGGTCGCGCGGAACGAGGGGTTCGAGAAAGCCACGGAGCCACGAGCAGTCGCCGACGCGGCCGCTGAGGACGTTCGCGAGCGCGGTCCGGCGGTCGACGAGCGTCTCGCCCTGGTAGGCGAGCGTCACGTCCGCGCCGGAGACCGGAGCGCCGCCGAGCGTGATCGCCCCCTCGTCGGGCGTGAGCGCGCCGCTCGCCAGCCGGAGGAGCGTCGTCTTGCCCGCGCCGGAGGGGCCGACGACGGCGACGCGCTCGCCGGGGGCGAACCGCATGGACACGTCCGACAGCGCCGCCTCGCCGTCGAATCGCTTGGATACGCCGTCGAAGACCAGCTCCCGACCGGCCGTCGACTCAGCCATCCACGCTCACCCCGACGCCTCCGTCTCCGTCCCGGTCTCGATCCCGGCCATCTCGACGGCGTCGTCGAGCGAGGCGAAGTCGTCGTGGCTGACCTCGACGTAGCGGTCGACGTTCTGCTGGTCGAGGATGTCAGCCTCCTCCGTCGAATCGAGGCTCGTGAACGCCCGGCGGACCTCGTCCGCCGTCGCCGCTTCCATCGACGGCGCGACGGCCCACGGGTAGTCGGGAAAGCCCGGTGTCCGCCAGATTTCCCGGACGCCCGTCACCGCGTCCTCGGCGACGAGCGCGTCGTATATTCGGGCGTTCAGCGCGCCGACGGTCCCGGTCGACCCGGCGACGGTCTTGGCCGTGGCGTCGTGTGCGCCGACGTGCGTCACCTGCTCGAACGCCGTTTCGGGGACCAGGTCGTGTTCCGTCCGGAGGTAGTACGTCGGCATCACCGTCCCGCTGGTGGAGATGGGGTCGCCGAACACGAGGTCGAGGTCGCCCGCGTCTGCTGCCACGTCGTCCATTCCCTCGATGTCGGCGTCCGCGCCGACGACGAACGCGGAGTGCCACAGCGTCTCGCCGTCCTTCGACCCGACGACGACCGGCTCCGCGCCGGCCCGATGGTGGGCGAGAACGTACGAGACGCCGCCGTAGTACGCGAGGTCGACCTGCTCGGCGACCATCGCCTGGACCATCCCCGCGTAGTCCGCGGCGGTCCGGAGGTCGACCGACGCGCCGAGTTCGGATTCGAGATAGGACGCGAGCGCCGTGTTCTGCTCGATGGCAGTATCGGGGTCCACGTCGGGAACCACACCGACGGTCAGCGTCGGCCCGCTCGTGCTCCCCAGACAGCCCGAGAGCGACAGCGCTGCGGCTGTCCCCAGAAAGCCGCGTCTCGTGGTCTGCATGTGCTACTCGCTGGCGTGGCGAGCGGCTTGAAGCTTTCGTGGGACACACCGGCCGGCCCGTGTGTCGCGTCGCTTCCGCACCGGTCAGTCGTTCGCGGCGATGGCCTCGATCTCGACGCCGACCCCCTTCGGGAGGTTCGCGACCTCGACGGCGCTTCTGGCCGGCGGTTCGTCGTCGAAGAACCCGGCGTAGGTGTCGTTCATCGCGTCGAAGTCCCCGATGTCGTCGAGGAAGACCGTCACCTTGAGTACGTCGCTCATGTCCAGTCCCTCCTCGTTCAGGACCGCTTCGACGTTCGAGAGCGACTGCTCGGCCTGGACCTCGATCGGTTCGTCGTCGAGCAGTTCCCCCTCGGGCGTCAGCGGGATCTGGCCGGCCGTGAACACGAGGTCGCCGTTCGTCGTCGCCTGGCTGTACGCGCCGACGGCCGCGGGGGCGTCGTCGGTGCTGATGACGCGCTTCATACGCCGTCGTACCGCCAACAGCATCTTAAAATCACTCCCTCCGGTCCCCACTCGACAGACCCTGGCGAGTCCCGGCGGCTACTCCGTGGCGTCTCGCAGGTCCGCTTCGGTGTCGACGTCGCGCCGGACGCCGGGGTCGTCGACGTCGAGGAACCGAACCCCGTCCTCGTTCTCGATGAGGTCCCGCCCGCCGCGGTCGCCGGAGACGTCCGCGAGCGCGTCGAAGTATCGTCGGTCGAACAGCACGGGGTTGCCGCGCTGGCCGTCGCGGCGCGGGACGACGATGGCACCCTCGCCCGCCCGGTACGCCGCGACGATGCGGTCGACGGTCTCGGGGCTGACGAACGGCATGTCTCCGAGCAGGAAAACCGCGGCGTCCCAGCCGTTTTCGCGAGCGAAGGCGACGCCGCAGCGGACGGAGGTACTCTGGCCCTCGGCGTAGTCGTCGTTGTACCGCACCGAGAGCGAGAATCCGTCGAGCGCCGCGCCGACTGCCTCAGCCTCGTGGCCGACGATTACGACGGCGTCGTCGAGTCCCGACGCGCACGCGGCCTCGGCGACGTGACGGACCAGCGGCGCGCCGTCGACCGACGCGAGCAGTTTGTTGTCGTCCCCGTACCGAGAGCTGTCGCCGGCGGCGAGGACGACGCCACCGACCGTCGAGCGGTCGGGTCCCGTCATCGGCACGGCTCCCGACGGGCCGCTCCGCGACGGTCCCCGGCCATCAGTCACCAGCCTCCGGTGCCGGGGTCCCGACGGGTTCGCAGACGCCCGTCTCGAAGGAGGTGACGACGCCCCGCGAGAACCGATCTGTCCGTGCCAGCGCGTGGTCGAGCACGGCGCGAGCGGTCGCTCGCCGCTCGGTCGTGTCGGCCTTGTTCACCAGCGGGACCACGGACGCCGACGACGGAACGTTCCGGCGGCCGCCGTCGGGGTGTGCGAGCACCTCCCCGACGGCCTCGGCCGTGATGGCGTCGCCAACGTCGAAATCGGTGAGCGCGGCGACGCGCTCCGGGCGGTGGACCGCGTCGGTCGTCAGCGGCTCGCCGACGGCCGCGACCGAGGCCACCGGCACGACGTGCGTCGCCGCGCCGGGAACGACCGGCTCGTCCTCGCCCGGCGCTTTGAACTCGCGGCGGCGCGCGCCGTCGGCCTTCACCAGCAGCCGGTCGAAGACGCCGCTGTAGTACACCGACCGCAGGAACTCGGGGTCGAACCCGCGGACCTTCTCCGCGGCGCGCTCGGGGTCCGCCACCCACTCGCGGGCGAAGGCGAGCGGCGGATCGCGGTCGGAGATGACGTACGGGTAGCCGTCGCGGACGGTGAGCGTCAGGGGGAGGTCGGGCGGGGGCGGCATCGCCGTCGTCGTCGTGTAGCCCACGTCGAGGCCCTCGCGAGCGCCCTCGGCGGCCAGTTGCCCCATCGCGGTCTTCTTCCCGCCGGCCCCCACGAACGCGACGAGCGCGCGGGCGTCGATTCCCAACGCGTCGGTCAGTCGCATGCGATAGCTCGCTCACACAGCCACAAATAGCTCTCGCCGCCACAGCCGCCGTGTCGCCGACAGCGTTTTTGCGACCGGGCGGCACGTGTCCGGTATGGCTCGCGTGGACGTTCGCGGCGAGATCTGTCCCCGACCGGCACTCATCGTCCGCCGGGAACTCGCCGACCTCGAACCGGGGGACACGCTCACCGTCCGGGGCGACTACCCGCCGGCCGAGCGGAACCTCCGCCGGATGTGTACGACTCACGGCTTCGACGTGTCGGCCGTCGACACCGACGACGCCGACGAGTTCGAACTCCGACTGCTGGTGACCGAGATGTCGTCGCTCCCGGAGCGGTGACGATGGCGGGCGACGGCGCGGAGGACGAAACGGCCGAGGCGGACACCCCTGTCGACGGCGACCCGTCCGACGAGCCGCGTCTGACCGAGTACGCGGAACTGCACGGCTGTTCCTGCAAGGTCGGTCAGAGCGACCTGGACGCGCTGCTCGCCGACGCCGGCCTCGACGACGCCCGCGACGACCTGCTGTTCGGCGTCGGCGAGGACGCCGCGGCCCGCCGGCTCACCGACGACCTCGCGCTGGTCTCGACGGTGGACTTCTTCACGCCCATCGTCGACGACCCCTACGACTTCGGCCGGGTCGCGGCCTGTAACGCCGCGAGCGACGCGTTCGCGACGGGCGCGACCGACAACCTCGACTGCCTCGTCGTCCTCGGCCTGCCACGCGAACTGACCGACAGCGCGGCCCCGATCCTCGCCGGCATGGCCGACGCCCTCGACGCGATGGGCGGCGGCGTCGCGGGCGGCCACACCATCATGAGCCCGTGGCCGTTCGCCGGCGGGGCCGTCACCGCGACGGCACACCCCGACGCGCTGCTCACGGCGCAGGGAGCAAGACCTGGCGACCGCCTCTACCTGACGAAACCGCTCGGGACGCAGCCGGCGATGGGCGCGACGCGCGTCTCCGACGGGGAGTTCGTCGAGACCGTTCGGGGGGCCGCGGACCGCCCGCTCGACCGAATCGGCGCGGACGCGGTCGCGTGGATGACCACGCCGAACCGCGACGCGGCGCTGGCCTGCCGGGAGTTCGCGGCCGCCGCGACCGACGTGACCGGCTTCGGCCTCGCCGGCCAGAGCCGCGTCCTCGCCGAGCGGTCGGGCGTCGGCGTCGAACTGACCCACCTCCCGGTCATCGCGGGGACGACAGAGCTCTCCCGACTGTTCGGCTACGGCCTGACCGTCGGCGAGAGCGCCGAGACCAGCGGCGGACTGCTGGTCACAGTCCCACCGGACGCGGCGGCCGATCTCGAAGCAGCGTTCGACGGGGCAGGGGTGTTCTTCCGCCAAGTCGGTCGCGTCACCGACGGCAGCGGCGTCACCGTCGACGACCCGACCGTCGAGCCGGTCCGCCGCTGAGCGTTCGTAGGAGTTGTCTACTGCCGTTCAGGAAGGTCCTAACTACGGTACCGGATCGCGCGGCGGAGCGACCCCTCAACGCAGGCGGAGCGCCGCCTCCAGGACGCCGCCGCCGAGACAGAGCGCCTTGTCCGAGATCTTCGTCGGGTCGACCGACTCGCCGCGGGGGTCCACGTCGCCGAGTTTCGTCCCCGCCGAGACGTCGAGGCCGCCGTGGACGAGGCCGCGGACGAGGCCGTCGATCTCCGTCTCGACCGGGCTGTCGCCCACGTGCCCGACCACGTCGCCCGCGGCGACGGAGTCCCCGATGCCGACGGTCGGCTCCCACCGACCGTCCGCCGGCGCGCGGAGCACGCGTTCGTGCGTGTACCCGCGGCGCTCGCCGGGCTCGCCGTCGTAGGCGCTCGCGGTCCCCTCGTAGAACACGCGGCCGAGTTCGTGCCCGCGGTCCGTCTCCACGACGGCGTCTACGTCCGCGCCGGCCTCAAAGCCGGGCCCCATCCCGATCACCACGTCGGCGTCACCGCGCCGCGTTCCGGTGTCGAACTTCCCTTTCGCCATGATGGCGTCGACGAGGAGCCCGGCGTCGAGTTCGTCGGCGACCGCCGCGTCGGGGTCGACGAGAACCGGCACGTCCCCGTCGGCCAGGACCGCGATCGCCTCGTCGATGTCGTCGACTCGCCGGCCGGTGACGCCCTCGACGGACACCTCGCCCTCGTACAGCGCCGCACCGAACGCGACCGCCCGGCGGACGACCGTCGGGCGCTCGACCTCCGTCACGACGACCGGGTAGCCCGCTCTGTGGAGGCGGTAGACGACGCCGCTTCCGAGGTCGCCGCCGCCGCGGACGACAGCGAGGTCGTCGAGGTTCAGGTCGGTGGCGCGCTCGCCCGTCGCGTCGTGTCGGTCCATGCTGACCTCCGCGAGGATGGAGAGCGCGACCGCGGCGGGGCCGCTCCCGCCGAGGTCGAGGCCCACTGGCGTCCGGACGCGCGCGAGGTCGCGCCGGGCGTAGCCCCCGTCGGCGAGCGAGTCGAGGACGTGGTCGGCCTTGGTCTCGCTGGCGACGAGGCCGACGTAGCCCGCGCCGCCGTCGAGCGCCGCGGCGACCGCATCTCGGTCGAACGTGCCGCTCCGCGTGGCCACGGCGACTGCGGTCTCGCGACCCATCGGTAGGTCTCGGAGTTCGTCGCCGTAGTCGCCGTGAATCACGTCGGTGTCCTCGGGGAACGCCTCGGGGTCGGCGTAGTCCTCGCGGTCGTCGACGACGGTGACGGCGTAGCCCAGACGCTCTGCCAGCGGTGCGAGGTCGGCGCTGATGTGGCCCGCGCCGGCGACGTAGAGGCGCGGCCGGCCGCGGACCCGGTCGACGAACACGTCCATCTCGCCGCCACAGACCATCCCCGTGTTCCCGCCGGGTTCGAGTTCGTACGTTCGGACGCCCGGCTCCTGGTCGCCGGAAAGCACCGCGCGGGCGTCCTCGACGGCGAGGTGCTCGACCGTCCCGCCTCCGATGGTCCCGTGCGTGTCCTCGGCCGTGACGACCATCTTGTCGCCCACGTCCCGCGGGGCGCTCCCGTTCTTGCGAACGATGGTCAACAGCGCGGCCGGTTCGCCGCGCGCGGCCAGGGCGTCGAGGCGCTCGAACAGGCTCATACGAACGATTTGACCTCCTGTTCGACCAGCAGTTCGACCACCCGGTCGTAGGAGATCGGTTCGACATCCGGGGGGAGGTCGACCCCGCGAACGCTCACGTCTCTCGCGACGGCGGAGACCTGCGCGTCCACGTCCGGCGTCAGGTAGACGCCGTCCTGGATCAGGACGACGTGGGCGTCGGGGTCGCCCGCGGCGGTTCGCAGTCCGATTTCGGCCATCGGCTCGTCGATGAGATAGAGCATTATCAGAAGTCCAGCGTGTGGTCCGCGTCGCGGATGCGGGCGGCGACGCGGTCGCCCGGCCACACCGCCACGTCGTCGGCGATGTCGGCTTCGTCTACGTCGCGGGCCGCCATCGCGGCGGCGTCCGCGACCATGGTCCCGTCCTGTTCCACGAGGTCCGCGACGTGGCCCGTCATGTTCAGCGCGTCCCGGTCGACGGCCTCGCGCGCGCCGTAGACCCCGTCCTGGGTGAACACGACCGTCACGTCGTGCAGGTCGAACCCGGCCGCGACGCCGCGGGCCGCTCGCAGGCCCTCGGGAACGTGGACCCGACCGTACGGGGCGCGGGTCAGCATGACCACCACGTCCCGCTTCATAGCGAGACCACCCGGTCGGCCTCGCCGAGGATGTCCGCGAGATCGGGGAGCAAGCCCACCTCGACGCCGTCGGGATAGTCCGCGTCGGCGTCGATGCCGCGGGCGTCGACGCAGAGCCCGCAGCAGATGACCTCCGCGCCGTCCGCGACCAGTTCCTGGAACTTCGCCGTCGGCATCTCGTCGTACAGCCCCGAGTCCGAGCAGTCCGGAAACGACTGGTCGGCAACCGGGACGAGCGCGCCGTCGAGGTAGTGGAAGTACATCACCTCGTGGCCCGCGTCCAGCGCCGCCCGCCCGAGTTCGTAGGCGGTGCGCCAGCGCTCGCTGTCGAAGGGCCCGCCTGTCAGGAGGAACCCGATGTAAGCCATGGTGTCGGTTTTCGGAGAATCGGTCTTAACGCTTCCCCCGACACAGGCAGGGCACGACGTGGGAGACTGCGGGTCGTCAGTCGTCGCCGTCTCGCGCGTCGAGCGCGGCCCGCAGGTCCTCGTCGGTGAACGGCAGCTCGGTCAGGCGGACGCCGACGGCGTCGCGAATGGCGTTCGACAGCGCCGGCGGCACGCCGTTGGTCGGGAGTTCGGCGATGGACTTCGCGCCGAACGGCCCCGTCGGCTCGTGCGTCTCGACGAGGATGGTCTCCATCGGCGGGTGGTCCGTCGTCCGGGGCATCCCGTACTGGCGAAAGCCCTGCACCTCGGGGTTGCCCTCGCCGTCGAACGAGAGGCCGCCGCTGGTGGCGTATTCGAGGCTCATGTGTTCGCCGCCCTCGATCTGTCCCTCGACCAGCGCGGGATTGATGGCGACGCCGCAGTCGGCGGCGAACACCAGTTTGTTCAGGTCGTACTCGCCGGTCTCCTCGTTCACCGTCACGTCGACGAACTGCGCGCCGTAGGGCGGCGGGCTCTCGTCGGTCGAGTGGTTGCCGTCGCCGAGGATGTGCTCGCGCTCGTCGTCGCCGTACGTCGCCTCGTAGCCGATCTCCTCCAGCGAGACGCGGTTCCCGGTTTCCTCGCTGTACACCGCGCCGTCGCCGGTGTCGAGGACCTCCGGTGGTTCGTCGAGCAGCGTCGCGCCCCACTCCAGCAGTCGCTCCTTCGCGTCCTCGGCGGCGTTTTTGACCGCGCGACCGCTGATGTAGGTCGTCGAGGAGGCGTACGCGCCGTAGTCGAACGGCGTCAGGTCCGTGTCGGCGGCGACGACGACCACGTCTTCGGGGGGACAGCCGAGCACCTCCGCGGCGATCTGCGAGAACATCGTGTCCGCGCCCGTCCCGGTGTCGACGCCGCCGACCTGGAGGTGGAAGCTCCCGTCCTCGTTCATCTTCACCTGCGCCGCACCGAGTTCCTTGCCGGCGACGCCGCTGCCCTGGGCGATGAGGGCCATGCCGACGCCGCGGTGGCGGTGATCTTCATCTGGCTGGTCGAGGTCGTCGTAGCCGATGGCCTCCTTCCCGCGTTCGACGCACTCGCGGATGCCACAGGAGCGAATCGTCCGCTCGAACCGGTCGTCGTCTTTCAGGATGGCGACGCTGCGGTCGAGGTCGCCCTCGCGGACCGCGTTCCGCAACCGGAACTCGATCGGATCGAGGCCGAGGCGGCGGGCCACCTCGTCCATGTGGGACTCGACCGCGAAGTGACCCTGGGGAGCGCCGTAGCCCCGCATCGCCGCACCCATCGGGAGGTTCGTGTGGACCACGTCGCCCGAAAAACGGACGTTGGGGACCCGCGGGTAGATGGGGAGCGGTTTCGTCCCGACGTTGTTCGCGACGGTCATGCCGTGCGTGCCGTAGGCCCCCGAGTTCGACAGCGTGTAGAGGTCCATCGCCTCGATGTCGCCCTCCTCTGTGACGGCGGTCTTCATCCGCATCCGCATCGGGTGCCGGAAGCGAAGCGCGGTGAACTCCTCCTGCCGGGTCATCTCCAGTTTGACCGGGCGACCGGCCGCGAGGTGGAGCGCGAACGTGATCGGCTCGATGGCCATCTCCTGTTTCGAGCCGAACCCCGCGCCGATTCGCGGTTTCGTCACGCGCACGTCGCGGATGGGCACGTCGAACAGGTGCGAGATCTGCCGGCGCGTGTGGAACGGCACCTGCGTCGCCGTGATGAACACGTGGCGGTCGTCCTCGTCGGTGTAGGCGATGGTGGCGTGGGGCTCCGGGACGCAGTGGGACTGGTACGGCGTCTCCCACTCCGTCTCGACGACGTGGACGCCCTCGCCGGCTTCCGCCGCGTCGAACGCCGCGTCGACGTCGCCCAGTTCCCCCTCGAAGTGCGATTCGAGGTTCCTCGCGTAGTCCGCGCCCGATTGCTTGTTCTCCACGTCGTCCGTCTCGAACAGCTGGGGGGCGTCCTCGTCTAGCGCCGCCTCGGGGTCGAACACCGCGTCGCGTTCGCGATACTCGACTTCGACTTTGCGGGCCGCCCGGTCCGCTGTGTCGGGGTCCTCGGCGGCGACGGCCGCCACCGGGTCGCCGACGAACCGAACGTGCTCGCGCAGGACGGTCAGGTCCCACGGGCTCGGTTCGGGGTAGGACTGGCCCGAGCTGGAGTACAGCGTGTCCGGGACCACGTCGTCGAACGGCGTGATGACCGCGTAGACGCCGTCCATCGCCTCGGCGGCGCTGGTGTCGACCGACTCGACGTGGCCGTGGGCGATGTCGCTGCGCACCACTTTGCCGTGGGCGAGGTCCGGAAAGCGGTCCCGGTAGTCCGCCGTGTAGCGGGCCTCGCCGGTGACGATCTGTCGCGCGTCGTCTTTCTCCTCGTCCGTCGTGATGGCCTCTCGCTCGTCCGGTGCCTTCCGGTCCGGTTCTCTCGCCGCGCCCTCCACCGTTCCGCCGGTGGCCTCCTCCTCCGCCCGTACGCCGTCGGGTCCGTCGTCGAGGTCCGATGCGTTGTCCGAGTCGCTCACGGCTCGCCCCCCGAGCAGTCACAGCCGCCGGGCGGACAGCCAGAGTCGAGCGTGCCGCCGGCCGCGGTGTCAGGCGGTGGGTCTCCGTCGCTCGGCGGCCCGCCGTCGGTCGCCACCGCCCGGTCGACGTCCATCCGATCGGCGGCGTCCAGCACCGCCTCGACGATCTTCTTGTATCCGGTACACCGACAGAGGTTGTCCGAGAGCGCCTCGCGGACCTCCTGCTCCGTCGGATCGGGGTTCTCGTCCAGTAGCGCCTTCGAGCGCATGATCATCCCCGGGATACAGAAGCCACACTGCAGCGCGGTGTTGTCCACGAAGGCCTGCTGGACCGGGTGCAGGTCGTCCTGCTCGCCGAGTCCCTCGATGGTCTCGACCGATGCCCCTTCGGCTTTCGTCACGGGCGTCACGCACGACAGCGTCGGGTCGCCGTCGACGTGGACCGTACAGAAGCCACAGGCCCCGGTATCACACCCGCGCTTCGCGCCGGTGTAGCCGTTGGCCCGCAGCACGTCCAGGAGGGAGTCGGACTTCGACGCCTCGAACGTCTCCGTCTCGCCGTTTACTTCCAGTTCGATTTGCATATGGCTCATCAGCTCGCTGACTATATCGGCTACGTGACGCCCAGAACCGTAAATAGCTATCGCGGACAGTGGCTCGCACACGGGAATCTGTGACCGCCGTCGGTCAGCGCTCGTCCAGTTTCTCGCGAATCTTCGCCGCGGTAATCGGCATCTCCTGGATACGGACGCCCACGGCGTCTCGGACGGCGTTCGACAGCGCCGGCGGGACCGTGTTCGTCGGCACCTCTGCGACGGACTTCGCGCCGAACGGGCCGGTCGGTTCGTGGGTCTCGACCAGGATGGACTCGATGGGCGGCGTCTCGGTGGCCGACGGGAGGTGGTACTCGTCGAAGTCCGAGACCTCCGCGCGGCCCTGGTCGTCGAGCGTAATACCCTCGCTGACGGCCAGCTCGTAGCTCATGTGGTTCGCGCCCTCCACCTGGCCCTCGGCCATGCCGGGGTTGATGGCGACGCCGCAGTCGACGGCGACCGCGAGCTTGTGCACGTCGAACTCGCCGGTCTCCTCGTCCACCGTCACGTCCACGAACTGGGCGGCGAAGGGCGGCGGGCTCTCCTCGGTGCAGTGGGTCCCCTTCCCGAGGATGTGCTCGCGCTCCTCGTCGCCGTAGGCCGCCTCGTAGCCGATGTCTTCGAGCGTGACGGAGTCGCCGGTCGCCTCGCTGTACACCGCGCCGTCGCCGGTATCGAGGTCCGCGACGGGCTCGTCGAGCATCCTGGCCCCCCACTCCAGGATCCGCTCCTTCGCGTCCTCGGCGGCCTTCTTGACGGCCATCCCGCTGATGTAGGTGGTCGAGGAGGCGTACGCGCCGTAGTCGAACGGCGTCACGTCCGTGTCCGAGGAGCGGACGACGATCTGGTCCTCGTCGCAGCCGAGCACCTCGGCGGCGATCTGGAGGAAGGCGGTGTCTGCCCCGGTTCCGATGTCGACGCCGCCGACCTGGAGGTGGAAGCTCCCGTCCTCGTTCATCATGAGCTGGGCCGCGCCGAGCTCGTCGCCGGCGACGCCGGTCCCCTGGGCGGACAGCGCCATGCCGACGCCGCGGTGCAGGTGATCTTCATCGGGCTGTTCGATGGCGTCCCAGCCGATGGCCTCCTTGCCGCGTTCGATGCACTCGTCGAGCCCACAGGAGCGGATGCGTCGCTTCGCGCCCTCGCCGCCCATCATCCCGGCGATCTCGTCTAAGTCGCCGACCTCCATGTAGTGGCGCTGTCGGAACTCGACGGGGTCAAGATCGAGGTCACGCGCCACCTCGTCGAGGTGGCCCTCCAGCGCGAGCGTCCCCTGCGGTGCGCCGTAGCCCCGCATCGCGCCGGTCTGGGGCGTGTTCGTGTGGACGATGTCGGCCTCGAAGTGGACGTTCGGGACCTTCGAGTACAGCGGCAGCGGCTTGCTCCCGACGTTGCCCGCGACGGTCATGCCGTGGCTCCCGTACGCGCCGGTGTTCGACAGCGCGTAGATGTCGATGGCCTCGATGTCGCCGTCGTCGGTGACGGCGGTCTTCGCCTTGACTTTCATCGGGTGGCGCGAGCGCATCGCGTAGAACTCCTCCTCGCGCGTGGCCTCGTACAGCACCGGGCGGTCGGTGGCGAGCGACAGCGCGAGCGGAATCGGCTCGACGACCATCGCCTGCTTGCCGCCGAACCCGCCGCCGACGCGCGGTTTCTTCACCCGGATGTCACGGATGGGGATGTCGAAGAGGTGCGCGAGCTGTCGGCGCGTGTGGTTCGGGACCTGCGTGCTGGTCACGAGGACGTGGCGGTCGTCCTCGTTCCGGTAGGCGAGCGACGTGTGCTTCTCGACGTTGGCGTGGGACTGCCGGATGGTCACCCACTCCGTCTCGTGGACGTGCACGTCGTCGCCCTCGAAGGCGCTCTCGGGGTCGCCGAGTTCGCCCTCGATGTTCGCCATGCGGTTGCGGTCGTAGTCGTGGCCGACGATCTCGTTCTCGACCTCCTCGTCGCCGAACAGCTGCGGCGCGTCCGCGTCGAAGGCCGCCTCGGGGTCGGTGACGTAGTCATACTCCTCGTATCGGACCTCGACGGCGTCGGCGGCGGCCCGGGCCGTCTCGGCGTCCTCGGCGGCGATGGCCGCCACCGGGTCGCCGACGTAGCGGACGTGCTCGGTCAGGACGTGCATGTCCCACGGGCTCGGCTCGGGGTAGGACTGGCCGGCGCTGGTGTACTTCGCGTCGGGGACCGCGTCGGAGTCCGGCGTGAGGACGGCTTCGACCCCGTCCATCGCCTCGGCCGCGCTCGCGTCGATGTCGGTCACGCGGCCGTGTGGAATCTCGCTACGGACGACCGCCGCGTAGGCGAGGTCCGGGTAGCGCTCCTCGTAGTCGGCGGTGTACTTCGCCTGCCCGGTGACGAGCTTGCGGTCGTCGTACTTCTCCGCGCGCTGTGAGACGCTGTCGCGCTCGCCCGGCGCGAGGTCGTTGTTCGCCGGCTCGTCCCACTCGAAGGGGTACTGCTCCAGTTCGGCGAGGTCCTCGGCGGCGTCGGACTGCGAGGCCGTCCCGCCGTCCGTCTCGGCCCCGTCGGCGTCCGTCTCCGCTCCGTTCCCGTTCGCCCGCGTGTCGGCGTCGTCACTCATCGCAGCCACCCCCACAGCAGCCACCCGCGTCGGCGGGCTTTCCCATAGCCGTGTCGTCTGCCGGTTCGCCACCGATCGGCCGGCCGCCGTCGGCGGCGACGCCCTCCTCGCGCATCCGACCCGCGGCGTCCAGCACCGCCTCCACGGGCTTCTGGTAGCCGGTGCAGCGACAGACGTTGTCGTCGAGCGCCTCGCGGACCTCCCGCTCGGTCGGATCGGGATTCTCGTCGAGCAGCGCCGTCGCCTGGACGATCATCCCCGGAATGCAGAAGCCACACTGGACGGCGAAGTTGTCCACGAAGGCCTGCTGGACCGGGTGCAAGTCGTCCTGCGTGCCCAGCGACGCGACCGTCTGAACGTCGCTGCCCTCGGCCTCGGTCGCAGCCATGCCGCAGGCCATGCGGACATCGCCGTCGACGAACACCTTCGACGCGCCGCAGGTGCCGCCGTCGCAGCCGCACTTCACGTCGATGTGGCCGTGCTGTCTCAGTACCGTCGCCAGGTCCTGCTCGGACCCGGCTTCCACTGTCGTCGTCTCGCCGTTTATCGTGAGTTCGATGTCCACGGAGATCCCTCCGGTGCGCCGTTGGCACACCAATCGTAGCCGTTGAACGTCGGTGCACACCCGAGCGCACGATGACAGTGCGACGAATGTATCACTCGGTTCAGTCGGTCCGATAGCTGTCGTCTCTATGCTGGGTGGTACCGGCCCATATAGCTATGGTCCACAGGCGGGCCCCACCGTGGCGACTGGCGACCTGGAAGGCCGACACGGGCGGCGAGGCCGGAGACGGGGGGAGACACACGCCTGCGTGTGTCGTGTGCCACATTTGCGAGGAGGGCGCACACACGGCCGGAGGGGGCCGGTCACTCGGCGGCCTTCGTCCGGACGGCTTCGAGGAGGACCTCTGCGCCGGTGACGACGTCGTCCCACTCGGTGAACTCGCTCTCGCGGTGGCTGATGCCGTCGACGCTCGGAACGAAGATCATGCTCGTGGGCGTGATCTTGTTGAGGTAGTTCGCGTCGTGGCCCGCGCCGCTGACCAGCCGCGTGTACTCGCAGCCGACCGTCTCGGCGGCGTCGACGACGGTGTCGATGCAGTCCCGGTCGAACGGGTCCGCGTCGACGCGCATGATCTGCTCGACCTCGTAGTCCAGGCCCTCGCGCTCGGCGGCGTGGGCGATCTCTCGCTCGATTCGCTCGACGGCCGCGTCGACCGCCGCGTCGTCGTACGAGCGGAAGTCGAGCGTGAACTCCACCCGCTCGGGGATGACGTTGATGGCGTTCGGCCACACGTCGACGCTGCCGACCGTGCCGACGAGGTCCGTGCCCTCCGTCGCGGTGATGCGCCGGACGGCCCGCGTCACGTCCGCCGTCGCGACGAAGGCGTCGTGGCGCATGTCCATCGGCGTCGGCCCGGCGTGGTTGGCCTGTCCCTCGAAGGTGACGTTCAGCCAGGAGAAACCGAACACGCCCTCGACGGCGGCGACGGGGAGCCCCTGCTGTTCGAGGAACGGTCCCTGTTCGACGTGCAACTCGAAGTAGCAGTGGAGGTCAGCGGCCTCGCAGGGACCGTCCCCCTTGTAGCCGATGCGCTCCAGTTCCTCGCCGAACCGCTTCCCGTCCTTGTCCTCGCGAGCGTACGCGTAGTCGAGGTCGAACACGTCGCAGTAGACGCCGCTGCCGAGCATGTCCGGCTGGAAGCGCACGCCCTCCTCGTTGCTCCAGGCGACGACCTCCAGCGGGCGTCGCGTCGTCTCACCGGCGTCGTTGAGCGCCTCGATACATTCGAGCGCTCCGAGGACGCCCACGACGCCGTCGTACTTGCCGCCGTTGTACTGGCTGTCGATGTGCGAGCCGAACAGGACCGGGTCCGCGTCGTCGTCTCGTCCCTCGCGGCGGCCGAAGATGTTGCCCATCTCGTCGAAGCGCACGTCGAGGCCGGCCTCGCTGAGCCACTCGACGAGCGTGTCGCGGGCCTCCAGGTTCGCGTCCGAGAGGCTGGGGCGATTGACGCCGCCGTTCTCCGTCGCGCCGATCTCGCTGAACGCCTCGAAACGACGGCTGAACCGCTCGCTGTCGATGCTGACCTGTGCCATTGGGTAGCTGTTCCGGGGCGCGCTCTTGAATATTTCGCCGCCCCCGACGGCCGCCCCGTGTCTCACTTGCGGCCGCGACACAGACGCAAATCACCGAAAGAGCCAAACGGCTATTCCGCAAGAATGGGGGTATGACGACAGCCAGTAGCACGTCCCTCGCCTTCCGGGACGCGCGCGTCCTGGACGGGAGCGGCGCGGCCGCGTTCGCCGGGAGCGTTCGCGTCGCGAACGGACGCATCGACGAGATCAGCGACGAGCCGCTCGACGCCGAGCGAGTGATCGACCTCGGGGGCGCGTATCTCGCCCCCGGGTTCATCGACATGCACGCTCACTCGGAACTGCGACTGTTCGAACACCCCGAAGCGCCGGAGAAACTGACCCAGGGCATCACGACTGAGGTCCTCGGCCAAGACGGAGTGAGCGTCGCGCCGATTCCGGCCGACCTCACGGCCGAGTGGGAGGAGCGCGTCAAGTCCCTCGACGGCGAGATCGACGGCCGGTGGCCCTGGCACACCGTCGCGGGCTATCTCGACGAACTCGAAGCCGCCGAGCCGGCCGTCAACTGCGCGTACTACGCACCCCACGGTAACATCCGGTCTCAGCTCGCCGGGTTCGAAGACCGCCCGCTCAGCGACGAACGCGTCGTCGCCGCCGGACCGGTGGACGCCCCGCACCTCGAACAGGAAGCGGCCGACGGCGAGGCGGCTCCGGGGGAGTTGGAGGCGCTCCGCCGGGAGCTCGCGGTCGCGCTCGACGAAGGCGCGTTCGGCATGTCCAAAGGAATGATCTACCCGCCCAGTTCCTACGCCCGCGACGACGAACTGGAGGCGCTCGCCACCGTGCTCGCCGAGCGCGACTCGTTCATGATCTCGCACGTCTGGAACGAGACTGACCGCGTTGTCGAGTCCATCGAGCGCTACCTCGACATCTGCCGCCGGGGCGGCTGTCACGCTCACGTCTCGCATCTCAAGGTCGGCGGCAAGCGGAACTGGGGGCGGTCCGAGGCCGTTGTCGACCTGTTCGACGAGGCCGTCGAGCGCGGCCAGCGGGTCACCTTCGACCAGTATCCCTACACCGCCGGGTCGACGATGCTCACCGCGCTCCTCCCCCCGTGGGCGAGACAGGGCGAGTCCGAGGACATCCGTCACCGCCTGCACTCGGCGGCGGTCCGCGAGCGCATCGCCGCGGACATCGACTCGGCGAGCGACTGGGACAACCTCGCCCGCGCGGCCGGGTCGTGGGAGAACATCCTCATCACGCAGACCGGCAGCGGTCGCTACCAGGGCGAGACGCTCGCGTCCGTCGCCGCGGCGATGGACCGCGAGCCGGTCGACGCGATGTGCGAACTGCTCGTCGAGGAGGACCTCGACGTGACGATGGCCGACTTCATCATGTCCGAGGAAGACATCCAGCGCTTCCTCGCCGACGACCGCGGGACGTTCTGTACCGACGGCATCTTCGGCGGCAAGCCCCACCCGCGAGCCATCGGAACGTTCGGTCGCATCCTCGAACGGTACGTGCGCGAGCGCGACGTGCTCTCCCCGGAGCTGCTGGCCTACAAGGCGGCCGGCCACCCGGCCGATATCCTCGGCCTCGACGACCGGGGCTACGTGCGCGAGGGCTACGTCGCCGACCTCGTCGCCTTCGACCTCGACGCTGTCGCGGCGAACGCCACCTACGAGGACCCGTTCCAGTTCACCGACGGCATCGAGTACGTCCTCGTCGGCGGCACGGTCGCCGTCGCGGACGGCGCGCCGACGGGGGCGCGAAACGGGAGCGTCTTGCGCTCGCACGAGGAGTGGAACGGGGCGAACCGGCCCACCCTGGACCGCGCCGCCGAGTGAGCGGGGCGGCGCTCGCGTTGTGGGGGACGCTCGTGCGGTGGCGGTCGCCAGTGCAGTGGCGACCGCTCACGTCAGTCGACTCCCGCCGTCGATCCGCTGAAAAAACACCGCGAACCGCGTGGACCCTTATTCCGGCACTTCGCCGTCGACGCCCTCGACGAAGCTGCTCATCTCCTGAAACAGGAACTCGTCGCTCTCGCCCTCGAACTTCGAGCCGGCCCACACGTCGAGTTCGTCGTCGAGGATCTGCTGTTCGGTCTCTGCGACCGTGTCCTTGACGTCCTGCGGGACCTGGGGCCCCCACTCGTCGAGCGCGGGGAGGTTCGTCTCCATGCCGCCCCAGAAGGCGTCCGACTCCCAGGAGCCGTCGTGGACCGCCGAGACCGCCGGGTCGTAGAACTCCTCCCAGTTCCAGACCGGAGAGATGAGGTAGTTCTCGCCGCCGAACTCGCCCATCGGCGCGTTGTAGCCCGAGGCCCACACGCCCGCGTCGGCCGCGGCCTTGACCGCGGCGGGCGAGTCCTGCTCTTGGGAAATCACGTCACAGCCCTCGTCGATGAGGGAGTTCGCCGCCTGCCGGGCGGTCGGCGGGTCGAACCAGGCGTTGACCCAGCGGATCTTGAACGTCGCTTCGGGGTTGACCGAGCGCGCGCCGAGCACCATCGCGTTGATGGAGCGGACGACCTCCGGAATCGGGAACGCCCCCACGTACCCGATGGTGTTGTTTTCCGTCACCATGCCGGCGGCCTGGCCCGCCAGGTAGCGCGGCTCGTAGATGCGGCCCATGTACCGCCCCATGTTCTCGCGGGTGCGATAGCCCGTGGCGTGCTCGAAGTAGGTGTCGGTGTACTGCTCGGCCACGTTGAACATCGGGTCCTGATACCCGAACGTCGTCCCGAAGATGACGTCCGTCTCGCCCTGGGCGTACTGCTCGAAGACGCGCTGTGAGTCTCCCGGCGCGACCGCCTCCGTGTACTCCGTCTCCAGCCAGTCGTACTTCTCGTCGACGGCCTTCCGGCCCTCGTTGTGCGCCCAGGACCACCCCAGGTCGCCGACTTCGGAGATGTAGACCCACGCGGCGTTGACCGTGTCCATGCCGGACCCGCCGTCGCCGCTCGTCGCGGTCCCGCCCGAACCGTCGGACGAGGTCCCGCCGTCGCCGCCCGAATCGGTGCTCCCGCTGCCACCGTCGCCGCCGCTACACCCGGCGAGCGCGGCGACACCCGTCGCCCCGAGGCCGCTCAGTATCTCGCGTCGCGAAATCGTGCGTTTGGAATCCATGAGTGGACTGGGTGGGTATTGCGTAACCGCTCACTTAAGAATATCTTATTGATGTCGCCATATCTGGAACAAATAACGGACAAATGCGCCATATATTCGACAAAATGCGGAAATTCGTACCGATAGTCAGGAATATATCGCGTCCAACTGGGGAAAACAGCCGAGTTCGAGCGGGTCGGCGTTCTCAGCTCGGCACTTCGCCCTCGACGTTCTCGACGTAGCTCCCCATCTCCTGGAAGAGGAACTCGTCGCTCTCGCCCGCGAACTGCGAGTCGGCCCACACGTCCAGGTCGCCGCCGACGATGGCCGACCGGGACTCGGCGACGGAGTCGACGACGTTCTGGGGGACCTCCGGGCCCCAGTCGTCCAGGCTACAGATGCCGGCGTCGAGGCCCTCCCAGTAGGCGTCGGCCTCCCAACTGCCGTCTTTGACTGACTGGATCGTCGGCCCGTAGAACTCCTCCCAGTGCCAGATGGGGGAGGTGAGGTAGTTGTCGCCGGCGATGTCGCCCATCGGCGCGTCGTAGCCCGTCGCCCAGACGCCCGCGTCGGCCGCCGCGCGGAGGGCGGCCGGCGAGTCCTGGTGCTGGGCCATCACGTCGACGTTCTCGTCTAAGAGCGCCTTCGCCGCCTCGCTCTCGGTCGGCGGGTCGAACCAGGAGTTCGTCCACCGCACCTTCGTCGTCACCGCGTCGTTGACCGAGGCCGCCCCGAGCGTGAAGGCGTTGATGCCCCGGATGACCTCCGGAATCGGGAACGCCGCCACGTACCCCAGCAGGTCCGTCTCCGTCACCATGCCGGCGGCCTGGCCGGCCAGGTATCGGGCCTGGTAGATGCGGCCCATGTACCGCCCCATGTTCTCGCGGGTGCGATACCCCGTGTTGTGCTCGAAGTAGGTGTCGGTGTACTGCTCGGCCACGTTGAGCATCGGGTCCTGGTAGCCGAACGTACACCCGAAGATGATGTCGGCGTCGCCCTGGGCGTACTGCTCGAAGACGCGCTGGGAGTCCCCCGGCGCGACCGCCTCCGTGTACTCCGTCTCCAGCCAGTCGAACTGCTCGGCGACGGCCTTCCGGCCCTCGTTGTGCGCCCAGGACCACCCCAGGTCGCCGACCTCGGAGTTGTACACCCACGCGGCCTTGACAGAGTCCATGCCGGACCCGCCGTCGCCGCTCGTCGCGGTCCCACCGGAGCCCTCCGTGTCTGTACTCCCGCCGCCGGAGTCCGTGGCCCCGCCGTCTCCGCCGTCGCCTCCGTCTCCGCCGCTACATCCGGCGAGGGCCGCGATCCCCGTCGCCCCGAGTCCTCGCAGTACCGCTCGTCTCGTCCGTGCATGTGTCTTGTCAACCATTAGCTAACCGACGAATTATTCCGGGAAGAGAGACTTAAAAGATGGTGTTCGCGCAGGTATCGCCCCGCCGTCTGTCGACCGTGCCGGTGGAACGGACGAGTGAGGGAAATGTGGGGCGAATCTGTCGCCGTGTCCAGACAGCCGTCCTCCGGTCGGAGCGAATCGCCGACTGTGTCGCCGGTGAACGGCGGAGGAGCGACAAAATGACAAACGCGCCACAGTGGTGCGGAACTTGGTCAGTGGAAACAGTTATACCCGTACATTATGGATACCCGGTCAAGAACACAGCGCATGTCGGAAAACACCACTCTCAGGATGGAGGGGATCCTGAAGGAGTTCCCCGGGGTCGTGGCGAACGACCACGTCGACCTCTCGGTCGAGCGCGGCGAGATCCACGGCCTGCTCGGGGAGAACGGGGCGGGGAAGAGCACGCTCATGAAGATCCTCTACGGGCTCTACTCCCAGGACGCCGGTGACGTCTACTTTCAGGGGGAGCGTCTGGACCTCGACTCCCCGCAGGACGCCATCGACGCCGGCATCGGGATGGTCCACCAGCACTTCATGCTGATTCCGCGCCTGACCGTCGCCGAGAACGTCGTCCTCGGCGAGCGCGAGCCGGCGACGGTGTTCCGGGACGACGCCGGCGAGGAGAGCTGGCTGCCGGCGTCGATTCGGAACAACGGCCTCGTCCAGTCGCTGGCCGGTACCTTCTCGCTCGGACTCGACGTGCCCGAACAGCGCATCCAGGAGCTGGCCGACCGCTACGGCTTCGACATCGACGTGAGCGCGAAGATCTGGGAACTGGACGTGGGCCAGCAACAGCGCGTCGAGATACTCAAGGCGCTGTATCGGGACGTCGACCTGCTCATCCTCGACGAGCCGACGGCCGTCCTCACGCCGACCGAGGCCGAGCGGCTCTTCGAGTCGCTCGAACGGCTGACCGACGAGGGACTGTCGATCATCTTCATCACGCACAAGCTCAAGGAGGTCGACGCGGTCGTCGACCGGGTGACGGTCCTGCGGGAAGGCAAGAACGTCGGAACAGCCGAGGTGTCGTCGGTCACGCGCGCCGACCTCGCGGAGATGATGGTCGGCCGCGAGGTGCTGTTCGAGATCGACAGAGAGGCCGTCGACCTCGGCGAACCGGTGTTGCGCGCCAGCGGCGTCAGCGCCGAAGACGACCGCGGCATCGAGGCGCTCTCCGGCGTCGACCTGACGGTCCGCCAGGGCGAGGTCGTCGGCATCGCCGGCGTCAGTGGCAACGGCCAGAAGGAACTCGCGGAGGTCATGGCCGGCATCCGCGACCCGACGGCGGGCGAACTGGTGGTCAGCGGGACCGACATCACGGGCGCGAAACCGAAGCGGTTCGTCGAGAACGGCGTCTCGTTCGTCCCCGAAGACCGACTGCGCTACGGCTGTGCGAAGGACCTCTCGGTGATGCACAACGCCACGATGAAGGACTTCGACGGCGCGGCCTTCGGCGACCGGGGGTTCCTCGACTACGGGAAACTCGAAGACTACGCCGAGACGCTGGTCGACGAGTTCGACGTGCGCGGCGTCAGAGACGTGACCGAGACGGACGCCGGGGACCTCTCCGGCGGGAACCTCCAGAAGCTGATCCTGGCCCGAGAGATCTACCGAAACCCCGATCTGCTCGTCGCGAACCAGCCTACCCGGGGCGTCGACGTCGGCGCTATCGAGTTCATCAGGGAGACGCTGCTCGAACAGCGCAAGGAGGGGACCGGCATCATCCTGCTCTCGGAGGACCTAGACGAGATCTTCGACCTGAGCGACCGGATTCTCGTCGTCTACGAGGGCGAGTTCGTCCACGAGACCACGCCGGCGGAAGCCGACCGCGAGCGCATCGGCCTGGAGATGACCGGCGGCAGCGGCGACGAGTCGGCGTCTGATCCGACCGCCTCGCCCGCCGAGGTCACCCAGGAGAGTGAGAGCTGATGAACGTCGCCATCGACGTGAACGCCCGCGAGGACGTCCCCGCCTGGCTGGCCTACGGGACGCCAGTGTTCACCGTGCTGGCCGCGCTGGCGGTCAGCGCCGTCGCCCTCCAGTTGCTCGACGTGAACCCGCTCGCGGCCTACGCGACGATGTTCGTCGAGACGCTCACCACGGAGTTCGGCCTCACCGAGACGCTCGTCAAGGCCGTCCCGCTGATCCTCACCGGCCTGGCGGTGTACCTCCCGCTGAAGGCCGGGCTGTTCAACATCGGGGCGGAGGGCCAGCTCATCGCCGGCGCGCTCGCCGGGACGTGGGTCGGGCTCAACGTCTCTCTGCCGGGCCTCGCGCTCGTCCCGCTGATGTTCGCCGCCGCGGCGGTCGCCGGGGCCGTCTGGGCCGGGATTCCGGCCTGGCTCCGCGCGAAGTGGGACGTCAACGAGATCATCACGTCGCTCCTGCTGACGTTCGTCGCGCTGGAGATCCAGAGCTACCTGCTCCGCGGGCCGATGCAGGGCGGGACGGGGAACTTCCCGCAGTCGGCGCGCTTCTCCGACGCGGCGACGATTCCGGAGCTGGCCTCGGGCGTCCACGCCGGTCTGCTGGTCGCCGTCGCGATGGTCGTCGTGACCTACGTCATGATGAACAAGACGCGGCTGGGCTTCGAGATCACGTTCGTCGGATCGAACCACGAGGCCGCACAGCAGGCCGGCATGAGCCGGTTCAAGGTGTACCTGCTGGTGTTCGTGGTCGGCGGCGCGTTCGCCGCCATGGGCGGAATCAGCGAGATCGCCGGGGCGCAGGGCCGCTATCGCGCCGCGTTCGAGCCGGGCTACGGCTTCACCGCCATTCCCATCGCCCTGCTCGGCCGCAACAGCGCTATCAAGGTGTTGCTCGCCGGGCTGTTCTTCGCGGTGCTGTTCGTCGGCGGGTCGAGCATGGAGGTGGCCTTCGGCGTGCCCGCGGCGCTCGTCGAGATCATCCAGGCGCTCGTCATCCTCTTTCTGATCACCGCGGAGTTCTTCAAGAACTACCGGGTCAGCCTCGACTTCGACCGCGGGCCGAGCGGCGCGGCGGTCGAGCCACAGGGGGGTGACGACTGATGGTGAGCTTCCTCGCCGGCCTGCTCGACGCGACCGTGCAGGCGGCGACGGTCCTCCTGCTCGCCGGGCTGGGCGAACTCATCAGCGAGCGGGCGGGCGTGCTCAACCTCGGCGTCGAGGGGATGATGCTCGTCGGGGCGCTCGGCGGGTTCATCGTCACCGTCGTCACCGGGAGCTACTGGCTGGGCTTCGCCGCCGGCATCGTCCTCGGGATGCTGCTCGCGCTGGTCCACGCCTTCCTCTGTATCACGCTGAAGTCGAACCAGGTAATCAGCGGCGTCATGCTGACGCTCCTGGGGACGGGCATCACGACCTTCTTCGGGTCGGCCTGGGTCGAGGAGTCCATCGACGGTTTCCCGCAGATCGCGATCCCGTTCCTCGTCGACATCCCGGTCGTCGGCGAGGCGTTCTTCCGCAGCACGGCGACGGACTACCTCGCGCTGTTCATGGTCGTCGTCGTCTGGTACTTCCTGAACCACTCGAACCTCGGGCTCGAGATGATCTCGGTCGGCGAGGACCCCGAGATGGCGGACACGATGGGCGTCTCGGTGTTCCGGCTGCGCTACCTGGCCGTCCTCATCGGCGGCGGCTTCGCGGGCGCTGCCGGGGCGCACCTCTCGCTCGCGTTCTCCCAGTTGTGGGTCCCGGGCATGACCGCGGGCCGCGGCTGGATCGCCGTCGCGCTGGTCATCTTCGCGCAGTGGCGGCCCCGCCGGATGCTCGTCGGCGCGTACCTGTTCGGCCTGCTCGACGCGCTCCAACTGCGCTCGCAGTCGCTGTCGCTGACGCTCGGCCCCGACGCGCCGCTGGCCTCGCTCGTCAACCCCGTCGTCGAGTTCCTGATGACGCCCCAGATCATGGGGACGTACCCCTATCTGGCGACCATCGTCGTCCTCGCCTACGCCGTCATCCGGACCAAGAGCGACCGGCTCGCGGTCCCCTCGGCGCTGTTGCAGTCCTACAGCCGCGAAACGGACTGACTGACGGGCGGGCGCGACGTCACCGCCGAGCCACAGTCGACGCGAACCGTCGACACACACGCCACACAGACCGTGTGTCACGTCCACGTCACCCAAATCTATTTACCCGCATTCTCTCAATCACGGGTGTCTCATGAGCGACAGACAGGTCTTCGATAGAGGCGACCGCGTCGGGATCTACTTACAGGACAAGCACTCCCTGGAAGCGAACGTCGAACTGGTCCAGTACGCCGAGGACCAGGGGATCGACGAGATCTGGCAGGCCGAGTCTCGCCTCGCTCGGGACGCCGTCTCGCCGCTGGGCGCGTACGCCGCCGTCACCGACGACATCAAGCTCGGGACGGGCGTCATCAACAACTGGACGCGCAACACGGCGCTGATCGCCCAGTCGATGAGCACGCTGGAGGAACTGGCCGGCCCGGACCGCATCATGTGCGGCGTCGGCGCGTGGTGGGACCCGCTGGCCGAGAAGGTCGGCATCGACCGCAGCGGCGCGCTCCGGGCGATGCGCGAGTGCGTCGAGGTGACCCAGGACCTCCTCGACATGGAGAACGTCACCTACGACGGCGAGTTCGTCCAGATGCGCGACGTGGAACTCGACGTGGTCCACGGCGACGCCGGCCCCCGGACCGTGCCCGTCTACGTCGGCGGGACCGGCTTCAAGATGCTGGAGCTCACCGGCCACTTCGCCGACGGCGCACTCCTGAACTACCTCGTCAGCCCCGAGTACAACCAGAAGGCCCTCGACGCGCTGGAGACGGGCGCGGAGCGCGGCGACCGCACGCTCGAGGACATCGACCGCCCGCAGCTCGTCGTCTGTTCGATGGACCACGACGAGGAGAAAGCGCTGGACAACGCCCGCGAGCTCATCACGCAGTACCTCGGCCAGCAGCCCCACATCATGAAGGCCAGCGGGGTGAGCCAGGACCTCATCGACGAGGTGGGCGAGACCATCGGCGGCTGGCCGGCCGACCACGAGGACATCGAGAAGGGGATGCACCTCATCCCCGACGAGGTGGTCCACAAGCTCACCGCGAGCGGGACGCCCGAGCAGTGCCGCGAGAAGGTCCGCGAGTACGCTCAGAACGGCTGTCAGTGCCCCATCCTCTACCCGCTGGGCGACGACCGCGAACTGATGATCGACGAGTTCGCCGACGGCTACCTGTAGTCGGCTGCGAGGCGGAGCCGCGACCCACGGTCCGTGTTACCCGACTGCAGTTCGCCTCAGTCGTCGGCCGCGGCTTCCTCGGCCGTGCCGTAGAGGTGTTCGACCTCCTCGATGTCGGGGTCGATGCGGTCGACGCCGCCCGTCGCTTTCTCGGCGCTCTCCGTGTCCTTCAGGCCGAAGCCGGTCGAGACGACGACGACCGTCTCGTCCTCGTCGACGATGCCGCGGTCGAGGGCCGTCTGGACGCCGGCCACGGGCGTCGCGCCGGCGGGTTCGGAGTAGATGCCCTCGGTGCTTCCGAGCAGTTTCTCGGCTGCCAGGATCTCGTCGTCGGAGACCAGTACGCTCGTCCCGCCGCTCTGTTCGAGCGCGCGGCAGGCCTTGACGGTGTTTCGCGGCCGGCCGACGGCGATGGAGTCGGCCACGGTGTCCGCGATGTCGTCCACGTCGTCGTGTTCGTGGAAGGCGTCGTGGATGGCCGACGCGCCCTCGGCCTGGACGCCGAGCATCTTCGGGTGGTCGTCGACGTAGCCCATGTCGTAGAACTCCCTGAAGCCCTTCCAGGCCCCGGCGATGGTGCAGCCGTCGCCCATCGAGAAGACGACCCAGTCGGGGACGTGACCGCGGTCGATCGACTGGTCGGCGAGCTCGTGGCCGACGGTCCGCTTGCCCTCGACCTGGAATGGGTTGATGGCGGCGTTGCGGTTGTACCAGCCGTACTCCTCGGTCACCTGGACGCTGAGGTCGTAGGCCTCGTCGTAGCTCCCGTTGACGGCGAGCACGTCGGCGCCGTAGACGAGCGGTTGAGCGAGCTTTCCGGTCGGGGCATCGCCGGGGACGAAGATGCGACAGTCCATCCCGCCGCGGGCGGCGTAGCCCGACAGCGAGGCGGCAGCGTTGCCCGTCGAGGCGCAGGTGATGATGTCGCGCCCGGCGTGTCTGGCCTTCGTGACAGCGATGGAGCTGGCGCGGTCCTTGAAACAGCCCGTCGGGTTGCGGCCGTCGTCCTTGACGAGCGTCGTGACCCCGAGCGCGTCGCTGAGGTTCGGCGCGTCGAAGAGGTCCGTCCCGCCCTCGTTGAGCGTCACCACGTCGGCGTCCTCCGCGACCGGGAGGAACGCCTCGTACTTCCACTGGCTCTCGATGGGACCGCCGAGGTCGCCGTCGAAGGCGTCGTCGATGGCGTCGTAGTCGTATTTCACTTCGAGGATGCCCTTGACGCCCTCGTGTTCCGGACAGGTGTAGATGACCTGGTCGGGATCGTACTCCGCTTCGCACAGCGTACACTCTAGCGTCGTGACTTGCTGCATGCCCATGGTGTAGCCCACGACAACCGGGTAAAAAACAGTGCCGCCTCGCGCGCCGCGTGCGCCGGCGAGTGTGCGCCGTCAGCGCGCGTACCGGACGCCACACCCGACGAATCGCCGGATGTGCGAGTGGCGGCACACGCGACACACGCCCCACACGGCCGCGTGTGGATCCGAGCGGGCCGCGTCGCCGTCACAGCGGCCGGTCCAGGAACGTCCCCCGTCCCGGCTCCGACCGGACCTCGTGGTCCTCGGCGACGACCTCGCCGCCGGCGATCACCGTGTCGACGCGGGCGCTCCAGCGCTCCCCCTCGTACGGCGTCCACCCGCCGCAGAACTCGAGGTCGTCGGCCGTCACCTCGTACTCGTCCTCGCGGAGGAGCGTCACGTCGGCGTCGGTCCCCACGCGGAGCGAGCCCTTTCGCGGGTAGACGCCTGCCGACCGGGCCGGCCCGGCACAGACCAGTTCGTTGAGTCGCGGCCAGGAGATCCGGCCCTCGTGGACGCCTTCGCTCGCGAGGAACTCCACCATCGTCTCGACGCCGGGGAGCCCGGCGTAGGGCTCCCAGATGTCGTCCCAGCCCCGTTCGCGGTTCTCGCGGTAGGTCGGGAAGTGGTCGGTTCCGACGATGTCGATGGTCCCGTCTCGGACCGCGTCCCAGAGCCGATCGACCTCGTCGGCGGACTTCAGGCTCGGATTGACCTTCAGGAACGGGCCCTTCGCGGCCACGTCGTCCTTCGAGAACGCGAGGTACTGCGGGCACGTCTCGAGCGTGACGGGGACGTTCGCACGGGACGCGAACCGACTGCCCTCCCGTGCCCCGCTCCCGCTGGAGATGTGGACGACGTGGAGCGGACAGTCGGCGTACTCGGCGAAGTAGCCCGCCCGGGAGATGCCGTCGAGTTCGGCCTCGACCGGCCGAGAGTCCATGTACACGTCGGGGTCGTCGCCGTCGATGGTCGAGCGCGCATCGTCGAGCAGCCCCTGCGTCTCGCAGTGGACCCGGACCGTTCCGCCCGCCTCGCCCACCCGGCGCATCAGCCGGGCGATGGCCGCGTCGCTCGCCAGGTACGGGTCGGCGGTGAAGGTCTTGAAATCCGCCGTCCCCGCCTCGACGAGCCCGTCGACGTCGAGGTCGGGGTCCCGGACGTTGCCCGCGACGAGGCCGAAGTCGACGTGGGCCAGGTCGGCGCAGGTCGCGGCTTTCTCCCGGAGCGCCTCGGGCGTCGTCACCGGCGTCTGGGTCGGCAGTTCGACGACGGTCGTCACGCCGCCGGCGACGGCGCTGGCCGTCTGCGAGGCGAAGTCGATGCCGTCGGGAAAGAGGTCGTCGTCGTGCATGTGCGTGTGCACGTCGAGCGCGCCCGGGAGCGCGACCATGCCGTCGGCGTCGACGACGGTGTCCGCCGCTCCGGCGTCGGCCGCGGCGTCAGGACCGACGGCGTCGATGAGCCCGTCCGAGACTGCGATCGCCCCGCGCTCGACGCCCGCCGGCGTCACCACCCGCGCCCGCTCGACGAGGAGGTCCGTCATGCCCGAGACGGGGGCGCGCAGCGAGAAAACAGTTGGTGTGTGCGCAGTCACACATCGGAGACACATCGGTGTTGGCGCGCCACGCCGGGCGGAGCGACCGCGTGCCGCGGATAGCTTTTAGTCGCGCGGCGGTATCCTCGGACCTGTGATACTGAACGCAGGCACGCTCGTCACGATGAACGACGAGCGCGAGGTCCGCTCCGAGGTCCACGTCGTCGTGGAGGACGGCGAAATCGTCGCCATCGAGGACGGCTACGCGTCTGGCGAGGACGCGGTCGACGCCCGCGACGAGGTCGTCATCCCCGGGCTGGTGAACTGCCACACCCACATGTACGCGCTCCCGATCCGCGGTGCGCCCCTCGACGCCGCGCCCGAGAGCTTCTACGAGGCGCTCGTCGACATCTGGTGGAACGTGGACGAAGCGTTCACGGAGCGTGACGCCCGCCTCTCGGCGCTCGGTTCCTGTGCCGAGATGCTCGAGAGCGGCGTCACGACGTTCTGTGACAACTACTCCGGTCCGAACACGCTCCCCGGCGGCCTCGACGCCGTCGCCGAGGGCGTGGCCCAGACGCCGATCCGCGGGATGATAACGTTCGAGACGACGGCCCGCAACTCCGAGGACGAGGCGATGGTCGGCATCGAGGAGAACCAGCGGTTCGTCCGCGAGGGCGAGGACGACTACGACCGGGTCTCGGGCCACTACTGCCTGCACACGCTGTTCACCAACACCCGACCCGTCGTCGAGGAGTGCGTCGACCGGGCGACCGACGACGACCGGCCGATCCAGATCCACCTCGAAGAGGGACTGGTCGACGTCCACGAGTCCATCGCCGAGTACGGGAAGCGGCCGGTCCCCGCGCTGGCGGACATGGGCTTCTTCGACGCCGAGGTCATCGCCGCCCACTGCGTCCACTCCACGGAGACCGAAATCGAAATCCTCGCGGACCACGACGTGAGCGTCGCGCACAACCCCTACTCGAACATCAACAACGCTGTCGGCATCGCCGACGTGGAGACGATGGAAGCCAACGGACTGACCATCGGCATCGGCGACGACGGCTGGGACCCCGACATGTTCGAGACGATGCGCTCGGCGGTCGGCATCCACAAGCTGAAACAGAACAACCCCAGCGGCTTCGACATGGCCAAGGCCCTGGAGTGGGCGACGATCGGGAGCGCGGAAGTCCTCGGGATGGACGACGCGGTCGGCAGCGTCGAGGTGGGCAAGCGCGGCGACTTCGTCACGCTGGATCTCGGCCCGAACCCCGTCCTCGACGAAAGCGCGCCGTACTACGTCGTCAGCGCGGCGAGCCGCGCCGACGTGACGCGGACCATCGTCGACGGCGATGTGGTGTACGACCCGCAGACGGGCGTGACCGGCGTCGACGACTCCGACCTCGACGCCGTCGGGGCCGCGAGCGCCGACCTCTGGAACCGACTCTGAATCGATTGGCCAGCTATTCACACACTTAGGGTGTGATAGTATCCGGCCGGGTGTAAACTGTACGTACACGCCGCCACGAGTGCGTATAGTGGCAATTTTGTCTCGTTCCGGCAGGTAAAAGTGTCATTATCTATCATAGACAACATGGTCGTTAGTGACGCCTTTGAAACGCTCACTGCGGTACTCCAGCGCGTCGAGTCGTCCGCCACCGATATCGAAGCCGTCTCGGTCCGCGAACAGACGACCCCGGGAGACGAGGAGATCACGGCGGACCTGACCGTCGCGACGCCGGTGCTGGGGGACGCGCACCTGGACGACGACGTCTCGGTCAAGGCAGACGGCGTCGACGTGCGAGACCGGCGCCTCGAACTCGACGTGACCGTCACGGTTCCCGTCGACGCGACGCTCGACTCGCCGTCGGACGGCGGCGAGTCGGCCGACGACCTGGCGGAGGCGTTCTCGGACTCGAGCACGGTCCCTGCGTACAAGGACCCCGAAGCGCTCCGGGCCGCGTACGAGACCTGCGACACCTTCCCGGAGATGACAGAGGCGCTCGGGGCCGACGTGACCTCCGAAACGGTCCGCCGGTACATGGTCGAGTACGACATCCACGATCCGTCCGAGAACGCGGCCCCCACCGGCGGTCTCGACCTCTCCGATCCCCAGTCGAACGACTCCGAGCCACGGGCGGACGCGACAGAGCCATCCGAGACGGAACCGGCCACTGGATCGGCGAGCGACGAGAGCGACGACCTCGGCGAGCGCTCCGTCGCCGCCCTGCTCGCGGAGGACGGCGAGGACAGCGACGACAACCTGGTCGCCGACGGCCTCGGCGTCCCGCAGGGCTTGACCGTCGCCGAGCTCGCGGCGACCGTCAATCAGTCCGATTCGATCCACGCGGTCACCCGGCGACTCGACCTGAGTCAGGGACACGCCCGCCGACTGCTCTCGGAACTCGATCTCCTCGACCTCGTGACCCACCGCCTGGCGGCCGGCCAGATACGCGTCTCTCACGCCGAGATCCAGCGGCGAATCACGACAGAGACCCACTGAGTCGGCGATCCGTGTGTCGAACGCCCCGCGTAGCGCCAGCTGCGCCTGTCGGTGACGGGATGACAGGGGAACAACTATTGTCACGTGTCAGAAAGACATGGCAAATGGCAACGATTCGCGTGCGCGACTGGACGAAAGAGCAGATCGAGCGGATCCGGGACGCCGAGTCGCACTCCTCGCACGACTCGGTCATCAAGTCCCTCCTGAAAGACCGCAAGCTCGCCCAGTACGTCGACGAGCCGGCCGAATCGGGACGCGACCAGACCACCGAAGCCGAGGCCGAGAACGCGGCCCCGGACAAACCCTTCGAGGACCTGACCGTCCTGACGGAGTTGCGACAGCCCGAGAACGGGGTCGTGTTCCTGTGGTGTCCCAGTTGCGGCAACGAGCTCGCTCACCTGACCGTCGAGACGCCGCTCGGCGTCTCCGTCTTCGAGACGGAGTGCCAGCGCTGTCTCACCCATCTCGACAGCCACGCCGTCGTCGCCATCGAGATCGGCTATCCGATCGAACAGAAGCTCATGGACGACGACCTGCAGTCAGACCTCAAGGAGTGCGTGCTCGACTACTGGGACCGCACGCTCGACGCCCGCCGCGACGATGACGACGGCCCCACCGAGGACGCGACGGACATCGACCGCCTGGTCTGGCAGTTCGACCAGTACCGCCGCGACTTCTCCTGGGACTGGCCCGCCGACAGGCCCGTCGTCGGCCTCGATGCCGGCACCACCTACCGCGACACGCGGACGGACGAGCGCGTTCGGGTCCTCGAACCCGTCACCGACAACCGCAACGCACTCGACGCTTTCGAAGTCCGCCGCTACCCTGCCGACACCGACCCCGAAGCGGCAGACCCGGACACCGAACTCCTCGACCCCACAGACATCGTCCGCCTCGTCCGAGACCGGCGACTGATACTCGACGATCCCAGTCCGTCGGCCGACCGCGAGCCGCCCGAACCGTCCGCGTGAGTCGGCGACCGGCCCCGATCCTGCTCGCCGTTCGAGGATGCCTCGTACCCGTCCGACGAACTCGCTCTTCGGCGTGACCCGCGCGTCTTCCGTAAGGCAGACGCTCGGCTGGTAGTCGTCCGGACAGTGGCCATAAGGTGTAGCTATACTAAATGACTATGCTATGTAGCAATATCGCGAAGGACGGCGCGTCGATCAGGGGCGCACGTCGACGACGAAGTCCGACTGGACCCACGCCCGGTGATTCTCGGTGTCCTGGATGATCGAGATCGGCCCCGAGTCACCGCTGTACTCTATCCAGCGGAATCTGTCCGAAAGCCCCGTGACCGCGTCTCCGGCGCCGTTTTCACTGTTCATCGGTGGTCCTACGGGTCGCATCACCCGGTGCGGCGGGCGGGGGACGTACGGTCGTCGCGACACCGCTCCAACGGCGACCGGCGGGCGGGCGGAACGAGTCCGGCATCGGTCACTCCTCGCCGATGACCGGAGAAGGGTCACAGGTGCCGTCGGCCGGCCGGACCTCCGCCGTCCCGTCGCCCGAGACCCGGACCTCGTATTGCTCCACCCGGAACGACACTCGGCTGTATCCCCGTCCGTCGGACGTGCTCTCGACGAGCGTCGTGAGGGCTTCGACGTCCACGTACTCGTTGAGTGGCGGGAGGTCGAGCGGGTCGACCTCGCGTGCGGTCGCGAGCTGGTCAGTGATCGAGAGGAGCAGTGACTCGGAAGCGCCGTCGTCGCCGGCCGTCTCGTCGAATCGGTCGTACGCCATTACGACATCCTACATGCTTCAGCCGCATACGCGTCCTCACTAAGGACATACCCCGTGTCGGTGAAGGGGGCTATATTCCTAGCCCGTGTCGGATCACTCCTCGAACACCTGAGAGAACAGCTTCCGTTCGCCCGTCCTGATGTGGCGACTGACCGTCGGCTGTGCGATGTCCAGCAGGTCGGCCAGTTCCTTGCCGCTCGTCTCCCGCGGCCACTCGAAGAAGCCGCTGAAGTAGGCCGTCTTGAGGACTTCCAGCTGGCGCTCAGTCAGGCGGTCGCGGTAGTGAGCCTCGAACTCGGCCATGGTCTGGACCGGACGGTCGTACTCCTTCCGAGAGACGAGTTCGGCGCTCTCGTACTGACCGGTGAACATCCGGACGAACGACTGCACGTCACCGCTCTGTGGAATCTCCACCGTCACGGTTCCGCCGTCGGCCCCGGCCGTGACCACCGTCGGGTGGACGCCGTACGAGAGGAGCTGGGAGAGGAATCCGTTCTCGGAGACGAGCGCCTCGTAGCGACCGCCCTCTTCGGTCTCCGCCAGCAGACTCACCTGTTCGATGGCCGGAATCCGGTCGGCGAACTCGGAGACCTGCTCCGGGTCGGCGTCGGAGACGGTGAAGAAGGCCCGCAGATCCCCGTCGCCGTGTTCGACGAGCTCCTCGAACTCGAACGTGCTGTCGGTCTGGCTCGCGAACGCCAGGGCGGGAATCGACTCGTCGTCGAGGTGAAAGGAGAGTTCGACAGCGCCGTCGCTGACCAGCGCCTTCTTTCGCTCGAAGGCGTTGATCGCGTAGCCGACCATCTCGCCGAGCTCCCCGAGCACCGCGACCTCCATCTCGTCGAACACGCCCGGTTCGTCGGCGTAGAGGTGCAGGATTCCGTAGACGGTGTCGCGGTACGCCAGCGGGACGGCGATGCTCGCTCTGTATCCCCGCTGGAGCGCCTGGGTGCGCCACGACTCGAACGGCGGCTCGGTCTGGAGCGAGTTCTGGACGGCCGGCTCGCGGGACCTGAAGGCGGTCCCCGTCGGCCCGCTGCCGGTCTGCTCGTCGCCGGTGGTGACGGTGATCGTGTCCAGATACCCGTCCCCTCGGCCGGCGCTCGCACGCGGGACGATCTCGTCGCTCGCGGCTCGCTGCTCGCCGATCCAGGCGAAGACGTACGGCTCCGAATCGACCAGCTCCGAGCAGACGGCGGTCTCGATCTCGTCGCGCGTCGACGCCTGCGTCAGCTCCTGAGTGAGGTCACGTATCACGCGGTTGAGGCGACTGAGCCGTTCGAGCGACTCGTTGCGATCGGCCAGCCGCTCGTTCTTCTCCTTGAGCGACTGCTCGCGGTCGACGCGATCGAGCGCGGCCGTCGCGTTCGCCACCAGGATCCGAGCGACCATCACGTCCGTCTCGGTGAAGGCGTCGGCCTCGGTCGAGCCGGCGGTGAAGACGCCGTGGCTCCCGACGTCGAGGAGCACCGCGCTCTCCAGCGGCGTCTCGTCGGCGTCAAGGGACGGCTCCGCCGAGAGGTCGCCGATAACTCGGCCGTCGCTTTCCGTGAATACCTTCCACGGCACGCCCCACTCGGACGCGAACAGCGGGTCGCTCCCGACGAGGTCCTCGAGGGGCGCGGTCGCCGCGCCCCGGGTCAACTGTCCGGTCTCCTCGTCGTAGTACTCGAGGGTCACCAGCGGCAAGCCGAGCATCTCTCGCGCCCCGCTGACGACGATGTCCGCGACTTCGGTTTCCGTCTCAGCGACCGTCAGTGCCTGCCCGATCTCGTTGAGCGTCGCGAGACGTTCCTCGCGGCGCTTGCGCTCGGCGATGTCGCGAACGATCCCGACCCGCCCGTGTCTGCCGTCCGCCAGTTCGAACAGCGAGATGCGCGCCTCGACTGGGACGGTCTCCCCGTCGGCGGTCTCGAGCGTGGTTTCGAGCGTGGCCTGTTCGGACCCCGTGTCCCGGATCTCGCCTTGCAGGTCCCGCGCGACGTCGGTGACGCCGGGATCGATGACGTCGCTCGCGGGCCGCCCGAGCAGTTCGTCGCGGTCGTAGCCGAGGAGATCGGTGTAGGCGTCGTTGACCAGCACGAATCGCTCCTGGTCGTCGAGGGCGTACACGCCGTCGCCAACGGTTTCGACGACGGCCTCGTACCGCTGGAGCTGTCGTTCGCGGCGCTTTCGGGCGGTGACGTTCTGGAGGGAGAAGACGCCCGACGTGGCCTCGCCGTTCTCGCCCCGCAACGGTGCCCCGCGCACCGAGAGCCAGCGCGTCTCCCCGTCGATCTCGACGCTGGCCTGCCCGGACAGCGTCTCGCCGTCCTCGACGACGCGCTGGTAGGGCCGGCGGTCGTCGTCGATCAGTTCCCCGTCGAAGGTGAGGGGTTCGAGCGAGAGGTCCGCCTCGGTGAGCGGGCCGTTGTACCCGTCGATGGCCAGGATCTCGGTCGCCCGGTCGTTGAGGTATCGGAACGTGCCGTCTTCGTCGATGATGGCGATCCCGACCGGGCTGGTCTCGAGGATGCGGTCCTTGAGGCTCCGTTCCTCGCGGAGAGCGGTCTCGGCGCGCAGGCGCCCCATGAGTCGGCCGAGGTCAGCCGCGATCGTCCGCGTCGCCTCCAGCATCTCCTCGTCCGGTTCGCGCGATTCGGCGAGGAGGAAGACCATGACCGCGACGACCGTCCCGTCGGTGACGATGGGGACGGCGAGCGCCGCGCGCAGTCCCGCCGAGACCGCTTCGGCCTCGCGTTCGAAGCCCGCGTCGTCGGTCACGTCGGTGAGCCACTCCGCCGCCCCGGAGTCCCACACCCGACCCACCAGTCCGTCGTCCCGCGTGAAGGAGACGGGCGACGTGGCGTCCTGGAACGACGCGGCGGCATCGGACGTGGCGTAAGCCTCCGAAACGCGCTCGAAGTGCTCGTTCTCGGTCTGTACCCAGGCTTCTCCGTACTGCCAGTCCATCGCCGACCCGACGGCGTCGAGGGCGGTTTCGAGCCCGTCCTCGAACGAGTCCGCCTGGAGGATGCGCTGGGTCGTCTCGCGGTACAGCGCGCGCTCGGCTTCGAGTCGTTTTCGCTCCGTGACGTCCCGGATGATCCCGGTGAAGTACCGGTCCGTTCCGGTCGTGAACTCCGCGAACGAGATGCTCAGCGGGATTCTATGGCCGTCTGCGTGTTGCCCCGGTAACTCGATGGCGTCCCAGTCGAGGGTCCGCTCGCCCGTTCGGAGGTAGCGCTGGATCCCCTCGTGGTGACTCGCGGCGAGGTCGTCCGGCATCAACGCCGTGAGCGGTTCGCCGACGAGTTCGTCGGGGTCGTATCCGAACACGTCGGCGACCGCGGGGTTCGCGTACCGGATGGTGCTCGACTCATCGATCGAGACGATGGCGTCGGGCGTCGCCGACGAGAGCGCTTCCATGTGGCGGGTCGTGTGGGGCGTCCCGGCCTCCCGCGCCCCGTCTCCGAACCGCTCTCGCAGGTGGTGTTCGACGACGCGGTGCTTCTCCGGACCGGTGTCGTGGACGAATCTGTCGATGCCGGCGTCGTACGCGCGTTCGACGAGGTCGGGATCGCTGTCAGCCGAGACGAGGATCGTCAGCGCGTCCGGGTTCGCGTCGCGGTAGTGAGACAAAACCGAGATCCCGTCGCCGTCGGCGAGGTCGTACTGCGAGACGACGACGCCGGGGCTGGCCGCCGACGTCTGTTTCGCCTCGGCCGCGCTCTCGACGGCGAGGCGCTGGACGGAGACATCGACAGCCGACAGATAGTCGCGGACCGGCTCAGACGCGAAGACTCCCGAGTCGACGTCGAGGAGCGTGAGGGAGACCGCGTCGTGGTCGATACGCATGACTGTTCACTGTCCTCTCTCGTGGAAGTACACCAGGCCTAATCGTATAGGCTTTTGACACGATCGGGACAGAGAGCATGAGTAGGAAGGCCCGACGACGCGACGAGCCGCGACCGCCGATCACTCGGGCGCGGACAGTTCGGTCGAGAGGAGGCGGTCGAACACCTTCGACTCGGCCTTCCTGAGGTGCTGGTGAAACGTCGGGGGAGCGACGCCGAGCGAGTCGGCGACGTCCTCGCCGGAGGCGTCGCGCGGCCACTCGAAGAAGCCCGCGTAGTATGCGGCCTGCAACGAGGCCAGTTGCCGATCGGTGAGCTCCGTCTCCAGGGCGTGGCGGACCTGCGTCGTCGTTTCGGTGTCACGGGTTCGCTGCCGTCGCTTGAGGAGGTTGATACCCGGGTACGCCTCAGTGACGGTGTCGATCACCTGTCGAACGTCGACGCTGGTCGGGACGTAGATCGTCATGTCGTAGGTGCCGTCCTCGATCGTCGCCTGCGCGACGGAGCCGCCGAGCGACGCAACCGTCGAGAGCACCGGCGGCTCGGAGAACCTGGCCTCGAAGCCGATCTCGCCGTCGCCCTCCCGGAACGTCACGTCCTCCCAGTGCGGAAGCGTCTCGACGAGACCCCGGACGCTGTCGACCGCGTCGGCCGTCACGGTGCCGTAGACGAGGTACTCCGAGTCGCGGATGGGTGTCGCGTGCTCGATCGAGATGCGGCCGGCGTCCGTCGACGGGACGTCGAGGGACTCGAAGACCTTCGGGAGGCGAAACTGGAGCTCGACGATCTCGTCGCTCATCAGCGCTCGCTTTCGCTCCGTTGCCGCGATGGCGTGGCCGACGATCTCGCCCAGTTGGTCGAGCACCGCCCGCTCCGTCTCCTCGAACGCGTCCGGCCGATCCGCGTAGACGTTGAGGACGCCGTACGTCGTCTCCTCGTGTCGGATCGGGACAGCGGCCGACGAACGGACCCCGTGTTCCGCGGCGTTGTCGCGCCACGGTTCGAACCGCGGGTCAGTCTCCACGTCCCGCGTCGTCTGTATCTCGCCCGTGCGGAAGGCTCGTCCGGCCGGTCCATCGCTCCGCTCGTCGTCCGGGTCGAGCGAGATGATGACGTCGTCGAGATAGCCGTCGACGCCGGCCCCGGTACGGAACGTTATCGTCTCGGCAGTCCTGTCGGCGTCTCCGATCCAGGCGAAGCGATACGAGTCCGTCGCCGCGATGCGCTCGCAGACGGCCGCCTCGATCTCGTCTCGGGTGGACCGCTCGATAACGGCGTCGGTGATGTCACGGACGACGTAGTTGAGGTTGTTCAGCGCCGCGAGCTGCTCGCGCTGACGGAGCAGTTCCCGCTCGCGTTCGAGGCGGGCCGAGATGTCGCGGGTGACGCCACAGCGGCCGTAGCTATCGCCCATCGGGAACGGTGAGAGGCGGCTCTCACAGCGCACGGCGTCGCCGGACTTCGTGTGGACATCGAGTTCGAGCCGACCCACGTCGCGCTCCCCCCGAGCGACTTCGTCCGCCATCTCCTGGGCGCGCGGCGTGATCTCGTCGTCGTGGATTCTCGTGGCGTGCGCGCCCAGCAGTTCCGACCGCTCGTACCCCGTGAGCTCGCAGAAGCCGTCGTTGACCAGGACGAACCGCCCCTCGTCGTCGACCGCGTAAATGCCGTCGCCGACCGTCTCGACGATTGCCTCGTAGCGTTCGAGGTCCCGCTCGCGCTCCTTTCGCTCCGTGACGTCACGGACGACGGCGACGCGCTCGTACCCGCTCTCGATGTCCATCAGCGCGAACGTCGCCTCACCGATCCTGGTATCGCCATCGGGCGTCGTCAGTTCCGCTTCGAGCGACGCGGTCGATCGCTCGCCGGCCGCCAGTTCCGCTTCGATCTCTCTCGCCGCGTCCAGCGTGCCCTCGTCGCCGATGACCGTCGAGACGTGCGACCCCAGCAACCGCTCTCGCGAGTGGCCGACCAGCGACTCGTAAGCCTCGTTGGCCTCGGTGAAATAGCCGTCTTCGTCGACGACGTAGATGCCGTCTTCGACCGTCTCGACGATGGTCTCGTAGCGTTCGAGAGCCCGCTCGCGCTCCTTTCGCTCGGTGATGTCCCGGAAGTACACCGAGAGCCCGCTCTCGGACGGGTAGGCGCTCACCTCGAACCAGGCGTCGAGCGGCGGGTAGAACTCCTCGAACGTGACCGGGTCCTGCGTCTCGAACGCGTCCTCGTACTTCCGCCGGAACGTCGAGTCGGCGGACGCCGGGAACTCGTCCCACACGCGCCGGCCGACGAGTTCGCCCACCGACCGATTCAGCAGGTCCGCCGCCCGGTCGCTGACGTGCGTGAATCGCCAGTCCTCGTCGAGGCCGAAGAACGCGTCGTCGATTCGCTCGAACACCTCCTGAAGCTCCGCTTCGAGGTCGTCTCGCTGGCGCTCGATCTCGCGCTGTCGGCGCTTTCGCTCGCTGACGTCGCGGCCGATGCCCGTCACGCCGGCGATCCTGTCGCCGCCGTCCTCGGTGACCGGTGACGCGGAGAACTCGTACGGAACCGGTCCGTCCTCGGTTTCGAGCGGGAGTTCGACGGTGACGGTCTCACCGCGCTCGACGACGCGCTCGAAGGCGTCCATGGCGTCCGCAACCGCGTCGTCGCCGACGAAGTCGATCGGCTCGCCGTCTCGTATCTGTGCCGGGTCACAGTCCGTCACGGTCTCGAATCGGTCGTTCCATCGGAGGAACTTCCCGTCGGTGTCGAAGGCGTAGAGGACGTCCCGCTGGTTGTCGAAGAGGCTCTCGACGAAGGCCTTCTCCTGCCGGAGTTCTCGCTCGGCCTCGCGGCGCTCGGTCATGTCGCGCGTGACCTTCGCGTACCCGTCGAGAGTGCCGTCGTCGTCGAACAGCGCGGTTATCGTCACGCTGGCCCAGAACCGCGACCCGTCGGCCCGGACCCGCCATCCCTCCTCTTGGTACGTTCCGTCCGCGGCGGCGGCCTCCAGATTCGACTCTGGGTTTCCGGCCGCACGCGCCTCGTCCGCGTAGAACGTGGAGAAGTGCTCGCCGACGATTTCGTCGACGTCGTACCCCTTGATCCGTCTGGCCCCCTCGTTCCAGGTCTGCACGTGGCCGTCGGCGTCGAGCAGGAAGATGGCGTACTCCTCGGTCGCCTCGACCAGCGACCGGAACTGCCAGTCGCGCCGGGTCTGTGCCCGCTCGGACCGTCGCAGCTCCGTGGTATCTGTGGTCTCAGTCCCCTGCGTCGCGTCCGTTCCGTCCGCCGAGCCGTCGGTGTGGGAGACGTCGCTCCGGACCGGCTGCCACCAGACGCGAGCGTTCGCGCCGACTTTCTTTGTCCGCACCTGCTCGCGGTCGGCGAGTCGGTCGAGTCGATCGTACGTGCTTCGCCGTCCGAGGTCGAGGCGCTCCGCCACCTCGTTCGTCGTGAGCGGGACGCCGTCGGCCTCGAAGAGCGACAGCGTTTCCCTGAGGGCCGGCGTCAGCGCGTTCGAAGTCATGACCGAGGTAGGTGATGCCACGATAAATAGACTCCGTCGACGGAGTGTGTTCACGACGAGCCCCGAGTTGGTACCCAAGTGAGAACCGTTTCGGAAGCACGTGATCCGATTTCGCGCTCGTCTCGGCGGGCCCGTGCGTCGGACGGAGTCTAATTCTTGTGAAGTCAGCCTTACCCCTGAACGACTCGACATCTCAGTCACTGATGTCCCCCACACCGATTCCGACAGATCCCGACGCGACCCACACCGAAGCGAGTCCTGACGACGCGGCCGCGCTGTTCGACCGGGCCGGCCTCTCTGCGTCCGAGCGCAGCCGCCTGCTGGCCTCCGAGCGACGGCAGACGGCGCTCTCCGTCCTCTCGGAGACGCGCTGTCCGGTCGAGCTGGAGGAGCTGGCGGCCGCGGTCGCCGCGCGCGAAAGCGACTCCGACGACGCGGAATCCGACCGCGTCGCGACCGTCGCCACCGCCCTTCACCACAACCACCTCCCGCGGATGGCCGACATGGGTGTCGTCAGCTACGATCCCGAGTCGGGACGGGTGACGTAGGCGGTCCCCGCGGCACGTTCGGCCCGTTCACCTTCGGCAAGCGCCGTGACCGATTCTCCCGATTGTCGCACTCCCGCCGGAGCTGACAATCACCGGCCCCGAAGCCACGAGCGAACAGCGACGGGAGCGCAGTCCCCGGGTTCGAGTGAATAGTCATATGGACACGCGGGCAGACAGCGGTCTGTATGTACGTCATCATCGTGGGCGCGGGCGACATCGGGACGCCGCTCATCGAGCTGGCGACCCGTGACGGCAACGAGGTGGTCGTGGTCGAACACGACGACGAGCGCGCCGAGTACGCCTCCCGCGAGTTCGACTGCCTGGTCATCAACGACGACGCGACGGTCAGGGCGACGCTCGAAGACGCCAGGGCCGACCGCGCCGACGCCCTCCTGACGACGACGGACAAGGACGCGACGAACGTGATGGTCTGTCTGCTCGCGAAGGAACTGGAGATTCCCGACATCGTCTCCGTGGTCCACGACCCCGAGCACATGAGCCTCTATCGCCAGATCGGCGTCAACACGATGGAGAACCCCCAGCGGCTCATCGCGCAGTACCTCTACCGCGGGGTCCAGCGCCCCGCCATCATCGACTTCATGGAACTGGGCGGAGACGCCGAGGTGTTCGAGATCGCGGTCGCCGAGGGCGCACCGATCGCCGGGCTGACGCTCAGAAACGCCGCAGACGAGGGTATCCTCACGCCCGACATGCTCGTGGTCGCGGTCGAACGGGACGGTGAGGAGACGCCGATCACGCCCCGCGGAGGAACCCGTATCGAAGCCGGCGACGTGGTGACGGTGTACTCGGCGACGGGCGCGACACCGGAGAAGACGGACATCTTCGGTCACCTCGAAGACCACCGAACATGAGTCGCGGACGGCGCTCGCGGTTCGCCGACGACCTGCCGATCATCGCCCGCGACGTGGGTCGGCTCCTCGTCATGACGGGCGGACTGATGGGGCTCTCGGTCCTCGTCGCGGCCCTGTTCGGCGAGGTGTACGCGGCCGCGGCATTCGCGCTGTCCGCGGCCGTCACCGGGACCGTAGGCGGTGCGGCGAGCCGACTCGCCGGCAACGCTGACCCCCCGGAGATGAAACACGGGATGGTCATCGCCGCGGCCGGGTGGTTCACCGTCGCCCTGTTCGGGGCCCTCCCGTTCTTCCTAACCGCGCATCTGACGCCGCCGTCGGTCGCTGCGTCGTACGTCCCAGCAGGCGCGGGCTACGAGTCGAGCCTGGCGTTCTTCCGGTCGCCGCGTCATGCCGTCTTCGAGAGCATGAGCGGCTGGACGGGGAGCGGGCTCACGATGGCGGTCCACGAGCCGAGCCTCCCGCGGGCGATCCAGTGGTGGCGCTCGCTCATCCAGTGGGTCGGCGGCGTCGGCGTCATCGTCCTCACGGTGTCGATCCTCGTCCGGCCGGGAAGCGGGAGCTACACGCTGTACCAGAGCGAGACCCGCGAGGAAAAGATTCACCCGAGCGTCGTCTCGACGGTGCGGACGGTCTGGAAACTATTCGTCGCTTACACGCTCGCGAGCGTCGCCGTGCTGTTCGTCGCGATCAGGGCCAGCCCGTACGGGTCGTCGCTTCCGCTCTGGGAGGTCGGCTGGCAGGCGCTCAACCACGCGATGACGGCGCTGTCGACGGGCGGGTTCAGCGTCACTGACAACTCAATCGCGACCTACGACTCGCCGCTCATCGAGACGGTCCTGCTTCCGGTCATGACGCTCGGGGCGATCGCGTTCCCGATTCACTACGCCGTCCTACGGGAGCGAAAGTACGGCGAACTGCTCGCGGACGTCCAGACCCGGTGGCTGTTCGTTCTTCTCGGGCTCGGAGCGGTCGCGTTGTCAGTCCAGAACGGGCTCTCGGTCCCGGTGGCGACGGACGCGTTCGCCTCGCAGTCGTTCCTGCCGACCTCGCTCCGAGTCGGCAATCCGATGGTAACCGACGCTGTCCGGGACTCGACGTTCCAGTGGATCAGCGCGCTCTCCTGTACCGGCTTCCAGTCCGCGCCCATCGGCGAGTGGACCGCCGGCGGGAAGGTCCTGCTGTCGGGCGCGATGGTCCTGGGCGGCGCGGCCGGCAGCACCGTCGGCGGCATCAAAATCATCCGCGGCTACACCATCATGCGCGGCATCCGCTGGCAGTTCACGCGGGTCTTCCTGCCAAAGAGCGCCGTCGTGACCGCCCGCATCGGCGACCGGAAACTGGGACGGGAGCAGATGGACCGCGAGTTCAGCGAGGCCGCGCTGGTGAGCCTGCTGTGGCTGGTGCTGTTGCTCGGGAGCAGCGTCCTGCTCGCCAACGCGGCCGGTGAGGCGTTCACCTACGCTGACGCGCTGTTCGAAGTCGCGAGCGCACAGGGGAACGTCGGACTCTCGACCGGCATCACCGGCCCGTCGATGCACCCGGCCGCGGAGGTCATGTTCGTGTTCAACATGTGGATCGGGAGACTGGAGATCATCCCCGTCCTCGTCTTTCTGCGCTCCGCGGTGTACGGGCTGGAACCGCGGCTGCGATAACGCGGCCGCTCCCGCAGCCCGCCCGTCGTGCGAACGAGTATGCGGTGACGTTCGATGGCTGCGATAGACAGTACCTATACTATTACTGACCTAATACAGTATGACGCCAGGAGACAGAGTATTCCCGTTAGAATCGTTTCAGATCCGATATATTCGGTTCATCCCGGGTAGTGATGTGTAGGACCTAATATTATATCAGCAGTATTAGAACAACCTTCTTGGGCGGTGATAGTCACCACTCCGGTAATGGCAATTCACCAGAACACCGCCGCGGAAACGTACCGCTGTCCCGACTGTCAGGGCGAGATCGAGTTCGCAGATCGCGCCTGGCGCTGTACCGACTGCCGCTACGTACCGCGACACAGCGCCGACTAATCGACCGGCGAGTACCGCCACCGACAAGTCTCCGAAGTCTCGGCCCGCACGTTCTTTCGCCGCCGATATCGTCTGACGACTCGTCATCAGAGCGACGCCCAGTCCCGCATGGCCGTCCAGACGTTAGCACACATATATAGCGATATATCCATCATACATCCGTATTTTGCTCGATATTTCCCACTATTGGGCAGAATATAAGGTTACTTCAAGCTGTATGTCCAAAAGTACTTTACAGGATGCCGTGGTTGTAGTTCACATGGCGATTCACGATTCCACCGCACCGACGACCGGGGGCGTACCGGACGCGCGTTCGCATCACGCCGGAGCCGACAGATACTGCCACCACTGCAACGAAATCGCACTGGCCTTCGATCCGGCTGCCGACCGCCCGCGCTGTCGCACCTGCGGGAGACTCGGGTGAGGTAACCGATGAGCATTCGACGACAGATACAGTCCCGACTGCGCGGGCGACCGACGTACAAGTGCGCCCTGTGTGACCTGACGTTCGAGACGGAGCGCGAGCACTGCCCGGCGTGTGGCTCCACCGTTCGCGGCGTCGACGACTGAGCGGCGGAGGCCGGGTTGCACACGCAAGCCCGTCCCTTAGGACGGCCGCACAGAAACCGTATCCATGGACACTGAGAGCGCCCGTCCCGAGACGGGCGAGGCCGAGTTTCTCGAACCACTCACCGAATCGCTCTCGAATCCGGAGCGGCGTTCGATACTGCGCGTGTTACGGGACCGCACAGAGTCGGACCCGCTCCCGGTCGAGCGACTCGCGACCGAACTCGTCGCGCGGGACCGCGACGCGCCCCCCAGTACCGTCACCGCCGAGCAGTCCGACCGTCGGCGGACGATGCTGTATCACTGTCACCTGCCGAAACTCCATCGAGCGGCGGTGATCGACTGGGACAGGGCCGGCGAACGGGTATCACTCACGGACCGATCCGAGATTCGCGAGGCGCTGTCGGCGCTGCTCCCCGGATCAGAGTCACAGGGATCGTCGACCGATCGTCGACGAGGGAGTTCGTGACCGAAGTGGCCTCGCCAGCCCGCCTCGAACCGAGCCAGGCGGTCGTCGAAGCGGTCGCGAAGGCCGAAGGCGTCGGCCCGCGAGAGCTCTCGCCGCCGCTCGCGTACGTCGTCGATCCGGACGCTCTCGACTCGCTGTTCGACCGCTCGAAGACGGACGGCGTCGTTCGGTTCCGGTACTGCGGCTACACCGTGAGCGTGCTGGCCTCGGGGTCCGTCGACGTCCAAACGGCGGCGTAACGGTCGATAGAGACCCCGTGAGCGTCAGGGCTTTACCAGCACTTTGATCGCCTCGCGTTCGTCCATCGCCCGATAGCCATCGGGGACGCCGTCGAGGTCGACGGTCTTCGTGAAGATCGGCGAGGGGTCGAGCGTGCCCTGCAGCACGTCCGCGAGCAGGTCTTCGGCGTAGGCGCGGACCGGCGCGACGCCGCCGCTGAGCGAGATGTTGTCTTCGAACAGCGAGAACATGTCGAGGCCCTCGTCGTTGACGCCGTGAGGAACGCCGACGTATCCCACGGTTCCGCCGGGTCGGCACACGTCCGTCGCCGTGTCCATCGCCGAGGCCGCCCCGACGCACTCCATGACGTGGTTCGCGCCGCCGTCGGTCAGGTCGAGCGCGGCGTCGACCGCCTCCTGGCCGCGGGCCGAGACGAGTTCGGTCGCGCCGAAGTCCTCCGCGATGTCGAGGCGGTCTTCGTGGTGGCCCATGGCGATGATGCGTTCGGCCCCGAGGCGGCGCGCCGCGAGGACGCCGCAGAGGCCCACTGCGCCGTCGCCGATGACGATGCAGGTGTCGCCCTCGCCGACGCCGGCGCTGACGGCGGCGTGGTGGCCCGTCCCCATCACGTCCGTCAGCGGGAGGATCGCTTCGAGCGTGTCCTCGTCGTCGGCGTGGCGGTCCGGGACGCGGACGAGCGTGCCGTCGGCCTCCGTCGCCCTGACGTACTCACCTTGACCGCCGCCGTTGTCGCCGCCCCAGGAGTCACCGTTGACACAGGAGGTGTGCAGCCCCTTGCGGCAGAACTCGCAGCGGCCGCAACTGATGACGAAAGGCGCGAACACACGGTCGCCGGGCTCGACCGACCGGACGTCGTCGCCGACCTCCTCGACGATGCCCATCGGTTCGTGGCCGACGCGAGAGCCCGCCTCGCGGTCGCTCTCGCCGCGGTAGAACCACAGGTCAGAGCCGCAGACCGCGGTGTGCGTCACGCGGACGATGGCGTCCGTCGGCGACTCGAGTTCCGGCCGCGGGACCTCTTCGACGGTTATCTCTCCGGGACCGCGGTAGATGGCTGCGCGCATACCACGGCGTCGGCGCCCCGGGGCAAAAACCGTTCCCCTGCCGCGGTTGCGTCGGTCGCTGCCGATGCGAGCGGCCGCGAGTCGGCGAGCGCACTCCGCTCACGTCCCGTCCACGTCCGGCCGCGCTGCCTGTGGATTTTTCACCGTCGCGGGCCGAGTGTGCGTATGACTACGCGGTACCCCCGGACGCTCCCCGGGCTCTTCGACCGGGCCCTGCGGAAGTACGCCGACCGCACCGCGATTCGCGACGAGAGACGATCGCTCTCGTACACGGACCTCGACGATCGGTCGGCGAGGCTGGCCGACGCATTGGTCGACCTCGGCGTCGGCGCGGCCGACCGAGTCGGCGTGTTGCTCGGGAACGCGGCGGCGAGTCCGGTCGTCGATATCGGCATCCTGCGTGCCGGCGGGGCGCGCCTCCCGCTCAATCCGCAGCACAGCGCCGACGAACTGCAGTACCTCCTCGACGACGCCGGCGCTGAGACGCTCGTCTGCGACGCGCCGCGGCGCGACGCCGTGGCGACCGCCTCGCGAACCGTCGACTCGCTCCGAACGGTGATCGTCGTCGGCGCTGACGACGACGCCTCGACGGGCGCGGACACGATGGCGGTTGACGACGGCCCGGAGCTGGCCGACGGCGTCGACCTGCATCGGTACGAGTCCCTCCTCGCCCGTCACGACGGCGACGGCGACCGACCGACGCCGGACCCAGACGACACCGCCGGCCACTACTACACCGGTGGAACGACGGGCCGGCCGAAGGGGGTCTGTTACTCCCACCGCGGCCTCGTCGAGAACGTGGGGTCGCACCTGCTGGAGTTCGGCTTCGACGGCGGCGACGTGGGCCTGCTGACGACGCCGCTGTCGCACTCGGCCGGGACGTTCTGCTGGGCGGCGCTGCTCGGCGGGGGCACGGTGCTGTTGCGCGACGGCTTCGACCCGGAGGACGTGGTCGCGACCATCGAGCGCGCGGACGTGACGTGGACGTTCCTCGTCCCGACGATGCTCTATCGCCTGCTCGACGACGACAGCCTCGCAGCCGTCGACCACGCCTCGCTCGACCGGATCGTCTACGGGGCCGCGCCGATGCGGACCGACCGACTCGAGGAGGCCATCGAGCGAATCGGCCCCGTCTTCCACCAGTTCTACGGCCAGACCGAGGTCCCGAACCTCGTTACGACGTTCCCGCCACAGGAGCACGCCCGCGCCGCCGAGGCGGGCGACACCGAGCGCCTCCGGTCTGCGGGGACCCCCTGCCTGCGAGCGACGGTCGAGGTTCGGGACCCGGAGACCGACGAGGCGCTCCCTCCGGGCGAGGTCGGCGAGGTCGTCGTCGCCGCGCCGTACGCGTTCGAGGGGTACTACGAGCGCCCGGACGCGACGGACGAGACGCTCCGTGACGGCTGGGTGTACACCGGCGACATCGGAACGATGGACGCCGACGGCTACCTGACGCTGCTGGACCGCAGCAGCGACGTGATCGTCACCGGCGGGATGAACGTCTACAGCCGGACCGTCGAGCGAGTCCTTCGTGACCACTCCGAGGTGGCCGACGCCGCCGTGGTCGGCGTCCCGGACGACGAGTGGGGCGAGGCCGTCCACGCCGTCGTCGTCCCGGCGAGGTCGACCGTCGACGAAGCGGACCTCCGCGGGTTCGCCGACGAGCGACTGGCGGGCTACAAGAAGCCGAAGTCCTACGAGGTCGCCGCGTCGCTGCCGACGACGGAACTCGGAAAAGTCGACCGGAACGCGATCAGAGAGCGGTACTGGAACGACGAGGATCGGTCGATCCACTGAGCCAGCGGGTCCCGTCCAGCGGACTGCCGGCGGCGCGTCTCAGTCCGACAGTTCAGCTTCGACGCGCTCGAAGGTCGCGTGCAGGCGGTCGACGATCTCGTCGGCGACCCCGCGGTCGACGGTGAGCGGCGGCGTGACGAGGGCGTGGTCGCCGCGGTCGCCGTCGACGTGCCCGCCGCCCGGGTAGGTCAGCACGCCCTCGTCGAGGCCGGTCTCGAACAGGAGCGACTGGAACTCGGCACCGGTCTCGGCCAGCGGTTCCTTCGTCTCCCGGTCGCCGACGAACTCGACGCCGAGCATGAGGCCCTTGCCGCGGACGTCGCCGACCACCTCGTACTCGTAGAACTCCTCGAAGCGCTCGCGCATGTACGACCCCACGTCGCGGGCGTTGGCGACGAGGTCGTGTTCGGTCATGTACTCGAGGACCGCGGAGCCGATGGCGGCCGACGCGGGGTTGAAGCAGTAGGTGTGGCCGTGCTGGAAGCCGTCTTCGACGTCCTCGAACACCTCGGCGACGCGGCGATGGGGCATCGTTCCGCCGATGGGCGAGTAGCCGCCGCTCATCCCCTTCGCGCCGGTGATGATGTCCGGCGTCACGTCCCAGTGCTCGATGGCGAAGTTCTCGCCGGTCCGGCCGAACCCGGCCATCACCTCGTCGACGATGAACAGCACGTCGTACTCGTCGCAGATCTCTCGAATCCGCTCGAAGTAGCCGTCGTGGGGCGTGGCCGCGGCGTTCGCGGCCCCGGTGACCGGTTCGGCGATGAAGGCCGCGACCGTGTCGGGCCCCTCCTGCTGGATGATGCGCTCGATCTCGTCGGCACAGCGCCGGCCGCAGGCCTCGCCGCCGTCCCCGCCGCAGAACCCGCAGCGGTACGGCGAGCCGTTGGGGACCTTCGGCCAGTTGTCGAACAGCGGTTCCATCTTCGTCTTCCGGGCGGGAAAGCCCGAGAGGGCCATCGCGATGCCGGTGTTGCCGTGGTAGCTCTTCCGGCGCGAGAGGACCTTGTACTTGCCCTCGTCGCCCCGCTCGTAGTGGTACTGGCGGGCCATCTTGACGGCGCTCTCGTTGGCCTCCGACCCGCTGGAGACGAGCCACGTGTGCTCGAAGCCGTCGGGCGTGAACTCGGCGATCCGTTCGGTGTACTCCATCGCGGGCTCGTTGGCGAACAGCATGCTGGAGGTGTACTCCAGGCGCTCGATCTGCTCGCGGGCGGCCTCGGCGACGGCCTCGCGGCCGTGGCCGATGTTGACGTTCTGGTTCCCGGCGATGGCGTCGACGTACCGGTTGCCGTCGGCGTCCCAGACGTGGTGGCCCTCGCCGCGGGTGATCGTGACGTACTCCTTCTGGAACGCCCGGGGGAACATCCCGCCGAGGTCCGTGCCGGGCGTGGTCGTTCGCTCGCTCGTGGTGTCGTCGGTCATCTGTTCGTTACTCATTGTGTGTCCTGGAAGGCCTTCCACTGTTCCATCACGCGCTCGCTCCACTCCTCGAAGCCGACCTCGTAGATGTAGTCGCTGCCGCGCAACACCGTGTCCGTCGGGTCGATGGCTCGGAGGACGGCGAGTTCGCCGCGGGTCGGTTCGGGCGTCGTCGAGACGTCGTCCGCCACCTGCAGGTCCCACTGGACCTCCGCGCGCACGTCGTCGACGCCCACGCCGGGGTGAGTGGCCGAGAGCACCATCTCGCCGTCGTCGTCGAACCGGAAGATCGCCATGTCGGTGATGACCGCGCTGGGGCCGTCGCCGCGGAAGCCAGCGCGCTCGCGGGCGTCGCCGCCGTCGAGGTGGCCCGGCGCGGTCCGGTAGTCGAGGTCGGTCGTGAACGCGCGCTCGTCCTGGCGCATCATCACGACCGAGCGGCCACACGAGGTCATGATGTCGTTGCTCCCGCCGGAGCCCGGGAGGCGGACCTTCGGGTGGTCGTACGTGCCGTCCGCGCCGGTGACGACAGTGGAGTTCGTGTTCCCGTAGCGGTCGATCTGGCCGGCCCCGATGATGCCCACGTCGAAGAGGCCGCGCTGATTGTCGGTGAAGATCTGGAACTGGTTCGACGCGAACAGCGCGTCGACGCCGAGGACGGTGTCGGAGATGGACTGGACCACGCCCGGCGGCCGAGAGCCGACGTAGCCCGACTCCGTGACCAACTGGCAGTCCGGCGATCGGGTGTGCTTCGCGAGGATGCCCGAGATGAGCGACATCCCGACGCCGATGAAGGCCAGTTCGCCGTTCTCGATCTCGTGAGCCGCCGACACTGCGAGCAGTTCCGTCAGCGAGTAGTCCTCGGCCGTCTCGTGCGGCCGGTCCACGTCCACCGGGTAGTCGATGTCCGCGCCCGAGAGGGTCTCCGGCGTCCGTCCCTCCGCCTCGTCGACCGCGGCGGGGTGCTGTCTGCTCGTCATCGGGACCCCTCCTCCTCCTCCGCGTCGCCGTCGACCGGCGGCAGATCGTTGAGCTGGGCCTCCATCCGTTCGAGGGTCGCCAGCCGCTCGGCCCCGATCCGCTCCAGGTACTCCTCGTGGGGGACGACCCACTCGTCCAGCCAGTCGAGGAAGTCCTCGCGGTCGCGGGAGCGCTGACCGTACTCGCGGTAGAACGGCAGGTCGGCGTAGTAGTAGCCGTAGCAGTGCCACGGGTGCGAACCGAAGGGGACCTCGACGACGGCGTCGACCGCGTAGAACGGGATCTTCGTCAGTTCGGGGTGGCGCTGGATCGTCTCGGTCGGGACGACCTCCTCGCAGGTGACGACCACGCGGTCCGCCGCCCTGGCCTTGAGGTGGTCGTTGACGACGTTCCCCCAGATCTGTGCGTTGCCGAGGCGGTCGGCGCGCTGGACGTGGATGACGGCCACGTCCGGCGTGGCGGCCGGGACGAGCGCCAGGTCGTCGCCGGAACCGAGCGGGTCCTCGACGACCTCGATGTCCGGGTTGTGCTCGGGGATGTCCGTCTCCAGCATCGACCGGGTCGGGACGAACGGCACGTCCATCGCGCCCGCGAGGAACATGAGCGAGGAGCCGAAGTTCGACACGTCGCGCATCTCCAGGTGGTGGGGCACGTCGTTCTCGACGGCGTTCCTGACGTTGTGGCCCTGCGAGATGAGGCTCGTTCCCACCCAGGAGCCGACGTAGCGGTCGACACAGCCCGCGCCGACCATGATGTCGAACAGGGTCGTGCGCGCGTCGTCCAGTACCGTCAGACCGGATTTCTCCTGCCGGACGATCTCGCGGGCCGCGGCCTCCGGGTCGCGGCCGCCCATCCCGCCGAAGGCGACGCTCGCCCCGTCGGGGACGTAGCGGTCGATGGCCGTTTCGAGGTCGGTCGTCTTGTCGCGGCGGCTCCGAGAGCCGGTCGGCGAGCCCGACGCGACGCCGGCCGCGTCCGGGAACGACTCGCCGGCGACCGCGCCGTGGTCGAGGGGCGTCATTCGGTCCCCTCCGCGGTCGCGTCGGCCGCGGCCGTCGGGTCGTCCGCCATCTCGTAGCCGCACCACGCCATCGCGATCAGCGCGAGACCGGCGATCGCCCGTTCGAGTTCCTCGACCGGGAGGGACTCGTCGGTCCCGTGGATGTTGTGCGCGCCGGGCCCGAAGCACAGGGCCGGCGTGTCCGCGTAGTTGACGAAGAAGCGCGTGTCGATGCCGCCCGGGAAGCCCTTTGCGGTCGCCTCGACACCGAGGGACTCCGACAGCACGTCCTGTACGGTCCGAACGATGGGTTCGTCCGGCGAGATGCTCGCGGAGCTCCCGCGCCAGCCGAACCACTCCACCTCGGGCGGGTGCTCGTCGAACCACGGGTCGTCCGCGACGGCCTCTCTGACCGTCTCCTCGACCGTCGCTCTGATCTCTTCGCGCGTCTCCGCGGGCGCGTGCGAGACGCGTCCTTCGAGGACCGCCTCGTCGGGGACGCTCGACGGCCACTCGCCGGCCCGGAGCGTCCCGGGGTTGAGCGAGACGGTGTGTTCGTACTCGCGCTCGAAGAGGTCGTCGTGGACCGTCTCCTTCCGGTGGTCGTGGAGGTCCTCCAGCGCCCGATAGATCGGATAGAGCTTGCCGATGGCGTTGACGCCCTCGTCCGTGTGCGCCGCGTGCGCGCCGCGGCCCTCGACGGTGACCCGGAAGTACGAGACCCCGTCGTTGGCGATCCAGAGGTCGAAGTCGGTCGGCTCCGGGATGACGACGGCGTCGGCGTCACAGCCGTCGAGCGCGGTCGCGAGCGACCCGCCGTAGCCGCCGGCCTCCTCCTCGATGACCGACTGGATCGCGAGGTCGCCGGCGAGTTCGACGCCCGCGCGGTCCAGCGCCTCGACGGCGAACAGCATCGCGGCGACGCCGCCTTTCATGTCCGACGCGCCGCGTCCCCGGAGCTCGCCGTCGACGATTTCGCCGCCGAACGGGTCGAACGACCACTGCTCGGCGTCGCCCTCGGGGACGACGTCGACGTGCCCGTTGAACAGGAGCGAGCGGCCGTCGCCCGCACCGGGCTTCGTCGCGATGACGTTCGGCCGCCCCTCGTAGGTGTCGTCCGTCTCCGCGAACTCCGGGTGGTCCTCGATACCCGGCACGTCCGTGGCTTCGAGGAGGCGAACGTCCAGTCCGAGGTCCCGGACGCGCTCGATGACGTGGCGCTGCGCGTCCGTCTCGTTACCCTGGACGCTGCGCTCGCGCACGAGGGTCGACGCGAACGCCGCGGCGTCGCTCGTCAGGTCCGCGACCGCGTCTCGGACCCGCTGTGCATCCTCCGAATCGACCGACGGGGCAGCGGTCATCGCTCTCCCCGCCCGCCGGCGCTGACCGGCTGTGGTGTCCGTGGTGTCATGATTGGTGTCTTCTTTCCAGTGTTAATCTAATCGGCCGGGATTAGATTCTCTGTCTCGCGTAATTATGTCTCGCTTGCCAAACTTTATTATACTTGCGCTATGAGTAATCTTCGTACATGAAGAAAGACGGTGAACTATCGAACGGAAGCGACACCGCGGGGAGCTCGGAGTCGACGGAAAGTTCGGGCGGCGCACCGCTGAGCCGGCGCCGACTGCTGAAGGCGGGGGCGGGCGCGACCGTCGTCGGTCTCGCCGGCTGTCTCGGTGGTGGCTCCGACGGCGGGAGTTCGGGCGGCGACGGCTCCAGCGGCGACGGCGGGAGCTCCGGGACTACCGGCACCGCCACGTCTTCGAGCGGCGGAGACGAGATGGCCGACACGCTCCGCTTTTACTCGTGGGGCGGGTCGACCCAGGAGGCGCTGACGAAGCACCTCATCGAGCCGTTCGAGGAGGAGTATGGCGTCACCGTCGAGCAGTCGAGCTTCTCGAGCCAGGACAAGATGCTGGCGAACGTCCGCTCGAACCCGGCCGGCTCATACGACGTCATCATGCCGTCGCTGTCGGGGTCGTACAACGCGGTCAAGCAGGACCTCGTCGAGCCGCTCCGGCTGGACAACATCGAGACGTGGTCGAACCTGCTCCCGTCCTTCCGCGAGTACAATCCGGCGGGGACGGGCGACGACACGTTCGTCGCGCCGCTGTACTACGGGACAGTCGGCATGGTGTACAACACCGATCACGTCTCGGGGTCGCCGCCGTTCTCCTGGGAACTCACGTGGGACTCCGAGTACAGCGGCGCGCTGACGCTCGAAGGGTTCGCGTTCGTTCGGATGTTCACGACCGCGCTCGCGCAGGGAATGGACCCCAACAAGATGGAGGGCGACGCCGGTTCCTACGAGGAGGGCGTCAAACAGGTGTACGACGCGATGGCCGAGCAACACGAACTGGTCAAGAAGTACTGGACCAGCGGCCAGGAGCAGACGACGCTGTACTCCAACGAGACGGCCGTCCTCGGCGACGGCTGGTCCGGTCGCATCCTCTCGCTGCAGAACGACGGCTACGACAACCTCCAGTACACCATCCCGGAGGAGGGCGCGTACGGCTGGTCCGACACCTTCGCCATCGCGAAGGGCTCGGAACACCGCTACACCGCCGAGAAGTTCATCCAGTTCGCGTACCGGCCCGAGGTCATGAAGAGCCTCTCGCCCGTCATCGGCTACCCGCCGGCGACGGGAGCCACGTCGAGCGACATCGAGGCCCTGCCGGACTTCGACCCGACCGGCGGCGAGCGCCTGAAGTTCCAGGACCAGAAGTTCAAGGAACAGCACCAGGAGGACTGGAACCAGACGTTCGAGCAGATCAAGCTCGGACAGTACTGACCGCGCGAAAGAGTATCCCGCTTGCGGAACTACAGACCATCACCAGATCACACGCATGAGTTACGTTGAAGTGGAAAACATCACGAAACGGTTCGGGGACGTCACCGCGGTCGACGACGTGAGCTTCACCGCCGAGAAGGGAGAGTTCGTCTCCCTGCTCGGCCCCAGCGGGTGCGGGAAGACCACGACGCTTCGAATGATCGCCGGCCTCGAGATGCCGACGGAGGGAACTATCCGGATCGACGGGGACGACGTCACCGACAGACCGCCCTACGAGCGGGAAATCGGGATGGTGTTCCAGCACTACGCGCTGTTCCCCCACAAGACCGTCGGCGAGAACATCGGCTTCCCGCTGAAGATGCGCGGGGTCCCCGAAGCGGAGCGCCGCGAGCGGGTCGCGGACGTACTCGAACGCGTCCGCCTGCCCGAGGTCATGGACCGCTCGCCCGAGGATCTCTCCGGGGGGCAACAACAGCGGGTCGCGCTCGCACGCGCGCTCGTCTTCGAACCAGACGTGTTGCTCATGGACGAGCCGCTGTCGGCGCTGGATCGCGTCCTCCGCGAGCAGATGCGCGTCGAAGTCGAGCGGATCCAGCGCGAATTCGGCATCACGACCATCTACGTCACGCACGACCAGGCCGAGGCGTTCGCGATGTCCGACCGCGTCGCCGTGCTCGACGACGGCCGCCTCTCACAGCAGGGCCGGCCGCTCGACATCTACGAGAGTCCAGACTCGGAGTTCGTCGCCAACTTCATCGGCCAGTCTTCACAGCTCTCGGGCGCTGTCGGCACCCCCGACGGGACGCCCGTTCTGGAGACCGACGCGGGCGTGACGTTCGAACTGCCCCAGTCCGTCGCGGCGACGACGGGCGACCGGCTCAGCGTCTTCCTCCGCGCGGAGAAGCTGGACGTGTCCCGCGAGCCGACGGGCGCGGCCAACGAGTTCCCGGCCGAGATCGCGACGACGAACTACCTGGGCGAGAAGACGCAGTTCTTCTGTCGGCTCGAGGACGGGACGGAGCTCATCGTCGCGAAGCACGGCTTCACGGACGTCGAGTCGTTCGAACCGGGCGATACCGTCTACGTCAGCGTCCCCCCGGAGAACCTCGTCGTGGCCCGCGACCCGGGGACGGACCAGCAATCGGGCACCGCCGGTGAGTCCACGGCATGAGCGAGCGTCACGAGACCCGCGCCGAAGACCTGCGGCCCGCGAGTAGCCAGCCGCTCCGGTTCCGCGTCTGGACGGCGGTGCTGCGCGCCGACCCCGTCGTGCGCGGCATCCAGGTCGTCAAGCGCCGCGAGCGCCTGCTCACCGTCCTCCAGGCCGGGCTCGGCCTGGCCTGGATGGCCCTGTTCCTCCTCGCCCCGCTCGTCTACATCCTCTCGCTGTCGTTCTGGCAGCGGGGGGCCGGCGGGACCATCGTCTACGAGGCGACGGTGGCGAACTACCAGGAGATCCTGCTGCAGAACGTCGACCTGCTGGGCTGGCAGATCGGGAACACGTACCTGCTGATCCTCTGGCAGTCCCTGAAGTTCGGCTTCCTCACCACGGTCGCGACGCTGGCGCTGGGCTACGTGCCGGGGTACTTCCTCGGCCGGACCGAGAGCCGGTATCGGTCGCTGCTGTTGCTGTTCGTCGTGTTGCCGTTCTGGGTCCCGCTCATCATCCGGTACTACGCGTGGATCCTCGTCCTCGGCAACGACGGGCTCATCACGACGGTGCTGGGCTGGGTCGGCGTCGCGTCGAACGGCTACCTCTACAACGACGTGGCCGTCGTCACCGGCCTCGTCCAGGTGTTGCTTCCGTTCATGATACTCCCCATCTACAACACGGTCAACAAGATCGACGACGAGTACATCGAGAGCGCCAAGACGATGGGCGCGTCGCCGCTCCGGGCGTTCTACGAGGTGACGCTGCCGCTGTCGCTGCCCGGCATCAGCGCCGGGTCGATACTGGTGTTCATCCTCGCCGTCGGGAGCTTCATGGCCCCCGCGCTGCTCGGCGGGCCGGCGAACATGATGGTCGCGAACCTCATCAGTCAGACGTTCGGGCAGGCCTTCGACTGGCCGCTCGCGAGCGCCATGGCGATGGTGTACCTGGTGGTGCTGTTCGCCATCATCACCGTCTTCAACCGCTTCGTCGGGCTCGAGGAGGTGTTCGACCAGTGAGCACCCGCCTCTCGGACGACGCGCGGTGGAACGCGATCAGGGGCGCGACGGGGCTGCTGTACCTGTTCCTGTTGCTCCCGCTGTTCATCGTGGTCCTCATCTCGTTCAATCCGACGCAGTACGCGGCGTTCCCGCCGGAGGGACTGAGCCTGACCTGGTATCAGAAGTTCTTCGCGAGCGAACGACTACTCGACGCGCTCGTCAGCAGTTTCGTCGTTGCGGCCGGCAGCGCCCTCGTCGCGGGCGCGGTCGGGCTGATCTCGGCCATCGGGTTCGTCCGCCGTGACTTCCAGTACAAGAGCGTCCTCTCCAGCCTGCTGTTCCTGCCGATGCTCATCAGCCCGGTTGTCATCGGTGTCGCGCTGACGGCGTTCCTGACCGACGTCGGGATGCAGAAGAACTACCTGTTCCTCATCCTCGGGCACTCGACGCTGGTGCTCCCCTACGTGTTCGTGACCGTGCGAGCGCAGCTGTTCGGGTTCGACCGCTCCATCGAGGAGGCCGCGCTGACGCTCGGCGCGAACGAACTGGAGACGTTCGTCGAGGTGACGCTGCCGTCGATCATGCCCGGCCTCGCCGCCGGGATGTTGCTCGCGTTCGTCATCAGCTTCGGCGAGTTCACCGCGACGCAGTTCTGGGTCCAGCCGGACACGGTGACCGCGCCCATCGAGATCTACACGATGGTCCGCACGAGCCTCACGCCGGAGATCAACGCGATGGCGACGGTGCTCATGATCATCACGGTCGTCATCCCGCTGTTGCTCGACGTCGCGCTCGGGAAGAACCTGATCCTCAAGTCGGCCTGAGGACGCCCGGGTTCGACGCGTGGCGACCCACCGCGTGTCAGTCCTCGTCCATCAACTCGAAGATCTCCGGGTCGGTCTGGAACTTCAGGAGGTTGTGGACGACGGAGTTGCGGACGTTCGAGACGACGGTCCCGTGGTGCTTGTAGAAGTCGTGAATCCACTGGGACTCCGCCTCCCGGCTCTGGAACATCATGATGGTCTTCCACTGGTACTCGCCGTTCGAGATGAAGTACATCAGCGTGTGCGGGTCGTCCATGATGTACTCCATCGCCGCCTCCCACTCCTCGTCGAAGTTCCGCGGGTCGAACTTGAACTCGAAGAGGGCGAAGTTGAAGAACTCCTCGTTTGGCATGATCGCCTCGCGGAAGACGCCCGAGGCGCGCATGTTCCTGATGGCCTTGCTGACGGTTACGTGGGAGACGTCGATGTCGTATTTTTCGTTAAGCGTCGCGCTGAGCTCTCTGGAGGAGATCTGCGGATCCTTCGAGAGTTCGCGAAGGATCTTGATGTCTCGATTCTGGAACTGCCAGTCGTTGTGGTCTGGATTTTCGCTCATGGGTAAGTCACGCTCCGATGGGTGCTGAGAGTCGATAACTTTTTAGTCGCGTTTTCCATTGTATACCTAGACGAGAATAATACTTTCCATAGTATGAGTCCTAAACCTCAATCGACGACCGACAACGACGACGTGGTCGCCGGGTACGACGAGCACGTGATGCCGATCTGGAAGTCGCTCAACGTCCCCGTCGAGCGCGCGGAGGGGTGTCGCCTGTTCGACCACGAGGGGAACGAGTACCTCGACGTGTTCTCGGGGATCTCGGTGGCCAACGCCGGCCACAACAACGAGGCCGTCGTCGAGGCGGCGAAAGACCAGCTCAACACGTTCGTCCACGGCTGCTCGTACGTCCACCCGTCGCGGCCGGTCGCCGACCTCGCGGAGCGGCTCGCGGAGATCACGCCGGGCGACCTCCAGAAGTCCTTCTTCTGTAACTCCGGGACCGAGGCCGTCGAGGGAGCGATCAAGCTCGCGCGGAAGTACACCGGCGGAAAGGAGATCGTCGCCCTGGAGATGGGCTTTCACGGCCGGACGCTCGGGAGCCTCGCGCTCACCGGCAACCACGCCTACAAGCACGGGATGGCCCCGACGCTGAACGACGTGACCCACGCGCCGGCCCCCTACAAGTACCGCTCGCACTACGGCGACCTCGACGACGAGGCGTTCGCCGCCGAGGCCGCGGCCGAACTGGAGCGCGTCATCGGCACCCACACGAGCGGCGACCTGGCGGCCGTCGTCGTCGAGCCGGTCATCGGCGAGGGCGGCATCATCGTCCCGCCCGCGGACTACCTCTCGCGGGTGAAGGAGATCGCCCACGACCACGGCGGCCTGCTCGTGCTGGACGAGGTCCAGTCGGGCTACGGTCGGACCGGCGAGTTCTGGGCAGCAGATCACTTCGACGTGACGCCGGACATCCTGACGCAGGCGAAGGGCATCGCCAACGGCTTGCCGCTCGGCGCGTTCACCGCGCCCGCCGAGATCGCCGACGCCTTCGAGTCGGGCGACCACCTCTCGACGTTCGGCGGCAACCCGGTCTGCTGTGCCGCCGCGCTGGCGACCATCGACGAACTGCAGGGCGGAATCGTCGACAACGCCCGCGAACAGGGGGCGTGGCTGGCCGACGAACTCGCCGCGCTCGAATCGCTCGACGCCGTCGGCGAGACGCGCGGCCTCGGCCTGATGCAGGGCGTCGAACTGGTCGATCCCGACGAGCGGGGGCCCGGCGACGCTCCGGCTCCGGCCCCGGACCTCGCGAAACACGTCGGCACGCACCTCCGCGAGGAGGAGGGCATCGTGATGGGCGTCGGCGGCTACTACAAGAACGTCATCCGGTTCCAGCCGCCCCTGACCATCGACCGGTCGCAGCTCCGACGCGCCGTCGACGGGCTCGAAGACGCCATCCGGGCCGAGCGCCGATGACGGCGCGAGACGCGACAGCAGCTGACACGACGCCGGTCGTCGTGGAAGCGGTTCGGACGCCGCTCGGCGTCGACGACGGCGTCTTCGCGGACGTTCGCAGCGAGGACCTCTCCGTCCCGCTCGTCGACGAACTGCTCGCGCGGACCGGCCTCGACGGCGACGCGGTCGACGACCTGCTGTGGGGCTGCGCCCAGCAGCGCGACGAACAGGGCAATAACCTCGCACGGGTCATCGCGCTCCTCTCGGACCTCGGGGAGTCGGTCCCCGGAGCGACGATCAACCGCTGGTGCGCGTCCTCGGCCGAGGCCGTCGCGCGGGGGGCCGACGCCGTCGCGGCAGGGCAGCGCGAGTGCCTGATCGTCGGCGGCGTCGAGAACATGTCCCGCGTGGCCATCGCGGGCAACATCGACAGCGTCCACCCCGGACTGGCCGACCGCTACGACCTCGACGCGCTGAACATGGGTCAGACGGCCGAAGCCGTCGCCGAGCGCTTCGACGTGTCCCGGACGGCACAGGACGAGTACGCCCTCCGGAGCCACCGCCGCGCCGCGGAGGCGGCCGATTCGGGAGCTTTCGACGAGGAGATCGTCCCGGTCGAGACGCCGGCCGGCCGAATCGAGCGCGACGAGGGCATCCGTCCCGACACGTCGCTCGAACGCCTCGCCGATCTGCCGACAGTGTTCCGCGACGACGGGACCGTGACGCCGGGGAACGCCTCGCAAATCAGCGACGGCGCCGCCGCCCTGCTGGTGACGAGCCGGTCGTTCGCGGACCGATACGGGCTCTCCGTCCTCGGGGAAATCGGCGGCCACGCCGTCGCCGGCGTCGATCCCGAGATCATGGGCGTCGGCCCCGTCCCGGCGGTACGCTCCCTCTGTGAGCGGGAGAACCGAAATCCGGAGGACTACGACCTGGTCGAACTCAACGAGGCCTTCGCCAGCCAGTGCCTGTACTGCAAACGCGAACTGAGCTTCGACGACGAGCGGTTCAACGTCAACGGCGGGGCCATCGCCCTCGGGCACCCGCTGGGGGCGACCGGCGCGCGACTGCCGGTGACGCTGCTCCACGAGATGCGGCGACGCGACGACTCCCTCGGCCTCGCCACCGAGTGCGTCGGCTACGGCCAGGGCATGGCAATCGAGTTCCGGCGACCCTGAGCCGCGGCGCTGTCAGTGGCGGTGCATCGACTCGGGCATCGATTTGCGACCGGTCGGAACCTATTCAACCACGACCGGTGAAGTGGGACTCGATTCAACGATGGACGAGAAAGACGTGACCATCCTCTCGGCGGTCGCGCGACTCGGAACCGGCAGCGCGGAGAAACTGTCCGAAGAGACCGACATTCCGACCTCGACGGTCCACTACCGCTTAGAGAAACTCAGAGAGCGCGGCGTCGTCACGAACGACCTGCTCGATGTCGATCTGGAAGCGGTCGGCCTGAACATCACCGTCATCACCGAGGTGACGGCGGAGTACAGCGAGCAGTACCACGATGACGTGGGCGAGGCGCTCGCCGACGTCGAGGGCGTCAATCAGGTCTACTTCACGATGGGCGACACCGACTTCGTCGTCATCGCGCACCTGTCGAGCCGCGGAATGGTCGAGCGCCTCATCGAGGACTACGAGTCCGTCGACGGCGTCGAACAGACGAGTTCCAAGTTCGTCATCAAGACGATCAAGGACGAACCGCGACCCCTCAACGACTTCGACCCGGAGACGCTGGCCGCGTTGCTTCAGCCCGATGCGACGGAGTGACAGTGCCTTTTCTAGATTGTATCCCATTATTAAGTCTATTTTAGAATTGAGTCCCATAGACTGCACAATATTTGGAAAAACTATTAAGGACCGGGTTCGTAGCCACCTGCATAGCGACGATGATATCAGCGAACGCCACGACAGCGGAGACGGCGGCCGACGAACCGGCGGTCGAGACGGCCAAACGGCGGCTGGACCGGCTCGCGGACCTGGTGGACGTGAGCGACGAGTACGTCGAACGGTTGAAGTACCCCTCGCAAGTCCACCGCGTTTCGATTCCGGTCCGCCTCGACGACGGCGACATCGAGGTGTTCGAAGGGTTCCGGGCCCAGCACGACAACGTCCGCGGTCCGTACAAGGGCGGCATCAGGTACGCCCCCGGCGTGACGGCCGACGAGTGCGTCTCCCTGGCGATGGCGATGACCTGGAAGTGTGCGCTCCTCGACCTTCCCTTCGGCGGCGCGAAGGGGGGCGTGGCCGTCGATCCGCGATCGCTCTCGACCGAAGAGAAACGACGGCTGACCCGGCGGTTCGCCGAGGAGATGCGCTCGTTCGTCGGCCCGCAGACCGACATCCCCGCGCCTGACATGGGCACCGACGCCCAGACGATGGCGTGGATCGCGGACGTGTACAAGATGCAGACCGGCGACGGGACGCGTGGCGTCGTCACCGGCAAACCCCCGCGCGTGGGCGGCCTCGCCGGCCGCGAGGAAGCGCCGGGTCGCAGCACCGCACTCGTCGCACGCGAGGCGGCGAACTACTACGACCTCCCGATCGACGGGCTGACCGTGGCAATTCAGGGATTCGGGAGCGTCGGCGGCCACGCCGCCCGACTGCTCGACGAGTGGGGCGCGAGGGTCGTCGCCGTGAGCGACATCGACGGCGGCGTTTTCGACGAGAACGGACTCGACATCGACGCGCTCTCGGCGGGGACCGGCCCGCTCTCCGACCGCGACGCCGCGGCCGAGGCCGACGAGCTGACGAACGACGCGCTGCTCGAACTCGACGTGGACGTGCTGATCCCCGCTGCGGTCGGTGGGGTTCTGACCGCGGACAACGCGCCGAACGTCGAGGCGTCACTCGTCGTCGAGGGGGCGAACGAGCCCACGACGGCCGAGGCGGACGCCGTCCTGGCCGAACGCGGCGTTCCGGTAATCCCCGACATCCTCGCCAACGCCGGCGGGGTCACCGCGAGCTACTTCGAGTGGCTTCAGAACACGAACGGCCGCTCGTGGACCCACGACGAAGTTCGAGACGAACTGGACGAACGGATGCTGGCTGCCTGGGAGGCGGTCAGGGAGAGTCGCGAAGCGCGGGATGTCCCGTGGCGGGACGCGGCGTACGCCGTCGCGCTCGAACGGGTCGCCGAGAGCCACGAGACGCTGGGGATCTGGCCATGAGCGGGGACGCGCCGACGCTGTTCGAGACGATGAACCCCGCGACAGGCGCGCACCTGGCGACGTACGCGGTCGACGACGAGGCCGCCGTCGAGGCGACGCTCGACAGCGCTGCCGACCGGTTCGACGCGTGGTGCGACCGACCGATCGCGGAGCGCGAAGCCCTCCTCGAAGACGTGGCGACGGTGCTTCGCGACGGGAAAGACGACTACGCTGCGCTCATCACCGACGAGGTGGGAAAGCCCCTCGACCAGTCGCGCGCCGAGGTCGAGAAGTGCGCGTGGGTGTGTGAGTACTACGCCGAGCGGGCGGCCGGGCAACTCCAGGACGAGCGCCTCGACGGCGCGCCCGGAACGAAGACCTACGTCAGCTACGAGCCGCTCGGGCCGGTTTTGGCGATCATGCCCTGGAACTACCCGTTCTGGCAGGTGTTCCGGTTCGCCGCGCCCCACCTCACCGCCGGCAACGTCGGCCTCCTCAAGCACGCCCCGAACACGCTGGGCTGTGCCCAGGCGATCGTGTCGATCTTCCGCGAGGCGGGCTATCCCGAGGGCGTCTTCTCGTCGCTGCAGATCCCCACCGACCGCGTCGCCGACGTGATCGCAGACGACCGTGTCGCGGCGGTCACGCTGACCGGGAGCACGCGCGCCGGGCGAGCGGTCGCCGCAGAGAGCGGCGAGGCGCTCAAGAAAACCGTCCTCGAACTCGGCGGGAGCGACCCGTTCGTCGTTCTCGACGACGCCCCGGTCGAGACGGTGGCGGAGCAGGCAGTGACCGCGCGCACGCAAAACGCCGGCCAGTCGTGTATCGCCGCGAAGCGGTTCGTCGTCCACGAGGCGGTCTACGACGAGTTCCTCGACGCTGTCACCCAGCGAATGGAATCCCTCACCGTCGGCGACCCGACGGCCGAAGCGACGGATCTCGGCCCGCTGGCCAGGGCGGACATCCTCGAACAGCTCGACGAGCAGGTGCGGGCCTCCGTCGACGCTGGTGCCACCGTCGTCACGGGCGGCGAACCGATGTCCCGCGAGGGCCACTACTACCCGCCGACGATTCTGACCGACGTTCCGGACGGCTGTCCGGCGGCCGAGGAAGAGCTGTTCGGTCCGGTCGCAACGGTGACCGCCGTGCCCGACGAATCGACGGCCGTGCGCGTCGCGAACGACACCGACTTCGGACTCGGTGCGAGCGTCTGGACCGCCGACGCCGCCCGCGGCGAAGCGCTCGTTCCCGAGATCGACGCCGGAAACGTCTTCGTCAATCAGGTCGTGCAGTCGGACCCGCGACTCCCCTTCAGCGGCATCAAGGACTCCGGCTACGGGACCGAACTCTCGAAACACGGCATCCGGGAGTTCACGAACGCCAAGACGGTCTGGGTGGAGTGAGCGGACGGCGCTCGCCCGTCGGTTTCGGTTCTCGACCTGCTAACGTGTATCAAATCAAAACGGTTACAACTGTGTCGGCGTAACGTCATGTCGTGACAGACGTACTCGTCGTCGGCGGTGGTCCCGCCGGCCTGAGCGCTGCGCTGTTCGCACAGAAAAACGGGCTGGAGACGACGGTGTTCGACACCGACGGGACCTGGATGCACAAGGCCCACCTGTTCAATTACCTCGGCATCGGCTCACAGGACGGCACGGCGTTCCTCGAGACGGCCCGGGAGCAGGTCGACAGTTTCGGTGTCGACAGAAAACAGGGTACCGAAGTGACCGACGTGCAGGAAACCGACGACGGTTTCGAAGTCTCCACGGACGACGGGACCCACGAGGCGGACTACGTCGTCCTCGCGACCGGAGCGAACCGCGATCTCGCGGAGTCGCTCGGGTGTGAAACGGCGGACGACGATACCGTCGACGTGGACGTGACGATGGAGACGAGCGTCACAGACGCCTACGCCACAGGTGCGATGGTTCGCGCCGAAGAGTGGCAAGCGGTCATCTCCGCGGGCGACGGCGCGGCCGCAGCCCTGAACATCCTCACGAAAGAGAAGGGCGAGCACTTCCACGACTTCGACACGCCGGACGACGCCGCCGCGCTGTTCGGTCAGGACCGGTAGCACCCGACGAAGGGACGGAGACGACGCCTCGCACCGTCCGCCTCCACGCGGAACCGGGGAGACACCACTCTGTCCGCTGTTTCAGTCCGATCAGAACCCTCTGGTACTTGCATCGGTTTGCGCTGGCGGAGCTGTACCCCACCCTGTCCGCCGTTCTTCCACCGGCGGAGGCGACCGTCGAACACCACTGTGTCCGCTGTTCTATCACCTGGAGGGCCGAGATCCGACCCCACCGTGTCCGCTGTTGCTTGGAACTGGCAGGCCACCCCCCACACCACCGTGTCCGTAGTTTAGATTCCACTATCGTACGCTCACTATCCAATTATCTATCGGGGAACGACACCGAGACTAGCTTGCACCGGCGGATTCCGATACCGGTCACGATTCGGATACCACTCTATTCGGAGGTTCGATCCCCCGTCGTGGGATCACTGCATCTCTCCCCACCCCACTCTGTCCGCAGTTCGGAGTGTGTGGCGATCGTTGGCGAAACGCAATTCTGGGGATTTGAGGGACTCTAACGCCTGTCTTTGGCGCATGAGAGACGCTATTCGGCCATCGACGCCATCGTACCGACACCGGTATGTCCGCTGTTCTCCGGTCGGGACTTCGGCGACACCCACACCGCTGTGTCCGCTGTTCCGACACCGGCGTGTCCGCCGTTTCGTGGAATGGAAAGTCGAAGACAGGGGGGCGTTCGATGCGGCATTCCACCCCACCCTGTCCGCCGTTCTGCTCCGTGGACGCATCGTGAACGGGTGACACCGGAACGTCCGCTGTTTCGACACCGCACTGTCCGCAGTTGTTCCCCCGGTCGGGAGTCACGACGCGGATTCGAAGTCAGAGAGCGTCACGTCTCGATCGATGAGATCGGCGACTGACGTGTGGATGCCGACGTCGTCGACGGTGTCTTCGAGCGCTGAGAGGATCATCTTCGGATCCATCTCGACCGAGTACTCGCGGTAAGTCCCGCCACGGCGGCCCTCGTTGCGTTCGATGGCCGAGATGATCCCCAGCATCGAGAGTTCACCCAGATGGTCTCGCATCCGGCGAGGGACGAGGGGATCGATGCCGGCTTTCTCGGCGAAGTTCGTGTATCGGGGTCGGATGTCTCGCGTGCGGACGGGCGTTTTGCCCTCCTGATCCAGCGTGACCAGCGCGTAGACGACCAGATGGCCGTGCTGAGTCAACCCGGAGATTCCCTCTCGGATCCGTCCGCGTTCGAGGACGTCGCGCGCCTCTCGAACGAGATCGTCCGAGATCGTGTCCGTCTCCTTGTCCCGAGCCAGATCGCCCGCCTTCATCAGGAGGTCGAGCGACTGGCGAGCGTCACCGGCGTCCTTGGCGCCGTAGGCGGCACACAGTTCGATGACCCCGTCTTCGAGGACCCCCTCGTGAAAGGCGACTTCGGCGCGCTGTTCTAAGATCTTGATCAGTTCGTTCGCGTCGTAAGCCGGGAACTGTATTTCCTCCTCACAAAGTGAGCTCTTGACCTTCGGGGAGAGATTGTCACGAAACGAGAAGTCGTTGGAGATACCGATGATACCGATCTTCGCGGAACTCAGGTTTTCGTTCGCGCGAGCACGCGGGAGTTGGTAGAGAATACTGTCGTCCTGAATGTGGTCGACTTCGTCGAGGACGATGTAGATCGTGCCGCCACACGAGTCCAGCTCGGTCCAGAGCATGTCGTAGACCGTCGCTCGGGGATATCCGGTCGTGCTGATCTGGTTCGTTTCGTTCCGAAACTCGTTGACGAGACGGGTCGCGATCTGATAGCTGCTCGAGAGTCCATCGCAGTTGAGCATCTCGACCGTGAGGTCGATGTCCTCGTATTGCGCCGCATCGGCTTTGAGGTGATCGATCAGATACCGCGTCCCAGCCGTCTTTCCCACCCCCGTCTTCCCGTACAGGAAAATGTTGTTCGGTTGTTCGCCGTTAATGACGGGCTGGAGAGCGGCCTTGTACCGGTCGAGTTCGGTGTCACGCCCCACGAGATTTTCGGGCTGGTAATCTTCCCGAAGCGCATCCCGGTCAAGATAGATTTCGGTATCTCGTTCGAATATCCCCATTGTATTTGTTGGTACATTAGATAGAAGATATATAAAACCACCCGTGTCCGCAGTGTCCGGAGTGTCCGTTGTTCTGATTGTTCTTAAAGAATGGTGGAACACCCCCACCCCACTTTGTCCGCAGTAATCAGTTCAAAGGGGTGGGGAGGGGTGAAAATCAACTCTAAATTTTGGAAAGGTTTATTACTATCCCGTTTGAGTTGGTCCGTAGCCTCAACAACTTTGCTGTAGCTGTAGCGGACCAGCTGACTAGCGGTGTGCCAGGACGTTCTGAAACAGCCTTGGAAAACAGGGGGATATCGTTCACTCTCCGATTAACTTCGCTCTGATCTTCACCTTGTTTCCCATCTACAGGTGCCAAAACCGTCTTCTTCGAGCCGCCCCTCTTTTGACTCCTCTCCTGTGGAAGACTCTGTTCTCCATTCATCTCTCTCACCTACCCCACCGCTTTCATCGGAGAACTGCGGACAGAGTGGGGTGGGAGGGGTCCGCTCTTCGCCGTTATTTCGGACACCACCATGTCCGCTGTTTCTCTTACCGTCATCTCAAGAACTGCGGACATTGTGGTGTCTTCGATGAGTCGTACCGTCGTTCATTGGACCGTCTCAGTCGAGCGCTTCCTTACCGGGGGCAACTCTCGCTGGAAAGACGGAACCATGCCTGGCTCAACACCACAATGTCCGCAGTAATTTCCATTCTCGAACTATCTGGCACCGAATTACAACTGGTCCTGCCGTATCTGTAGTCCGTGTCGAGGTTGGCCCGTTGAGATACCTCTCATTACGTGGCCTCACACCAGTATGTCCGCTGTTCTGACAACCGCGGAGCCGTCTACACCGAGAACAGCGGACACAGTGGTGTCTGTGTGTGGTGGTCCATCGTTCACATCGGAATAGCTGTATCGCTCTCGCACGTGCGACTCCGTTCAGTCGTCTGTCGACGAGGGCCGGTGAGACGGATCTCCGGTCGAGCCGTCGGTCCTCGTCATTCGACTGATCACGAACGCGAAGGCGACGATTCCACCGTACTCGACGGTCCCGACGAGAAGATGGAGTTCGGGCGGGTACTGCACTGTGAGCAGGAACGGCGGCTGGTTCATCGTCGCGTGAAATAGCGCGACCAGCCAGATGTTCCGCGTCAGCAGGAAGGCGAGACCGTAGGCGAATCCGGCAAGCGCGACTCCCGAGAGTCTCGTCGCCAGCCCCGGTCCGAAGCCGTGTCCGGACGCGAGCGTCCATCGAGGGAGGTGAAAGACGGCGAACAACACTGCCCCAGCGGTGACGCCGATGACGATTCGGCGGCGTCTACTGCCACTGGCGAGCGAAATGAGTTTCGACTGGAGATACCCGCGAAACAGCAGTTCCTCTGGGATCGCGGTGAACAGGAGCGAACTTCCGAAGGCCGCGAGATACAGCACCGGGTGAGCGGAAACTCTCGACCCTCCGAGTTCGAACCCATGAACCCCCGCGAGGGCGAAACCGCTCGCGAGGAGATTGTACGCCGTCCAAAAACCGAGGACGGAGGTGACCGCAATTAGGAACGATCGGGGCGGTACAAGGAGTGACCGCGGCGAAACGCCTTCGATCACGAATGCACCGACGGCGAGCGCACAGAGGAAGACACCCCAGCTGATCCCGAGAAGCGGCGGCGGAGACCCGGGCGGCGAGACGAACAGGAGACCGGACAGAACGGCGAGTGTCAGGAGGTACGTTGCGACGGGGACCAGTGACCCACCTTCGAAACGCGGCGGGAACATCTTCTCACGCCACATCGGTCGATAATTTGGGTCATCCGACTAAAATCGCCTTTCATTCGCGGAGAGGGTCGCATCCGGTCGCGAGGGACGCGTTCGGATGTCGAGTGACATCGGTGTTACTAGCTGACGCCGGTGTCCGCGAGCGGTTAAGAGAACCGAGCATGTACTCACGTACGACGAGAGCACCCCATTCCATGAGCCAGGAAAAATCAGACTACGTAGACGACGCCGAAATCGACGCAACGCTAGATGACTTGCCGGGCGACGACACCGTCGAGGAAACAGTCGCCAATCTGGAGGCTAACGGGTTCGATGTCGTGGTCGCCGATTCGCCAGACGAGGCGCTCGAATCGATCAAGTCCCACGTTCCGTCCGACGTGTCGGTCATGAACGGTCATTCGACGACGCTCGAAGAGATCGGGTTCGTCGATTACCTGACCGAGGGCGACCACGAGTGGGAGAGCCTTCCGGACGAGATCTGGAGCATCGACGACGACGAGCAGCGCCAGGCCGCCCGTCGGGAGTCACAGACTGCGGACTACTTCCTCGGCGGCATCAACGCCATCGCGGAGACGGGCGAACTCGTCGCGGCCGATCGCTCTGGAAGCCGTATCGGGGCCTATCCCTTCGCCGCCGAGAACGTCGTCATCGTCAGCGGTGTCAACAAGATCGTTCCCACGCTCGACGACGCGCTCGACCGACTGGAATCCGTCGCGTACCCGCTCGAAAACGAGCGAGCCAAGGAGGCTTACGGGGTCGAATCCGCGATCGCCAAACAGCTCATCTTCCGACAGGAACTCGAAGAAGGCCGCACGACTGTCGTGCTGGTTCGCGAGGAACTCGGTTACTGAGGACCGAGATACCGGGGCGGCCCTGGGACCGGTTTTTTTCAGTCGAGCGTGACCGCCCGCCAGCGGACAGACCGGTACGTATTCCCGATACTGTCGGACGATTGACGACTCGTCAAGACGACCGATCTGTCTCTGTCCGGGAAACCGCCTCCTTTCAGATACCGCACTCTCGCTAGCTATGAATGTCGTTCGAGTGTCGACGATCATCCGTCGAAATACGCGACTAACTCGATTAAAAATCCACACCACTGCTAATAAATACTGAATGTCCTATATTGGGCTAAAAAACAACTTTATAAATATAAAATATTTAAATCTAGGTGTAGATCGGTACTGTATGGTGCTGTAGTATCTATCTCTGGAAAAAGCACATCTGAAATCTACAATCGGTGTGCAGACTATTGGAATCGAGAAAGATACTCACCGAGAGAGCAATGCTGTCAGAAGTTCGGCCGACTGTACCGCAGTTATTCTCCTAACAAATTCAGTAATTTACGAACCACGTTCCGTAATATACGCTCTCCTCCCGAAATGACACTCATGTATTCTTTATGGTGGAATCCGATACTCGAGCGAATTAAATACGACGATCTGTCCGCGGAATTGAAAGGCCGGCAGCGTGCCGAATTATGAACCTCTGGCCACTCTGAGTGACGGGGGGTGAGAGACGGCGTGATTATAACACGTGTACTCGTGTTATCGAAAGCGTTCAGATAACGGGAACGGTGATTTCAGCAATCGGAACGAGTGTGGCGGGTCCGGAACGCATCTCCGTTCCTCTCGCAGGGGCTCGGCAGCGATGGAGCCTCGGCCGGGAGCGGGCCACGCGCTCGCGTATTGATCAGTCGAATAGAAGACCGTCTGGCGTCCAGTGGCTGTCGGCGATTCACGATAGCGCGAGGCGGTCAGCGGACACAGAAATGCACTTCACGAGGCCGTCGTCTCAGACTTCCGGCGATCCGGGGCGCTGGCAATCCAGTCCGGCGATGCCCACCGACCGGCCTACTGAGCCTGTTCCGTGGCCGGGATCTCTTTCGCCGGCTCGTCCGCAGCGAGAATGTTGATACCGTCGGACTGCCGGAACAGGTGGAGGCGTTCTTCGTCGAACGCCAGCGAGAGGTCCTGATTCGTCTCGGGCTTGACCTCGCCGGGCACGCGGACCCAGCACTCCTCGCCGTCGATGTCCATGTGGAGATAGTTGTCAGAGCCGACCGGTTCGCGGACGTCGAGGTACGCACGGATCGTGTTCGGGTGGTCGTCGTCGGCGATCGTGATGTTCTCCGGCCGGATGCCGAGGACGAACTCGTCGACCCCCTGCGCGTACTGGTCGATTCGCTCGCGGATCGAGTCCGAGACCTCGTACGTGAATCCGTTGCCGACCAGCGTCGACCCGTCCAGGCGGACGTCGAACTGGTTCATCGGGGGACTGCCGACGAAGTCGCCGACGAACAGGTTTCGGGGCTCGTCGTAGATCTCTTCCGGCGTCCCGATCTGCTGGAGTTGGCCACCGTTCACGACCGCGATCCGGTCCGACATCGTCATGGCCTCCTCCTGGTCGTGGGTGACGTACACCGTCGTCGTGCCGAGCTTGTCCTGGAGCTGCTGGAGTTCCGTCCGCATGTGGAGGCGGAGCTTGGCGTCGAGGTTCGAGAGCGGCTCGTCGAACAGGAACACGGACGGTTCGCGGACGATGGCCCGGCCGGTCGCGATTCGCTGCTGCTGGCCACCCGAGAGGTTCCCGGGTCGTTTGTCGAGCTGCTCGGTGACGCCCATCATCTCGGCGGCCTCCTTGACGCGCTGTTGGATCTTCTCGTCGGGGAGATCGGTCGTCAACTCCAGCCCGTAGGACATGTTCTTTCGCGCGGACATGTGAGGATACAGCGCGTAGTTCTGGAACACCATTGCGACGTCGCGATCCTGTGGCTGGACGCCGTTGACGACTCGATCCCCGATCCGGATCGTCCCGTCAGAAATGTCTTCCAGTCCCGCAATCATTCGAAGCAGTGTTGACTTCCCCGAACCCGATGGCCCGACGATCGTGAGAAATTCGCCGTCAGCGATCTCGAAGCTCACGTCGTCGACAGCCACGACCTCCGGGTCGCCGTCGTAGACCTTCCGTACGTTCTCGATGCTAACCGTACCCATACTGCCGCAATTGCCAAGCGGCATAATAATAGTTGTGATTAGACCCCCGCCCGTGTACACCTACCACCCCTCGAAGGACCGGACCGTCCGTTGGCATGGTACCGTCCGATAGAACCGGCATTATTTTCTACTACAAATAGGGATATAAGTAGTTCAGATTGTAATGATAGCACATGGTTCAGAAACCCTCGGGTAGCGAGACCCGTCGAACGTTCATCAAATCGCTCGGTGTCGCTGGAACAGTCGCGCTCGCCGGCTGTGGGGGCAACAGCGGCGACGGTGGGGACGGTGGCAGTGACGGCGGGAGCACGGGCGACGGTGGTAGCGAGTCCTACGAGATCACCTTCTGGGAGCTCTTCAGCGGCGGCGAGGGGCCGATCATGGAGAGCATCGTCAACAAATTCAACGAGGAACAGCCGCTCGACACGGACGCCGAAGTCACGATCAACCGACAGCGCACACCGTGGAACGAGTACTACAACAAGCTCTTCACCGCCCTCTCGGGCGGCCAGGCTCCCGACATGGCCGTAATGCACGCCGCGTATCTGCGTGCCTGGGCCGGCGGTGTCGACTCCATCGGTCAGTACGCCGACACCGGCTCCATGCAGAGCGACTACACTGCAAGTCACTGGGACCTCGTCACCGTGGACGGCAACGTCAACGCACTCCCGATGGACATGCACCCGATCGGCGTCTACTACAACAAGGACCTGTTCGAGCAGGCCGGACTGGACCCGGAGAGTCCGCCGACGAACTGGTCCGAGTTCGAGGCGGCGGGTAACGCGGTCGCCCAGAACACCGACGCGGCCGCCTTCACCCAGTCGCCGTACAACGACGGCTTCGGGTCGTTCCGGACCTGGAGCTCCTGGGTCAAACAGCAGGGCGGAAGCCTCTACGACGAGGAGTGGAACCCGACCTTCGACAACGAGGCCGGGATGAACATCGCCCAGCTCTTCTCCGACATGACCGGCGACATGGGGTGGTCCCCCGCCACGAGCGAGGACACGTGGGGCAACAACGCGTTCCAGAACGGATCCTGTGCGATGGCGATGAACGGGACCTGGTACGTCGCCGCCCTCTCCGGCGTCGAAGACCTCAATTGGGGCTTCTTCGAGCCGACGGTCGGTCCGAACAAGCAACAGGACAAGGTGTGGGCCGACGGCCACTCGCTCGTCCTCCCGAAGAAAGAGGGGCGCAGCGACGCGAAGTCGGAGATCGCCGCGCAGGTCGCCCACTGGATGACCACGCAGAATCCCTCGTGGGGTGCCGAAGCCGGTCACCTGCCCGCCGCGAACAGCATCTACGAGTCGGACGCGTTCCAGAACAGCCCGTACTACGACAAGACCCTCAACAAGTACGTCGAGATGGCCGAGGACGGCGACTACTTCTACCACCCGAAGGTCCCGAACGGCGACCCGAACGCGCAGAACTGGTACACCTGGCTCGTCGACATCTGGGCGCACAACGCGGAGCCCCAGGCGGGTGTCCAGTCCGGCATCGAGACGGTCTCCAACGGCATCTCGGAGTAAGTGAACGATGGGGATATCAGAACGCATTTCGGGAGGTGAGACAGGCACGAACCGCAAGACGGTCATGGGACTCCGGAAGGAGACCATAGAGGGGATCCTCTGGTCGATCCCGTACCTCGCGGTGTTCACTGTGTTCCTCGTCTGGCCCGCGGTGAAGGGGCTGTACATGAGCCTCCACACCTACCCGAACAAATTCGACCTCACGGAGACCGAGTGGGTCGGTCTCCAGAACTACGTCGAACTGTTTCAGGACCCGGTGTTCTACAACGCCATGGAGGGGACGCTCCTCTTCGTCGCCGTCTCGGTCCCGGCGCTCGTGATCCTCGGGCTCGTGATGGCGCTCGGCGTGAACCGGGATGTCACCGGGAAGCGGACGCTCCGTGCCATCTACTTCAGCCCCTACGTGCTGACCGTCGCGGTCGTGGCACTCGTCTGGGGACAGGTCTACTCCCAGAGCTACGGCCTGCTCAACTACTATCTCGGCTTCGTCATGGAGAACCCGCCGGGCTGGCTCACCTCGCCGGACCTCGTGATGGCGTCGCTCGCGTTCATGACGGTGTGGTGGCTGGTGGGCTTCAACTTCGTCATCTTCCTCGCCGCCCGCCAGAGCATCCCCGAACGGCTCTACGAGGCCGCGCGGCTCGACGGTGCGACCGGCTGGCGCGCGTTCAAGGACATCACGCTCCCGCAGATGCGGAACTCGGTCGTGTTCGTCGTCATGGTGCAGTTCATCCTGCAGTTCCAGGTGTTCGCACAGCCGTACATCATGACCCAGGGTGGCCCGAGCGACTCCTCGGACACGCTGGTCTACTACCTCTACCGGAGCGCGTTCTCCCAGCAGCAGTTCGGGTACGGCGCGGCGATGGGATACGTGCTTGTCGCCATCCTTATATTGATCGCCATCGTGAACTTCAAGGTAATCGGTGATTCCAATGCCTGAATCGACGCAATCGCGGTCGCTCGGCGCCTCTTTGACCGGGGACGCCGTTCGGAGCGCCCTGTTGCACGTGGCCCTCTACGGGCTCGCGTTCCTCATGGCGGTCCCGTATCTGTACACGATCTCGCGGTCGTTCCAGCCCAACGAACTGCTGCGCGACCCGCGGCCGTACTGGATCCCGCCACTCGTCGGCGAACCCATCACGTTAGAGCACTACCGGTACCTGCTGGAGAACACGCTGGTGGTCCAGTGGACGATCAACACGTTCATCATCGCCGGCGGGGCGACGATCCTCATCGTCGCCATCGACTCGATGATCGCATTCTCGCTCACCCGTCTGGACTGGCCCGGACAGGGTGCCATCATGGGGATCATCCTCGCGAGCTTCATGGTCCCGTACTACATGAACATCGTGCCCCTGTACCAGATCGTCTCGAACCTCGGCCTGATCAACTCCTACTGGGGCGTGATCATGCCGGCGGCCGCGAGCCCGCTCGGGGTGTTCCTCCTCTATCAGTTCTTCAGAGACATCCCGGTGGAGTACGAGGAGGCGGCCAGACTCGACGGTTTCTCGACGTTCCAGGTGTACACGCGCATCATCCTGCCGCTCGCGAAGCCGATCCTCTCGGCGCTCGCGCTGTTCATGTTCGTCTACAACTGGAACGCGTTCCTCTGGCCCCTACTCGTGCTGTCGAACGAGACGGCCTACACGCTCCCGATCGGTCTCGTGAACCTCTATCAGGGCAACATCGACACGCCCGGGCTCCACATGGCCGTCGCCATACTCGGCTCGCTGCCGCTGTTCGTCATCTATCTCATCTTCCAGGGACAGATCGTGCGGGCCGTACAGATGCAGGGCGCGACCGGATGACGATGAGCGACGGCGACTCCGCGGACGCGACCGTCGGCGTCCACCGCGCCCTCGCCACCGCGGCCCGTCAGGTGTATCGCCACCCGCTGCCGATGGTGGCGATCAGCGTCGGCTGGGTCCTCGCGTCCCTTCCGCTGGTCACGATCGGACCCGCGACGCTGGGCGCCTATAGCGCGGTGCGGTCCGTCCGCGAGGACGGCCGCGTCGACCGCGGAGCGGTCAGGGAGACGCTCGCGGCCCACTGGCTCGACTCGGTGCTGTTCAGCGGACTGCTGGTCGTGTTCCCTGCCATCGCCGTCCTCTATCTCGGTCAGTACGCGGCCACGGGCGCGCCGCTCTCGGGCGTCCTCGGCGCGGTCGGCTTCTACCTGGCGTATCACGCCTGGGTCGTCTTCGCGCTGGCGTTCGTCTCGCTCGCGGACGGCGCGGACGCGGTCGACGCCGTCACGGGCGGGTACCGGTGGTCGGTCGAGAACCCGGTCGCGACCGTGCTCGTCGGCATCGTCACCGGGACGCTGCTGGTCGTGAGCGCGCTCCTGACGATCGCGCTTCCGCTCGTGTTTCCCGCGCTCGCGGCCGCGTTCCACACGGAACTGGTGGCCGCGGAGCGAGACGCGTCGGACAGCGACGAAACGGAAGCGACCATTTCGTCGGAGCGGTCCGTCGCCGGTGACGACCGCAGAAACGACGTTTCGACGACGTTCGGACGGTAACGCGACCGTCAGTCGTCCAGATTCAGCGACTCGACGCCGTAGCTGATCTCACACAGCTCCGAGTTGGCCGCTGTCGAGGTCATCTGTAGGAGTTCGTCGCCGTGTCGCGAGGGCAGCAGCGGCGTGGTCCAGCCCACGAACCCACGGCCGCCGAGTTCGCTCTCCGTCTCGAACGACAGCGGGGCGTCCACGGCTTCCCAGTCGCCGCTGCCGTCGAGGTTCGAGTTCGCCAGAATGACCTCACCGTTGCCCGCTGCGAGGTCGCGGTTCCCGTCGACGAGCTGTTTCCCTGAGACGAGTATCGTCCCGTCTTTGCCGCCGGCGCGGGTCCACGTGACGTAGGGCCCGTTGATGAACCGCCGGCCATCGGCCGTCGAGACGAGGGTTCCCACGTCGGTCGGATCGCCCCAGTCACGCCCGTCGGGCGAGGTCTCGACGTAGACCTCGCCGTACAGGTAGTCCGGCCCGATGACCTCGTAGCTCATCATGTAGGTGCCGTCGGGTAGCGGGGTGACGGTGGGCATCCCCGGCCGCGTCGTCCCGTCCGGGATGGCCGCCACGAACTGCTCGTCGCCCCACGACTGGCCGCCGTCCTCGGAGGCCTTGTACGCGACGAGCTGATTGTAGTCGTCGTCGGTCCCCATCCGCTCGTCTGCGAAGTAACAGACGAGGTTCCCGTCGTCGTCGAGCCCCAGTTCCGGCTCCCAGACGGGACTGTTCCCGTCGTAAGGGACGGCCTTGCCGCCCGTGACGACCGTGCTCACGAACTCCCAGGACTCCCCGCGATCGGTGCTGGCGTAGAGGTCGATGCTCGTCTCGCCGAGTTCGCCGATCTCGCCCTCGGGAACGTCCTCCGGGTCGTCGAGGATCGGGATCGAGTTCCCGGCGGCGAGGACCGTCCCGGCCGGCCACGGGCCGACAGCGTGCGGGAGTTCGAACAGGGTCGGCTGGTATCGAAGCCCCCAGTCCTTTCCGCTCGTGTCGTGGATCTCGGAGAACTTGGACCAGGACTCCCCTCCGTCGGTGCTTCGGTAGACGGGGAAGTACGGCTCGGACCCGCCGCTCATCGACGGGTAGTACTCGAACGTCGCGAGCAACTGTTTCTCGCCGCCCTTCCCCGAACCGTGCTTCAGACGTGTGACGCGAGGATACAGCGACCCGGGCGCGGGCGCGCCAGACGGGGGCGAGTACAGAGTGCCCTCGACGTCTGTCGACTCGTCGTTACGCCCGCGGCCCGCGAGGACGCCGGCTGACCCGACGGCGCCGACCCCAACGGCACCGACCGCGGCGAGGTACTTACGGCGGCTGTGCTGGCTAGTGGAATCGCGTTCGCTCATGACGCAGTCACGTGTTCACACGACTCCACAATAACTGTATCCCCGCTGTCAGCTTGAAAGAGAAAGGTCCCGGCTACGTTACTCCGAGAGCGTCAGGCCGACGACAGATGACGCGGGGGCTTCGAACGTGACGGTGCCGTCGCCCTCGTCGTCGACGGCCAGGTCGGAACCCTCGAAGGACTCGGCGTTGTCCTTCGTCGAGTACTCGCGGATGTCCTTGCCGTCGAACAGCACGGTGGCCGACTCGACCGACGCGTCCGACCCGGCGTCGACGGTGATCGTCTCGGCCTCGTCGTGACGGCGGTTCGACGCCGTGACGAACAGCTCGCCGTCGCCCTTCGAGGCGGACGCCGAGACCATCGGTACGTCGTGGTCTTCCTCCTCGAAGGACTCCACGTCGGTGTCGACGCTCGTCTCCAGCGCGGTCTGGCCCACGTGGTTCTCGTAGAGTTCGAACACGCGGAACGTCGGCGTCCGCCACGCCGATTCCTCGTCGGTCTGGACGAGGCACTGCAGGACGTTGACGGTCTGAGCGATGTTCGCCATCGAGACCACGTCGGCGCGGTCGTGGATGAGGTCGAGGACGCCGGCCGTCGCAACCGCGTCCCGGACGGTGTTCTCCTGTTCGAGCCCGTTGTCGTTCGTCGCTTCGGGATGCCACGCGCCCCACTCGTCGACGATGATGCCGACCTCGTCCTTCGGGACGAAGTCCGAGATGGTGTCCGCGGCACGGTCGATGTCGCCCGCGATCTTCTCGGCCCGCGCGAACATCTTGTAGTACTGGTCGTCGGAGAAGTCCACGTCACCGCCGGCCTGGTAGTAGCGGTGGACGGAGAAGTGATCGAGCAGATTGAACGGGGACCCCATGCCGAGGAACGTCCCGGGGCCGAACTCCATCCCGCCGTTGAGGTTCTCGAAGAAGACCCGGTTCCAGTCGTCGGTGAGGTGGCCACAGGCGATGAACTCCGTCGAGTCGGCGTTCATCAGGTTGTCGAAGCCGTTGAAGTAGTTCGCGAAGCGGCGGTACTCGTCGGCGTACTCGTCGGGCGCGAACCGGCCGCCACAGCCCCAGTTCTCGTTCCCGATGCCCCAGTACTTCACTCCGTAGGGCTCTTCCTGCCCGTTCTCGCGTCGGCGGTCGGTCAGTTCCGTGTCGCCGTCGTAGTTACAGTACTCGATCCAGTCCAGCGCCTCCTGCGGGGTGGAAGACCCGACGTTGACCGCGATGTACGGGTCAGTCTCGAGGAGCTGACAGAGGTGCAGGAACTCGTCCGTTCCGAACTCGTTCGACTCCTCCGGAACGTTGTCGCGCCCCTGTGTCCACCACAGATTCCGTCGACGGGGGCGTTCGTCCTGCGGACCCACACCGTCCTCCCAGTGGTAGTCGTCCGCGAAACAGCCACCCGGCCACCGCAGGACGGGCATTTCGAGTTCCCGGAGCAGTTCGACGGTGTCCATTCGGATGCCGTCTTCCGTCTCGACCTGGTCGTCGTCGCCGACCCAGATCCCGCCGTAGATACATCGGCCGAGGTGCTCGGCGAAGTGGCCGTAGATGTTCTCCGAGATCCGATCGATAGTCTCGCCACCGCTAACGCTAACTTCGCTCGACATACGTTTTCGAATCCACGCCGGGTCGTATAACTATTGTGCTCGGCACCGGCTTCCGGTCCTGTTCCCCGGCATCGGCCCGGCAACCGCTGTCCGACGCACCGGGTCCGACTTGCTCAATTCATCCACCGCTGTCCGAACCACCGCAGAGCAATTCTCTGCTGAATCCTCGCGCTATACAAAATTCCGCGAAATAGGGACGAACGCACCCAATCACGCACTCAATACGAGATTGCAGTTCGATATTGGTCTTCAAATACGGATCTGATATAATATATGGCGATTCTCATATTGAACATAGATAAATATACTCGATATGAGCTCAAATACCTCGATATGGGATTATAGTGTCGTGTGGAGATAATATTAGAGCACACCGACAGGCATCAGCTGCCAGAATCGGTATCAGAGCGGTTCGCTCCGTCTGACTCGTCCCCCTTGCTGGGAACGCGTCCGGCACGCCAGTCAGCGGCGAACAACGTTCAACGATGTTGACCGCCAACTGCCGGTCCCCGGCCACTTCGGTGGTGGTCCGGTCACCCGTCAAAATCACTGCCCCTGGCGTCCGCTGCTCGATTACGAGGATCTGTCCCTCGACCGGTTCGAATATCGAACCGGGGCCACTCATAATGACTGTACAACTGTTATTTCATCGCCCGCTGCGTGCCAATAATTCCCACAACGCACCGTCCAACAGTGTTGAACGATGTGCGTGAGCAGTCGTGGTCTCCGACGGGCGGTCAGTAGTGCGAAAACCCGAGTTCGATGACGTTCGCGCTCTTCTTGACTGCGGCGACCAGTTCGTCGAAGCGCTCCGTCTCCTCGATACGGCTCTTCGGCCCAGAGGCCGACACGGCTCCGACGACTTCGTCGGCGCTCCGGCTGTGAATCGGCGCACCGATGGTGAGGACGCCCTGTCGCCTGTCCTGGTCCTCGATGGAGTACCCGCGGTCGCGGGTGCGCTCCAGTTCCTCGAACAGTTCGTCGCGATCCGTTATCGTGTGCTCGTTCGCACGGGGGAGTCCGTGTCTGTCGACGATGGACTCGACGCGCTCTCTCGGGTAGTGCGCGAGAATCGCCTTACCGAGGGCCGTCCAGTGCATGTGCGTATACTCTCCCACGGGGGCGTTGTCGTGGATCGCGTCCGGGCCTTCGGACTTGTAGATGAGGACGCGAAGCCCGTTCTCCTCGATTCCGAGGCTCGCGACCTCGCCCGTGTCGGTTTCGAGTTTGTCCACCTCTGCCCGCGCCGTCCGGTAGAGCTTCGACCGGTTTCGGAACGTCCCGCCGTATTCGAGGAACCGATAGCTCAGGGTGTACTCCTCGTCGGCCTGGACGACGAACCCTTCGTTCTGAAGCGTCTGGAGGTAGATGTGGACGGTGCTCTTGGGGATGTCTAGCTGTCCCGCGAGATCCGAGAGCCCGACCCGGCCTTCGGATTTGATCTGGTCGAGAATGGTGAACGCCTTCTCGACCGAACCGAGCGTCTTCCGCTCGTCCGCCGGTGAGTTGCTGGCCATAGGAGAACTGACTCGCTTCGCGGGTTTAATTGTATCCGTCGGGACCCTCGGGGTCTCGACCGCTCACTCGGAAAAATCGACCGCTCACACAGAACGAACCGCGTCCCGTCGCGAGTCGTTCGCGCTATGACTGTACGAGGTTCCGCAGGGACGCCTCGTCGCCGGTCTCCGAGAGCGTCGTCACGTTCTCCGCCACGATCTCTGCGAGCCGGTCCCAGTGCTTCGGACTGTGACCAGCGTTGTGCGGCGTGATGAGCACGTTTTCGAAGTCCCACAGCGGATGGTCGGCCGGCAGCGGCTCGGGGTCGGTCACGTCGAGAGCGGCCCCGTCGATCTGGTTCCCTCGCAGTGCGGTCACGAGCGCCTCGGTGTCGATAATCTGGCCGCGACCCACGTTGATCACTCTGGCGTTCGGCGGGAGCGTCCTGAATTCCTCCGCCGAGAGCAACCCGCGCGTCGTGTCTGTCAGCGGGGCTGCGACGACGAGATAGTCCGTCTCAGCGAGGGCGGCCTCGAACTCGGGTCCGTCGAAGCCGATGACCTCGTCGGTCGGTCCGCCCTTCTCCGGCGTGTACCTGACACCGATCGTCTCGACGTCGAAGCCGGACAGCCGCTCGGTGACCGCCGTTCCGATCGCGCCGAGACCGACGACCGTGACCGTGCTCCCCATCAGCTCCTCGGCCTGATAGTGCCGCCACTCGTTTCGCTGCTGGCGGTGCAGTCCCTCGCGGAGATGCCGCGAGAACAGGAGCATGTACCCCGCGACCTGTTCGGCGATGTTGGGCGCGTGGATGCCCGACGCGTTCGTCACCGCGATCCCTCTCTCGGCGAACCGTTCCAGGGGCAAGTGGTTGTACCCCGCCGCGACGCCGGCGAACAGCCGGAGGTTCTCCGCGCGCTCCAGGAGCGCCGCGTCGATGTCGACGCCGCTGACGACGGTGGCGTCTTCGATGAGGTCCCGCTCTTCCGTCGACGTGGCGGCGAATCGCACGTCGTGGTCCGGGAGTCTGTCGGCGAGCAAATCGGCGTAATCGCGTGCGTGCAGTCCGTGCGTGTTGGCACGGAGGACGAGCACGTCGGGTGCGTTGTCATTCATGGCTATCGCGCCGGCAGGAGACCGCGGTCTCCCTCTGGCTGTACGTGCAGGCAACTGAACGAACGTATATTAATGTTTCCCACTGTGGCCCCCGATACGGCAGTCGCTGCTCCACTCACCCAAACTATTATGTATGTTGGGGGTTTCGGTGCGAGTGAAGAGACCACCATGAACAGGCGTCAATTCATCCAAGCAGCGGCACTCAGTGGCACAGCCGGCCTCGCCGGGTGTATCGGCGGGTCGAGCGATTCGAACAGTTCGGGCAGTTCCGGGACCACGACCCTGGAGTACTGGGAGTACTTCCACTCGCAGTCCGAGGTCGCCAAGACCCTGATGGAGTCGTCCGTCGAGGAGTTCCAGTCCGAGACCGACACGCAGATGCAGATGAACTGGGCGAGCTGGAACGACATCAACGGGGGCAAGTGGAAGAACAACATCCAGAACGGGAACCGTCCGGTCATCTACGACTCCACGAACTCCCTCGACGGGCAGTTCATCGAGCCGGGCTGGGTGAAGCCGGTCAGCGAGTACAAGGACCGCCTGGACGACGAGGCGGTCGAACACCTCGAATGGGCCTTCGAGATGACACAGAGCTGTTACCGCGGCTTCGACGAGGGGCTCTACGAGATCCCGATCGGTCTGGAGGTCGGCGCGCCGTTCATCGCGCGGACTGACCACTTCGAGGAGGCGGGCCTCTCCATCGAGGACGACTTCCCGCCCGAGAACTACGAGCACCTCGTCCAGGTCGCGACCCAGTTGCAGGAGCAGGGGCCGGCTGACTACGGCTTCCAGATCTACGGGGCGCAGGGCGACGTGACCGACGAGGCCCTCGTGACCTGGACCGCGTCGGAGGGCGGCTACGACGGGATGTACCTCAACGAGGACTGGTCGGACGTGAACTACGACAACGACGTGTGGAAGGAGATGACGAAGAAGTACGTCGATCTCTATCAGGAACACGGACTGTCCTCGGATAAGGCCCCGACGGCCTCGAACGAGGGCGCGGCGCAGATGCTCATCCAGGGCAACGTGAGCATGGTCCAGGGCAGCACGAAGGACTTCGGGTTGCTCCGCAGCCGCGCGGAGGACATGCTCGCCGACGGGACCATCGTGTTCGGGCCGTCCTGGGAGGGAGCCGCCGGCAACCGCGGCGACTTCTTCACCCAGTGCATCGCGCTGATGCGAAAGCCCGACGGCGTGGACGAAGACGCCTGGCAACAGCGAGAGGAGGCGGCCATCGCGTGGATCAACAAGGTCCTCTCGAAGGAGTTCCAGCGGCAAGTCCCGCGATCGCTGGCCACGCTCCCCGCCCGCAAGGACGTCTGGCCGGCGCTCAAAGAGGACGACCTACTCAGCCAGAGCAACTTCATCTCGACCTTGGAGACCACCGTCGACGGGATGGAACACGGCTGGTCGAGCCACCCAGGCATGAACGCGATCCAGTACAACATCGCCGGGCCGCTGTTCCAGGAGGCCGTCCGCGGGGAGATCTCGGCCGAGGAAGCCTGTGACCGCGCCGCCAGCGAGATACGAAACCAGGTCACCTTCTAAGATGGCTTCCCAAACGAGTCACGCGCTCCTTCGCAGGACCGAACGCTACCGGGACGTCCTCTCGGAGAACTGGTTCGCGTACCTGTTGATCCTTCCAGTGCTGCTGTTCCTGGTGTTGCTCATGTGGGTTCCGTTCGTGCAGGGAATCTACATGAGTCTCCACAACTGGCCGTTCGGAGGCGACCCCTCCTGGGTCGGACTCGGCAACTACGAGTACCTGTTCGGGTGGCAGCCCTTCATCACGTCGCTGAAGGCGACGCTGATCTTCGCGTCGACCACGCTGTTCCAGCTCGGCGTCGCGCTGGCGGCGGCGCTCGCAGTCCGCGAGATCCGCCGGGGGAAGAGCCTCGTCACGGGGTCGTTCCTCCTCTCGTACACGCTGCCGCCGCTCGTCACCGGGACGATCTGGGCGTACATGCTCGAACCGGACCTCGGTCCGGTCTTCGGGTACCTCACGCAGTGGGAACTCCTCGAGGAGACGATCTACTGGGGGAGTCACGGCGACTCGGCGCTCGCCGTCATCCTGTTCGTGACGACCTGGACGTTCTGGCCGTTCATGTTCCTCATCATCTCGGCCAGCCTCGAGAGCATCCCCGAGGAGATGTACGAGACGGCGCGCATGTACGGGGCCAACCGGGTCCAGACCTTCCTCCGCGTGACGCTCCCGCAACTCAAGAGCGCCATTCTCATCGCGCTCAGCATCCGCATCATCTGGAACATGACGAAGATATCCCAGGTGCTCCAACTCACGAACGGCGGACCGGGGTACGAGACGTCGATCCTCGCGGTGTTGCTCTATCGGTTCAGCTACGAGCAGGGACAGATGGGCATCTCCTACGCCGTCGGCGTCGTCCTGCTCACGATGACCATCGGCTTCGTCTTCGTGTTCATCCGCGAGTTCGAGCGGGCAAGCGGCGGTGATGCGGCGTGAGCCTCGCCGACTACGACGCCGTCGGTGTCACGCTGAAGGCGTCGACCTACGGCGTCGTCTGGTTCCTGGTGCTGTTGAACCTCGTCCCGCTCCTGTTCATCCTCTCGGTGTCGTTCATGCCGCCGACGGAGTTCTTCGGCGCGCCCCACATCGTCCCGTACGAACCGACGCTGGAAGCCTGGACGAGCGGGTTCGCCGAACTGAAAGACAACCTCGTCAACAGCTTCCTCATCGGCACCGGCACGGCGCTGCTCGCGCTCGCTATCACGATTCCCGGCGCGTACGCCTTCGCCCGCAAGGAGTTCTACGGGAAGAAGCTCGGCTTCTACGCCATCATCCTCGCGATGATGTTCCCGTACATCCTGCTCGTCATCCCGATCATGGGCCTGTGGAACGACCTCGGGCTGTACAACACCATCCCCGGGATGATCCTGGCGTATCAGGTGTTCGTCGCCCCGTTCGCCATCTGGATCCTGCGAGACTTCTTCGAGACCCTTCCGAAGGACATCGAGGAAGCGGCGCAGGTGTACGGCTGCACGCAGTTCTCGGCGTTCGTCCGCGTCATCCTACCGCTCGCCGCGCCCGGAATCGTCGCCGTCGGCTTCCTCGCCTTCCTCACCGGCTGGAACGACTTCCTGTTCGCGAACCTGCTCACGACCGGGACCGGTCCGGTGCCGGCCGTCCCGGTGCTGTACGGGACGATCGGCGGCGGGTCCGGTGAACGGGTGTACTGGGGGAAGCTGATGGCAGAGACGCTCATCATCGGAACGCCGCCCACGGTGCTGTACCTCGTGGCGAGAAACTACCTCGAAAACGCCTTCACCGTATGAGTCGAAACACCACCACACGACGAGAGACGGACCGGACAGCGACCGACCCACCCGAGGAGAGTATGAACGCGACCACTGACCAGACCCACGGAGAGACGAACAGCGACGGCGACCACATCCAGATCGACGGTCTCCGAAAGACCTTCGACGACGGCGCGATCGTCGCTTGCGACGACGTGAACATCGCCATCGACGAGGGGGAGTTCGTAATTCTCGTCGGTCCCTCGGGCTGTGGCAAGACGACGACGCTGCGGTGTATCGCGGGACTGGAGGAACCAGATCAGGGCCAGATACTCGTCGACGGCGAAGACATCACGGGGCTGAAGTCGAAAGACCGGAACCTCGCCTTCGTGTTCCAGAGCATCGCCCTGTTCCCGCACATGAGCGTCCGGAAGAACATCCGGTTCGGCCTGGACATGAACACCGACCTGGGCTCGGACGAGAAGAACCGGCGCGTCGAGGACGTCGCGGAAACGCTGGGGCTGGCGGAGATGCTGGATCGGAAACCGAGTGCGCTCTCGGGCGGCCAGCAACAGCGCGTCTCGCTCGGTCGCGCGATGGTGATGGAGCCGAAGGCGTTCCTGTTAGACGAGCCGTTCTCGGCCCTCGACGCGAACCTCAGAGACGAGATGCGCGTCGAGGTCAAGAAGATCCAGCGCGATCTGAACACCGCGATGGTGTTCGTCACGCACGACCAGGAGGAGGCGATGACGCTCGGGGACAAGATCGTCGTGATGAACGACGGGCACGTCCAGCAGATCGGGACGCCGTACGAGATCTACAACGATCCGCGAAACCGATTCGTCGCCGACTTCATCGGGTCTCCCTCACCGAACCTGCTCGAGTGCACCGTCGAGCGAACCGAAGACGGTCTGGCGTTCGTCTCGGCGTTCTGTTCGATCCCCGCGACGGACGAACAGGTAGGGCACGTCGAAGACCGCGTCGGCGAGACGGTCGTCTACGGGATCCGACCGGAGTATCTCGACATCGTGCCCGACGGCGGCGCGTTCGTCGCGGACCTCGACGTCGTCGAACCGCTCGGCGACCGGGACGCCATTCACCTCTCGGCGGGTGGCACGTCGCTCTCGGCCGTCGCACCGCAGGGCGAGGTCGCGCGCGGAACCGACCGCGTCCGCATCGACATCCAGACCGAGGAGTCCTGGCTGTTCGAGCGAGACGGCACTCGGCTCGTCTGAACGGACTGATTCCCCACCCCCTACGCACGAAGATTTAAGCAATACCGGAAAGCAGTAGACACCATTCCAAGCCATGTCACGACACGAGACTGCCTATCACGCCGCCCTCGAAGGCTCCGAGGTCGCACACCGCCTCTTTCGAACGGAACTGTCCGTCACGACGAAGGACTCGGCGATGGACTACGTGACGAGAGCGGACACCGAGACGCAGCGGCGCATCATCGAGCGCATCCTCGAGGACTATCCCGACGCGACCGTCGTCGGTGAGGAGGGAGACGAACTGAAGGCAGTCCCCGCGAACGGGAGCGCCTGGGTCATCGATCCGATCGACGGGACCTCGAACTTCGTCCACGACATCCCGTTCTGGGCGACGACCGTCGCCGCGGTCCACGACGGCGACACCGTCGGGGCGACGACGATCATGCCGGCGCTCGGAAACACGTACACCGCCGGCCCCGACCGGGTGACGCTCAACGGCAATCGGATGACCGCGAGCGAGAAGACGGCGGTCGAAGAGTTCAAAGTCGCCGCCATGCTCCGATACGGCCCCGAGCGAGACGACGTGTTCGGCGACCTCCTGTCGACACTCATCCGACGGTTCGGCGACCTCCGTCGACTCGGGTGCGCCCAGGGAACGCTCGGTATGGTCGCCTCGGGGTCGCTCGACGCGGCCGTCTCGACACAGCCGAACCCGAACCCCTGGGACACGATCGCCGGCGTGTATCTCGTCGAACGCGCCGGCGGGACGGTGACCGATATCCAGGGGGAGCCCTGGACTCCCGACGCCGACGGATTCGTCGCGTCGAACGGTCGGGCCCACGACGCGGTCGTCGAGCGCGTCAGAACCGTCGTGGCGTAGTCCTCGGCTTCAGCGGCCCGCTGTCGACGATTCCACTCTGGACTCTGAAATACACAACTTCGTCCAATAAACAAACAGAATAACCGCATACGACAGCTAAAAACTCACTTATAAATATGAATACGGTAACATAGAAATAGAAACCTCATTTATGGGGTATAATACTAAATTCTGTAAACATTTCTTGCTATATAACATCGTCTATCGGTATTATACTCGTCTTACGGAGATGCTACGATGAGTGTGAACTCGACTATCGATCCGTCGATATCCACTTCGCTGGAATACCAAGCCGGAAAACTGTCTGTCGTTGAAACCGGCCAATTTCGCCGACGAACGCGCGGCTGGCGGTGTGTGCGTCCCTGCAAAGTCGTCGAAGGGAGACCGCCGGGACGGATCAGGCCGGCGGCGAGATGATCAGGTGATCTTCGACCGTCTCGAGCACGGCCGCCGGGAGCTTGACCCGACCGTTTTCGTCGGCCTCGATGCCAAATATCTCAGGCCGCTCGGTGTCGAGAACGAGCGTCTGGAGGGAGCCGGACTCGGGATTAATTATCACGTTGTGGACGTTTCCGACTTCACGGCCGTCCGAACTGACGACACGCTTGTCGGAGAGGGTGCTTGCGAGGACCATATCAGATTTACAGAGTGTTTCTAATTAAAACCTTTCACTACTCGGTCGACGGTGCCTCTTCACTCCTCAAAAGCGAAGTGCCGTAGCGGCGTCGTCCACAGAGAGTACTGACTGATTTCACTGTGACTCGCAGCGACCACCGGAGTCGAGGGAAGTACATCCATCAACGATGTGATGTCGAGACCGGGCTCGTGGAGCGATCGAACGTCAGTGCACACCCGAGCGGCCGACGTCACTGCGACCGTTGTGGCCCTCGGGGACGTACTCGGCGCCCGCCAGTACGGAGGCAAACGGAACTACAGCTTCGGGGTGACCACGGCGAACGGCACACGAGTCGGGGTCTGGAGGCGACTGAAAAACGCGGATCACGCTGCCAACGCGAGTACTCTTCGCCGGAGCAAGACGTGACGAAGAAGCCGTCGAAGCCAGCCCCGGATCGGAGGTTCAACCCAGTCTCACCGTCGGCTATCGACGCGAGGACCTGTGGCCTCCCAGAACCGAGCCAGAAATCTCGCCGTCGGTGTTGAATCAGCCATCCCAACCCACGTCCTGTTCGATCTCGTCGAAGAGCGCACGAACTCGCTGTCGGATCTCGTCTCGGATCGCACGCACCTCGTCGCGGTCCTCCCCATCGGGGTCGTCGAGCGCCCAGTCACGAACATCGACCGCCGTGTCGTCGGCGTCGAGGTCGAGCGTCGAGCAGCCCATCGTCGCCACGTACGCACAGGATTCGAGTTCCGCAATCGTGATCTCTCGTGGGGTCCGATCGGACAGGTCGATCCCCTCCTCGGCCATTACTTCGACGACGATCTCGTGGACGTGATCCGCGGGGTGGGTCCCGCCAGTGAGGATTTCGACCTCGTCTTCCAGTCCTCGCTCTCGTCGTTCCCGTTCGGCGAAGGCGGTCGACATCTGGCTTCGCCCAGCGTTCTGGACGCACACGAACGCCACTCGAATCGGAGCCTGACTCATCGCGAGTTCCCCCTGGTCTCGTCGAGTGCGTCGACGAGGGCGATCGCCCGGTCGGTCGCTTCGTAGTACCGCCAGGTTCCGTCCTTGCGGCGCGAGACGAGACCGGTATCGTACAGGTCAGAGAGGGCGTGGCTCACCGCACTGTCGCTGACATCGACGACAGGCGTAATCTCACAGACGCACAGCTCGCGGTCGGCAGCAATCAGGAGTCGAACGATCGTGTAGCGAGTGTCGTTACTGAGCGTCTTGAGTGCCGCCCGATCCCGAGCGCAATCTGCTGGCGAGTCCCTCACGTGACGTTCGAGCGCTGCAACTCGACCTTCGATATCGCTGGCACAGCACTCGCCTTCCTGATCGGCGATCAGTCGCTCCAGTCGCTCCGTCTGCTGGCTCATACTAAATTAGTTGAACATTCCTTCAGATAACTATTGCCGTTCTCGGCTGGGGGTGCAGTCGAGGGCTCGCTGACGACTCGCAGTACGCTCCCCGTCACCTCGAACTCTCGTACCAATGGAACGAGTTACACACTGATCGCGGTGCCGCGTGCGATCGGAATCAGTGGCTGAGACGAACACCTATCGGCCGATCGGGACTACCGAAAAAAGTCCCGGCGGTGGCGCCGTTCAGGTGGATCGGTTGCCACGCGTCCAGCCGGGGTCGTGGCCGGTACTGTGGATAAGGTCAGACCGGCACGCCGGGCAATAGTCGGGAGTGACCGATTCGCTTCGGGGAACGTAGACCGCATCGCCGCACTTCACGCACGCATCCGGGACGATGGTCGCGCAGTCCGCGCAGATGTTGAAGTCGTCAGCTGTGAGCTCGCGCAGGGGTTCGAGTTGTTTATCTAGGAGATACTCGTCGATGACCGTCTGACAGCTGTGACACGGTTTCATGGCGATGCGTGTCACCCCTGGTGACCACGCGATAAATATCTGCCTCCGAAATCGAACCACGACCGGGACTTGGACCGAGGTGGACTCGCGCCTGATCCTCCAGTCGTGCTTCCGACGGGGGGTCATGGTAATCCGACCCTCGGAAGTGTTATCCGCGAGAGCGGACTATCGTTGTTTGTAATGGCAAACGGTAAGGTTGATTTCTTCAACGACACAGGCGGCTACGGGTTCATTTCGACTGAAGACGACGACGTCGACGACGACGAGGACGTGTTCTTCCACATGGAGGACGTTGGCGGACCGGACCTCGAAGAAGGGCAGGAAGTCGAGTTCGACATCGAGTCGTCCCCGAAGGGGCCGCGCGCGACGAACCTCGTCCGCAAATAACGACTGAGTTCGTCCGTCGCTCGTCGCGACGGATGGCAATTCGTTCTTTCAGATGCCCGTCTCTGAGCGACAGCGTCGCGGGGCCCACACCGGTCAATAGCGCAGCGACGACTTGGACCGCGATGCTGTAACGCGACTCGTCGGAACCCCGCGCTGAGCGTTGGTTCGGCGGAGACCGGGTGAGATGCGAGAGGTATTCTGTCCGAGCAACAGAGTCGCGACGAGGGACGGAGATTCGAAGGGACAGTGCCGGGATATCACGGCACCGGGTGGTAGGCTGGGGGTGGCGGATAGGCACCGAAAGTGGACATGGGTCGGTGCCTGTGTCTGTGTTATCAGGCTCACTCCATTGTTTGTTCTGGCTAATTGTTTAGCCCCCTCCATCGACAGCGGGCTCGGCTACGAGGAAGATACCAAGCGAACGTCCCGGTATCGGCGACCTGGAGTTCTGTGGCAGATACGACACGCTCCCCGGCACCCGACCTCGAGCCGAGTGAAACGCTCCACCGAGCTACTTACACGCGGCAAACAGGACGCGACCGTCGGTGGTTCGACCGGCCCGCATTTAAATCGCCCCACGACTGAGAGTGTGAGTTAGCCGGCTCGACCCCGGACGCAGTGACGCATGCAGACGACACAGTCCGCAGACGGAACGGAGATTGCCTACGAACGACGCGGCGACGGGCGACCGCTCGTCCTCCTCCACGGCGGGATGGCTCCCCGGGCGTACTGGGAGCCGGTCGTCCCGCACTTCGAGGGGTTCGCGGCAGTCATTCCCCAGCGGCCGGGCTTCGGCACGTGCCTCGACGACCCGGCGGAGACGAGCGCCGATGACGTACTTGCGCGCGAGGCCGAGTACGTCCGCGCTATCGTCGACGACCTCGACCGCGAGCCGGTCCTGCTCGGGCACTCCTTCGGCGCGCTGACCGCCATCGAGAGCGCGACGGACGCGGCCGTCGAGGCGGTCGTCGCCTACGAGCCGGCGGTCCTCCCCGACGGCTTCCGCGCCGGGGCCGACCTCGCCGACGAGATGGCGACGCTGATCGAGCGCGGCGAGCGCCGTAAGGCGGTGAAGCGCTACGTCGAGACAGTGCTCCACCCCGACGGCATCGACGACCTCGACGGGTGGCTGGCGGAGTGGCCGGTCTGGCCGGACTGCGTCGACCTCGCCGAGGAGGTCGTCAGAATGAACCGGGCCGTCGAGCGGTATCGGCTCCCCGACCGCCTCGACGTGGACGCGCCGACGCTCGTCCTGACCGGGACCGCCGGCCCCGACTTCCTTCGCGAGAGCGCCCGGAACGTCCACGGCGCGCTCCCGAACAGCCGCCTCGTGGAGTTCGACGGCGTGGGTCACAGCGGTCCGGCGGAGGCCCCCGCCCTGGTCGCGGCGGAGGTCCGGGCCTTCATGCAACGGTCCGAGTAGCGATCCCAGCCGCGACGAGCCATCCGAACGGCGGTCCGTATCGGTGTTCCCATTAGCCGCCGTGGCAACGGTGACGTATGGGACTCGTCGCCGAGTTCGATATCGACTGCGAGGCGCTCCCGCTCGTGACTGTCGCGAGCGCCGCGCCCGAGGCGTCGCTGACGTTCGAGTTCCAGTACAACCACGGGCGACGGCCGCTGTTCCTCGTCACCACCAGCGGCGGGTCGAAGCACGCCATCGAGTCGGGGTTCACGGACGCCTACGACGTGGCAGAGTGGACGCTGGTCGGTCGGGCCGGCGACACCCGGCGGTATCAGCTCCGGCCGGCGCTCAGCATGACGGCCCAGCTCGGCGACCACCTCGACGACCTGACCGGCCTCAAAGCGCTCGCGACGGCCGACGCCATCATCGAACGGATCGAGGTCCGGCGGAACGGCTGGACCCAGACGGGCTGGTTCGCCGACCGGGACGCGTTCGAGCAGTTCTCGTCGTTCTGGCTGCGAAACGGCGGCTTCCGCGTACACCGGCTCACGCACGACGGCGAGCCTGAGCCGCCGGGAGACGGCCTCACGGACCGCCAGCAGGAGGCCCTTCGGACGGCGTACGAACTGGGGTACTTCGAGATTCCGCGGCGAGCGTCGCTCGAAGACGTGGCGGCCGAACTCGACATCTCGGCATCGTCGGTGTCCGAGCGCCTCCGGCGCGCACAGACGCAACTCATAAGCGAGACGATGGCGACGACGTGGCCGCCGCTCCCGGACTGAGACGGGCGATGGACCCCTCCGGACGCGGGCCGGACGGCGGCGTCACCGCCTGAATCCCCACTCGAAGACGAGGCCGGCGACGGCGCCGGCCGTGGCGGAGTAGACGAACTCCCACATCAGCCTGGACTCGATTTCGGCGTCTGTGAGCGTGGGGTCGAGCAACAGCTGGGTCCCGAGATAGAGGTCCGCGAGCCAGCGGCCGACGGCCCAGACGCCGGCGACGCCCATCGTCGTCACGACGACGAACAGCACCGCGAACCGCGGCGTCATCAGGACGGGCGTGAACAGGTGGAGTTCGAGGGCGACGACGAGCGCGATGGTCGCGACCGCGACGTAGGTGACCAGTCCCGACGAGAGCCAGGGCCGCGCGAACACGGTCCCCAACACCGGAAGACTCGCAAGCAGTAAGAGCGGCCACGGCAGCATCGCCCCCAGGTCGCGGTAAGCTAGCGCGGGGACGAGCGCGAGGCCGAGGACCACCGCTACCAGGAGCCACGGGAGCAGTTCACCAGCCGCGATTCCCGAGACGGACGCCACGGCGAGAAACGCGAGCAGAAGCCACGAGAGTCGGGCGTTCACCGAGTCCGTCCGGAGGAGACGCTCCAGACTGGCGACGGCGTTGCGGTCCTCCGGAGCACGGCCACCGCGCCGGTACTCGTCGAGTCGGTCGGTCAGCGTCTCGACGACGTCCGAGAACAGGTCCGTGGCGAACGTCGCGACGATGACGGCACCGAGCGTGTCGAACAGGAGGTCGAGCAGCGAGTCTTCGAGGCCGTACTGGATGAGGACGGGTTCGAGTCCCAGCAGGTCTGCCCCGATGCGCGCGACGAACTCGAGCACCTCCCAGAAGACGCCGAGACCGAGCGTGAACAGCAACACGAAGACGAACATGAACCGGGACGGCAGGTAGAGATCGTCGGTCCACTCGTCGACCGCCCGGGTGACGACGTAGCCGCCGGCGGCGACGATGGACGCCGAGAGGGTGTGCGTGACGTGGTCGAACCACCAGTACTCGTCGTAGAAGCCGAGCATCCCGAGCATGTGCAAGAAGAGCGCGAGCGTGATCCACAGCGTCACGCTCGCGTCCAGCTGGAGTCGGTAGTCGCGTTCGAGCACCGCGGGCACGAAGGTGAGACCGAGCGCGAGGGCGGCGTTCACCACCACGCTCAGATTCCGGGCGAACAGGCCGACGACGAGTATCGCGCCGATAGCGACCTGGAGCAGCCTGCTCGCCAGGCGCTTTCGCCGCGGGGACACGTCGAAGCGTCGAACTGCCATCGCTCTACCGGTCTCTGGGGCGTCCGTCGATATAAAACGACGCACGGCGGACCTGTCTGGGCGACACAGGGCGCCGGAATCCACATAAAGCGCCGTCTCGTACTCGGGGGTGATGATGGCGACAACACACGCGCTCGCGGGGATGGCCCTCGCGGGCGTGACGGCGCTCGTTGCGCCGGAGTACACGCCGATCGCCGTGAGCGCCGCCGCGGCCGGCGGCGTGTTCCCCGACCTCGACCTCTACGGCAACCATCGCCAGACCCTCCACTACCCGGTGTACTACTCGGTCGGCGCGGTCGCGGCGCTCGCGGTCGCGCTCCTCGCACCGGCTGTCGGGACCGTCGCGCTGGCGGCGTTCCTCGGCTCGGCGGCGCTGCACTCCGTGATGGACGCCTTCGGCGGCGGCCTCGAACTGAAGCCGTGGCTGGCCACCTCCGAGCGCGCGGTGTACGACCACTACCGGGAGCGCTGGATCCCTCCGCGGCGGTGGATCCGCTACGACGGCGCGCCGGAGGACGCGGCGCTCGCGGGCGCGCTCGCTCTCCCGACGCTCGCGCTCTCGACCGGGCGGCTTCAGACCGCGGTGTACGTCCTGGTGGCCGTCTCGGTCGTCTACGCCCTCGTCAGGAAGCCGATGGTCCACGTGACCGAGCGACTCGTCGACGCGCTCCCGCCGACCGTCATCGACCGCCTCCCGGCGCGGTTCACCGAGGACTTCACCGGCTAAACCGACGGCCCAAGACGACGAATCGAACGCGCTCGCTCGTCTTCGAGGGACGGTCGGGTGTCGTTCTCGCCTCCGGTCCGACTCAGGCGCTTGCGGTGTAGCCCGCGTCTTCGACGGCCTGAACGAGTGCGTCGGGATCGGCGTCACCGTCCACGCTCGCCTGTTCGGCCTCCCGGTCGGCAGTGGCGTCCGTGACACCGCCCACGCCTCGGAGCGCCTCCTCGACCGTCTGCTCGCAGTGTTCACAGCTCATTCCCTCGACGTTGATGGTGGTCGACATACGGGTATCCCTACGGTCCTCGGTCTTATGCGGATTATCCTTTCGGCCGAGGGGGTCGATCCGCGACTGCGCTTTGGAAACGAAGGTCTATTGGCCGAGCCACGATGATCGGGCGGCGGCCTGAGACGAGGCGTCCGCGCCGTCTCTGTCGTGACGGGTGACGAATGTCGCGACTCGATCTGCAATCGTCTCGCGCTCGGCCCACACGGTCACTTTCGATTCGAAGGTTTGCCCGCACTCACACGACGTATTCGAAGGGGAAAGCCGATTGAAGAAGGAACGCGTAGTCTCAGGTAATGAGTCAGCATCGAAGTCAGATCGACATCCAGGGGATGAGCTGCGCGAACTGTTCGCAGAGCATCACGGACGCCGTCGAATCGCTCGACGGTGTCTCGGCGGCGAACGTCAACTACGCCACCGACGAGGGGAGCGTCGAGTACGACCCGGACGAGGTCTCGCTCGGTCGGATCTTCGATGCCATCGAAGAAGCGGGATACACGCCGGTCACTGACTCGGTGACCATCGGTATCACCGACATGTCCTGTGCGAACTGCTCCGAGACGGTCCGGGAGGCACTGGAGGGGACGCCGGGCGTCGTCGACGCGGACGTGAACTTCGCGACGGACGAGGCGCAGGTAACGTACAACCCCGCCGAAGCCGACCTCGGGGACTTCTACGACGCCATCGAGGCCGCCGGCTACTCGCCCGTCCGCGAGGGCGGTGACGGGGATACCGACGGGGGCGACGCCCGAGAGGCAGCCAGAGAGGAGGAGATACGGCGGCAACTGCGGCTGACGCTGTTCGGCGCGGTCCTGGCCGCGCCACTGCTGGTGTTCATGGCCGATCACCTGCTGGGGCTCGGACTCGTCGGCGACGGGCTCTTCGGCGTTCCCACCGGCTGGATCGCGTTCGCGCTCGCGACACCGGTCCAGCTCGTGCTCGGCAAACCGTTCTACGAGAACTCCTACAAGGCGCTCGTCAGGAACGGCCGGGCCAACATGGACGTGCTGATCGCGCTGGGCTCGACCACCGCGTACGGCTACTCCGTGGCGGTGCTGCTCGGACTGATCGCCGGCGGGATCTACTTCGACACGGCGGCGTTCATCCTCGTGTTCATCACGCTCGGGAACTACCTCGAAGCCCGCTCGAAAGGCCAGGCCGGCGAGGCGCTCCGGACGCTCCTGGAGATGGAGGCCGACACCGCCACCGTCGTCGACGAGGACGGAACCGAGTCTGAGATTCCGCTCGAAGACGTAGCCGTGGGCGACCGGATGAAGGTCCGCCCCGGCGAGCAGATTCCGACCGACGGCGTCGTCGTCGACGGCCAGTCGGCGGTCGACGAGTCGATGGTGACCGGCGAGTCCGTCCCGGTCGAGAAGCGAGAGGGCGACGAGGTCGTCGGCTCGACCATCAACGAGAACGGCGTGCTCGTCGTGGAGGCGACGAAGGTCGGGAAAGACACCGCGCTCCAGCAGATCGTCCAGACCGTGAAGGAAGCGCAGTCCCGCCAGCCGGACATCCAGAACCTCGCCGACCGCATCTCAGCGTACTTCGTCCCGGCGGTCATCGCGAACGCCGTGCTCTGGGGCCTCGTCTGGTACGCGTTCCCCGCGACCCTCGCGGGCTTCGTCGAGTGGCTCCCGCTGTGGGGCCTCGTCGCGGGCGGCCCCGTCGCCGCCGGCGGCGTCTCGGTCTTCGAGTTCGCCGTCATCGTCTTCGCCTCCGCCGTGCTCATCGCCTGTCCCTGTGCGCTCGGGCTGGCGACGCCCGCGGCCACGATGGTCGGCACGACCATCGGCGCGCAGAACGGCGTCCTGTTCAAGGGCGGCGACGTGCTCGAACGCGCGAAGGACGTCGACACGGTCGTCTTCGACAAGACGGGCACGCTCACGCGAGGCGAGATGGAGCTGACGGACGTGGTCGCCTTCGACGCTGACGGCGACGCAGTGACCGACGGGGGCGACCCCGCGGCCGACGGCGGGCGCGTGGCCGCCCGTGACAGCCTGACCGAGGACGACGTGCTCCGGCTCGCGGCCTCGGCAGAGAGCGGGAGCGAGCATCCACTGGCCCGCGCGGTCGTCGACGGGGCCGAGGCCCGCGGACTCGACGTGCGCGACCCCGAGGATTTCGAGAACGTTCCCGGCCACGGGATCGAAGCCACCGTGGGTGACAGGAGGGTCCTCGTCGGCAACCGAAAACTGCTCCGGGACAGCGACATCGACCCCACGCCCGCCGAGGAGACGATGGCGCGCCTCGAACGCGAGGGGAAGACGGCGATGCTGGTCGCCGTCGACGGCGCGCTCGCGGGCGTGGTCGCGGACGCGGACACGGTCAAAGAGAGCGCGAGGGACGCGGTCGCGGCGCTGAGAGCGCGCGGCGTCGACGTGATGATGATCACGGGCGACAACGAGCGCACCGCCCGCGCCGTCGCCGAACAGGTCGGCATCGACCCCGAGAACGTCCGCGCCGAGGTCCTCCCCGAGGACAAGTCCGACGCGGTCGAGGCGATTCAGGACGGGGGCCGGAAGGCGATGATGGTCGGCGACGGCGTCAACGACGCGCCCGCGCTCGCCGTGGCGTACGTCGGCACGGCCATCGGCTCGGGCACCGACGTGGCCATCGAGGCGGCTGACGTGACGCTGATGCGCGACGACCCGCTCGACGTGGTGAAGGCCATCCGCATCTCGGAGGCGACGCTGGCGAAGATCAAACAGAACCTCGTGTGGGCGCTCGGCTACAACACGGCGATGATCCCGCTGGCCTCGCTCGGCCTGCTCCAGCCGGTGCTCGCCGCCGGCGCGATGGCCTTTTCCAGCGTCTCGGTGCTGTCGAACAGCCTGCTGTTCCGTCGGTACGTTCCGGACCACGACTACGAACTGCTCGGGTGGTTCCGGTGATCGGCTCTCCGGGGCCGGACGCCGGAGCGCTCGGACGGGAGCCCGTCAGAACAGGCCGGTGACGAAGCCGGCCCCCATGAAAACGAGGACGGCGGCCGAGAAGGCCGGGAGGTACTGCGCGTACCGCTCGACCGTCTCTTCGTGGTGCTCGTAGCCGGCGATCAGTAGCACCGTCACGCTCACGATACCGACAACGACCGTGAGTGCGTACGCGCTCATCAGTTCCAGACAGTGCGTCGACCCGGCACAGAGCGCGATGATCTCGAACTCCTCCTCGTGGGCGAACCCGAGGAGGAAGGCGAACCAGGCGATCCCCCAGAGCCCGCGTTCGGCGACTTCGTCCCGGTCGTCGTGGGCGTGCGAGTGAGGGTGGCCGCCGACGAACGGAACGATCCCCTTCAGACGGGATCGAAGGCCAATGTCGCCGTGGCTCGCGGGACGAGCACCAGCGTCACCGTGACTCCGACCGCTGGTATGGGAGTGCTCCTCCGCCGAATCGTGCTCGTGGTGGTCGTGGGTGTGTCCGTGCTCGGCGTTCTTCTCGTGGACATGTTCCTCTTCATCGCCGTCGGCGTGGTCGCCGTGTGAGTGGCCGTGTCTGTACTCCCGGACGCCGAGGGCGATGAGGAGGACGCCGGCCACGAGACTGACCGGGCCACCGATCTCGATTCCGCCGGCGATCGTGATCGGGCTGTTGACCTGCGTCAGATCGAAGTACGCCTTCGCGTAGAAGAACACGGCGACCATCGCGACGCTGCTGACGAGGTGACCGACGCCGAGCAGGAGGCTCGCGGCGAGGCCGTAGAGCCACGTGTTCGACTGGTCGAGCGCGTACGAGGCGGCGACGGGCCAGCCGTGGCCCGGTTCGACGCCGTGGACGGCCCCGAGGGCGACCGCGCCGAGCAACAGCCCGACCGCCTCTCCGTGTATCATCTCGTACCGCGACGCTTGGATAGACGCCGGAATAACGGTTGTTACTACCGAATCAGGGGAATCGTCATACTCGGGACTCTTGTGCGGGCGTACCGAACGGGACCGTATGCGGACGAGCTTCAACGTCCCGGACGACCTCGTCGCGGAGTTCGATCAGGTCTGGCAGGAACAGGGCCTCGACAACCGCTCGCGGGCGGTCCGCGAAGCGATGCGCGAGTACGTCGAGTCCCACACGCGCCTCGAACGGCTTCGCGGGGACGCCGTCGCGCTCGTCGCCTTCGACTACCGCCACCACGACGTGATCGAGGCGCTCCACGGCGTCCAGCACGAGTACCAGGACGTGATTCTCAACACGAGTCACACCCACCAGGGCGAGTGGTGTCTCGAGTCCCTGTTCTGTCGTGGTTCAGTCGAGCGGGTGCGAGAGCTGAGCCACCGGCTCAGGGACTTCGACGGCGTGCGCCGAGTTCGAGTCATGGTCATCCGCGAGGATGGCACGGGACCACAGCGCGACCGCTGACCCAGTCGAGTCGGCGGCCGCGAGCGACGGAGCGCTTTTTGCCGGTCCCGGTGAAGAGGCCGACTGTTCGCGATGGTCCTCGAAATCGTTCGCATGGTCGGGTTCGGCGTCTGCGGGACGTTCACCGTTGCGCTGGGGCTGGTGCACTTCACCATGCCGCGGCTGTTCGACTTCGACGGTGCGATCCCGATCGAGGGGGAGCCGCTACGCCCGCTCAGACTCCCACTCGTCACCTACCAGACGAAACGGTCGGACGTGCGCGGTATCGCACAGATCATGAACCACGCGGTGAGCTACGTGCTGGTGACGATCGGCGTCCTCGACCTCCTCGCGGGCCGGTGGCTCGCCGCGTGGTTCGCGCCCTACCTGCTCGTGTGGATCGCGGGGTGGTGGTTCCTCAGGGCGGCGACCCAGCGCCACATGGGCTCGCGCGTCGGAGATCGACTCGTCGCGGTCGGGTTCGCCGCCATCGGCATGTTCCACCTCGGCTTCGGGGCGCTCGCGTGGCCGTGAGTTCGCGACCGGGGGCCGGCCAGCGCCTCAGTCCCCGGCGCGCTCGCTCCGCGACGCGACCACGTCGAGCCCCGGGCTGTAGTAGTACACCGGGTCGGCGTCGGGTCGCGCGAATCCGTGAGCCGCGAGCAGCGTGTCCGCCTCGATGTCGGCGGCGGCCGGGTACAGCGTCCAGGGGTCGTGGGACACGTCCGTGTACCGTATCGAGCCGTCCTGAGCCTCCGTGTAGAAGCGATAGCGCTCGACGAGGAATTCTCCGAACGGGTCGTCGGGGGCCGAGAACGGCTCGCCGCTTGGCCAGTACGTCCCCTCGTAGTGGACCGGGCGCGCGCCGGGATGCCGGCGACGACTGCTGAACCTGACGCGGCCGTCGTCCAACTCCAGCGAGATGCGCGCGTAGTAGTACGGGAGGTGATGGAACAGGCGCGCGCCGACGACGCTCGCGAGGCCCTGCGCGTCGAGGCTGAAGAAGTAGACGCTCGGGACGCCGTCGCGGGTGACGTACGTCCTGAGGTTGAGCTCCGGCAGACGAACGCCGAGGCGTTCGGGGAGGCCTTTCGGCCGGACGGCGACGTTGGTGAACGGCACGGTGGAGAGCCACGCGGACCCGTCGTACACGTCGGGTTCCAGCCCGTCCGGGAGATGGGCGTCCATCACTGCCGGGTCGACCGGCCAGTTCTCGAACAGCAGGTGCCGCCATCCCATCGAAAGCGGGAGGACCATGTTTTGACTCGGCGGCGAGCGCAGAAGTCAATTCCGGGTCCACAGAGCCACCGTCAGAGCAGGCCAATCAAGAAGAACACGCTCGCAGTGACCGCGGCGACCGCGGCCGCCTGCGCTCGTGACACGTCGCGGCCCCGTTCGAGTCCGAACGTCCAGACGACCGCGCCCCAGGCCGTGCTGGCGACGTTGAGCGCGGTGGCCACGGGAAGCCACGGTCGCAGGCTCCCGAGGACCGTCCGTTCGAGGACCGCCGGGGCGGTCTCGGGCGTGATCGTCACGGGATCCATCATGAACCAGAGGGCCACGAGGCCGAGGGGCATCGTCACCAGGATCGGGGCGAAGCCCCACGCCGTGACGGCGAAGGAGTTGCCGAACCCCCCACGGCCGCCACACACCGCCGTCCCGACGTGGAGGACGACGGCGGTGCCGAGCAGGGCGATCGGCAGGCCGACGAGCATGGAGAGGTAGAACTGGCCGAGTGCGTCCCGGATGATCGGGTCGATGTCCCGCTCGATCTCGGCGGGGGCGTCGCAGTCGAAGCTCACCTCGCTCATCTCGGTGAACATCGAGTTCTGGTCCGAGTCACAGAACGCCTCGGACGGGCGGTCCGGGTTGTCGATCATGACCGTGCCGTCGATTTTCTCGGTGAACACGACGCCGAGTCCGGCGACGAGCGCGACGGACGCGATCGTCACCAGCGCCGCGACGACGAGTCCGCGAGCCGCGTCTGGCTCGCGGCTCTTGAAGTATCTGTCCGGGCGGAGGAGGGGCGTTCGCGGGGACATACCTGTCAGACCGCACGGTGCGGATAAGTGCCTTACGCCGGTCGAATCGGCGACGGGGTCGGCGAGCGAAGGCCCGGTGGTAGGGGTCGTTATCCTCCCTCTACCGCTTCGTCACTCGGCGACAGCGGTTCGAAGGTCTCACCCCCGCACTGGCGGCACCGCCCCGCAGTGGTGCGGAAGCCCTCCGCGGTGGGCGTCGCGACGTAGACGGTCCCGCAGTTCCGGCACGCGACTGGACGGCGCTCGTTCCAGTTTCTCACGCTCCGTCCCTCCGCAGTACCGTCGGTGTGCGGGGAGTCGGTGCGCCGACCCGCGCACGAGTCGGTGGCAGTGCTCTGTCCATCTCGTTATAACGGTGACAGATCGGTCTCATCGAGATCTATTTCGGCCGCCTGCTCCAGGTACGGGCGGATCTGTTCGGCGTTTGGGCCCAGTTCGATCAGTTCGTCGGACCGGTCGTACGCGACCACGTCGGCCTCCGCGAGCTTCGGGACGTGGATGTGGTACAGCGACGTGTAGATCGCGAGTCGCTCGTCGAGGCGCTCGTCCGCGGGCGCGTCGTATTCCCACTCGACGATCTGCCCGGCCACGTCGGACAGGCGGATCGGATTGGCGTACATGTAGAGGCAGTAGAGGGTGTACCGCCGTCGCCCTGCGGCGAGCAGGTCGTGGATCCTGTCGGCGGAGAGGTCGCTAGCGGTCACGCGGCGTCCCTCCGTCGCGTTCCGCCGCGTCCCTCCAGCGACCGACCCCACCGGTGGCACAGCTACGGCGCGTCTCTGTCGTTGTCATCGGTGCGTCCGTCTGTGAGATGAGTGATAGCTACGGGAGACGGCAAAATAGTCACTCCCTCTAGACACGTAGAGAGGAGACGCCCAGTTCGGCGAGCCGAAGCCGACGGCGGTAGGGGGGCGAATACCGGGGCTCTCTGCGGAAACAGGCCGGGACACGGGGAGATCTCTCACGAGCGTTCGGCCGTGATGCTTTTCAGTAGCCACGAAGTTTTGGTAGTTATCCAATATGTTGGGAGAGCGGGCCCGGGCGCTCTACGTCGGCCCCGACGAAGCCACGGCGGAGACGTACAGCGCCTCGCTGGAGCGGGCGGGATACGCGGTCGATACGGCGGTCTCGCCGGCCTCCTGCGTCGACAGCATCGCGCCGGACACGGAGTGCGTCGTCTGTTCGCTCGCCCTCGGTGACACGAGCGGCCTCGCGGTGCTCGGAGCGGTCCGCGAGTCGTATCCGGACCTCCCCTTCGTCCTCGTCGCGCGCGACGGGAGCGAGGCCGTCGCCAGTGACGCCATCGCGGCGGGCGTGACCGACTACCTCCCCGCGGACGGGGGCGGAGGCGTCCCGACCGATCTGATCGAACGGGTGGACGCCGCCGTTGAGGGTGGGCGAGAGCGGACGGCCAGCGGGACCGAGGGACGAGTGCTACGAGACCTCGGTGAAACCGTGTCGTCCAGCGACCGCTCGCTCACCGAGGAAGTCGAGTCGCTCCTCGAAGTCGGACGAGAGGCGCTCGGCATGGACTACGCGACGCTGTCGCGCGTCGAGGGCGAGGAGTTCGTGCTCGAAGCGGTCGATGGGGCCCCGGGAGTGGACATGACCACGGGCGACCGGTTCCCGATCGACGCGACGAACTGCGAGCGCGTGGTCGAAGCCGACGAGACGGTCGTTCGCGCTGGCACCGAGACCGATGCGATCGGGGCGGACGACCCGCCGGTCCGCATCGACGGTGGTGTCTCGCGATACATCGGAACGCCGGTCACCGACGGGACCGACGTCTGCGGGACGCTCTGCTTTTACGCCGAGGAGTCGGAGGCGGTCTCGGTCTCGGAGCGGGACGTGGCGGTCGTCGAACTGCTCGGTCGCCTGGTCAGCGACTGCATCCAGCGGGATCGCTACGCCGACCGGCTCTCGTCGTTCGAGGCCGCGTTCCCCGACGTCGGGCTGGTCCTCGACGCGGACGGACGGTTCCGTGACTGCATCGCCGGAGCGACCGCGTCCGCGTTGCTCTACGACGACCCCGAGCACATGGTCGGCCAGACCGTTCACGAGGTCTTGCCCCAGGGGACGGCGGACGCCATTCAGGCGGCGGTCGACGAGGCGCTTGATACCGGACGGCTCCAGTCCGTCGAGTACGAACTGGACGTGCAAGCGGGGACGAGGTACTTCGAAGGGCGGGCCGCCGCGGTCGCCGGCGGCGAGTACGGCCCGGAGCGAGTCGTGTTCGTCGCACGTGACATCACCGAGCGGACGGAACGCGAGCGACGACTGGAGCGGGCCGAGACGAGCTTCCGGAACGCCCAAGACGGGATCTTCCTCGTCGACGTCGCGGACGGCGAGTTCGTCATCGAATGCGTCAATCCGGCCTACGAAGCGCTGACAGGCCTCGCGGCGGACGACGTCCGTGGTCGAACGCCGCGTGAAGTCCTCGGTGACGAGATCGGCGGCGAGGTCGTGGAGCGCTACCGCGAGTGCGTCGAGCACGGCGAGCCGATCGAGTACGTCGAGCAGGTCCCGCTGCCGTCCGAGGAGACGCACTGGAAAACGAAGGTCGCACCCATCGGCGAAGCCGGGGAGGTGAGAAAGCTCGTCGGCGCGACGCGCGACATCACCGAGCGAACGGAACGCGAGGAGGAGCTGGCGTATCGCCGGGCGCTGCTCGAGGCCCAGGCGGAGACCGGTATCGACGGCCTGCTGGTGGTCGACTCGGGGCGGAACGTTCGCTACCACAACGACCGATTCCTCGATATCTGGAACATCCCCCGGTCCGTCGCTGACGCCCAGTCGGACCGGAAGCTGCTCGACGCCGTTCGCGACACCGTCGCCGACCCGGAGGCGTTCTTCGAGAAGGTCGAACACCTCTACGACAACCCCGAGGCGGTGAGCCGCGACACGATTCGTCTGGAGGACGGGCGCTACCTCGACAGGTACTCGGCCCCCGTCGTCGACGGCGAGACGCAGTACGGGCGCCTGTGGGTGTTCCGTGACGTCACCGACGAGAAGGAACGCGAGGTCGCGCTCAAACGGCAGCGCGACGAGCTGGCCGCGTTGCACCGCGTCGACACGCTCATCCGCGGGATCATGAAGCGCCTCCAGCACGCCTCGACTCGGGATGAGATGGAGACGGCGGTCTGTGCGCACCTCACCGAGACGGACCTGTATCAGACGGCCTGGATCGGCACGACGGAGAAACAGTCGGACGGTGACCCGACAGTCACACCGCGGACGGCCTCCGGCGTCGACGACGCCTATCTGGAGGGGATTCCGCAGACGAACAATCCGGCGGCGAGGGCGGCTCGTACGGGGTCCGTAGAGGTCATTCCCGACGTGGAGACAGACGACGGCTTCCCCGACTCGCGACGGGAGATCGCGCTCGACCACGGCCACCACGCGCTCGCGACGGTGCCGCTCACGACCGGCGACACGACCTACGGCGTCCTCGTCGTCTACGCCCCGCGAGAGCACGTGATCGACGACGAGGAGCGGGCGGTACTGGCCGACCTCGGTCGAATCGTCGCCTACGCCATCCAGCGGGTGCAGAGTCAGCGCTCGCTCACCGCGGAGTCCGTCTTCGAGCTTCGGATGCGGGTCGAGGACACCGACCTCGCGTACGGTCGGGTGACCGCCGAACTGAACTGTGAACTCCGCTTCGAGCGGCAGGTCCCGACCAGCGGCGGCTCGGCAATCCAGTACTTCACGGTCCGGGGGGCAGAGCCGGACCGCGTCGCAGACCGACTCGAAGCGGCTGCGTTCGTCGAGGCCTGTACCGTGGCCCGGCGCGGCGACGACGGCACGGGTCTCCTCGAAGTCGTCGTCGACGGCGGCGGCGCGAGTCCCTTCGACGTGGTGACCAACCACGGCGCGTCCCTCACCGAAGGGCGCGTGCGAGACGGCGACATCGCGCTCACGGCGGAGGCCGCACCGGGAATCGACGTTCGCGGACTGGTCGGCGCGATACAGGCGGTCGCACCGGGAGCGACGCTCGCCAGCAAGCGCCTCCGCGACCGGCGGACCACGACGGTCCCGGAGGTCAAGGGGTGGATCAGCGACGAACTGACACAGAAACAGGAGGCGGCCCTGAGCGCGGCCTACACGCGCGGGTACTTCGAGTGGCCGCGCGAGAGCACCGCGGAGGAAGTCGCGGCTCCGATGGACGTGTCCTCGGCGACGCTGCACTACCACCTCCGGAACGGTCTCCAGACGCTCCTGAGCATGTACTTCGAACCGGACTGCCGACACGCGCTCTGAGGGCGGGCGGCCCCGGGAAGTCGGCCGGCGGAGGATCGAAGCGAAGCGGCGGGCACCGTCGAACCGCGGATTCTCCGACGAGAGGAACTGTCGCTTCGCGTCTGCTCGCGACCGCTGGCGCACGCACGGTCCGACGGAGCGGAACTGTTCTGGTCCGGCAGGGCGAACGAACGCCTATGCAACGCTCCCGCCTCCGAACCGCCCTTCTCGGTGGAGCCGCCGCCCTACTCACCGCCGGGGTCCTGGGGACAGCCATCCGAAAGCGACGGACCGCGCGGCACGTCCGCGGCCTCCGACGATCGGCCGCCACGGGCCGCGACAGGACGTTCGCGACAGATGACCTCGCGGGGCTTCCCGAGCCGGTTCGCGAGTACTTCGCGACCGTCCTCCGAGACGGCCAACCACACGTCGACGCGGTCCGCCTCGAACAGGCGGGTACGCTGCGCGCCGGTGACGCCTCGTCGCCCTGGAAGCCCTTCACCGCGACGCAGTACGTCACCGTCGACCCGCCGGGCTTTCTCTGGGACGCGGCCGTCGACATCGCGCCGCTGGTGTCGCTCCGCGTCCGCGACAGCTATCGAGAGGGCGACGGGAGCGCGAGCGTCTCGCTTGGCGGCGTGGTCCCTATCGACGGAGCCGATCCGAGCCCGGAACTGAACGAGGGCGAACTGCTCCGGTACCTCGCGGAGGCGGTCTGGTACCCGACGGCGCTGCTGCCGAGCGAAGGTGTGGAGTGGGACGCAGTCGACGGCTCGACGGCGAACGCCACCGTCGAGTACGGCGGCGCGTCGGCCACCCTCACGTTCGCGTTCGACGACGGCGAAGTCACCGAGGTCCACGCGACGGACCGCCCGCGGCGCGTGGACGGTGGCTACGAGCCGACGCCGTGGACCGGTCGCTGGACGGACTACGAGACGCGCGACGGGATGCGCGTGCCGACGCGGGGCGAGGTCGTCTGGCACCTCCCCGACGGGGACCTGACGGCCTGGCGAGGGCGGCTCATGGACAGCAGCTACGACCCGTGGTGAGCGACGCAGAGCCGGGGCGTCTCGTGCGGTCGACCCTCGATTTTCACAAAAGCATCATATTGATGTGAATAAGAAAATTTTGACAAATTTACCTGGGGAACGAGCAAAATCTGTGACGACAGTCGCGCCGTCGCACTACCGGTGCGGTCACGGACACGGGTCGGCATCGCCGAGACGCCGACTGCGAGACAGCGTGAACCCGACCGAAGCGAGGTGATGGCCGCCCAGCGGGGCGAACCACCCGCTCTCGACGGCTTCCACGGGACCGGGCCGAATCGAACGAAGTTACAGTCGTCAGCGGTTATTACTCCAGGTTTTTCAAGTCCAGAGCCGAATAGTCGATGTATGTCACTGGACGACGAGTCACTCGAGTACCATCGGCAGGACCCGCCCGGGAAGATCGAGATCGCCACGACCAAGCCGACGAACACGCAGCGCGACCTCTCGCTGGCGTACTCGCCGGGCGTCGCGGGGCCGTGTCGGGCCATTGCAGACGACCCTGACGCGGCCTACGAGTACACCGCGAAGGGGAACCTCGTCGGCGTCGTCTCGAACGGCTCGGCCGTCCTCGGCCTGGGCGACATCGGGCCCACGGCGTCGAAGCCTGTCATGGAAGGGAAAGGTGTTCTATTCAAACAGTTCGCTGACATAGACGTGTTCGACCTCGAACTGGACCAGACCGACGTGGACGCGTTCGTCCAGACGGTCGCGGCGATGGAACCCACCTTCGGCGGCATCAACTTAGAGGACATCGCGGCCCCAGAGTGCTTCGAGATCGAGGCGGGGCTGCGCGAGGAGATGTCGATCCCCGTGTTTCACGACGACCAGCACGGGACTGCCATCATCTCCGGGGCCGGCCTCCTGAACGCGCTCGAACTGGTCGGGAAGGACGTCGAATCAATCGAAGTGGCCTTCGCCGGAGCCGGGGCGGCCGCGCTCGCCACCGCGAAGTTCTACGTCTCCCTCGGCGTCCAGAAAGAGAACATCACGATGTGCGACATCGACGGCGTCCTGACGACCGAGCGGGCGGAGTCGGGCGACCTCGACCCGTACAGCAGCGAGTTCGCCCGGGACGTGCCGGCGGGCGACGTGTCCGACGCGATGGCCGGCGCGGACGTGTTCGTCGGGCTCTCCGCGGGCGGCATCGTCGACGAGGAGATGGTGCGGTCGATGGCCGACGACCCGATCATCTTCGCGATGGCGAACCCCGACCCGGAGATCGACTACGAGACGGCCAAGAACGCCCGCGACGACACGGTGATCATGGCCACCGGTCGCTCGGACTATCCCAACCAGGTCAACAACGTACTCGGCTTCCCGTTCATCTTCCGCGGCGCGCTCGACGTGCGCGCCACCGAGATCAACGAGGACATGAAGGTCGCGGCGGCCGACGCGCTCGCCGAACTCGCCAGACAGGACGTGCCCGACGCCGTGCGGAAGGCCTACGAGGAGCGAACCCTCCAGTTCGGCCCCGAGTACATCCTGCCCAAGCCCCTCGACTCCCGGCTCATCACCGAGGTGTCGAGCGCCGTCGCCCGCGCCGCGATGGAGAGCGGCGTGGCACGGACCGAGATCGACCTCGACGCCTACCGCGAGCGGCTCGAAGCCCGCATCGACAGGTCGATGGAGCTGATGCGCATCGTCCTGAACGAGGCCCAGCGCGACCCCAAGCGCATCGCACTCGCCGAGGGCGACGACGAGAAGATCCTCCGGGCCGCCGTCAGACTGCAGGACGAGGCCATCGCCGAACCGGTCCTGGTCGGCGACCGGGACGCGATCAGCACGACGACCCGAGAGCTGGGAATCGAGGCGGACCTGGCGGTCGTCGACCCGGGCGACGTGGACGACGAGCGCTACGCGGAGCGCCTCTACGAACTGCGCCAGCGCAACGGCATCACGCGTCGAGAGGCCGTCGAGCGCGTCCGCACCGACCCGAACTACCTCGCCAGCGTCATGGTCGAGATGGGCGAAGTCGACGGCATGCTGACCGGGCTCACCAACCACTATCCGTCTGCGTTGCGTCCGCCGCTGCAGGTCATCGGGACGGCCCCCGACATCGACTACGCCGCCGGCGTGTACATGCTCACGTTCCGCAACCGCGTGCTGTTCGTCGCAGACGCGACGGTCAATCAGGACCCCGACGAGGACGTGCTGGAGGAAGTGGCTCGACAGACCGCGGCGCTCGCCCGTCGATTCGACGTGGACCCGCGCGTCGCGTTCCTCTCGTACTCCGACTTCGGAAGCGTCGACAACGAGGGGACTCGAAAGCCCCGGGAGGCCGCCCGCCGCCTCCGCGAAGACCCCGCGGTCGACTTCCCCGTCGACGGCGAGATGCAGGCCGACACCGCCGTCGTCGAGTCGATGCTGACCGGGACCTACGAGTTCGCCGAGTTCGACGAGCCCGCGAACGTCCTCGTGTTCCCCAATCTGGAGGCCGGTAACGTCGGCTACAAGCTCCTCCAGCGTCTCGGCGGGGCGGACGCCGTCGGCCCGATGCTCGTCGGCATGGACGAGCCGGTCCACGTCCTCCAGCGCGACGACGAGGTCAAAGACATCGTCAACCTCGCCGCCGTCGCCGTCACCGACGCCCAGAACGAGTAGCCACTCGCTCGGCCATCGACACAAGAGCTTTGCACCGCCCTTCGAAACGATCAGCCACTGACGATGTTCCCCGTCGACGCGCGCTTCCGTCAGCTCTCCGCCCCGCTCTCCGTAGCCGCGGTCGTCGCCGGCGCGCTCCTCGTCGTTCCGCCGCTGGTACTGGGCGAACTGACCGCAAGAGCGTATCTGCTGACGACGGCCCCGGTCATCATCGCGATCGCGTCGGCGACTCCCTACGCCGTCCTGGTCGGGGTCGGGACGCTCCCCGTACTGTACGCTGGGCTGGGGAGCTACGCGTCTCCGCGCGGGATCCCGAGGGGAGGCGAGCGGCCCGACCTCGGAACGGCCCTGCGACACGCCACCGCCGGCGTCGGGTACGCGCTGGCTGCTGCGATCCTCGGCGCGGTCGGCATCGGAATCGACATGGCGAGCCCCGCCGTGGCGTCCGTTCCCACCGCGCTGGAACCGTCGTTTTTCCATCTGGGCGGCGTCGTCGTGGGCGCGCTGTACGTCGGCTGCCAGCTGTGGCGATACGACGCGGCCGTCCGACAGCCAGATCCGCGAGTCATCGGGGCAACCGTCGTGCTCGGCGGCCTGTTGGCCGTCTCACCGGCCGTCGCCCTCTGGGTGTTCGGCGGCGGTGGGCTCTAGGCGCTCGCTGTCGGCGTCACCACCTGCTATCGATGGCCGCTTTCAGGTAGTCCGCCGCGTCACCGTCGGCGTGGATCACGTGCCCGCCGTCCGGTTCGTGGTCGTCATCCGTTACCTCGGCCGATCCCGCCGTATTCTGAGCCATCTGCGAAGTAATTGGATAGTATGACGGGTATAACTATTTCAGTGTTCTCACGAGTCGGGAATAGCAAGGCTGAAATCACCATCTACACGAACCAATAGCAAATATGCATGATTTATCTGGCCATGTTCGCGTTCTCCACGTCGACGACGAGGTCGACGTCGCGGACCTGACGGCGACATTCCTCGAACGGGACGAGCGCTTCAGCGTCGATATCGCTACGAGCGCAAGCGAGGGGCTGGATCGCCTCGCCGCCGAGTCCATCGACTGCGTCGTCTCGGACTACGAGATGCCAGAGATGGACGGGATCGAGTTTCTCGAAACCGTCCGCGACGAGTATCCGGATCTGCCGTTCATCCTCTTTACCGGCCAGGGAAACGAGGAGATCGCGAGCGAGGCCATCTCGGCCGGCGTTACGGACTACCTGCAGAAACAGACCGGATCGGAACAGTACGACCTCCTCGCAAACAGGATCCGAAACGCGGTCAGCCAGTATCGAGCCGCCAACCGAGCGACGAACCTTGACCGCATCCACCGCGTGTACAGCGGCGTGAACCAGGCTGTCATGGAGGCCGAAACGCGAGCGGAGATCGAACGTCGGGTCTGTGAGCGACTCAGCGAGTCCGATCCGTACCGATTCGCGTGGATCGGTGCGGCCGACGACGACGGACAGCGCATCGAACCGCGGGCGTCCGCCGGCGTCGAGAGCGGCTATCTCGACGCCATCGAGATCACGGTCGACGGGGACGACCCGACGGGACCGACGGCGCGTGCGTACCGGACGCGCGAACTCGCGGTGTTGCAGGACATTCCGGCGGACCCGGCCTACGAGCAGTGGCGGGCGGACGCGATCGAGCGCGGCTACCAGTCGAGCGCGGCGATACCGCTTCGTCACGGCGAGACACTCTACGGCGTCTTGAACGTCTACGCCGACCGCACGAACGCCTTCGACGAGCGAGAGCGCGCGTTACTGGCGGAACTTGGCGACACGGTGGGACACGCCATCCGGCGAGTGGAACTGCGAACAGACTTAGAGCGCCGGCTCCGCCGGTTCGAGAGCGCCGTCGAACACGCCGGCCACGTCGTCCTCATCACGGACACCGACGCGACGATTCGCTACGTCAACGGCGCCTTCGAGTCGGTCACCGGCTACGCCGCGTCGGAGGCCGTCGGTCGGACGCCGGCGATGCTCCAGTCGGGGGAGCACGACGGGGAGTTCTATCAGGACCTCTGGGAGACGATCCTCGCGGGCGACGTCTGGCAGGGTGAGGTCATCAACGAGCGCAAGAGCGGCGAGCGCTACGTCGTCGACCAGACGATCGCACCCATCACCGACGGCGACGGCGGCATCACCGGGTTCGTCGCCATCAACCGCGACGTGTCCGAGCGCAAACAGCGCGAGCAGAACCTCACGTTCCTCAAGCGCGCGATCGATCAGGCGGGCATCGGCATCGCCACCCACAACGCCGACGGCTACCCGACCTACGTCAATCAGCACCTCGGGTCACTGCTCGGAACCGACCGAGCGTCGCTCCGAGACGCCCACATGACGGACCACACGCCCGAGCTGGATCGCGACCAGTTCGAGACGTACTGGGACTCCTACGACGACGGCGAGCGGCGGGTCTACGACACTCGACTGGAGCGGACCGACACCGGCGAGACGATCCCGGTCGAGATCATCGGGTCGAAGATAACCATCGGCGGCGAGGCGTACCAGGTGAGCACGGTCCGGGACATCACCGACCGCAAACAGCGCACCCAGGACCTGCGCCGGTTCCGAAGCGCCGTCGAGCACGCCGGCCACGGCGTCCTCATCACCGACGTGGACGGGACGATCGAGTACGTCAACGACGCCTTCGAAACCATCAGCGGCTACACGGCGGCGGAAGCCGTCGGCGAGACGCCCGCGCTGCTCAAGTCCGGAGCACACGACCAGGCGTTCTACCGGGCCCTGTGGGAGACGGTCCTCGCGGGCGACGTCTGGCAGGGCGAGGTCGTCAACGAGCGAAAGGGCGGCGAGCGCTACGTCATCGACCAGACGATCGCACCCATCACCGACAGCGACGGGGAGACCACCGGGTTCGTCGCCATCAACCGTGACATCACCGACATCAAGCAGTACGAGCGGGAGCTCGAAGCACAGAACGAGCGGCTCAAGCAGTACGGACAGACAGTCGCACACGACCTTCGGAACCCGCTGACACCGCTGTACGCTGAAGTCGATCGGCTCCGAGCCCTGATGGACGACGACGAGGTCGACGCGGAGTCGGTCAGGGAGCGCTGTGACAGCATCGACGAGATCGTCCGTCGGATGGAGGCCCTCATCGACGACCTGCTGACGATGGCCGAGCAGGGACAGCTGGTGTTGCATCCCGAGGCGGTGTCTCTGGAGGAGGTCGCCACCGCCGCGTGGGCCCAGATCGAGACCCCGAACGCGTCGCTCGACGTCGATTCGACGCCGATACAGGCCGATCACGACCGCGTCATCGAGATGTTGTCCAACCTCTTTCGGAACGCGATCGAACACGGCGGTGACGCGGTCCACGTCCGCATCGGCCCGCTGGACTTCGAGGAGGGCTTCTTCGTCGCGGACGACGGCCCCGGAATCCCGGCGGCTGAGCGAGAGCGCGTCCTCGACAGGGGGTACACCACCGACGAGAGCGGCACCGGCTTCGGCCTGGCGATCGTCGACCAGATCGCCGACGCACACGGCTGGTCGGTATCGGTCACCGAGGGCCGGACCGGCGGTGCGCGCTTCGAGTTCCGCACCGGCGAGGACTGATCTGTCATACCGCGCGGCCCGGTAGAGACAGGCCCGGCGAACGACAGTGTGCGGTCCGCTGACAGCTGACCAGGGGCGACAAACTGATGTAATACTTAGATATCGTTTCTTTCGATAGGTAGTCCGCCTGTCTCGTGATTTGTCGGACCGAAGAAAATTGAAACAATCTCTTAGAGGATTTCTCTCCTCGTTTTGGAGGTGTTTCGGTGCAAACGGTGTGGGAATCCGTCTTTCGACATCGCGGAGCCGACATTTCGACTGAAGCGGCTATTTTCGACGGATTATCTTCTCCTTCACTGGCGTTGACACAGTACCGTATGAATATCATACAGATAGCTGGACTAGCGACCTCTCGATCGAGTAGAAGTTCCGGTCGCACCGACCGTCGCTCGACACCTCGGTAGCTGTGGCAAACCGATCCGGCCAGGCGCGTCTCGGCGGATCACATAATAGGCGTACATCTGTTATTCTCATTGCGGACCGAGAACCCATCCACTGTCGATAGCTGGGTCGACGACCGGGGCTCGGCCGATGCCATCTTGGGCTGTTGTTCAGTATCACTGTCGCTCTCAGGTCTGATACCGGATATCAGTCCATAGATAGTGGATGACGGAGCACTTTGTTCGAGGTTTTTGTAGTTCTGAACGCTCGTCCAGATTTGCTGACCCCCTGTCTGTGTTATCCTGGCACGGCCTGTCGTGTGACGTCGATCGATTCCGACGGCCCGATAGCCGCTCGTGACAGGCACCGACACACCGCATCGCGTCCCACTCACGTGTAGGTGATGTTCAGTTCGATCACGTTGGCGACGCTCTTGAGTTTCTCCGGCAGTTCCTCGCGGAAGCGCTCGTTCTGGAAGCGACTGGTCGGCCCGGAGACGCTGATCGCGCCCTCGACGGTGTCGTTGTTGTTGACGATGGGGACGGCGACACAGCGGAGGCCCTTGAGGCGGGCCTCGTCGTCGAACGCCACGCCCTCCTCCCGGACCTGTTCCAGATGGGAGAACAGTTCGTCGCGGTCGGAGATCGTGTTCTCCGTCGTCGCGGGCATGCCGTGCTGGTCGATGATCGCCTCCACCCGCGCACGCGGGAGGTGAGCGAGAATGGCGTTACCGAGAGCCGTGTTGTGGAGGTAGACCCGCTGGCCGATATAGGAGTCCGTCTTGACCGCGTCATCGCCGTGGGCGCGGTGCAGGTAGACGCCCTTGCCGTGTTGTTCGACGAGCAGATTCGCGAGTTCCCCCGTCTCTGCGGCCAGTTCGTCCACCTCGTCTTTCGCGATGTCGTAGAGCCGTTCCCGGTGGCGCGCGTGACCGCCGAGGTCGAGCAGTCGCAGTCCGACCTCGTAGGTGTTCCCGTCTTTCATGACGTAGCCGTCGTCTTCGAGCGTCGTGAGGTAGTTGTGGATGCTGCTCTTCGAGAGGTCGAAGGCGTCGGTGAGGTCCGTGACGGTGGCCCCGTTTCGCTCTTTCAGTTCCTCGAGTATCGAGAACGTCGTCTGAGCGGTCTTGACCGCGTTCGGGTTCTGCTGGTCGGCCATAGTCGACACGAGAACGGCAACATTGATAAATCTATTCCAGCGATGCCAACTTCGAGTTCAGTAATACTGGACCGCCGTGAACGACGACTGGGTGTTCGCTTCTGACCGGGACGACGGCGCGCCAGCACGCGCCGCTACTCGTCGTCGACCTGTTCGGTGACGAGCGAGCCGTCGTTGTCGACGCGGACGCGGTACCGGGCGGACCCGTCGGGCGTCGTCAGCACGACCCCGTCTCCGGCACCGGGAACACGAGCGTCCGCGCCGTCGACCACGAGCGACGCCTCGTCGTCGCCCGCGTGGAACGCGTGGGCCTCGTCGGTCCGGTGGCGCTCGACACCGTCGTCGAACCAGCGCGTCGACCCGTCGGCGTCGTCGCTCACGGCCGGTGCGGGGCGGACGTTCTGCTGGTCGAAGTGGGTGACGTACTCCAGGTCGGTGCCGACCTCGGCGTTGTAGCAGTCGACGTTCTGGATGTACACGCCGTCGTGGCGGTCGCCCTCGCCGTCGGTCACGTCGGCCACGGTGACGCCGCTGTGGTACTCCATCGCGTTGTGGCGCTCGCGGACGTTCTGGATCGAGACCTTCCGCACCGACGTGACGGAGTTCTCCAGTTTGACGATGCTCTCGCTGACGGACTGGAGCGGGTGACCGCCGCACTGGACGGAGTCCAGATTGATCGTCGCGCCGCCGTCGATGCGGATGCTGTGCTCGCCGCCGCCGCCCCGCCAGTTGTAGATGTCGAGGTCGAACGCCGGGCCGTAAGGCACGTCGTCGCTCCCGTGTTCCGCGAGGAACGCGTCGGTACAGCCCGTGACCTCCGTGTCGTGAACGGTCAGTTCGCTCGAACCGTGGTAGTCGGCCAATCGGACGCCGGCCGGGACGGTGTTGCGCCCTTCGAGGTTCTGGAGGTACATCCGCGAGAGGTGCCCGTGACCGAGGCCCTGGATGTCGACGAAGGACCGTTCGAGGTTCTCCTTCGCGTAGAACATCCCGCCGTTGAGCGTGATGTTCTCGGTCTTCTCGTCCGGGCCGATGACGAAGAAACTCTCGATGGTGTCGGTCGCGTAGATGAGCGTCCAGCCCATGTCGAAGACGAGCTTTCCAGTGTTGTTCCCGATCGTCATCGGCGACTCGACGCGCCAGGCCGGGAGCCCGTCGGCCGCGGCGGGGTCCTCGGGATCGGGAGCCGGAATCACGATCCGATGACCGGGCTGTTGGTTCGGGATGTCGTCGCCCTCTGGCAGGGCCGCGAGTACGTTGTCGACCTTCTGATCGAGCGTCTCGCCGGGGTACTCCGTCACGACGTGTATCGAGCCGGGAGTACCGCCGCTCGCGTTGAGGGTCCCGTCCGTCACGGAGAGGTTCGTCCCGGTGAGCTCCGATATCGAGGCGTCGCCGCCCGCCATCGAGAGCGAGCCGAGGTTGGTCAGGGCGTTCTCGCCGGCGTCGACGTCGGCCCCCCAGTCGTACCACGGCTGGTTTCCGCTGCCGTTTGTTCCCTCTTGGGCGCTCGCGGCCCCCGTTCCCGCGAGGAGGCCGCCGAGTCCGGTCCCGAGCGCCGCGAGCGCCCCGCGGCGCGAGAGGGGGAGATTGGCTGCCGATTCGCTACTGTCGGATCGCGTATCGTCGTCACTCATGGTAGTGCGTACTGTGTTGCCACAGCGCGTAGGAAATCAGACGTATCGTTCTTATAGCTTTGGGTGAACGGCCGCCAGAGCGCCAGAGGCCTTGCAATTCAGGCAATACGCGGTCGCCGAACGGTGTCAGCGAGCGCCGAGATATACGTGAACAATAATTTTATATACCGCGACCATGATAGCCAGCATATGGCACGCGACAGCAGCAATACCCATACGTCTAGTCACAGGAGCGGCCGCGCTCTCTCCCGACGGCAGTTCGTCACCGCAGTCGGTGCGTCCGGGCTGGCGGTCGGACTGGCCGGCTGTTCGGGCACAGGCGGCGGCGACGGCGGTGGCGGCGACGGGAGCAGCGGCGGCGACGTATCGACAGACGACCTCGAATACGGCGGCGAAGACGTCACCGTCGAGTACAGCACCGCGCCGCTGTTCGGAAACGTCGCCGACACGCTCAAGCAGGCGGCCTACGACGCCGGAATGCCCCAGAGCATCGACATCGAGTTCTCGACGACGGTGTGGGGCGCGGACGACCTGCAGGACCGCTACAACCAGATCCTCTCCTCCGGGCGGACGACGCCGGACTTCATGCTGACGAACTTCGCGTACACGCCGTTTTTCGCTCCCCGAGAGTGGCTGCTCGACCTCACACAGGTCCTCGGCGAGGAGAAATTGAGCGCGCTCGAAAACGACTACTCGCAGGTGATGGTCGACTCGATGCGCTGGGACGGCGGCCTCTACGGCATCCCCCAGTTCATCGACATCCCGACCATCCAGTACCGCAAGGACCTCGTCGAGGCCGCCGGCTACGACCCCGAGGGCGAGAACTGGGCGACGGAACCGCTCACGTGGGAGTACTTCGCAGAGGTCACGAAAGCGGCCCAGGAGGAGGCCGGGACGGATCACGGCTACACGACGGCGATGAACCAGCGCAACATCGGGAGCATCACCGGCTACGAGCACCTCGTCACCAACGGGGGCAACTACTTCGGAGACATGTCGAACCAGAACGGGCCCATCGGCGACCGGCCCGTCACCATCGACGAGGAACAGACCATCCAGACGCTCCGGCAGTTCAGGACGTTCCTCTACGGGAGCGACGACGAGTACGCGATCGAGGGACTCACCGGCGGTATCACGCCGTCGGACGCGCTGGGCTGGGACACCTCCCCGTCGATGGAGTCATTCAACGCGGGCGAGGCGATCACCCACCGGAACTGGTCGTTCGCCATCGCCGAGTACGGGAGCGAGGACAGTTTCGGCGAGGACCTCGGCGTCATGCCCTACCCCTACGGCGTCTCGGAGTCCGAGGCCCCACACGAGGGGGCCGGCGGCACGAACGCCAAACTGGGCGGCTGGCACCTCTCGATCAACCCCAACACCGAGAAGCTGGCAGCGACCGTCGAGGCGATCAAAGCGATGACCTCCGACGAGTTCTACCTCACCATCTTCGAGGAACTGGGATCGACGCCGCCGAAGCCCGGGCTGTTCGAGTCGGACCGAGCACAGGAGATCGACGTGATGGGCCGGTACCTCGACACGCTGCAGTTCCAGTCCCAGAACCAGTTCGCACCGCCGATCAACGCCGTCTGGGACCCCCAGAAGTCCGCGATCGGCCAGGAGTTCCACGCCTGCCTCAATCAGCAGAAGTCGCCCGAGGAAGCGGTCGCCGCCGCACAGAGCCAGGTCGAACAGATCGAGGAACAGGAGTCCTGAGCGTGACGCCAGCCACGACACCGCCCGCCGAAATCTACAAGCCACTGGGCGACGCCTGACACTAGCACGATGAGACAGAAAGTCCAGCAGGCGGTCTCACCGGTCTTCCTCAAGATCGAGCAGTTGGACGAGGACAAGTACGGGTACCTGCTCGTCGCGCCCGTGTTCCTCGTACTGGGGGTGCTGGCGTTCTACCCGCTGGTCAGGACGTTCTACTTCTCGCTACAGGACGACGACCTGACCGGGGTCCACCCCATCGGCGAGTTCGTCGGCATCGAGAACTACGTCCAGATACTCAGCGGCGACGCGAACGCCATCCTGACCTCGCCGTTCTTCGACCTGCAAGCGCCGTTCTCCAGCGCGCTCATCGTCACGTTGCTCATCACGGGCGTGAGCGTCGCGATCGGGACGGTCCTGGGCCTCGGGATGGCGATCATCCTCAACAAGGAGTTCAAGGGGCGACGGTACGCGCGGACCATCGTCATCCTCCCGTGGTCGATCCCCATCGTCATCCAGGGGATGATGTTCTTCCTGCTGTTCCAGCCGTCGCTGAGCCCGTTCGTCGAGCCGCTGGCGAACCTCGGGATCTTCAGCGCCAATCCGCTGATCAGCAGCCAGGACTCGACGATCATCATCATCCTCATCGACATCTGGCGGAAGATCCCGTTCATCGCGCTCATCATCATGGCCGGCATCGCCAGCATCGACCAGAACCTCTACGACGTGGCGGAGGTCGCGGGCGCGACGAAGTGGCAGCAGTTCCGCCTGATCACCCTGCCACAGATCAAGCCGGTGCTGTTCATCGGGATGATCTTCTACACGATCAGTTCGATGAAGATCTACGGCATCGTCGAGGCGTCGGCGGGGTGTAGCACCGTCCCCACGCTGACGTGTCTGGTCGTCCAGACGTTCAGACAGCAGCGCTGGGCTACCGCGTCCGCCATCGCGTTCCTCACCGCCGTCGTCATCGGCGTGATAATCATGGTGTACGTCGTGCGGTTCCGGGAGGCCGATGCGTCATGAGCGAACAGCAATACAGCGGCCTGACCGGCCGCATCGTCAAGTACGCCATCCACAACTCCACCGACGTGTACCGGTTGGGGTTCTGGGTCGGCCTGGTATCGTTCATCATGATCACCCTGTTCCCGTTCTACTGGCTGCTGGTGCTCGCGGTGACGCCGGACAACCAGCTCTACCAGATGGGGATCGTGCCGGAGAACTTCAACGTCGGCGTGTTCCTCACCGTCGTCCAGGAGTACCCGCTGCACCACTACATCTTCAACAGCATCCTGATCGCGACGATCACGGTGATCGTCTGCATCACGCTCGGGAGCCTCGCGGGCTACGCCTTCGGGCGGGTGGACTTCCCCGGGAAGGGGCCGCTACTCCTGCTGTTGCTGGTGATCTCGTACTTCCCGGGCATCGCGTTCCTCATCCCGCTGTTCGAGCTACTGACCGGCTCGCTGAGCATCCTCGGGACGCCGACGCCGGACCTCTACAACACGCCGTGGGGGATGGTGTTCCCCTTCACGATGCTCAGCCTGCCGATCACCATCTTCATCCTGACGACGTTCTACAGCCAGATTCCCGACGGGCTGGAGGACGCCGCCAGGGTGGAGGGGACGACGCGGCTGGGCGCGCTGTTCCGGGTCATCATGCCGCTGTCGGCGCCCGGGGTCGTGACCGCCGCGATCATCGTCTTCATCGGCGTCTACCGGGAGTTCTTCTTCTCGTTCATCATGACCGACGGCTCGCCGGAGAACTGGGCCGTCCTGGTGTACGGGATCCTGAACTTCCAGCAGCAACACACGCAGATGTACAACATGATGGCGGCCGCGAGCCTCATCGGGATCATCCCGATCGCCGTGCTCGTCATCCTCGCGCAAGAACACATCGTCCGCGGCCTGACCGCGGGCGGCCTCAAGGAGTAACACAATGGGAGAAGTCAACCTCACGGACGTTCGCAAAGAGTACGAAGACGTCGTCGCCGTCGAAGGGATGGACCTGACCATCGAGGACGGAGAGTTCGTCACGCTGGTCGGGCCATCCGGCTGTGGGAAGTCGACCACCCTGGAGACCATCTCCGGGCTGACGACGCCCACGAGCGGCACGATCGAGATCGCCGGCAGAGACGTGACCACCAAGCCGCCGAAGGACCGCAACATCGCGATGGTGTTCCAGAACATCGCGCTGTTCCCGCACATGACCGTCTACGAGAACATCAGCTTCGGGCTGCGACTGCGGAACTTCGACAAGGAGGAGATCGACCGCCGGGTCGAGAACGCCGTCGAGATCGTCCAGCTGGAGGGGATGCTCGACCGCAGCCCCGACGAGCTCTCGGGCGGCCAGCAACAGCGCGTCGGCATCGCCCGCGCCATCGTGCGCGAGCCGGACGTGTTCCTGATGGACGAGCCGCTGGCGAATCTGGACGCCAAGCTCCGCGTCGCGATGCGGACCGAGATCCAGCGCCTCCAGAAGGAACTGGGCATCACTTCGGTGTACGTCACGCACGATCAGGAGGAGGCGATGACGATGTCCGACCGCATCGCCATCATCAACGACGGCCAACTCCAGCAGTGCTCGCCGCCGCTCGAGTGTTACAACCGCCCGGTCAACACCTTCGTCGCACAGTTCATCGGAAGCCCCTCGATGAACCTCTTCGACGGCCAAGTGGCCGGCGAGGCCCTCGACGTGGGCGACTTCAGCGTCGCGTACGACACGACAGGGACGCCGCTCGTGGACGGCGACCGGGTGACCCTGGGCGTCCGCCCCGAGGACATCTACCTCGCCGACGACGCCGGCGACATCGCGCATCCGAGCACGCCGGTCGCGGTGACCGTCGACGTGCTGGAGCCCGTCGGCGACCAGACCTACGCCTACCTGCTGGCCGAGACCGACGGCGAAACGACGGAGCTGCTGATGAGCATCGACCCGGACAAGGAGATCAGCGAGGACGACACGATCGAGGTCGTGTTCTCCAGAGACGACGTACACGTCTTCGACGGCGCGGGCGACGCGGTCGTCCACAGCCTCGTCGACCCCAGCGCCGCGGCCGACGACGTCACCGTCGAGGGGGAGGCCTGAGATGCCGACGCTCACGGGGCTGGCGTACCTCGTCGCGATGACGCTGCTGTTTGGCCTCTGGATCTACGGCGCGGTGTCGCTGTACTTCGACCTGCGCCACCGGTTCCTCCCTCGACTGCTGGGCTGGCTCCGGGAGCGGCGCAACACCGATCGACGCCAGCTCGTGTAGCACCGGGCGGCCACCGCCCTGCTTCTCGGGCCCGTCATATCAGTTTTCCAGCTAGTTTTCACTGCACGACACCGAAAGGATTCGTCCTGACGTATCAGCGAGAACCGAAAGAAATAACCGCTCCGGCGGTGATCGAGTACTCATGAGCGACGTACCAGCCATCGGTCTCGGCACCTGGCAGAACACCGACCCGGAAACGTGCGCGGAGAGCGTCCGAACCGCCCTGGAAGTGGGCTACCGACACATCGACACGGCGCAGTACTACGGGAACGAAGAAGCCGTCGGCGAGGGCATCGCCCGGGCCGACGTCCCCCGCGAAGAGGTGTTCGTCGGCTCGAAGGTCCACGCGGAGAAGTTCGGACTCGCCCACGACGAGGTCATCGAGGGCCTCGAAGTGACGCTCGACCGCCTGGGGCTAGATAGACTCGACCTGCTGTACGTCCACTGGCCGGTCGGGAACTACGACGCCGCCGAGACGCTGCCGGCCTTCGACGAACTTCGGGAGCAAGGCCGTATCGACCACGTCGGCGTCTGTAACTTCAGCACGGAACTGCTGAACGAGGCGATGGATCACCTCGATTCGCCGCTGGTGGCCCACCAGGCCGAGACCCATCCCCTGCTCCAGCAGGACGACCTCGTCGCCCACGCCCAGGAACACGGCTACACCCACATCGCGTACTCGCCGCTCGCGCGCGGCGACGTCTTCGACGTGCCCGAGATCACCGACATCGCCGAGAAGCACGGCGTCAGCGCGTCACAGGTCAGCCTCGCGTGGCTCCTCGCGCGCGAGAACGTCAGCGTCGTCCCGAAGGCCACCGGCGAGGCCCACATCCGCGACAACTTCGGCGCGCTCGACCTCGAACTCGACGGCGAAGACGTCGATCGGATTCGAGGTATCGAGCGCGAGGAGCGCTTCGTCTCGCGCGACGGCGCGCCGTGGCTCGACGCCTGAACAGCGGTCGCAACGCAGCGGCGGTCCGTTTTCGAAACGACGACTCCGTTCGGTAGCGCTCGCACTGTTCGGGCGGGAAGGCGCTGTCGAGGCGAGCGGTCACCAGACGCGGTCGAACGCCGAAAACCAGTCCGTTACCAGGACGTGATGGAGATCTCGCGAAGCGGCTGGGCCAGCGGGATGTCCACCGACGCGCCGGTGTAGTGCGAGAGGTAGAAGCCGACGATGATCTCGAGCGACCGGGCGGCCTCCGTCCCGGGCGAGTAGTTCTCCTCCTCGCCGTTGAGGAGGTCTTCGACGTGAGTCGCCGCGTTCGCGAACGACCGCTCGTAGTCGTCCTCCCACGTCCACGCGCCGTCGATGCCGGGCAGCGACTGCTCGACGTGCTCGCCGTCTTCGAGCGACCAGTAGCGCCACTCGCCGTCGTCGTTGTTCATGTACAGCTTCCCCTCGGTCCCGATGAAGTTCAGCGTCATCGAGGACACGTCGCGAGGGATCGTACAGTCGACGGTGACGAACGAGCCGTCGTCCATCACGACGTGGCCGCCGCCGCCGGCGTCGACCACGTCCTGGGCCGCGTCGAGGGACTCGACGGCCTCGTTCTCGCCGTTGATGTACCCGCTGACCTCCGAGGCCCGGGCGTCGAGCAGGTAGATCAGCGTATCGAGCACGTGCGTGGAGTTGCGCATCAGTTCCATGCGGTACTGCGTGCTGACGGACACGACCTCGCCGAGGATGTCCCGGTCGTGGATGAGGTCGTAGAGGCGCTGGAGCTTGTCCGTGAACCGAAACGAGTGATTGACGACCAGTTCGGTGTCCGTCTCCTCGCAGACGTCGACCATCTCCTCTGCGGCGGTGACCTGCGAGGCGATGGGCTTCTCGCACCAGATAACGTCGGGATCGGCCGCCGACTGCGCGGCGTCGACCGTGTGCTCGTGGTGGAGAAACGACGGCGTGCAGACCGAGACCACGTCTAAGTCCTCCGCGGCGAGCATCGCCTCGTGGCCGACGTACTGGCGCTCGGCCGGGATGTCCCACGCGCTGCCGAACGTCGCCAGTTTCTCCTCGTCCACGTCTGCCACCGCGACGAGTTCGATGTCGTCGGTGCTCGCGTAGCCGCCGGCGTGGCTCGCGTCGATCTTCTCCGTGCCGATCGCGTCCTCGTCGTGCATCCCGAGGATACCCATTCCCGCGATTCCGCCCGTTCCGATTACGCCTGCTCGATATGTCATGGCTGTGTGAGTGCCGCCGCTGGGCACAGACGCGGCTCGGTCGATAGCCGCTCCGCTGCCGAGACGGTCCGCTGCCCGTGACGGTCGGTCTCCGTGGATAACACATCACTAGCAATCCTTATAAATCTTTGAGTGTGCCGGCGATTCCCGACGGACAATCGGCCCTGTGCGACGGGGAGAAACGACCGGGGGGCTACTCCCGAAGGGACGGCGCGGCGAACTGGCCGTCGTCGAACTCGATAGGGGACGGGTCCTCGACGACGCGGAGGTCGTCGCGGTCGCGGGCGGCGTCGACCAGCGCCGGCGAGGCGTACAACTGCTGGAGATGCATCGTGTCGGCGGCGCGCAGCACCCGGACGGTGTCGGTGTCGACGACGCCGATGGTCGAGAGCGCGGCGACCAGGCCGGCGCGGTCGGTCTCGACCACCGGCGGGAGCTTCACGCCGCGAATCGTGCTGGCGGTGAGCGCGTTGATGAGCGAGGTCTGGGCGTCGAGTTCGGCGGCGACGGCCTCGTGGACGATGTCCGCCGACCCCATCCCCATGGCGTTGCCGTGGGTCGCCTCGGTCAGCCCGCGGGTGTAGATGCGTTTGATATCCGGTTTTTCCGGGGCGGGCTCGTTGATCGAGAACGGACGGCGCCCGATGACGTTCGTGTCCAGCCCCTGCCCGCTGATCTCCTTGCCCTGGCGGTCGAACACCACGAGGTCGAGTTCCTCGAAGGGGAGTTTGGGCATCAGGTCGTAGGCCAGTTCCAGCAGTTCGCGCTCGCGGTCGAGAAAGCCCGACGGCGGAACGCCCTCGATGAGCGTGGTCTCGTCGCGCTGGTCCTCGACGAGCGCGACGCCGCCGACGACCGGCAGTTCGTCGAGCAACTGTCCGGTTATCTCGGGGATCATCTTCCGGAACGACCAGTCGACGGCCCACTTGTGGGCGATCTGTGCGCCGCGCTGCTTGCCCATCCCGATGACGAGCATCTTCGAGAGCCCGCTCTCGACGGAGCCGTCGAAGTCCGTGTGGGGCTTGACGCGGTTGATCGGCACGATGGCGTCGGCCTCGACGGCGTTGGCGTCGGCGACGACCGGCACGTCCCGGTCCGGGGTCCGCCCGACCTCGACGACCTCCATGCTCGATCGGATCTCACAGTCGATGGTCGACTCCGTCACGCCGAGTTCGTTCAGCATCTCGCGCTGGCCCTCGCCGGTCGCGCCGCCGTGGCTCCCCATCGCGGGGAACACGAACGGCTCGTAGCCGGCGTCTCTGACCGCCTCGACGACGCCGCCGACGATGGTCGAGAGATTCGCGATGCCGCGGCTGCCGACGCCCAGCGCGACCTCCCCGCCGTCGGGCACGTCGGCGAACGACAGGGACTCGACGGCCCGCGCAGCGTGGGCCGCGACCTCCCCGGGCGGAATCGGGTCGGTCTCCCAGACCTGTTCGATGACCCCCAGTTCCGGGAGCGGCGGGTCGCCGCAGGCCTCGACGATGGTGTCTTCCGGGACGGACAGCGCTCGCGCCGCTCTCTCCTGTTCGCTTGCGTCCATACACGTCGTATCGGTTCGTCGGCCTATAAAACGTGGTCCTCGTCGGTCGAGCGCCCCGGAGCCGCTCGCGACCGATCCCTCACTGCCGGTCGCTGTCCGCCGCCATGAGGTACCAGCCCTGCCCGTAGGGCGTCACGGTCAGCGGCGCTTCAGGGCCGCCGGGGGGACCGGCCACGCGATTGACGTTGCCCTCGTCGTCGACGACGCGCGTCACGGCGTCGAGCGCGTCGGCCGCCGCCTCGCCGTAGGTCGCCTCGTCGAGGTGTCCGAGGTCGATGCCGCGGTTGAACGCGTACGCGAACATCAGCGTCCCGGAGGATTCGAGCGGCGTGTCCGGGTCGTCCACGAGGTTGTGCCAGAAGCCGCTGCCGTCCTGAAGCGGGAGCAGCGACGCGCAGTGGTCGCTGAACTGCTCGGCGAGGTCGTCGCGGCGCGCGTGCTCGTCGGGCAGTCGGTCGAGGATCTCGACGGCCGCCGCGGCGGCCCAGCCGTTCCCCCGGGCCCAGAAGGTCCCCTGGGGGTAGTGGTCCGGCCGTTCGACCCAGATGTGGCGGAACAGGCCGGTCCGCGGGTCCCGGAGGTGCTCGGCGTGGACCTCGTACTGTTCGACGGCCTCGTCGTGGGCCGCCGGCTCGTCGGCGGCCTCGGCGTAGCGGCTGAAGAAGGGACACATCATGTACGCCGAGTCGATCCACAGCGACTTGATGCCGGCCACCTCGGGGTCGTGGTGGGGGATGCCGCCCGTCTCCGTCCGGTCGACGGACAGGAGCCACTCGTACTCGTTTCGGGCCGCGTCGAGGTAGCGCTCGTCGCCCGTCCGCTCGTAGAAGTCGAGCACGCCGTGGCCGATGGCGGTCGTGTTGTTCGTGTTCATGCACTTCTTGACCGTCAGGTCCCAGCTGGCCTCGTACTCCCGGCCGTGGCTGAACACCTCGATGGGATAGCTCGGGCCGTAGCCCAGCTGACCGTCGTCGTCCTGCGTCGCGACGGCCGTGTCGACGAGTGTTCGGGCTGTCTGGACCGACGGCTCGCTTCCCTCGGACAACAGTCCGTTGATGGCGACGCCGGTGATCCACGACTTGCCGTCGAGGTCGAGCGACCGGAGTTGCGATGCGACGCGTGCCGCTGAAGGTGTGGGTTCGTCTATCGACATCTGCTCGGTGTCTGTGCTTGCCACCCAGCCGACTAAAAGGTATGCGTACGACTCTCGCGCCTGTGGTCTCCTCATCTTTCAGAGACTCCGAGAGATCCGAGGAAAGCTGGATCGATTTTGATTTTTCTCTCTAATTTATATACGTGAATTCTAATATATGTATGCAAAATTGGATATATCGTAATGATTAGGCTCAATAGAGATAGATCTCGGGGCGATATCGAAGTAAGTACCATTGTATTCGACTATTCTGAATCTACCAAACGGGGTAAAGAGCGGTTCTGATACAGCGAGTACGCGGCCCGAGACGCAGTCTCAAACGAGCGATCCGCGTGACTGCCAGCGGTTTCACAAAATTTTTGCCGATCGGCTCTCGACGTTCTGAGTGGGTTCTGGTCCCCGCTTCGCTCCCCTTCGAGCCGCTCCACACATCGATTGCCCCCGGGCCCAGAACCCGGCGTTCGGATTCCGAGCGTCAGACGGTCTGGGACACGCCACGTTCGGCTGTCCCGCCGTTTTCTCTGAGTGCGACCGTCGAGTGTTCCGACCGGACCGGCGCGTCGGTGCTCAGGACTGCCAGTACGAGCGGGTGAGCAAGACGAGCACGGGGATGATCTCCAGCCGGCCGATCCACATCAGGAAGAACAGCAGGAGCTTCGTGCTCCGCGGGAACGGCAGGAAATTGTTCATCGGACCGACGAGACCGACGCCAGGCCCGACGTTGCCCAGCGTGGCGGCGACCGCGCTCGTCGCTTCGAAGGCGGTCAGGTCCCCGCCCGGAACGCCGACGACGACCACGGCCAGCGTCGCGACGGCGAAGATGAGGATGTAGAGAGCGGTGAACGCGTGGATTCCGCGAACCGCAGTCTCGTCGATGACCTGGTCACCGAGGCGCACCGGTCTGACGGCCTCGGGGTGTATCGTCGTGAAGAGCTCCCGGCGGAGCGATTTCAGGATCACGATCCACCTGACGACCTTTATGCTGCCGCCGGTGCTGCCGGCGGACCCGCCGACGAACATGCCGAAGAGCAGGACGTACTGCGCGTGGTTCCCCCAGTTGTTGAAGTCCATGCTCGCGTACCCGGTCGTCGTCACGATGGACGCGACCTGGAAGGCGGCGTGCCTGAGCGACGGTTCGAGCGCGCCCGTGAGCGCCGCGAATCCGGGCGTCGCGTAGAGGAGGCCGGTGACGAGCGCCGTGAGGATGCCGATCGCGCCCAGATAGCCCCTGATCTCCACGTCCTCGAGCACCGTTCGGAAGTCGCGGTTCCAGAAGTGCCAGAACAGCGCGAAGTTCGTCCCGGCGGCGATCATGAACGGGATGACGAACCACTGGACGACCGCGGTGAACGCTTCGAGCGAGCGCGCCTCCGGCGAAAAGCCGCCGGTTGGCATCGTCGTGAAGCCGTGGGCGACGGCGTTGTAGAGCGTCATCTCGGGGGCCATCCCGACGGAGTGAAACACGTAGAGCCCGGCGATCTCGACGGCGGTGAGCCCGACGTACAGGCCCCAGAGGGCGCGCGCCGTCTCGGCGATCCGCGGCGTGAGCTTCTCGATTCCCGGTCCGGGCGCTTCCGCGTCCATGAGCTGTGCGCCGCCCACCGAAAGTTCGGGGAGGATTGCGATCGCCAGGACGACGATTCCCATCCCACCGAGCCACTGCGTCTCCTGTCGCCACATCAGTAGCGCCCGCGAGTGGTGCTCGAAGGAGATGGTCCCCATGACGGTCGACCCCGTCGTCGTGAACCCGCTCATCGTCTCGAAGAGCGCGTTCACCGGGAATCGAAGCGTCGACTCCGCCCCGTACGCCGTCATCCAGCCCTCGACGAGGTACGGGACGGCACCGACCACGCTGACGAGGAGCCACGTCAGGGCGACCATAAGAAACCCCTCGCGGGCACCGAGAGCCTTCGCGGGGTCACCGTGGAGCCGTTCGAGTGCCCAGCCGACCGCGAACGCGACCGCGACGCTGACGAGGAACGTCACGAGCCCTCGTCCGTAGTAGGCCGCGAGCGCGACGGGGAACAGCATCGGCACTGTGAGCCACTTCACGACGCTGCCAGCGAGACTGAAGCTCGCGCGCCAGTCGACACGTACCATCGTATTCATCGGTTCCTGCGAGAGTCGTCAGCGCTCGGGACGGCCGTCACTCCTCGTGGACGTCGAGCGTGTGGGACCTGACCGCCCCGCACTGCGGACACTCGTGGGAGTACTCTACCACGTCGCCGTTCGTCTCGCTCCGCCAGCCTCCGTCGGCGTCCTCGTACCCGCAGTCCGGACAGACCAGCTCTTCGTGATCGTAGTACTCTCGCAGGCGTTCCAGCGCCGACCGACTGTGTTCTGTCGTCATGTTCCCCCGTAACGAGAGGGAGGATAAAAATCCATCGCCACAGATTATCGAATTGCCCATCTGAATTACAATTCACTATCGAGACGGTAATATTAGATATATTCATTTTTGTTTCGGAAACAGAAGGCACGTGGCGAGAACGACGGTGATACGGGATCGATCGCGGGGCAAGCGAGCGAGACAGGCACCGACATTCGATCGCCGCTCACTGAATCCCTTCGGCTGCGAAAGCGCGTTTGATAGTTTCGGGCGCGGACTCCCGGCAGAAGATCGAGACCACGTCGCCCGCTTCGATGTGCGTCGCCCCCTTCGGCGTGAGTCGGTCGTCGCCGCGTTCGATACCCACGACGAGCACCTCGTCCGGCAACAGTCCGGCCCGGTTGGCCTCCTCCAGCGACAGCCCCGTGATTTCGGCGTCAGCCGAGACGGTAAATTCGAGTATTTCGGCCCCGCCAGCGAGCGACTGGAAGTCGGTGAGCGCCGTGTGCGAGCGTCCGTTTTCGGGGTTGAACGGCTGGTAGGGGTGGAACTGCTCGTCCCGGACGATGTCCTCGCGCTCGACGACGAGGCCGAGGTCCGAGAGCATCTGCGTGATTCGGCTGATGTCGTCGGTGTCCTCGCCGACTGCCATGACGACGACGTTCTCCTGGCCGGCCATCAGCTCCCTGACGTTTACCACGCCGGGAATCGTGGTCGCCTCGGAGACCAGCGCCGAGAGATCGCTCGGCGGCGCGGTACACGTGAACTGCGTCGTGATCTTTCCGCCGATGCGCTCGTAGTCGATGTCGGCGTGATACCCCTCGATGATCCCGTTGTCCTCCAGTTGGCGGACCCGATTGCGAATCGTGGCCGGCGTCACGTCCACTTCCTCGGCGATCATCGGTGCCGACGTTCGCCTCGCGTCGGCCGCCAGGTGATAGAGGATACGCCGGTCGATTTCGTCGACTCTGTAGCTCATAGTCTTCGTATTTTCGTATCGGTGAAGTATATTGCGGCCCGTTTTCGAATCGGAAACGAGCCCGGTAGTGGGCGCGATAGTCACGCCGAAATCGGCAGCCGCCGCGGGTCAGCGGACGCTCAGTCGGCCGTCTGGGCGTGTTCGCCCGGTCCGCTCTCGCCGACGGACTCCGTGCGGTGGAGCCAGTAGAGGAACAGGAAGAAACCGGTCGCGAGCACGTTCAGCACCAACTTGTAGTTCATCTCGATCTGGACCTCGGCGATCTGGACGCTCTCCGGGTCGGGGATGAGCCCGAATCCAAGGAAGACGAAGTGGATGACGAACCCGGTGACGACGGCGGCGACGAAGATCATCGCCGAGAGGATGGCGGCGAACGTCGTACCGTAGTACTCGCGGTAGGCGTCCACGATCGGCGGGACGATGAGGTCAGCGTAGATGTAGCTCAGGACGGCACCGAATGGCAGTCCGTTCGAGAACAGCACCGCTCCGAACGGGACGTTCCCCACCGAGCAGACGAACGTGGCGACGCCGATGACGGTCCCGAGCACCGCGGTCCAGAAGACGTACACCGGCAGGCCGAACGTCGCGCCAGAGAACACGCTCGTCCAGACCTGTTCGGGAATGAAGCCGGCGATGAGACCGGCGAAGACGAATCCGATGGCGATTTCGTCCCACAGCATGCCCCACTCCTTCCACTGCTTGTCGGCCAGCGCCTTCCATCCCGAGAGAGACGTGGCCTGCTCGCGGATCGTGGTGTCGGCCTCCTCGGGGTCGAAGCTCTCCTTGCAGGACGCCGAACAGAAGTAGTACGTTCGGCCGTCGGTGTCGACGGAGTAGTCGGTCTCGTCGGGGTCGACCTCCATCCCGCAGACCGGGTCTCGGGCGGTCCGGTCGCCGTCGTCCTGAATGTTGTCTCTGGCCTCCTCGATGACTTCCTGTGGCGTCAGGTAGACGAACCCGAACGCCATCATGCCGATGAGCATGAAGCCGCCGACTACGTCGGCGAGCAGGAACTGCCAGCCGAGCAGTATCCAGATGACGGCTCCGATCTCGATGACGAGGTTCGTCGAGGCGAACATGAACGCCCCGAGCGTCGCGGCGGCCGATCCGCCCTTCTTGAAGAGGTTCTTCGCGGTTGCGATGGCGCTGTAGGAACACGACGAGGAGACGAAGCCGAACAGCGACCCGTAGCCGATCTCGCGGGCGCCGTGGCCCTCCAGGAGTTCCGAGACCGTCTCGTCCGAGGTCCACGCCTCGACGCCGCCTGCGATGGCGAATCCGATCACGAGCGCCCACCACGTGATCCACGCCATCGCCGCCGTCGTCGTCACGAACTGCCGAGTGCTCTCGACGAGAAACGCCGACAGCGGCTCGGTGGTGGTGACCACGCCGATACCGACCGTCGCGGCTGCGATGACAGCCAGGATCGCGTATTCGTTGCGCTCCATGTGTACAGAACGTGGGGCTCTTTGCCTAACGGGATTGTGACTAGGAAACTGAACGTCTCCCACCTGTGTCTCTTTGGTTTCCAAGCCCTCCGGGCCGGGCTGCATTGGTGTCTCAATCCCCGGAGCGGACTCCGAGCACCACCGCCGAGAGCGATATCCTTCACCGTCCGGTTCCAACGCCAGAATCGCGTGCAGTCGCTCGGGGACCAGCCGAACACTGTTACTGTGCTCCCAACTGATGCCTGCCGGAACACGCCACACTGCCCTCGCTCAAGCGGTCTCACGCTCGCAGAGCGGAGAATGTGACATCTGACTACGGCCACAACCCACGTGCTTCGTGCGCCTCAGCGATGCGGGATAGTGCGACGATGTAGGCCGCATCACGCCAGCTACCGTCGCGTTGCTCGAACTCCGATTGAACCGCATCCCAGGCGGCCTGCATTTCCGCTTCAAGTTCGTCGTTCACCCGTTCGAGCGACCAGGCCCGCCGGTTGATGTCCTGGAGCCACTCGAAATAACTCACCGTGACACCGCCTGCGTTGGCGAGAATATCGGGAATCACAGCGACACCCCGGGCAGCGAGAATCGAATCAGCCGCCGACGTCGTCGGACCGTTCGCCCCCTCGATGACGAGGTCTGCAGCAATCGCCTCCGCGTTCCCTTCGGTGATCACGTTCCCCAGGGCAGCCGGAATGAGAACGTCGACGTCGAGGGTAAGCAATTCGTCGTTCGAAATCACGGTGTCCGCGTATGTGGTCACGGCTTCTGGCTCTTCGTCGTGCGACGGAACTGCCGCCGTCTCGATCCCCTCCGGCTCGTACATCGCTCCATTCACGTCGCTGATCGCGACGATAGTTGCGCCCCACTCGTCGAGGAGTCGGGCTGCATTTGCGCCGACGCTCCCGTATCCTTGGACTGCGACAGTGGCGTCCTCGAGCGGCTGGTCGTAGTACTCGCAAGCCAGCTGTGTGATGAGCGCGACACTCCGTCCAGGGGCTTCCTCGCGGCCTTCGCTCCCGCCGACCACCGGTGGCTTCCCGGTGACGACACCCGGCGTCGTCTCACCTTCCTGCATCGAATAGGCGTCCATCAGCCACGCCATCGTCTGGGGGTCCGTGCCCATGTCGGGGGCGGGGATGTCCTGGTTTGGTCCGATATTGTCACGCAGTTCCTGTGCGAATCGTCGTGTGAGCCGCTCCTTCTCTTTCGCACTCAGCTCCTTCGGGTTGACAGCGACGCCACCCTTGGCTCCGCCGAAGGGGAGATCCATGACCGCACACTTCCAGGTCATCCACATGCCCAGGCCGACACACTCGTCTCTGGTCACGTCGGGGTGGTATCGTAGCCCGCCCTTGTATGGCCCTCTGACGCTGTCGTGCTGAGCACGATAGCCCGTGAACACTTCGACCGTCCCGTCGTCCCGCTCGATAGGCACCGTAACCTCGTGGACCTTTTTGGGATATTTGAGTCGTTCGACGATATTCGGGTCGATATCGAGGTCGTTAGCGGCGTGGTACAGTTGGCGGCGAGCGGTTTCGAGTGCCGATTCGGGTTCGGTCGTGTCGACCGTGCCGTCGCCTGTCTCCTCGCGGGCGTTCTCAGATCTCGATGCCATGGTCATTCGAGCGGCATTTGTCGGTTTCTCATCGGGCCGCTACAATCGGGGCACTGATTGGGGCTGTTCTCGGCGATGATGATATTGCCACACTCGAAGCACTCGTAGGGGGTTTCTCCGGTTGGTTCAGGGTCGACATCTCTCATTGTACGTTCCCGAGTGCCGCCAGTTGGAGTGGCGCACTCTAGAAGGGGATAATAAGTGTATAAGGGAATATTCGGCTATTGACTATCAAATAGCAGTGAGACAAATAGGTTTGTTATTGAACCGTGCTGACAGTCGAAGTGACAGGGACCGCGTTCTCCTCAAATAGCGCGCGAAACAGTTTTCGCTGGACGGTTCGAGCGTGCTGATAGAACGCCGGTGGGGAGATGCCGAGCGTCTCCGCCACGTCCTCGCCCGTGCTCTCGCGCGGCGACTCGAAGTAGCCACTGTAGTACGCCGTCTGGAGCACCTCCAGTTGCCGGTCGGTCACTGAATCGAGGAATTTCGAGTAAAGGGTGTGTTCTGCGGTCTGATCGAGTGTCTTCTTCGCACGGAGTTCGACGCCAGCGAACGTGTCCTGGACGAGCTGTGTGATCGTTCGGACATCCATGCTGACCGGGATATCGATGACGAGCGTCGTCGTGGTCGGATCAGCGATGGCTTCACGGAAGACGGCGCCATGATCAGCCAGTTCCAGGGCGAGAAACGGCTGTGTGAGTCGGAGCCGAAGGACGCCCCCTTCACCGTCCGCACTGATTTGTTGTACTTCGTCGACCCCGACCAACTCCGAGGCGGCGGCAGCGACATCACCGACTGTCCCGTCGTCGACGGTCACAAACACGTAGTTGCCTTCCGTCGATTGTTGGATGCCACCCTGGTAGGAAAGGCTACACTCCGCGTTCTGTGCGAGCCGTGAGAGGACGAACGATGGATCGTCGACGGTGAACTCGACGCGCGTCATCGACGTCGTGAGAAGGGCATTCTTCCGCTCGATCGCGCTGAGTGCGGACGCGATCGTTTCACCGAGTTCAGCCAGGACGGCTTTCGTTGTCTCGTCGAACGCATCCTGAGTCGGTGCGTACACCGTCAACACGCCGTGGGTGAGGTCGCTGTACACGAGCGGGATGCTCAGGACAGAGAGGTAGTCCCGAGCGAGCGCGTCCTTCCGCCACGCTTCGTCGCGGAGCCCGGCAGCGACGTTCGTGACCATCGTTACATCGCCGGTGGCGGCGGCTTCTCCGGCTGGCTCCGTACCTGAGGCTTGGACGGCGAACGGCTGGCTATCCAAGTACCCCTGTTCGGTGCCTCCCCAGGCACGCGGCTCGAGGGTGTTGGTCGCTGGATCGACCGTCCCAACCCAGGCGAATCGGAACCGATCATCGGCGGTCAATAGCTCACAGACCGTATGATTGATCTCCTCGCGCGTCTCCGCCTGAACGAGGGCTTGATCGATCTCTCGAATTGTCTCGTTGATGCGGTTCAGGGCGGTCAACTGCTCGTTTTGCGCTTGAAGCGTTCGATCTTGTTCGCGGAGTCGTGATTCACGCGTGACGCGGTCGAGAGCCGCTTCGGCAGTGGCCGCGAGCAGGTCGGCCAGTTCTCGCGTCACGTCGTCGAACGCGCCGACTTGATCCGACCCCGCGATGAACACGCCGTGGTTACCGAGCGGGATGTAGGCCGCACATCGGAGATCGGTGGCACGGTTGTCAAGCCGATCTGCATCGTGGATGTCGTCGAAGAACAGTACTTCGTCCTCGACGAAACTGTAACTCGGAAGGGTTTCCCCGTCTACGGGGACGGTCGGGAGCGGGCCGTTTAGATCGGTCATTGTCGCCGAGTGCGCTGTGGGGCGGAGAGTGTTAGCATCGGCGTCGAAGAGATAGACCGCACTCGCGTGGAGATTGAGGACGCCGGGGGTATCGTCGACGATGTGCTGGGCGATCTCCTGGTGGGTCTCGGCGTAGAGGAAATCACGGGCGGTCTCGTGGAGCGTCGCGAGCGCCTCCTCGCGCTGTTTGCGTTTCGTAATATCCCGACAACTGAAGAGGAGCGTCCCGTCCTGAATCGAGACCTCGCGAACGTTGACCAGAAGCGTGTGCTCGCGACCGGCTTTGTCCGTTGCCGTGGTTTCGATGTTCTTGAGGACACCGTTCTCTGCGAGTTCCTCCCGATCAAAGAGATCCTCGCCGAGAAGATCATCTATGGTTCCGACCTCCTGAATCTCCTCGGCCGTGTAGCCAAAGATGAAATGGACGTTGGGACAGACGTAGGTGTACGTCCCGTCTTCGCCCGTAATGAGGACGGTGTCGGTCATGTTGTTGAGTGTGACCCGATGGAGTTCTTCGGATTGTCGGAGATTCCGTTCGAGGTCGACTCGCTCGGTGATATCGACGCCTTCGACGACGACCGAGACGAGGTCCCCGCGTTCGTTCTCGACGGGACGAACGGAGAGATCGATGACGCGCGGCTCGTCGATGTGCGACGGCTGTGTGACGACCGCATTGCCGAACGATCCGTCGAGTGCCTTCTCCACGAGCTGTTGGACGTCCCTGTTGGTTGCATCCGCTTTTGACCACCACGGAAGCGCCCAGAAGGGTTCTCCAATGATCATTTCGATGTCGTCATCGATCATCTCCCGTGCCGTCTCATTCACGCGGGTGAGTAGGCCATCCGGATCGAGTACCCACGTCGCGGTTCGCGAGTCATTGAATATTGCGTCGAACTGTCTGGCCCGCTCTCGTTGCGTGGCGGATCGCTGTGCGGATCGGATCGCCCGTTCGGTTCGTTCGATGAGTTCGTCGGTCATCTGTGCTGGCGAGTCTGTGAGCGCGATGTAATCCGTGACGCCGGCTTCGATAGCCTCGCTAGCGAGGGCTTCACTTCCAGCGGTAGTGGCGAGTAGGACGGGAAGCGAAGTCGTTTCCGCTCGGATCTCTCTTAGGAGTTCGAGGGCGGTTGTCTCTTTGAGCGCATACTCGCTGACGAGACAGTCCGTCGGCCGCCTCCGGACGATTTCGATGGCCGCTGTCTGGGTTCGAACGTGTTGCACACTCGCATTGGTCCGCTTTTTCAGCGCCGTGGCGAATTCCGCCAGCCAGTCGTCAGTCCCGACGAGCAACACCGTTGACGAATTAAGAACGGGCTGGGAAGAAACCATGATTCGAACACGGGGCTGGTTAACTATCAAACTAGTCCGTAATATCGGTACTTGTTATCGAACTCTCACTGGCATGGGAAGCACTGTACAATAACAGGTATCAACAAATATCCGAGAAAAGACGTATATTATGACTATTTAATACACATAGTGCATTACTACGACCATACAATACAAAAACGCAATGAAAATCGCATTCATAATTGTAGAAGCGAGCATCCATCTACATATATTGCCGATCCCCTACTATTAATTGTTAATCTAGTAGGAGAGCAAGATCTCAGCCATCGGTCGTCATCGGTGATGCTGCCGGACTGACCGTAACAGAAGAGCCGTCGTCTCGCAGGATCGGGTCAGCGACCGAAGCGTGGAGGTACACCGTTCCCCGACGTGTATCGGCATCTAGGTCTGCAGTCGTCTCGACTGCGGCAGTATCAGTCGAGACGACAACTGTGTCACCCGATTCGATACTCCGCTCATTCGCGTCAACCGGGTGGATTCGGAGCAGGTGGTGGTCGGGTCGCGGGTTGCCGTAGAACTCGCTCGTACGGCCGCCGGTAACCAGTTCGAGGCCGCCTTGCCGATTGGATTCCCCAATCGGCTGTGTGGTTCCGAACGCAGCGAGTCCGTCGGCGGTTGCGAAGGTATCGCGATACAGAACGCTGTCGTCGTCGGTCGGCCACTGTCGTCCCTCGTCGCCGACCGCTGCGAACGATAGTCCTTCGAGCGTGGGTGCGACCCGGGTCAGTTCGTCGAACACCTCGTCGATGCCCGCGTACTCGAAGTGGCCTTTTCCCTCGAAGAACCGCTGTCCGAGGCCCGCGAGAATAGCGGCGTCTGACCGGGACGAACCCGGCGGTGTCGCGCCGGGACGCAGTCGTTGGACCCGGCGTTCGAGGTTGGTAACGGTCCCGGCCTTCTCGACGCCGGCCGCGACCGGGAGCACCACGTCAGCGTGCCGCGTCGTCGCGCTCGGCGCGAGATCGAGCACGACGAGCACGTCGAGTGCGTCGAGCCGCTGGCGAATCCACTCTCGGTCCCGCTTCGAGATGGCTGGGTTCTCACCGACGATCAGCGCGCCGCGGATATCGTCACCGAACGAAGAGAGCAGTTCGGACCCACTCCTTCCCGGCGTCGAGGGCGGTTCGACTCCCCACTCCGCGGCGATTCGAGCCCGTGCCCCGTCGTCGGTCACCGACTGGTGACCGGGGAGTCGGTCGGGCACGCATCCGACATCGGTGGCCCCCTGCTCGTTGACGAGCCCTCGGAGAACGTACAGTCCGGTCCCGCGGCGACCGATGTTCCCTGTCAGCAACAACAGATTGAGGAGCGCCGCCGGCGCGTTCGGTCGTCCCTCTGTCCCTTCGACACCGGTCCCCACGAGGGCCGCGACGCGGTCGGCACTCGCGACCGCCTCGCCGACGCGCTGGACCCGCTCGCTGTCGACGCCGGCGACGGTCGCCGCGCGCTCTTGGTCAAACTCTCCCAGCGCGGCCGCGAACTCCTCGAAGCCCCGCGTCCGGGTACTGACGAACGAGTCGTCGACGCCGCCGCGCTCGAGGACGGACGTACTCAACAGATCGAACACGATCGCGTCCGTATCCGGCCGTGGCGCGAGATGCACGTCGGCCAAGCGCGTCGTCCGGTTTCCGACCGGGTCGACGTGGACGAGCGTCGCTCCGTCGTTGACGGCGGGCCTGACGAAGCTATTGAAGGCGACCGGCTGGCGCTCGGCGGGGTTCGCTCCGGCCGCGATGATGACATCCGCCTCGAGGAGGTCTTCGAGGGCGTTCGTCGTCGCCGGATACCCGACCCGTTCGGAGAGCGCTCGCGCGGTCGTACTGTGGCAGTGCCGGGCGCGGTTGTCGACGTTGTTCGTCCCGAGCGTCCGCGCGAGCTTCTGTAGCAGGTAGTTCTCCTCGTTGGTACAGTGTGGCGCACCGAGGAAGGCGAGCGCGTCGGGGCCGTGTGCGTCGACGACCGCCTCGAACTGCTCGACGACGCGATCGTACGCCGTCTCCCACGAGACGACGTGCCGATCGCCGCCGCGACGGACGATCGGCTCCGTGAGTCGCTCGTCGGCCACGTCGAAGGCGCCCGCACCGCTCTCACAGAGCCGCCCGTTCGGATTCGCCGGTGCGGCGACGCCCCGTGCGCGCGTCTCGTCGGACCCCGTCCGCAGGCGACAGCCGACGCCACAGAGCGGGCACACCGTTCCCGTTTCAGCGGACGTGTCGTCGGTCATCCTAGCTGTCGTCGTTCCTCAGTCGGCGACCCTGTGCCTTCAGGACAGTGATGACGAAGCCGAGGCCGGCACGAGCGTCGCGGCCGCCGAGTCGCCTGAGCGCGCCGAGCAGCCCGACCGGCTCGGATTCGCGTCTCGCCTCGCCGACTGCGCCGAGGAGGTCGTTCAGCCCCCGGGCCGCGTCCTCGTCGATTTCGAGCGTCGAGAGCGTTTTCGCGAGGTCGACGAGCGATTCGAGATGGCCCTCGCGCTGAAGCTCGAGGATCAGGTCCATCGCCTCGACGATTTCGGTCCCGTTCGATTCGAGCATCGTGGACAGTTCCTCGACCTCCGCGGGGGAGAGCGACTCCGAGAAGGCGGCGGCGACGGTCACTAGGTCGTCGAGCTGCCCCTCGCGCTGGAGTTCGAGGACCGAATCCAGCGAGGCCGATAGGTCGTCCGCGTTCTCGCCGACGGCGGTGGCCAGCGCGGCCGCGTCTTCAGTCGAGAGCCCGTCGACCGCCTCCACGAGGTTCGTCGTCGAGGCCGTGATGTGGTCGAGCTCGTCCTCGTCGGCCGCGGCGGCGATCAGTATCGCCGTCGTGAGCGCGTCGTCTAGCTCGTCGGTGCGCTCGACGATGTCAGCGATGTCCGAGCCGTGTGCCGCGAGGGCTTCACGGAGCGCCGCCTCGCCGTCTTCGTCCGTTGTTTGCTCGCGGCCGCCGTGCGTGGCCGACTCCGGGTACCTCTCCTGTGGTTCGGCCATCTCAGTCGGCCCCCCCGGCGACTTCGCCGTCGAATGACGCCATCGTCTCTGCCTTTCCCTCGTAGGGTCTGACGCGCACGGCCGACACCTTGAACTCCGGCGTCGCCGCGGCCGGGTCGAGGTGCTCCTCGTCGGTCAGTCGGTTGACGGCGCTATCGGCGAAGTGGATCGGGACGAAGAGGTTCTCCGGCCCGACGCGGTCGGTGACCTGCGCGGGAACGGCTATCTCCCCGTTTCGGGACTCGATCGTGACCAGCTCGCCGCTCTCGACGCCGAGCTCTGCGGCCGTCTCGGGGTGGATCTCGACGAAGTTGTTCGGCGAGTACTGTCGGATACCCGCTTCGCGGTTGGTCATCGTCCCCGTGTGGTACTGGTAGAGGACGCGCCCGGTCGTGAGCGTGAACGGGTACCGCTCGTCGGGGATCTCCGCCGGTTCGCTGTACCCGACGGCCTGGAGGTCCGCCTTCCCGTTCTCGGTGTTGAACGCCTCGGTGTAGAGGCGCTCAGTCCCCGGGTGGTCCTCGTCCCAGCAGGGCCACTGGAGTCCGCCTTCTCCGTCGACGCGCTCGTGGCTCACACCGCCGTACAGCGGCGTGAGCGAACTCACTTCCTCCATGATCTCGGCACTCGAATCGTAGTCCCACTCCCGCCCCATCCGGTTGGCGAGGTCCTGCAAAATCTTCCAGTCGGGCCGGGAGTCGCCCTTGGGTTCCATGACCTGTTTGACCATCTGGACCGTTCGGTCGGTGTTGGTGAACGTCCCCGTCTTCTCGACGAACGAACACGCCGGCAGAACCACGTCGGCGTACTGAGCCGTCTCGTTGACGAAGAGGTCCTGGACGACGAGGAACTCGAGGTCTCGCAGCACGTCTTCGGCGTGGTTGACGCCCGGTTCCGAGAGCGCGGCGTTCTCCCCGATGATGTACATCCCGCGAACGTCGTCGTCGTCGGCCGCGAGGAACATCTGGGTCGTGTAGTAGCCGTACTCGGGAGAGATGTCGCAGTCCCAGGCGTCCTCGAACTTCGCGCGGATCTCGTCGTCGGCGATGTCCTGATAGCCGGGGAAGTTGTCGGGAAGCGGTCCCATGTCGCCGCCACCGCCCTGGACGTTGTTCTGGCCGCGGAACGGCGAGACGCCCGCGCCCGGCTTGCCGAGGTTGCCGGTGATCGCCGCGAGGTTCGCCATCGCCATGACGTTCTCGGTCCCGTGGGAGTGCTCGGTCAGCCCGAGCGTCCAGCCGAACACGCAGGCGTCGGCCGCTGCGACGGTCTCCGCCGCGGCGGCGATCTCCTCCGGCGGAACGCCGGTCACTTCCTCCACTCGCTCCGGCGTGAACTCCTGGACGGCTTCCTTCACGTCCTCGAATCCGGTCGTCCGCTCGGCGACGAACGACTCGTCGTGGAGGTCGTTATTGACGATGTAGCGGGTGATGCCGTTTATCCAGACCGCGTCGTAGCCGGGCTTGACTCGGCTGTACTGCGTCGCGTACTCGGCGATCTGCACCTCACGGGGGTCGAACACCAGCAGGTCGGCCCCGTCGCGGACGTTCTGCTTGATTCGCGTCGCGAGCACCGGGTGGGCCTCCGTCGTGTTCGACCCCGTCAAGAGGATGCAGTCGGCGAGTTCGAGGTCTTCGGTGGTGATCGACGCGGCGCCGTAGCCGTAGGTCCGGGCGAGGCCGGCGACCGTCGAGGAGTGACACAGCCGGTTGCAGTTGTCGACGCTGTTGGTTCCGAGCACCTGTCGGGCGAACTTCCCCATCAGGTAGTTGTCCTCGTTGGTCGCCTTCGACGAGGCGATCACCGACAGCGCCTCTCCGCCGTGTTCGTCCTTGATCGCACCGAGGCCCTCGGCGACGCGTGAGAGCGCCTCGTCCCACGTCGCTTCGCGGAACGCCCCGTTTTCGTCGCGGACCAAGGGCGATGTCAGCCGGTCGTCCGAGTTGACGAAATCGTAGCTGAACTTCCCCTTCACGCAGGTCGAGATGCCGTTGACCGGGGCGTCCTCCTCGGCCGTCGGTCGGGCCGCAAGTATCTCCTCGCCGTCGGAGTAGAGGTCGAACCGACACCCGACGGCGCAGTACCCGCAGGTGGTGTCCTCGACGTTCAGCTCCTCCAGGCGCTTGTCGCCGATGGACTGGGCGATCTCGAACAGTTTCCCCTCGGGCAGCGTCTCGGCGGCCACGCCCTCGGCGACGTGCTCGACGTTCTTGAGCGCCTGCTGCTTGGCTCGCTGCATGTAGCCCGCGACCCCGTCGAGGTCGTCGCTCACGGCCAGTCACCCCCGCTGGCCCCGTCGTCGTCCCAGACGCCGGTCTCGGTCGCGTCGTCACTCGGCGACGGGTCGGTCGTCGCTCGCTTCTCGCGTTTCTTCGGCGTCATCGGCCCTTTGCTCTTCCCCGAACTCTCGTAGGCCGTCCCGACGCTGTTCTTCTGATTGAAGCCCGGGAGCGGGATCGTCGTGGCGTCCTCGATGCCCTTCTCGACGAGCGACCCGGTGGGACAGACGGTCGCGCAGTGACCGCAGGAGACGCAGGTCGAGTCCTCCATCGTGTCGACGTCGCTCTGGAACCCGATCCGGGTGTCCTGTCCCGACCCCTCCATCCGGAGGACGCCCTCGACCTGCACGTCGTTACAGGCGTCGACACAGCGGTTACAGAGGATGCACTTGTTGCGGTCGATCTGGATGAACGACGAGGTGTCGTCGAGCGGTTCGTACTCGCCGCGGTCGTCGAGGACGCCGTAGCGCGGCTCCTCGACCTCCTGTTCGATGGCGGCGTCCTGTAGCTCACAGCGGCCGTTCTTCCCGCAGGTCGTACACCGGAGATTGTGGTCCGACAGGACCAGATCGAGGTTCACGTCCCGGGCTTCCGACGCGGCTCCGGCGTCGGTCCGAACGGTCAGCCCGTCCTCGGCGGGGAAGCTACAGGCCGGCACGACGCCGTGGGCGTCGGTCTCGACCATGCAGGTGCGGCACTCGCTCCGGGGGCCGATGTCCTCGCGCCCGTAGTGACACAGGGCGGGGACCGACTCCTCGGTCTCGACGCCCTCGATGGCGTCGATGAGCGTCGCGTCCGCTCCGACCGATACCTCGGTGCCGTCGACCGTCACGGTCGCGGGTCCGTCGCCCCCGACGGGCGGGTCGGAGGCCGTCCCCGGTGCGATCTCTTCTGTCAGCGGCGGTGCCTCTGCGGTCTCGTGTGGTTCCGAACTCATGTTATGACGCCTCCAGTGCTTCGATACAGCTTCCCGCCGGACACCGTCCGTCGGCGTGGGCCTCGAACTCGGACCCGAACGCCGACATCGCGGTTCGCGTCGGCCGGCCGGCCCGGACCCCGAACGCGCAGATGCTCGACGTGTCCATGACGCGGATCAGTTCCTCGATGCCGTCGCGGTCGTAGTCCCCGCCGTAGATGTCTCGAAGGAGTTCCGCGAGCTGCGTCGTTCCCTCGCGACACGGCACGCAGCGGCCGCAGTTCTCCTCGGACGCGAACCGGGCCTGGCGACCCACGAACTCGACGATACAGCGGTCGTCAGCGAGGACGCGAACGGACCCCTCGGTCCCCAGGTCCGCGTCCGCGAGCGCGGCGGGATCGAGTGTGACGTCCGTCTCGCGGGTCACGCCGCCGAACTGCCCGCCGACACAGGCGGCCTTGAAATCCCCGGTCAGGTCGGCCGCGTCGACGGCCTCGGACAGGGTGGCTGTCTCGGAGAGTTCGACCGTCACGGGCGCGGCAACGTCGCCCGCCACGGTCAGCACGCGCGTCCCGGGAGACTCGTCCCGCCTGAGCGCCACCGCGAGGTGGGCGAGCGTTCGGGGGGTGTGGACGAGCGTCGGCCGTCCGTGGAGTCCCGCTTCCTCCGGCCCGGGCGGCCGGAGTCGAGCCTCCAGACGGTGGTTCCCCTCGATGGCCTCGATGCTCATCGTCGGCTCGGCGGCCCTGTACTCCGCGGGGCCAGTGACCACGTCGATGGCGGCCGGCGGCTCGGGGTACGTCTCGGCGGCTTCGCGGACAGTCTCGACCGCGTGCTCGTCGTCGTCAGACGCGTACACGACGATTCGGTCGGCATCGACGGTCCGGGCGACGGCGGCGGCGCCGTCGAGAACCTCGAAGGGCGCGCTCGCGAGTAAGAGCGCGTCCGAAGCGGTTCCGTGACCGTTCACGACGACAGCGGCGTCTCCGTCCGTGTCGCGGACCGCCTCCCACGTGTCGGCGACCGACTCGTCCTGACACAGGTCGCCCCAGCCTCGCCCGCGGAGGGACTCCCCGGCTTCGAGAACCGCCGTCGGGCCCGGGGCTCCGAACCCGCCCGCGGCTTCGTGGTCCGCTACGCTCGTCGGTCGTCGCCAGCCGCAGGCTCCGAGCACGGTGCGCTCGCCCGCGCCGAGGCCTGGTAACTCCGGTACCGGAAGCCGGGCCGTCTCGGGGTCGTGGTCGACGACGGCGTCGGACCCGCCGGACTGCGCCGCTTCGGGGCTGTCGGCGCGCGCACAGAGTTCGGCGACGCGCTCGGGCGAGCACCGCGCGTGGAACGCGGTCCGGCCCTCGCGGGTCACCGCGACGAGTGGTTCGAGTGCCTGCGCGCCCGTCGATCCGACGACGAAGACGCCGTCGGGTGCCGCGTTCGTTTCAGAGAGGGCCCGTTCCGGATCCGTCGCCGAGATCCGGACGGTCGGCCCATCGCCTGTCATGATGGCTGTCATTTACTACCGTCTTTATAAGAGATGCGGACACACCATCATAAATCATCGGGACGCGGAGATCCGATGGGACGGATCCGACCGCGACGCGTCACAGCCCTCGGGAATCAGGAACGGTAGGACCGTACTGGGACAGAGGCACGATACGGTACCAGCGTATCGGGGTGTGGCGATTACTCCAGAGCTGGGCTCGACTCTTTCCGAGGGGGCTGATTTACTTGGCAGATGGTACGTATACCGTTCCTGTAGCTTATGCATGAGTGAATTACCATATAAAATTGTCGTATTTTGCTACGGACGCTGTCAGTTTGGTACGACCTGTGTCACAAGTCAATTCCACTCGGTATCGAACTGCACGACGCTTTCACACGACTTAGCGGCCATTCCACTTCGGTTCTCTCTCCTCGAAGAATGCGTCGATGCCCTCGTTTTTGTCCTCCGTCGCGAACAGCTGTGCGAACAGTTCCGCCTCGTAGTCGATGCCGCTCTCGAGGTCCATTCGCGACGCCGCACGGACGCTCTCTTTCGCGTACTGGAGTGCGACGGGGCTCTTTGCGGCGATGGACTCGGTGATGGTCGCAACCGCCTCGTCGAGGTCGTCCGGGTCGCTCACCTCGTCGACGAGTCCGATGTCGCGGGCCTCCTCGGCACCGATGAGGTCGCCGGTGAGGATCAGCTTCATCGCCTGGCCCTCGCCGACGAGTCGCGGGAGCCGCTGGGTCCCGCCGCCGCCCGGGATGATGCCGAGATTGATCTCCGGCTGCCCGAGTTTGCCCCCGCGCTGGGCCACTCGGATGTCACACGCCATCGCCAGTTCGAGGCCGCCGCCGAGCGCGTGTCCGTTGATACGGGCGACGACCGGCGTCCCGAGGTCCGCCACGGTCTCGTACACGCGCGGTCGCTCGCTCGCTCGCCGCTGTTCGAGCATGTCCCGCTCGCGGAGTTCGCTCACGTCGGCGCCGGCGACGAAGGCGTTACACTCCGCCGATCCCGTGAGGACGGCCACGCGGGCGTCTGACTCCTCGATCGCGTGCAGGACCGTCGTCAGCTCATCCCGGACGGCGGCGTTCAAGGCGTTCCGCGCGTCCGGTCGGTCGATGGCGACCGTGGCGATGCCGTCGCCGTCGCGCTCGACGCGGACCGTCTCGTACTCGTCGTCCAGGGCCGCCGCCGTCACCTCGGTCATCGGTCACCCCACTCGCCGCTCGTCGCGACGGCTTCGCCGTCCTCCCAGACGTAGAACCCCTCGCCGGACTTCTGCCCGGTCTTGCCGGCGCGGACTTTCCGCTTCAGCAACTGCGGTGGCTTGAACCGCTCGCCGAGTTCCTCGCGCAGGTACTCGAGGATGTCGAGGCGCACGTCCAGTCCCACCATGTCCGTGAGTTCGAGCGGGCCGACGGGGTGATTGTAGCCCAGTTCCATCGCCGCGTCGATGTCCTCCGGCGAGGCGACGCCCTCCTCGACCATCCGGATCGCCTCGACGCCGAGGGCGACGCCGAGCCGCGAGGAGGCGAACCCCGGCGTGTCGCGGACGACGACCGGCGTCTTGTCGATGCTGGCGACGTAGTCCTCCGCGAACTCGCGGGTCCGGTCGCTCGTCCGCTCCGCGACGACTGTCTCGACGAGCGACATGATGTGGACCGGATTGAAGAAGTGGAGCCCGACGAACCGCTCGGGATGTTCGAGCGCGCTCGCCAGTTCGGTCACCGAGAGCGACGAGGTGTTCGTCGCGAGGACGACGCCCTCGTCGACGGCCGCCTCGGCCTCCGAGAGGACGCTTTTCTTGAGATCGACCTTCTCCGGGACCGCTTCGACGAGCAGTTCCGCTCCCTCGACCGCGGCGTTGAGGTCTGTCTCGCCGGTGATCCGGTCGAGCGTCTCGCGTCTCTCGGTCTCGGTGACCTTTCCGCGTTCGATGCCGCCGTCCAGATTGGACCGGATGGAGTCGATCCCGTTCTCGATCTGTTCGTCGTCGACGTCACGAAGCGTCACGTCGTGTCCGGCCATCGCGCTCACCTGTGTGATACCATGGCCCATGGTTCCAGCGCCTAGTACGGTTACCCGCATATGTATCGACGGTACAGGCGACGACATAAGTGTTAATACTCCGGGGGGTCCGTCGCTCGCCGCAGCGAACCCCGGACCTGCCGGCACTATCGACGGAAGAGCAATGTGGCTGGCCCGTTAGAGTCGACTTGTGCAGGAACCAATCTACGGGAAGTCACCTGCGGTAGCGGAATCCGCGTTCGTCTCGAAGCAGTCTGCGCTCATCGGCGACGTGACGGTCGGAGAACGGAGCAGCGTCTGGCCGTTCACCTGCCTCCGGGGCGACGACGACGAAATGCCGACGTCCGTCGGTGACGAGTGTAACGTCCAGGAGTTCTCGATGCTCCACGGGGCGACCCTCGAAGACCGGGTGTCGATCGGCCACAGCGTGACCGTCGACTACGCGACCGTCGGCGAACACTCGCTCGTCGGCATCAACAGCGCGGTGCTGCGCGGCGCGACGGTCGGTTCGAACTGCCTCGTGGCGGCGGGCAGCCTCGTGAGACAGGGACAGACGGTTCCCGACGGTCATCTGGCCTACGGCGTTCCCGCCGAGACCCGCCCGCTGAGCGATACACAGCGCGAGGAGATCGCCATGGTCCACGAACACTACGTCGAACTCGGCCGCGACTACAGGGAGACGGACCGCTTCGAGTGACCGCAGAGCCGGTGGTTTATTGGACCCCCGCCCGTTATCGTGAGCGACGCGATGACGTTCGATACCCCACAGTGCCCGGTATGCAGCGACCCGCTCGAAGACGACGACGGCCTGCCCGACAGCATCGAGGACGGGGCCCTCCGCGTCGCGATCGACTGCCCCTCGTGTGACACGCCGCTCAGCGTCGAGTTCGACGATCTCGACCCGCGGACGGGCGACGTCGCGATCTCGATCCACGTACGAGAACCGTAATCCGAACGACGCTGTCGATCGGACCAGCAGGTATAAGGCGATTTCCACCCACCTGAAAACCATGACCGATAGCTCGGCTGCTACCACCGGAGACGGTCGCGTCATCGACGCGCACGTCCACATGAATCCGTTCTGGCGGCTGGACGACGACGCGCTGGCGCTCCTGCGCGAACACGGCCACGGCTTCGAGAAGAAGGTCGACCTGGCGAGACACCCGGAGAAGTTCGTCTCGTACCTCGACGAGCAGGGCATCGAGCGCGCGGCGATCATCAACTACGTGACGCCGATTCTGGGCTACACGCACGACGTGAACGAGTGGGCGGCCTCGTTCCGCGACGCCGCGCCCGACCGCGTCCTCGCTTTCGGCGGCTTCGACCCGAACGAGGCGGACGACCCGGACGCGGTCCTCGACCGCGCGATCGACGACCTCGACCTCGACGGTATCAAGATCCACCCGCCGCATCAGAACGTGCAGGCGAACGACTACCTCGACGAGCCCGGCTATCGAGGGCTCGACGGCCTCCGCAGCCTCTACGAGCGCTGTGCCGCGGCCGACATTCCGGTGATGGTCCACACGGGAACGAGCATCTTCCCCGGTGCGCGCTCTCGCCTCGCCGACCCGATGCCGCTCGACGACGTGGCGGTCGACTTCCCCGACCTGGACATCGTCATGGCTCACGGCGGCCGGCCGATGTACACCGACGAGGCGTGGTTTCTGCTCCGCCGTCACGACAACGTCTACTTCGACGTGTCGTCCATCCCGCCGTCGAACCTCCCGGAGCACTTCCCGCGACTGGAAGCGGTCGCGGACCAGACGCTGTTCGGAAGCGACTGGCCGGGACCGATGGTCCCCGACATCGGTGAGAACGTGGCCGAGGTCCGATCGCTCGACCTCCCGGACGAGGCCATCGACCGAATCCTCTACGGGACCGCAGCGGAGCTGTTCGGCCTCGAATGAACGCGTTTCGCATCGCACACCCACACGGCAGCCCGGAAGGCGAGAACAGCACGTACGTCTTTCAGGACCGCGGCGTCGTCGTCGATCCCGGTCCGCCGGGCGAGGACGCGTGGGGCACGCTCCGGAGCGGGCTGGAAGCCAACGGTCTCGATCTCGGCGACGTCGAGGACGTCGTTCTCACGCACTGGCACGCGGACCACGCCGGCAACGCGCCGAGATTGGCCGCAGCCGCCGACGCCGACCTGCACATGCACGAGCGGGACGCCCCGCTGATCCGAGACTACGGCGCGGAGCGACACCGCCGCGTCGAGCGCGACGCCGAGATGCTCGACCGGTGGGGCGCGCCCGAGTCCGTGGTCAGCGAGGTGCGCGAGAGCGACACCCCGTCGCCGATACCGGATACCGTGCCCGTGATCGGGCACGCCGACGGGGACCGCGTCGCCGGCCTCGAACTCCTGCACACGCCCGGCCACACGTGCGGCCATCTCGCGGTCCGGGACGAACGGACGCTGTACGTCGGTGACGCGGTCCTGCCGATGTACACGCCGAACGTCGGGGGAAGCGATACCCGAACCGCCGCGGAGAACCCGCTCGACCAGTATCTCCGGATGCTCGACCGACTCAGCGGCCTGGACGTAGACCGCGAAGCGCGCCCGGGACACGGCTCGACCGTCTCGCTCGACGACCGTATCGAGGTCATCCGTCGCCACCACCGAGAGCGCGTCGACGCCGCAGTCGAGGCGTTACCGGCGACCGGGACGGCGACCCCGTGGTCGGTCGCACGGACGCTGTTCGGCGAGATGTCCGGAATCCACGCGAAGATGGGCGCGGGCGAGGCCGCCGCACACCTCGCTCACGCCGAACACTCGGGGCGCGTGACTCGGGTCGCAGACCGGCCCATCACCTACCGACGGTCGTGAGGTGACGACCGTCCGTGCGGCGCAGACCGGTTCTCGGCGGGCGTAAACGCCGGTGGCGGCGATCATAAACGATTGAACATTAATTATATATACTACCGTTGTTTACACCGTTTTAGACCCAGAGACTCGGTTCCATGGCCTTTCACTATGACACAATACAGTACTGCCGAAGAAAACCTGCCGGAAGACACCGACGGTGAGATCCGTCTGCAAGTGACAGATACGAACACCAAGGAAATCTTCGTGACGCGGGCACGCGTGTCCCGGTCCGCGACCGACCTCGACGACCCGGAGCCCCTGACCGTGGTCCGCGGGCCACACGAGAACATCAAGGAAGACTGGCACATCGAGATCCTGGAATCGAACCCGGATCTCAACGACATCGACGACGAGATACTCCGCGACTGTATCGAGTACAGCCGCAGAGAATCGAACGTCATCAACGCCCGGTCGGAGGACGCTCGCGCGCTGTTGCAGTATCTCGTCGCGGTCGGGGAGTTCGAGTCGGTTTCGGACGCCGTCCGGACCATCATCAACGCGTACATGCAGGACACCTACCCCGAACTCCTGGACGCCTATCTGGACGCGAAGGCCGAGCAGCTCCGCGACGAGATGTCGACCTCGTTCGGTGAGAACCGATGACCGCCGGGGCGACGGAAGCCGTCGACAGTTTCCGTGACTACCTCGACCGACTCGAGGAACGAGACGCGTGCAATCGGATCGACGAGCGCATCTCGTGGAACCTCGAAGCCGGTGCAGTCACGATGCGTGCCAACGAACGGGACGCCCAGATTCCGGTGTTCGAGGACGTGAGCGACGGCACGGACGCTCGGCTCGTCGGGGACCCGTACCGCGGACCGCGCCGCCAGCCCTGGGAGCGCATCGCGATGGCGCTCGGGGTGACCGACGCCCGGACGACCGACGACTACTACGAGGAGATCATCGACCGCGTTCGGTCGCCCATCGAGCCGACGGTCGTCGACGGCGACGACGCGCCGTGTAAAGAGGTCGTCAGAACGGGCGGCGACGTCGACCTCCTCTCGTTCCCGTGGCCGTTCCTCCACGTCGGCGACGGCGGCCGCTATTCGAATCTCCACACGCTCATCGCCGACGACCGGGACACGGAGTGGACCGACTGGTCTTCACACCGGGCGATGCTCCACGACAACACGCGCGCGAGCGTCCTCCTGCTCGCGGGCGAGCAGACCCCGAACATCTACTACTACAAGTACGAGCGCCACGACGAACCGATGCCGGTCGCCATCACGATCGGCGCGGAACCGGCCGTCGAGTGCGTTTCGATAATGTGGATCCCGACGGGACGGAACGAGGCGGAGTTCGCGGGCGGCCTCAAGCGCGCACCGGTCGAGCTCGTCGAGTGCGAGACGAACGATCTCCTCGTGCCGGCGACCGCGGAGATCGTCCTGGAGGGACGCATCCTGCCGAACAGTCGCCTCGACGAGGGCCCGTACGGCGATTACTTCGGCTACATGCACGGGCCGCGTCGGTCGATGCCGGTGCTGGAGATCGACGCGGTGAGCCACCGCGAGCGGCCGTTCATCCCCTTCCGCGTCGAGTGGTCCGAGGTCGGGTACGCCCACAACACCACCTCGTCCATGGAGGTCGCGTGCGTCGGCCCCGACGCGACGCTCGGGCTCCGCGCGGCCGGGTTCGACGTGGAGAAGCTCGCCCCCTGGCCCTTCACGCCGCGGACCGTCTACGTCGTCTCGACGGAGACGACGCGGCCCGATTCCCTCCACGAACTCGCGAACTTCATCTTCACGACGTGGGGGATGCTCCACGTGGACTTCTTCGTCTTCGTCGACGCGGACGTCGACCCGTTCGACCAGCGCGCCGTGCTCGAAGCGGTGTCGCTGTACGCCGACCCCGACACGGACTTCCACCAGTTCGGGGCGGAGTCGATGCCGAAAGTCCCGCTCAACATCTACCAGACGCCCGAGGAGAAGGGGGACGTGCAGATGGGGACCTCGAAGGCGAAGACCGCGAAGACGTACATCGACGCGACCCGGCCCGAGGGAGAACCGCTCCGGAGCGGGTCGCGGGTCGGCGACAGCGAGCGTCGCGAACGCGCACGGGAGCTTCTCAGAGACGCCGGACTGTCCGACGCGACGCTCGACACGGCCCCGGTCGACCCGAGTGGTGAGCGCCGATGACCGACGCGCGCTCGTTTCGTGACAGTGTGGCGGCGCTCGACGACGCGGACGACCTCCTGACGGTCGAGGAGCGCGTCAGGAACGAGGACGTCGCTGCAGTGGCGGCCGAGGCGCTGCGCTGTAACGGGCCGGCGGTGCGCTTTCGCGACACCGACGGTCTCCTGACGCCCGTGTCCGGGACGCTCGCCGGCCCCGAACAGGCGACACAGTATCGGGAGAAGCCGTGGAAACGACTTGCGCTCGCTCGCGGGCTGGACGCCGATTCGACGTACGGACGCGTGGTCGACCACGTCGCCGGTCCCCTCGCAGCGACCACCGACCCGACGACAGACGAACTGCACGCAGACGAGACGGCGGCGAACTGCTACGACCTGGGTCTGCCCCCGCTGGAACCCGGGGCGCCACCGGCGTTCACGCTCGGACTGCTCGCGGTCGACGACGGCGAGGCGACGCAGTGGCTCCCGGCCCGCGGGACCGTCCGTGGTCCGAATCGGCTCCGGGCCGTCGTTCCGGCGGACGGTCTCGCTCCCTCGGCGGAGACGGCGTCGCTCTGTCTCGGCGTCCCGGCGGCCGCGACGACGAACACGCTACTGCACTGGCTCGACCGGACCCAGACCGGGAGCATGCGCCCGAGCACTCGATCGGCGGCCGTCCCGGTCGCGACGCGCGACGGGCGGATCGTTCCGGCGACCTCGGAGGTGGTGGTGACCGGGACCGTCTCGGAAGCGGGATCCGAGGAGGAGGCACCCGAGTCGGAGTCGATGTGGGAGCGGGCGATGGAGACGGCGGTCGTCGACCTCGTCGTTGACACCGTCGCTCACCGCGAGGACCCGCGAGTCCCGGTCGTGCCCCTCGGCGCGCCGTTCGCTGACGACATCCACCTCGTCGGCATCGCCGAAGCGGCGCGGCTGAGCTACCGCGTGAACAACTACTGGGGCATCGAACCCGCCGAATGGATTCGGCTCCCGGCCGAGACGTGTCTGGGCATGTGCGTCGTCGCGTCGGAGATCCTGTACGCGGGGTTCGAGTGGCAGTTGGCGAACACGCTGTTCTCGTTCTCGAACCTCTTCGATAAGGTGCTCATCCTGGACGAAAACACGTCGGCGGCCGACCTCTCGCGGCCGCTCGACGACATCTGGGTGAAAGCGCATCCCTCACAGGACTGGGTGTTCAGCGAACCGAGCGCGCCCGCGGCGACGGCCCCGCGGTACCGAACCGACGGGACGCCCGGGTCGCGGCTCTTCATCAACGCGTCGTGGGACCCGCGCTGGGACGAGGAGTACATCGCTCCCCGCGTCACGTACGAGACCTCCTATCCAGAAGCCGTCCGGCAAACCGTCGCGGAGATGTGGGACAGCTTCGGCTTCGAGTGAGCGGCTCTCCCGGTCATTCGGGGGCGAACTTCAGCCCGTACCGCGTGACGCCCTCGACGCTGTAGATTCTGCGGAACCGCGCTTCGACGCGGTCACCGACGGACACCTCGTCCAGGTCGCAGTCTGTCAGCTGGACGGGGAACCGCGCCGAGTCGCCCGCCGCCGACGCTTCGACGATGGCGACACCGAAGGGACCGTCACGGCGCTGCTGGGGGACGAACTCCGGCGGCGCGCCGCCCTGTCCGATGACGGTCGCGGCGACGATCTCGCCGGAGCGCGGGAGCGAGACGGACTCGAACGTCACCCGTTCGTGACAGTCCGGACAGGCCCCCTCGGGCGGGAACGCGACCGCGCCGCAGTCGGGACACCGGCCGGCTTCCAGGCGGTACCGCTGCGGGATCGACCGCTGCCACGAGGGGAGGCTCACGTGTGCGCCGCCGCCGGCGACTTCGGTTTCACCGATCGTACCGCGCTCGCGTAGCGCCTGCGCGTACGGGACGTCGACGCCCCCGTCGAGCGCCGCGGAGAGGCCTGTCCGGATGGGGTCTCGAACCTCGAAGGCCAGCGCCGTCGCGGACGCCCCGCTGCCGAAGCATCCGGCGACGACGTGTGACGAGGGGTCACTCGCGTCGAGCGCAGCCAGCAGGCCGAGCGCCGACGTCGCCGCGCCGGCGTCGCCGACCTCGTCGACCAGCGTCCCGCGCGTGACGGCCTCGGCGTCGTAGGGCAACGCTTTGGCGATGCGATGGGGGATGTCGGCCGTGGGCTGGTGGAGCGCCACAGCGGCGACGGCGTCCGCGGGCACATCGAGCGCGTCGACGGCCCCCGCGACGAGGTCCCTGATCGTCTCTCGCTCGTAGGTCGTGATATCCAGGCCGTCGACGGTCTCGGACCCGGACTCGCGGAACCGGATTCCCGGTGCGTCACGGGAGCGGGTCGCCGCGTCGGTCAGGACGACGGCACCGTCAGCCGCGAACAGGAACGCGGCGGCTCCCGCGCCGACCCGCTGGCCCGCCTCGCCGGGGTCGCCGGCGGGCGCGTCGGCCACGACAGCGAGGGCCGGACCGTCCGCACGGGCAGCCGAGAGGACCGCGTCCGCCCCGGCCACGGTGCTCTGGGTCGCCGTCGCGAGCGTGCTGTCCGATTCGAGTCCGAGGGCCGCGAGGGCGCGGGGACCGAACTCCTCCTCTTCGAGCGGCGGCGTCGTGGTCCCGATGGCGAGGTGATCGACCGCGCTCGCTTCGAAGCGGCTCGACGCGATGGCGTCGCGTCCCGCCGCGACCGCCATGGTGAGCGCGTCTTCGTCGGCCGCCGGCACGGCCGCTCGCGCGACCGGTGCGGACGTGCCCCACGCGGCTTCGATTTCGTCGCCGTCGAGGCGCAGACGCGGGACGAACGCACCGGTGGCGACGATACCGCGGTCCGAACTCATCGCGCACCTCCGTCGGCCCGCTCGAAGACGTGGACCGTCACGCCGCCGCCCGAGCCGCCGACGTTGTGCGTGAGCCCGACGTTCGCCCCGTCGACCTGCACGTGGGCGTCGCCCCGGAGCTGCGAGAACGCCTCGACGGCCTGTCCGGTCCCCGTCGCGCCGATGGGATGTCCCTTCGACTTCAGGCCGCCGGACGTGTTCACGGGGAGGTCACCGTCCGGGTCGGTGACGCCCTCGCGGAGGAGGCGGGGCGCCTCGCCGCGGTCGCAGAGTCCGAGGTCCTCGTAGGCGGCGAGTTCGGCGATGGCGAAGCAGTCGTGGACCTCCGCGAAGTCGAGGTCGTCCGGCTCGATGCCGGCCTCGTCGTACGCGCGCTGGGCGGCCGTCTCCGACGCGGGAATGCCCGTCAGGGACTCGCGCTGGAACAGGCCCACCCGACCGCTCGCCGCGCCGGCACCCGCGACGCGGACCGGCGCGTCCGAGAGTTCGCGTGCGACCTCCTCGCTCGCGACGAGCGCGGCGCTCGCGCCGTCCGTCGTCGGACAGCAGTGATAGAGGTTCAGCGGCGCGGCCACGTCTGGCGCGTTCATCGCGTCCTCCAGCGAGCACTCGAAACCGAGCTGGGCGTGGGGGTTCTGCGCCCCGTTGGCGTGGTTCTTGACCGCGACCCGCGAGATATCCTCCTTCGTCGCCCCGTACTCGCGCATGTAGGCGCTCGCCATCTGCGCGTAGACGCCGGCGAACGTCGTCCCGGAGAGGCGTTCCCACTCCGTCTCGCCGCTGACGCCGAGCCACCACTTCGTGTGGTCGCCGCTCATGTCGGTCATCACCTCGTAGCCGCCGGCGAGGGCGACGTCCGCCATGCCGGAGCGAACCGCCATCACGGCCTGTCGGAGCGCGTATCCGGAGGCCGCACACGCGTTCTCGACGCGCGTCGTCGGTATCCCGTGAAGGCCGAGGTGTTCTGTTACGGCCGGACCGCTCAGTCCCAGTTGTCGCCCGCCGACGCCGAGCGTCCCGAGGAACGCCTCGTCGATGCTGTCGGTGTCGAAGTCGCCGTCGACGCTCGCGACCGCTTCGTCGAACGCGTCGTCGAACAGCGACCGGTACGACTCATCGGGGAACGATCCGAAGTCTGACTGTCCAGCGCCCATGATGTACGCATCGGTCATACACAGTAGATGATGATGAGCGACTATAAGGTGCGGGGGTACGGCTGCCGACTCACTCGCCGGTGAACAGCGAGCGCAGTTGTGGCGCGATCGAAGTCGGGGCTCCCGACTCGTCGAAACACCCGTACTCGGTGACGCCCTCGATGCGGACGCTGCCGTCACTCTCGAACCGGTGTCCGATTCGGAGCGTCTCCTCGGTGACGGCCCGAACGTCCGACTCGACGGTGAGCGTCGACTCGTACTCCACGGGGGAGACGAACTCCCAGCGCCAGTCGCGCAGGCGGAACGGGTTGCAGCCCCCGCTCGTCGCGTCGGGACTCGCCTCCCTCGATTCGAGGAAGCGTTCGAGGGCGACGTCGGCGAAGCGCGGATACTCCTCGAAGTACGCGAGCTCGGAGCACTCGATGTGGGGGCTGCGGACGTCGAACGACGCCGAGAAGTTCGGCAACTCACCGCCGCCGTCCGCTCCGCGCGGCCCGACCTCGGGAGCGGTCTCGTCGAGCGCCTCGCGAAATCGCATCCTGGTGTCCTCGGGGAGAGGCCCCGCCCCGCCCTCCGGCGCGATTGTGACGTGCGTCAGTCGTCCCGTCGCGAGACGGTCACCGTCGTCGTCCGTCATCTCGTAGCACAGTTCGACGCTGCTCTCGCCGACAGATGTCGGCGTCGTTTCGACGGTCACCGTATCCCGGAACCCTGGATAGCGATACACCGTCGTCGCGGCGACGACGGGCGCGTAGGGGATGCCGCCGGCGTCGACGATGTCTTCGAACGCGTGGCCGAACGCCTCGGTGACGACCTGCGTCGAGATCAGCTCCCAGTCGAAGAACCGCGCTCCGTGGACCAGCGGCCCCGCGAGTTCACCGAACCGTACGTCGTGTGACTCGATAGTTCGCACACTACGGAGCGTGCGCGACTGGGCTATTAAACGTCTCGGCCCGACTGGTTTTATGTCGCTCCGGGAATCACGTCGGATATGGTTCGAGTCGAGACAGCCGACCGCGTCCACACGATTTCCTTCGACCGTCCGGAGACGAAGAACTCCTTTACCGTCGCTGCGGCACACGAACTCGTCGACGCCCTGGAGACGGCCGAGCGCGAGGACGCCCGGGCGGCGGTCATTACCGGCGACGGCGACGCGTTCTGTGCTGGCGGGGACATCGACGCGATGGCCGAGCGCGACGAGACCCCCGGCGAGGCCTACGAACGCGTGCAGTCGACGCTCAACGCCGTCGTCGAAACGCTGCTGACAGCCCCCTTCCCGGTGATCGCGAAGGTCAACGGCGACGCCGTCGGGGCCGGGACGAACATCGCCGCGGCGTGCGACTTCGCGTACGCCGAGGCCGAGGCCCGGTTCGGCGAAGTGTTCGCCAACGTCGGCCTGATTCCGGACTCGGGCGGGACGGTCCTCCTGCCCGCGCTGGTGGGGCTTCGGACGGCGAAGGAACTGACGATGACGGGACGCCTCTTCGACGCCGAGGAGGCCGCGGAGATGGACCTGATCAACCGCGCCGTCCCCGGCGCCGACCTCGACGAGTCGGTCGACGAACTGCTGACGACGCTCGATGCCAAACCGACCGAGACGCTCGGGCTGACGAAGCGCGGCCTCCACGAGAACATCGGGCGGCCGTTCCGTGACGCCCTCGACAGAGAGGCCCACCTCCAGACGCTCGCGTACGGCAGCGACGCTCACGAGACCGGTGTCGAGGCGTTCCGCAACGACGAGCGACCCGAGTTCCGTTGAGTTGCGCCAGTGACAAAATATAAATATCACGAAAGAGTGTTTCGAGTGTGAGCTACGACGGCCCAACAGACTTGTATATCGACGGTGAATGGACGCCCGCCGCAGACGGCGAGACGATCGCCACGCTCGACCCTGCGACGGAAGAAACGTACGCGACAGTAGCCTGTGCCTCCGGCGAGGACGTCAGCCGCGCGGTGACGGCGGCCGACGCCGCCGCGGAGCGCGGATCGGAGTGGCGCGAGATGGCCCCGAGCGAACGCGGGGCGCTCCTCGACGCCATGGCGGACGAGATCGAAGCGCTGTCCGACGAAATCATCCTCGTCGAGTCCCACGACAACGGGAAGACCCCGTTCGAGGCGGGCCTCGACGTCGAGATGGTCGTCGACACCTTCCGCTACTACGCCGGCTGGGCGGACAAGCTGACCGGCGAGACGATCCCAGTGCCCGGAAACCGGCTCGACTACACCCTGCAGGAACCGCTCGGCGTCACCGCCCACATCGCGCCGTGGAACTACCCCTTCCAGCTGGCTGGCCGCAGCCTCGCGCCCGCGCTCGCCTGTGGGAACACGGCGGTGCTGAAGCCGTCGAACACGACGCCGCTGTCGGCGCTGTACTACGCGAAGGCCGCCGAAGCGGCGGGACTCCCCGACGGCGTCCTCAACGTGATTCCCGGGACCGGCTCGGGTGCGGGTAACGCGCTGGTCAACGAGAGCGCCGTCGACCACGTCGCCTTCACCGGCAGCACCGGCGTCGGCAAGCACATCATGTCCGAGGCCGCGGACAACGTCACGGGCGTCACGCTCGAACTCGGCGGCAAGGGGCCGAACATCGTCTTCCCCGACGCGGACCTCGACGCGGCCATCAACGGCGTCCACTACGGCATCTTCATGAACTGCGGACAGATGTGCTGGGCGGGCTCCCGGTTGCTCGTCCACGAAGCTGTCAGCGACGAGGTCGTCGACCAGGTCGTCCAGCGCGCCGAGAACACGCCGCTCGGCAGCGGCATCGACGACGACGGGCGGATGGGGCCGGCCGTGAGCGCGGAGCACCGCGACGAGGTCCTCGAGTACATCGAGACCGGCGTCGAGGAGGGCGCGACGCTCGCGGCCGGCGGCGGCGTCCCCGAAGACAAGGAGCAGGGGTACTTCATCGAGCCGACCGTCTTCACCGACGTGACCAACGACATGACCATCGCCCGCGAGGAGATCTTCGGTCCGGTCCTCTCGGTCATCGAGTTCTCGGACTACGAGGAGGCCCTGGAGATCGCGAACGACTCCCCGTTCGGCCTGAGCGCGGGCGTCTGGACCTCGGACATCGACACGGCCCACGACGCGGCCGCGCGCCTCGACTACGGGATGGTCAGCATCAACGAGTACCCCCAGACCTTCCCGCAGACCCCCTTCGGCGGGTTCAAGGAGAGCGGCATCGGTCGAGAACAGGGGACCGAGGCGATCAAGGAGTACACGCAGGCGAAGAACGTCAACGTCAACGTCTCCCGGTAAGCGTCGGCCGTACGACCGACGGCCATTCCTTTCGCCGTTTGAGCCCCTAGTCGCGACGACTGCGCGGGCGTGGCGCGTAATGTTCATTACCCTGGGCCGAGGGGGATCTGTATGCAGCTCCTAGAACGATCGCTGTCCGACGAGCACCGCGACATCAGAGACCGCGCCGACGCGTTCGCCGAGGACGTCCTCTCGCCGCGGGCCGAAGAGATCGAAGCGACCGACGAGTTTCCGCGCGACGTCGTCGAGGCCGCGGGCGACGCCGGACTCCTGGGTATCCTGATTCCCGAGGAGTACGGCGGACTGGGCTCCGATTTCGTCGGCTACGCGCTCGCGCTCGAACGGGTCGCACGCGAGAGCGGGGCGGTCGCCGAGACGATACAGGGCCACACGTTCGCGACCCTCCCCGTGCTACATCACGGGTCCGATGCGCAGCGGGAGGCGTACCTGCCGGAGATGGTCGCCGGCGAGTCGGTCGGCTCGATGCTCCTGACCGAACCCGGGGCCGGTAGCTCCCCGACGGAACTCGAAACGGTTGCCGAGGAGACGGACGACGGGTACGCGCTCACCGGAGAGAAGTCCTTCGGGACGAACGCCGGCGTCGCGGACGTTCACCTCGTCGTCGCGCGCAAGCGGCCACAGCCGGAGGACTCACACGGCGTCAGCGTGTTTCTCGTCCCCGGTGTCGACGATGTCTCCGGGTTCACGTTCGACCGCGCGGAGTTCATGGGAATGCGCGGGCACATCACGGGCGACTCCACGCTCGACGGCGTCGAGGTCGATTCCGACGCGCTGCTCGGTGGCGTCGGCGAGGGCTTCCGGATCGCGATGGGGACGATCGACATGGCGCGGACCGGCCTCGGCGCTATCGGGACCGGTATCGCGCAGGCGGCCTACGACGAGGCGGTCGACTACGCGAGCGAGCGCCGGCAGGGAGGCAACGCCATCGGCGAGTACCAGGCGGTCCAGGTCCTCGTGGCGAAGATGGACACCCGTCTCGAAGCGGCCCGGCATCTGGTGTACGAGTCCGCGGCGTCCATCGCCGAGAGCGGCGGTAACACGCGCAAGTCCAGTCAGGCGAAGTACTACGCCAGCGACGTCGCCGAGTTCGTCACGCGGAACGCGATGCAGATCTACGGCGGGAAGGGCTACCGGACGGACTACCCGCTCGAACGCTACCTCCGCGACGCGAAAATACTGAGTCTCATCGGCGGGACGACCGAAATTCAGCAGACGACCGTCGCGACCGAATCGCTCTCGCTCTAGTCGTCGGACTGGGGCTCGGGCGCTTCTTTCTCGCCGATTTCGACGCCGACGAAGTCAGGCTCGCGGTCTTCGAGGAACGCGTTGACGCCTTCCTTCGCGGATTCCGAGCCGAGCAGCGCGTTCTGGAGCTCACGCTCGTGGGAGAGCGCGTCCCAGAGCGGCAGTTCGAGGCCCTCGTTGACGGCCAGCTTGTTGTGGCCGACGGCCCCGGCGGGCTTCTCGACGATCTGCTCGGCGAACTCGAAGACGGCGTCCTCGACGTCCTCCGGGGGGTGGATCTCGTCGAAGATGTCCTTGTCGTAGGCCTCCTGCGGCGTGAGTTCCTCGCCGGTGATCATCATGCGGAGCGCGTCGGAGCGGTTGATGTAGCGCGGCAGGAGCTGGGTCCCGGCCTCGCCCGCGATGAGCCCGAGGTGGACTTCCGGCATCCCGACGCGGTAGTCGTCGTCGTCACCGACGAAGCGGAAGTCACAGGCCAGCGCCAGTTCGAGGCCGCCGCCCATGCAGTGCCCGTCCACGGCCGCGATGAAGACGGTGTCCGTCGTCCGCATCTTCATGATGATCTCTTTCGAGGTCTGGCTGGCGTAGCCGATCTGGTGGGCCTCCTCAGTCTGGAGGTCGTTGATGTCGAAGCCGGTCGAGAAGATGCTCTCGTTGGCGCTTCCGAAGACGCAGACGCGGACGTTGTCGTCGAATCGGACGCCCTCGACGGCCCGCTGGAGCTCCAGCAGCACGTCGATGTTGTGTGCGTTTACCGGCGGTCGGTCGATCCGGAGGATGCCGACGTGGTTTTCCACTTCTGTCTGGAAGTACTCGAGGTCTAGCTCGTCGAATGGTTCCATTGGTGCGTTCTGCACATCTCACCGGAAGTACTTAAACATACCGAAAGATTAAAATTGGGGGAAGGGGTGCATCGGCTCTTCGGAGGGGCGCGACGCCCCGCGGACCCGCATCGGGTGCGCGGCCAACGACTGCCGTTCGATTACCGACCGGTATCGGGGGACTTCCCGTCGTATTTGAGTCGTTCGAACATCGTGTTACAGCCGTGGCAGTAGTACTGGCTCTTGGATATCTCGGAGCCGAACGCCGATTCCCGCTCCGTCTCGGTGGACCCGCAGAACGGGCACTCCGGGCGAATCGGCTCGTCCGAGGTTCCTGATTCGGATGCGCTCATGGCTCAGGCTCTCGCGTACTCCGCGTTCTTGACCCCGCCTAACGCGTCGACGACGTCCGGGTCGACGTGACCGTCGCCGATTCTGCGGCGCGTTTCGTTCCACGACGCCTCGTCCGGTGCGTCCCAGTCGACCGCGGAGGGGTCGACGTCGGTCTCTTCGAAGAGGGTCTCGTAGTGCCGTTTGAACCCTTCTCGGACGTCCGCCGCCGATCGGTCCGTGAAGCCGGACTGGACGAGCGGGTCGGTGTCCGCGTCGAACGTCGCAGGGCCAATCAGCGCGAGTGCCGCGGCGGCTGCCGCTGCGAACGCCTCCTCCACAGCCTCCGGGTTCTCCTCGGCCTGGTGACTGAGGCGCGCATCGAGGTGTTCCAGGTGGAAGTACTCGTCCTGGCCGATGCGCTGTCCGAGGCCGTCGAAGTCCTCGTGGGCGATGGAGTCGATGAGATACCACGCCGCGCGCTCGGTCACGCCCGCCACGGTCACGAACTCCGTCCACGTGTCGGACGTGTCGTCGAGGCACGCGGCGTTGCTGAACTCCTCTGGGTCGCGGTCGCCCTGTAGCCACTCGGGGTCGCGGCCGCTGTCAGAGAGCTTCTCGAAGAGCTGTCGGACGTGGCCGATCTCGTCCTGTGCGGCGCTCGCCCCCGCGATGTCGTCTTCGAGTGCCGGCCCCGAAAGCATCCACTCGGAGTACCGGTGGGAGAGGATGAGTTTGGTGTCGGCGATCGCCTGTACGTACTCGATTGCGTCGTCGTTCCAGTCGTCAGTCATTGTTCTCCCACCATCGGTGATTCCGCCATCTGTGCGCCCGTCACCTCGATCAGTTCGTCGCGGGGAACCGCGACCATTCGGTCCCAGTCCTCCTCGTCGAAGGTGGTCCTCGCGTAGGTCTTGACCAGTCTGTCGTCCGGTGCGTCCACGTTACCGACGTGGATCAGTTCGTCACCCGCTCTGATTCGTGCGAATACTTCGTATTTCATAGTGCAATTCCCGATTCTTGCAGTTTCTCGCGTGCTTCGGCGTCTAACATGTCTTTCGACCAGACGGGGTCCCAGACCACGTTGATCTCGACGTCATCGATGCAGCTCATCGTCCGGAGACAGCCCCGGATGTCGTCGTGAATGAACTCGTAGGCGGGACAGCCCATACAGGGGAACGACAGATCGATGTTGGCGACGCTGTCCTCGACGGTGACGTCGTATATCATCGCCATCTCGACCAGGCTCAGCGGAATGTGGGGATCTGGAATCTCGTCCAGATTCGCCCAGACCGCCCGCTCTAAGTCCGTTTCCGTCCCGTCGGGTCCGATGTCGAACGGCCCGAATCCCATCTCGTCGATTTCCGATTTCGAACTCTTGCTCATGGTCTCGCGCTATTGTGGCATCACGTCGACTTTGCCGGACTGAATCATGTTGACGTACTTTTCGTTGGCCGGTCCGCGCGCACGCCAGCGGTCGATGACGTCGTCCCACGAGATCGGCTCGTCGAAGCGCCACTCCTTGTTCTCCTCGTCGAACGCGACGGGGAATTCGTAGTCGATGACGTACTCGTCGGCGTCTTCGTCGTAGTGTGCGGGGAACTCGATGTCGATCTCCGTGAGGAACGGAATCGTCCGATCCATCCAGTCCTGTCGGAGTTCGTCGTTGGACTTCCCTTTGATACGGTAGTCGAGCTGGTCGTCGTGGCGCTTCTTGTCGTCGGGGAGCCCGAACCACTCCAACGCGATGGGGAACATCCAGTCGACGGCCTCCTGGACCTTCTCCTTGGTCGATTCGTTCTTGTTGGCGAGGCGGCGCATCCACGTCTCGCCGTGGCGAAGGTGGAACTGCTCCTCTTTGGACACCTTCGTCAGTGCGCGTTTCCAGGGCGCGTACGAGGTGTTCTCGTGAATGTCGCCGAGGAGGGTGATCCCGGCTCGGTCGAACAGTCCGTGTGCACAGACGAGTTCGGCGAAGTTGTCGATGTGCTGATCGAACCCGTACGTGTTGCGGAACTCGTTGGGTTCGCGGTTGAAGATGAGGTCCTCGCGGTCCTCACCCAGGTCCTCGAGCAGTCGGTAGGCGATGTGACCGTGGCCCAGCTCGTCCTGAATGACGCTCACACAGGACGCGCGGGCGTCCAGGCTCGGAGCGTTCAGCGACTGCTCGTAGTACGCCGGTGCGCTCATGAGCTCGGTGTCGGCCGACACCATGAGAATCTGCTTCAGCGCCTTCTTGTACCCCTCCGTCATCTCGTCGACCGACTCGACCATCTTCCCGTTCTGTAGCTGCTGTTTGAACTCCTCTTCGGAGACCGGAGCTGGTTCTGCGGACATTTTCAGTACATTCGAATGTTCGCCTCATAGGTGATAAATGTTTCCCAAAGATCGAGATATATCGAGATTCGATGGGAACGCTTTTTTATCAGAAGAGGTAGTATGGCAACTCATGGCAGCTCAAGTAAGACCGGCGAACCGGGAAGACGGGTCGGAACTCATCGAACTCTGGCACGGCTTCACCGACCACCTCTCGCAGTACGACGACCGATACGAACACAAAGACGAGGCCAACGAGCGGTGGCTGCAGTACTTCGAGAATCAACTGCTCGACTCGAAGTACGGTACGGTGTTCGTCGCTGAGGCGGACGACGATCTCGTCGGTGTCCTCGAGGTACGCGTCGTCGGCGACCACCCGATCTTCCGGCTCAAAGATCACGGGTACATCAACGGACACTACGTGAAAGACGGGTATCGGGACACGGGCATCGGCAAGCAGTTACTCGACGCTGCGGCGGAGTGGCTTCGCGACCACCCGCGAGGGATCGACTTCTGTCGCGTCGACGTGATCCACGGTGACGAGAACGCGGTCTCGGTGTACGAAGACCTCGACTTCGAACCGATAGAGCACGTCTACGAGTACGAGCTATAACGATGGCCAACACACATACCGTCGAGTTCGTGGACATCGACCGGTCGATCGAGGTCGCCGAGACGCAGACCATCCTCGAAGCCGCCGACGAGGCGGGGCTCGATCTCCCGTACCAGTGTCGAATGGGTGTCTGTGGCGTCTGCAGCGCGCTCCGACTCGAAGAGGGCGAGGTGCAGCAGACGGAAGCGATGTTCCTCTCCGGCAGCGAGAAAGACGAGGGCTACGTACTCACGTGCGTGGCGAAGCCTCGTTCCGACCTGAAACTCAGAGCGAACGAAGGGCCGTAGGTTCTGGATTGTCGTTTTCGTGCAATAGACCGCGCGTCTACCCGGAACCCCGCTGTTTCGCGATGGTGTATACAGTAAACGTATACAGATTCTCGGTGTGATAGCGGGTCCGCGATACGCGAAATAACAGATGTACGAAAGTTATTATGGCTCCAGATGACAAATCTATAACGATTAATTTTATAATATTGTGCCGAAACTCCCGCCGAAGCCAGACGATTGTAAATAATACGTGTACGTCTGTTATTCCTGTTATTCGCGTGTCTCTCGATCGGTCGACCATCGATACGGAACGATCCCGGTTTCGGTAACAGGCGTACGGTCGTTATTCCATTCTCGAAACTAGACGATTTATCATCGTATACGATACTGTATTCAGCTACTGTATATGCCAGTATACAACTGTACAGCGGTTCTATCTAGGATACCCGTGACACGCGCTCCCATGACCACTGGCAGCAGTGCTACGGAACGAACGGGAGAACGAGAGGAGGAACGGTTCTATCGAGCCAGGTTCGCGGATAATGCAACAGCGTGTCTGAGAGAGCGAGTGTGGCAGCGTCAGACCGTCTGTTCGCGGTCTCGGAGCTTCGTCCGCTGAATCTTGCCCGTCTCCGTCCGGGGAAGCTCGTCGAGGAACTGGATCGCGCGCGGGTACTTGTAGGGAGCGAGCGTGTTCTTGACGTAATTTTGTAGTTCGGAGACGAGTGATTCGCTGGCTTCGTACTCCTCGTGGAGTACGATATAGGCCTTGACGATCTCACCGCGTTCCTCGTCCGGAGCACCGATGACGGCGACTTCCTGGACCGCCTCTCGTTCTTCCAGAACCATCTCGACCTCCGGTCCGGGGATGTTGTATCCGCTGGAGATGATGAGGTCGTCCTCCCGAGACTGGTACTCGAAGCGGCCGTCCTCTCGCTGGACGAAGATGTCGCCGGGGAAGCTCCAGCCGTCTCGGACGGCGTCTTTCTGCTTCTCCGGCCGGTTCCAGTAGGTGATGCCGGTCGGACCGCGGACGGCGAGCTGGCCGGACCGGCCCCGCTCCAGTTCGTCGCCCGTTTCGGGATCGACGATCTTCGCCTCGTAGCCCGGAACCGGGAATCCAGTCGCTTCGGGGTCAATCTCGTCGGTGTGGCGGTGCGAGATGAAGATGTGGAGCATCTCGGTCGTCCCGATTCCGTCGAGGATGTCGATGCCGTACTTCTCACCGATTTCGTCGAAGGTGTGTGGCGCGAGCGGCTCGCCGGCGCTCAGACCGAGCCGGAGCGAACTCACGTCGTATTCCTCGTGGCCGTCGGGGAACTTCGAGAGGATCTGGTTGTAGGCCGTCGGGACCGAACAGAAGACGGTGACGCCGTGGTCTTCGACGGCTTCGAGGAGCGTCTGGGGCGTCGCATCCTGGACGAGACTGGTCGTCGCGCCGAACCGGAGCGGGAACGTGACGAGGTCGCCGTAGCCGTACGCGAAGGGGAGCGGCGGGTTACCGCCGAACACGTCGTCTTCCGTCGGTTCGAGACAGTAGTTCGCGTAGCCGTCGGCCGTCGCGAGGATGTCGGAGTGAGAGTGAACTGCTCCCTTCGGGCGACCCGTCGTGCCGCTGGTGTACAGCATCAGCCCGAGATCGGTCGCCTCGGTGTCGTGGGCCGCCAGTTCGTCGCTGGCGTCGTCGATGAGCCGCTGATAGCTCGGGCGGTCGTGGTCGACACCGACGTCGTCCACGACGACGACCTCTTCGACACAGTCGACGGCGTCGACCGCGTCTTCGAGTTCGTCGAGCAGGTCGTCGTAGACGACGGCGAGCTTGATTTTGGCGTCGTCGAGGATGTGTGTCAGTTCTTTCGCCCGCAGCAGCTTCATCGAGGGCTGGGGAATCGCTCCGATCTTCTGGACGGCGAGACAGGAGACGATGGCTTCTGGGCGGTTCGGGAACCGAACCAGCACGCGGTCGCCCGGTTCCACGCCGAGGTCTTTGAGCGCGTTCCCGAAGCGATCGACCCGATCCTTGAGATCGCGGTACGTGAGTTCCCGATCACGGAACCGGATCGCCACGTTGTCACCGCGGCCGTTCTCGACGTGCGTATCGACGAGTTCCTCTGCCACGTTGACGTTGGACGGGTAATCGGTCTCGGGAAGCGCATGGAGAGGTTCCGGGCTGTTCGCCGCGTCTGGCAGATATGACTCAGGCAGGTTCTCTTGCATGTCTCGATTTAATAATGAAGAACATCATATTTGTTAGTTTCGGTAATTAAGACCCGTCGTTCCACGGGCTGATCAGCGGTTCCTTAGCGCGTCCAGAACCCGTTCGGGTCGAACTCACGGATCAGTTCCAGCACGTCCACCGAAGGGGGCTCCGTCCGTCCGATCGGGTCGTCGGTCACCTCCGCCGCCGTCTTGAGGTCCCACGGAAAGTCGTCGGCGATCTCCGCGAGGTTCACGCCGGGGTGGAGCGATTTAACGTAGAGTTCCCCGTCGTGGTCGAACCCGAAGGTGGCCTTCGTCGTGACGAGCGTCTCGGGCCCGCCGCCTGCGACAGATTCCCTCGCTCGCCAGTCGCCCCCAGCTCCGTGACCGGGGCTCGTGTTGTACGTGACGCGTTCCACGAACCGCCGCGGTTCGTGTGCCATCAGGACGACCGTTCGCTGGGAGAGACAGGCGATATCGCAGGCCCCGCCGCTCCCGGGGAGGCGGATCTCGCGGGACCTCGACGTGACCCGGGTCGTGTTCAAATTCCCGTACCGATCGATCTCAGCGCCACCGAGGAAGCCGACGTCGATCTCCCCGCGCTGGAGTCTCGACATGATGTCTATCATGCTCGTCGTCGACAGCGCCCGGTCGAGGTTCGGGAGATCACACATTGTATGCAGGAAGTCACTTGCTGGATCGTCGCGCACGACGCCACTTTCGAAAACCGAGATGGCGTCCGGCGCGTGGGTACTCACGGCGACCTGGAACGCGATGAGCGGCAGCCGCATCCCGACGAACGCCACGTCGCCGTCATCGATTTCGCGGGCCGCAGCAGCTACCATCAGTTCTCTATCGGTGTAGGACTCAGCGTCCATACTCCACCTCCGCGGCCACAGTCGGCTCGGACACGTGCAGGTCACGATCGATCTTCTCCATGTAGGCCTCCCGGTCCGGGACGCCGCGGACCCACTCGTTCAGCCAGGCGATGGTTCCCAGTTCGTCGTTCGTCTCGTCGGCGTAGTCGAGGTAGAACTCGTTGTCGCGATTGTAGCGGCCGGCGAGCGGTGCGGGATGCGCCCCGAAGGGAACTTCGGCGACCGCGGTCACCGAGTCCCGCGTGATCGCGGTTCGGCTGGGATCGCTTTTGATCACGTCCGGTTCGACGATTTCCTCGGCGACGATGAGGGTGTCGTCGGCGGCGTCGACAGCCTCGAAGGCGACTCCGGAGTTCCCCCAGAAGTGCGCGTCGCCGTACGGCGAGGCCCGCTGGACGTGCACGACGGTCCAGTCCGGACGGATCGCTGGGACGAGCGCGAGTCGGTCGCCGGAGTAGGGGTCTTCGGCCTCGCGGAAGCGGTCGTTCTCTTCGAAAATATCGCTCCCGAGCAGCGACCGCGTCGGGAGGTACGGGACCCCCATCGCGCCCGCCTTCAGCGATAGCGCGATACTGAAGTTCGAGTGGTTCTCGACGGAGAGGCCACCGTCCTCGACGGCCCGCCTGAAGTTGTAGCCGGTCCCGGAACTGACGTTGCCGACCCACGCGGCGCGAACGCGATCGACGAGATCGGCCGCGACCAACTGGTCGAACAGGAGATCGCTGATCGGGCCGATGAGCGTCAGTTCGTCCGTCTCCTGCCGAATTAGTTCGTGGCCGGCAGCGAACGGGATCGCGTGCTCCAGTGCGAGCCCCATCGCGACGGCGCTCCCGGGTTCGATACGACCGACTGCCGCTGAAAGGTCTGTCACCTTCGACTGTGGCATACTTCGACGAACTCCGGCGGCGACCAAAAATGAACGGGTTCGGGCTACGAGAAGACCTTCTCTCGGTACGTCGCCAGCGCGGAGCGGGCCTTCGACAGGAGGACTCGCGGGTCGGGATTCGACCGGACGGTGCGGAAGATGCCCGCGAGTCCACGCGGCGCGAAGATGACGATGACGATGTAGACGATACCCAGGTAGATTTCCCAGTTGCCGATGGCGGAGAGCGAGTCCTCGAGGAAGACGACGAGGAACGCTCCCGCGATCGGTCCCCAGAGGGTTCCCATGCCGCCCAGTAACGTCATGACGATCAGTTCGCCGCTGGTCGTCCAGTGCAGCATCGCCGTGGTGGCGGTGCTGTTGAACGGGACCCAGAGGCCGCCGGCGAGGCCGGCCATACCTCCGCTGATGGTGAACGCGACGATCTTGTAGCGGTCGACGTCGTAGCCGATGAAGGCGACTCGGTCCTCGTTCTCGCGGATCGCCTGCATCACGCGACCGAACGGGGAGTTCGCGAGTCGGGTGACGAGCGCGAGCATCCCCCCGAGCATCGCGAGCGAGAGGTAGTAGTACGCCATCAGCGACCCGGTGTCGACGCCGAACAGCGTCAGCGCCGTGATGCCGACAAGCCCGTTGTCGCCGTTGGTCACCGCCTCGAGACCGAGCAGCATCGCGGGAATGTCGTTGAACACGACCGTGTAGAACAGCTGTGCGAACGCCAACGTGAGCATGGCGAAATAGATGCCCCGCGCCGAGACGCTCAGCCAGCCGATGAGGGCCGCGACGGCCGCACCGACGAGTACCGCCATCGGGAGCACGACGAGGGCACTCGTGGTGGCGTTCTGGATCAACAGCGCGGTGGCGTACCCGCCCGCGCCGAACATCGCCGCGTGACCGAACGAGAGCAGGCCGGCGTATCCGAACACGAAGTCGAGACTGAGCGCGAACAACGCGAAGATGAACATGTGCGTCGCGAGGTCCATCCAGAACGGGTGGACCGCCTGTGCGAACGGGGCGAACAGCACCGCGACGACACCGGCGACGAACAGCCCGACCCGGACGCGCCCGCTGAGTACGTCGGTCTGCTGACGCGCGGAGAAGTGCCGGCCCACGATGTCCTTGACGCTCATCTACGCCCCCTCCGGAGTACCGAACAGGCCTGCCGGCTTCACCAGGAGCACGGCCGCCATCAGCAGGTACAGGAGCGCGTCGGTGAACTGCGGGGCGAACGTCGGTCCGAACGCGTTGAGCATGCCCACGACGAACGCGCCGACGACGGCCCCGCGATAGCTCCCGAGGCCGCCGATGACGACGATGGCGAACGCCTGGATGATGATGCTCGCGGCCATCCCCGGGTCGACCGCTCTGGACGTTCCGAGGAGGACGCCCGCGAGCCCGGCCAGAATCGACCCCAGCACGAAGACGGCGGTGAAGACGCGCTTGACGTCCGTTCCGAGCGCGTCCACCATCTCCGAATCGTGTGCGCTCGCTCGCATGACGATGCCGAAGTCGCTCCGGCGCATCGCCACCCACAGCGCCGCCGTGACGGCGATGCTCACGCCGAGCAGGAACAGGCGAAAGAGCGGGTACGAGAACAGCACGAGGTCGACGGACCCTTCGAGGAGCGACGGCGTCGCGATGTTCTGGACCTGGCCGCCCCATATTTCGGTCACCAGCCCGTGGAGCATTATCGCGAACCCGAACGTCAACAGGATGTGATAAAGGGGGTTTCGGCCGTACAGCGGTCGGATCGAGAGGTACTCGATCAGGCCGCCCAGCAGCCCGACCAGGAGGGGCGCGACCAGTAGCGCGGCCCACCAGTTCCCCGTGACCGTGACGACCGTGAGGCCGAAGTACGCGCCGAGCATGTACAGCGAGCCGTGTGCGAAGTTGATGACGTCCATCATCCCGAAGATGAGTGTCAGGCCCACGGTCACGAGCACGAGCGTCATTCCCATCTCGACGCCGAGTAGTGCTGTCTTCGCGATCCCTTCGATGGCCATGTTACAGATTGCACCCCCACGTCGGTCCCTCCACTTGCGTCAGGGTCTCGACAACTTCGTTCTGGACGCCGCCGTCCGCCTCGACGACCTGCCTGATGTCCATGTCCATGACCGGGTCGTGCGTCGAGGACTTGAACTTGAAGTAGCCGCGCGGGCTATCCAGTTCCGCGCCGGCGAGGCTGGAGACCATCGGATCGGTCTCGGTGCCGCCGGCCTCGGTGACCGCTAACTCCGCCGCGAGCGCGGAGTCGTAGCCCTGACACGCGTAGACGTTCGGCGTCGTGTCGTACTGGCTCGAATACGCGTCGACGAACGCCTGGTTCCGGTCGGTCTGCTTGGTGGGCGTGTAGTGCAGCAACGAGTACATGCCGAGCGCCGCCGTCCCCTGTGCCTGGAGCGTGTCGGCCGACAACAGGAACCCGCTCCCGGTCTGGGTCATCTTCTCGTTGAGACCGAAGGAACTGAACTGCTTGATGTAGTTCACCGCGTCGCTCCCTGCGAAGAAGGAGAAGACGGCATCCGCGCCGCTGTTCTCGATCTCCTGGAGGAACGATGAGTAGTCGGACGTGCCAAGCGGCGCGCCGATCTCGTCGACGACGGACCCGCCGACCTTCTCGAACTCCTCCCGGAAGAGGTTCTTCGATTGCTGCCCGAAGGTGTAGTTCGCGTACGAGAGCACCACGTTGTCGGCGATGTTGTCGTTGATGTACGACGCGAGCGGCGCGCTCGTCTGCCACGTGTTGAACGAGGTCCGGAAGTGATACTTCGTGCAGTTGTCCTGTACGAGCTTGAAATTACCCGCGTTGGCGTTGAGCCAGATCGCGCTTCCAGAGCTGGCGATTTCGGGCTTCATCGCACCGGCGACCGCGCTCGAGACCGGCCCGACGATGAAATCGACGTTCTCCGACTGCAGGAACTCCTGGGTGATCGAGGCACCTGTCGCCGGGTCGGCACCGGTGTCTTTGCGGACGTACTCGACCGTCCGACCGTCGATTTCGCCATCCAACTGCTCGTCGAGCCTGAGCTTGACGCCGTTAACGATGCTCTCGCCCAGGAACGAGTACGTTCCCGAGAACGGTAGGACGAAGCCGATTTTGACGGAATCCGAACCGCTACTCCCGGCGCTGCCGAAACAGCCGGCGAGTGAGGCTGCTACCGTCGCTCCACTTCCCGCGAGGAACTTTCGGCGGCTAAACTGGACGCTACGCTTCTCGTCGGACATGCGCTCCGATGGCATACGGATGCGAACGGATACCCTGTTGATATAGGTTTCGGTAATTCTACCAAATTGTTGATTCAAAACTCGGCCAACAGAGGTAAGTTTTTATAGTGGTAGACCACTCTCCAAGGTATGGCAACGCCTCTCTTGGCGTTGGATAGCGTCACGAAAGAGTTCGGCAGCATCCGGGCCGTCGACGAGGTCACCCTCGACATCCCGGAGAGCGAGGTAACCGCCGTAATCGGCCCGAACGGGGCCGGCAAGACGACGCTGTTCAATCTGATCACCGGCAGATACGAATTGACAGACGGGCAGATCGAACTGCGGGGCGAACGGATCGATCAGCTCGAACCACAGGACATCGTGCAGCAGGGCCTGGCACGGTCGTTCCAGATCACGAATTTCTTTCCCGACCTGACCGCGCTGGAGAACGTGCGACTGGCGGCACAGGCACAGCGAACGGGGCTCACCCCGGGCGCGCTGCTCCAGCACTACGACGATCAGTCGGAGACGCGAGAAGCGGCGAGGGACGTTCTGAAACGCCTGGATCTCCTGGACATCGCAGAGGAACAGGCCGGCTCGCTCGCACACGGCCAGCAGCGCCACCTCGAAATCGGTATCGCGCTGGCCTGTGATCCGGACCTCCTCGTGATGGACGAACCGACCGCAGGAATGAGTCCCGACGAGACAGTCGAAACCAGAGAGCTCGTCGAGGATCTCGCGGAAGACATCACGATCGTGATTATCGAACACGACATGGACGTGGTCATGCGCGTCGCCGACCGACTCGCCGTGATAGAGAACGGGTCGCTCCTCACCGTCGGGCCACCGTCGGTCGTGCGGGAGGACGAGCGGGTCCAGCAGGCCTACCTCGGAGGTGAGACGGCGTGACGGTTCTCGATATCGACGACGTCGATACGTACTACGGGCCGAGCCACGTCTTGCACGACGTCTCGCTACGCGTCGAGCGAGACGAGATCGTCGCTCTCATCGGCCGTAACGGCGCGGGCAAGACCACGACGCTCCGGAGCATCATGGGCGTGACACCGCCGAAAGACGGCGCGATCCGCCTCCACGGTGACGACGTACACGGACTCTCGCCGAACGAGATCCGTCGGCGCGGCATCTCCTGGACTCCGGAGGACCGACGGGTGTTCCCGGACCTGACGGTCGCCGAGAACCTTCAGATCGCGAGCCGAGTCACGGCCGATCCCTCGAACGCCGGTCACGGAACGTCGTTTACCGTCGATGAGATCTACGACAGCTTCGAGCGACTCGACGAGCGGCGCGACCAGCGTGCCGGGACGATGAGCGGCGGCGAACAACAGATGCTGGCGATCGCCCGATCGCTCGTCGGCCCGCCGGTCGAGGTACTGGCTCTCGACGAACCCTCAGAGGGGCTCGCACCCCAGATCGTCGACGACGTTCGAGCGATGATCGAGGAGCTCAACGAACGCGGGATGACCATCCTGCTCGTCGAGCAGAACGCACACCTGGCACTCGAACTGGCCGACCGAGCCTACGTTCTCGAAACGGGCCACATCGAACTGACGGCCCCCGCCACAGAGTTACTGAACGACCAGGACGTCCTCGAAACGTATCTCGGGGTGCGATGACCGTGACAGGGACGCAGTTGGACGGGGAGACGCGCAGATATCACGAGGAGGTCTACGCAGACATCGACGCCGACCGCGGCGTGGCCTGGCTCGTGATGGAGTCGGACGACGACGGCGTGAACTCGTTCACCGCGACCAGCGTGGATGCGCTCACCGACGCCGTAACCGAGCTCCGGTCCGAAATCGACTGCCTCGTGCTGTTCGGTCAGGGGAACTTCTCCGTCGGCGCGGACCTCACCGACGTACAGGACACGCCCCAGGAGCTGCGACCCCCGAAGATCGACAACACCGCGGCGGCTTCGAACCGATTCATCCAGGCGCTTCGGTCGCTCGACGCCCCGGTCATCGCTGCTGTCGAGGGTATCGCCGCCGGTGGCGGACTCGGGTTCGCACTCGCCTGCGACATGGTCGCGATGCACGACGAGGCTCGGTTGGATACTGCCTACGCGCGCATCGGCCTCACGCCCGACAACGCCACGCCGTTCTTCCTGACGCGCGCAGTGGGACCGTACCAGGCACGGGACTTGCTGTTCGACCCACGACCGATATCGGCGACCGAAGCGGATTCTCTGGGAATCGCAGACCGCGTGTTCGACGGATCTCCGGCGGCGTTCCGCGAGGAAATAACCGAACTGGCGGGACGCCTTGCCGCCGGACCGACGGACGTCTACGGGAAGATCAAGACCCTGGTCGATAGCGCGTTTCACTCACAGCTCGACGAACACCTCGAACTGGAGCGGGAGATGATCAGAGCGGCGAGCGAGTCGGACACGTTCGACGAGGGGCTGAACGCGTTCGTCGAGAAGCGGGATCCCGAGTGGGACTGAAACGACCGACCGCTCACACCAGATCGTCCACCGTTCGTTCGATCTCCGCGACCTGTTCGTACTGGTCGGTGGCGACTTCGTTCAGGTCGCTGATCTGCTCTTTCAGGTCTTCGAGGTTGGTGACCGTTTCGTCGATCATCGCGGCGACCTCCTCGGAACTCGCGGCGTGGTCGTCGGTCGCCTCGGCGACCTCTCGGGCGCCGTCTGCGGTTTCTGCGATGGACTCGCGGACCTGATGGAACGACTCCACGGTCTCCGACACCGCTTCGATCGCCTCGTCGATTTCCGCGGCTGTTTCGCCGAGTTCGGCCGCTGTGCGTTCGGACGTTTCCGCGATCTGGGACACCATCGACTCGATTTCCTCGGACTGCTCGTGTGACTCTTCGGCGAGGGATTTGATCTCGTCGGCGACGACGCCGAAGCTGTCACCGACTTCCTCGGCCCTCGCGGCTTCGATACTCGCGTTCAACGCGAGCATGTTCGTCTGATCGGCGATGCTCTGAATGATGTCGACGATTTCGTCCATCTCATCGGCCTGCGTCGTGAGGTCCTCCATCGTCGCGGTGACCGTGTCTGCCAGGACCTGTACGTCTTCCAGCCGACCGATGGCCTCTTCGGCCGCCTCCTCACCGGCGTCTGCGTGCTCCCGCGCTTCGTCTCCGGCCTGACTCACCTGATCGGCTGTCGCGGCGATCTCTTCGACCGTCGCCGATTGTTGGGTGACTTCGCTGGAAATCTGGTCCATCTTGGCTGTCTCGTCGGTCGCGAACGATTCGATATCGTCCGTGAATGACGAAAGCTCGTCGACAGAGGCGGAGAGCTCGGCCAGTTGGTCCTGAACTGACCCGCTCACGCGTTCCTGGAGTGATTCGAGTTCGCGCTGTCGCTCGACGTGCTTCGAAACGTCGGACGCGATCTCGAACGCACCGACGACGGTTCCGCCGGGGGCGCGGAGCGGGACGCCGTAGTTCTGGAAGACGACTTCCGTCGACGGGACCTCGCGGACCTCGTCTTCCTTGATTACCGAATTCGTCCGGGCGATCGTTTCAGCGAGCGTCTCCGCCTTGTTTTCAGTGCCGATCACGTCGTAGGCGTTCTCCCCGAGCGCGTCGGCCTGCGGGATGCGAAGCTTCTCCGCCAGCGTCTCGTTCCAGTGAGTGAGTTTCCCTTCCGCAGTCGTAACGAGCACCCCTTCGGGGAGGTCACTGACGAGTCGGTCGAAGAGTCCTTTCCAGAAATCTCGTTCGTGGCGTGCCAGTTCGGCGTCCGTCGCGTCGGACACAGAGAGATCGCTGCCGTCTCTGTACGCCTCCCAGAGTTCGGCGGATAGCTCTGCGTCTGCTCCACGCTGCTCTCCTCCATCGGCGGAATCCATTGGCACGTATAACTGCCTCCACTTGTTATTTTAATGTTGCTCCCGAAGTATCAGTTGTAATTCCGTTTGCGGAGATCACCCAGGCCACGGTCTGTGGCACAACAAAAACCCCCTACATATTCGCGCCAACCCTTAACGCCGTTCAGGAGAGACACTCCCTCTATGGCCGGATCGAAAAACGAGAAGCAGCAGAGTTGTACCGGCTGGGACAACTCCGCGTGCGAAGGAACGGAGTACTGTCCGCCGCGGTGTCCGCGATTCGTCGACAGCGAAGGAGACGCTCGAATCGCACGGCCCTTTGAGGACGGCGATTTCGAGTCCCTCGTCGAGATGTACGACACCCTCGACAGCTACAGTCGGACGCAGGGAATCCCTCCTGCAACGCGTCCACGGATCGAAACGTGGCTCTCGACGCTCGTGGAGAAGGGCCAGAACCTCGTCGTCGAAGACGGCGATCGGATTATCGGCCACACGGCGGCGGTTCCGGCAACTGCGGCGCGCCCCGAACTCGTCGTGTTTCTCCACCAGTCCGTCAGGAACCGAGGTATCGGGACGGAACTGCTCAAACACCTTATCGCGCACGCCGACGATCAGGACCACGACGGGCTGACGCTCAGCGTCTCGTCGGGGAACCATCGAGCGATCACGGTGTACCAGAACATCGGGTTCGATGTCAGTGTCCGGTCGAACCCCGACATCGAGATGGAGCTGTCGATGGACGATCCAGTTGCCGAGCAGGTCAAACTGTTTCCGGCACAGCGAGACGGTGATGAGTAACTCGGTGCAGCGTGCCGGGAATCGCAACCGGAACGACGCGGCCCATCTCGGCTGTTCACTGGCGCACCTGACTCAATTTCCTACTCGTCGCAGCGCCTGGAGTGTCGGGAGGGTCACGTCGTACGTAATTGCGACAAATCGGGTCACGACTGTCACGACCGCACACGCCACAGCGGCCATCCCTCCAGCGATTTCGAACGTCGCAACGATCCAGTAGACACTCCCACCGAGGACGGCACAGCTCGCATAGAAATCCTCGAAGAGGATGAACGGTGACCGATCGAGCAGAATGTCTGCAAACGCGCCACCACCGACGGCGTTGATCGTTCCGATAGCCACGATCCCGAGCGCTGACACCCCTGCCTCAGATGCGACGATCGCCCCAGTCGTCGTGAAGGCCGCGAGGCCTATCGCATCCGCGACGAGCGTGAGTGGATGTGTCTCCGGTGCTGTGAGAATGACGCTAAGAGCGATCGCTAACGCGACACCGAGCAGGCCCAGCCCGACTTCGATCGGTGACTGCAGGGCCAATGGAATTCGAGTCACGAGGAGATCACGTGTCGCACCGCCGGCAAACGCCATTGCAAGCCCGACGATCGTGATGCCGAGGAGGTCGAACTCCTCGCGGATCGCCTTCGAAGAGCCGACGAAGGCGAACGCGATCAACCCGATAGTGTTCATCACCGCGAATGGATCGCCAAATATGACGACAAACAGCTCTCGCTCCATTTTCGTGAGTACTAGCTAAGCAGCCACTTGAATGCTCCGAGATAACGGTTGACAAGGAGTGATGATTCCGTGGGTACTGTGAGGGACCCGAGTACGGCCACCACTCTGTAATCGTGGTTGTTCATCTTATCTGTATTAGGAGATTCTCATCCTCTCCTGTCATTTGAATATTGTATGGGCCCCCTACTCTCGACCATAACTCTATATTTTGTAGCTAGCTCTAGAATCTTCTATATCGAATATCCCTGGTTATTGCAGAAACTACGAGAAATAGAGATAGAGTCCCGATTCTGTACGTCTCTTCGAGGAATCCTTGAACGAGGACCCGTGTGTCACTCTCAATGGCCATCGTTATTCGAGGTTGAAGTTGATCGTCTTCGTCTGGGTGTAGTTTTCGATCGTCTCAGCACCGATTTCGCGGCCAATACCGGACTGCTTGTAGCCGCCGAAGGGCTGGCCAGCCGGGAACTGGTTGTACGTGTTCACCCAGATATCTCCCGCTTCAATGTCGCGGGCAGTGTCGTACGCTTTCTGTAGATCTGACGTGATGACTCCGGCGGCAAGACCATAGTCCACGTCGTTCGCTTTGGTAATCATTTCATCATACGCATCCCACGTGAAGACGAGTTCGACTGGCCCGAAGATCTCTTCTTGTGCGATTCGCTCATCGTGATCAATGCCAGAGATGACCGTCGGTGTAACAAAACAGCCGTCAGAGAGCCGTTCGCCCACTGCCCTTTCACCCCCAGTCAAGATACGTACGTCGGTAGTGCTCAGAGATTTGATGTACTGTCTGGTTTTATCCACTTCAGCTGGTGAAACCTGCGGACCCACATCTGTCTCCTCGTCCAACGGATCTCCGATTTCCAGTTGCTCGACGGCAGTTACAAATTCATCGATGAATTCGTCTTCGATGTCCTCGTGGACGAACAACCGCGTGCCTGCACAACAACACTCTCCTCCGTTAAAGAACATCGCCTGAATCGAGATGTCGACTGCCTTTTCGACGTCGGCATCGGAATGGACGATGACAGGACTTTTCCCACCAAGCTCGAGTGTGACGTCTGTAATCGTAGTTGCAGCGTTTTTCATCACGCCATAACCCACCTCTGTCGACCCTGTGAACGCGATCTTCGGGACGTCACTGTGACTGACTAATGGGCCACCCGCTTCGGGACCATAACCAGTGACGACGTTCACGACGCCGTCCGGCAGGACGTCGTCGATCTCGCGCATCAGTTCGAGAATCGATAGCGGCGTTTCCTCGGCCGGTTTCAACACGACGGCGTTACCTGCTGCGAGTGCGGGTGCGAGCTTCCATGCGGCCATTAGCAGCGGGAAGTTCCACGGGATGATCTGCCCGACGACCCCGTAGGGCTCCTGCAGAGTTTCTATGTGGCTGCTCCGGTTGCTCGGAACCGTTTTCCCCCCACTAACGCGGGCCACCCCTGCGAAATATCGGAAGTGATCGATGACGAGGTCAATATCGTTGCGGGCTTCAGTAATCGGTTTCCCGTTGTCGAGGGTCTCGATCCGCGCGAAGTCCTCCGAGCGGGCCTCAACGCGATCAGCGATCTCCGTGAGCACCGCCTGGCGGTCAGCAGCCGAGTACGTCGACCAGTCCTCGTCGTAGGCGTCCCACGCAGCCTCCACAGCCCGGTCGATGTCGACAGCCGTCCCAGCCTGCACGAGGGCCAGGACATCGCCCGTCGTAGGGTTACAGGTACTGAGTGTCTGTTCGGACAAACTTTCCTGCCATTTGCCATCAATGTACAGTTTCAGTTGTTCCGCTGGGAAGAGCTCTTCAGCGATGCGACTGTGTCGCTGTCTGATCTCTTGTTTCCGTTTTTCTGAGGGGGTGATATCGGGGGACATGGATTCTGATATGCAGAAATCCACCTAATTGATGATAAACATTATGCAAGGGTCAGTAGAGCTATACATGCACGACTGCTAGCGGTGCGGTCATTTTGACGGAGCTTCGCACAATTCAGTCGGTTATCCATCGATAATGCTCCCGTTTTGGCCCAGACGAATCTACTCGGGTTCGCGAGCTATCCACGAACTGTTCCAAGCGTGACATTCACGAAAAAGGCAGCAAGATAATCTCGTAAGAGGAGACCTCGAAGTACACTATTCGTGTATTGCTACTCGATAGTTCCTGGCGCGATCGAGGCTGCCAACAACGGAAATATCAGTGGAAAACGGTGACGGCGTGGTCCATGCAAAGACTTGGACGTACAGAACAGGGAACGTCTGCAAACCATGCCTTGGACCGGTTCACGGGAGTATCCGTGCCACTGTTGCTTCGGCATTGACATCGTGGATATCGTCTATTCGAGATACTGCTCTCCCTCTTCAGTCTGTTTTAGAATGTCATCGAAGATACCGGCATCAGTGTTAAATTTATGAACTGATGGCAGCGCAGTTTTGTCGAACTGTGCGATGAGATCGCCGTGCTTCTTGAAGAACTGGTGTTTCCACTGTTCGCTCTCTTCGCTAGAAAGAAACTGCGTAATGAACTGCCATTGGTGATAGTCGTCAGCGTTAAAGAACATCACGACGTGTGAATCGTTGACGATGTCCGTGTAGCACTCCTCCCACCGTTCTTCAAAGCTAGGATAGTGAAACGCGATACGGAAGAGGTGGTATTCAAAGAGGTCTTTGTTCGGGTCGATAGCTTCCTGAAACAGTCCTTTCGATTTGATCTCACGCAGAATGTCGTTGACGCGGTTGTGCGAGAGGGATATATCGTACTCTTCTTCCAGAATATCTCGAATTTCCCGTACTGAAGCTGTCGGATACTTAATTCTAACTTTCAAAATAGCAACGTCTCGGGGAGAGATATCGACCTCGACACTGGTGTCGTCGTCAGCAGGGTACATGTAGTTACCAACAGTAGCACACTCGTTTTTATATGCCTTTTCACAATTTCTCTCAGATCGGACTCCCAGCATTATTTTATCACACTCTCCGATTGTGGAACCGGTGATCACACGGATGAGAGAAAGGGGGACAGACACAGCGGAAAGGCACCACGACAAGGGAGAGTGTCCGTTCGGTTTTATTCGAGATTGAAGTTGATCGTCTTCGTCTGAGTGTAGTGTTCGAGTGCTTCGGCCGCAGTCTCACGACCGATACCGGATTGCTTGTAGCCGCCAAAAGGCTGGCCAGCCGGGAACTGGTTGTACGTGTTCACCCAAATGTTCCCTGCTTCGATGTCGCGAGCGGTCTTCTGGGCCTGCTTGATATCTGGGGTGATGACGCCAGCGGCAAGACCGTAATCGACGTCGTTCGCTCGCTCGATCATCTCATCGTAGTCGGACCACTCGAAGACGGTTTCGACCGGGCCAAAGATCTCTTCTTGAACAGCCCGGTTTTCGTGGTCGATGTCAGTGATGATCGTCGGTTCGACGAAACACCCGTCACCGAGCGCATCGCTGTCCGGGGCTCCTCCACCTGTCAGAATGTCGGCGCCGGACCCCTCCGCTGCTTTGATGTATTCGAGGGTACGCTCGACCTGTTCTTTGGTGACTTTCGGTCCGAGCGTCGTCTCTTCGTTGAGCGGATCGCCGACGGTGAGGTTCTCTACCTCGTCGATGAACGCGTCGGTGAACTCCTCACGAATGTCCTCGTGGACGAAGATTCGCGTACCCGCACAACAACACTCGCCCGTGTTATGGAACATCCCAATGCGTGCGACTTCAGCAGCGGTTTCGACATCGGCGTCCGGATAGATGACGACCGGACTCTTTCCACCGAGTTCGAGCGTGATGTCCGTGATCGAGTCGGCGGCGTTCTTCATTACGCCACGGCCCACTTCTGTCGATCCGGTGAAAGCGAGCTTCCGGATGTCTTCGTGCCGTGACAACGGCTCGCCCGCTTCGCTACCGTAGCCAGTGACGACGTTCACGACGCCGTCCGGCAGGACGTCGTCGATCTCGCGCATCAGTTCGAGAATCGATAGCGGCGTTTCCTCGGCCGGTTTCAACACGACGGCGTTCCCCGCCGCCAGAGCTGGCGCGAGTTTCCAAGCAGCCATTAACAGCGGGAAGTTCCACGGGATGATCTGCCCGACGACCCCGTAAGGTTCGCGTAGTGTCTCGATATGTTGGTCGGCACCGCTCGGGATCGTCCGGCCCTCTTCGACGCGACAGGCACCCGCGAAGTAGCGGAAGTGGTCGATGACGAGATCAATGTCGATCCGGGCCTCAGTGACTGGTTTCCCGTTGTCGAGGGTCTCGATCCGCGCGAAGTCCTCCGAGCGGGCCTCAACGCGACCAGCGATCTCCGTGAGCACCGCCTGGCGGTCAGCAGCCGAGTACGTCGACCAGTCCTCGTCGTAGGCGTCCCACGCAGCCTCCACAGCCCGGTCGATGTCGGCAGCCGTCCCTGCCTGGACCTCGGCGAGAATGTCTCCGGTCGTGGGGTCACGCGTGGTTAGTGTTTCGCCCCCGCTGCTGTCCACCCACTTGCCCCCGATGTACAGTTGGCCGGGCTCGGTCGGAACCAGTTCCTTAGCAGCCTTTTCATGTCTCTGTTCGATGGCGGTCTTCGACTCGGTTGTCTGCTGCGGATCAGTTGACATTGCGATATTAGGTATCATACACCACGTATTAATACTTCGCATCCTAACATTATTCTCCACATCTTTGAGCGTAGTTGGGATTACAACATAATCTAAAACGCCCGAACAGTAGTTATATATAATGTCACGATAAATGATGATATGCAATGCGAGCAGTAATGCTAGAAGAGTTCCAGGAACCCCTGGAAGTCCAAGACGTTGAGCGTCCCGAGCCGGAATCACACGGTGTTGTCGCCAAAGTCGACGGATGTGGCGTCTGTCGAAGCGATTGGCACTGTTGGCAAGGTGACTGGGAGTGGTTCGGTTACAGACCAGATCCGCCGCACATCCTCGGTCACGAGCCGTGTGGCACAGTCGTCAAAGTTGGCGAAGATGTCGAAACAGTCTCCGAAGGAGAACACATCGCGATTCCGTTTAACTTCGCGTGTGGAAAGTGTGAACTCTGTCGGAACGGACACGAAAACATCTGTGAGAATCACATCGGACTCGGCTTCATGAACGAGGCCCCGGGTGCCTTCGCAGAAGAAGTTCACATACCTAATGCAGACATCAACGCAGTCCCGCTTCCGGACGAAATCGATCCGGACACGGCTGCTGGAATCGGCTGCCGGTTCATGACGTCGTATCACGGAATGGCCCATCGTGGGGACGTGGGTCGCGGCGAAGACGTCGTCGTCCATGGACTCGGTGGCATTGGCCTGTCAGCGGTCCACATTGCGAACGCGCTCGGTGCGAATGTCATTGGTGTGGATCTCTTCGACGAGAAACTCGAGAAGGCCGAGAATCTGGGAGCGATCACGACAGTCAACGCCGCCGAAGTGGATGACCCGGCGAAGGAAGTCCGCGATCTAACGGATGGCGGTGCAGACTGTTCAGTCGACGCCCTCGGGATTGCGACCACCTGTCGGAACGCGGTTGACTCTCTCGGCAAGGGTGGTCGCCACGTACAGATCGGGCTGACGACATCTGAGGAGGAAGGTGAAGTCTCACTCCCGACCGACGAGTTCGTCGCGAAAGAAATCGATTTCCGAGGCTCACTCGGCCTGCAGCCGTCCCGCTACCCCGAAATGCTCGATATGATCAAAACGGGGAAGATCAATCCCAAGGAACTCGTCTCGGAAACCATTTCCCTCGACGAGGTGCCAGACACCCTCGCTGCAATGAGTGACTACGACACCATGGGCATCCCCGTTTGTAGTGAGTTCTAATTCACGCCAGACGTAGCTGAATCACATCAGATGTACTACCCCCTCCGTCGCATATCTTTGCCCTTCGTTCTGAAGGACACGTTTTCGGTCTCCATCTCTTCTGTGGATAGATCAAGAGGCTATGGTAACAATTGAAACGATATACACACCGATTGCACTGCTGTCGTGCGATCGGGTGTGCATTGACGTTCAATGGCTACTATAGCTGTAACGTGGACAGACGAAACATGTGGGTGCGGACAGAGCTGAGCGACAGTGTTCGGTGAGACCGCTTCGGTTCTCGCGCTCGTGGAGGTGGATTCGGTCAGCGTTCGGCGACCTGTACCACCAACGGACCGCTCGAAAGCGGCCCTCGCCTCCGTTCGCGGAGCGACTACTGATCGAGGACCGGCGCTTTCAGTTCCGCGACCCGTGCGAGGATCTGTTCGATGTTCGCCTCCGAGACGCCGTTGTCCCGCAGTGCCGTTTCGAGGTGCTCGGCGACTGCCCGGAAGTCTCCCTCGTCGAGGTCGAGGTGGGCGTGGGCTTCACGCATGTCTTCACCTCCGTAGTCGACGGGCCCGCCAGTGACTGAACTAATGAACTGGATCTGGTGTGCGCGCAGTTCGGCCATATCCTGGTCCGCGAAATAGTGGTTGATTCGCTCGTCTCCGAGGACCGCGTCGTAGAAGTCAGACACGACCGCTTCGACGGCGTCACGACCGCCGATCTGATCGTAGAGTTGCTCCTGCATTGTTGCGACCGAGCGGTTCCCACGGGAGAGAGGAAAAGGCAGTGTCGAACATCTTCGTCTGAATTATGCCAACATGACACGTCCGGGCGGCCGGACGGTACCCGTCCGTAACTACCGAATGATCCGTTGGGTGGACTGGATATGTACTACTTGTAATATCGACTGGCACGCTACCTCTGGGATCTGTCACGACGATCGCTGCAGCGGGTTATTGTCCCTGGGGAGCGCCGAGCCAGCCAGATTTGGCCTCGTACTGACAGATGGCTTTCGGTTTATCGATGCTGCAGACGTATCGGCGGTGACGATTCGCAGTCATCGTGACCGACTCACTGCGTTCCTTGCAACGGCTTAGTTATCAGTGCTGGATTCTCTAAGTTCTGTTGTCCCCTCCATTCTCGCTTCATTCTTTCCCCGGTAATAGAGCCAAAAGAGGACCAAGAGCGTCAGAGGAAAGAACACGATCGCGATGATAGCGAGTGGAGGAAAGAGAAGAAAGAGGGCGAACGCCTTCCACGAAACAATAGTATCGCGAGCCATATGAAACAATTAGTCTACTAAAATAACTCTGTTGTGTTCCACGGACCGAGAATGACTGTTACGCAAGTCTCCTGTAGTGGGCAGGTACCAAGTACGATTTGCGCTCTGGAAGTCGATTCACAGGGCAAAGCTTATACTGAAAAATCTGACAATTTTCGACATGGCTATCTTCCCGCTCAAACAGCAGGAACTCTGGATACTCCGAGTCCTCTTCGTGAGCTGTGTTCTCGTTGGGATCGGTGAAAGTGCGCTTGCCGGAGACACGATACTGGGACTCGTAGTCAGAGGCGGGGTACTGGGAGGGATGTCTTTCGTCCCGTTAGCAGTCCTCTATTTCGTCTACCTGTTCGGCAAACGCCGCTCGGTGCAACACGCATAACCGATGTGCGTGCTCTGCGATCGCAACTAACGGCTGATTCAGCGGGAATAGTGTCGAATCAGTGGGATAGATACCTCCCGCTGAAACAGGTGTTGGAAAGGCGTGTGAACTTTCGAAAGACACCTATTCGAGTCGCGTCAGGCCGCCTCTCCCTAACAAGACCGCCTCTACTTTGTGAAGGTGTTCGTGGAGCGTCGATGTGGTGCTCCCCAATTCGTCCGCCAATTCGCCGGCCGTCGTTTCCTTCGGGTACTCGTAGTATCCCTGCTCTCGGGCGAGCTGGAATACCTCCAACTGGCGCTTTGTGAACTGATCCGCCGGAAGTGTGGTCGGCGCAGTCCCACGGCTCTGGTGCTTCATACTCCGCACAGTAATCTCCGCGCCCATCTCCTCACGAACTTCGTCAAGCTTGACTCGGACTGTTTCCCGGTCGTGGTTCGTTACGAGACTCCAATACTCCCTCCCGCCTCGAATGTCGACCGGTCCTGTACACACGAACCCACGAGAGGTGAGTGGCTGGCCAATCTGCGTTCGCCCATCGTGAACGACAAGGAGCTCTCGCGTCGCATTTCCCGGCTTTGGAATCGAGACCTGTCGGAAGCCAGATGCCATCTGGGAGACGGAGTGAACGTTCTCAGACGCACGAATGGCTTCGATACCCTCCGTAACCGATTCGTGATCGTCCGCGTAAACCGTGAAAAGCGTCGCAACTTCGCTGCCAGTCATATAGATTCCATAGCCGAGAATTCCGACATCGAACCGCTCCGTAATCTCGATTTCCCAGCAATCAGGGTACCAGAGGTCAATATATACCTGAACCGCTTCGTCAGACTGCTCGGGAGACGCCATCGTATCTGATCGTAATTGGATATTTCCCACTGCCCGATAACGGTTCTGTGGACGAAGGAACGGCCACTGTTCGACTGCATTAGTCGTCGTGTTGCTCGAAGACGGCCTCAGCGAGCGTGTTCTTGTGGCCTTCGTTCGGGCCACCGGCAACCGTGAGTAGTTTCGCGTCACGCAGATACCGTTCCACGTCGTGTTCCGTCGTGTAGCCGATACCGCCGTGGAGTTGCATCGCCTCGTTAGCGTTGTCCACGGCGGCCTGCGTCGCAGAAATTTTCGCCATACTGAACTCGCGTGTCCCGTCGTATCCGCGGTCTGCACGGTCGGCTGCCCGGAGGGTAAGTAGCCGTGCCGTATCGACTCGTTCGGCCATCTCGCCGACCTCCCATCTCACTCCTTGGAAGTCGCTGATGTGCTGGTCGTACTGCTCACGACTGCTCGTGTAGGCCACCGTGTCTTCGAGGGCAGCGCGGGCGATACCGACGCCCCGAGCGGGAACATTCACACCAGTCTGTAGATCTCCGCGCTGGACGTAGCCTTCACCCTCTTCGCCGACGAGTCGAGCATCGGGAACGCGAACGTTCGAGAGGGTGACGCGGGGTGACTTCACGCTGTTCGCGCCCAGCGTCTCCCACACCGTCTCGACCTCGAAGTCGGCGGTCGGCACGAGAAACGCGCTGATGTTGTGTGGCGCGTCCTCCTCGGGACCGGTCTTCGCGTACGTGAGCACGTAATCCGCGTCGAGGAAGTTCGTCACCCACTGCTTGTGGCCGTCGAGTACCCACTCGTCCCCGTCACGTTCGGCGGTGGTCTCCATCTCCAGCTTGTTGCTCCCTGCGTCCGCCTCACTCAGTCCGAGTGCGCCGACAGTGTCGAACGATGCCATCTCGGGGAGGAACTCCTCGCGCTGACGGCCGGTTCCGAAGCGTTCGACGACCTCCGCAACCCCCAGATGGAGTCCGATGGTGCTCGCGACGGACATGAGCCCAACCGATAGCTCTTCGATCATCAACGCGAGTTCCACGAGGCCTTCACCTCGGCCCCCGTACTCTTCTGGAAGCGTCACGCCCGTCAAACGACGTTCGCTGAGTTCGTCGAAGACGTCGCTCGGATATTCCTCCTCTCGGTCAAGATCTCTGGCCTGCGGTTCGATCTCAGTCTCTGTGAATTCTCGAACTGCATCGCGCAGCGCCCGTTGATCCTCGGTCAAGTCGAACCTCATGTCTCATGGGTGCGCCCCCGGCCGAGTAAAAATTTGAACCTGCTATAGCAGGGGAACTCTCTGGGGTGATCGTGAGTGAGAACGCCAACAGCGAGTATTTGGAGTTAGAGTGTCGTAGGTACGTTCTCAGTTGTGAGGGATCGGTGTGAAGTTTCCGGCGAGGGTGGGCAGGGCCCTAACACTGATCTATAGTAGCCATTGAACGTCAGTGCACACCCGATCGCACGAAGGCAGTGCGATCGGTGTGTACATCGTTTCAATTGTTACTATAGTTCTAACGGTCGAAGCCGATGCTGTACAGCGATTCACCAGAGCCATTGGTATTACTATCTAAGAGTCACACACTGATTTATGGAAAAAGGTCTCTTCTATGGTTTTCTTGCGATTGTCGTTGTTATTGTGGGTGCAACAGGAATTCTTCTTGGAGTAGAGATTTCGTCAAACCAACCGCACCTTCGTGAAGCACCGTCTCCGCCACCCGCAATTAACGATTCATCTGCTCCCAGGTACGCTGAAAAAATTGAAAAAACGAAATTACACAACCGTATATTGAATAATACATCACCTGATCGAATCGAGATTGGTTGTAATAGCCGTTCAGTAGTCAGTACATCAGAAAATCAGTATGTTTTCGTTCAGTGTGCCGCAACAACATACGACGACGGTTCAGTCTCCGATGGCGTTCCCCGTACGGTGCTGTATCGAATCAGCCCGGCGGGGTACACCCGTGCGGAACAACGAGGCACGCAGGCTGAATCAGTGCAATCCGATACTACGTCATTGCGAGAATTCCAGCCAGTTCCACTTTTGATTTACAATTTCGGAGAGAGGAATTCCAAGTTCGACATCATCGTCACGGTAGTGAATTCTTCTACCGGTATAGCAGGAACGGAATATACAGAGTCCGTTGAGTCTGAGAGTGGATTGTTCCTCGATACAGTTTTTAAAAGTCCGGGGAAGTATCGAGTCAAAGCAAGGACTGCGGAGTCTGTCACAACTGATACGTGGACTCTCGATAACGACCGTCAACGACTGATGATTTTAGCTGGGCCAAATGGACTCCAAATTGAAGCAACAAGAGTACCTTGAGCAATTGTAACTAACGGCAGAGTCATCGGAAATAGTGTCGAATTAATCGGATTTCAACAAAGCCAATTTGGTAATTCTCTCCGTGGTGGATAGCAGCCTGATCAATATAGTAGTTAAGATATTGTCATATCATTTAATCTCGCTTTAAATTCGCATTTTTATTCCTGATCAATATTAGACTCTACGATGATCATTCTTCTGGAGAGAGAATAAATATTTCTTTTACGACAGTAATCAATTCGTATACTATAGTAATCACAAAAGACTGTTTTATTGAGGCTCTGTTTCCAACATTGATACCTATATCGGGATTATTTCTCTGACTTTGGGTTTTTCTACAGTATTTGATTTAGTTGATGAACTATTCCTCTGTGGTCGAGGTTCCGGGGCAACACAGCCAGCGGCTGTTACTAAATTGAATGGTACTATCTGAGGAATTTTTCTGCGCGACCGTATCTTCGTATCTAGACCAGAATATGATATCGTCATTTTTCACCGAATACACTCATATACAGGGAATCAACAACTCATCATCATATATTCTTGGTTGGGTGCTTCTTGATTGTTCTGCGCTACTGTAATGGAAATATACGGCTCTGTTGCTATCCTATCGTTCCACCAATTATCTCGCTGGAATAGCCGTTCGGTCGGTGTGCCAACCTATTGTTCCGAAGGTTATATTATCCAATCAATTGGACTTGTAGATATGGATCCCCGTTCCTCCACCGAGAGCGTATTCGGTATGCTCGTGTACTTCCTCTTTTTACTCGTAGCAGTGTTCCTCGGCCCACTCGAAGCAGGACTGGGTTTGGCGCTTTATTGGTTACTCGGAGACGATGAGGAACAGAGACCAACGCCAAGTTGAGCATCGTTACCCGTTCCAATACCCAGAGTTACAATCGTACACTTGTTATATCAAGCTTCGTTGGAGTCCTCATTCCAAATGAGGGCAGGGGTAGGCCGGAGTATAGGCTGCATAGGCCGCGAAAATCGAGAGCGTAAAATCGTAGCCTAGCCGTGAGGACGAACAGCGGGGACTGCGGGACCGTAGTCGTGGATTTCCCTGACCACGTAGTGAGCGGCGACGGTCACGTACTCGCGGACCCCGTCGTCGAATCGGTCCGCCAAGCCCGAGAGAGGACGGCCTCGTCGGGAACGTGGTCTAGCCCGAACGGTTCAGCGAGTTCCTGGTACGTTTCGAGCGTCCGGTAACTATCGCCCGTAATCTCCCGATAGGTGAACAGCCGAATCATTCCCCGGAATGAATCGGATGCAGGGTGCCAGTCCGGATAGCCGTCTTCGAGATGCTCCGTGTAGATGGTGACCTCGCTCACAGCCGCTCGGAGGCACACCTCATCTCGTAAGGTTTCGGTCAGTTCGATTCCGGTTTGTCGGCGTGAGTCATCCGGCAGGCACGATCAGACAGCGGGTCCAGCGTCTCCGACATTGATTCGCGCTTGTGTCGGCGGGTAGAAGCGATCGCGGTCTCGTCTATACCAGCATCCGCTCTCAACAGAGATGCCCAGTAGAGGCTTCGCAGGCCAGCGCAGAACCACTGGATTGAAGCGATTGGTCGTGAAAGACGGCCACATACCCGACCAAGTCGATGAGTGAACCGGAACAGCCGCCAACGCCCGACCGGCTGACTGCCCTTCTCGAGGAGGGAGACCACCAAGAGACGGTGGCGTGTCTCGATCAAGTCGGCGCGGCTGATGCTGAGGCTCGCAAGCGTTCACTGCGAGCAGTACGTGATATCGCTGAAGGGCCACCGCGATCCTTCGACGGCCTCGCTGGCCCACTTTCGACGTTCCTGACTGACGAAGACCGTGCGGTCAGACTGACGACCGCGAAGCTGTTCGTCACGCTGGCCCAATCCGAACCGGCGGCCGTCCTCCCCGCCGTCGACGCGCTCGCCGACCGGTTGGCCGACGACGAGGAGTTCTACTACGTCCGGGCGCGGTGTGCGGAAGCACTCGGCTACGTCGCGGTCGATTCGCCCGAGGACGTCACCGATCCGCAGACGCTGGCCGACCTCCGCATTGGACTGGAGTTCGACGAACCCGAGGTCAAGGAGAAATTCGCGAAGGCACTGGCCTATGTTGCACTCGGCGATCCGGATCGACTGCGCCACCAAGTCGACTCGCTGGCCGACCATCTGGACGACGACAACGAACTCGTCCGGTATCACCTGTGTACGGCGCTGGTTGTGATCGGGTGCGAGCACCCGGCAGAGCAGGCCGACGCCGAGGGCATGTTCCGTGCGCTACTGACCGACGTGAACCCGTACGTTCAGGGCCGGGCAGCAGAAGCACTTGGACTGCTCGCGGAGTCGACCGTGGCAGTCGAGGTAGGGTCAGTACTCGACGATATCATCGCCGAAGACGAGGAGACGTCATCGTTCCTGACCGATCGCGTGCGGTTCTGTCGGCAGCATTTAGCTGGCGAGCCGTGTGAGTCGGCTCCCGCCGAGGTCGGCACAATCAAGTCGATCCAGGATGGAACCGACGATGTGGTCGAGGTGATGACCTCGCCCGACGAGGGGGAGTGTCCCCATTGTGGGCTCGCCTTCCCGGATGGTGCCCCGCCGATGTGTCCGCGCTGCGGGGCCCCACGCTGAGAAGTTTCGGCTGCCCTCACTCCGGAATTCTTTTGCCCATTTAGGCTAGCCTAAAACGTATGGTAGCTGATTCAGGCAGTCACGAGGCACCGACGCGTAGAGAGTACGTAAAGTACGGCGGCGAAACGTGGCTCGACCCGGACCTCGCCGGGGAGCGCGGCGGGACGCCCGTCGACGGCCTGTGGCTGGCCGGCCCGACCGCTGGCGTCGAAAGCCAAATCGCCGTCGCCGTCGGCCACGGGGCCCGCGTCGGGCTGGATGTCGTAACCGACTACCGCCGCGTCGAAGAGGGACTGTGGGTGCCTGCTGCCGACCACACCGACTGGGTGATCCAGCAGGGTCGCTACGCCGGCCACGACTGGCTCGAACGCAGCGCTGAGTACACCGTCGAGTCGGCTCCCGACGAGCTGGACGACGAATTCGTCCAGCGCAAAGCCCGCGAGCTCGCAAAACAACAGCAGGACCAGCAGATCAACGAGCCCGAAGTCGAACGCCGCACAGAACGTGCTCATCGGCGGCTTCTCGACCACGTCGACGATGAACTCATCCGTGACTATGTCTCTGATCCCGACGTCCCAGAGGTGACCGGATAGATGGCGACCGAAACCCCATCCGATCCGGAGACGACCGGCTGGCGAGAGCAGTGGTCCGGCTGGTTCGACGGCTCGCTGTTCACCCTCATCGTTGGCAGTCTCGCCGTCGTCGTCGGCGGCGGCCTCGTCCAGGTGAGCTTCGGCTCGTTCTCGATGAGTATCCTCGATGCCTGGCAGGCCGTCTTCAACCCGAACGTCATTTTCAACGCACAGGCCTGGGAGGCGTTCCTGCTCGGCGCGGAGGTACCCGAGATGAACAAGCGCAGTTTCATCGTCTGGAACATCCGCCTGCCGCGCGTGTTCGTTGGCGCGCTGGTCGGGATGAACCTCGCCGTTTCCGGCGCTATCTTCCAAGCGGTCACCCGGAACGAGCTCGCTAGCCCGTTCATCCTCGGCGTCTCCTCCGGTGCCGGCCTGATGGTCCTGCTGACGCTGGTCGTGTTCTGGGGTCTGGCGGCCTTCCTCCCGATTATCGCCTCCATTGGTGGCGCGATCGCGTTCCTGATCGTCTACGCCATCGCCTGGAAGAACGGCACCTCACCGGTCCGGCTCGTGCTGGCGGGCGTCATCGTCGGGACGGTGTTCGGCTCGGTACAGACGGCGCTGTTCTTCTTCGCCGACGATATCGGTGTCGTTCAGTCCGCCATCGCGTGGACCACCGGCTCGCTCACCGGGACCGACTGGGAGCAGGTGCGGATGGCGCTCCCATGGACCATCGTGGCGATGGGACTCGCGCTGATCAGCTCCCGACAGCTGAACATGCTTCTGCTCGGTGAAAAGACGGCCAGTTCGCTCGGAATGAGCGTCGAGAAGGTTCGCTTCGCGCTCTCGGGTGTCGCCGTCTTGGCGGCGGCTGCGAGCATTGCCGTCGCGGGTATCGTCGGCTTCGTCGGCCTGATCGTCCCGCACATGGTGCGCAACATCGTCGGCAGCGACTACAAGAAACTCGTCATCGGGTGCGTGTTCGCTGGCCCGGCGCTGATGGTCGCCGCCGACGTCGGCGCCCGGCTCGCGCTCAATCCCGTCCAGATCCCCGTCGGTATCGTCACGGGGCTGGTCGGCGGCCCGTACTTCCTCTACCTGATGCGCAAGCAGGACGAGATGGGTGAGATCTGATGGCACAAGAGCAAACGACCGATCCACGGACGAATGGAAGCAGTACAGCGAGCACAGACACTGAGCGGCCGGGCAGCGAGAGCGATGGCAGTCTCGACGGTGAGGGCCTCGTGCTCTCGTACCCCAGCAGCGACGGCCCGATCATCGACGGCGAGTCGATTACGGTCACGTCCGGTTCGGTGACCGCTCTCGTCGGCCCGAACGGGTCGGGGAAGAGCACCCTCTTGAAGGGACTGGCAGACCAGCTCGCGCCCGACGCCGGTTCGGTTCTCGTGGACGGGCGGGCGATTCAGTCGTTCGACAAGAAGGAACTCGCCCGGACGATGGGGCTGCTCTCCCAAGAGAGTACCTCGCCGAACAGCATCACCGTCGAGGACCTCGTCTATCACGGCCGCTACCCCCACCGCGGGTTCTTCGAGAGCACGACCGAGGAAGACGAGCGGGCCGTCGGCCGCGCCATCGAGCTGGCCGGCTGTGGGCATCTGCGCGACCGCGAGGTCGGGAGTCTCAGCGGCGGGCAGAAGCAACTCGCGTGGATCGCGATGGTTCTCGCCCAAGACACCGACGTCCTCCTCCTCGACGAGCCGACGACGTTCCTCGACCTCCACCACCAGTTGGAGGTGATGGAGATCATCGAGACGCTCCGCACGGAGAGCGACATCACCGTCGTTGTCGTTCTGCACGACATCCAGCAGGCGGCCCGGCTCGCCGACGAGATGGTCGCGCTCAAGCAGGGCGCGATTCGGGCGCGTGGGACGCCCGAGGAGGTCGTCACCGAGGAGTTGCTCGCGGAGGTGTTCGAGATCGACGCCGAGGTCGACCTGACGCCGCGCGGGCCCCGTATCGAACCACTCCGGCCTCGCCACGACGATGACGGGCGGGAGCGGCCGACCGAACGTGTCTCCCAGGCTGACGGCGGGGACGGCTGATAGCCGCCGGCGACGGATCGAGACCGAACTGGACGCCTACCACGAACAGGTCGAGCGCCCGCTGTGGCGACTCTTCCGCGCCTATGCACTCGATCACGCCCTGTGGCTCACGGTCGGCTTGGTCACGGGCGTGCTCGCCCACGGGACGGTACTCGTGACTCCCATCGTGCTCGGACGACCATCGACGCGGTGTTTACCCAAGAGAGCGCGTACGCGTCCCGCTCGTGTCCGATGCGTGGCTGCCGACCGTACCGCGCAGTTCTGGCTCTCGACGGCCGTTGTCGCCGCTGCACTGTTGGGCGGGGCGGTGCTCCAGTGGGTGCGCGATGGGGCGGTCAACTTTCGACGAACTATTTTTTTGATTGGTCGGGACCCTTTATTACTATTCTCGGTAGACGACGCTATCAGCCGTTTCAGCGTCGACAGACGGTATTACCGGGAGCTTGTCCGTTTGGATGGTATCTCTGACAGTGGGTTGGAGACTGTCGTGTACGGTTGTTCACCGTTGGACCCCGTCATTCGCATGGCAGTCAGTGGTTTATGCACCAGCCGTGGTGCAAACAGCGACTCGCGGTCGGCCGAGACGCGAACATCGGGAACCGATCGGTCGGCAGCCAGACGGTCGAACACCCGCTCACAGCGACCTCTCACCAGCGACCAGCAGTCGTCCGCGTCGACCGGTTCCGTTGCGACGAGTCGGCCGATCAACTCACCCAGATGGTTCTGGAACAGGGAGTACCACAGCTTCTCACGGGCTGGCTGTGGGTCGGCTGTACAGATCTCCGACTCGGGATAGAGGTCGAAGCCGAGATCTCCGACTCGCGGTATGCAGAGACTGACATCGCCGAAATCACTACACAGTGCGCCTGTGGGACGGCCGTCGTCGAAAACGATGGCCGTATTCTGGAGGTGGGCTTCTAGCGCAATACCCTGCTTCACGAGGAGCGTGAGTGGCCCGGGAATAACAGCGTCGAGATACGCCTCGAGGAACGCCCTGACTGTCTCAGACCGATCTGCCGTCATCATGTTGGCGGCAGTAGTATCGAGGAGTGCAGCGAGAACCGACTGATCGCCCGGTGGCGGACAGGAGAGGACACTCGCAGCCGTTACTGCCCGTTCGCAGTCAGCGACGATCGAGTGGGTTGCAGGGTGGTGTCGAACGAGTGCCCCGAGATGACGGGCATCGTCGTACCCCTCTCCGTCAGAATGGGGGCCGTCAGGCGGGTGATAACAGGCGGCAGCTGGTTCGGTGCGGACTCCGAAGCGGTCGAAGGATTCGGTTTCACACCGCCGTCTGATGAGTTCTCCGAGCGGTGGGCCGTTGGCAACGACGCTTGGCGACAGTGTTCGGACCGCGTTGGTCGTCTGGACGCCGATGGCGAGTTTGAGGTGTGGCGGAGCAGTGAGCGACGTTTCGTCGGGATCAGGGACGACTGTCCGAAGCGATAACAGCGGTGTTGCCGACCGCGAATAGTCTACAATGGGGACAACGTGACCTCTTCGGCACGCCTCGGCATAGCGCTCCGGCACCACATGTCTGAATTGCCACGGGTGAACAGGGAGAACGATGTAGTTACTCCGGTCACGACCAGCGGGGAGTGACTGTTCGACCGCTGACGCCAACCCGGGGAACAGCTCATAGAGCCACTCGGTGATCGATCTCTCCTCGGCCGACACTGACAGCGTTCGCCTGCTGTGGACCGCAACAAACCGGAGGGAGATTAAATCGGTGAACTCCGGCGTGAACGACAACAGCTCCGTCGGCGACATATTCCGCCGCAGTTTTGCACCTGGATGGATCGGGTGCCCGTCAGTCACGAGCCGATCGAAAAAGGCACCAGTGTCGGCGGCCCGACGTGGTCGGTCAGCTGTCGGCACCGGCGTTTGGTCGAGACCGTTCCAGAGGGTTTGTCGACCAAGATGCGCCAACGCGAGGTTTGCAACGCTCTCGCCCACCTCCGAGCGGAAGCGGTCGGCGTCGTCGGCCGTTGGAAACGCTTCTTCCCGTTCGAGAAGTCCCACGACTGTTTCTGGACTCCCAACTGGCTTGACCTCATCGGGACGACAGACCACGGCCCACCCACCAAACCGAAAACGACCGTACGGTCCACTCGTTACCACAGGGGCAACGACCGAAGCCGACACAGTCGGAAACCGGACCACAAGCAACTGTTCGGCCGGACCTGGATCAGGAACGCGCTCTATGAGTGTCGCTACATCGTCTGCGCCTGGAACCGTGTCTCCAGCCGCTGTCGTGGCCTCATCGATGCTGACGGTCACTGGCTCCGGAATACCTGCTGGAGCATCCCGGGCCAAGCCACCGAGCAACCGTTCGAGGATCGATCGTCTGGCGTCGACCAGTTGGCGGCGGTAGCCCTTGTCAGCCGGGTGCCTAAAGTCGTGTTGGTCAGCATAGTAGTAGGCCGCAGGCAGTGCGCTCCGTTCGTGCTCCGTCAACGCCGTGTGGGCAGGCAGATCGCTCTCACCGTTCGTATCGGATAGTAGATGTCTTGTCATATATCTTCATTTTAGGTTGGCCTAAAAATTGTTTCGCATCCGGTCGTTGGGGGATTCGGTGTTGGTGGTCGTTACGTGTTGCTTAGAGAGGATTTTGACGCCTGTTCGAGGAACTCATTGGGAAGTGAGTCGGTTTCGCCCGCCTGGACTCTCCAGAGGTTCGCATAGAGACCATCTTCGGCCAGCAGCTCTTCGTGGCTGCCACGCTCGACGATCCGTCCGTTATCGAGTGCAAGGATCGTATCGGCATCCTTGATTGTCGACAGCCGATGAGCGATGACGACAGTGGTCCGGTCGGTCGTGACGCGATCAAGCGACCGCTGTATCAACGCCTCGGTTTTGGTGTCGACGCTGGCTGTCGCCTCATCGAGCAGGATGATATCGGCGTCCTGAAGAATGACTCGTGCCAGCGCGATCCGCTGGCGCTGTCCGCCGGAGAGTTTGACGCCCTGCTCGCCGACGCGGGTGTCGTATCCGGACGAAAGTGCCTCGATGAATGTGTGGGCCTCGGCAGCTCGGGCGGCCTCCCTGACCGCCTCATCACTCGCATCAAACTGTCCATACCGAATATTTTCGGCCACAGTCCCATCGAACAGTACCGTTCCCTGACTGACGTAGCCGACAGACTCACGGAGATCGCCAAGGCGGACATTCTGTACGTCGTGGCCATCGATCCGGACCGATCCCTCGTCGGCATCGTACAGTCGCAACAGGAGCTTGGCGACTGTCGATTTACCGGCTCCCGTGGGACCGACCAGCGCTATCGTCTCGCCCGGCTCAGCAGTGAAACTAATACTGTCGAGGATCCGCTCGTCAGCTTCGTACGCGAAGCTCACGTCTTCGTATTCGACACGGCCATCGGCGGCCTTGAGCGAAACGGGATCGGTCGACTCGTGGATGCGGACCGGGACATCGAACAGGCCACAGATTCGCTTGCCCGAGGCGCGGGCGTTTTCGTACCAATCGACAATGTTCGACAACTGTGCGAGGGGTGCAGTGAGCTGTTGGACCAACAGAATGAAGACGACAAACTCGCCAACGCTGAGTTCGCCGGAGAACCCCGGCGGCGGACCCGAGAACACCCAGATACCGCCGATAATGAACGTTGTGAGCAGGGCGGCACCGGTCAGCAGTTTCATTCCCGGCCGGTAGAGGAACGCCAACTTTGAGACGTCGACTCTCGCCTCGAACAGTCCGTGTGAAACCCCCTCCATCTGCCTGTTTTCGCGCGTGGCCGTGTTCGCTGTTTTGACGAGTTCGATCCCACTGATCCCGTTTTCGATCTGTGTGTTCAGCTTCCCGATCTTCGAGCGTAGCGTCGCATACCGTGGCTCAACGACGCGCATGAACCACCACGTAAAACCGACGAGGAACGGAACAACGACCAACGTAACAACAGCGAGTTGCGCATTCGTGTGGAACAATACGACCGAGATGCCCACGACAATGGCGAGGATACGGACAGTCTGGCTCAGAGCGTTGTCGAGGAACCGTTCGAGATTCGAGGTGTCGTTGTTGAGGACGGACATGATCTCGCCGGTCTGTATGTCGTCAAAAAACGACATATCCAACCGTTGAAGCCGTTCGTAGGCATCGATGCGGATCTCGTGTAACACTTTGTATGCGAACACGTTCATTGCCACACCACGCACCCACGTCAGCGAGGCCGTGACACCGAGTGAGGCACCGATGAGCGTCACTGACAACCAGAACTGCGCGCTCTGTTCGACAGGTAGCCACGCTGTTGGGACCAGCGGGAGTCGGTACGGGCTTTGTCCGGTGAAGACGGCATCGATGGTCGTCCCGAGGATAAGCGGCGTCACGAGCGTCGCGGTGTGGGCACCGACGCTGGCCAACAACCCCACCCCGAGCCAGCTGGCCTCCGGGCGGCCGTAGTTCAAAAACAGCCGGAGAAGAGGCCTTGTCACCTCCTGTTGGCGCGCCCCGAGTTCACCTGTGCCGGAATCAAATTCACCTGAGCTCACGGCTGTAACTCACCGCGTTTTAGGTAGCGGTTATTTATCCAGACTGGTGGAGCTGTCAGCCGTTCAGAGCCGCCATCTCCAGTCGCGTGGCGTGTTGACTGCATTCGTCAGTTAGAGGCGTCCTTGAATGATGTCTGTCACCCGCTGGCGGTCGAACAGCTGTTTGTCGGCGGCCACCTCGGGGAACTTCTCGGCGTCGAACTCACCGAACTCTTCGGGATACAGCTGTTGAGCGACCATCTCGGTCTGGAGCAGATTCACCAGTGGCCCCTGCGAACCGAACGCACCGGGGTAGACGTTGCCCTCCCGGACCGCGCTGAGCCGGCTCCCAGTAGAGTCCTCTTCGAACGGCGTCACGAATTGCTCGCCGAACGCTTCCGGGGAGAAGCTATCGGTGTCGCCAGTGGTGCCGATCCCCCAGTGAACGACGATGACCTCTGGGTCGACTTCGAGCAGTGTTTCGTAGTCGATAGTCCCTGACTCGATGTGGTCTGCGGTGAACGCACTCCGGATGTCGAGATCCCGATACGGCTTCAGCTCGACGCCCTCGACCTGCGTCCGCATCGGATAAAACGTCCCTTCGTTCGGGTTCGATGCGCTGTTGATCAGTGCGATTTCTGGGCGTTCGTCAGCGGGCGGGAGCCGGGATTGAACCTCCTGCTGAAGCTCGTCGTGAACCTCAGCGAGCGCCTCGTAGCGTTCGCGCTCCTGGAACAGCTCTGCGAGCCGTTCTAACGCCTCGTACATCGAGTAGAGTTTGTAGTCGTGCCACTCGCGGCGGCGGAGGATGTTGTTGCCGAAGAACGGGGCGACGTTCTCGCTGATCTCGTCGGTGTCGGACTCGTCCCACGACTCGTCCCACCCGGTGCTGTGCATGTAGTTGGGGTCCATCAGGATCACGTCGGGATCCCGCTCGTAGAAGATTTCTTTGTCCCAGTTCGTCTGCGACAGCGACTCCGTCTCCGAGAGCGGCGGAACATCGAGTCCGAACGGCTCGAAGAGAAAGCCGGGAATCATGTAGGCCGAGGTCAGGAACCCTTCGCGCTGGCCCAGCGCAAAGGCCATGTCGGCCCACTCGCCGTTGTTGACGATGTAGGTCTCCGGCACCGATTCGAAGGTCTGACAGCCTATCGGTTCGATACAGGCCTCGTAGCTGTCTGCCTGTTCTGTTGTGGTCGACTCATCGGAGTCGCCCGTGTTGTCTGATTCGGTACTCGACATACAGCCAGCCATTGCTGCACCGACCGCGAGGCCCGTCCCCGCGAGTAGCTGGCGGCGTGTTACTGATTTATGACACACCATATTTTTAGGCTCTCCTAAAATTACTTAACCCTTGCCGTTTCTGTTTATCAGAACCATCCAGTCCTACGAAGAGTCGGGCCGGCAGTCGGAGGCTCTTACCGATCGAGCGATGAGTTCCGCAGCAGACGCCGTCTGTCGGCTCAGTCAGATCCTCATGGCCCACTGGGACCGCCACTTGATGTGGGGTTACTGTCGGTCGACCTCTGAGAGTGGGTTGGAAAGCGTTCCATGAGTTGCCACGTCCGGACGGGTGGTCGTATCCTCGTAACCGTGTCTCATCATGCGGTTACGGTTGAGACAGTACTTTTTGAACCGTGGCCGGTAGAGATCGAACAGTTCGAACCGGGCTTCGAGCTCGGGGAACCGGGCTTGATACTCGTCGATGGCCGCTCGGATCTGCTGCCAGAACCGTTCTTCGGAGTAGTTGTGGTGACGAGCCAGCAGATCGGCCATATACCGGAACACACCGACCAACAGCGTGCCGACGATCCGGTGACAGAGTGATTCCGGCCGTGCCTGATGAAGGATATGGTGTTTGTATCGGTCGTCGTCTCGAAGCTCGTTCGGGAGCATGGCCGTCAGCTCCGGGAAATCGCGGTCGCTGATGGCTACCTCGTCGACAAAATCCTTCACAGCGATCCGTGTCGGATACCCATCGTCATGGATGAGGACGACGTTCGTCCCGTGGGGCATGAACACGAGTCCGTACTTGTAGAGGTAGTGGAGCAAGGGGTCGAGGAGTGTGCCGAGGAACTCGTCAAGCCAGGCTTCGAGGTCGAGACCGGCCTGATCCGCCAGCTGCGAGACGACCGGCGTGCCGTCGATATCTTCGTGGATGAGCGCAGCCAGCGTGAGGGGGCGCTCGTCGGCATCGATAAGCGATGTCACGCTCTCTCGCCAGACACAGCCAAGCAGTTCGTGGTACTGGTAGGGAGCCTCGTCGAACTGTGAGAACGTCGGATGTTCGTAGTTAACGCTGGCGACCTCTCCCGGAAGTAACAGCTCGCAGTCGTCCCGGAGGAAGGCGTCGTTGTCCCGGGTCGATTTGATGAACTCGGTCACCGCCGGGGCAGCCTCGGCCTGCTCGCCCAAAATCCCCCGATAGACGTTGGTGTTGAGCACCCGGATGGGGAGTTTCACGTGGCGCTTTTCCGAGTCGGTGACATTCGAGAACGTCCGGATCGACTGCTGGGGAAGATATTCGTCGGGTCCCTCACCCAGTGGGACGATGTCATCGGTTGCGATATCTCCGGCGAACAGCTGGACGATGCTGTCGTTCCACTGCCAGTCGTGGACCGGTAACAGGAGGTAGTCGGCCGGATCGAGTCCGCGGTCGACCAGCTGCTCGCGGAACTGGTCGTAGTAGTCGCCCAGTTCGTCGCTGAGCAACCCAGCGTGCTCAAGTCCCTCGATGGCCTGAAACGTCCCACGGTCACGGCTCACCGCGATCCAAGAGAGACGCTGGCGCTGTTTCGACTCGGGGGCGTACTGACAGTAGTCGTCGTAACCGAACCCGATCCGCCCCTTGTTGTACGTGTACCATGGGTGCCCCTCCATCTCCCCTTCGACCGCTGCATAGGGGAGTTCGAGTATCGACTCCGCGTCGTGTTGGCTTTTCCGGGCATGAAGGTGGGCGTCGGCGATGAGCGTGTTGTTATACTCTCTGACGAGGTGGGCAGCAGTCGTTGGTTCAATACCGATGTACTCCCGAGCGTCGAGCAAAAACTGGATGGGGTCGCTCGCCGACTGCCACTCCCCGCCGCCGTTTCGTCGACGGATCGTTCCATTCCGGACGCGGTAGCTGTCGAGGGGGCGCTGCTGGGCCGCAAACCGGTATTCGACGCCGTCGGTCAGCCCGAGGTGGTACTGCGTCCAAGAGTCGCCGGGTTCGTTCTCGTCGGCCGGAACTGTCTTCGTGGGTACTGGCAGTACAATATCCTCGTACATGAACTCCGCGAGGACTTTCAGAAACAGGTCGCGGTTGACGGCTGTCCAAATCTCCTCGGTAAGTGCCGACTCGAGTTGCGGGCGGTTCTGCATTACTGTTCCTCCATGGTCGGTTCGACGGATCGATGTGATCCAGCCCAATCGGTTCGTACTGGTCGGGACCTCATATTTTTAGGTCCGCCTAAAAATATAAAACCTTTTTGACCTACTTCTCCGATTGACACTGTATTCTGACTGTTGGTTCTACGGGAAGTCTTTTAGGCTCGCCTAAATAAATGCTGGTACAGGTGTACGAATGGCGTCTACAAACAGAGTAAGCGAGATATGTGCCGACGAGGAGATCGATCTCATTCGCCTGTTGTTTGTTACCCAAAGCGGGGCGATCAGGGCTCATGCAGTCGATATCGAGAAAGTCGACTCGGCGGTCGACACCGGTGTCACGATCTCCGAGTTGGTCCAGACGTACAACGCGTTTGGTCGACGCGACAAGGACGGTCGGTTCGACGCGGCGGGAGAGGTGATGCTCCACCCCGATCGGGAGACGTTTCGGCGGCTTCCGTACGCCGCGCGCGCCGGGGCGATGCTGTGCGATATCGAGACGCTCGACGGTGAGCCGTGGACCGTCGACGCACGGTCCTCACTGCGAACACTCCAGACGGAGTTCGCCGACGCCGGGCTGGCTCCGTCTGTTGCGTTCGAAAGCGAGTTCCATCTGTTCGAACAGCAAGACGGAGAGAGCCAGCGTGTCGACCATCGGGGTGCCTATTCGACGGCAAGCACACGGGAAACCCACGAAACGATTCTGGCGATCACTGACGCGCTCAAGGCACAGGAGATTCCGGTCGAGAAGTACTATCCGGAGTACGCTGCCGGGAAACACGAAATCGTCACCGGACACCGGTCGGGACTCCAGGCGGCCGACGACTGCGTGTTGCTCCGGGAGACGGTCGACAGCGTTGCGCGCAAGCAGGGTTACCAGTCGACGTTCGTTCCGAAGCCGTTCGATAACGCGACTGCCGGCTGCCACATCCACGTCTCCCTGTGGGACGACGACAACGTGATGTACGACGCCAATCTGGAGGGGCTTAGCCGGACCGGGCGGCAGTTCGTCGCTGGCGTGCTCGAACACGCGCCCGGACTCTGTGGGCTCACCGCCCCGACGGTCAACTCGTATGCCCGCCTGCGTCCGCAGTACGGTGCAGCCGCCTTCGTCTGCTGGGGACGGGGCAACCGCGAGGCGCTCGTTCGGATTCCGGCCCCAGACCCACAGGATCCGGCGGGCTCGACACGGATCGAGTTCCGGGCGGCCGACAACACTGCCAACCCATATCTAGGGCTGCTCGGGCTGTTAGCAGCCGGACGCGACGGGATCGAACGCGACCTCGAACCGCCGGAACCGGTCGCCGTCGACCCCGGATCCCTCTCAGAAGGTCAACGAGCCGACCGTGGGATCGACCGTCTCCCCCGGACGCTCGGCGAGGCACTCGACGCACTCGAAGCCGACACGACGCTCCAGGAAGCGCTTGGCGATGACCTCTTCGAGACGTATCTCGGCGTCAAACGCAGTCACTGGGAGGCCTTTACCCGGAGCGCCAACTCTTGGCAACGTGATCGGCTCCGGAGCGTCTACTGACCCCCGCCGGGGACCTCGTTATCTGTGGGACTGATGGCTCGAACTCACATTCCTCCGACATATTACTGGTATCAAAGCTTTTATGAATTTTTAGGTCAACCTAAAAACACATCATGCAAACAAACAACCCGAATGACCAACCATCGTCGGCCGACTCACCGCCGAGGTACGATCACTCGAACGAACAGTTGCGGCGGAGTCAGGCCGCACGCGAGTCTAGTGCTCGGACATATCCACGGTCGTTACCGTTTGCCGTCGAGCGTGCACAGGGTGCCGAGATCGTCGATGCCGACGGCGAGACGTATATCGACTGTCTTGCCGGGGCTGGCACGCTCGTACTCGGACACAACCATCCAGACGTGACACGGGAAGTCGAGCGGCTGCTGGCTGAAGACCGACCGCTCCACACCCTTGACGTGACGACACCCGAAAAGGAAGCATTCGTCGACACGCTGTTCGAGAGCCTGCCCGACGAGTTCACCGACACCGCCAAGGTGCAGTTCTGCTCGCCCGCAGGCACTGATGCGGTCGAAGCAGCCCTCAAACTCGTCAAAACCGCGACGGGAAACCGGAGCGTACTCGGCTTTCAGGGCGGTTATCACGGAATGACCAGCGGAGCACTCAGTCTGATGGGGGATACGGCGGCCAAGGAATCGGTGCCGGGGCTGATGTCGAACGTCCACCATCTCCCGTATCCCGATCCATACCGACATCCGTTCGGCCTGGACGCGGCCGACCACGAACCAGTGAGCCGGTTTGCCGAACGCGTGCTTTCCGACCCCGAGAGTGGTGTCACCGACCCTGCCGGACTGATTCTCGAACTAGTGCAGGGTGAGGGAGGCGTCAACCCAGCCCCCATAGAGTGGATACGGGAGATTCGACGGATCACTGCGGAACACGACGTTCCGATGATCGTCGACGAGATCCAGACCGGGATGGGCCGGACAGGCGAGACGTGGGCGTTCGAACACGCCGACATCGTGCCGGATGTGATCACCTGTTCGAAGGCAATCGGCGGTGGGCTTCCGCTAGCAGTCGTCATGTACGACGAGTCCCTTGACGAGTGGGAGCCAGGTGCCCACGCTGGCACCTTCCGTGGCCACCAGCTCGCGATGGCAGCGGGCCGGGCAACGATCAATCACGTCCTCGAAAACGATCTCGATGAGCACGCTGCGGTCGTTGGCGAGCGTCTCAAGGATCAGCTGACCGAGATGGCTGCGAACTTCGAGGTTGTCGGTGACGTTCGGGGTCGCGGGCTGATGTTGGGCGTCGAGTTCGTTGACCCCCAGGCTGGCAGCGAGCTCCCACCACCCGACGGTGAGCTTGCATCGGCGGTCCAGACGGCGTGTTTCGACCGAGGGTTGGTGATCGAGACCGGTGGCCGTGACTCAGCTGTCGCGCGGTTCCTGCCGCCACTGACTCTCTCCCGCAGTCAGGTCGACGAGATCGCCAGTCGGTTCAGTGAGGCGGTCGCGGCGGCTGTCGCCGACCGCTCTGGGGTGGCAGTGTGAGATCTAACGATCCCGACGAGATCGGATGGGAGCAACTCGATGGGCGCACGCTCGCCGAGCGGCTGTTCCTCGGGACGCCGGAGGGCAACGAGGCCTACGCGGTGGCGATGGATCACTGTCGGGACGCGGTGATCTCGGCGGTCGGTGGGACCGAGGGTCCCTACTCCGGCGGGACGTACGCGACACACGAAGACCGACTCGACCACGAGACGATCCCCGAGTCGGGCGACCCACTCAAGGAGGTGCTCGACGACCTCGCCACCGATCTCCTCGAAGCATCTGTGTATCCGACTGACAAGGCCTGCAGCGCCCATCTCCAGTGTCCGCCGATGGTGCCGGGGTTGGCCGCCGAGGCATTGCTGTCTGCGCTCAACCAATCGTTGGACTCGTTCGATCAGGCCCCGGCTGCGACGGTGCTCGAAGGGCGGCTGATGGCCGACCTCGCCTCGTTGTTCGATCTCGGAGAGAGTGCCGACGGCGTGATGACATCGGGTGCGACACAGTCGAATCTCCAGAGTCTGCTCCTCGCTCGCGAGTGGTACGCCGACGAGATGCTCGATCACTCGGTCCGGGAAGCAGGACTCCCGCCAGCAGCCGACGAGCTCCGAATCCTGACCTCGGCGGACGCCCATTTCACCGTCGCGCAGGCGGCCGCCCAGCTCGGACTCGGCGAAGATGCCGTGATCGCGGTCTCGACCGACGACAGCCACCGAATTGATCCTACTGCCCTCGCCGACGAACTCGACCGCCTGGAGCAGACTGACCGTCGACCGTTCGCGCTGGTCGGGGTGGCCGGAACGACCGACTTCGGGAGTATCGATCCGCTGTCGGCGCTCGCCGATCTCGCCGACGAACACGGTCTGTGGTTCCACGTCGATGCGGCAGTAGGCGGAGCACTCGCGGTGAGTGAGAACCATGCTGAGTCTCTCGACGGTATCGAGCGCGCGGATTCGCTGGCCGTCGACTTCCATAAACTGCTGTATCAGCCGATCTCCTGTGGGGCCTTCTTACTGGCCGACGGGAGTCGGTTCGATCTCATGGGACGGAACGCCGCCTACCTCAACCCAACCGGCGACCAGGTCCCCAACCTCGTCTCGAAATCACTCCAGACCACACGTCGGTTCGACGCGCTGAAACCGTACGTCGCGTTTCGGACCCTCGGCCGCGAGGGGATGGGGAAACTGGTCGACCGGACCGTCGATCTCGCCGACCAGGTCGCCGATGTCGTTCGCTCGGACCCGGCGTTCGAACTCGCCTGCCCGCCGGAGATCAATATCGTGACGTTCCGGTATGCGCCGGACCGTGACCACCCCACGAGACCACCTGAAAAATGGGCCGATCAGTTGAACCGGTGGGCGCGAGACCAGCTCCTCCTCTCGGGTGAGGGCGTCGTTGCTCGAACCGAGGTCGACGGTCGCGCCCATCTGAAATTCACGCTCATGAACCCACGCACCACGATCGACGACGTGCGTGAGCTACTACTCTCCCTGAAGGAGTATGCGGTCCAGGCCGAGATCGCGGCCAGCCAGCCGAACGGATCGGGCGATGGCCTCGATGCCGCACCCGTCTGTGGCTCGGGGGTGGACCAATGACTGGTGTGAGTGCTGGCTGCGAGACCGCAGCCGACCGCGCCGAGTCGGCGACGCTGCACGCGTTTGTGAACTGTTATCTCCGCGAAACCGACGCCGGCGAGATCATCGACCGACAGCAGGTCCTTCCGGGTGCAGCCGCCGAGGGCGATGCGGTCCGCATCCCGCTTCCACAGCAGGATGTCGAACTGATCGTCCCGCTCCGCTACGCGTCGCCGACCGGTCGGCACCTCTTCGAACTGCCCGCCTACGGACGGGATACTGGTGGCGAACCGAAACCGATTGATGCAGGCACGGTCGCTGCGCTCGGCCGACGGGAACTCGCGCTATCGGCTGACAACGCCAGCCTAACCGAGGGCACTGACCTCCTCCGGCGGCTGCTGGCCTCGCGGAGCGCCATCGATCGATTCGTCTCAGCGCGCGACGATGCCTGCCGAGCAACCGATGAGCCCGTTCCGTTCCAGGAGGCCGAACAGTCACTGATCTACGGCCACCACCTTCATCCGACACCCAAGAGTCGAGAAGGAATCGCCGACCACGAGGCTCCGACCTACGCACCGGAGCTCAACGGATCGTTCCAGCTCCGGTATTTCGCTGCCGATCCGGAGCTCGTCAGCCAGTGGTCGACCGACGACCGACACGCAACCGACTGGCTCCTGGCGGGACTCGACGATGCGGCCATGGAGCTTCCGCCCCGTGCCGAGCACGCCGTCGACAACGGTCGTCTCCTGATCCCCGCCCATCCATGGCAAGCATCCTACCTCACCTCACAGCCGCACGTCGAAGGGGCGCTTGATGAGCGAATGCTCACCGATCTCGGCGCGTTCGGGCCGACGTTTTATCCCACGACCTCGGTCCGCACGCTGTGGTCGCCCGAGGCACCGTTCATGGTGAAAACCTCGCTCGCGGTCCAGATCACGAACGCCGAGCGCACAAGCAAGATTCCGGAAATCAAACTCGGCGTGGCCGTAGCGGAGCTGCTGGATACCGGCTTCGGCGACCGGATTGCCGATCGTTTCCCGCAGTTTTCTATCTTGCGTGATCCCGCAGCACTGACACTCGACCTCGGTGACGGTCCAGAGTCCGGCTTCGAGACGGTGCTCCGGGAGAACCCGTTCCGCGGTGAGGCCGCAGCAAACGTCTCGCCGGTCGTCGCACTCTGTCAGGACGGGATCGATGGCCCATCACGGCTCGCCCGGCTGGTGAGCGATCTCGCCGACCGGACGGGCCGGTCGGCGAGCAGTGTCGCCAAGGAGTGGTTCCGCGAGTATCTGGCCGTCACGCTCAGACCAGTGATCTGGATGTACCTCGAACTCGGTGTCGGTCTCGAAGCCCACCAGCAGAATACCCTGATCAGACTCGACAGTGACGGTTGGCCGGTCGAAGGGTTTTATAGGGATAATGAGGGGTTCTACCTCCCCGAGTCACGCTGCGAGGAGGTCGAGGGCTGGCTTCCCGGCATCACCGACCGTGTCGACACGGTCTGTCCCGACGAGATCGCCGACGAATGCATCCGGTACTACACGGTCATCAACAACGCATTCGGCGTCATCAACGCCCTCGGCGTCGCTGGGGTTGTCGATGAGCGGGAACTCCTCGAAGCGCTTCGGACCGAACTTGCCGACCTCGCCGAACACGAACCGGCCGAGTCGACGTTCACGACTGCCCTACTCGAAGAGCCACGAATTCCTGCCAAGGGTAACCTCCGCACGCGGTTCGAGGGTCGCGACGAACTGGCAGCATCGCTCGAAGAGGAGTCGGTCTACATCGGTATCGAGAATCCACTTGTCACTCGTCTGTTAGAATCACGAGGCTAAGCCCGCATCGCTCACTCCTGCTCGTCAAGATCGGCGATGCGGTCGTTGGCTCCCGAGATCTCCGCGAGCGATTCGCCATCGTACAGACGCTCGATGAGCGCGGCCTCCGCCTCGTCGGTTCCGGTGTACCGTTCGATAGTCCGGTTGATCTGATCTTTGGGGACGAACACAACCCCGTCTTCGTTGCCGAGTGCGACGTCGCCCGGCTGAACCACTGCGCCGCCGACCTGGACTGGGACGTTGATATCCCCACCCAAACTCTCTGTCAACCGCTGGACCGTCCGGTTGGTCCGCCCACGCGCAAACACTGGGAATCCAATCTCGCTGATCGGCTTCGTGTCGGTCACCGAACCGTCGATAACCACTCCCCGAACACCGTTGGCCACGGCTGCGTGGGTTGTGATCTCGCCCCAGGGAGCGTTCGTCTCGTGGCCGCCCATCTCGATGACGATCACATCTGTGGGCCCCGCTAGCTCGATTGCCTTGTGTACCATCGTCCCGTCGACGGGGGGAATTCGGACAGTTAGTGCCGAGCCAACCACCTGTGCCGACTTGGCAGTCCCGATAAAACTGAGTTCTGGTGATGAGTGCCCGAAATGATTGTGATGGCCAAGTTCGTTCGGGTCGACCTGTTCCAGTGTTTCCAGCTGTTGATCAGTTGGCCGATCGACATCACCGATTACCATCTTGTCACTGTCCGTGAGGTCCACCGCCTGCTGAATGACCTGTTTCGTCCCATGCGTTTTGTGGGTCATGTTAACTGATAATAAACCCGTTGAAATTTAGGCGGACATAAAAAATTTCGCTCATGGGTAGAGGATTGTCGGTCAGTTCTCAGCAGTGGCTGGAGGTCACAGCGGACAGGGTGGCGCGAACGCGCCACCAGACGAGGCATGATTCCGCTCACAACGTTCGTCTCGGAGCGTCGCGCCAGCGAATCTGTGATTCGATACGGCAGCTATCGAGTGTTTCAACGGGTGTGTTGAATCACTAGACGGCGTCGAGACAGGTCGCTAAATCAACGGAGTTGAAGCAGCGAGTGTCTATGACACAAATCTCCCGCTTCACCGAGCGTTGCGTCTCGATTGCACAAAGCGCTACGGGTGAGAGAGGCGAATCCGCCGCCCCGGAGGGTGGCGATGGATTTGCCGACTATGCCTACGTTTCGATCCACTGGCTCCGGATTTACCTCGACACGTCCTACCGCATGACCATCGACCTGCTGAAGGAAATGCCACAAATAGCAAGGGATATCCGCCTTGAGCCGGCCGACCTCCCGCGCCATCGGCGTTGTGTAAAGCATTCGCCCGAATCAAGATGTGTCTCTGTCGAGTGCTGCTACGCCAGTTGGCGCAGCTGCACGACCCTTCTGAACACGGTGCTCTCGGCGCAACATTCTACGAACGCTCAGCTGCGAGACGTCACTACTGCAATCGAATCAGCTACCGCGTCCAGAAGCTGAAGGTCACGAAACTCGTCGATACAGACTCGCAAGCCGTCCTTGAGGCTCACTGCTCAACAGCTCGGGAAGGAAGCGACGCCGACCTCGCCGAGCAGATCACCCGCCGGAACGCGGGGATCTGCGGAGCCTCGCCGCTGACAAAGGACCCGATTGCACACGTACACGCTGCTCAAGACAGCGGGAGGGGACGCCATAGAGACGACGGACTGTTTCCTCGCCGTCACCGCACCGAGAGAGACACCCGATCCGTTGGATGGACGGAAGGCGCGCATCCGGGGGAGTTTCGAAGGGATGGGTGGATTCACTCCGGAAGTCCACCAGCCACGCGAGACGTTACACGCAGAAACACTATCGGAACACCTCCAACTCTTGACTTGTAATCAGACCGATGCAATTGGTCTTCTCTCATTTCGAACATGGACGAGGAGACCACAAATTGGGTCCAGATAACTCCAAAATATCATTTTTCTTTTCCGACAGGATTGAGAAGCAACCGTCACTACCGATTACATTCCCAATTCCGAGTGAAATCTCATAATATAGCACAACCTGGCCCACACTCAAACTATTTCTTCCCCTGTGTCGGAATACCGGATCACATATAGATAACGCGCACTCATTTTCAGTGTTCTACTCGGGAAACAACTGGCGAAGACGAATGCCAACGATGGAGCGAAATATCGCTCCTTCGTCATTCATATTCCGTAGAACGTGTCCAGTATTGCTACCGACAGCTCTCCCTGAGACATTCAGACCGGGGACAAGACACTGTGTAGTAGATGAAACTGGAGTGATCCAGAGAGAGTTCGAACGCAAACGGTATGTCGGTCCTCGTAGAGGCACAGGTATGCGAACAGACGAGCGACTCGATATCGGAGTAATCGGGCTCGGGACGTACGGACAGTACCGAGCCGACATTCTCGATGACTTCGGCCACCGAATGTACGGTTCAGACACGGATCTCGACAGGGACCAAGACGTAGTCTCTGATTTCGAAGGGGGACTGTACGATACCCCCAGTTCGCTGTACGAACAGGACATCGATGCAGTCGTCATCGCGACACCGAACAAGTTCCACGAGCCTATCGCGGTAGATGCGATGGAGCGGGGACTCGACGTATTCATCGAAAAACCACTGGCACATACGATGGAAAGTGCCTCACGAATCGCAGAGACAGCGAAGGAGACCGGAAGGATCTGCATGGTCGGATTCCAAAGCCGATTCCTGAATGTCTGTAACATTCTCAAGTGGTATATCGACGAAGGGCATTTCGGAGACATCAATCACGTCCAGGCGACCTACACCCGCCGACGCGGCGTCCCGGGACGCGGCTCGTGGTTCACCTCGAAAGAGATTGCTGGCGGTGGCGCGGTAATCGATATCGGGATCCACGTCTTCGATCTCCTGTGTTATTTTCTTGACTCACCGACTGTCTCGACTGTCACCTCGTCGACGCGCTCTGATTTCGGCCATCGCGAATCATACGCATATCTCGATATGTGGGGCGAAGACGACGACGCGAAAATGTTCAACGTCGAAGACGCAGCATCGGGATTTATCGAGTTCGAGAACGGGTGTACAGCAGCGATAGAAATAGCGTGGGCTACGAACGTCGAACCCGAACACGCCTACTATATCCACGGGACTGAGATGGGAGCGCACCTCGACATTACAGATATCGTCGAGAGCGAGGCGGATGTCGTTCAGACGCTCGATTTTTATCGAGCGGAGACGGGCGGCGCCGACCACTTCCTCGATACGACGGTTACGACCAATCGGAACGATCCGTACTGCGATCAGATGGCGATGTTCGCCGACGCCGTCGCGACGGGTGTCGCTCCAACAGTCAATACGATCACGCAGGCACTCGATACACAGCGCCTCGTCCACCGTATCTACGAACAGAATGACCTGACAGAACCACTTTGATAAAAAACCCACGCAAGCGTTTCACAGTATCAAATACCCGATCGGGATCCATAACACACGTACAGATGTTATCGAAGCCGGTTCAGTCAGTCGGTTCCCGGGACCGCACCGTACTGGTATGGATCGTCGCGCAGTCACTGCGTCACGCTGTCAGTAGTACGACTCGTTTGCCGCGTCTGGGAACAGGTGTTTCCCACACGTCAGGACCGGAAATGTTTGATCATCGGAAACGCACCGCTGACCCCCTTCCGTCGATCTATGCGCATGTGGAACGAATCCAATCGACGCGTCAGTCGGAGCGGAGACCGCGACAGCCTCGTCGCGGTTGCCGAGCAAGAATGCTGTACCGAACACGCCCCCGAACGTCTTTGCCACGCCGTTTCCGGTGCACGTGCTGTCGTGTGGGCTCACTACTGACGGGGGCAGGTGTCTTCAGCCGAATTACGCCAGTAGGGAGCGGAACGCCGGCAGTGAAGCACTCAGCTCCCGACCGCGTGAGCTACGTCTCCGACGGTGGAAGCGACAGTTCCTCGAGTTCGGCGATGCACTCCAGCATCGCACGACCGTTGTGATAGGCGGCCTTGTACTCCGCACCTTTTCGACCGAGAGGCTCCAAATCGTCCGCAATGCCGGAGTGCCACTCGCCGACGTCCCAGTCGATCTGGTGGTCCACGATGAACGAAACCGTTTCCTCGAATACCTCACGATACGTCTCGTCGCCTGTGTGGGCGTACATCTTCAGCGCACTGGTGACACACTCGGCTTGAACCCACCACGCCTTGATTCGGTTCGTTGCCGGCTCACCGAACGGTCCGTAGAAATAGAACCCACCGTGCTCGGAGTCGTATCCGTATTCGAGCGAGTACTCGAACAGGTCCCTGTAGAGGTCTGTGAACAACGACTGCGACAGGTCTAACGCTTCGGCTGCTTCCATCGTCAGCCAGATGTTCTCCAGATCGTGACCGTACGAGGCGATGCGGAAGTCCTCGTCGTCGAGTTTCGGTGTCCAGTCGGGTTCGTACTTGTCGCTGCAAGCCGTCAGGCCGTGTCGTACGACCGTGCAGGTCAGGATGTGAAGCAGTTCCTGCAAGCGGGTACCGCTTCGCTCTGTCCCGATCGCTTCGTGGAAGGTGGTGAACGCCTCCAGGAGGTGGAGATGGGTGTTCATTAGTTTCAGCGAGGGATCCAACACGTCGTCGCCGGACTCCTTTGGCGACCAGTCCGGTTCGATGTTCGCTAAATAGGTCTGCCCCTCCGTTATCGGCGTCCAGTCCGCTTCGAAATACTCGGTGTAACCGCCGCGTGTGTGATCCTTTGCCTCGGTTTCCAGTAGGTCGAACAGTTCGACCGCGAGATCGCGGGCCCCCTCGATGCCCGTAGCACGATAGTACTCAGAGAGTGCGTAGAGCCCGAACGACTGGCCGTACATGTGTTTGTTCGGCTTGGACGTCGTTCCGTCACGCTCGACCTCCCAGTAGAATCCACCGTGTTCGTCGTCCCACATCTCGTCGCGCAGGAACTCGCACCCCAGGTCCGCCGCCTCGCGGTATTCCCCATCGCCGTACCCTTCACGGTCGAGCCGAGCCGAGAGCCAGACCATTCGAGACTGACTGACGATCATCTTGTGGTCTTGTCCATTGAACTCGCCGTCCTCGTCGTATCCGAGGACGTACCCGCCGTGGTCCTCGTCGAGACAACGAGGATACCAGAACTCGAGGATGGTGTCACTCAGGACCTCCCGTAGTTTCGGGAGATACGACTCTGCTAACGAGGTGGCTGACTCGCTCATGAGATACATCGCTACAAAGCCAACGATAGTATATAATATTTCCCCCATCGGTGGAGGCGAGAGCTGTGTTCTGCATTGCGAACTGGAACGAGTTGGTGTCACGCCGTTCCGCTCATCCGCAGATGATACGTGGCAAATCACCGCGGACCAACCGGGGGCGAACGTGAGGGAACCATACAGGGCAGTGAATCGGGGGCTGTCGATTGAATCGCCTGGCGACCGTCTACGACTGAGGGCTACCGACGCTTATTCGATCACGACAGCGTCGATATCGTAGTAACCCCATCCCTTTTCGATGGTGATCGTATTGCTTCCCTCGTCGAAGGCATACGTCCCGACGCTGGTCTTCGTGAAGGTGGACGATTGCGGGAGTGTGACCTGCCCCTTCGAGCCCCCGTTGATGTAGAGATTCGCTTCTTTCGTATCGTACTCGGAGGCGTACCGGATCGTGACTGTCCGGTCACCGCTGGCCGCGGCATTGAAGTCCATCGTCACTGAGTCGCCAGCGCTGTCGAATCCAGTGACATACGCGTCGCCCCAGTATCCCGAGCGTGTCGTGCCTGTGGATACACCGTCATGAGAGTGGTACTCCGCGTTCAGGTACTTCGTCTCCGTGTCGCCGCCACCACCCTCATCTGAGCCGAGTTTACTGTATATCGTCTCGAAGTAGGCCGTCTTTGAGTAGGAGGTCGCACTACACTGGTCTCCCCAGTACGGCGAGGTCATGTTCATCGGTTCAGACGACCCGTCTCCGTTCCATGCCCAGCCGAGGACGGGCCATCCCAGCGACTTGGCGTGATCGACGAGCGCGGACCAATCGGCCTGTCCGTCCCGCTTGCTACCGAACTCGCCGATCATACACGGATACTCACTGTTGTCGTCCAGGTACTCGAGATCCTGTACGTCCAGCCAGTCGCCGTCGACAGAGTTGTAGGCGCTGGGATAGATGTGCGCTGAGAAGACGATATTGTCGTCGGTGATCGACGACGACGCATCGGCCGCGATATCCGTTTCCTGGCCGTATCCCGAGAGATCACAGACTATTGGTCCTGTGTAACTCGTGTTACTGCGAACGGTGCTCAGCGCGTCGTTATACGCGTTGGCGTACTCGCTCGCCGTCGTATCGTGACTGCCCCACTCGTTGTGGAGGTTGACGACGAATGAGGAGTTTGCCGAGAGATAGCTGTAGTTGTCTGCCCACCAGTTCGCGGCGTCGTATAGCGCCTGTGGGTCACCGGACCCGTTGTTAGGGTAGTGGTGACAGGTGGCGATTACCTGATAGCCGTTGGCATTGGCCTCGTCGATCCACCGCCTGGCGTCCGAGAGCGTCGCGCTCGTCTCTCCCCACGACGGGGGTTCGATCTCGATTCGGACTGTCGAGATCTCGGAGTGATCGTTCATCAGGTCCCAGCCCAAGTCCTGATCGCCGTCGCAAAAGTACGTGGGCTGGAGGTTCACGCCGTCGCCGAACGAAGCACCCGTCGCGGCGACAGGCGACGTACTGGCAAGCCCGCCGAGTCCGAAAACTGTACTCACTGCTGTCGATTTGAGTAGGCTTCTCCGTGTTACCATAGGTGTCCCGCACCTGATCGGTATGGTGGTGTGATAATAAATCCACACCATGAATGATCGATATTTTGCTCGTGGAGACAGTCAGGGTGGGACTTCACGATCCGCTAGGCCCCACGCAGTCGTACACAGTCTAGTGCTATCTGAGACCGTCAGTCGGGGCTATAGTAGCCATTGAACGTCAGTGCACACCCGATCGCACGACGGCAGTGCGATCGGTATGTAAATCGTTTCAATTGTTACTATAGTGATAGAATCGGCAGATTCGTCTACGGTTACGGTAAGTGGTGTTTCGATGGAGACGCCGTCGGCATACTCGGTAGCGATAGTGAGGTCGTACTCTTCTGCCGCTGCCTGTTTCGGGGGGCGTACTATCCGGCCCGCCCCAGCGGATGAAGAAGTCCTCTTTCAGCAAGTCCCGAAAGACGTACCCGTAATTGGATGGGAGTGGCGGGTACACCGCCCCCAACGAAAAGGAGATGTTTAAAATGGATGGACGATGATTGACGAAGTGATGACGGCTTACAACGTTGCAGTCGTCGGTACAGGCCCTGACCCGTCGAACCCATCAGTCGAAGGCTTCGCGATGGGGTATCGTCACGCCGAAGCGTTTCTCGCTGACGAGCGATGCGAACTGGTCGCGTGTGCAGATATCGTCCCGGAAAACGGTGCGGCCTTTGCTAACGCCTTCGACCTTCCACAGGACCGCGTATTCGAGGACTACGCCGAGCTGCTCGAGGAAGTGGCTCCGGACGTGGTAAGCGTCGCCGTGCCTCCACAGGTCCACGAGGAAGTCGTCGTCGGCTGTGCACGCGGCGGCGTCGAGGCCATCCACTGCGAGAAGCCGATGGCCCATACGTGGGCCAGCGCACAGCGGATGGCACAGGTATGTTGGCGGCATGGCGTACAGCTGACGTTCAACCGACAACGCCGGTTCGCTCGACCATTCACCAGGGCGAAGGAGTTGCTCGACGACGGCGAGATCGGCGAGCTTCGGCGGGTCGAAATCGGCTGGGGAGATTTCTATGACACCGGCGCGCATACGGTCGACCTCGCCGGAATGTTCAACGACGATATCGCCGCCGAGTGGGTACTCGCGGGCCTTGATTACCGCGAGAAGGACGTTCGGTTCGGGAGTCATCAAGAGAACCAGATGTGGGCGCAGTGGCGCTACGAAAACGGCGTCTACGGCGTCGCCTCGACCGGCGAGGGAAGCGACTTCGTGGACGCCGCGCTAACCCTCAACGGAACCGCCGGGACGATACGTATCGACGAAGCAGACGGTCCGATGCTGTCCGTGAACCGGGGTCCCGACTCGCGACAGGTCGATGTCGACGGCGAGACGATGCACAGGACGGGCACGGAAAGTGAGGATCGCTACGGGTCACACTTCCACGACCGTGCAGTCGAAGCGCTCCTCGACGGGGTCGAAACCGAAACGGAACCACGCATTAGCGCTCGAATCGGCCTGAACACTGCCGAGATACTGTTCGCGGGCTACGAGTCCGTCCGAAAACGAGGCCGTGTGGAACTCCCGCTCACCGTCACGGACAACCCACTCGAAGGAATGGTCGAGACGGGCAGCTTGACACCCTCGGAGTGAGAGTGAGTCCAAACTGTTATAAGACGAGCCGGTCCACACAGAGTCGCATGACGAAACTTGGCTTCCAGCTGTACAGTATCAACGCTATCGACGATACACTACCGACCGTTCTCGAACGAGTCAGTGAGACACCGTTTGAGGGCGTCGAATTCGCCGGGATCAACGGTGGCACCGTCGATCAAGCCCGAAGGGCACTCGAGCGAACGGGACTCCAGTCGGCGGGTGCACACGTCGGGCTGGACGAAATTGAAGTCGACCCAGAGGGGATGGCCACCACGTATCGGCGACTGGGGTGTGAACACGTCGCTGTACCGTGGCTCGATCCGGAACACTTCGAGAGTCGCGACCGCGTCGCGGAGGTCGCCCAGCGGCTTGACGATGCCGCCGAGAGACTCTCAAACCACGGGATCACTCTGCACTACCACAATCACGATCAAGAGTTTACCGGCCTCGACGACGGCCCGGCTGTCGAGACGCTGCGTGACCTGACCGAAACCGTTCGATTCCAGGTAGACGTCGGATGGGCCGGTGCAGCAGGCTACGACCCGCTTCGGATACTGGAAACCTTCGGCGACCGAATCGAAATCGTCCACCTCAAAGACTTCGATGAGAGCGCTGGTGAGACCGTAACCGTCGGTGAAGGAGATTTAGATCTCGATAAACTCGCAGCGGCCGTCCACGACCTCGACCTCGAGTGGCTCATCTACGAGGCAGAGGGCGAGCCAGACAGCTACGACACGCTCACGCACGCCGCGTCGGTCGTTGCGAACTACTACTGACCGCGGTTCGGTTCACGTAGTCACCATCGTCGTGAACCCATCGAACCGGAGGGCGACCTTCTGGGCGATATCGCCAAATATCGCTTTCCCAGTCGGCGAGCGTGATGCACCGACGACGAAGACGTGGTCACAGCCCTGCTCGTTCGCTGTGTCGAGAATCCGCTCTCCCCGAGTTTCCGCATTGTCGACGGAGACTGCGATATGAACGTCGATGCCGGTCTCAGCTATCAGCGGTTCTGCGAACGATTTCGCGTCCGCTGCTGCCCCTTCGACGACCGACGAGTGGTCGTAATCGACATTTTCGACGCGTCCGATAGATTCCAGTTGCTCGACATCGGCGTCGTATTCCTCCTCGTCGAGATGCCAGAGTAAGACGAGGTCGGCACCAGTTCCGTCAGCGTAACTCACTGCTTCTTCGAGCAGTGCTCGATGCGTACTAGTCTCTCTCAGGCTCACTAATCCGCAATTCACATCGTGCTTGTCGTCGGGTCGCCACATAAGTGTATTGGCACTCTCGAAATGTCAGGAAAGCGACTACCGCAGCTCTTTCGCGTTCCCCTTCGCATCCCAGATTTCACGCAGTACGCGAGCGAGCGCTGCCGTTCGCTCCGGAACGTCCTCGTTGCCGCCCTCCATCGACGCGTCTACCACTGGCTCGGCGAAGGGCTCCGTGAGCGGGAACCCATCAATCACGTCTGCCACCTCGAACTGATATTTCCCGCCCGAATCTGCCTGCGACCACGCCGTAGCAGCGGCCTCGTCGGTGTAGGTGATCGTATACGTCTCCCCACCGAGAGCTCTGTGCAAGTCGGTCAGGGTACCGACATCGATACGAGAGCCGTCGTCGACGAGCGAAACCGTCTCACCGTCGACAGCGATCCTCACTGACTCCGTAGCCATACCAGCTAGTTCGATTCTACACATATCAAGGTATTCCTCCCTCGATATCCGACCGTTCCCGCAGGGCCAGTGGCTACTATCGGTACACCGTTCTCGCTACGGAGGTGACCGGTACGTATATCGGGCTTGAAAACCGTGTACAACATATGACCGAGAGTACGGCGCTTGCCTCACTCGATCCCGAGATGGTTCGCCCTGAAGCGGTCGACCGTGACGCCCTCGGTGAGGCGCTCAGTGCGACCAAGAACCGTCGACGGACCCATGCGGCGAAGCTCACGGCCACGTTAGCCGCGGAGGATCCGTCCTTCGTCGAACCGTTGGTTCCGACAATCGCCTCCGTGCTCGGCGACGAGCGCGTTGTCGTAAACCGTGAACTCTCGTCTGCGCTCGCATCCATCGCTGCCGAGTCCGCGGACTCGGTGACACCGGCCATTGCGCCCCTTCTCGAGTTGTTGTCCGATGACGTCCCGCTCGTCAGGTCGGTCGCCGCGATACCGGTTCGAGCGCTCGCTGTCGAGGACCCCACACTGTTCGTCGGTCACGCCGACCAGCTGCTCGATGTGGTCGAACGGGACGTCTCGGACCCGACGGCCGGCTTCGACGCGGCCCCACTCGAAGATCCCGAGGTGTTCGAACTGCACCAGAGTATCTCGCAAGACGAGGAGCGTCGGCAATTCGTCGCGCGAACAGTTGCGGCGATGGTCCTGGAGGAGGTTACTGCTATCGAGCCCGAATCGGTCGCCGAGCACGTCGACCCACTGCTCTCGCTACTGAACGACGACGACGCTGCCGTCGTTGGGGCAGTAGCGAACTGCATCGCGTCCCTCGCACGGGCAGACGTCGGTGGCGTCAGCGACGCGGCCACCGCTCTCAGCGACCAACTCTTGACATGGGAACACGACGACGCGATCCGTGCACAACTACTGCGTGCGCTCGGATACGTGGGGGACAGCGAAGCCATACCTGCCGTCCGAACTGTCGCGACGGACGAAGACGCGCCACCGGAACTCCGAACCCTCGCCGCTGAGACCGAAGACTGGCTCCGCGAGCAGTCCGAGTAGTCTACTCTTTCCTGCCGCGCGTTTCGCGACGGATACACCCGACGTAGAGCACCCCGACGACGCTGCCGAAAAGAAGAATCAAGACGAGATTGACGACGGCGATAACGTACGATCCGGTGCCCGGTGTGCCAAAGAGGAGTGTCAGGAATGTCAGCAGCAGCATGAAGACGAGGAACGTGAGCACGAGCCGCAAGAGCCCCTCGTAGTCGCATATCACTGACCAGAATTTCTCGATATTGACCATGCGTTATGGCACACGAAGTGTGATAATAAACGTTCTCGTAGGTCGGAACGGAAGCCGGCTCAGTCGTCGGTCAATTCCGGACTGTCCCAGTACTCGTGGGTGTCGTCCTCACGGAAGCAGGCGACCCGCTGTTCGCCGTGTTCGTAGGCCGTCGGATTGGCCCGTGTACAGGCTTCGCGTGCTTTCGGGCAGCGGGTGTGGAACCGGCAGCCGCTCGGCGGGTTGATCGGGTCCGGGATGTCTATTTTCCGCATCGGCATCTCGCCGTGATCGTCAAGCGAGAGGTCCGGTGTGGCCCATCGAAGAACCTCGGTATACGGATGTTGGGGCTCGTTGATGACCTGCTCTGCGGGCCCGATCTCGGCGAGCTGACCGAGATACATCACGCCGATTTTCCCGTTACCGTGTGAGGAGAAGTACCTGGCGTTCGAAAGGTCGTGAGAGATGAACACGAACGAGGTGTCGAACTCCGCTTGCAAGTCAAGCATCATGTCCATCATCTCGACTCGAAGAGACACGTCCAGCGCGCTGATGGCTTCGTCAGCGAGGATCACGTCCGGGTTCATCAGAAGCGCTCGACAGAGCGCGACCCGTTGTTTCTCGCCGCCCGATAGCTGGTGTGGATATCGGTCTGCGAAGTCCGCAGCGGGATTCATCCCGACGCGTTCGAGCAGCGAGTAGATACGGTTTCTCTTCTCGCTCTTGCTGAGATCGGGATTCACCTGTCGGAGCGGTTCCGAGAGGATCGACAGTAATCGTCGGTTCGGGTTGAGCGCACTGCCGGGGTCCTGGTGGATGATCTGGAGAGACGTTCGGATATCCGACCACTCGAGATCTGCGTCGCTGTTCCCTTCCCGAATCTCCCAGATGTCGTGCCCGCGGTACTTGACCGAACCGTGTGTCGGACGCTGGAGACCAATGGCGGTCTTCCCGAGCGTTGTCTTCCCACAGCCACTCTCACCGACCAGTGACAGGACGTCGTTCTCCGCTACGTCCACGGAGACGCCGTCGACGGCTCGGACCGTTTCGGGATCGTTCCCGAAGTCCAAGAGCCGCTCGTTCTCGAAGTGCACCTCCACGTTTTCCAGCGAGATGACGGGCTCACTCATTGTCGATCACCTTCTGGGATCGCCCGTTCGCCATCGTCAAGATGCACGAGTTCAATCTCGTCGTAGGATTCGCGCCAGTTGAAACACGCCGAACCGTGGTCTCCCGCAACGATGTGGAAATCTGGCACTTCGGTACGGCACTGGTCTTCCGCCAGCGGACACCGGGGATGGTACGCACAGCCGTCTGGCATATTGATCGGTGCTGGACTCTGTCCCTCGATCGGGCGCATCTCTTCGAGTGGTGCATCAAGGTTGGGTGTCGAGTTAAGCAATGCACGCGTGTACGGGTGAGCAGCGTGATTGATGATTTCCTCAGTCTGTCCGATCTCTATGAGGCGGAAGGCGTACATGATCGCCATCCGATCAGCGAGTGCAGCGACGAGTGGGAGGTCGTGCGTGATGAACAGCATCGTGAGGTCGTACTTCTCCTTGAGGTCGTCGAGGAGAAGCAGGATGGACCGCTGCATCAGAAGGTCCAGTGCCGCCGTCGGCTCGTCCATCACGAGGACTTCGGGTTCCAACACCAGGCTCAGCGCAATCAGCGCCCGTTGTTGCATTCCGCCACTGAGTTCGTGGGGATACGACGAGAGCACCCGGTCGGGTTCGAGATAGAGATCCTCGAGCAGTTCGTGAGCTCGGTCCATCCCCGCCTCCACGTCTTCGTCGTGTGCTTCCAGCGTCTCGACGAAGTGCTTCCGGAGACTCATCGTCGGATTGAACGAACTCATCGCACCCTGGAAGACCATCGATATCTCCTCCCACCGTAGCGCGCGGAGGTCCTCGGTGTCGAGTTCGAGGATGTCAGTGGCGGCTCCGCTGTCGGGATGATACTCGATCGTTCCACTGAGGAGGCCCGGATCCGGGACGGCATCGAGCAATGCCGAAGCCAGCATCGATTTCCCAGATCCGCTCTCTCCGACCACGCCGAGTATCTCTCCGCGACCGAGGTCGAGCGAGACGCCGTCAAGGACGTACGAGGTCCCCTCGTCGTACGTGACCGACGCGTCCCTGACTTCGATAATCGGATCGTCAACTGCGATGTGCTCCGTGTGCTGGTCGTGTGACTGCGTCATCAGTTCATCACCTCCGTTGGCGCGGCTGTGTCGGTATCGTCGTCAGATTCGGACTTCGACTCTCCCGCCATCCGAGTCCGGACGCGCGGATTAAACACCCGATCCATTCCCTGTGCCAGCAAGATGAACGCCAGAGCGATGAACATGATGAACGCCATCGGAACGAGCAGTTGGTAGAACGTTCCGCCACCGCTGAGTGCACCGGCCTGCTTGTAGGCGTTGTTGAGTTGAATTCCCCAGTTGGAGACGGAAGTGGGTAACACTCCGAGGTAGTACAGCCCGACCGCGGCGAAGATGACGTATCGAGCGGCGTTGGCGAAGTTGACCAGCACGTACGGCATGATGTTCGGGATGATATCTTTCACGATGATACGCGTCGTTCCGGTCCCCATCGTGCGGGAGGCTTCGACGTACGAGTGCTCCCGGATCGCCAGGACCTGAGACCTGATGGAGCGAGCGAGCCCCGCCCAGTAGTTGATCGTTATTATCACTCCGATGACCGCAGGGTTCTCTGGCGAGAGAATAATGGCGACGACCATGATGAGCGGCAGTCCGGGGATTGACATGGCGATGTCAGAGAACGTGGTCAAGAGACGATCAGTAGCACCGCCCTTGTAGCCGGCGACGGTGCCGATGAGGACCGCAAATCCGGTCGCGAACACGCCGCCGGCGAGGACCATAATAAGCATTGCCGGCGTGGCGTGGATGGCCATCGCGAGCACGTCCTCGCCCGATCCGGTGGTTCCGAGGGGTGCGACGAAGAACTGTTCGAAGGGCTGGAGGCTCCGCGGGTCCTGGTTCGTGGCCGGAGCCTCGTAGAGCCAGACACCCACGGTCCCGATCAGGACGTACGCGAACAGAATGATCGACCCGATTCGGGTTCGGCGGTCGTCCCACGCGACGAGTCCGGGCTTGTAGACAAACTCCTCGTAGATGTCGCGGAGCCGTTCGCTGGTCGTCACCTCAACGTCGGAGCCCGTCGTTCCGAATTCGAACTCGTTGCTCGTCGTCGAATCTGATTCAGTATGCTTCACTTTGACCACCCGATTGAACGCGCGGGTCGATTAGCCCGTAAGTCAGGTCCGCGATATACACCGAGACGACCAGCGTCGTCGTGATGATGAGAAAGACGCCCATCATCAGCGCGTAGTCTCGGTTGATTAGCGCTTGATACATGTAGTATCCGATACCGGGATACGTGAACACTTGTTCGAGGATAACCGAGCCCCCGATATTGAATCCGATGAGCGTCAGGAACCCGGTGTACATCGGAAGGATCGCGTTCCGACCGACGTAGCGTACGGCGATCCGCCGGTCCGAGAGCCCTCGAAGACGGGCAACACGGACGAAATCTTCACCGAGTACCTGGATACTGTTCCCACGCATGGCGAGCGCTTGCAACCCTGCTTGGGTCAGCACGACTGACGCGATGGGGAGTGCAGCGTGGTAGATCGCGTTCGAGAGGAACTGTACTGTGAATCCGGGTTCCACGCCGGGACCCACCCGGTACCGAGCCGGGAACAGACCGAACTGATAGGACAGAACGACGACGAACCCGATGGCGAGGACGTAGAACGGAATCGACGAGAGCAGGATCGACGCACTACTGGCAACAGTGTCGAATGCCGTGCCTTCGTGATAGGCCATCAAAGCACCGAGAAGGATCGCGATCACGAACAGGAGGATCGTAGCCGTGACCATGACGAACACGGTCCACGGAAGTGCGTCGACGATGAGCGCCGACACCGGCTCCTGATAGTAGAACGACTGTCCCATGTTCCCGGACAGCAGCGACGTGACGTATTCGTAGTACTCGACGTACACTGGAGTGGGATCTTGTTTGTATGTCTGTACGATCGCGTCGATACGGGACGGGTCAACACCCTGTCGTATCAACCGAGCCCGAAGCATCTCAATCGGGCCGCCCGGGATGAGCCGGATCATCCCGAACGTGAGCGTCATCACCAACCAGATGGTGAGGATGGCCCGACCCGTCCGTTTGACGAAGTAACTGTTCATAGCGTTGGATTCTATAACCTATTAAATAATTGTTTTGGTTCTGTAACCGTGTAACCCGCTGAGTAGATCGCGACGCGAGTTCAACCGGAGTACTTCAGCTCACCCTGTCGGGGAAGCCACGTGCAGGCCCACCGGACCTGCGAGACCACCGCGTTCTGCTCCGGGACGTCCCACTGGTCCGTCGTCAAGAACGTCTGCTCCTGTTTCTCCATAACCGGGATCATCGGCAGGTCGACGTTCGTGACCCACGCCTGCTCGACGATGATATCCCGAGTCTTTTGTTCGTCGACTGTCTCGGAGAGCGTGGTGAGCCGCTCGTTTGGATTCGTCGTCATCGAACCAGAACCGGTACGAGAGGGAACGGTTACGTCAGACTGGGTCCCACCGCGCGACGACGCGGCCGGGCCATAGTTGTAAGTGAATCCACGGAAGTTCTCGATCAACTGGTGTTGAAGCGAGAAGTACGGGAACGCGGCACGGCCGCCACCCGGGAGCCATCCTCCTGCAGAGAGGACGAAATCACTGTTGGGCCACGCGGTTCCGAGTAGCGAACTGAAGTTCCGTGAGTCCACGGAGGCGTCGAATCCGAACTCGTTGAACTGATCGACGATCGTCTGGGTCGCCGTAATCCAGTCGCTCCACCCGGAGGGAACAGTGACGGGCAACTTGACCGCGGTACCGTCACTGTCGACCCACGTCCCGTTCTGCTTGGAGTAGCCCGCCTCTCGGAGTATCTGTGCCGCTTTCTCAGTCTGCATGGACTCCGGACCGTAATCTTCAAAGTCGCTATAGGCGTCCTCAAGCCACCGCTTCTGATCGTCAGACGGGATTCCGACAGGAATGGGTGGCACTTTTTTCAGCGTGTGACCGACGTTCTGGACGATAGTTTTTCGATCGAGGACATGTGCGATCGCCTGTCTGACTGCCCGGTCACCCGCGTGTTCGTGGTCGTGGTTCGGGACGAGGCCGTATCCCCACTTCGAAGGGACTGTCTCCATCTGCACTGCGTCGGAGAAGCTCTCGACCACATTCGGCGGTGCGAAGACGCTAAAGACGGAGTCGACATTCATCGCACCGATCGCTTGGTGGACTGCCGTGTTGCCGTCGAGATACCGGAACGAGTAGTTCTGGAAATTGATGTTCTCTGAATCGGGATGGTCATCCCGTCGACTCAAGAGGAGCTGCTGATTGGCCTGTTCTTCGAGCGTAAACGGCCCGCTCGCGACCACATCGGTATACTTGAACGAGCGCAGTTGCTTTGCGGCCGCTTCCTCGTCGCCGTCGAATTTGTCGACGTACTTCTGGAAAATTTCCTGCTTCTGGGTCATGAACCGCTGACCCAGGACGTTGAACTCGATGATTCGTGGGTTGACTTGCGTACTCAGATTGAGGACGACCGTCTGTTCGTCTTCGGTGATGATGTCGTCAGTGTACCGAGCGATGGCACCCCCGGACAGCATCGAGAGGCGTAGTTGCGTCGCGACGTCAGCGGCGGTGACACTATCGCCGTCTTCCCAGGTCACGCCCTCGCGGAGCGTCAGCACGAATCGGTTCTGGTCGTTCTGCAGTTCCCAGTCCTGAATCAGATACGGAACGAACCCCCCGCGCGAAAAGTTGAAATTCGCGAACCGATCGAAGAGGAGGTATTGAGAGATCTGCGCGTAGCTGGTCGGATTGCTCGGGTTGTACTGGATCTGTGTTGGCACCTGGTTCGTGTATCCGACATGGGTAACGTCAGCGACCTGATCCCCGGAGCCGGACGTGCCATTCGCTCCATCGCTTCCGTCGCTACCGCTGCTGCTCCCACCACACCCGGCGAGAGCGGCCACGCCAGTTGCCCCCACGAGTGAGACGAACTTTCGTCGGTCAAGTTTGTCACTATATTCCGCGCTTTTATTTTCGGACATTGCTCATCAAGACGGTTACGCTGATGCCATATAAAACTATGGAAATTATTGTTTATCGACATTGGGTGAGGACCACTCAGCGAACACTACAGAGCCCTGAACACGGCCCACAGAGAGCACAGGTCAGGCAAGTGGTGAGGACAGTTGTCCGGACGGGGACGGACGGGAAGTCCCATGACCACGTTGGTGTGACTGACGTCCCTTCTGACGGTGGCACGAAGGGGAGCTTCGACTGACGAAACGTCGCACGACAGACCGATCGAAAGCGGCCGTCAGTGCGAGCAGATATCGATGACACAGCATAGCCTTGCTGTTGTATTCCCCGTCAGTCCTGCCATTGGAAGAGTTCTATTTAAACATTTCTATACGACTCGTGCAAACATACCACTTAGTACGTCGCCCGGAGGTGTCTAATCGAGAGCGCCTGCTTGAGTTCATCTCCAGTGATGGTCTCGTTCGAATCGAAGGTTATCTGCCGCTCCTCCCCGGCAGGGAGGTGGAAATAGTTGTCAGAGAAGTTCCCGTCCGTACCTGGTAGCGTGAGCCGGACAAAGAGCGCCATACAGTCTGCGCTAATCGTGAGCGTTGTGCCATCGACGGTGATATCAAAGGACGGCTGGCAGAGATCGAGGTGTTTGTAGGGTTCGAAGAAATCGTAACTGGGATACGATTCAACAGGACTCTCGAGATCGGCACACAGGTACGCCTCGGCGTATCGTTCGCCGATCACGGTCTCAGGGTCAACCGTCACGACTCGCGTACTCTCCTGTGGATCAATGGAAACAGATACCTGCTCAGTCTCGATGACTTCGCCGGTAAGTGACTCCCAGCGTACATTCAACGTTCCCTCTATCGACTCGGTCTCATCGCTTACAATCCAGATTTCGAGTCCCTCGTCCGTCTCCGTCGTCGTGACGAGCGCAGGGGCGAATATACGCCGAGCAACGTACTGTAACGCCTTCCAATCGCCGCCATATTCGATCGACGACCACGACGCACACGGCCAGAGATCGTTGAGTTGCCAGTACAGTGCTCCCATGCAGTAGGGCTTAAGCCGTCGCCAATGTTCGATCGCAGTTTGCATCGCCATTCCCTGCTGGACCTGGCTGAGATAAACGAAGTTCTCGAAGTCGAACGGGACCCGAAAGTGGTCGGCCATTCGGCTAAGGATTCTCGCATTTCCGCCTTCATTCCGCTGGTGATGCTCCATGAGAGGCGCGGTCGGATTAAGTTGGTCAGCCGGGATAACAGAACGCAGCAGTTCTACGGAAGGAAACGACTGATACCCGAACTCCGAAACGAATCGCGGTTCGGTCTTTTCGTACTCCGAGAAGGGTGCGCCTTTATGCCAGACGTCCCAGTAGTGGATGTCTCCAACATCCGTACGATATGGTTCGGGCTCCTCATCACCCGACGAGGGCGATCCTGGCCAGTATGTCCGACTCGGGTCTTCAGCCTCGACGACAGTCGCAATCCGGTCCAGGAACAGTTGTTCAAACCCGTCAGCCAGTTCCTCGTGATGGTCGTGTTCAGCGAACCAGTTTTTGACACCTTCTTCCACTTCGTTGTTCCCACACCAAAGTGCGATTGACGGGTGATTCCCAAGCCGCCGGATCTGGTCCCTCACTTCGTTCTCTACAGAGTCTAAGAACCGTTCGTCGGAAGGATACAGTGCACACGCGAACATGAAATCCTGCCAGACCAACAGACCGAGTTCGTCACAGACCTCATAGAACCGCTCGTACTCGTAATATCCGCCCCCCCACACGCGAATCATGTTCATATTCGCGTCGACAGCCGAACCGAGGAGGTCCTCGAATCGTTCGTCCGTCACGCGGCCATAGAGTGCGTCCGTCGGTATCCAATTCGCACCCTTCGCGTAGACCGGTGTCCCGTTCACCTCAAACCGGAATCCCTCGCCATCGTCTGACTCGTTCAGTGGTTCACGAACGACCGACATCTCACGGAATCCGATTCGGTCTGTTTCTACGTGCGTGGTTTCGTCGGTCTCTACCGCAACCTCGAGGTCGTACAGCGGTTGGTCGCCGTAGCCATTCGGCCACCAGAGGTCGGGATCCTCGACCGTAGCCGTCACTTCGTACTCTTCTTCTCCGCTGGTAATTGCAATAGACTCCGCTACTTCTGTCCCCGCAATCGAGACCGAAAGAGTCCCATCGGCCGTAGCTGTCGACTCGATACCCACCGAGACGCCGAGAGCAACAGCCTGATCAAAATGCTCCTGCTTCGTCCGTGTGTGAGTGATTCGAGGGCCCGAAAAGCCGACCAGACGGATGTCTCGATAAATCCCGACAGTCGGGAGACACGGCCCCCAGTCCCACCCGTAGTGGCACTGTGCCTTTCGAATGTGGCTACGTGCGGGCTGGTCGACGGGGTATCGGAGCGCGGGTACGTCGTAATCGTAGGCATCCGCTCGGTTGATCCCGTACTTAACCGGAGAGTCGAAGCGGACCTCTATCGTGTTCTCACCCTCTTGAAGTTCTCCGGTGACATCGAATTCGTAGACACGATGCATATTTTCTGTTTCTCCGACGACTTCCCCGTTCACGCGCACGGTCGTAACGGTGTCGAGCCCATCGCAGTGCAGCTGAATCCGGTCGTGAGATAGCAGCGCCTGATCAACATCGAACGTCCGTCGGTACGTCCAATCGGATTTCCCAACCCACTGGATGTCGAGTTCGTTATCCTCATCGTACGGGTCGGGAATCGCTTCGTTTTCTAGAAGATCGGTGTAGATCCCACCGGGGACCGTGCCCGTGTTCCAAGGTTCCTCTTCAGAGCGGCGAAACCGCCACTGTCCCGTCAGTGACTGGACTTGCATACCTCTGCACTGTATGTTGTCCTTTATAATAGTACCGGTGAACAGCACGGAAATGACGGTCGACAGTGCGTTTGAGATGAGGAAACCTCTATAATTCGTGCCTGCAGTTGTTCATTATTCGCTGAGCTCTCGCACAACGAACCCCATTCAGGACCAGTAAGGAAGCGGAGTGCGATTCACGAGCGCGGCTCTTCGGAAAATTGTTTCATTATCGGAAACCCAGTTTCGGCTTAGCCACCCCACTTCTCGAAAAAGTGTGATCTCCGCCACAGTACTAACGTGTGTACTCGTGTTATCTACAGTGCTATCGCCGTGCTTGAGCGCAAAGAGCTACAGCTGATATCAAAACATATCTTCCCACCGGGAATACGTCGTATTGATTTCCACGACACCGACAATGTTCTGCAGGAGATCGGGTATCTCAGAGCGAAATCGCTCATCGGACACCCGATCCTCCGGTGCAGAGACACTCAACGCCCCGAGTAGCGTATCGTCACTCGAGACGATGGATGAAGCGACACATCTGATCCCGTCGTATCGTTCTTCGTCGTCGAAGGCAATTCCCCGAGATCGAATCGCCTCTAACTGATCGCGTAGTTCCTCGGGGTCCGTGATCGTATTCTGCGTGTACGCGTGCATCGTTGTCTCGCCGAGATACGTCGAAACCTCTTCATCAGGGAGTTCTGCAAGGAATGCTTTCCCGGCTGCCGTACAGTACAGTTCCTCGATGCTACCGACGTGCGTCGGGGTATCTTCGATCGCGTTTCCGGACGACTGGTACAAGGTGATACCATACCCATCTCGCTCGACGATGAGACGAGCTTTCTCCCCAGTCTCTCGTGCAAGCTTGTCAACATCGCTTTTCCCAAGGTGATACAACTGCTCCTGTTCGCGAACTTTCCCGCCCAGCGTCAGAAATCTGAGACCGAGTTGGTACTTTCCATCGGATCGTTCCAAGTACCCGTGTTCCTCCAACGTAGCGAGGTAGTGGTGTACCGTGCTCTTTGAGCGACCGAACTCGTCCGCGATTTCAGTAACACCTGCGATCTCTTTTTCGCGGATGACCTCAAGAATTTCAAGAGCGGTCTCCACCGACTGGATGGTTTTACGTTCTCTCTTTCCTGAGGAGTTTGTCATACTCACTACCATGACGTGTGGCTATTTAGTTTTTGCATCTCCTCCCTGACCGCTCGCATCGTAGAGTCGGTCGATCACCTGCTGCACCTGTAATGCTTGCTCGACATTGTTCTGTGCAGGCCGCTCTCCGGAACGAACCGCCGAGAGGAACGTCTCGAGTTCCTCTCGATACGGATTATTGAGCGGTGCAATGACCTCAGAGTTTACGAAGTGGTCGCTTCCGCCCGAGCGTGCCTCGTAGAGTTCCAGTTCGTTGCGAACGTCGACTACTGGGTCGACCTCCTCAAGCGAATTTGTGATATCGAGGTACGCGCCCGCCTCTGTTCCCCGGATCTTATATGAGTGCGTCGCAGTATCGTTCGCTGCCCACGCAACTTCGATACTGGCCGTCAGCCCGTTTTCGAACGAACAGAAAGCCGTTACAGAGTCTTCAACATCATACATCCGGGCCTCGTCGTCTTCACCCCACATGTGGAGGTACGAATAGTCGTCGTGTTGGCCGAAATCCGACCGAGCCACTGCCATTACCTTCTCCAGGGTAGGTCGCCCAGCGAGGAACAGCAGCATATCCACGAGGTGAGCACCGATATCTATCAAGGCACCACCGCCTGCGATCTCTCGAGAGGTGAACCACGTTCCCCGTCCAGGGACACCACGCCGACGAATGTATTTGGCATTGATATGCGTGACCTCACCGAGATAATTCTGCTCAATATACGATCGAGTCACCTGACAGATATTGCGGTAACGGTGATGATACCCAACGAGACAGATGTTCCCTGTCGTTTTTGCAGTATTGGCAATCCTCTCGGCCGAGGCCACGTCGTGAGCTAACGGTTTTTCAAGCATCACGTCGAGACCGTTTTCCAGGGCATCAACAGTTGCACCTTCGTGAAATTTGTTCGGTGTCGAGATTATTACTGCATCAATACCGCTATTGTACAATTCAGAGGGGTTTTCGTACGTCTCTCCATCGAATTTCTGTTCGAATTCAAAGCGGTTCTCGGGATTCGCGTCGACACCACGTACCTGATGACCCATCTCTTGTAACATCGTAACGTGGTTCTTCCCGTGGGATCCGAGCCCCACAATACCAATATTCAGTTGATCGTTAACCATTGATTAGTGCTAACGAGGCTCTTTTCTTAACAATGATGCTTCGGTAGTCGGATGCAGTTTCGATAGTCACTGCGTGGAAAAACTGCATACCTATAGAAATAACATCGCCTGAAATCGGATCCATCGGCCCCGACAGTGCTGCTGAACTAGTAGTCCTGAGCGAATGGACTGCTATCAAGGTCCACATTGGCGAGATATGAGGGCGTAAATTATAATCTATGATCGGATATTGAGAACCTGAAATCGAATCTGAGCATGCAGATATATTCCCGTCTTAATAGTTTTACATATACAAAATATATTTAGAATCGAGTTGGGGTGGGCGCAAAATTGCACATGAGAATTATGCTCGTATAGTAGAGAGCGGCCCTGTTGAACCTCTCCTGTTGTCCTGGGGTCTCACGTGGGACGTGTTTCATCGGTATCGGTCACGATCGGGGAGTACAGGGACGTGCTCAGCGGACGGTCTCGACCAGGAGCTTCTGCTCGACGCGCTTGACCTCGTGTTGCACGTCGCGCACCGCGTCGACGTTCGGTGACAGGGACGTGATGCCGGCGTTGACCAGCGACTGCACCATCGCCGGTTTCGAGGCCGCCTGCCCGCAGATGCTCGTGTCCACGTCGCTGGCCCGGCACGTCTCGATCACGTCCGTTAGCAGCGTTTGGACCGCCGGGTGGAGTTCGTCGTAGCGGTCGGCGACGTTGCTGTTGTTCCGGTCGACCGCGAGCGTGTACTGCGTGAGGTCGTTCGTCCCGAAGGAGACGAAGTCGACGCCCGCGTCGACGATCTCCTCGATGGAGAGCGCGCTCGCCGGCGTCTCGATCATCACGCCCCAGCGGCGCTTGTCCGGGTCGATGCCGACGTTCTGCATGTGCGACTTCGCCCGGAGCACGTCCTCCGCGTCGGTCACCAGCGGGAACATCAGCTCGACGTTGTCGTAGCCCATCTCGTGGAGCCCGCGGACCGCCTCCAGCTGGAGCTCGAACACGGCCGGCTTGTCGAGGCTCCGCCGGATACCCCGATAGCCCAGCATCGGATTGTGCTCGGTCGGCTCGTCCTCGCCGCCCTCCAGCTGGCGGAACTCGTCTGTCGGCGCGTCCAGCGTCCGCGCGCGGACGGGCCGGGGATAGAACGCCTCGGCGACGGTCCGAATACCGTCGATGATCTCCTGTCGGAACGCACGGTCGCCGTGGTCGGCGATGTACTTCCCGGGCGTCTTCCCGAGCGACAGCACCATGTGCTCGATGCGCAGCAGGCCGACGCCGTCGGCCCCCGACGCGGCGGCGCGTTCGGCGGCCTCGGGTATCGAGACGTTGACCTTCACCTCGGTCGCCGTCATCGGCTTCGAGGCGCTCGCCTGCCCCGCGCCGGACGCCCCGGCAGACGCGCCGGCGTCACCGGCCTCGGTTGAGGTCGACCGCCCGTCGCGCAGTTCCGCCTCCGTCGCCGCGCCGTCCGCGACGGTGCCCCTGTCGCCGTCGACGGTCACGTACTGATCGTCTGCCAGCGTCGCCGTCGCCGACTCAGCGCCGATGACTGCCGGGACGCCGAGTTCCCGTGAGACGATGGCAGCGTGGCTCGTCATCCCGCCCTCGTCGGTCACGATCGCGGCCGCCCGCTTCATCGCCGGGACCATGTCCGGCGTCGTCACCTCGGCGACGATGACGTCGCCGTCGGTCACCGCGTCGAGGTGATCGAGCTTGCCGACCGAGCGGACCCGCCCGGAGACGGTCCCCGGGCTCGCGCCCAGGCCGGAGACGAGAATCTCGCCGTCGCCGTCCCCGTTTTTCGATGCCGACCCGTTCGTCGACTCGTCGATAGTCGTGATCGGGCGGGACTGGAGCATGAACACGTCGCCGTCGACGATGGCCCACTCCACGTCCTGAGGGTCGCCGTAGTGTTCCTCGACCCGTCGACCGACCCGCCTGAGCTCGTCGAGTTCGTCCCCGTCGAGGACGCGCTCGTCGCGCCGGGCCTCGTCGACGGACTTCTCGACGGTCTCGCCGGTCGCCGCGTCGCGGACGCATTTGGTCTTCTTCGTCGTGACGGTCACGTCCTCGATCTCGCCGCTCTCCTTGTCGATGATGTAGTTGTCGGGCGAGACGGAGCCGGAGACGACGGCTTCGCCGAGCCCCCACGCGCCTTCGACGACGATTTCGGAGTCGCCCGTCGACGGGTGGCTCGTGAACATGACGCCCGATTTCTCCGCGTCGACCATCCGCTGGACGACGACGGCGATGTCGACGGCCTCGTGGTCGAAGCCCTGTTCGTCGCGGTAGTAGATGGCGCGCTGGGTGAACAGCGATCCCCAGCAGCGCTTGATGCGGTCCAGTAGGTCCTCGCGGTCGACGTTCAGGAACGTCTCCTGCTGGCCGGCGAAGGAGGCGTCGGGAAGGTCCTCGGCCGTCGCCGACGACCGCACGGCGACGAAGGGGTCGTCGCCGAAGTCCCCGTAGGCGTCGAGGATTCGTTCCCGAACGGGGTCGGGCCACTCGGTGTTCATGATGAGTTCGCGGGCGCGCTGTTCGGCCGCGGCGAGCGCCGTCGAGTCCTCGCTGTCGATGTCGACGGCCTCGAACAGGTCCTCGGCGATGTCCGCTTCGTCGATGAACGTGCGATACGTATCCGCCGTGACGATGAACGCCGACGGGACCGGCAAGCCGGCACCGCGGAGTTCGCCCAGCGACGCCCCCTTTCCGCCGGCGGTATCGATGTCACTCCCGCTGACTGCGTTCAGCCAAGCTACTGGCATTGTCCAATTACACTGGATGGAATAGTATGAATGTATGGGTTCCCCGATTGGCGGCGCGCCGAAGCCGGTCGAGAACCGTGTCGAGAGCCGGCCTACATGTCGGGCCAGGCCTTGGCGGCCCGGCCGACCCCGGTCACGTCGGCGATCCAGCGGGCGGCGATGCCTTTCTTGAGCAGTTTCGCCGGCAGGCCACCGAACGTCTCGACGGGGACGTTCATCACGTCGTGGGCCACCGCTTTTTCACCGACGGAGACGACCGTTCCCTTGTC
>NZ_WRXL01000006.1 GCF_010119195.1 Haloarcula salina
TTACCTTCCCGAGGTGTAACAATGACTTACCGACATACTTCCAGTAACCGCAAGACGGAACCGCGAAACCGGCAGGGTCCGTCCAGAGTTTGCATGGTTCTGAGCCAGCGGATATGGCATAGAGAATGTCTGAATTACTCATATCTGATTTCGAGGAGTGGTAGGAGTAGCAGGCGCGCGACCCAACCAGCGCTTGGTTGGGGGTCTTGCCGTTTTGCCTTCTTGAGTAGCCGAACAGGGATAGGTTAGTAATATATGTCCCCAGTCGCGAAATAATCAATTATACGCTCAACTGACAGACCGGGACTTGTAGGCACCCCAATTTTTTCAATCTCAGATATTCTTTATTGACAACCACAGTTTTCGCCGGAGGACACAAACCACTACTTTTCTGCAGAACTGGGAATAAATCGGATGGATAACGATCCTCCGCGCTACGCCCAGCCAGCCTCCCGACGCATCACATCATCACGGAGATCCTCTATCGTCTCCACAATGTCAGCTTCTTCCATCATTTCTACACGTCGCACCGTCAGTTCTTCCCGGAGTAGTGTTGTCGTCCGACTCACAATGTCACTATTTGACGGTGGATCGTCGTATGGGACCTCTTCCTTGACTTCGTTCAGTGTGTCGTGACAGAGGAGATCACCGCAAGCATGTGTGACGGGAACATACCGTGCGAAATTGTGGTCCAGAAGGTCATTTGCAAGTTCCTGAAAACCGAGGACTTGCTTCGTTCGGCTATAGTCTTGATCCTCAACCTCTCCCGATTCACCCTCCTCGTATGTGAGCTCGGCACCCCACCAGATTCGGTGAAGGGCGTTGGAGTAAGCGTCGGTCCCAGCCTTCAGGAACTTCTCTTCCATATTTCCCGGGCTTTCCGGATTGAAGACGTGATCCCACCGGTAGTGAACGAACTCCGGAAACCGTATGACACAGAGGTAGTGCCATAGCCCGGCATCTGCTGCCTCGTTACGTGTCAGGTCAAGAGTGCAGTGGAGTGTCTGCGCTAGCTCGGCATCAATGAGTGAGTCCTGAGCGTCAATTTCGTCGTCGGCACGGATCTCCTCAATCCGCTCGTCCACCGGGCTAAGATCTATAGATCGGCCCAGTGGCTGTAAGTACGGGCGGAGATCTTCTTCTGTGAGATCACGCTCGCCCGCGAGGAATCGATTGTCGATCATCGGATGGGCTGCACTCTGAAGGTGATAAAGCTCAGTCGTCACTCTGGATCGCCTCCTCGATCAGGTTCGTCGTATCGGACGGGATGTCGTACTGCTGATGCACTGCACGTTCGATCCGCTGAACGAGGTCTGGGATATCGACGTGACTTCGAACGTCCTCGGCGAGTTGAATCTTCGCCTCGTCATCATCAAGACCTGGGTACAAATCGTCTAGGAAGATGTCCAATACGTCTTCCTGCCAACTGTACTCTGGTTCACCCGTATCAGGGCTCGTGTCGCGTGCCGTCTGCATCAGTAGTTGCGTCCAGACAGAGTGTTCGACGTAGTCGTATAGTACGTCGCGCAGCCGGGGTGGTCCACCTGTCGGTCCTGTATTATTCAGAACGTTGATCACTTGTGGATGTCCCTTGTTCAGGTACAGCTGTGGGTTCCGAGGTGCCTCCAAGCTGAGGTAGTGAATATGGTTCTCGTCGGGGAAGCGGTCGTAGTCGCTGAAGTCCTCGATGATCGGCATGAGAAGGCTCCCGCCGTCATCCCTCTCGTCAAGTCGAATAATCCACGAGATTCCGTCAGCGACTCGTGCGCCGACCTTGGAGGCGTGCTTCGATCCACTGGAACCGCTTCTCTCAGTTCTGGTGAGGAACGGCTTGATTTTCATTCGTCCACGGTGGTCGTCACGTTTGATGCACAAGGTGAATTCGTGAGTTCCTCCATCCAGCGGTGAGTCGGCGAGTATTTGCCGGTCTCGACTCATTGCGAGTGGATTCTCCTTCACCAATGCGAGGCGACCTGGCGTCTCTTCCCACTCGTCGAACGGGAAAACTTTCTCGACAGTATCTTGGTCAATGGTAACCGTGCCTTCTAACTCCAGAGTCTCCCAGTTACCTTCGTCCACCAACGACAAATACTGGTCGTCCTCGTTCAACTCTCCTCTTTCTCCGAGAGAGGCTCCATCTAGACGGAAAGATCCGACATCGAAATCGAGCGCCTCTTTCTTGTATTCGTGTGGGAGGGATTGGCTTACTAAACTACCTGTCTGGACGTCTTCTTCCTCTTCTTCGTCCGGTTCAGTCCCTTCGACTCCCTCGTTGACAGTCGCCATTACTTGTCCCTCCGTTCTGCTACGTCAACAGATACTTTTATTCTGGTCTCGACTTGTCTGTGATCCTCCGTCGACACACCCTCAAAGGAGATCTTCGATGTGCCAGAAGTTGGCTCCAGCCGGCCCACTTGGACTCCCTTCTGCTCTGGGAGCGATATCGATACTCCGGTCGTATCTGACGAGATATTCTGTACGGGGAGACGATCGGAAGTAGCTCTCTCCTCTGCCATCCGAATCAGTGAGACGGTGATCGCCCGGATCTCGTTACGGTCGCTCAAAGGCTCGACCTCACCGCTGAATGACCAATGCGTGTACACCTCGTCGAACGAGATATCTGTGTCTCCCGTGACACGCTGGCTACTGGGTGACTCACGATCTGAACGTCCCCCTCGTGATTCGTTTCCGATCTTGAACCGGTTTCCTAGACGCTGAGGTCCGGTCGTGCCTCGATCTACTTCGGGTGCGACGAGCCCACGTAACGTCTCGGTCACGTCAGACTTGATACCCTCTACTGCGGTCCGGAACCCCCGAGAGTAGGTGTTTGCTAGTGTCTCTGTTCGCACCCACTCGTCGTGTTGAGGCGGCTCTGCAGCGGTCAAGAATTCCTCTACGATGGTTTCTGCTTCTCCTGGACTCTCATCCGTTCCCCACGGCCGCGCACGTCCCCCGAGAAGGACTCCGTGGAAGTCCTGGTTCCCGACGACGACTCGGTCTCGGTCGTAGTACTCAACGACCATCCCCGCACCTCGGATGAACGCCACTTCGTTCCGATGCTGATACTCACCTGTATCTGCACGTCGCACCAACAAATCGAGTTGGCCATCTACACCGCCACCACCGCCGCTCTTTTCTGGTACGTCAAGTGGTATGGCAGCCTGCGCGACATCCTCGGGTTCGTTCAGCTGGCTGACTGAGTACTCACGGTCGTCCAGACAGTTCGTGAAGGGCTTGTATTGAGGATACTCGTCGATACTTGCTTGTCTCGTCTCACCCTCCACTTCTACTGCTACCTCCAGGTCGCCACGGTAAACGGCCGGCCAGAACCACTCGATTGCCATCTCCGTGATCTGATCCGCTAATTCTCCGTCGTCCAGTCGCTCTTCCGCTGTAGGTACGCGGAAATCCACGACTTGTATGCTTGTTCCTGGTCCGTCTGAACGACTCAACTGAAGGCTGTCTGCTATCGATCCGGCTTCATCGCCCCAAATGGACTCCGGTCTCGCACCCTCTTCGTCGTGGCTCAGACTACCGTACCAACCGTGCCCTTGATATACCGTATCGCCGTCCTCCGACTTGTGTGTCGGCAAGCGCGTCCGACCGATCAATCGAGGGGATTGGTCTGTCGGGTTAGGTTCGCTCAGCGTGGAGTTGAACATGACGAGCGATAGGCCTGAGTACAGCCAGAGGACAGCTTTCCCTAAACCATAACTTCCACCGGCGGTGTCTCCCGACTTGCTACTGAATAGAACGTCTCGGACCAGAGCAGTGAAGTTTGATTCGTCGGCGTTTTCTTCACCGAGGAGCCCCTCCGTGTTCTCATCCTCAATAGTCAGAATACGGATCTCTTCATCGTTTTTTATGCGTTCAATCGCCTCAACGATGTGTTTGCCGCTCTTCGTGTCTGTCGCTAAATTAGCGTGCTTGGACCACGTTTCGATATCAAGTATTTTGAGATACTCTATCGCCTCGTCGCCCTGTAAGGATTCCAGCTTGAAGGTGACTTGTGCCGGCTGCTCGTTGTCCAACCGAGCGTCGTTCGAGTTTTGCAGGACCTCACGAACGAAGGTCTTCAGCCCTGGTTCACCGTGTGACATCGCGTACTTTGCGACGTCGTCGCCGTATCGTGCATCAGTCGGTCGAGAAGTGGTGAATCCCCACTCACCGGTCATTACGACACCCCACCGCAATTAGTGAGTCTGAACGAATATATGTCGGAGAAGCGGGCGCTACGATTCATAATTATCACAAATCTTCTGCGCCGACATAAATGTGTGCGGTATGGTGTTCGTTTGGTTTCCTGATAAAAGTCAGAACTGTGAATTTGGAGGAGTACCAGTGGCCAAGTAGTGTGCGCCGACGAGATCGTGGCGGATCTCACTAAGTTCACGCGACCGACGTTGTGTATCCGTGCTTAACCCTTCAAGAGCAACGACAGAGAAACGAATGCCGTCACCAAATTCGTTCCGTCGTTTGAATAGACGACTTGATATGGATCCGGTTGTTCCGATTTCTTCGAGAGTTTGGCCCCACCGTTTCTCTGTTTCTTCCCGCCACAGTCGAAACGCGTGTACACCGGTACTGTCGATTGTATCTCTCTCAGAGAGCGGGTGGCTCTCAGTCCAGTTGAGTCCCAACCAGTTTTCGCCGGTCACGTCACGCCAAGGCTGCCACGACGGGGCGGTATACGAGGATCGTTCTGCGACGTCCTTTAGCTCTTGATGCAACTTGCTGTGGCGGCCGCTCACGTGTTCAACTGGCTCTCGGTTCAGTTGGACCATAGGAGTCCAACCCATCTCTCGCCGACAAATGGCCACGAGGGTTGACTCAATTGCACGCCGGTGTCTCCTGTTCGGCGATATCGGAGGTGTCGTGACAGAGACCTCCATCTTACCTCCCGTAATCTCAGCGATTTGCCAAAGGCCACGAGCAGCGCCGTGTTTGTCTCCAGTCGGCCGATCCGATTCTATCATTCCCGCTGACAGATCAAACCCTACGCGCTGCCGAACGCCTCCCTCTGACCCCGACTCCCCGACGTACATCAAACCTGGGAGTTCTGAATGTCGAACTCGGTAGAGACCTGGGCGACGTTGTAGTTCCTTACGCAGCGTTTCGCGGTCCTGAAGGTCAAACCATCTCGACCATTCGAGTCCCATCCACATCTGGGATTGAGGTTCCGGCTCAAGACGGGAGAGTGGTCCAGGGACGTCTAGGGTTCGTGTTTCTGCCGCGCTCCGTCGTGTAGCCCGATCAACGGTAGCGAGTTCAGACTGAACGATGGGTTTGGAGATCGAGAGTAAACGGGCAATTGCGTCACTACCTGGGACGTGCTGTGAGAGGATCCATATCGTCACTTGCCGATTCGTCAGTCTGGTCCTGCCCGCCACCGCTACGATGTCGTCAATAGCGGCTGGCGGAAACTCGGAACACGAGACGACGAACCCACTACTGCCTCTCTCTTCTCTATCTCCAACCACTTTTTGGACCTGCCGGTCGTGAGCGGTCGCTGCGGCATCACGACCGGCTTCGGTGAGTCCGATTTGACTGGCAACAGCGTCCCAACATCCGTCTCGCTCGACTAATACGTACAACAGCCCGTCGTCACTCCTTCCTACCGGGAGAGGGTCGAAGCCCGTAAAGAGTGTCTCAGCGTCAATGACCGACGCATTTCGTACTTCTCGAAGGGCTCTGGCAAGTGAGCCAGCCTCGATGGAATACTGAGTTGCGACAGACTTGACGATGTCACGGGATACAGGCACCCCTACGAACGGATCTCCTACGTACGACGTGTTAGACTCCCGGTCCAAATACACGTGACACTCGTCGTCGCTCATCGGAACTCGTCTAACTGGCGATTGTCCTCGCTTTTGCGCTTAGTGTCCATCCGCTCGTCGTAGTCGGAGTAGTCAACTCGACCTTCCGAGATTCCTTGCTCGTCCTCGTACACCATCAACCACAACCGAATCAGATAGTAAATGTACGGTGCTGGTATTGCGTTTTTTGCCAAGTGACTCTTCGGATACGGTCCCGGCGGATAGTTCTTGACGGCTGCCCACCACTCTCTGGAACGTTCGGAGAAGAAGAACGACGAAGTCTCGGCCTTATCAGAGGCACCATCTGTGGTCAAGAGCCGCTTCTCACGGGGGGGCTGTGGAACTTTGAACGAAGTTTCGAACGCTCGCTCGTACTCAATCGGCATACCGAACATCCGTCCGTTAAGAATGGCGGGGTCATTGAGTGGTGCGCGCGGAACGTTTTCGATTATGTAGTGGTCACAGTACTTCTCTGAGAGCATCCGGGCACTCGGGATCATGTTTTCGTGCTTGTCGGGGTCTCCCGAGATGCTCGTCGTCGCCGCCCATCGGGAACAGACCGGATGGAACAGCCCTAAATCGAACGTAACATCGTCCTTGACCGGGAGATCCCACTCCTTTTCCTTGATGTGGGCATCTGCTTTGACCGGTGTGCTCTCGTTCGTGTCTTTTGGGTCAATTCCGACACGAATTACGTTCCCGAAGTCGCTGAGAACCTCTGACTCCGTCCCATAGTCCGCGAAACAGTGGAGGATGAGCGGCTCTTCGTGTTTCAATTCATCGTCCGAGGTCATACGGTATCACCCAATTCATACGCAGCGCCCTGGGTTCTATTGAGAGAACACTGCGCCGAGCACGTCCGTGTAGAGTCCGCGTAGATTGTCACTGTTGTGCGCTTAGACAGTGGTTCAATTTAAACTCACCATCTGAAAACGATTCTCAGGTCTGGTTCAATACAGTCAGGTGTTTGGACCCCTCGTATAGTGACGAATTCCAGTGGTAGTACTGGACAACACGCAAAGATTTCTACAAAACCACCTTATTTCAAATACTTTCAATAAAGCCAAATATGTTCTTGATGTATCTATCATATGAGTCAGGGTGATGTCTTCCCGAACGATGGACTTGATCGGGCAGATCTGGTAGTTGACGCAGTGTATAAAGGAGGAAGTGAATCCAACCTTGCCGCGGCAACTCTTCCAGACCTACTGAACGTAGGAAATTCTGGCGGGTTCAGAAAAGCAACCTGCCAGGCAGGATCTGTAGATCTCTCTTACGTTGTCCTCTTTCACAACGCCAGTGAACCAAGCTGGCCTGATAAACTTGATCCAGAGAGTGGTATCTTCACCTATTTTGGCGACAACAGAAAACCAGGATCACGCCTTCACGAACCGCCAGGAAACAAATTTCTCAGAAAAGCATATGAATCTCTCCATAACGGAGAACGAACTGATATCCCCCCAATTTTAATCTTCAGTGCAACGGGTGAGGGCTATGATAGACGGTTCAGGGGACTCGCGGTGCCAGGAACACAGACTGGAAATCAATCTGAGGACCTAGTTGCAGTCTGGAAGAACAAAAGAGGAGAGCGGTTCCAGAATTACAGAGCTCGTTTTACCATCTTGGATGTCGCTCAAGTCTCCAGAGAGTGGATTGAAGATCTAGAGGAAGGCAATTGCGACACAGATAACGCTCCCGACGTGTGGCTAAAGTGGCGTGAAACCGGAACGTACACACCGTTGAAGGCTGAGCGAACGAAAGATCATCGGTCAAAAGAACAGCAACTACCATCAACACCTCTGCAAGAACAGATCCTAAAGACTGTATATTCACGGTATACCGAGAACCCGACTGACTTTGAGTACGTCGCCACTGCTATCTTTGAGTTGATGGACGACAACGTCGGCAACAATGAGATCACACGAGAGACGAGAGATGGAGGCATTGATGCGACTGGTAAGTACAATATTAGTCCCGCATCAGGGCCAGATAGTGACACTCTCGTAGTAGAATTCGCGTTAGAGGCAAAGTGCCACCATCCAGATTCTGGCAACGGAGTGAGGGAGATTAGTCGGCTTATCTCTCGACTCCGCCATAGGCAATTTGGCGTCTTTGTGACAACCTCTTATCTCGCCAAGCAAGCCTACAAAGAGATCAAGGAAGACGATCATCCAGTCTTAGTTCTAAGTGGAGGTGACATCGCCGAGATCCTAATTGAGAATGGATTCGAAACAGAGCAAGCGGTTAAGCAATGGTTAGATCGGCAAGAATACTAGGCGCAACTGTGTCAATTTGAGTGGTTGGCACCTATTGAAAGAAAGACCTAACTGATGGACGATCGGGCTGTGAGTTCAAGGAACGAAGCCGCGTCGAAACTGGTACGAGGACAATGATTTTGTAGCGCTATCCATAGCTTTCCGACTCAATGAAGTAGGCGCAATACTCGTTGGCGAAACACTGTTTACACAGCGGTTCGGACTGGCAAACCAGCGCACCGAAATCAAGCAACGCGAGATTGTACGCACGGGCCTCGTCAGGAACCAACCTCTGCGTGAAAGTCAGCTGATCCGCTTCTGTTTCGGGCCACCTGTCTCGAAATACCCGCCTGTACACTCTCTCAACGTTCCTATCCAGTACCGGCAACCGGTCGCCACGGGCGAAGCACAGCGTGGCGTTCGCCACGTACTGGCCCACTCGCGGAAGTGCCATCAGTGATGCTGGTTCAGTAGGGAGATGATCGTGTGTTGAGGCAATCTGTTTCAGTGCCGCTGCGCGCATATTTTGGAATCCGAGAGGTTCAACAACTTCAACGAGCTCATCCTCAGTGGCCTCCGCTATCACGTCCAGGGTGGGGAATTGCTTCAGGAAGCCTGGATAGACCGCTGCTACGTTTCCAGCTGGTGTCTGAGTCAAGAAGAACTCCGCTACGAACACCTCGTACAGCGTTCGGTTCAACTCGCGCCACGGGTACTCACGGCGGTTCTTCTGACCCCATTCAAGCAAATTCGTTCGAAACCGGCGCTCTACCTCTGACAACATCTGCTCTCACTCAGTCGTCGGCGACAGAGGACTCGACAGACGGAGTCGCAGCCCCGACGTGCGAGAAGATTGCTTGTCCCATGTACTCACCGAGCTTTGGGGGGACCGCGTTACCGATCAATCGGCCCAAATTCGACACGCCGACGTCTTCCCACTCATCGTAGAAGTCGTAGTCTTCCGGAAACGTCTGCAACAGAGCTCCCTCAAGCAGTGAGAGTGCCCGATTCTGGTCTGTATCGTAGTGACCAAACCGACCGCTGCCGTAATTGTAGAACTGCGTCGTGATCGTCGGAGAGGGTTCGTCAGGTCGCATCCGGCTGTAGGGTGCTTTGTAAGAGCGTCCACTCGCCTTCCGGTGGCAGTCCGCCAAGAGATGGTCGAGGCCATCCTCTTCCCAGAGAGTCCAATCTCCACCGGGTTCCATGTTATCGATACGCTCCAAGTTCTTTTCCGAGAGAGAACGTGCTCTATGCACGTCGTTCTCGTCGCTGACTTCCCCTGCTTCAAGTGATGTCAGGTGATCAATCGTGTCTTTGACCGTAGGATAATCTTCCTCACTCTGAATCGGTGGGTCGGGTAGAGAGAGGGGTCCCCGCTTGGACGCCATAACTACCCATCGTTTCCGCTTCTGTGGGACCCCGTACTCCGGGCAGTAGACGTTCTTGTTCTCGTCACTGTTGACGTGGTAGCCCTGTGATTCCAAACTCTCAACGAACGCGTCGTAGACGCCGTCCTCTTGTTTCACTTGGAGCACGTTCTCGGTGACCACCACGTCCGGCTCAACGTACTTTGCTATTCGTGAGACCTCGTTCAATAGCCCCCACTTTTGATGATCCTCGTGCCCTTTCCCCTTTGAGTGCCCCATCGTGGAATAGGGTTGGCAAGGCGCGCATGCCGCGAGTACCTTCAAATCTGCATCCCACGGGTACATCTGTGCGATTGGCTCTGGATTCTTTGCCAATGAGCGAATGTCTGCTCTGACGTATTTTCCGTCGATGTTCTGTTCGTATGGGTACTTACAGTCTGGATCTTTGTCGATCCCTGCGACGACAGATACACCAGATTGCTGGAGGCCATAACTGAGTCCGCCGGCCCCACAGAATAGATCCACTGCGGCTACCTTCATAACCCACTTTCCTGCGTATCGTCACATAAGCGTTCGGCAAAATACCTCACGACCACTTCCCACTGTGGAAGGAGTGCGACGATGTCACCTAAGTGAATGTTCTGCCTGCGCCTGCTGACGGGACTCATCAACGCATAACAGTAATACTAACTAGGTGGTCATAGTTTCGTACGACTATATCGGTATATAACATGGATCAGGAACAGATACAGATCAACGAAGCGGCCAAGTGGTTCTTTTTCAGTGGTGGACCAGGTGCCCCACGCTACGGCGACGATCCGACCAAACACGCCGTAGATCACGATTCGGAGGCATTCGTCCGTGAGGTCCTTCAAAATGCGAACGACCAAGGCCTTCCGAACGGCGATCCAGTCGAAGTGACCTTCCGTTTTGTCACGCTCACCGGTGACGAGAAAGAGGCATTCCTTGACGGACTCGGCTGGAACGACGGACTCGGCGAACGAATGCGATCGGTCGCGGACACACACAATGGCTATCGTTACGAACGGGTCGTCAAGCGAGTCAACGATCCGAATGCCGAGCTCAGACTGCTCGTCGTCGAAGACAGAAACACGACCGGATTGACTGGAAGCTGGGACGGAGATTCCAACTATGCCGCTTTGGTGCGTGACGAACTCTACAGCAGCAAACAAGACGACACCGCAGGCGGCTCGTACGGTCTAGGTAAGTCTGTACTCTGGACTTTCTCGGGTGCTTCGACAGTCGTCTTCAATTCTCATCTCGCTAGCGAGCGTCAAGACGACTCGCCCCGTCTCATTGCACGTTCCAAGTTCCCCACACACCAACTCCAGGAAGACGATACGACGTACCAAGGTGCGGGGTGGCTCTGCCAGCCAATAGAGACCGACGACGGTCCCCGTCCCGAGTCCTTCTGGGGAGAGCGCGCGTCGCGGCTCGCAGATCAACTGCACGTGGAACGACCCGCTGTCAGCGGAACGAGCGCTATGGTCGTCGAGTTCCAAGATCCGACGCGGGATGAGCGACCGGACGTCGAAGACCTCGCACAGGAGTTCGTTGACGCATCTGTCAAGTACTTCTGGCCAGCAATATATCGGGATGATCTCGAAATCACGGTCGAAACACCCGACGAAACACTGACCGCAGACGTCGAAAGCGTTCCGGCGATCCGCCCCTTCGTTGAGGCTTACGAGGAGAGGACTACAGATACTCAGACGTTAGTGGACCCTGGAGACGTTGCTGGACTGGATATCCCAGTCAATCTTCCGCCTCGTGCCGATGGAACCGAGACTCCCGACGGATCGGTTCGGTTGTCGACTCGCCTCGCATCTCCTGCGGACGACGATTCTTATTTGAATAACATCGCACTGTTCCGAGGAGCGGGGATGGTGGTCAAGTACTACGACCAGAGTCGTGTCGCCTACGGTGACCGGAACTTCTTCGGCGTAATAGCTGCCGGCGAAGCGCGGTCGGAAGGGGCCCCCTCAGATAGTGATCGAGAGATCGACCGATTCCTGCGGTTCGCCGAACCGCCAGAACACGACGAGTGGGAATCCACTGAGAATCTCCGTGAGCAGTACCAGCGTGGATTCCGGATGGCACTCGACGATATGTTCGGAACGCTGCGTGATGGGCTCCGACACTTGATTTCGAAAGGTAGCAAAGGTGATTCCCTCTCCGACAACGTTCTGAACCGGTTTCCGATTCACGGGAGCGGGAATCCCCGATCCACGACGTCGCCCGCAGACCCTGTCTTCGAAATCGACAGTTCGTCTCGCTTCGACGGCGACGCGTGGGAGATCTCTGGCCGAATCAAAGTCCTCCCAGAAGAGTTCGATGGATGGAGTGCCGACATCTCGCTCACCGGTGTTGGTGAGGACGGATCCCGTTACGCCGACATTCCAATCGACTACGTCGAAATCGAACAATCCGGCGTAACCGTATCGTACGACGACGGAAGTGTCCATCTCGTCGCCGATGAAGAATTCGATGAACTCTCGTTCTCGGGCCGTTCTCGTTCTGACGAACCTGCCGACTTGGTGCACGGTGACGTCGGTGCGACACAACTAGAGATACTCGCAGAGTTACAGACTCCGGAGGAAGATCAAGCGTGACCAGACACTCTCAACGCCACCGTACTACGACACTTCCGTTCAGCTACCGGGAGAAAGGGGTAGACTTCGGTCTGGACTCGTACACCGTTGACGATGGGGAGCGAACAGCGATCCAACTGAATCCGTCTCAGACCGAGATCAACCTCGCATCGGCCGTATCGTCGTCTGCCAGTAGTGACGAGTCGGATTGGGACACCATTACTCTCCACGGGAAACTCCGCCTACCAGAGGAGACTGTACAGGCAGTCTTTCCAAAAGACGAGCGATCAGAGCCACCGGCCAAACTATACGTCACCATTCGCTGCCACGAGACGATCTATCGTGACCGGGAGGTCATCTCCGAGACACCTACGACACCCGGAGAATACGACGTTGAGCTGGAAATTCCGAAAAGAACGGTCCGCGGGACTGTCGAACTGCGTCCGTATCTCGTTCGCACCGAGACTCGTTCGGGAGAGGAACCGAACGACTACGCCGATCAGAAGAACTTCCGCGTCGCCAGTGGGACACTGTACTACGTCGAGGTGGACCGCTACGAGGGAGAAGAGCGAGCAGCCATCAATGGGGAGCGCGTCCGGTTCTCACAAAACGCTCACCTCCCAGATGGGAACAAGTTGTACTACCTTGATTTCCGGAACGAGAGCCGGCCAAAGTTGTGGATCAACTCCGACCATCCACGTATCGCCGAAGTACTACAGAGTAGGGGATCTGTCGGCGCAGAGGCTCGGATGCGTGACGTGATTCTGGACCAGGTGAGCTACGGTGTGTGGGTACAACTCCTTGTTCGGGCCGGGAGTGCTGTGGACGTAGAGAGCGAGGTTGAACACGAATGGCAGGAGATGGTGCTTGAGACATTTGCGCGCAACCTATATGATACCAATAACGTATCGGAGGCGACCCGTCGGCTCAAGGAAGACCTCTCCGACTTAGAGACTTTACCCCACGTGATACAGCGGATTGATAGCGAACTTCAGGAGTACATAGACCCTCGAGAACAATTAATCCACCTCATGGAGGAGGGCCTCCAGATCTAACGTGACCGAGACAGAACTACGACGACTGACCGAAGACGGACGCCGCCTCGTCGGTGAAGCGTTCATGAAAGGCGAGGCGACACTAACCGATGAACAGTTGAATGAGTACCTAGAGCCCATGCCGGGTCATCCGACAGCTGACCTGGATAGAATTGACTCGGCGGTAAAAGATGTGCTGGCGGAGGGCCCAGATCACAAGACCGCTATCGATGGCTTACTCGCTGAAGACGTTCATCGCAGCCTGGACATTACAAGACGGACCGCCGGTGACCCGGGTCTCTGGCATTGGCTAGCAGTTGTTAGGTATCCCGATCTCGTTCGATATCGCTGGGAGTATCGTTCCGAAGAGGCGATGAGAGAGAAGTTCCTCGGTGCGGGCTCCGACTTGTACTCAAACGCTCTCCACCGGCTATGGTGGATCGCAGAACTAACTTCTCGGGGCGACGATTATTCTACGACAGATGCGGTCTTCGCCAATCAAACGATGGTCAACAAAGTGTTTGACCGCTGGTTCGCACGTTATCAACCCGCCGTTAGAGCCATGTGCGACGAACTCGCAGACGAACCGTCGCGTGTTATTGACGAGACGACACGTCGATTTAATCACGCACTGACGAACGTACAACTTGAAGGACTATCAGAGAATGACGCGCGGAAGATGATTCGACAAATTGTCGCTGAATCCCACTAACTGAAGTCAATATTATGGAAAGAAATACTTGGATATAACTTGAAACCAACATACCAAAACTGGATACTTGTCCCAAAATTTGGTTCTCAATGGGTATAAGAACACCACTAATATGATGACGAAGCACGATTTATTGTTGTCGCCGGCTGAGTCGTCGTCTTAATCACGATATCCTGTTCCCCATCGTATTCTGTGAGAGACTTCATTGGAGCTTAAAGAGTCTTCCACTCCTCAGAGCACCGTGTCGAAGCCTCAAACAAGAAAATCTGTTTAAATTCATTCCCGTCCACAACAGCAACCACCTCTGCCGTCCTTGCCGTCGGCTGAGGACTTGTCCCAAGCGGTCTCTTATGACTTGCTAGCTTTGATCGACTTCTCTACCTCACTGCGGATATTACGAATCGTCTCTTCCAGATCAGACTTCCGCTGCCCCTCGTATGGGAAGACCGAGCCAGACTTTCTGAATCGCTTGATTGTCTCATCAATGACTTCGTTCTCTGCCAACTCCCCATCCTCGTCGTCGTCCTCCGGTTCGTCGTACAATACTTTGAGTAGGGCCCTCACTGCCGGTTCGTACCGTGCCATCGGCGTGTCGAACACCAGTAGCGAGAACCGTCGCTTGCTGAGTGCACGTCGAGTAGGTTCGTAGTCTACGCTCCCATCACCCTTCTCTTCACACGTTAATTCGGCGATCCACCACGCACGCTCGAAAGTACTGGCTTTCCCGTCAAGAGCTCTGGCCTGTGTCCAGAACTTCTCTTTCATCGCAGAGACGCTGTTGAACGCCCACCGATGGTCTACAAACCACGGGTAGTACAACATCGCGAAGGCGCTCCAGAGCCCCGAATCAGACGCTTCCGCCCGACTCAAATCAACGTTGCGGTGGATGATGACGGCCGACTCCGGATCCGCCTGCGCGGTTTCCGGGGTAGTGTCCGCTGCGAGCTCTCTCAATTCCTCTTCCAGCGTCGCTAAATCGGCTGTCAACCCGGCTGACTGGATGTGTGGTTTCAGTTCCGAATGAGGGATGCTGTCGTGGTTGCCACGGAGGAACTCATCGTACTTACTGAGCAGACTCTGTGCCCCGTCTGCGAGTCTGACCAGCTCCTGTCCGTCCTCCAGATCCGCGTTGGGATCCCAATCGTTCATCGGTCACCCACCCGCTGTGCGTGGTTACTAACCTGCTCGGCAGGCTCTAGCAGTCCTTGGACTGCCTGGTCAATCCGCTCTGTCGCGGCCATGGGGCTCTCCCCCAGTTCTTTTTGTAGCGACTCTGCAGCTTTCGGTGGAGACTTGTCCTCTCCTTCGTACAGATACTCGCTCAACATCTCAAACACCGCTGGGTGCCACTCTGGGGTCCACTCGTCGGCGTCGGGATCGTACTCGTCAGCAGCGACCTGGGTCATCCTGGCCCAGACCGGCGTCATCACTTGATCCCAGATCAGTTCGGCTGTGAGATCGTCGTAGGTGCCATCACCGTTCCACACAATGTCAACCACCTGCTCGTGATCTTCGTTGAAGTAGAGGACAGGATTGTTCGGATCTCGCTTCAAGTCTAAGTAGTACATTCGATCAGCTGGCGGGAACGGGGTCTCGTCAGCCTCGTTCTCTCGCTCAAACGATGTCCGTTCAACTTGTAGGACATCGTCGCTCCCCGGTTCATGCTCGGTGATCTCAATCCGGCATTCACTACCGTCAGAGAGGAGGGCTCCTGGCTCTGTCGCGTAGTCGTGTCCCGATCCCAACCCGAGCGACGATTCCGTTTCCGATTTGAGGGGCTTGGACCGGAGGAGGTAGGGACGGAGAACGAGCCTATCCGCTATGTCATCTTCGGAGATTGTGAGCGTGTCGTCTACCGTTCCAGCACTGACTTCGTCTCCGTTGTTCAGGACCGTCCCTGCTCGCGTGTATGTACTGACACAGTGGCCAGCAACGACGACGTTCGCGGGCCCTTCGTCTGGGGGGTCAACCACGGTGCTCTCTCCGATCTCGGGGAGGACATCACCGAGGAGCGAATCTGGAACGTCCACACAGAGAGTGAACTCAATCTCCGACCAGCCTTGGTACTCGGTGAGGTCAAGCCGGCGGTCATCTTCCGGTTGGACGGCCTCGTCACCGTCAACTGAGTACTCTTTGATCCAGAAGTTGAGCTCGCCCAATTCACAGTGGTGGGGGAAGGTCTCGTACTTGAGTGAGCGGTTGAGTTTGATCGTGCTGGGCATGTTCAGCTACTCACCTCCACGGAACCGTCTTTCAGCTTGAATCTGGTCTTCGAAACATCTCCTAGCCGCGCCTGACGCCCGGGGAGTTGTGCTTCAATCTCGTACGTTGAACTCTTGATGTCTCCCTTGACCTCTATATGTCCTTTGTCACCATCGGCAAGGGGTTTCGCCGTGATCGTTCCACTGCCAGCCGCTACCTCGGCATCCACGTCTTCAATGACGACCGTGTCGGCCTCTCTGTTGTCTTCGAAGAGGGCAACGATCTCGAAAGTCGCCTCCCATCCTTCAACTGGGTTATCTGCGATCTGCTTCCGTTCGGTGTTCGGGCCGATACTGCCGGTGAACTCCCACTTGTCTCCGACGATCTCGTCATTGATCTTCCAGTCGAACAGTGGTGGGATGGTCGGTTTCGGCGACTTATTGCGTTCTTCTTTCGCGAGATCGGAACGCGTCTTGGGCAGGATGTCGCGACCGGGTCGTGTCAGCGATCCCGCTTGGCGTGATTGGTTGTACAGGATCTTCGAGAGGCCGTTCCGGAGAATCTTCGTCGAGAGGTCGTCAGCTGGCCCTTTCGCGCCGTGTTCGTACTTAGCCTTCAGCTCGTCGTTCTTTTTACCGTACCAACGGTCGTGCATCGGCGGCTCCGCCATCGCCAGAAAGTCGTCGATCGCCTCATCGTCGGGCTCATGTGACTCCCCCGACGGGGTGCGCGCTTTCCCTGCTGCGAGGAGGGCGTGGTACTTCCCGGAGTGGCCGAGGTAGTGGCCCGATTTGTACTTCACGACCATGCCTGGACCTCTGAACATGGCGATCTCTCCAAGTCGCTCAGAGGCTGGCCCTTCGGTATCGCTCGGATTGGCCTTCCGGGCAGCGATAGTCACATGCCCCTCAGATGGCGTCGGATATTTTTCGTCGTCCCCGCACTCGTCTTCTTTCTTGCTGACGATGGTGTACTCTTCGTCAGTCTTCGCGACCGTTCCTGGTCCTTTGAACGAGTCCGGGGCCTCACGCATCTGATCGTAGCAGGCGACGAACGGAGCGATCCCCTTGTGGTCCTTAATTGTACCTTTCGTGAGCTCGGCACTGTAGCCGCACATGTCGATGTGGACCTCCAGGTCGCCTGCCCGGATCGCCGGCCAAAAGTAATCCGCGGTCGCCTCCTCGAACTCCTGACACAGCTCCTCTGGTGAGGGCTGGTCGTCCATAGCTGGATCGGACGGGTCACGGAACCCAGGAATCATGATCGTCGTTCCGTTACTGTCTGGCCGACCCATCTCAAGATCCTCTGCCAAGCTGCTAGCGGCGTCACCCCAAATTGACTCTGGGCGTTGGAGCTCTTCACGCTCCATTCCTGACTCGGAGCCAAACCACCCGTCGTTCGCGTAACAGCCGCCTTCTGGCAGTTCGTGTGTCGGGATGAAACACCGACCGACCAAGCGGGGAGAGGTCTGGTCTTCCATCTCCTTGGCCAAAGTGGAATTAAACAGGACGGTCTGGAAGCCGGACGCGACCCAGAGAAGCGTACTCCCCAACCCGTGACGACCGCCGGTGCTCCCTCCTTTGTTACTCGCACCCGGATCCCGAATCAGTGCTGCGTAGTCCGAGTCTTGGTCCTCCTCATTTCCTTGGATTCCTTTGCCGTTCTCCTCTTCTATGATCAGGATTCTGAACGTACCACCGTCTTCTAGGTAGTCTACGTAGTCTGTGAGTCCGTGCCCATCCTGATCCTTCCCGCCGGCATTCACGTGGTCAAACAGGTCGTCCCACTGCAGGGCCTCTTCGAACGCACTGCGATCGTCGAATTCTCGAAGACGAAACGAGACTTTGACTGGCTTGTCCGGATCCTCTCTTGCATCCGTCGAATTCTGTAGGATTTCCCGAACAAAGGTTTCGAGATCGCGACTGAACGTCTTCTTCTGTATCAGTCCCTGCTTCCGGGAGCGGCCGCAGGGAACGTCCTCAAACCACCACACCCCAGCCGAAGTCGCATCGCCACGAGATGTCACTATAATGCCCAACTATATATGTACGTATTAATCTTCGGTTGGTTAGCGTCTTGAATTGGCGTGCTATGGGCTTCTCGGCACAAAATTGGCTCCTGTCTATCGTAACAATTGAAACGATTTACACACCGATCGCACTGCAGTCGTGCGATCGGGTGTGCATTGAATTTCAATGGCTACTATAGTTTAGGGGGTTTGTTGGCGTGGATCTACGGCTCTGGAGCGTGGTGCATCAAGGCACCGCTCGGACTGTCTCTTGTTGATTTCGTCAACGCAGACGATACCACCGTTGCTAATCTCAGAGCGCCGGCTTTCAGTCCCTCAAACCGTATCCCCAGAACATAAAATACCACGCGGTTCCTGATTCATTTCGCCGACGGACTGAATGGTCTGTCGAAACATTCAATGATCCAGGTGTGGCTGAAGTGGTGATCTGAAAAAAGGTATCGGCTCATCGTACTGTTATTAACTCAATTACCGTTGGATCATCATTGAGAACTGAGATAGCTCCGAACGTATCTCCAGATTCTTGACCGAACTCCCGCTCATTGGAGACCCTACGGAGTTCCCGGGTAATATCGACAGGGTATAATATCTTTTGAGGTTTGATTGGCATGGTGACGTTGGTAACAACATCGCGTGGAGTCAACCTATCGACTCAAGTGATGGTGTAACTTTGGCAGACGCCGTCCTGAACAGTATCTCCTCGAACACAACGGCGTGAGTGCATTCCGTCTTCGTTGGGGTGGATTGATACCGGATACCACCATCCCGATTCTCCTTTCGAAGCCGCGTTTTATCGACCCCCGAAGGGTGCGGGGCGACACAGTCTCCCCGCTGACTACCAATGGGACATCGCGCACTCGTTGCCTACGAACGACCGAATAGCTCGTACAACATCCACTACACGCACTGGGGCGGCCTGAATCTCAGACTCACACACGAACTCACACCACAACGGCCCTTCGGCGGCGAGAGACCGGACGACCAGCAACAGGTAACGTTCGAACAGCTCCTCGATGCAACGACAATCGACGCGATCGACACTGACGCGTTCGACCGCGAGAGCACCAACGACCCCTCGGTTCGCCCACAGCCGATGGCCCTCGGCGTGTCCTTCGACGAACTTCTCGAAGAACACCTGAACTATCTCTCGCACGAGGCACTGTACGTCGTCAACGAAGACTTCCAGGTCACGGCCTATCGGACACACTGGTTTGGGTTACAGTACGACGCGGAGTCAGTCACCGATGAGCCAAAATGCGGGAACGGCGCTGTCCGAACCGTGCGCTGGTATAATGGCGAGCCAGTCGGTGACGGCTACGTACAGGGCGAGTTCCAGGCGCTCAAGTCCGTCGTCGGCGAGCTGGTCGACCGCGGCGTCTTCACCCGCTCGTCGGCAGTCACGTATATGGCGCAGAAACTTTCCGAGTGGACCAGCCCGACGCAGGATCTGCATATCTGGACCCCTTGACCGGAATCGTCTGAATATCACTTTGATAGCGGATGGACAACACACCCAGTTTCTCTGCGAAGGGTAGAACGAGAGACCACGAGTTGATTCAGTCGAACTCTGGAACGAAATCCTCGGCGAGTTCGTCAGCGAGTTCACGACCGGCAAGCCACGTAATTTGGTCGTCATCGATCCCGTATTTCGGAATGAGGGCTTCTGCTGCTTCGCCAAGTGGAATATCGTTCGTTACGACGATAACTCGATCAGCGGTGCCATTGCGGAGCATCTCCAGTGCCAGCCCCACGATTTCAGTATCCGCCTTTTCGATGATATCCGCTGACCGATCGCTGGAACTTGCAATGAAGTTCCGTGCCTGGTCCATCACAGTGGAGACGTCCGAGTTTGCATAGGACGGGCTTTCGGTAACTTTCATCCACCCCTCCCGTAGTGCCTCGTCGACAGCGGACTCATCAGTGGTATACGCATCGAGTGCTGGATCGCTGGTCACCTCGGCATGCACCTGTGGTGAGATCCGGAAGACGGTTTCACGTCGACGGGCTTCACGAGCGAGCGCTCGAAATCGCGTGCTTTCACGCCGACCGCAACTGATGAGGACCGACGAGTCGATGAATACGATCTCTCTGGCACGTGCCATACTGACTCAATCCTTGACGACGGGCCGGAGTGCATCCAGAATGATGCCCGCTTCCATGGGGGTGATCTCCTGTTCACGGGACATGATCTGATGCGTCACAGTTCCGTCGACATACTCGCGAGCGTATTCGAGTGCAACGGCGAGTCCGTCCAGCCCGTGTCGATCGAGGTACGTATCGATATCGTCGTCTCGCATCCGACGAGCGATCGCCTCAACCAATTCCGGCGTGATTCGACGTTCGGCATCCCCTGCGATCAGTTGAAGATCGATCTCGTGAGCTGTGTACTGCGCCGGTCGCCCGTCATTGGACTGTTCAATGAAACCTGCGGCTTCGAGGTCATCGACGTATTCGTAGACTGTTCGCTGCGGGAGATCGAGCGTCTCGACGATGTTCTGGACCGTCGTTTCCGGGTTGTGATGGATATAGGTGTAGATCCACGATTTACGAGGGTTCCCGAGAAGCTCGAACGCTTCGCCCCCAGTATCGAGTAGAGTATCCGGATTTGCTTCTCGCGTTGCCATCTCTAGTAGCGAATTGCACACAAATTGCAATAAGGCTTGCTACCATAGAATCACTACGGTACCACTGCTTTCCTTGTCGCAATTTCACGGCATCTTCACCCGCTCGTCGGCAATCGCGTACATGGAGCAGAAACTCTCCGAGTGGACCAGCCCAACGCAGGATCTGCATATCCGGACGCCCTGACCGCGGTGTTTGTGTGCGCCGGCGACGAGTGCCGGCGCACCTCTGAGACCGGCGTGGTTGCTAATGGAAACATCGAATAGCGACAGTTCGATCCACACCGAACCGACGATAGACGAGACGGCACAGGCACTCGAACAATTCCTCGCAACACGGGCACAGACCGGGGTATCGGAACTCGTACTCGTCGGCCTGCTCCGCGAGTACGCCGACGAGATTGAAACACTGGGATACATCCCACGGTCGTGGCGAGATGACCGGTGAACCGTCGCCGGAATGCATTTCATTCCGTGACTCGTTCCCCAGATAACTGATGGACGCCAACGCCGCACTGTGGCATAGCTGGCTCGAGGAAACACTGCTCCGGGATATCGCCGATCCCGACACCGACGACCCGGTTCCTCTGTTCGAGACGACTGCAGACGGCCTCCAGACGAGCGACGCGCTGGGGAGCTACAAGTGGGGGAAGAACGACGGGGAGTATCTGTATCTGCTGTACCAGCTCACCGGCGACGGGACGGATCCGACCGACGTGATTCCGGTCTACGTCGGCGAATCGTCGGATATCAGCACCCGTATCGGCCAACACTCCCGGAAGATTCGTTCGTCACTCCCGCTGTCGTCGTGGACTGACGACGACTCGTGGGGTAGCTTTTCGAAGTACGACCACATCGCAGCGATTCACGAGCGGAGCGAGCGCCCGCTGTACGCCTGGATCCACGACCTCGATGAAGACACCCACGGACCGTACGGCAATCCGACCTATCGACAGGAACTGGAAGCGAAGCTCGTGGGCCTTATTCACGGGCAAGACCGGTTCGACCGCGTGTTCGCGAACCGTGAGTTCGTTCCCAATAGCGTTCTGCAGGCGATCGGACAGGCTGGTCCAGCGTGGGTCACCGAACTCGACACCGAACAATCATCACCCGAAACCAACGACGAACTCGCTCACAAGCCAACCGTCGCGAAGGCACAGCGCTGGCGTGACTGGGTCGACCAGTATCTGCTGGCAGACCTCCAGAGCGACGACGTCGCGGACCCGATTCCGTTGTTCGAGACCGACGCGTCGAGACAAGTTGCGCTGACCGACAACCAACGGCTCAAGCGGTCGGCCCGGATCGACGAGCGCATACGCCAGGAGGGACAGCGATGTGTCGACGCCGACGGCCTGCGAGACGACGGTTACGACGGTCTGTTGTACGTCATGTACCAGCTCGAAGCTCCAGCCGAGGAAGCGACGCCAGCGGATATCGTCCCGCGATACATCGGCAAGGCCGAAGCCTCGGGCAAGAAACGCGACGTGAGCGCGAACTTCGAAGAGATCGCCTACGAGCGAAATAGCACTCGGAGCTTCGCCCGCTGGGGCGATGGAGACTACTGGCACGTCGGTGAGCTCTCGATGGCGTTGCTGGGTGACGACGACCGGAAATCCCACTGGGTTGACGCGCTGTTCGAACCCGAATCACGCCGACTGCGACGCCCCACGTATCTCTGGATCAGGGCGTGGAACCCGACAGAAGACATCGGACCGTACGACCTGTCGACGACACTGGCAGCGGTCGAACCACTCTTGATTGGCGTTGCACATGCAGCGGCTCCCGAGACGCTCCTGAACAAGGACGGCGTGCCGAGCACGGACGGGTCGGAATGACGCGCTGCTGTCGCTCAGGATCGCGGTCGGAGTGGTGGGCCTGATGGCTGAGACGATCCGTACCCTACTGTGGACATGTCCGAGCATCCCGTGGCTTCTCCCTCTCCGTTAACGGAATTCTTCACTCCCGTCCCCGTTGATGCCAGCAATGGCCGAGTTCGACCCGGAGAAGTTCGAGGAGAAGTACGTCAACTATTTCGAGGAACTCGAGACGGCCTACTCGAACGCGTACCAGTCCCTCCACGGGCAGTGTGACTCCGAGATACTCCAAAGAATCGACCGGCAGATCCTTAGCGAGAGCGAACCGGTGTACGAGGGCGACGGCGACTTTCGCGTCGTACTCCCCGAGGACACCGCCGAGCGGGCGGCGTCACTCCCCGGCGACGAGGAGACAGTCAAGAGCGTGCTCAAACCCTTTACGGACGCCATCGAACAGGAACTGCAGCAGATGTTCGAGTTTGAAGAGTAAAGCCCGCTTCTGGGATAGAATCGAACAGTGGCTCATCTTGCGGACAGGGTTACCACAGTGGCGAACTAGACAGAAGCGCTTTGTAATAGTATCTCTATAGAGATAATTAAGGACCATCCAACTGACGTGACTCAGAGGCCACCATTCCAATGACAGAATTACTGGATTCCACAGCCGCAAAGATCGTATTAGCAGCCAAGCGTGGCGACTCTATCAATCGTATTGCGAACAAGATTGACGTCTCGTACTCCTGGGTATACGACTGGATCGAGCGTCTCGAAGAGGCTGAAATTATCGCTATTACAGATAACGGAATTCAGATCGTCGATCACGAGATGCGCCAGCAATACGCCGAGATGATGGGGGCGGTGTGTCGTCGTGACACCTCCTCACAGGAGGATGCATACGTAATCCCGCATTTCGCTGGCATGGAGTTCGCGTACACAGAGATCGACGCAGCGTACGTCTGGACACACGGCGGCTACCAGATCGCTCGGAGTCACGACGACTACCCGATCTTTATCGAGGTACACGACAGGGATCTCGAGCGGTGGATCGCGTTCTTCCAGCAGTTCGGCCTCGATACGACAATCGGCGAACGGCCAGATGCCGACGATATCGACGGGAACATCCACTATGTGCTGTTTCCGGAAACCGATGGTATCGAGACCGACTGGGTCGATGGCAACCCCGTCATCCCGCTGGACGACGCCGTGGACCAGATGATTGACCACCGGTCGGCCTACGAGCCTGCACTGGAGCAGATCGCCGACGAGTACGACATCGACATCGACGCCACCCACCACGGCACAGCGAGTGCGGACGGATCGGTGCGATAGAATGAGCCTTCCCGAGCGCCAGTCAGAGCTCGTCGAGACGCACCGCGCGGTACAGGAAGCCGGGTTACCGTACGTTCTCGTCGGTGGGTGGGCGGTTTCCGCGTTCCAGACACGATTCACGACCGACATCGACACCGTGGTTCCGGGGACGGCACTCGACGACTACGATTCGCTTCTCAGTGAGCTCGGCTACCAGAAGCGATTCGAGACGGAGGTCTCGAACGAGTACGAGGGTCGGATGATCCAGTACAGGAAGCCAGTGGGGGATAACGAAGTCACGTTCGAGGCGCTCGTCGACGCGATGGGCTGTCGACAGACCGACGCTGAGTGGTCGTATCGGTATCTCCACGAATACAGCATTGTCGAGTCTATCGATATTTCCGGAGACCTCGAAGGACGCATTCCGGAGCCTGCACTTCTGTTCGCGATGAAACTTCACAGTGGACGGAAGGCTGATACACGCGACCTCGTCGTCATCAGTACGCGCGCGGAACTCGATCGCATCGCGCGCCATGTCCATCGCGGCGATCCCCAGAAGCTTGGCAAACAGATCGAGGTCGTACTGGACCGACTCCGACAAGATGGGTTCGAGGACTCGTTCAAGGGCGTGTTCCGACAGGAAGAGCTACCGGCGACAGCGGTCAGTGACCTCGTTTCGTTCCTGTCCAGCCAGCGAGACAGACTCGTAGACGACGAAAGCGACGACACGAATTGACGGCTTTGTTGAGACCCTCAATCGGTGAGAGGTTTCAGCCGTCCTGCTGAATATAGGGCGCATATCGTCTATACGTGTAATGGAATAGTAGAATCAGGACAGGCACAGCAAGAATATTGTTTCGATAAATGCATATTCGAATACATAATGGCACAATACCCAGACTTGGCTGAATTAGATAAGCTCTGGCCAGACGAGGGCTATGCGGTAATTATTGCGGATCAGTTTAAGCCACCAGATAGTGATGACTTTGTCAATGTGTTGAGTCAGTTTAATAATCCAGATTTTGAGGTCCCCTCCCCGAAACCGGGATACTCCTATTGGGTTCACGATGCTGATGGGAACTCGTATTCCCGAGAAACGTGGCAAAAATACAAACAAAAAGTCGGTGATCCTGACTAAGATGCACCTTGATGAACAGCGCATCAACGATCTTGCGCACCGGATTGCGGACGAAAAAATCGGGGATCGACACCGGAAACGCACCCAGCAAGAATACGAGACTATCTTTCGTATCAAGACAACGAGAGATAGTGGTCACGAGAATCTGGACTTGATCTTCAAACGAATTATTCAAGCCCGAGCAACCCCGCTCAACAGGGATCAATATCAGGAAATTTTAGAGCAGACCTCGCCGGGAGAAATCATCGACAAAGGCACGCACCAAGCTGCGTTTGACACGCTATACACTGAGCGCCATATCGGCCAGAAGATCGCTAATGAATTTCTCCGACATGTGGTCGATGTCTTCGGCATTCGACGCTCCGACTGGGGCGGCCAATTGGATGTCGCACTGGATACCAATGTCATACAGGCTCTCGTCAAGACGGGTGCTATTGTGCTTGAAGAGTCTGAACGAAATCGTGGGACAGGGCAAATAATCAACACAAACCCAAATAGTGACCCAACCAAACTAATACCGTATAAAAAAGTACAAGACGAGTTTCAACAGGCCGCCAACGATGCTGGCTTCCATCGTATTGTCTTCGACGAGCTCTGGCTTGAACATCGAGAATTCATTAGCGACCCACTTCTCCAATCTGAGAGTGTATTCTTCGACTTCATTTTAGATCGCTACCGATATTGAGCCACTCTCTGGATTCTGCTGGTTGTATCCTCTTCATCTCACGTATCGAAATACAATATCGGGATAGCGTGTTGGAAACTACTCGCGAGGGCATGAAACAGCCCATCAGACTCCCTGTCACACCGTCTATTCGTCATCCACGTACTGAAACGCGACGTAGGATTGGCGACCGAGTTCGGCGGGCCTGACAATCTTCTGGCGGCCCCGTTCCTCGATCTCAATATAGCCTTTTTCCAGGAGCGGATCGAGAACGTGGGTTTCGAGGCGGCGGTAGTAGCCGTTGTACGAGTCGCCCTCATAGTGGGCGGCAAAGGGGAGATTCTCTTGCTCGCCGAACTCGATGAGGTCTTTCTTGCTGACGGAGTAGCTGATACCCTCGCGCAGGCCGTCTTCCTCCCGGACGAGATACCCGAGCACTGCGATGCGCTGTGGCGAGGGCTTCGCGATGGGATACTGTGGGAGTTCCATCTTCGTCTCGACGCCGTGGCCGACCGGCTCGTCACCGGCCGAATACTCCTCAGCTCGGACGTAGTACGGTTCGGCTCCACCGGTTACCATACAGGCGATCATCCCACCGATTGCAGTGATCTTGCTCCCCGTCGCGAGGTTGACGTAGACGTCGTTGCCGGCCTCACGTTCGCTGACAATCAGGTCGGCGATGACAGAGATCGTCTCGTAGAGGTCGAAGATATTGCACTCAATCTCCGTCGTCACGACGGGGCTGTCGGCCAGCGCCGTGCGCACGTCCTCGTGATAGGGCGGGCGTTCGATATCGTCGAGCCAGTCCAGCAGGACGACTTTGTCAGCGTTCGAGCGTAATGCCGTCTCGACGATACGGTCTCGCTCGAACCCGAACGGCATGATATGGATGTTTTCTGGAAAGTCCATGATGGCCTGATTTCGCGCCGCGAATCGGAGTGTCGGACAGTCCGACCCTGATTTATACAGTTATATCACCGAACGAATAGTATTGATTGTAACGATACTCCCGTACTAATACTCATGAACTGACATCCGCTCCCGATAGCTGTGAGGTCTCAGAGACAGTCGCCACGCGACGAGGACGAATGGTATCGACAGACCGGAACCGGACTCCAGAAGACAGAGAGACAGGTCTGGTGGACGCATGGGTATCCCACAGCTGGCAGCCGGAGCGTCCAACAGATAGCACACGGCTCGAGGAGGGGACGATGACAGCTGACGGGCCGACACAGGCTGCGCTCCATGGGTTCGAGATCTTTCGACACGAAGTCCGGATCGGGACCGTCGAAGTACTGTCCCCGGAGCAGGTCCCGATGGAGTGTGCGACGCTCGTGGCGAAGCTCTCGGAACAGCCGACCGTGCCGACTGACTCCCCAGATCAGTTGGCGGATTCACTGCACCATCGCCACCTGCCTGCCCTGGACGAGACTGACGTCATCGACTACGAGCCATCCAAGCAACAAATCACTGCGTTCGACCCCGAACGGCTCGAAACGCTCATCGACGCTGTTCAAGATCTGACGGAATCACTGGAACCTGACGGTACCTGAGTGGGAACGGTTCGGGTAGCGTGACGCACCGACCTCCTATCGACGAGGATACTCCACGACTAGTTGCGTGAATCCGTCCGAACTATGCTACTGTCAGTGGCAGACTGCTCGGCCAGCTGTGTCGGTACCTCAGCAGGTAGTCGTTTCCAGGAAGGTAAACCTCTCAGTACTGAATAGGGCTCGAAACGACCCCCATAGGCCCTTAAATCACCGATCCACTCTCTCGGAGAACTTGTTTCCGGAAACGCCCCGGTCACACTTTTGTGAACCCACGGGAAACAGGGGACAACACGCTATGATTCGCGATGCTCGCGTGCTCCGGGCCGGCTTCGTCCCCAGTGAAATTGAGCATCGGGATGCCGAAGTCAACCATCTCTCGACCGTTCTCCAGCCGATCACTGACGGAGAGCCCGCTGATACGGCAGTTGTGACGGGGGCCAGCGGTGTCGGGAAGACCTGTATCTCGAAGTTCGTGACCGAGCGGCTTCGCGAAGAGGTCCTCGACGTCGAGGCGACGTACGTCAACTGCTGGCGGAACTTCACCCGCTATCGAACGCTCTATCAGATTCTCGACGATCTCGGGCAGACAATCGACATTCATCGCCAATCGACGCCCCACGACGAGCTGGTCGACCGACTCCAGCAATACGAAGTACACCGTCCGCACGTAGGCTGCTCGTGCTTCGATCGAACTCGCTCACGAAACCACTTTCCTGACATCGAAGACGACGGTGTTCACGGACTTCACGGACGAAGTCAACCGGCATACGCCGGATGGTTCAGCCGGAATCGTGGATCACTTCTCGACACCTCTCCGGCAGCGTTCCAGGTTTATTTTCTCCAGAGTGGTCGTGGCCAGATCAGCCTCGCATGTTTCGAGACAGCTTCTGATCCCCATTGATGAGGGTCCGATTCGGATCATCCGCGAAGAGATTTCACCGACTGATCCTCTCTTCTCAGAGAAGCCAGAATATTATGACCCAGACTATTATAGTCCAATTCATAACTTCGGAGAACATATGTATCTCCCACACCGATTGGAGGTATGGACCAGTTCGTCAATCGTATCGAGGAGCTTGATCGGTTGCAGACGCTCTATGAGAGTGATAGTGCAGAACTCGCAATTATCTATGGACGTCGCCAGATCGGCAAGAGCGAACTCGTCCGGCAATCGATTGGCGACCGCGACGATGCCGTGTACTATCAGGCAGTCCAGGGAACAGCGACGACACAGCTCAGGCGGTTCGTTGAGGCAGCAGCGACGACTTACCCAGACATCACGGCTGTCAAAGAGGAGTGGGAACCGCTCTTAACGTATCTCGCCGACAGAGACGCCATCATCGTCATCGACGAATTCCCGTACCTCATCGAATCAAACGAGGGGCTTGCCTCGGTCATTCAACACCTGTGGGATACCGCCGTTGACGAGAGTCAGGCAACGCTTGTACTCACAGGCTCTGCAATCGGCATGATTCATACCCACGTCCTCGACGGCGGTGCGCCACTCTACGGTCGGGTGTCCCAGACACCGAATGGCCGCCTCGAACTCACCCAGTTGCCGTTTCGCTCCATCCAGGATTTCGTGCCGACGTACGATCCCGAAGAACGGGTGTTCACCTATGGTGTCTTCGGCGGCACACCACGATATCTCAGCCCTCTCGATCCCTCACAGAGTCTTGGAGAGAACATCACGCGTCTACTGTGTGATCCGGATGGCCCACTCCATGACGAGCCCGAGACCGTTCTCCAGATGGAGCTCAACGAGGTGAACACGTATTTTTCGGTCCTGGAGTCGATGGCCAGCGGGAACCGCAGTCGAAACGAGATTGCCCAGGGGGCCGGCATCGAAAGCACCAACACGTCGTACTACTTCGACCGGCTGGAAACGCTGCAGATCATCGAGAAACACCATCCAGCACTCGCCGACCCGGTGCGCAGCAAGCGGACTCGATACCAGATTCGGGATCCAGTATTCCGGTTTTACTTCCGATATCTCTACGGTCGCGGGGGACAGTACGAACTCTACGGCGAGAACGCCTACGCGGATCTTATCGAACCGGAATTGCCCGACTTCGTCAGCGAAACGTTCGAATCACTCTGTCATCAAGCAGTGCCAGCGCTCTATGCAGACTACCAGCTCACACAGATGCCGACTCAGTGGTGGTACAGGGGCCGGGAGATAGATGTCGTCGCACCAACTGACGAGTCAACCCTGATCGCTGGCGAAGCGAAATTCACCAACACCCCCCTCGGTTATGACGTGCTCGCGGACCTCGAAGATGACGTTGAGCACATCGACTGGACACCCACCGAAGGTGGTGAACCGACGTATGAGTTCGCCTTGTTCAGTCGCTCTGGGTTCAAACGCTCCGTCGAGGAAGCTGCAGACGAGCGTGATGAGATCCGTCTCTTCGATCTTTCCGATATCGTTGCCGTTCTCGAGAATAACGCCGAGGGATGATTTTTCGACCCCCGAGAGGGGTGCGGGGCCACCCAGCCTCGCACGATTCGAGATGGCTTCTGACGCGAACTCGCGAGTGAGCTTCGAAACGAGCGACACTCGCAAAGACGAGATGCACAGTACGATCGAACAGTGGGCCGAGGAGTTGGTGGAGAACGTCGAAGCGGCGAAAGCCAGCGACCAGTTTCAGCAATGGCTAGACGTCCAGAGTCGGTTCCACGACTATTCGCATCGGAACACGCTCCTGATCGCACGGCAGTGTCCCGATGCGACGAAGGTTGCGGGCTACCGAACGTGGCAAGAGGAGTTCGACAGGCAGGTCAACGAAGGCGAACAGGCCATCTGGATCTGGGCACCCATCATCGCGAAACAGTGCCCGGACTGTGGGAACTCACCGAACTACCACGAGAACACAGACTGTGAGTACGACGAGACACCGCCCGAAGAGTGGTCGAAGGGAGCAGTCTCGTTCCGGCCAGTACCCGTATTCGATATCTCCCAGACGGAGGGCGAACCACTCCCAGAATTAGAGACGGCAGCACGCGGGGACGCCGCTGACCTGTTGCCAAGGGCCGCTGCAGCCGCAGACAGGCTCGGTGTGCGGGTGACCATCGTCGACTCGGAAGATTGGGAGCACGGGAATGCGAAGGGCGTCTGTCAATCGACGAACGACCCGGAGGAGTACGATGCTGCTGTCGCGATCAAAGCCCGTGAGAGTCCTGCGGCGATGGCGGCGGTCCTCATCCACGAGTACGCTCACGCGTTGCTTCACACCGACGTTACCGACACCCCCGAACGAGAGAAACGGGAGGTCGAGGCCGAGTCAGTCGCTTACGTCGTGGGTCGACACTTCGGCCTGGATATGAGCGGGTCGGCGCTGTATCTCGCGGCCTGGCAGTCCGAGGAACCGGAGACGATTCTCGAGCGACTGGGCCGGATCAGTCGGACGGCGACCGAGGTGATCGACGCGATAGAAGAGTGTGAAGCGGAGTAAATATCTCGAATACAATAGGATTTCAACAGAGTCAATGTACGACTAATTCAACGAACCGGAATGAAGGCCATTCTGACATGATATCACTCTAAGTTCATCACTTGAGTTCCCGATGATGTTTTATCACGAATTTAATAGAGGTACAGTGTGCACATTGCCTTGCTCCGATAATGCTACATTCATAATATAAAATATAATATAATCAGGGAAAAATAAGTATACAAACACATAAAATTACTGTTGCCTTTGGTTGGCTACCGGTAACCAATGTGTCAAGTAATCTCTCTCCGGAAATCCTATCGCAATGTCCCTGAAATTTCCCCGCCGAAGCTTCCTCACCACTGTTGGTGCTACATTCCTAGTAAGTGGAACTGCATCTGCGAGTAAAAGAACAGAAATCAACCCAGTGACACTGAAAGGAGATCTAGAGGAGCCAGTTCAACCGAAACACGTCAAGGAAGAAAGGCGCCGGCTTGTTCAACAGTACAACCTAGATGATGGAACCAATTTCCCACTTTACTCGTTTGAAAACGACTCCACAAAAATAGTTGTAGGATATGGGTTCTCAATTGATAATGGAGTCCCTGTCGAGACTGTGTATAAAATTCCAAATATTGAGGGTAACAGCTCGACCGGTGCGAATAGGACTCAAAGCCGATTAGAAACGCAAAAGAGTCCTCCAGAAAACGATCAAGTTGATGAAACAATCGAAAATTTCCACTCTGAGATCGACCAATTTGAACAGGGTAGCCGGAATTCAATTATAAATGACGATCAAGTTTCAACGAACCAAGTCGGAAATCCAGAACCGGGTTGGGACAAGCAGGGAGAATTAAACGTAGCAACAGCAGTACATAGGACTTATTATGATGGTAGTAGTCGGCAAATAGGTCGTATCGATCTTGACTCGGAAGTTTGGAAATCAATGGATGAAAACCGCGACTCAGAGGATAAATATGCCTGTGCACTTCGCGGCGAAATGTGGCCATCGAAAACAATTGACCATATCGGAGAACCGTATTACAGAAATGATTACTCTCATCTTATTCAGGATTGGGATGCCACGATGATGGGAAGTCCGACAATAACGGAATCAGATCCAGATAATGACGAGAGCGAGTCTATTGATATGACATTATCTATCACAACTAGCAAAAGTGCAGGGCTTACTGTAGACTGGCAAACTCCTTATATTTCCCGCTCCGAAACTTCACAACCGGATGAGACAGTCGGCTGGGAGTTCACTTATCCTTGGAGAGCAGGTTCTGATGCTAGGCACGACCATATCCAACTCTATTGCTTAGGAGAGTCTTGGCTTGATTCATCTCACCGAGAGTACGATATGATCTTGGATACGAAATTTGAAGGTAGATTTAAAAAGGATAATCCAGAGGCAGAAGGGGATGATACGCTTCACTCCCCAGTACGGTGGAATAAGCTGTAACCCCATACCGTACTTCACTCTTTCACTTTGGTATCAATAGTTTCATGAGTTAAGTAATTCAAATGATAGTATGTCCGTAGACAAACTTCGAAACGATATTCAGATCCAATTAGTGGGGATACAAATCACTCTTGTTGCAGGAATGATCTTATTGGGACTTCCATTTCCATCACATATCCAGTTATTCATAGTTTGGCCGATTGTGGCAATAGGCACTATTATGACAATATTTGGATTGATTAGATGATCGGCTTTGTTGAAATTTCTATTCCCAGACATAGCACACAGTGAAACAGCCGCTCGCAGAACGAACTGTGAAGAGATAGAATAGTTCCAGAATACGGGCCACATCAAGACAGCTAGTTGTTCTCACCGCAGCGGGTTTTGTCGCCCCCAGAAGGGTGCGGGGCCAGTCAGATTCGGCCTCGTACTGACAGATGGCTTCCAGAGAGATCTACGAAACGGGATTCGACGAATCGAGCGGTCGAACGATTGCAGCGGACACCTGCCCGGAGTGCAGTGGTCACCTCGAAACAGAGAGTGGTGAAATCGCCTGTCGTGACTGTGGCATCGTCGTCGAGAGTTGTCGCCTCGACCGGCGTGGGCCACGGCTATTCGCCGACGACGAGACGTCGAAAGCACGAACCGGAGCGCCGCTGACGGAGGCGAGACACGACAGGGGCCTCTCGACTGAGATCGGCTACAAGACGGATGGAAACGGAAACACGCTCTCATCGAAGAAACAGCGGCAACTCAGTCGCCTCCGTCGAGAACACGGACGAGCGCGCTGGCGCTCGAAAGCCGAGCGAAACCTCGCGACTGGCCTGGTCGAAATCGCACGGATCAGTAGCGACCTCGAGTTGTCACAGTCGCTGCGCGAACAGGCGAGTGCGCTCTTCCGAACCGCACAGGACAGTGACCTGCTTGTCGGTCGTTCGATCGAATCCATCGCGGCGGCGAGCGTGTACGCCACCTGCCGGCTGAACGGAACGACGCGGACACTGGCGGAGGTCGCAGCCGTCGCGCCGGTCGATGAAGACCGCGTCGAGAACGGATATCGGACGCTCAACGCCGACCTCGAACTGCCGGTCCCCCCACAGTCCCCGGTCGCGTTCCTCCCGTCGCTCGCGGCCGAGTTCCAGCTGCCTGCCAGAGTGGAACAGCGGGCTCGGACACTCGCCGTTCGTGCCCACGACGAAGGCCTGAGCAGCGGAGCCCATCCCGCAGGCTTCGCGGCGGCCTGTCTCGCGGTTGCTGCCTCAGCCATGGCGAATTCACCGACGCAGCTGGCATTCGCCGATGCTGCAGACGTGTCGGCGGCGACGATTCGCAATCACCGCGACCGACTCACGGCGCTCCTCCCGACGGACGAATGATCGGCGACTGGCTTCGGGGGTTGTTCGAATGTGAGAAGACAGTGTATCGGGAGTGTCGTCGTTGTGGAACAACCATCGCGAACGGGGCTGAACCCGATGCCTGTCCGCAGTGTGGGCACACTGAGGTTGCCGTCTACGAATTTCCCTGAGTGGGCAGTACAGGGGGGGACTCACTTGTCGTTCGGGATAAACGGGGAAGGGTCGTTTGCGGTCGGTCAATCCAACGAGTCGTCGGAGTCACTATTGAGTGCCAGACTCATCAGGCCCAGTAGTGCGCCTACTACCGTCACACCACCAGCGAGACCACTACTCAAGGTGAGCAACGTGCCGTATCCCCGTGTAGTGTTCGCAACGTCGGCGAGTAAGAGTATACAGAAGCCGAGTTGAAAAACGATTACGAGCAGGAGACTACGGATCGAGAGGCGAAAAGCGCTGGAGGGCATCAACGAGTGTTCCACTGTGGTGAATGAAGTTGTTTCGGCATTTCGCTTAGATCCATTTTCAATTCGCACATCTACTGAGCCGAGCCTTCTCTCGTCTGACCCTGAGATGAAATAGGTATCTTGAGGATAGACTGGCTCGTTCCCCTCGATTCGATCAGTTTGGCAAGCCTCCACAGCACGACTGTCACCAGAGTTCGCGTATGAGGTCCCTCAATTCGAGTTCTCTGTAGTATAGCTCTGTTGAAACCCTCAATCGATGATAGTTTATCGGGAGTGTGCTGAATACAGGGCGCGCATCTGGTATCAGAAGGGTGCTTCAGGCCACCTCTTCGAGTACAGACTCGCCACTGCCGTCCTGTGACTCCCATTCCCACTCATCTTCGACACGAACGCGGCCGTCGTCAAGCAGTGTGACGGTGCCAACGGAATGTCCGCTAGCAGTATCATACTCCGAATTGATCTGTGAATATCTGATATCCCACTCACGGCCGTCGAAGGTGCCAACAAGATAGCCGTCGATGATATCTCCACCAGAGTAGTGTGCGTAAATCCGTTCTCCCTCTTGTTCGAACTGGAAGCGGGTATCGCTACTCACCTCACCATCTTCGGTGTTTGCAGTTCCAACAAGCGTCCGACCATCCAGAGAGATCTCCTCCGTCATGTGCAGTTACATCCATCGTAGAGTCAAAAAGCCGCGGTGACAAGTTCTGAATACATCCTCCGTATCTTGCACGCCACTTGCAGCAATTGTCAAATATTCCAACAGAACCTGTAGTGTATATTGTGCGCCCTTCGGGATGCGGGCGCACTGAGGTGCGCCGCGGAATCGATCATGCACCCACTGGTAGCACTGACGTTTTCGACCCGAGTCGCAAAGCGCGCACAGTACGAACGATTCGCAATCGAGCCAGTTGAGTCCGGCTTTCGCGTTCGCAACGAAAGTCACGCGAATCCGGCAGAACACGAGTATCTCGTCGAGATGGATGGAGCAGTCCCGACAGCGTGTACCTGTCCGGCCGACGAGCGATTCGACGGCGCGTGCAAACACCGGGTCGCGATCGCGATTCGACGCCCGGACCGTGGCTCCGCACAGTCCCCCTCCAAAGACACAACTCGCATTCGTGGCGATGGCGGCCCTTCGGTCAACTCAGATACTGGCCACGGAATTCACTCAGACGAATCTGATTCCGACGACTGCAAGGAATGCCTACCAGACGTTCCCTGCTGGGAGTGCTACCGACAAGAACGGCGAGGGTTTGTCGACCAGTAATACATATTTCTCTTACTAAACTTAGATGGTTAAATTTATATCTCAAACCCTGTCTTCTACAAAATAGTCGCTGAGGGAATGGGTTTCCGGGGGGAAACTCACCGACTTAGTGACGACTATGGAAGAATGATGGGGGTCACACCGAATGCCGAGGAATCGGCGAACACACAGAGTCGCATCGCACTGCTGAAACAGTACAGTCTACAGGCATCCGTTGGGGTGGTGGCACTGACACTGCTATGTGTCGAGCCGGCCGCTGCACAGGATATCGGTGAGGAGTTCTGTCAGACGGACATGGCGGTAACGATCAAGAACATCTTCACGCTGATCCAGTTCGGAGGGCCACTGGTCGGCGGCACGCTCGCACTCGGTGCAGCCGTTGCGACGCCGATGGTCAGGCAGTCGGACATGAAACTGGAGCTCAAGCAAATCCGGACACAGGGCCTGGTTTGGGGGGTCATCGTCGCACCGCTGGCGACGACCATCATCCAGTTCCTGCTATCGTCTGTCGTCTCGGGCGGGACGAGCTGTAACTTCTGAGCAGATGCGACAACGCATCCTGCTCGGACTCGTCTGCCTCTGTGCCGTTCTTGGGACGGCTCTTCCGGTTGCGGGCCACCCACCGGAGGAACCAGACCACGGCATCAACGAGTCGTCGTTCTGGGACCTCTGGAGCGGCGACGACGAGCGACAGATCCCAGCCACCGAAAACGTGTCGGCAGCGAAATCGCTCAGGGTCACGAGCGACGTGCCGCTCGACGCACCGCCGAAGGCAGTCGAGGCGTGGAACCGACGCGATATCGCCGAGATGCCCACAACCAATAGTTCGACTGTTGTCTATCCGACTGGTGCGGCACGCACTGACGGCAGATATCTCAAAGACGTGAGTGTCGCAATCGCCGGGGTCACACCGTCGACGAGAGTGCTGCTGTCTGATCGACGCCAACCGCTGTATATCGCTCCGAACGGGACGGTTCTCGGAACGGTTGATTACCGGGTTGCCGTTCCAGAGGAGACGGATTCGTCGACGCATCGGACGGAGTGGAATGTCACCGCACACGAGATTGAATCCGTAACGCTCCTGATGGACGGCGAGCCGGTCGCGAATACGACGACAGATTCCGTTGTCCGTCTGGACTATCGGAACCAATCGAAAAACGTCACGGGGAGCCAGCCGCTGACGCTTCGAGCAACGGCGACCGTCGAGCTGACAGAGACGAGACACAGAGAGAAAACCGTCTGTGCTCCGGTCGGCGAGAACAGAACCTGTCGGGATTACTGGACGGGACAGACAAAGGTCCACAATGAGACGGTCACCGTCCATCAGACGCGGGAGGTGAACGTCTACGAGCCGGCGCTGTCGGGCTATCGGACGACGTATCCCAACGGCAATATGGGTGTCGTGGTCTTCCGAAGTCAGCCCTGGTACGGACTCCAGTTGCCAGCGGGAGAGATCCGCGGCATCTGGCGATTCTATGTTGCGCGTGACCAGCAGTGGGACAGGTTGGTCGAAACTGATGGAGAAACGACGACAGCACGACACTCGCCGGTGCATCCGGTCCAGGTGTACGCCTATCCCATCCGAACCGGGACGACACAGGACGCCCACCGTGACATCACGGTCCTCGATTCGTATGGGCGGATATTCCCAGCACCAGATCTCGATTCCTCGATCGCGCTGGATACAGTGAGTGGAACCTACGTCGGGAGTTTCGGGATCGCTGCCAGAGCACCGCCAGGAGATGGCGACCAGACGGTTCGAGCCACGGGACTCGTCCGGGGGACACAGACTCGACTGTCACCGGACTCAACGGCGAATCTCTCAGTCAATCGCAGCGAGATCGATCTCACCGTACAGAATACGACCGCGAACACCGTGACCGTCGAGGTGACACTCACAGACGCGAACACAGGTGCGCCTATCGAGACGGCATCGCGTGGCGGCTATATCCAATTGGACGGCCAGCGGGTCAATACGACGGCGAACGGGACTGTCCAGGCGATAGTCCCTCGGCAGGGCGACGCGATCACCGCGACGTACAAACCCGACGACTGGTGGCGGACCGCGCCGGGATATGTGGGTGATTCGGAGACCGTCCACGTCGAGGGAACCGTCCTTCGCTACGTCGACCTGCTGTTCACGCTGGGAGTTCAGGTCGGCGCACTCTTGCTGGCCGGGTTCCTGATCGACCGCATTACGGGCTGGGGCTTCTGGCCGCCGTGGAGGGACCTGTGACGAAGAGGGGTCCGTGGTCAAGGCTGACGATCAGAGAGTCGGACGGGGAGAGTTCGACGGGCACAGCCGTCACACGGAGGAGCTGATGCAGACACTGGGAGACGTCTTCGTCGACTCATTCGAGCGATTCCTCGAGAAACTGTCCGACTCGGTGTTCGGCTTCGTCGGCGACAACGTCGAAGCGCTGGTCGACCTCATCGTAACGACACCGCGCCCGGACGCGATATTCAACGCACCGACGAATGGCGGATGGCCATCGCTGTACACCTACTACTGGGAGACGATGGTGCCGCTGTCGCTCTTGCTGTGGGCGCTCTCGCTCGGCGTGGTCATCTTCCTGGAATCGACGAGCCACCTGTTCAGCGGCTACCACCGAACGAAGCTGAAAAAGCGGGCCTTTGCGGGCCTACTCGGCATTCTGTCTTGGTGGTGGCTGGCCGCAATCTCATTGCGATTCGTCGACGGTCTGGTCGAGTTTCTCGTGCCGAACCTCGACAGTATCGGACTGTTCGAGACGGTGTCATTCGGTGCGATGGGAGTTGCGGGGATGACGCTCGCGGCGTCACTCGACGTGGCGATTTTCCTCGTGCTCGCGCTCATCTATCTCGTGCGCCAGATGGTACTGTACCTGTACGTGCTGTTGGTGCCGCTGGTGATCGTCTTCTGGGTTCCAGGAGTCGGTCCGTTCGCCCCTGTTGCACGACTAATGTCGCGACTCGCGGGCTTTTACGTCCCGTTCCTGTTCATGGCGGTGCCGGTTGCGGTGCTGTTCCGTCTGGGGAAGGTGCTTGGTGATTCGGTCACACTGTCAATCGGTGGGTTCGGCCAGTGGTTGCTGGCGATCGTCACGCCACTGATCGCGATTATCGTCCCATTCGTGCTGTTCTGGCAAGCTGGGGCCCTGTTCTTCATGGTCGACCGGGCGTCTCAGCACAGTTCACGCCGGCGTGTACACGACCGGAAAGAACGGGTGGAGAACACCGGCGAACAGGGAGTGCTGGGTGTGAAGAACCTCCGACGAGGACTCGCCGGTCAGTCGGCGATCAGAGCCAGCGGCCAAACCGTGCTTAGATCGGGGTCATCCCGGGCACACGCTGTCGGCCAGAAGGCGTCGCGAGCGAGGGGAACGCTTCGCTCCAGACTCGGCAGATCATCGACCGAGAGGTCGGGATTCAGCGATCGGAACCGCTCTGGTTCTTCCGAGAAATCAAGCGACGACACGAGTCGAGACGACGGTGAGAGGACAGCGAATCGGGACGAAACAGAACCGACCGACGCGGAGGCGTCCGGTGAGAGAGGGTCCGAGCCTGAATCGACTGAAACAGACGATTCGGACTCTGACTCGGATGATGACACGCCACGGTACATCTACTGACAATGGTTGAGAGAAATCCTGCGAAACGAATCCCGAAGTCGCTCGGCACAGAAACGAAGCTGCTGGGGTCCTATACCCTCGGTGACGCTGGCGTGGCGCTGTTGCCGGCCGTCGCCGTCGTCTTGCTCGGACAGTTACTTGTCCCGCCGTCAACGCGGGTCGGTGGCTACGGGATCCAGACACTACTGCTTCCGATTGCCGCAGTTGCTGTCGGTGTGGGTGCGGTGTTCGTGTACGTAACACCGGCGTACACGTCGAGTCTCGACTGGCTACTGATGATGCTCCGGTTTCACACGAATGCGACCGAAGAAGCGCATGCGGAGACGGTTGACCATCATCAACTCAAGCGCGTGTATCCGATGCAGGACGTAATCGAGCGCCGTGACGGTGCGGTCATCGGCCTCGTTCGAGTATCGCCGCCGTCGATGGCGCTGGCGACGGCAGACGAGTGGGCCTCGGTGGCGGATGGCTTTCAGGACTTTCTGAACACGTCGGTGACGTTCCCGATACAGATCTACTCGACGACACAGTCGTTCCCCGTCGAGACGTACCTCGACCACTATCGTGACCGACTGGACGATCCCGACGTGAAGGCGAACCCACAGTTGCAGACGCTCATCGAGCGTTATGTCGAATGGTACGAACGGGACCTGGCCGCTCGCCAGATGACGATTCGGGACCACTACGTCATCGTCACAGTCTCGCCGGAGGAGGTCCAGTTCGAGCAAGAGAGCGTACTGTCGGCACTCGGCGACGTGCCTGTCCTCGGCGTGTTCGTCCGAGCAATGACCGCACCACCGCTCGAAGTACAACGCAAGGCGCTGTTCGAGACGCTCGACGAGCGCCTGTCTCGTGTGCAGTCCGGCATTCGTGACCTCGACGGTTGTGAGGCAATGGTCGTGGATGCGAGCGAGGGGGCGAAGGTCATCAGTGAGTTCTGGGCCGGCCAGACGCTAGAATACGGTGATTTCGAGCAGACACTCCGGACGCGCCCGCTCGTGGGAGAACGACCATGACGTGGGACTGGCTTCCTTTCGGTGGTAACAGCGAGGCAGGCCACGAAGAGGGACCGCCTACAGACGGCGAGCCATCGTTCGAGGTGGTCGAGCGAGAGAGTGATCAGGCGCTGGATACACCGGAATCGATCCATCAGTCTCTCGTCGCACCATCGGAACTCGAACGGACACCGACCGCAGTCCGAACTGGTGAGCGATGGGCACGAACCCAGTGGATCGGACAGTTTCCAGATGCACCGAGAGATGGTCTCTTCGAAAACTTGTATTCGACAGCCGAGACACGGACAACGGACATCTCGCTGCACATCACACCACGGGACACTGAGACGACGCTGGATTCCCTGGAGAACAAGATCGAGGACTTAGAGGCGGAGATGGAGTACCTCTCGGAGAAGCGCCGGGCAGGGTCCCGCGGTGTCAGCAAGGACTTACAGGACTACCAGGAACTGTACGACATGCTTCGGAACACGTCGATGGAGGCGTTCGACGTCTCGATGTATCTCACCGAGCGCGGTGAGACGCGCGAGGATGTGACGGGCGATGCGGTGGCGAACACGGCGAGGCGAGCGCCAGCGAACCTCACACCAGTAACGCCGCGCTGGTCGCAACTGGACGCCCTGGTATCGGCGAGTCCAGTGGGTGTAGACAAGCTGAATCTGGAACAGGAGACGCAGACGCCGATGCTGGGAGGTGCGCTGGGTGCGATGTTTCCGTTCGTCGCGGGGGCGCTGGCCGAACACGGCATCGAGTACGGGACGTACGCGCTCAACGAGAGTCCCCTGTTGCTCGACCGATTCGCCAGACAAACGGGCTACTGTATGATGGTGATCGGAAAACTCGGTGCGGGAAAGTCCTTCTCGACGAAACTACAACTCCTCCGGCGTGCGATGCACGATCAGGACACGGTGCTGGTGATGCTAGACCCGCTGGAAGGATTCGCGACGCTCAATGAGGCACTAGGTGGTGAGCGCGTTACCGTGGGTGGATCACGGGCGTTCAACCCACTGGAGATCCAGCCAACACCTTCGTCAGTGTTAGACTCGGTGCCGGATCTGGACCCCTGGGCCGAGCAGGTCGCGTGGGTGCTCACGTTCTTCGAGACGTTCTTCGAACACGTGGCAGGGAATCCACTGGATGATCGGAAGCAGACGCTTCGACGGTGCGTACAGGAGACGTACGAACAGCAGGGCATCACCCGAGACCCAGCGACACACGACCAGCCGTCGCCGACCGTTCGCGATGTCATCGACGTGCTCGAACAACTGCTGGAGGAACCCGGCGAGTTCGGCTATGTCACTGAAGGCGAGCAGGAGAACGTCCGATCCGATGCGGAGTCACTGTTGATCGATCTACGGCCGTCGTTCAGAGAAGGTGGTGACCTCGCGAACTTGGCTGAGCCGACGGAGTTCGACATCTCGAACGACGTGGTGTATCTCGACTTGCATCAAGAGGAGGGGACGCGCGGGCGGTCAGAGACGAGTCTGATGATGCAGGTGCTGTTCAACGCAGTGTACGAACGGGCAAAGCAGACGGACAAACGGGTGGTATTCGCCATCGACGAAGCGCACTACCTGATGAACGATGCGACGTCGCTGGACTTCCTCGAAACGGCCGTGCGCCACAGTCGCCACTACGACATCTCGCTACAGTTCATCACACAGACCGGCGGCGAGTTCGCATTGACACCCGAGGCTCGGACGATTGCGAACCTCTGTTCGATGACGATTATTCATCGCGTCGACGAGGCAGCCGATCAACTTGCGGACTGGTTCGGTCTGAGCGAGCGCGAGGTCGAGTGGGTCCAGACCGCGACGGCTGGCAACGGCACTGACGGCTACTCTGAAGCGTTGCTTGGCGTCGACGAAGAGGGCTGGTTCCCGATTCGAATCCGGGCCAGCGAGTACGAAGTTGACGTTATTGGGGACTGAGAAATATCAATCGCAACTGAGTAGCGTAGACACCAAGCAACACCGAAGTCCTGCGGGAAGAACACGAACCTCATCGATTCAGGAAGGAACGGATCTGGGGTTCTTCTAGACGAGACCATTGACGAGCGACTCAATGTCCCCAACGTGAAGTCGTAGGTCGAACGACGAGTTTGTCGCCCCGAGTAGATCACGACGGACGTAGTAAGTCAGAGCGTCGAGTCGGTTGGCGACGGACCGGTTATCGACCGGTGTGACGGTGAGATCAACAGCTGCCACCGCAACTCGATGTAACGTTCAACTCGGACCAGTAGGCAGACAGCTCACGGAATACGTGTATTTTTGCAGCCGGCAATGGGTGCCGGCTGTCAACAGAATCCCAGTACCGGATTGGAAGCAATGCCTGCGGACGGCGAACCCTTATCAGTGAAAACGGGCCCAACCAGCGTGTGACAGTCGGGAGCAACAATTTATGATCCGAACGAACACCTTCGAAGTAGCGCCACGGACAGATAATGCTGAGAGTATGCTCCGACGTATGCTTGATGCGTCGGCGAGCCTCTGGAATGAAATCAACTACGAACGACGTCAGCGATTCTTCAGCGGTGAAGATATCTGGGAATCAGAGGAGTTCTACGATCGCTATGTGGACGTTCTCGGTGGTGCGACCGCTCAAACGATTATCCGGCGGAATAGCGATGCCTGGAAATCGTTTTTCACACTCTGTGACAACCCGGATGAGGACCCCTCTCCCCCGGGATATTGGGGTAACGAAGACGAAGGTCGAGACCAGCGAACCTACATCCGAAACGATGCGTACACTCTTCGATGGGGCGAGCGGTCTCGGCTGGAGATACGGATTGGGCTAGACCTCAAAGAAGAGTATGGACTGGGGTACTACGAGCGATTGCCGCTTGAAGTTCGAGGCGAGCCACACTGGAACGGAGATTCCGGGCGGGTGACAATCGAATACGACGAGTTGACTGAGACGTTTCCCGGATACCAATCTGTGACGGTGCCCGAGGATCAACAGGATGCACCACTGGCCCAACAGACCGTTGCCATTGATATCGGAATCAACACGCTCGCAGCCTGCACGACGACTACTGGGCAGCAGTACAGATACGATGGGATCGAGATATTCGAGCAGTTCCGCGAGACGACCGAATACATCGCTGACTTGGAATCAAAATTGCCGGACGACAGATCGTGCAGCCGCCGCATTAAACGACTATATCGAAAGCGGACACGGCGTCGCGATCACGCCACAGCCGCGCTCATTCGTGATCTCGTTCCGCGACTCCATGAAGACGGAATCGATACGGTGGTCATCGGTGATTTATCCGGTGGCTTCGGTGCCAAATGGACTGCCGAAGCGAACGAGATGATTCACAACTTCTGGGCGTACCGGAAGTTCAACACACAACTAGAGTCAGTCTGTGAGGAGTACGGTATCGAGGTCGTCACCCGTTCGGAGGCAGAAACCTCACAGTCGTGCCCGGACTGTGGGCGTACCGATACGACGACGCGTCATCGGGATTCACTCACCTGTATCTGCGGTTTCGACGGACACGCTGATCTGGCTGCATCCAGGAATCTCTTGAATCGTGCTACAGAAGATTCGATACCAGGGCCGACGGCTCGGCCCATGCGGTTCCAGTGGGACAATCACGAATGGCGTTCGATCAGAGACGCTTCAGAAACCCCAACGAACAGCGCATGAACCCGCAAGATGCCGCTACAGCTCGCTGTGACCGCTGGTAGCGGATGCTCATCACGAGTGGAAGTCGATTCGTTGTGAACGGGTCTTCATTTCCATATTAACCGGGATCTCGAACTCGTGGAACCGGACGGTATGCCGTTCGACCCGCTCGCTCGTGAAGCGATCGAGATAGTCTGGCTCTGGATCGAGGGCGGTCGACGCCGGTGCGTAGTCGTCCGTGTGAACGACGACGCCGTCCGAAGTCACGTCGGCGACGTCGATTCGCGGATCGAGTGCGTACGGAGTCAGGTCGTCGAAGCACGCGAGCGACGACAGCGCGTGGTACTCGATCCGACGCCGACTGGCCGGCGATACGTCCACGAGGCGGTCGATGACACGTCTGTGTTTCGCGTCGAAGCCGCCCTCCATCCGCTCGACCGCCCCCTCGCGCGTCCGGGGCCGTTCGATATGTGCGCCGTCGAAGTACGTCTCCACGGTCGACAGCGCGGCGGCGTCCGCCGCCGAGAGGGCAGGCTCGCGGACCTGGTATCGGAAGCCGGCCTCGCTCCGACGCACAGTCACGACGACGCCGGGATACACCTCGTCCTGTTCGCGGACATCCGGGGCGTACCAGGCGTCGGCGTCGTCCGGCGGGAGCGGTTCAGGAACCACCGGCGCAGCGTCCGTCTCGGCCCGTGTAGTCATACACGGGCGTAACCCCTCGTTCGTATTTAAATTTATAGAATTTAGTTTTGAATTATTATGCTGGTCGAAGAGTATTTCAGACAACGGCTCGCTCGCATCAGTCGGATCTTGCCGAGCACCTCGCTATCCGTCCGTGAGAGATCGTGAAAAGACGCAGTGGCGATCTGGTCACCGATGATGGACCAGGTCCCTCTTGTCGCCGCTATCGCTGTCAGGTCAGATAGCCAAGGTCCCGGAGTTGCGCACGCATCCGGTCGTCGTACTCCGCCTCCTCTCCCTCCGAGTGGGAAATCCACTGGATCTCCTGGTCGACGACTGCCGACAGTTCCCGAGTGAGTTCGGGATCGGCCTCGCTCACGTCCGCCGTCTCGTCGGGGAGTTCGTACAACACCTGCCGATTCCGGTTTCCGAGGTACTTGTGGGTCGCCGTCCGCACGCACGTGTAGGGCTCTTCGAAGAACTCCGACGTGTCGAACTCCGGATTGTACTTCCGGTACTCGTCGAGGTGCGCGATGCCTCGCTGGCTGATCCCCCACTCTCGGTTCCCCTCCCGGAGGTCCCGACCTTCGAACTGCTCGGTGAGCGTCCCAGTGAGGTTCGCCAGGGTGTAGGTCATGTCGATGTGCTGTGAGACGTCGGTGCTGGTCGAGACGATGCCGTCGATGCCGGAGACGATCAGTGGAACGTTGATCAGTTCGTCCCGGAGCACCAGGTTGTGTCCGAGAAGGCCGTATTCGCCGAACATATCCCCGTGATCCGCCGTGACGACGATGATCAGGTCGCGATCCGAGCGGGCCCGAGCGGCCTCGACGATCTGTCTGACCGTCTGATCTGCGTACCGGATCTCGGCGTCGTAGAGCGTCTTGGCCAGCTCGGTCTGCTGAGGCGTCAACTCGTTCCCGTTTGCCATCCGGTCCATGATCGCCTCCGTTCCCTCGTAGATCCGCTCGATCGTGTCGTACGCCGCGGGGAGGTCTGGACCGTCGTAGTACTCCTTTGCAACGGTCGATATCGGTACGTAGGGATGGTGCGGAGACGGAACGTGGACGTACGAAAAGGCCGGCGAATCGGGGTCGGACTCGTTCCGCATCCACCGTTTCACCCGGGTCGCTAGCAATCCGTTGGTGCTGTTCTCGATGTCGCGCTTCAGCGTGCGCAGATCCAGCGTCGGGTTCTCTCGGAACCGCTTGAGCGCTAGCTTCCAGCTGAGCCGCCCGGTCTCGTCGAATTTCGAGAAGTTCTCTTTCCGTAGCTTGATGAGTTCGCTGTGGGTGAACCCGGACGTGAGCCCCGTCGCGTCGCTGATATACGTCGACGGCGAGAACAGCGCGGTCTCGTATCCCGCATCGGCGAGGACGCCGGGGAGCGTGTCTAGCTCGGAGTGCAGTTTTCGCTTGACCTTCCCGTCCTGACCGACGTTGTGCGTCGACAGATACGTCCCCGTGAGGATCGACGCGGTCGACGCGGGTGTCCACATGGACTGGCTGATGCCGTTTTCCAGCACGGTCGAGTCCGGGGAATCAGCGATGGAGTCGATGAACGGGGTCGTATTTCGGTCGTACCCGTACATCGGCGTATGATCGGCTCTGACACTTTCCAGCGTCACCCAGAGGATATCGTTGTTACCCGCCACGACGGATTGCAGCACTGTGTTATATATAGTTACAAATCCGTTACCACACACGTAATTAAGGGTGAATGATCGGCCTACCCGGACTCGTCCGGAAGCCTTCCGCTGTCGCTGACACCGGACTGGTCTCGCATCCGAATCGTGCAAGTTTCGAGCCAACCGGTCCATTACCATCAGATCCCAGAACTACCGTCCGTGGCGTACGGATATTCTAGTCCCGTGACTGATGGGCGCCCGTCGGGCACGGATTGGCTACCGACGTCGATGCGGTCGACCGTCGATCGAAGGCCACCTATTCCATGGTAATACAGGGTCGTAGTGCGTCTCTAACTCTGAAAAACGTCTCCGTATTATTTAATGCAGTCGTAAGTACGTGAACTATGGATGTGGGTCTCCGTGGAAGCCACAGGGGCGAACTCTCCGTACGCGCTATTTCGGGCATTATCCTGGCGCTGGTGGTTCTCTCGCTACTGATTAGTGTCGGCGCCGGCTGGGTCGGTTCATCGGGAGGCGAGGCACTGGACGGTACCGACTCCGGTGAGACCGGTGGAAACTCCAGTGTTCCCGACGACGCAGTCGAAAACGGGTCGTCGACCGGAAGTACGGTACCAGCTGAGCCAGTCCATATCGCGGGGAACCAGCAGGCCTGTCGATACGAGGTCCCCGAACCCCGGGAGCCGGACTTCACGGTGTCTCCCGAGGACGGTGCCGCTGGGATTCAGCAAGCGATCAACGACTCGGGCCCGGGCGATCTGATCTATCTCGAGGGCGGCACCTACGAGATGGAGTCCACGATCACGATAGACGGCGACGGCTCGGCGAGCGATCGAATCGTCATCGCAGGCAAGCCGGGGGAGCGGCCGGTACTCGACTTCTCAGCGCTCTCAGCGCCGGATACCGAGGATCCGGAGTTCGACTTCGGTGCGGCGGTTGAGGCCGAGGGAGACTACTGGACGATCCGAAATATCGAGGTGAAAGAGAGTCCGGGATTCGGCATCCGGGCACGCGGCGGCGAGAACCACCTGGTGTTCGAGAACGTGGAGTCTCACAACAACGTGCTGACCGGCCTCGCGCTGATCGAGAGCTCTCACAACGAGATTAGACACTCCAGGTTCCACCACAACTACGACGCGATGAACGCCGGTGAGCACGCCGACGGCGTCGGAATCAAGCAGGGCCCCGACCCAGAAGGCAAGACCGCCAACGAGAACCTGCTGTACTGCACGGACATGTATCTCAACTCCGACGACGGTTTCGACGGCTACCGGTCGAACGACAACGACATCATCTACAGCAGAGCCTGGGAGAACGGCAAGGTGAACGAGACGACGCTGGCGGACTCGGGGAACGGAAACGGGTTCAAGTTCGGCCCGCACACCGCAAGCGGGCACGTCATCGTCGGGAACCTGGCGTGGGGGAACGTCCGAAAGGAGGAAGGTGAGTACGCGCAAGGAACTGGATTCGACTACAACGGTGCCGAAGGACCGCTCATCCTGTACCACAACACGGCGTGGAACAACGACATGGGCTTCGACTTCCAGAACGAGGGCGCGGTCTTGATAAACAACCTCGCGGTCGGGAACGCCGTCGAAAGCCGGGTGTGGACCAGCTATCCCGAGAAGTACAATATTTTCACGACGGCAGAAGACGGGATCACCTTCCAGAGCACCGACCCAGCGGACCCTGGTTTTCTCGTGCCGGAACCCGAAGCGAGAGCGGTCGGTGCGGGAGACACCATCGACTCGGTGACGTGGGTGAGAGAACGGTCGGCCCCGGATATCGGCGCGCTACAAGCCCGTGCAGACGCGGAACTCGATGCGAGAGCTGCTGAGAACAGGACCGAGCGGAACCGCGATCTTGGCAGCTAGGACGCCGTCAGGAGCGCGCCGTCGCCCGTTCGTGAAGTGCGGTGAACGACGGCCCAGAAACGGCATCTCCCGGTTTACTGCTCGACGTTGTAATTCAACTCTATTTCGTCTCTCGACTCCTTCAGAAGTTGGACGATGCTTTCTTGTTGGTTGTTGATTTTCGATTTCGGGCCGGCCACGCTAATTGCGCCCTCCACACCGTCTCTCGAGAGTATCGGGACGGCGATTCCTTTCCAACCGCGGAAGTCCTCTTCGTCGTTTATCGCGTAGCCCTGGTCGACAACGGTATCGAGGTACTCTCTCAAATCGTCCGGGTTTGTGATTGTTTTGTCTGTGAACTCGGGGAAATCGAGGTCGACCAGTATCTCCTGCACCTCTTCTTCCGGAAGGAACGCGAGGATGGCCTTCCCCAGCGCTGCCGAGTGGAACTCGGTTCGCTTTCCATCGTGGTCTCCGATTATCGACGTCCCTTCCATCGAAATCGAAGCGATGTGCACGATCTCTCGCTGGTCTTCGATACCGAGATATACAGCCAAATCGGTCTCGATGGCGATTCGATCCATATGGGGCTTAGCATACGTGTATAGCTGCGTTCGGGACTTTACGATGCCACCGTATTCGAGTAATTGATATCCAAGGTGGTATTGATTGCCACGTTTGTCGACGACATTATGAGATTTTAGCGTAGACAGGTGGTAGTGAGTAGTACTTTCAGAAAGACCGATTTCATCGGCGATGGTTGTGAGGTTCGCACTTCCCTGGTCGCGAATAAATTCGATAATCTGAAAGGCGTTTTCCACGCTTTGAATTTTCCCTGGGTGTTCCATACGTGAACGTGGAGCGGGACGATATTATGTCTATCGTCCGTCGCCGACACGGCTGACGAGGAGCCGCTGTTCTGACTCGAACCCGTCACAGGCTCCGGCGTAAAATCTGGACGAAGCCGACGACGGTGACGGCATCACGACCGCTGCCGACGCGACGGGTTCGAGTTTCTCTGGTGGGAATCGCGACATCGATTGAAACCGGCAACGGGCCAGAACTCGCTGGAGTTTCTACGATATAGAAGATAATCGCGCTTTGATTATTTTCAGAATTTCTCATACGACAGTATCGAATGTAAACAAGATGATTAAATATTAGCAACTTCAGACGAGGAGAGCGAGTAAATAACAAGAGTACGTTCGTTACACTTCTGTGGTAGTAGTTGGCAATCGCAGATAGACTGATTTCTATCACATAGAATTGTATCGTTTGACAGACTGAGGCTGCCGCGGGAGTTACTCGAGAAGGCCACCGAACCACCGTCCGTACACCGGCTGTTTAATTTCCGCTATCAGGGTGAGGAACTAATAAGCGTCGGCCGAGTCGTCTCTGTCTTCTTCGTGACTATTGCTTCGATAATATAGAAGAAAGTGCGGGACGGTACCTGGATTGGAGCGTGGGACTCGGAACGCACGACAGACGTGGTATCCAGACTGGTGGACCAGTCAGCCCGTTACGTGGAATACAGACATCGAAAAACCGTTCGGCGGCGCCCACCGAACGCGTGAGCTATGGTCGCCAGTGACACTCAGTGCACGCCCAATCGCACTCAGACGACACCCCCGACCGGTGCGTAAACTGCGTCAACTGGTCCGATGGCAGTCAGTTCCGTTCGGACTGAACCGGTCCCGTACAGAGAGCGCCGGGCTGCTGGAGTCGACGTGTTCAGTTAGTCAGCTCTGGACCCGATCTGCTCGACCGTCTCGGCATCCCGCAGTTCTCTGTTGTGCAGTGCCTCGCCCGTCGCTGCATCGAACAGATGGACCGCTTCGGGGGGGAGTTGCGTTTTCGTCGTTTCCCCCAGTGTGAGCGAGCGCATGCCATCGATTGTCGCAGTCATCACACTTTGGTCGCTCGACTGCCCCTCGAACTGGAGGTGAACCGTATTTTCGTCGCCCATCGGTTCGACGACGTCTACGACGGCGGAGTAGTCGTAGTCCGTCTCCTCGGCCTCACCGATTTTGATGTCTTCCGGTCGGATGCCCAGCACGACCTCTCGGTGGCCGTCGACTGCGCTGGCCAACGCGTCCGACAGTGGATACTCGAAGGCGTCCGTGACCAGCGACCCATCACGGACGTTACCCTCGTAGAAATTCATTGACGGTTCGCCGAGAAACCCAGCCACGAAGAGGTTGTTTGGCTCGTGGTAGCACTCTAACGGGGTCCCGACTTGCTGGAGTTGGCCGTCGTTCAAGATGGCGATGCGGTCAGACATCGTCATCGCCTCAGTCTGATCGTGTGTGACGTAAATCGTCGTGGTCTCGAGATCGTCCTGGAGCTTCTGGAGCTCCGTCCGCATTTCCGCCCGAAGTTTTGCGTCGAGATTAGCCAGGGGCTCGTCGAGCAGGAACACCTGTGGGTCACGAACGATAGCTCGCCCGAGGGCGACACGTTGCTGCTGCCCTCCTGACAGCTCCTGGGGCCTCCGGTCCAGCAAGTCGGCCATCCCCAACATAGTGGCCGTGCTCTCGACTCGCGACTGTATTTCGTCTTCCGGGAGCTCACCTGCCTCCCTGAGTCCAAACGACATGTTCCCGCGCACACTCATGTGCGGGTACAGCGCGTAGGACTGGAACACCATCGCGATATCCCGCTGCTGTGGCGACGCGTTCGTTATCGTCCGCTCACCGAGCTGTATCTCACCACGTGTCGGAATTTCGAGTCCCGCAATCATCCGGAGTGTGGTCGACTTTCCACAGCCGGACGGCCCGACCAGTACGAGGAACTCGCCGTCCCTGATATCTAAGCTCAAATCGTCAACGGCGACGATCTCTCCGTCGTCTTGAAACGTCTTTGTTACGTGGTCGAGACTGACTCTAGCCATGTCAGGCCATCTCTCCTTTTCTATGATAAATTTTTTGGTCAATTATCCCACCCCGTCCGTCCGAAACCGCGGCGAGACGTTAGCACGGCCGTCCTAACCACAACGATTATATGCCATAATAGATAATCCACGTATGGAGCATTCGCATGAGCAATTCAGCAGAAGGACCCGATAGAGAGCGTCGTTCGTACCTGAAAGCAATCGCCGCTGCCAGTGTATTCGGTACTGGGGCGCTGGCTGGTTGTAGCGGCGATGGAGGGAGTGGCAGCGACGGAGGGAGCGACGGGAGTAGCGGTGACGGAAGTAGCGACGGGAGCGATGGCGGCGGTAGCGGTTCCACTGACCAGAGTTCACCGACGTACAATAGCACCGCGCTCGAAGTCCTCCACCCGTGGACTGGCGGTGGCGGTCAGAATGCCATAAATGCGGTCATCGAGGGCTTCCACGAGGAGTATCCCGATATCGAGACCGATATCCGGGGCGTGGGCGCAACAGCCAACGTGCAGTTGAACCAGATGGTCAACCAGCGGTTGGCGAATCAGGACCCGCCGGCAGCGTTCAACGCCTGGCCCGGCGCACATCTCACGCAGTTTATGCAGAGCAGCCGTCAGCTCCTGGGAGATATTACTGAGTCAGTTTGGCAGCACGACGACATGGAGGGCGCGTTCGTCGATGAAGCCAAAGAGCTCAGCCGGTTCGACGGTCGATACGTCACCGTGCCGATAGGGTCCCACCGACTCAACAACCTCTTCTTCAATCTCGATGTCATCGAGAGCGCCGGTGTGACGCCCGAAGACGTGGAATCCCCCGGCGACCTCATCCCGCTGATGGAAGAGGTGGAGGCGAACACGGATGCCGTGGGAATGGCGCAGTCGATGGTCAACGCGAATACGCAACTGCAACTGTGGGCCGCGATTCACCTCGGCATGCACGGCTACCAGTCCTACATGGACCTGATAAACGGTGAGGGAGACCTCCAGTCCGTTACCGAGAGCGTTGAGATGACCAGTCGGTACGCGGAGTTCTTCAACGAGGACGCTTCGACCGTCAGCCCGCCATCGGCCAACCAGAAGATAATGAACGGCGAAGCCGGCTTCTACCACCAGGGGAACTGGATGGCCGGGGGATACAACGCAAACGATCTCACGTACGGTGAAGACTGGGGATGGATTGCCTTCCCGGGAACGTCCAACATGTACACCCTCCACATGGACGCCTTCGTCTATCCGAACAACAACCCTGCACCGGAGAAGGCGATCCGGTGGCATCGGTACGTCGGGTCCAAGGAGGCTCAGGTGAACTTCAACAAGCACAAGGGCTCGATTCCGCTCCGTACCGACGTCTCGATGGAAGAGTTCGGCCCGTTCCTCACTGAGACCATGGAGGACTTCCGGAACATCGAATACCGACCGCCGACACTGGCGCACGGACTGGCGGTGGCCCCGACGACGCTCGTGAACCTCAGAGAGGTCTTCTCGAGTAACTTCATGGGCCCCTACGAGGTCGAAGCGACGGCGCAAGGGATTATCGACACCATCTGAGAGGGCGGACCTCCAGAATAGTACGATTAATATACGACGTACCGAAAAAGTCCATTCAGGAAGTCTTTCGAAAAAATGTCAACTGAAACAGAAAATACGGGCGAGGCACTCGATTCCAGTCAGAGCCAGTTACGCCGGCTGATCGGGGCAGACGCCATCAAATCGATGCCCTTCTGGCTCCTGCCGGCCTTTCTGGTCGGGTTGTTTATTTACGGCGCAGTCCTCTGGAACTTCGTAATCTCTCTGACGGACTTGCAGGGTTTCGGAACCCCCTCGTTCAGTCAGCTCGATTTCGATATGTACGGTCGAGCGTTCTCTGACCCTCAGTTCCTCTTTGCGGGCCAAAACACGATTGTTCTCCTGGTCGTGTTTACCATCGTCTGTCTGGTGCTCGGACTGGGCCTGGCAATCCTGTTAGATCAGGATATTCGCCGCAGGGGACACCTCCGAACGATCTATTTACTGCCGTTCAGTCTGGCGTTCATCGTCACAGGACAGGTCTGGCTGTGGATGTACAACTACAATTACGGCGTGGTCAATACGTTCACCAGGGCGCTAGGCCTGGGTCAGTACCAGATCATCGGTAACTCGCAGATTATTCTGGGCGCGATTATCACCGCGTTAGCGTGGCAGTTCGTCGGCTACACGATGGTCGTGTACCTGGCCGGGCTTCGGACGATACCCGACGACCAGTTCGAAGCCGCCCGCGTGGCCGGAGTGAAAGATTACCGAATCTACTGGAAGGTCATCATTCCGCAACTGAAAGCCTCAGCGGCTTCCGCGGGAGTGATACTGATGGTGTTCGCGCTCAAGACCTTCGACTTCCTCTTCGCGATGTTCGGGCAGTATCGGCCACAGAAAGGGGCAGACATCCTCGCGACGATGATGGTCCGCGAAGCCTTTCAGAAGCTCGAGTGGGCCTACGGGGCATCCATCGCGGTCATACTCTTTCTGATGGCGCTTGGAATCATCTCGCCGTACATTTACTACCAATACAAGGTGAACGAAATATGAGCTCAACGTCACTCCCGAGTCAGCTAAGCCGGACAGTCGTGCCGAACTTCGAGCGGTGGACGCTGCGGAAGCTGCTGCTATACACCGCGGTGTATACCCTCGCCATCGTCTTCCTCTTCCCACTGTTCGTGGCGGTGATAACGTCGTTCAAGACGCGAGCCGCCGTGACGCAGACGCTGCCCTTTATCCCTGTCTTCCCCTGGCAGGAGGGGTTCACTATCGCGCAGTGGGCGCAAGCGTTCAGCGTACTCCAGAACGGACTCCTGAACAGTTTCCTCCGCGTCATTCCGGCGACGACTCTCACGGCGATACTGGGCAGTCTAACCGCATACAGCCTCACGAAGATCAAATGGCGCGGTCAGGTCGCCGTCCTCCTGATGATGGTCGCAGCAACGTTCTTCCCGACGCAGGCCGCAATCGTTCCGATTGCCCGGTTCTGGTCGGTGTACGTGCCGCTAGACCAGCTCTTGGGCCCGGTCTGGACGCTCCCGCTCCTGGAGCCCTACCACGGGGACCTCCTCGCGCTAATCATTACCGACATCGCGTACGGATTACCGGTGGTCACGGTCCTCTTCCGCGGCTACTACCAGACGATTAACCAGGAGCTCATCGAGGCCGCGAAAATCGACGGCGCGAATATGTACAGTATCTACCGTCGCATCATCCTACCCATGTCCGTCCCGATGTTCGCTGTCGTGTTCATCTTCCACTTCACCCAGGTCTGGAACAGTTTCCTGTTCCCGCTCATCATCATGTCCGGCGCGGGTCACTCAGCGGCCCCGGCCACCCTCGCCCTTGGGGGGCTTGGCCAATCGTTAGAGGGCACGAATTACGGGCTCCGGATGGCAGGCGCGCTCCTGACGGCGCTCCCGACCGTCATCGTCTTCATTCTCGCCGGGGACAAGTTCGCCAGCGGCATTCAGGGAGGGCGGGCGTAGGGCGGCCCGCCGTCCCGGGCCGTCGGAGACGGCAGCCGTCGACCGACAGACACGGTCCGAACCACCCTCGTCCGAGTTTCTTAGTAACATCTTAAGAGATAGTTCAAATAATTATATTGTAGTAAACAAAACATTAAAGGCGTCTGGAGGCCATCCACACTGTGTGACGACGATCTTCATAGACATCGATTCGCTCCGACCGGACCACGTCGGTGCCTACGGATACGACGCCCCGACGACTCCGAACATAGACGCGATGGCGTCCGACGGTGTCGTGTTCGAGCGCGCCTACTGCGCGAACTCACCGTGTATCCCGTCTCGGGCCGGGACGATCACAGGTCGCTACGGAATCGACACCGGAGTCGAAACACACGGCAGGGCGTCACAACAGCTCAATCACCCGGCGACGATGGTCGACTGGGCCGGTGGGCCGAGCGAAGCGGCCGACCTCACGGAGTGGTACACGTTGCCTGAGCTCTTCTACGAGCGCGACAGGACGGCCGTCGGTATCGGCTCGTTCCCACAGCATCCGGCACCGTGGTTCTACCACATCTGGGACGAGTACCACCAGCCCAAATCACCGGACACCGACGACTTCCAGGCGATTGAAGCGGAGTACATCATCGAGCGCGCACTCGACACGCTCGACCGTCTCAGCGACGAGGACCTGTATCTGTACGTCCAGATGTGGGACCCGCACACTCCGTACAACCGCACCGAGGAAGAGATCGAGCCGTTCCGGTCGGCGGACATCCATCCCTACCCGACACAGGCGGACGTCGAACGCCATCAGGAGTGGGACGCGTGGCGGTCGGCGTCTCACATGGATATCGAAGATCGGTCCGATCTCAACGAGATGCTCTCACGCTACGACGCCGAGATTCGCCACGCGGACGAGCAGGTCGGGCGGCTGATCGACCGGCTCAAATCGCTCGGACTGTACGACGACGCGACGATTGTACTCACCGGGGACCACGGCGAAGAATTCGGAGAACACGGTCTCTATCGCGAACACTGGAGTACGCACGACGGGACCCAGCACGTCCCGCTGATCGTCAAGCCGCCGTCCGACGAATCGAGAGCCCGAAAGTCTCGACCAGAACTCGTAACCAACGTGGACATCGCACCGACGATTGCCGAGTACGAGGGGCTCGACAGACCGAGCCGGTGGCAGGGCCGCTCGCTCCGAGGGCTCGTGAACGGGTCCGCGGACGACTGGCGCGATTACATCGTCGTCGACCACGGTCTCTACACCGCCCAGCGCGCCGTCAGAACCGACCGCTGGAAGTACATCAGGACCTACCACGCCGGGATGTGGGACGGCGTCGTGCCGGCCGAGCAGTTGTTCGATATGGAGAACGACCCGTGGGAGCAAGACAACGTCCTCGACGACCACGAGGACGTCGTGGCCGAACTCCGCGGACACCTGGAAGAGTGGGTCGAAACCCACGGAGGCGACGACGACCCGCTCCAGACCGTCGCCAGCGAGGGCCCGTCCGGATACAACGTGTTCAAAGACGACTGGGACGGCATCTGACGGGGGCGCCGCCCGCGAATAGGACGCGGCTGTCAGTCGCAAGTTGCAGACGCCGGGCGTATCCGCCCGCGCCGGAAGTTACGGCCCTGCGACCGGTCGGAGCCACTGCTCTTCGTCACCACCGGTCTCGTCCCACCACCGCTTGACTTCTCGCTGGAGTCGCGTGACGGTCTCGGCGTGATCCGGGTCCGCCGCCAGATTCGTCATCTCGTGGGGGTCGTGCGTCACGTCGTACAGTTCGTTCGGGCGGTCCCACCAGTACTCGACGAACTTCCACCGCGCGGTCCGGACGCCGCGATACGGGTGTTCCCCCCAGTATGCGTACCGATGTTCGAAGAAGACGCGCTCGTCGTCTGGCGGCGACCGACGACCGAACGCGTCCAAGACGCTCTCAGCGTCGAACGCTGGTGGCGCGTCGACGCCGGCAGCATCCAGTAGCGTCGCCGGAATCGTCCGGTTCGAAACCAGGTCAGGAATCCGGTCTCGCTTCGACGTCCGGTCTGGTATCCTGAGGACCAGCGGCACGCGGAGTATCTCGTCGTAGGCGATTACGCCCTTCTTGTTGAGGCGGTGAGCCCCCTGCATGTCACCGTGGTCGCTGGTGAAGGCGACGACCGTCTCCTCACCGAGGCCGCTCCTCTCCAGGGCATCGAGTATCCGCCCGACGTGGTCGTCGATACGGGCGACCATCGTCCGGTACTGATAGCCGATCTCTCGGACGGCGTCTTCGTCGAGGGCGCACTCCTCGTCGTTCGCTCGCTCGCGCTGGAAGGATGGCTTACCGGCGAGGTCGTCGGTGAAGCTCTCTGGTAACGGCGTCGTGTCCCTGTCGAAGCGCTCGGCGAACTCCGTGTCTGTCACGAACGGGGGATGGGGGAGATTGAACGAGACGGTCACGAAGAACGGAGCGTCGTCGTCGTGAGATGAGAGGGCGGAAACGGCCCGTTCACACGTTCGCTCGTCTGTCGGAAATCCGGCCGGTGGGTTCGACGTCTCGTGAACGTTCTCCGCAGTCTCCCAGCCGTACTCGCCGAGGTCGGTCTCTCCCAGGTGCCACTTCCCGATGTACGTGGTCCGATAGCCGGCATCACGGAAGGCCCGGGCGACGCTCGGATTCCGCGTGTCGAGCGGCCCCGGACCCCATTCCGGGAGGGTTCGCATGCCGTTTTGGTGAGGATAGCGCCCAGTAAAGAGGGACGACCGGGACGGGGAACACTGCGGGCACGTCGAGTGACACCCGGTGAACTGCGTTCCCGAGGCGACTAATCTATCGATGTTCGGCGTCTCGAACGAGTCGTCTACAGCTCCGATTGCGGCCGCCTGTTGCTGGTCGGTGACGATCAGCAGGACGTTCGAGCGAGTCTGAGCCATCGTCCATCGATACGAACGCGACCGTGAAAGCTTTCGGCATCCCGTTCAGTGGGGTTTCGGGGGCCTCGGCTGACAGAGACCTGTTGGGAGTGGTGGCGTGGCGGCGGACGGAGTGGACGTTCGAGACAGGCCGCCCGAGGGCCCGAACGGACTCCGCCGTCGGCAGTTGCAGACGCCGGGCCCGCGGCGGCCAACGCCGACGCGGCTATCGGCATCGGTCGTCCCGGCGCGAGCCACGGAGACGGCCGAGACGAGTTCGCGCCCCCGGGATTCGACACGCTGCCGGAGAGTGCGGGTCGTCGAGCGTCTCGGCGACCGTCTCATGCGACGGGGGCGTGAATGGCGGCGGTCGACACCTCGGCGCGGCAGGCATCGAATCGCTGTACCCACGCGGCCGCGGGCAATCGAATACTGACGCCGGTGAGGCGGGTGCTGCAACTGCGACCGACGCCAGGGACACACTGCTGTTGTCGGGGGCGATACCTTTTTATTGCCGGGCGGGCCCTCTTCGATAGACACGATGAGCCCTTCCCGACCGAACGTCCTCCTGATCAACACGGACCAACAGCGGATGGACACTATCGCGGCATTGGGCCATTCGCACATGGACACCCCGAACATGGACCGGCTGGTCGAAGAGGGGACGACGTTCACGAACTGCCACGTCACGGCCCCGTCCTGTGCGCCCTCACGTGCGAGTCTCTTCACCGGATACTATCCACACACGACGGGGATATACAAGAACGGCGACCCGTGGCGGCACTCGTGGATAGAGGACCTCTCCGATTCGGGGTACTACACGGTCAACGTCGGGAAGATGCACACGTCGCCCTACGAAACGCCAATGGGCTTCGACGAGCGGTACGTCGTCGAAAACAAAGACCGCTACCTCGCGGCGATGCCCGACGACGAACCGACGCTGCCGAGCGACCGCTACTACCTCGACGAGTGGGACAAGGCCCTGCGTGCCCGCGGGCTACTGAAACAACAACGGGAGTTCTACCGCCAGCGCGACGACTACGAGGAGCGAATGGGGGCCTTCGAATGGGAACTGCCGGCCGATACCCACCCGGACGTCTTCGTGGGCGACCTCGCTGTCGACTGGCTGGAGCGAATGCCGAAACTCGAGGCCCCGCTGTTCATGGAGATCGGGTTCCCCGGTCCCCACCCGCCGTTCGACCCGCTCCCGGAGTACGCCGAGGAGTATCTCGACAGAGAGCTACCGATACCCGATATCTCGGAGGCAGATATCGACTCACAGCCCCCCGGTCTGCAGGCGTTGCGACGACATCACGCAGCAGTCGACCACGATTCGGTGAGCTACACCCTCGATCCGACGGAGGAACAGCTCCACCGGCTGCGGGCCTACTACTACGCAAACGTCGCCATGATCGACGAACAGGTCGGCGAGATCATCGACGCGCTGGAGGCGAACGGCTACGGCGATGACACCGTCGTGATATTCACCTCGGATCACGGGGAGATGCTGGGCGACCACGGACACATCCAGAAATGGACCATGTACGAAGAAGCGACACGGGTCCCCACAATCGTGTGGTGGCCCGACCAGTTCGAAGGGGGCCGTCAAATCGACGACCTCTGCCAGCTGTTCGATCTCGGGCCGACGATTCTGGAACTCGCTGATATCGACGTCCCGAGTTCCATGGAGGCCGAATCCCTGTTGCCTGCACTCGAAGGAGGCGACTGGAGCGGGCGCGAGTACGCCTACGCGGAACACGCGGGGACGAGTATCCTGACGGACGTCGAGTTCATGACGATGGTCCGAACCGAGGACTGGAAGCTCGTGCACTTCCTGGACGAGCCCCACGGACAACTGTTCGATCTCTCGACAGACCCGAACGAGCGGGAGAACCTCTGGGACGACCCCGACGCTGCGGAAGTGAAACGAGAGCTACTCGCGGAACTCCGGGAGTGGCGGATTCGGAGCGGACACCAGACGGCCGACTGGTCAGCCGAGTTCCGGTAGCGCGTACGGCACCGAAGACCGGCGTTCGCCAGTTCGAATCGTCCGCGCGAGTCGGTCCCGGCATGGCGAACATATTTGTGAGTCGCTCACAAGTATCTCTACCATGACGAGCGAACCTTTCGTCTCCGTCGGTGCGACAGAAACCAAGTACCATTGCGACTGTGGGTGGAGTGGGCTGGAATCGGCTCTTTCGGAGTGGGACGTCCAGGTGGAGAGAGACCGCGTCGTTCGCGTCTGTCCGGAGTGTGCAACGCCAGTTCCTGAGTGGGGGACGCTCCGACCGATAGACGGTGTCGAAAAGGTGGCTTCGGGGGACCTGGAGTCGGCGCTCGAACGGGACCAGGCGACGGAGTGAGAGCGCGTGTCGGACGACCACCACAGTTGCTGTGCGTCCGGTCGCGAGGGCGACATCCCGCCGGCAGACGACGGGACCGCGAATCGAGTCGAGACGACGCCTGCGACGTCTGCCGACGACCGAACGGAGCGGATGGTCCGTCTCGACGGAGGGACGTTCCGCATGGGAACGGACGACGATATCGGCTTTCCGGAAGACGGGGAAGGGCCGATTCGGCAGGTCGGTCTCGACCCGTTTTTCATCGACAAGTACGCGGTGACCAACGCGGAGTTCCTCGAGTTCGTCCGCGAGACGGGATACAGAACCGACGCCGAGCGCTATGGCTGGTCTTTCGTCTTCGAGGACTTCGTCGCCGACGCGGACCGCGAGGCCGTTCAGCAGAGCGTCGCCGAAACCCCGTGGTGGGTTGCAGTACAGGGAGCGAGTTGGCTGCGACCGTACGGCCCGAGCTCGTCAGTCCTCGACAGCAAGGAACTGCTCAAGCACCCCGTGACGCACGTCTCCTGGCGCGACGCGACCGCGTACGCCGACTGGGCCGGGAAGCGCCTCCCAACCGAGGCCGAGTGGGAATACGCCGCCCGCGGGGGTCTCGAGGGAAAGCGCTACCCATGGGGCGACGAACTGACGCCGGACGGCGAGCACCGCTGTAACATCTGGCAGGGAGAGTTCCCGGAGAACAACACGGGTACCGACGGCTACGTTCGGACCGCTCCGGTCAACGAATACGAGCCGAACGACTTCGGGCTGTTCAATCCAACGGGGAACGTCTGGGAGTGGTGTGCGGACTGGTTCAGCCCCGAGTACCACACGACCGATGCGTACGACGACGAGAATCCGACTGGTCCGAGCGACGGTGACCAGCGGGTGATGCGAGGCGGGTCGTATCTCTGTCACCGCTCGTGGTGTAATCGATACCGTGTCGCTGCGCGGTCGAAGAACACGCCCGATAGCTCGACCGGCAATATCGGCTTCCGGTGCGTTGTCGACGCAACCGCCGAGTGAGTGGGTCAGGTGAATTTATATACCATGAACGTAAATGGAGTATTGGCTGCTGAAAGAGAATCGATACCGCTACCGGATCACGGAACGCTATGACGTCCAGCGGGACGGACATAGACGCGTCCTGATCTGTGGAGTCTCGCGCACGGTTCTCGCTCACAGTCTGTCAGTCACAGTCACAGTCACTGGGTACACCAATGCCATCACCCCCAGTGATTTAGCACGAGACGCCTCCAGAGGCGAATGTACCCATTCATCACAGCGGAATCGACGACCGAAACAGAGCTATCTCGGTCCCTCTCTTCGCGTCTCGTCGGAGAATTGGCTGGTGGCGCTGTCGGCGTTGACGATGCCGCGAATCGAAGCCACAGTCGCTCTCGTGCTGTGCCTCGAATTGTCGCTCGACAGTCGAACGAACAGCGACGGCTCAGCGCTACCCGCGACACAGGTATCCAGCCCTCGAATAGTGAACTATCGCGTCTTATTCTACGATACCTCTCTGGATAATCGAGGTAAGTCCCCATCCCATCCGATATGAGATAATACTACGCAGTATAGGTATATTATTCCCTATAATAACACCATATCTCCGAATTATATCTCTTAACGAGGACTCCTGGACACAGCCATACGTCTCGTCGTAGGGAGAATCTCAACGCGTTCCCGAAGCCGTGGGCAGCCGGTGTCAGTCTTCGCGGGCCTTCGCGATCGCGTCCCGCGGCGCGCCGCAGTTCGGACAGTTGTCGGGACGCCCGCCGTCGAGGTCCCCCATCTCGCCGCACTCGGTACAGCGCCACATGAGATACCCCTCGCCGAACTCGTCGCCGGGGACGTTCTCGTCGCTGTCGAACGAGCCGTCGACGGTCGCCTCGTCGACGGTATCCACGGTGAACGTCCCGGACGAGACGCTCTGGACGACACCGACGACGGTGCCCTCCTCGTCGTGAACCGTTTCGCCAACTTCGACGGTCTGTCCGTCCGTTTCGGTCGGAATCTCGTTCGTCATGTGCGTGGGTCGGGCCGCGACGGCCCCACGACTGTTGCTTGCCTGTGCAACGTCGCTGGGATCGCCAGCCGTCGGCAGACGTCCCGGTCCGACCTGTCCGGTCGGGCGAGCCGCACACAGGGGAGCCGTTCTGCGATTCGCGGCCGGAGCGAACGGTTGTCGGCTTGAAATAATTATAAGGGTGGCTTCCCCACGTAGTGGTATGATAGACGAGACGGTGCGCCAGATCGAGGAGATGGAGACGCAGAGCTCCTCTATCGTCGCCGTGAAGGCCGCGAGGGCACTACAGGAACTGACCGACCGCGAGTGCCACACGGTCGAGGACTTCGTCCGTCTCGTCGAGCGAAACAGCAGCGCGCTCCAGCGGGCGAACCGGTCGCACGCGCCGCTGTACACGACCCAACAGCGCATCGTCTCCGACCTGAAAGACGCCGACCCCGAGTCCGTCGAGGCCGCTAAGACGGAGTTGCTCGCCGCGATCGACGAGGTGGTGACGGAGGTCGAATCGAGCAAGGAACGGGCCGCGGAGCGGGCCGCGACGCTGATCGACGACGGCGACACGCTCCTCGTCCACGAGAACTCCTCGACGGTGATGGCGACGCTCACGCAGGCGCTCGACGACGGCAAGGCGTTCGACGTGTACGCGACCGAGTCGCGGCCGCACTTCCTGGGGCGGCGGACCGCCCGGCAACTGGGAGCGCGCGAGGGCGTCGACGTGACGCTCATCGTCGACGGCGCGGCGGGACACTACCTCCCCGAGTGCGACCGGGTGTTCACGGGGATGAACTGCCTCATCGAGGACACGGTGTACAACCGCATCGGGACCTACCCCATCGTGGCGACGGCCAACGACGTGGGCGTGCCGGCCACCGTCGTTGGGTCGTCGTCGAAGTTCATCGGCGGCGGGTTCACGTTCACGAACTCGTATCGCTCGGCCTCGGAGGTGATGCTCGAACCGGCGGAGGGGTTCGAGGTCGCGAACCCCGGCTACGACGCGACGCCGACGCGACTGCTCGACACGGTCGTCACGGAGAACGGCATTCTGGAGTTCTGAAGGCGCACCCGGCCACCGAGCGTGACGGTGATAGGAAACTCGGATCACGGGATGGTTAGCGAGACTGTCAGCCGGTTCTCAGCTGTACCAGTGATCGAAGCCACCCAGACCAGCCCTCAGTCACGCTGTCTCGTGGGACAATTATCTGAACGATCGAATAGAGAACACACTGCGATCGGGTGGGAACCGATTTTTCAAATGATAGATATCAGGGTGCGTGAGCCGACGAGAACCCATACCGACCACAAACTGAAGGTATCTCGCTCAGACAAGTGTTCTCCCCATACACCTGGAGGAGTATTGGAGGTGAAAAACGGTACAATGGTATCAAATATCTTAATTTCTCCCCAGTATTGCCCTTCACGCGCCCACGCCGCTCCAAATATCTGTTTCTATGAATAAACCTCCGCCTTGTGGATTCGAACGGGAACAGACGGTCGAGGCTGCTTCGGGACGGGTGACCCCAGTTCCGCGTCGGGTAGCTCATCACTCCGAGAGGATCGGTTCCTGCACCGCCGTGTCCGAGGCTCAGCGACGCATCTCGTCGACGCTCACTCGCATATCAAATGACCACCGGATCACGTCGTCGTCACCGAATCCTCCCGATACGTACTCCTCCAGTGTGCACGATGCGTGGGGGCAGTCGAGGTATCTCTCTCCGGGTCGGGAGCTCGACAGCGGACGCGGTTTCGGTCCAGACGGTGTGAATCGACGGTGTCGCCACTGCGCCGCTGTGGTGCGGTCACGCCGTCGGGTTCAGTCCTGAGTCGGTGCGGTGGCTTCGGTGTCCGGAGTCCGTTCTTCGATGAGGGTGAAGCCGCGCGCCTCCATCTCCTCGAAGTAGCGGTCGGCGTCGAGACCACTGGTCTCGGTGATGAAGATGCCGTCCTCGTCGACAGCGCCGTCGGCCATCAGCTGCAGCGTCACCGAGAGCGGGACGCCGACGTAGCACCCGTACTCGCGCATGAGCGTGATCTCCTTCCCGTCGAAGAACGGGAACGGCTGCTCGAAGTGGAGCACCGTCTCGTCCTCGTGTCCGTCGACCGAGCCCGTGACCTCGGCGGACAGGATCGTCTGCGGGGTCCACTCCGTCTCGGGCGACAGTTCTTCGGGCGGTTGCCACTCGGACTCGCGGGCTTGCCCCTCGGCCTTGACCTGGTTCTGCATCACTTCGACGGGGTCGACCGTCGTCCCGTCGACGTCGACGCCCTCCGTCTCGAACGCGCCCGATGCGTGGAGGGTGCGCTCGTATTCCTTCCACTCGTCGTGCCACGCGCCGCGCGTGATGATGGTGTCCACGTCCTTCTCCTGTGCGACCGGAGCCTCGGGGAAGGTGATCGGTTCGGGGTGGGAGATGACGTAGGTGGACTCCTCGCCGATGGGGTCGGGGAACTCGAAGATCCGCTCCTCGCTGAACGCCGGGAGGTCGTCGACGACCTCGCCGTCGACCCACTTCGCCCGCTCGTCGACGTTCGGGTCGTGTTCGTAGGTCACGGTATCGGTCAGGCCGGGTGTCGTCTGGGTGAGCAGACGCCACATTCCCCAGTAGAAGTTGACGTCTTCGACGTCGTCGAGCGTCTCACAGCCGGCCATCCCGAGGGCGATCGTGCTCACGAGGCCACCGTTGGCGAACCACAGCGAGTTCCCGGCTTCGGCGAACTCCTCCGAGCGGCTGAGCACGTCGTCGAAGTCGAAGGCGTTCAGGTCGACGCCGGTGAGGTCTCCGACCTGCGCCATCGCGTCGAGGACGTTCTCCTCGAACTGGTACGGCAGGCCGTTCACCACGTAGTCGGCTCCCTCGAGGACGCCGGCGATGTCGTCAGCGTCAGTCGCGTCGACCGATTCGAACCGGAATCGGTCGTCGTCGAGCGTTTCGATCAGTCTCCGCGCGTTGTCCTCGTCGGCGTCGGCGACCACGATCTCGTCGAAGTCGCTGGTCTTGTGCAAGTCGTAGACGCAGCCCGAAGTCATAGCTCCGGAGCCACCGAGGACGACGGTCTTATCAGTCATACGTCGTTCATATTTCTTCAGCGGAGGATATTAAGTCTGGGGTGTTTCGTCCGCGACCACGCGTGGTGACTCGCCGTCGAAGCGATTTAGTGTGGGTCCGACGTGGTCGTCCGTATGGTACTCGTCGCAGCGATAGACGATTCAGACCAGACCGAGGCAGTGCTCAGCGAAGCGAACAGACTCGCCGACGACCTCGATACGTCGGTCCACGCGGTGCACGTCGTCTCCCGCGCCGACCTCTCGTCGATCGCGGAGACGGCCGTCGAGGGGCAAGAACTGGTCGAGAACGCGGAGGTACAGGACATCGGTCGAGACATCGTCGCCGAGCGAACCGACGCTGCGACGGCCGAGTCGATACAGACCACGGTTCGAGTCGGTGACCCGGCCACCCAGGTAGTGGAGTACGCGTCGTCGGTCGACGCCCGGTACGTCGTGGTCGGCGGTCGCAACCGATCCCCGACGGGCAAGGCGCTCTTCGGGAGCGTCACCCAGCAGGTACTGTTCGAATCACCGGTCCCCGTTCTCAGCGTCGCGGTCGAATAGCGGACTCCCCCGGACCGTCTAGTCGTCGTCCGGCGCGACAGAACGTCGGTCGGCCACGAACCCGGCGACGGTCTGGGTGTCGTCGTTGTCCGTGTCCTCGTATCGCTCGGTGAGGAGCACGGGGCGTGCCTGCTCCAGTTCGAGCACGAGTCCGACGATACAGAGCGCGATGACGAAGGCGATGGGCAGCCCCAGCAGCACGACGAAGTCTTTCAGCGCCGCGAGACCGCCCGATATCAGGAGCAGCGACGTGAGGAGGCCGACCATGACGCCCCAGGAGACGCGGTTGACGGTCGAGGGGTTCTCGTCGCCCCCGGTGGTGAACATCGCCAGGCTCAGCGTCGTCGAGTCGACGGTCGTGATGAGGAACGTCAGTACGAGGAGGAGGTACGCGGCCGCGAACAGTTCGCCGAGGGGGATGATCGATTCGAACAGGGGGAACCCCACGACGGAGATTCCCTGATTCGACGCGATGGAGAGCAGGTCGATGCGCCCCGTCGTCTGCGCCCACAGCGACGACCCGCCCATCACGACGAACCACGGGAACGAGGCCGCCGAGGTGCCGACGAGGCCGGCGAAGACGAGCTGCCGGACGGTGCGCCCGCGACAGATGCGGGCGATGAAGATCCCGATCATCGGCGCGAACGAGAACCACCACGCCCAGTAGAACACCGTCCAACCGCCGACCCACGCCATGTCGTTTGCGGCGTTCGTGTACAGGCTCATCACGACGAAGTCGCCGATGTAGCCCCCGAGCGCTTCCGTCCCGGCGGTGAGCAGGTACGTCGTCGGCCCGAAAACGAACACGACGACGAGCAGGAAGGCGAACAGGTACATGTTGAAGTTCGAGATACGGCGGATGCCGCGCTTGACACCGAGAGCCGCCGAGATGGTGAACCCGACCGTGAGACCGACCGTGACCAACAGCGTTCCGAGGTTGCCGACTTCGACGCCGTAGTTGTACGCGAGTCCGGAGAGGAACTGCGTCACGACGAAGCCGAGCGAGACGGCGACGCCGCCGACGGAGATGACCACCATGAGGATGTCGAGCGGCCGTACCCACTTGCTGTCCAGATTCTGGACGCCGATGAACGGTGCGAACACCGTCGACGGCCGGATCGGAGCGTCCTTGCGGTGGACGTAGTACGAGATCGTGATCCCGACGACGAGATACGCAGACCACGGCGAGAGACCCCAGTGGAGGAACGTGTACTGGATCGCGTGCGGCACGGCGGCCGCGGTCTCGGCCTCCGAACCGAACAGCGGCATCCCGGAGCCGTAGTGATACAGCGCCTCGGCGGGACCGTAGAAGACGAGGCCGGTCGACAGCCCCGCGGAGAACAGCATCGCCAGGACCGACCCGTACGAGAACTCGGGCGTGTCGCCCGGTTTCCCGAACTTGATGCTCCCCCAGGGGCCGACGAGGAGCCACACGCAAAAGGCGACTGCGAGGAACATCGCCCACAGGTAGACCCACCCGAGTTCGCGCCAGAGTAGTTCGTTCCACCGCGTCAGAAGTTCGCTACTGGCTGCGGGCCGGGTCGCGATGAGGGAGATCGCGAGGATGGTGAGGAGCGCGCCGCCGGCGTACACCCACGGGTCGATCTCGTCGACGAACGCCGTAACCAGCCCGTCGGCGTCACCGCTCATCGCACCACCTCGTGTTCACGGCACCCGATCGCGGACGCCTTCGACCCTGAGCGCGCCTGTCACTCCGAGTTGCTCGGCGACCGTCTCCAGCGAGCGACGGCCGCGCTCGCCCGCGGAGCGGTGTCTGGTGACGGTTGACCTCTGAAGGCATGTTCTGCACGAACGTACACATTCTATCACATATAAAAATTTGCTTTGCGACCCGGCCCGCGGCGCGATGCCCGATCGGTGCGACTAGTTTTAACACCGTGACCCGACATGGTGACGTATGGACCGGCGCGCACAGTTTCGACAGCACCGCCGCCTGAATACGCCAGCCGACGCCGAATCTGCGGGGTCGAACCGTGGTCACTAATCAGTCGCTGCTCTTTGCGGTCGCCGCGATGTTCCTCTACGCCGGCTGGGCGCTCCTGGCGAAGTTCGCGACCCAGCGGATTCCGGTCGGTCACGCCGTCGCCGTGACCTACGTGGCGGGACTCGTCGCAGTCGGTGGCTATCTGCTCGTTACGGACGCGAACCTCGTGCGCTCGGTGAGCGGCCTGGGGTACGCCCTCGCGAGCGGGCTGTTCCTCGGACTGGGAACGCTCGCGTACTACTCGGCGCTGGACACCGGCTCGGCGGCGATCGCCACCAGTATCAGCGGCATGTACCTCCTCGTGACGACCGTCCTCGCGATTCTCTTCCTCGACGAGTCCCTCGGCTCGATGGAGATGGCCGGCCTCGGCCTCGCAGTCGTCGCCGTCGTCCTGCTCTCGCAGTGAGCCGGCGGGCGAACTTTCATTGTGGTGGCCGCGCGACTTTCTGGCATGGGAGACGAGTCCGTGACCGACGACCCAGACGACGCACCGCCGTGGTGGGACGAGAACGTCGACATCCGCGAGGAACTGGATCTGCCGGGCTACGACGCCCCGAAGTTCCAAGACGGTACCTACGTGCACACCGTGGTCGAGCGCCTCGAATCGCGGCTCGACTGTCAGATCCAGTTCATCGACCCGTCGCCGAAGAAGGCCAGTCGGTGGGAGATCCGCGTCGACGGCGACCCGGTCGAGACGGTGCATCGGACGCGTGACGTGGACGCCAATACCGTGTTCGGAATCACCGAAGCGGAGTTCGAGCGCGTCGTCGAGTCGAACGTGACGACCGACGACTGAGTGCGACCGGCTCTCCTCGGCAGTTTTATCTGACCGCGAAGTGGAACGTCTCGTATGTACGAGCACGCGTGTAGCGAGTGCAATCGAGCGTTCGAGCCGTCACGACGAGGCGAGTGCCCGAACTGTGGGCACGTTCCGCAGTACGGAGCGGATTGACGACGTGCGATCGAGCCGAGCACAGCCGGACGGCGAGAGAACGAGCGATCGGATGCGGATCGAGTGAGCAAGCAAATCGATGTTCGAAACCTTTCGTAATCACAGCGGCAAGCAACTGAACGTCCACGCGCTGGGTATCGTAGTGTCACTCTCCGGAGTCCTCGTCGTCGCGCCGATGCTCCCGGAGATAATCGACTACTTCGAGATCACGTCGGCCGAGGCCGGCGTCTCGATCTCGTTCATGTGGGCGTGTAACGCCCTCGCGCAGTATCCCGGCGGTCGCTACTCCGACCGTCTCTCGTCCGGGATCGTCCTGGTCGTGAGCCAGAGCGTGATGATCGCGGGATTCCTCCTGCTCGCGACCGCGGTGACGTTCCCGATGTTCGTCGGCGGTCTCGGCCTCATCGGGGCGGGGTACGGCATGTTCGAGACGGCCGGGTTCGTCCTCCTCGGGACGCACTTCACCGAGAAGCGCGGGCGGGCGTTCGGCGTTCGCGACGCGGCGGTCAACCTCGGGAGCGCCCTGTCGGCGCTGCTGGCGGTCGCCGTCGTCGGAACGACGCAGTGGCGAGACGCGTTCCTTCCGGTCCTCGTCTTGCTCGGGTTCGTCACGGTCGGGAGCCACCGACTGAACCGCCGGTCGTACTCCGTTTCACGCGTCCGCCTCGACCTCGTCACGGTCGGGCGTCGGCTGTTCCGCTCCCGACAGACGTACGTGGTGTTGCTCGTCATGTCCGTCTCGATGTTCGTCTGGCAGGGGAGCGCGAGTTTCCTCCCCACGTACCTCCAGGCGTCGAAGTCGCTGACGTCGTTCGAAGCGACAGTCGCGTTCTCGTTCATCTTCGTCGTCGGGATGGTCGTCACGCCGCTGGCCGGAGCCGTCAGCGAGTTCTGGACGCCGATCAGGACCGGGATCGTCGCCACCGGATTCGGGATCGTCGGGCTGGCGCTACTGGTGGTCACGGACTCGTTCGTGGGCCTCGCCGCCGCGCTCTTCGCCTACGCCGTCGGCCTGACGGCCATCTGGCCCGTCATGTACGTCTACCTGTCCGAGGTGCTCTCCGACGAGACGCTGGGCGGTGACCTCGGTGCGCTGCGGACGGTGTACTTCGCGGTGGGCAGTCTCGGGCCGGCGTACGTCGGTACGATGGCGGCTCGCTTCGACTACTCGACGGCGTTCACGAGCCTGTTCGTCTGCTTCGGCCTCACCGTCGGCGCGCTCGTCTGGCTCGCACGGCGGTAGAAAAGCGGCGGGCCGACCGACATCGGGGAACATCGAACGCGGCCCACTGTGTCTCCGTCTCGACGCGTCGTCCCCGTCACGGCTACGCGACACTCGCCGGCGGCTACCGGGACACTACCTGTCGCCGTGTTTCGCTACGCACGGTCCCACGGCATCGGCTCGTCGTTAATCATCAGGCTCGATTCGCGGGTGACGGTCCGTTCCTCCCGGTCGATGGTGTCGATTCGAGCGACGTCCTCCGCCGTGAGTTCCAGGTCCCGCGCGGCCCAGTTCTCCGCGACGTGGTCGCCGGTGGCCTTCGGGACCACGGCGACCCGATCCTTGCTCAGCAACCACGCCAGCGTCACCTGTCCCGGTGTGGCGTCGTGCTCCTCGGCGACCTCGACGATCGGGTCGATTTCGGTGATCTTCCCGCCGACGAGCGGCCGGTACGCGACCAGCCAGTAGTCGTGTTCCTGTGCGTGTTCCAGCAGGCGCTCTTGCTGGAGCAGCGGGTGCATCTCGACCTGGTGGGCGAACGGGGCCGCGCCGAGGTGGTCCATCGCCTCGTCCAGCAGTTCGACAGTGTAGTTGCTCAGGCCGATCTGATCGACGTAGCCACGCTCGCGGAGTTCCGCGAACGCGGCCAGCGTCTCCTCGGCGTCGTAGGCCTTCAGCGGGAAGTGGACGTACAGGAGGTCGATGGTTTCGAGCCCGAGTTCGTCGAGGCTCTCTTTGGTCGTCTCGATGACGCGGTCGTGTTCGAGGTCTCGCGGCCGCACCTTCGTCGCGACGCAGATGTCTTCGCGCGGGACGTCCGAGCGGTCGATCGCCTCGCCGACGTACTCCTCCGTTTCGTACTGCTGTGCGGTGTCGACGTGGCGATAGCCCTGCTCCAGCGCCGACAGGACGCTGTCGATACATCGCTCTCGCTGGTCGGGGTACCACGTACCGATACCCATGCGGAAGTCGTTGTCAGTTCGCACGTTTCGACGTAGCCGCCCACCCATAATAACGATTCACACTTCGGAAAGAGAGCGCCGCTTCGAGACCCGCGTTTGTGGACTGTGTGCGTGTCGAGTCAGCCCAGAACGACCGCGCTCGTCACGAGACCGTATCGACGCGAATTCACGCGTCCGCGGCCGCTCCGCCGCCACCGCTCGTCGTCTGCGTGTCCAGGCTCCGTTCGACGAATCCGAGAACGGTGTCGAGCGAGATGGCCAGCAGCGCGCCGGGGATCGCGCCCGCGAGAATCTGGGGGTTGTTGAACAGCTGGATGCCGGTGACGACCCAGTCGCCGAGCCCGCCCGCACCGATGAAGATCGCGAGATACGCCGTCCCGACGTTCATCACGGTGCTGGTCCTGATGCCGGCGAAGATGACCGGAACGGCCAGCGGGAGCTGGATCTTCCGGAGGATCTCCCAGTCGGTCATGCCCATGCCCTCGGCCGACCGGATCGTGCTCTCGGGCACCTCCTCGATGCCGGCGATAGTGTTGGTGATGATGGGCAACAGGGCGTACACCCACATCGCGAGCACCGCGGAGTTGAACCCGATGCCGACGAACGGGAACACCAGCGCGATGACCGCGAGCGGCGGAATCGTCTGCGAGACGTTGCCGCCCGAGAGGACCCAGGTCTTGACTCGCTCGTTCCGCGTCGCGAGGATGCCGGCGGTCACGGCGACGACCGTGGCGGCCACTTGCGCCACGAGGACCAGCACGATGTGTTCTCGCAACAGCGCCAGGAACGTGTCGAAGTTGCTCGTCAGGTAGGTGAACGCCTCGAACAGCAGATTACTCATATACGATCTCCTTCGGTTCCGACGAGGCGTCGTTGATCTGGTCGACGCTCACCGTCCCGACCACGCTCCCGTTCTCGACGACCGGGAGTTTCGAGCCGTCGGACTCCACGAGCTTCGAGAGCGCCGTCTCGGTGCTCTGGTCCGCGGCCACGTGGGCGGGCGTCCCGGACTCGTCGGTGGCGACCTCCGCGGGAACCGACCCTGTGGATCTGACGTCTGCCCACGACTGGCCGACGATCCGTCCGTCGGTGCTCATGATGTGGCCGACCTCGAGCACCTGCAGTTTCTTCAGGCCGCGGTTCTGGCCGATGAAGTCCTCGACGAACTCGGTGGCCGGGTTCTCGAGGATGTTCTCGGGCGTGTCGTACTGGACGACCTCCCCGACGTCGTAGATGGCGATCTTGTCGCCCATCTTCAGCGCCTCGTCGATGTCGTGGGTGACGAACAGGATCGTGGTGTTGATCTGCTCCTGAATCTCGAGGAACTCGTCCTGGAGATTGTCCCGCGTGATGGGGTCGAGCGCCCCGAACGGCTCGTCCATGAGCATCACGTCGGGGTCGGCGGCGAGGGCGCGGGCGACCCCGACCCGCTGACGTTGCCCGCCGGAGAGCTCTCGCGGGTAGTCCTCGCGGTACTGCGCCGGCGGGAGGTCCATCAGTTCCAGCAGTTCGTCGACTCGCTCGTCGATTCGCTCCTCGTCCCAGTCGAGCAGTCGCGGGACCGTCGCGACGTTCTCGGCGACGGTCATGTGGTCGAACAGCCCGATGTCCTGAATGACGTAACCGATACTCCGACGCAGGTCGATCTTGTCGACCTCCTGTACGTCCTGTCCCTCGAACTTGACGGTCCCGTCGGTCGGGTCTTCGAGGCGGTTGACGAGCTTCATCGTCGTCGTCTTTCCACAGCCCGACGGCCCGACGAGGACCGTCGTGGTTCCCGGTTCGACCGAGAAACTGATTCCGTCGAGCGCGAGCGTGTCTCCGTACGATTTCCGAACGTTCTCGAATTCGATTGCGTGTTGGCTCATGAGAGTATTTTCCAGAGTGCGCGGGTCGGTCGTGCTTGGTCGATCTGTTCGCCGTTCCTGAGTCTGAACAACTGCTCGCTGATGGCGAAGAGGTAGTCGAACGCCAGCGTCAACAGCACGAGGACGACGGTGGTGACGACGATCATGGGGACGTTCCGCTCCCGGATACCCTGGAAGATGAAGTCGCCGAGTCCGCCGGCTCCCACGAACGCCCCGATGGCGGCGACGCCGATGATGATGACCACGGCGTTTCGGAGCCCGGTCATGATGACGGGCAGCGCCATCGGGACCTGTATCTGGCGCAGTCGCTCCACCTGCGTCATCCCCAGCCCACGGCCGGCCTGCGTCACGGCGTCGTCGACGCCGTTCAGTCCGACGTACGTGTTCCGGACCAGCGGGAGCTGTGAGTACACGACGAGCGAGACGATGACGGGCGGTTCGCCGATGCCGAAGACCGGGATGAGGAGCCCGAACAGCGCGATGCTCGGGACCGTCATCGCGACGCCGGCGAGCCACAGGACCACGGTGGCCGCCGTCTCGTTGAACGTGATCAGGACGCCGAGCGTGATCCCGATGGGAATGGCGAGCAGCATCGACACGGCGATGATGTCGATGTGCTCGGCCACCAGGACGAGCAGTTCGCCGGCGTACCGTGAGAGAAACGTCTGATACTGCTGGACACCCGACGCCTGCAGTACCGGCGTGAGATCGGCGGAATCCGCTACGAGGGTCGCCAGCGTACTCATGTTAAATGAGTCCTTCCGATTTCAGGTGTTCTCGGGCGACGCTCGAGGGCTCCTTGTCCTCGATGCTGGCGTCCAGGTTCATCTTCTGCATCTTCTCCGTCGTCACGGTCGGCGCGACCGCATCGAGCGTCTCCTCGACTTCGGGGTGCTCCTCGATGAAGTCCTGATGGATGATGGGGACGATGTCGTAGGCCGAGAAGTGGTCCCTGTCGTCTTCGAGGATCTGCAGGTCGTATCGGAAGATCTGGGGTTGCGTCTGCCAGCCGGAGGTCGCCACCGCCTGATCGTCGTTGAGGATCTGGTAGTTCAGGCCACCGTAGCCGACTTTCTTCAGACTGACCTCGTCCCACATGGACTGTTCGATGTCGTAGTCGCTGATGAGCGCCGGTAGCCCGTCTTCGCGCTCGGCGTACTCGGTGTACGAGACGAACGTGAAGTCGGTGTTCCCCTCGTTGATGTACCCCGCGAAGTCGCTGATGGTCTCTATTCCCGTGTCGTTCGCCCAGTCGGGGCGTGCGATGATCGTCCAGGTCGCGTCGGCCTTGGACGGTTCGGTGAGCGTCAGCCCCCACTTCTCCTCGGCGGCCGCCTCGGCCCGGTCGTAGATCGTCTCGGGGTCGGCGATGACCTCGGACTCGCCGAGGATCTGATGCCAGAGCGTTCCGGTGTACGTCCAGTAGCTGTCGATCTCGCCGTTCTTGAGCGCGTTGACGTTCTGCGACGTGCCCCCGAGGCCGGTCTCGTCTACGACTTCCAGGTCAGTGTTCTCTTCCAGCGCGATGATCGACATGTGAGCCAGGATCTCCTGCTCGGCGAAGCGCTTGGAACCGATGGTGATACTGCCGGCCCCTCCGCCCCCACTGCCGACCAGGCTCGTACATCCCGCCGTGCTTGCGACACCGATTGCTGCTGCTGACCGAAGGAACGACCGTCTACTATTATCCATGATTCATTCTGATGGTCTGGATCCCAGACATTTAAGTCTTACTGACGACCCGGAATATTCTGGGGTGTGAGCCGGCCGAACACCGCGCCGTCCGCGAATCTCGGCCCAAGGTGCGTGCGACGAGTCGGACGTCCGAGAGCGCTCGAACACCCTGTATCCCAAACAATTATACAGAGGGATTGCAACAGGATGGGTGTATGCCAACCGAGCATCGCAACTACTGTAACGGCGAGTGGGTCGCTTCCGAATCGGGCGAGACGTTCACCGTCACGAATCCAGCGGCGGAGACAGACGTTGTCGGACGGCTCCCCTACTCGACCGAAAGCGACACCGAGTGGGCAATCGACGCCGCGGCCGACGCACAGGAAGAGTGGGCGAACACGTCCGGTCCCGAGCGCGGTCGCATCCTCCGCGACGCGGGCGTAATCGCCGGCGACCGGAAAGACGAACTCGTCGAGACGCTCGTTCGCGAAGAGGGGAAGACACGCTCAGAGGCAGCAGGCGAAGTCCAGCGCGCCATCGATATCCTGTTCTACTACGCGGAGAAGGCCCGCGACCACGGCGGGACCAGCAAGCCGGCGAGCGCCTCGGACCGCCAGATTCAGACGAAAAAGGAGCCGCTGGGCGTCGCCGGCCTCATCACCCCCTGGAACTACCCCATCGCCATCCCCGCCTGGAAGCTCGCCCCGGCGCTGGCGACCGGTAACACCGTCGTCCTCAAGCCCGCGTCGCAGGCACCAATCAGCGCAAAGAAACTGGTCGAGTGCCTCGACGACGCGGGGCTTCCACCCGGCGTCCTCAACTTCGTCACCGGCTCCGGGAGCACGATCGGGAGCACCCTGGTCTCTCACGACGCCGTCGACGCCATCTCCTTTACCGGGAGCTCGAAGACCGGCGACGTCGTCTACCAGGAGGCCGCCGAGGATCAAAAGCGCGTCCAGCTCGAGATGGGCGGGAAGAACCCCACCGTCGTCATGCCCAGCGCGGACGTCGACGACGCCGTCGATATCGTCGGTGCGGGGGCATTCGGCGTCACCGGCCAGGCCTGTACGGCCGCTTCCCGCGCCATCGTCCACGAGGACGTCGCCGACGAGTTCCTCGACGGCGTCGTCGAGTACGCCGAATCGCTCGACATCGGTCCCGGACTCGAAGACCCGGACATGGGTCCGCACGTCAGCGAGTCCGAACTGGAGGTCACGCTCGACTACGTCGACGTGGCCGACGACGACGGTGCCACGCTGGAGACCGGCGGTGACGCGCTCAGCGACGGCGAGTACGACAGCGGTCACTACGTCGAGCCGACCGTGTTCTCCGACGTAGACACCGAGATGCGCATCGCCCAGGAGGAGGTGTTCGGGCCGCTCCTGAGCGTCATCGAAGTGAGCGACTTCGAGGAGGCCCTCGACGTGGCGAACGACACCGAGTACGGACTCTCGGCGAGCATCGTCAGCGAGAACGCCGACGAGATCGGCGCGTTCGTCGACGGCGTCGAATCCGGCGTGGTCAAGGTCAACGAGAAGACCACCGGCCTCGAACTGCACGTCCCCTTCGGCGGGATGAAAGACTCCTCGAACGAACTCTATCGCGAACAGGGCGACGCGGGAGTCGACTTCTTCACGACGACCAAGACGGTCTACTCGAACTACTGACCGACGCGGTCGGCGTCTGTCCCTTCGTTTTCGCGGCTGACTCGTCGTGAACTGGAACGCGGCCGCTTCTCAGAACGTTCCGTGCTCTTCGTAGGCTTCGGTCGCTTCGACGCCCTCTTCGAGCGCGTCGCGGACCGCGTCCTCCGAGGTGGCCATGTCGTGGGCGTCTTCGGCGACCTCCTCGGCGATCTCCTGGGGGACGACGACGACGCCGTCGCCGTCACCGACGACGATGTCACCCGGCGAGACCCGCACGCCGCCGACGACCGCGTCGGTGTTCCAGTCGAGCAGTTCCCAGCGGAAGATGCAGTCGACAGGCGACGTGTACTTGTTGAACACCGGGAAGCCCCGATCGCGGATCACACTCGTGTCTCTGACGCCGCCGTCGATGACCGCACCGGCGACGCCGCTCGGCTGGAGCGACGTGACTTCCAGTTCGCCCAGGTGGGCCGACGTTGTGTCGTTCGTGTCGTAGATCATGACGCCGTCTTCCGGCACGTCCTCGTGCATTTCGAGGAAGCGGCCCAGGACCTCGTCGGCGTCGACGCTGCGGTTCGGTCGGCCGACGATCGGGAAGGCGCTTCCGACGACGTTCATCCCGTCTTCGAGCGGGGTGATCTGCGGGTCGAGCGTCTGTTCCTCGTGGCCGTACTCGTGGAGCACGTCGGCGATTGCCGGCGTGTACAGCTCTTCGTATTTCGCGAGCAGTTCGGTGTCCGTGACTCGTTCTCTCTCGACAGATGATTGTTCAGACATTGGTTGGTGTGGTGTTGGATGGAGTGGTTGCAGGTGTGATTACAGCGTGACGACGACGTGGCCGGATTCGTCTCGCACGGGGATCGACCGGAGCCGACAGCCGTCGTCGACGAGGCAGTCGCCGCTCGTGGCGTCGAACTCCCAGCCGTGCCAGGGGCAGCTCAGGATTTCGCCTTCGCGATTCCACTCGAGTTCAGTTTCGAGGGAATCTCGGTCGAACTCGCCCTCGACGGTGCCGCTGAGCATCCCCTCGCACAGCGGACCGCCCTGATGGGCACACCAGTTCGGGTACGCGTACAGCTCGCCGCCGATGTTGAACACGCCGATCTCCTTGCCGTCCAAGAGCGCGATGAGTCGCTCGCCCTCGGCCAGTTCGTCCGTCTTGGCGACGACGTGTTCGTCGTCGTCGAGCGCCAGGTCGTGGGTGTTCGTGCTCATGTTGATACGTCGATGTCGAAGACCTCCGCGGAGTTCTTGTAGAGCACCTTGTTACGCTCTTCCTCGGAGAAGTCACCCATGAATTTCAGCAGCGCTTCCGTGTTGTCGATGTCGAAGTGAGGGTGATCCGTCGCGAACATGAGCACGTCGCCGCCCCACATCTCGATGAGCTGTTTCATCATGCGCTGGTCGTTCGGTTCGTCGAGCGGCTGGGTGGCGAAGTAGAACTGGTCTCGGACGTACTCCTCGGGCGTCTTTTCGAGCAGCGGGACCTCGCTCCGTCGCTGCTTGTACTCACGGTTGAGTCTGAAGATGAGCGACAGCCACGCGATGCCGGCCTCCTGGAACACGAAGTCCACGTCGGGGAACTTCGCCGGGGTGCCGTTCTCGAACAGGCTGGTGAGGTTGAGGAACTGCGAGTAGACGTGGCCGAGCGCGTGGTTGGCCATGTACGTCTGCATCTCGTGTTGGATGATCGGGAAGTCAAGCCCCAGTCCGGGAGCCGCCGCGCCGTGATAGACGACGGGGAGACCGTTGTCCTCGGCCGCCCGATAGATCGGGTCGTATTTCGGGTCACCGAGGGGCGTCTTCACCCCGCTCGAATTGATGAAGACGCCGCAGATCTGATCTTCCTGGGCGATTCGGTCGACTTCTTCGGCCGCCGCGGAAGGGTCGTGCGGAACGACCGACGCCAGTCCTCGGAAGTTGTCGTGTCCGTCGAGGAACCGCTCGACGAGGACGTTGTTGGCCGCACGGTTGAACGCGACCGCCTTGTCCGTCTGCCGGACCATGTTGAGCTCCGGCAGCATGTTGACGATGGGATAGTCCACGTGGAACTCGCTGGACAGGACGTCGTCGATGTCCTCCTTCGAGTCCGTGACCTGCATCAGCTCGGTCGGGAGTTTGCCGTTGAGGTCGCGGTTGTAGTTGTCCGTCGGGTACAGACCGTCGTAGGAGGAGTGCCCCGGCTCGAGGTAGTACTCCACTTCCTGACGGTACGGGTCGTCCAGGTGAGCCAGCATGTCGCGCTGGATCTCTTCGTGTCTGAACGACGTGTGGACGTCCATGTCGATGACCGGGACCTCCTTCAACTGGTCTGCAAGCGGGTTTGTGCGCGCTTGCTCGCTTCGTTCGGCGAGACTGTCGGACTGGTTTACCATACACTGCACCATTCGAATACATTCATTATAAATGTTCTCCATCACCCCATCACACAGGTGTGCAGCCCTGATTTTGTAAGACAAAATCAGTAGTTTCAGGCACTCTAGCGGTCAATAAGTGGACTCATCGGTACGCGTGATATTGAGACTGATCACGTTCGCCGCGCTCTTGACGGCTTCGGCGAGTTCCTCGTGGTAATACTCGCCAGTGAATTTCATCGCCGGTCCGGACAGACTGATGGCACCGAGCGTCTCATCGTTTTCGTCGAGGATCGGTGACGCGATACAGCGCAGTCCCTTCTCGTACTCCTCGAGGTCGAGTGCGAGCTGTTCCTCACGGACGGTTTCGAGTTCGTCTTCGAGCGCGTCGCGCGACGTGATCGTGTTCGGCGTGTGTTCAGTGAGTCCGTGCGTTTCGATGACGTCGTCGAGTACCCGGTCGGGCAGAAACGCGAGCATCGCTTTCCCGGTCGCGGAGCAGTGAAGGTCGTGGTACTCGCCGGCATCCGTCGAAAATCGCACTTCGGGTTCGTCCTTCGTTCGGTAGAGATACACCCCGCGCCCGTTTTCGATGGTCGAGAGGTTGGTGAGTTCGCCGGTCTCGGTGCAGATCCGGTCGGCCTCCGGTCGCCCGAAAGCGAACAGCGGCCCCTGGTTCCGTGCGGCCTCGCCGAGCGTGAGAAACCGTAGTCCGAGCTGGTAGCTATCGCCCTTCTTGATCACGTACCCCTCCTGTCGAAGCGTACTGAGGTGGTTGTGAACTGTGCTCTTCGTGATGCCCGTCTCGTCGGCGACCTCCCGAATCGTGCCCCCACCGAGGCGTTCCACTCCCTCGAGTATCGCCAACAGCGTCAGATCGGACCGAATGGGGTTCTTCGCCGTGTGTACCATGGTGTATTTCCGGACCGATGGCACTTTACAGTTTTGTGTGACGATATCTGGACAGTTGGCCCGTCTCTGGACCATATTTCCACAATAGAATCACGACCAGTAGCTCTCTCTAGACGGCCAAAAACGGGTGTCCACGCCATAGATTCTCACGGTCTTCGGTGCGATTCCGGATCGAATGAGCTATTTTGCGTCACAAAACGGATACGAGCCGGTCGCAACTGGGCGATCACAGCGAGACCGCGAAGAGAATAACGAGCGTACTAGTGTTATTCTGTCGTACCCGCTCCACAGGACTCCGTCCGACCGTGGGCCGATCTGTAGTCACAGCTACCGCGAGAGGGAGAGCGGATCTCGCTGCTGTCTACTGAGCTACCGATGGTCCGCTGAATCATCGTTCCGTCTCGACTGCTGGTTTTGTGTTATAGAACGCCGGGTTCGCACCGCTCTGACTGCTTCACCGGTCGACTGACAAACCAGTATTCTGTGCTCGATCTACATCCGAAGGCGTCGGTCGTGTGGCTCCGTACAGGGCACGACACCGTCTGACTGGAGGCCTCTCCATCTCTTCGTGTCTCCCCATGGCCCCCACACCGTGTCGTTGAGTCCCTCATTCGCTGTTCGTAGTCACCTGATACCATGTGGCGACAGCCACGTCTCCCTCAGAGAGGGGTACCGCTGTCAGCGCCGTTGGGGTGTGCCGAACAGAAGGTGACTGAGACTACCACCCGTACGGTTGTTATTCCCGTCGACAGAAGACAGTAGACGAATGGATTCGAAACACGCCGAAGACGGGTACGTCTCTCCGGTCAGAGATCGCGTCGCTCATCGGATCTGCTGTATGTCCTCGTCGACACCGTTCGTTTCGTGCGGACAAAGTGGGGTCGGTAGTTCATCCGGCCCAGATCTTTATATCTATATTTGGCCCGATAGGATCAGTATATTCGATCGTACTTCGATCTTTCAGCGTTCATTCTCAATTTCCCCATTGTGTTATCGACCATGGGTTTTTAGTATTAAATATCGTATATTTGCATGAATTTCTCTCCTATGCAGTAGTTTTACTGGCGTTACGGTACCATATACGGGTCGTAGGGGTCAGAGCGTGTCCGCTGAGTCGGATTGCGACGGAGTTCACGGGACACAGACCGTCGGCGGAATGGCCGGCACGCGCGACGGTCAGGACCCGCCGCTCTCTATGCTCTCGTTGAACAGCAACCCGGTCGCCATCAGCCGTCGGACGATGGTGACGAGGCCGTTGTCGAACCCGCGCCCGAACACGGCCTGTTCGTGTGTTCGCCGGCCCCCGTCCGCGATTCTGCACGAGCTCACCAGGATCGCCTCGCGGTCCACCAGCAGGAGTCGACTGATCTCCGTGTTGTCGTTCGGCAGCGGCGACCGGCTCAGCCAGTCCAGCGTCGAGACGAACACTTCGATACCGCCCAGTTCGTCGCGGATGTCGGACTGGAGCGCCTCCGAAGCCGTGCCGACGATGACGTCGACACCGCGCTCGCGGGCCGCCCGTAACTGCGCTGCCAGGTCCTCGGAGAAGACGTCCTCGTGGCCGATGACCAGGAGGACTTCCTCCGACGCCCCGTCGATCAGTTCCCGCGCCCGAGCGGTGATCCCCTGATCGCCTGAGAGCGCCCACACCTCGTGCGTGACGTCTTCGGTCGAGGTGTCGGGAGCCGGTTCGAGGTCGATCAACGTCCGGCGGAGCGACTCGGTCCGGTCGAGGTACTCGGCCTTGAGCGTGTTGATGGCTTCGTCGATGGAGACGGCCCGATAGATCCGGGGGCTCAGGTGCTGCGTCTCGACGAGTCCTTTCGACTCCAGCACGCGAATCGCGTCGTAGACGCGCGTCCGGGGGACGCCGGACGTTTCGCTGACCTCTTTGGCCGTCCCGCTCTCTCGGCGCGTGAGCCCGACGAACGCTTTCGATTCGTACTCCTTGAGGCCGAGTTGCTTGAGCAACTCGACCGCTTGCTCACTGTCAGAGTGGTCGGTCATGTAGCAGTTGGTTTCCCATTGTGTCTGGTTCTCGGCCAAGGGGTTTAGTCCGTTCCCCTGTTTCACCGACTCCGTAACTCGACGAGTTACAGATTTTTCCGGCGATAGGGAGCCTCAGGGACGTACGAGGGAGAATCCCGAAATCTATTCACCCAATTAATTACAGTACATCTATACGTGTATCTCCCCCAGAATATTCCAGCGTGTTCCCACAGATTTGCTCACTCAGGCATCGAGATCGTACCCGCGGCCGATCGGCGTTGTTTTCACGATCTCAGTGACACCCGATGTCTAGCGACGACTCCGACCAGGCGTGGTCCACGGCAGTGAAGCAACTCAAGGCTCTGGGCCTCAGTACCTACGCCGCCAGGACGTTCGTGGCCCTCGCGTCCCTGGGCGAGGGGACGGCACAGGACGTGACGGACGTGGCAGATGTCCCCCGAACGCGCGTCTACGACGCGGCCGACGAACTCCGTGAGCGCGGGCTGGTCGACGTGAAACGGACCAGTCCGAAGCGGTTCTGGGCGATCTCCTCGGAGACCGTCGGTCGCCACTTCGAGCAGGAGTACGACCACCGCGTGACCACCATGACCGAGGCGCTCGATTCCCTCACGGCTTCGGACCGCCGCAGCGAGCAGCGCGGCGTCTGGACGGTGACCGGTCGCGAGACGGTGTCCGAGCGCGTCGTCGATTTCGTCGCGACCGCCGAAGACGAAGTCGTGTACACGACCGCCGAGACGTTACTCACCGACGAAATCGTCGAGAGCCTCGCGGCCGCGAGCGACCGCGGGGTCTCCATCCGACTCGCGCAGATGTCGGGGCCGGCGGAGGAACGTGTCCGGGAGACGGTCCCCGACGCGGAACTGTTCAATTCGCTCTGGGACTGGACGGACACGCCCGCGGGCCGGCTCCTCATGGCCGACCGGGAGCGGACGCTCGTGAGCGTCCTCGTCCAGGGCAACGGCGATCACCCGCCGGAACCCCGCGACGAGACCGCCATCTGGGGCGCGGGCGCGACGAATAGCCTGGTCGTCGTTCTGAAGGCGCTGTTCACCTGGGAACTCGACAGGACACGGGACTAGCGCGGCCCCGTTCTCAGGAGAACGCCACCGACCCGTCGCCCCGATGATTCTCGATCAGTTCCAGCAGGTCGGCCACTTCCTCGAAGTTCGTCCCGCGCCCCACCGTCCCCGCGTCCGGGTCGTACTCGATAACGTCCGCTCGCGCTAGCATCGGTAAATCGACGTGGTGAAGGTGGACGCTCGGGGCGTCGGTGCGCTCGTGAGAGGGGGTCTCGGCGTGTGCCGGCTTCCGCAACGCCTCGGCCAGCGTATCGAGAGTCGCCCGTTCGGACGCGTCGGCGAGTCGGTCGACGACCACTCTCCGTGATGGCTTCCTCAGCAGTTCGAGGACGGTCTCGGTCGCGAGCGACTGAGTGGAGTCGGTCATGGTGTCATACCGTGTTCAGACTTGACTGGATGAGTGTAAACAGATGCCCACAGTTCGGTCACCGGCACCATTATCCCTGTCGGTAATTCAGATCATCACAACCAGCCTGACGGGAGCGAGACGGGCCGTTCGGCGGTTCCCGGCGCGCCGGCGGTCGGGAACCGCGTCAGCGGATCGTCCGATCGGTGACCTGCCGCAGGCGCTCTGCCACGTCCGAGCCGAGGCCGTCCTCGGTCACGCGCCACTGCCAGTTCCCCGTCGCGGTGCCCGGGACGTTGAACCGGGCGTCGCTCCCCAGACCGAGGAGGTCCTGCATCGTCGTCATCGCGACGCCGGCGTTGGAGTTCCAGACGGCCTCGATGAGGTCCCAGTTGATCTCGCTCCCGTCGGTCCCGAGGTTGTAGTGGAGGCAGTCTCGCTGGCGGTCCGAGAGGTCGCGGTAGTAGCCGACGACGGTGTCGGTGTCGTGGGTCGAGGTGTAGCCGACGGACTGCTCGGGGTAGTGCATCGGCTGGTACATGTGGCCCTCCTCGCACCAGTCGGCGTACTGCGGGACGCGCATGCCGGGGAAGCCGAACTCGTCCCGGAGGGCGACGATGCCCTCGTCGAGGAAGCCCAGGTCCTCCACGAGGAAGGGGAGGTCGCCCAGTTCGGCCTCGACCGTCTCGAAGAACTGCGCGCCGGGGCCGTCGCGCCACTGGCCGGCGGCCGGGTCCTCGGCGTCGGCGGGGATCGACCAGAACTCGTCGAACCCCTTGAAGTGGTCGATGCGGGCGATGTCGATCAGGTCGAACAGCCGCTCGAAGCGGTCGAGCCACCAGCCGTAGTCGTCCGCGCGCAGGGCGTCCCAGTCGTACACCGGGTTCCCCCAGCGCTGGCCGTCGTCGCCCATGTTCGGCGGGACGCCGGCCACCTCCGTCGGGCGGCGGTCGTCGCCGAGCCGGAACGCCTCGGGGTTGGCCCACACGTCCGCCGAGTCGAAGCCGACGTAGATGGGCAGGTCGCCGACCAGTCCGATGCCGCGCTCGTCGGCGTACGCGGCGATGTCGCGCCACTGTTCGTCGAAACACCACTGGACGAACGCGTGGTATCGGACTTCGTCGGCGAGTTCCTCGCGGTACCGCGCCATCGCGTCCGGGTCGCGGGTCTTGATCCCCGCCGGCCAGTCGACCCAGGCCCCGTCGTCGAGCGCCCCTTTCAAGGCGGTGAACAGCGCGTAGTCCTCGAGCCACGCCGACTCGCGCTCGCGGAACCGTTCGAAGGCAGCTCGGTCGTCGTCGCTCGCACGCTCCTCGAAGCGCTCGAACGCCGTCCGGAGACGCTCGGTCTTGAACGCGGTGACGCGGTCGTAGCGCACCTGCTGGTCCGAGACGCCGTCGGGCGGTTCGACTTCGCCGTCGTCGAGGTAGCCCCGCTCGACCAGGTCGCGGAGGTCGACGAGGAGGGGATTGCCCGCGAAGGCGGAGGCGGACTGATAGGGCGAGTTCCCGTGGACGCTCGACGTGGGCCCGAGCGGGCAGAACTGCCACAGCGACTGGTCGGCCCGGTCGAGGAAGTCGACGAAGGCCCGCGCACCCGAGCCGAGGTCGCCGATGCCGTGGGGGCTCGGCAGCGACGTGTGGTGGAGAAAGACGCCACTCTGTCGTTGGAATCGCATACGCCACTGTTTCCCTGTCAGCTATTTCAAGACACGGGTAGCCCGGAGCCGCCGGGGCCGCGACGGTCGGACGAGTCGCGACCGCCGGGACCGCCGATCTGCGGGCACGCAAACATATATACCGCCTCCTTCCGACGTTGGCGTAGGAGTGCCAGCCAGAGAGATGCCACCGAAAGTCCTGATGCTCGGATGGGGATTCCCGCCGAACGTCACCGGCGGGCTCGACACCGCCGTCGGGGAACTGTTCGATCAGCTCGAACCGAGAGACGACGTGGAGTTCGAACTGGTACTGCCCGACGAGTACGCCCCGGCGGACAGGGAGGGCATCCACGGCGTCCCGACCGGAAACGGCGACATCATCACGCGGATCGGCCGACTCGCCGGGGAGTTCGCCGACAGGGCGGCCGACGCCGACATCATCCACACGAACGACTGGTTCGGCTACAACCCCGGCTCGCGGGCCACGTCCGCCCACGACGTGGAGTGGATCAGCACCTTCCACTCGCTGTCGGCCGACCGGAACGTCTCGCCGCCCCAGCGAGAGGTCGAGACGGAACAGCGGGTCGCCAACCGGTCCGACCACGTCGTCGCCGTGAGCAAGTTCACCCAGCGTCGGATCCGCGAGCACTACGACGTCGACTCGACGGTCATCTACAACGGCTTCTCGTCGGTCGAGCCGACCGACCGAGACGTGAAGGCCGAACTCGGCATCGACGGGCCGATGCTGTTCTTCGTCGGCCGACACACCGATCAGAAGGGAATCTCGTACCTGCTGTACGCGCTCTCGAAGCTCCGCCGGGACGACATCACGCTCGTCCTCGGCGGGTCGGGCCACCTCACCGACCAGCTCGAACGGTTCGCGGAGCTGCTTGACATCGACGACCAGGTCGTCTTCCCGGGCTACCTCCCGCAGGAGGAACTCGGAGACTACTACGAGAGCGCCGACCTGTTCGTCTCGCCGTCGCTGGCCGAGCCCTTCGGCATCACCATCGTCGAGGCGTTGTCGGTCGGCACGCGCGTCGTCGCCTGCGAGAGCGGGGCCGCCGAGCTTCTCAACGAGGACTGCGTCACAGAGGTCGAACCCAACTCTGACTCCATCGCCGACGGCATCGAACACGCGCTGTCGCTGGAGACGCCCATCGAGTACGAGGTTCGAACGTGGGAGGACGTGGCCGACGAACACGTCGAGTTCTACCACGAGGTGCTGGACGGGGCCTGAATCGCGGCCGCCTCAGCGGAGAAAGCGCACGTCCGTGACCGGCTCCGGGTGGACGACGAGGTAGCCGTCGGCGGTCGGTTCCATGCCAGTCACCGCGGTCGCGTCGGGATGGGTCTGGTACGGGCTGTCGGCGGTCTGGCTGGCGGGCTGGTAGGGGCTGTCGTACGGCGACTGGCGGTCCGCCGGCTCGCGGTCGAAGTCCTCCGGCGGCAGGTAGATCTTCTCGCCCGAGGCGGACTCGACGACGACCGCCGTGTCGCGGTCGCCGGACACCTCGATCCTGGTCCGGCCGTCGTCGATGGTCATGTCGAAATCGACGGGTCTGGGCTCCGCGCCGCCCTCCTCCTCCGGTTCGCTGCTCATGCCGGACCCACGGCTGTACCGAACTTAATCCTTGGCCAGCGCCCGGCGCGACTGGCAGAACCGATCAACAGGACGGTATTTCGAGAGAGGTGTCACCCGGTGCTGGAATCTTGTAACACCCGTACTGCTGTTAGACGCACCGCCGTGAAGCGCCCGTAGAGGGGCTAATACCCTGATATATTCGACACAGCAGTGCCGAACAAGCGGCGGTGTACGGTCCGATGTCTTGAACACTGTCACATGCGATATAGTGTCATGTGAAGGGATGGGACGCGCCGGTCGTCCCCGGCGGCGCGACCGCTCACCGCTCGATGACGAGCGAGCGGGCCATATCCAGGCCCTCGAGGGACACGTTCTCGCCGAGGATCGTCTCGGTGAGAGCGCAGTCGTGCACCGTGGCGTCCGGGAAGATGATCGCCCGGTCGAGGCTGGTGTCGACCACCTCCGCGCCGGCCATCACGTGGACGGTGTCGCCGATGTCGCAGTTCTCGACGGTGGCGTCGGGGTGGACGAGCGAGCCGCCGTCGAGCTTCCACTCGACCGTCTCGAAGTACGACTCCGGCGTCCCGATGTCGAACCAGACGTCGTCGAAGGTGAAGGCGTACACCGGCTCCTGGGCCTGGAGCCACTGGATGAACCAGCCGGGCTCGTCGGGGTTGTTGTCGTCCGAGAGGTACTCCTCGAAGCGGATCGAATCGGCCGGGAAGGCGTAGCAGGCGATGGAGACGAGCGTGCTGTTGGGGTGGTCGGGCTTCTCCTGGAAGTCGACGACCTGCTCGCCGTCGAGTTCGACCAGCCCGTAGGACTTCGCCTTCTCGCGGGAACCCACGTCGTAGGCGGCGAGCGACGGGGCGTCTCGCGCCTCGAAGAAGTCGAGGAACTCCGAGGGGTCGAAGCCGATGAGGTTGTCGCCGCCGATGACGAACAGGTCGTCGTCGATGCCCTCGCGCTCGACGAGCTGGGCCAGCGCGCCGACGACGCCGAACTTCTCGTCCTCGCCGGACGTGTCCTCGACGGAGAGCCTGACCTTCTCGTAGCCCATCTCGTCGACGTGGGCCCTGAAGTCGTCGGCGAAGGCCTCGTTCGTACTCAGGTAGGTCGTCTCGACCCGCTCGTCGTCCTCGAGCGACCGGAGGACGCCGTCGATGACGGTCGTCTCGCCGATCGGCAACAGCATCTTCGGACGTCGACGGGTGATCGGCCACAGTCGCGTCGCGTATCCGCCGGCCAAGACTATCGCGTCCATACCTCCACGTTCGCCGGTGACTGGTAAAGTGGTATGGGGAGCTAGAGCCGGAGTCGCCAGACGGTCGTCCCGGCTTCCTCCAGGTCCTCGTCGTCAGCGGCGGCGACGATGACCTGGTTCTCGCCGGGCTCCACGTCGAGCGCGACGCTGAACTCTCGGTCGTCGACGGTGACGAACGCGCTGTCGGCGGGCGTCTTGATGACGACGCAGACGCCGGTGGTCTCGCCGGAGACGACCAGTTCGTTGCCGCGGAACTGCGTGTCGACGCGCAGCGCCGGACTGCGGTCGGGCTGGTGGACGCCGTCCTCGCGGTAGCGCTCGTGGACGAACGCCGGCGTCTCGATCGGCTCGCCCGCGCTGACGCCGTGGGCCAGGCGGACGTACTGCGCCATCGACCACGCCAGCGGCGTCGCCGACCCGGTCCCCTCGGCGAACTCCCAGTCGTACTCCGTCGTGTGCTCGCGGTCCCAGATCTGCTCGGCGATCATCCGCCCGGAGTTCGCGACCTGCTGCATCATCCGGAGGCAGTCCGCGGGGCGGACGTCCGGGTCGTCGCGGTGGAGTTCGTACTCGCCGCGCTCGCCGGTCAGCAGCGGCCAGAGGCGGCCCTTCCCCTTGTGCTCGACCGACCAGGGCGCGCCCTGGTCTTCGCGGTCGCGCTCGCCGTAGCCGTCGCCGTTGTACCGGTAGAATCCGGGGGCCCACTCGGTGTCGACGCGGATCGTCTCGTCGACCTCGGCGAGGGAGTTCCGGATCACCGCGTCGGCGTCGGGCTTGATGCCCAGGCGGACGAGTTCGAGGAAGCCGCCGTCGATGATGTTGCGCTCGTCGAGCGTCGGCCCGTCGTTGGCGAGCGTCCGGAGGTGGCCGGCCTCGGGGTCGCCGTCGAGCGTGATCCGGGGATAGTACGGCGTGTTGGTGTGGCGCTCGGTCCCGGTCTCGGTCGCCGTCCAGTCGTCGACGTTGTTCGCCCAGTGGTCGGCGAGCGCGAGCCAGACGAGCGCGTCGTCGTCGTGGCCGGTGTCGATCGCGAGCTTCGCCGCACAGGCCAGCCCGGCGATCTCCGCCGCGATGGACGACGGCGAGAATCCGGCTTCCTCCTCCCAGCGTTCCTGGGCCGTCTCGGGGCCGTTGCGGACGACGTAGTCGGCCGACCGGCGGACGTTCTCGTAGCCGTAGTCCACGTCCTCGAAGTCGACGCCGGCCTCGGCGAGGTGGTAGGCCATCACCTGCGGGAACGAGATGTTGTCCATCTGCTCGCCGCCCCAGCGGGTCGTCCCGTTCACGTAGGTGTTCTGCGGGATGAACCCCGTCTCGTCTTGCTGGTAGCGGTAGATGTACTCCAGTTGCCCGGCGGCGATGTCGAGCGAACCGACGGCGTCGAAGACCGTGAACACCTGATAGAGGTCCCGCGACCAGACGAAGTTGTAGCCGTATCCCTTGGGCTGCTCGGCGTTGACGGCCTCGCCCCACGGCACGGACGGCGAGGCGATGGACGCCCCGTGGTAGGTCTTGTCCTCGACGGCCAGGAGCGTCATGAGCGCGCTCCGGTACTGATTGGCCAGCTCCTCGTCGTCGGCGACCGCGTCGGGCAGTCGCTTGTCGTCGAGGAAGTCGCGCCAGCTCGCCGCGTATTCGGACTGAACGGTCTCGTAGCCGCGGTCGAGCGCGCCGTCGGCCTCGCCGAGTGCGGCGGCGGTGTCCGCGTGGCGCGCGAACCCGAGCGCCAGCGTCTCGCTGGTCCGAGTGCCGGTCCCGAGGCGACCGACGAGGACGACGTTCGTCCCGTCGACCGACTCCACGGGGTCGGGGAGGTCGCCCTTCGAGTACAGCGCGTCGAGGCGGTCGCTCCCGGCCGCGCCGACCGTCGCCCAGTCGAAGCGGCCGTCCGACGCCAGCGCGACGGCGACTGAGTAGGCGTCGCCGTTTTCGTCGACCAGCAGGTCGTTGTCCGTCGCGTCGGTGTAGGCCCGGGGATTGCGGGCGACGAGGTGGTAGCTGCCGGGCTTCCCGTACCTGATGCCGCGGTCGTGGCGGTCGGTGCTGGTGAGGGCGATGTCGGCGACCGAGAACACGTCGTAGAGCTTGTCGTCCTCGGCCTCGAAGGCCACGTCGGCGACGATCGCGTCGTGTTCGGGGTCGGTGGCGTAGTCGACGGTCAGCGTCCACCGGTGGCCCCGGCCGTCGCCCGTCTCGGTGAAGACGTGCCGGAAGAGGAGCGACTCGTCGTCGACCGGTTCGACGCGGCGCTCGACGGTGTCGTCGACCCGGCGGTTCTCCCGGTGGGTCCGGACGGCGTAGTCGGTCTCGTCGACGCATCTGACGAGGAAGTCGAGCGTCCGGAGGTTCAGCAGGTCGACCTGCGGGTACCGCGCCTCGGTCAGGGCCCCCTCGGTGAGCGTGAACCACACGCGAGAGGGGTCCTGCTCGCCGTGGTCGGCGACGGTCCCGACGCCGTACTTCTCGCCGGTGGTCCACGTCGGGTTCGCGCTCGGCCCCTCGGTCACCGCGGAGGTCGTCGGGAGCGCGTTCAGGTCGTCGAGCAGCGCGGTCGCGTGGAGCCTGAGCGCGTGCGACCAGCCCAGCGGCGCGGCGCTGTCGAGGTCGCCGTCGTCGAAGGCCTGCTCGGCGAGGTAGCCCGCCCCGGTCGTGAGCGGCCCGTCGTCAGAGAGCAGTTCGTACAGGTCGCTCGCGCGGTCGAGGTAGGCGTCGCCGCGTCGGCCGCGGTCGTTCAGCAGCGACCCGACGCGGGCGGCGGCGAGCGCGCCCATCGCGGTCGTCACGGACCAGACCTTCTCCGCGTCCTGGTGGCCGGTCCGCCAGCGGTCGCCCTCGTAGCGGACGAGGCCCGCGACCTGGCTCCCCGGAGGGTTTCGGAACAGGGTGTCGAGCGTCGTGCTCACGTGGTCCGCCAGGCGGGTGAGCTGGTCGTAGTCGAGCGACGCCGTCTCGATGCCGAGGTACTCGTCCATGGCGTCTGCGAGGTGCAGCCCCGCCGCGTCGATGCGGTGGTCGGGGTCGCCGTCACGCAGGGCCATCAGGTACACCTCCATGTCCTCGTCCCAGAGGTGGTCGAGGCCGTCGATCACGCGGTCCGCGGCGTCGCGGCCGCGCTCCCGGACGTCCTCCCGGAGCGGCGCGCGAGCGACGGCCGAAAAGGCCTCGATGAACGTCGCGGCGGTGTGGACGAACTGCCCGACCGAGTCCTCCCAGACGTTCTGGCACGGCGCGGGCAGGTCGTTGTCCGCGACGTCTGCGACGAGGGCGTCGACGCCCGCCTCGATCGTGTCGCGGATCTCGGCCGTCAGGTCGTCGTCGAGGTCGGCGCGGTGCTTTCGCAACAGGGCCGCGAGAAAGGCGGTGACGGTCGCGGTCTGGTCGGCCTGGTACTCGGGGGAGTCGTCGTGCTCGACCCTGGCGTTGGCCCAGCCCGGCGCGATCGAGCCGTCGTCCGCCCAGACGCGGTGGGGCCAGGTGCCGTCGGGACGCTGGCTGTCACAGAGGAACCGCGCGCTCTCGGCGAGGACGCCGAGCGTCTCGATGTCGATGCGGTCGCCGGCTTCGAGGAGGTGCCGCGAGACGGAGGCGTCGTCGCGGAACCAGACGTAACCGTAGCCCCCGGAGTTGGCGTAGAAGGGGTCGAACTCGGGGGCGGCGATGCGACCGCCCATCGGCGACGACAGCAGTTCCATCACCCGGAGGTCCGTCCGCACCGACTCCCAGCGCGGGGCCGATTCGGGCACGGTGACACGGGTCCGATCACGGGCGGCCTGGCGCAGTTCGTCCGCGCTCGCGTGCTCGCGCGCACACGCCGAGAGGTCGAGCAGCGCCGTCTCGCGGTCCACCTCGTCGTGGTCGGAGAGCTGGCTGATGAGCGTCGTGCTGTTGCTCCGCCCGGAGCGCTCCAGGGGCGCGGTCACGAGGAAGTCGCCGGTGAGCCGCGTCTGGTCGCGGCGCTCGGTCGGGGCGGACCGCGGGAACGTCACCGGCTCGTCGGCTAAGATCTCGGCGAGGCGCTCCGGTCGCTGTCCGTCGACGGCGTCGAGTCCCGTGGAGGCGGCGAGGTAGTCGTGCTCGCGGCGGTGGAAGACTTCGAGCACGCGCGAGTCCGCCGGCCCGCCGTCCTCGTGGATGAGCGAGCCGACGCCACTCTCGGAGCCCTCGGGGGCCATCGTGACGAACGCGACGAGCTTCGCGTCCTGGGGGACGGCCCCCCGCATCTCGACGTGTGTGACGTGGGCCCGCCCGAGCGTCAGGTCGTACTGGTGGACGGTGAACGACCCCGCGTCGTACTCGGTCTCGACGAGGCGCGTGTCGCGATAGTAGTGCTGTCTGATGGTCTCAAGGTCGTAGAACCACCGCGTCTCGTCACCGATGAGGATCCCGAGCTGGGACCGATCGATACCGGAGAGCCCTGACAGCGAGTCGGAGTAGTCTCTCAGCGTGCCGTTCTCGCCGACGTGGACCAGGCGGTCGCCGTGTCCGGAGAACGAGCCCGAGATAGTTCGCCGTTCCTCCGGGAAGCGCCCGCGACGAGTCTTGAACTCGTTGAGCGCCGTCGTAAGCCGCATACATATCAAATCAGACCAATCTCTATAAACACCTGTGATTTCTGCAAATTAGTCGAACGCGCCGGATCGACGGTCGCTATCGCCCAGATTCGTCCTCGCGAACCCCTGACACGGGACTCGGCGACCGATTACAGGTCGAGCGCGGCGGCGTCAGCCGGGAGCACGGCGACGCTGTCGACGGTGACCGCGCCGTCGCCGTCGGCCGCGACGGACTGGCCCGAGACGGCGTCCGTCTCGCCCGCGGCGTCGGGCACCTCGACCGTCGCCGGGTCCGTCCCGAAATTGAGGACCACCACGGCCGCGTCCGTCTCGGTCGCTCTGGCGAACGCGACCACGCGGTCGGACGGCCCCTCGCGCACGTCGTAGGGAACGCGGACGAGGTCGGCGTCGGTCGACAGCGCCGGGAGGCCGTGTCTGGCGGCCGAGAGGTCCCCGACGTACGCCTGGAGGGACTCGTCGGCGTGGTCCCACGCGAGGGCGTCGCGCCGGCCGCGCTGGCCGAACTCCTGGCCGGCGTACAGCAGCGGCGACCCCGGCAGGGTGAACAGCGCGCCGGCGGCGGCCTCGGCGGCCGGGCGACCGTAGTCGACGAGGTAGCGCGTCTCGTCGTGGTTCTCGGCGTAGAGCATGAACGACGCGTGGTCGGGGAAGCCGATCCGCGCCCGCTCGTCGATGGCGTCCAGGACGGTCTCGGCGTCGTCGCCGCCGCCGGCCCGCCGGAGCGCCGCGTACGTCGTCGAGTCGAAGTGCATGTCGAACAGGCCGGCCTGGAAGTCCGGAATGTACGGAATGGTCTCGTCCAGCAGGAGGAACTCGCTATCGCGGTCCTTGCAGTAGTCGTGGATCTCGCGCCAGAAGCCGTCGGGCACCGCCCACGCCATGTCACACCGAAAGCCGTCGACCAGTTCCGCCCACTGGGCGACCGCGTCGAGCAGGTGCCGACGGACCGGGAGGTGATCGAAGTCGAAGTTCGCGATGTGCTCCCACTCGAAGTACGTCTCCGGTTCGGTCTCGGTGCGCCACTCGTACCAGTCGCGGTACTCGCTGTCCGGGTCGTCGCGGGCCGCCTCGAAGTACGGGTGCGTGCGCGCCGAGTGGTTACAGACGAGGTCGAACAGGACCCTGAAGCCGCGGTCGCGCGCGGCCTCGACGAACCGCTCGTAGTCCTCGCGCGTGCCCAGGTCCGACGCGATGGCGAAGAAGTCCGTGATGTTGTAGCCGTGGGGTGCGTGGTCGTTCTGCAAGACCGGCGTGAGCCAGAGCACGTCGACGCCCAGCGAGTCCAGGTAGTCCAGTCGGTCGACGATGGCGTCGAAGGGCGAGTCCTCGCCGTCGCCGGCGAACGTCCGGACGTATATCTCGTAGATGAGGGCGTCTTCGGCCCACTCGGGCGCGTCGTAGGGTCGCCCGGGGACGACCGCGCTCCCACCGTCGGTGGCGGTGCGGGTGAACTCCGCCTGGTCGGGCACGCTGTAGCCGGCCTCGCCGACCGCGACGGCGTGCACGCGGGCGCGGTCCGGGAGCGCGTCCAGCGGAATCCGGAGTTCGCGCTCGCCCTCGATCACCGCGTCGGGGTCGACCTCGTCTCGGTCGTCGAGCAGGAACTCGACGGCGAGGTCGTTCGCGGTCTCGCTCGCGTCCGGGTGCGGGCTCACGTCGGCCCTGACCACGGCCTCGTCGCCCTCTACGGCGGGCCGCAGGGTGAGCCGCGGCCGGCCGCCGCCGTCGCCGGATCCGGTCTGTGCGCCGTGGCCGCTCCCAACGGGGCCGGAGCCGCTCCGGCCGCCGGAGACGCCGGGGCCGCTCCGCCCGCCAGACGAACCGGAGCGACCCGAACGGCCCGAGGTGTGGATGCCGCTCGATCTGAGCGCGCCCGGGAACGCGCGGACGGTGACCTCGTGGTCGCCGTCCGGCGCGGAGAGCCGGGCGACGTATCTGCCAGGGGCGTCCGGGACGAGGTGTTCGACGGGGTCGTCGCCGAGCGTCGCGGTCGAGCCGTCCGGGACGCGCGTCAGCCGCCAGGAGTACGTCGCCGACGGATCGGGGTCGCGAGGCGCGAGTTCGACCTCGTCCCCCGTCGCGACGAACTTCGGCGGACCAGGGTGATGCATAGGCTCACTGCGATTGACACCGCCTTGATAGTTGTGGTGACCGTGATATTCGAACCCGGGCGGAGCCGGCATCGCGGTGTATGTCCTCGGCCGGGAGTTCCCGAGCCGACGACGACTTCGAGGCGAGACGGACAGGGTTTCGGCCGCGTCCGCGGCGTCGGTGTCGCCGGATCCGACGGGCTAGCTCTGGATCGCCCACTCCGGGTCTATCGATGACGGTAGTGCGCGTCGGTCGGCCGATAGAGCGGTGTCTCGGGCCTTCCGGAGAGCGCAGTCGCCGCGGTGACCGGGCAATACCGTTATATCGTCGGGCCGTGCAGCCACTCGCCAACGGGATACAGATGGAGGACACGGACGATCCGACGGTGGCCGATCGCCTCGTCGAACTTCTCGAGCGGGGCGACCACGAGGCGGCGGCCGAGCGCGTCACCGACCTCGAAACGGCCGCCACCGACGAGCGGAAAGCGGCGCTGCGGTCGCTCCGAACTCTCGCCGACTCGACGCCCGAAGCGGTCGCCCCGCTGGTCGAACCGCTTACGGCCTCCCTGACCGACGAGGAGCGGGCGGTGCGGCTCTCGACCGCGAAGCTGTTCGTCGCCGTCGCCGAGCGAGCGCCCGACGCCGTCGTGCCGGCGGTGTCCGCCCTCGCGTCGCGGCTGGGAGACGACGAGGAGTTCTACTACGTCCGGGCCCGGGCGGCCGAAGCGCTGGGGTACGTCGCCGTCGAACGGTCCGCGGAGGTGGCCTCGCCCGAGGTGCTCGCCGACTTGCGCGTCGGGCTGGCGCTCGACGAGCCGGAGGTGCGAGAGAAGCTGGCGAAAGCACTGGAATGCGTGGCGCTGGGCGACCCGGCCCGACTTCGTCACCGCGTTTCGGACCTCGCCCAACACCTGACTGACGACCGGGAACTCGTCCGGTATCACCTGACGACGGCGCTCGTCGCCGTCGGCTGTGAGCACCCCGACCGGCTCCGGGACGCGCGCGACGAGATCAGCGAGCGCCTCGACGACGAGAGCGCCTCCGTCCGAGGTCGAGCGGCCGAGGCACTCGGGCTGGCGGCCCGCGCCGATTCGGCGGAGACAGTGGCTGTCGACTCGCTACCCGACCCCGACGACGCGGACCCGTTCGTGGCCGAGCGCGTCCGGTTCGCGGCCCGCGCGGGAGCGGACGCGCCAGTGCCCGATGGCGAGATAGCCACAGAGACCGACGCGGACAGCGGCCCGCGAGTCGGGACGCTGGCGTCGATCCGTGAGACGACGGAGGAGGCCGCCACCGCCATCGCGTCGGGCGGCGGCGAGGCCGAGTGTCGCCACTGCGGCCTCGGACTCCCGACCGATGGCCCGCCGCTGTGTCCGCGGTGCGGAGCGCCCCGGTGACGTTTTAGGCCCGCCGAAATATCGTAACCGCTATATCTCTTTAGGCTGGCCTAATCCACATGGACGACGATCGAAGCGGCGATTCGACGCGGCGGCAGTTCATCGCGACCGGTCTCGGAGCGGCCGCGACCGGGGCGCTGGCTGGCTGCACCGGCTCCGGCGGGAGCGAGCCGTCGGGGACGGCGAGTCCGGAGCCGACTGACACGGTGACGACCACCGAGGCGACCGACGACCGGCAGACGGCGACCGGCGGCGACAGCTATTCGGTGTCGATGGAGCCGATGGGCGATGTGACCTTCGAGTCGGTCCCCGAACGGTGGCTGGCGTACTTCAGCACCTACGGCGACATGGGAATCGCGCTCGGGCAGTTGGACGGGCTCCAGGGGCTCGTCTTCACGGAGAACTGGCCGCTCGCGTTCTACGACCACCTCCCCGGCGTGGACGTGTCCTTCGACGGCGTCACGCAGCTCATGGGCGAGAACGGGCTGGACAAGGAGGCGTTCTACGAGCTGGGCTGTGACGTACACCTGTTCGACCCGACCTTCCTGTCCCGCCTCGCCGACGGCATGGACGCCGCGGACTTCGAGGAGGTCGACGCCAACGTCGGCCCAATCGTCGGTAACTCGATCCGGCGTCGCGGGAGCGACTGGCACGACTACCGCTACTACTCGCTGTACGAGGCCTTCGAGAAAGTCGCGCAAGTGTTCCAGGAGCGCGAGCGATACGAGGCGCTGAAGTCGGTCCACGACGACCTCCTGGCGACGATTCGGGCCGATCTCCCGCCGGAGGACGAGCGCCCGACCGTCGGGCTCCTCTCTGTCAACTCCGACTTCGAGAACGGGGCGTTCTACGCGTACCCGGTCCACGACGGGAACGGGCACAAGCAGTACCGCGACCTCGGGATGCGCGGGGCGTTCGACGACCACATCGACGGCAGCTACGCCGAGTGGGACTACGAGACGATCCTCGAAATCGACCCGGACGCACTGTTGTTCCAGTACGGCTTCTCGCACGTCTCGACGGCGGAGTTCGAGCGGCGGATGGACGCGATGCGCGAGGACCCCGTCGGACAGCAGCTCTCGGCCGTCGAGAACGACCGGCTCTACCGCGGCGGGACCTCCTATCAGGGGCCGATCGTCAATCTGTTCCAGACCGAGGCCGCCGCCAAGCAGTTCTACCCCGAGACGTTCGGGGCCTGGGACGGCCTGGACACGCTGGCCGACGCGGACGCGCGGCTGTTCGACTACCAGCGCGTCGCCGACGTCGTCAACGGGGCGCTCTGACCATGGCCGGCACGAACGGGCGCGCCGACGGCGCGTTCGACTACGACGTGGCCGTCGTCGGCGGCGGCCCGGCCGGCTGTTCGGCCGGCGTCTTCACCGCCCGCGAGGGGCTCGAAACGGTCGTCTTCGATCGCGGGCGCTCCTCGCTCAAGCGGTGTGCCCACCTGGAGAACTACCTCGGCTTCCCCGCCGGCATCGACGTGGAGACGCTGTACGACCTGTTCCACGCCCACGCCGAGACCGCCGGCTGTGCGCTCGTCTCGGACATGGTCGAATCGGTCGACCGGACCGACGAGTCCGGCTTCGCGCTGGACCTGCAGGAGGGGGAGCCGGTCACCGCTCGCCGGGTGGTCGCGGCGACGCGCTACGACGGGACGTACCTGCAGGGCCTCGACGGCGAGGCGATGATCGAGACGAACGAGCACCACGGGGAAGAGCACGAGCGCTTCGCCCGGGACTACGCCGACCGCGACGGGTCGACGCCCGTCGACGGGCTGTACGTCGCCTCGCCGACCCCGGGTGCGGACAGGCAGGCGATTCTCGCGGCCGCTCGCGGTGCGCGCGCCGGCCGCCGGGTCGTCGCCGACGCCCGCCGCGACGACGGCTGGTGGGAGGGCGTCGCCGAGGGCGTGGACTGGGTCCGGCGCGAGGCCGAACTCGACGACGAGTGGACCGACCGCGAGCGGTGGGTGACGTGGTTCGACGAGCGCCACGCCGCGGACGCGCCCGTCGACCCGGATTCGGAGCGGTTCCAGCGCGTCCGGGACGCGACCGTCGAGCAGGCCCGGTCGGCGTACATCGACCCGGAGGAGATCGAAGCGCGGGCCGAACGGGGTCACGAAGCGCTGGCCGCACACCTCGACGCCGAATCGGCCGTCGACGGCGTCGGCGAACGCGCCCTGCTGGAGGCGATGGACGACGACGCGATTCGCAGCTACGTCGAGGCCGACGAGACGCCCGACGGCGACGGTCTTTAGGCTGGCCAAAATATCGAAGCGTTTAGGTAGTGTTAGGGAGGCCTAAACCACATGGTACCAGAACCGACGCGAAGTGGCGGACCGACGCGGCGCGAGTACGTGAAGTACGGCGGTGCGCTCGTCAGCGGCGGCCTGCTCGCCGGCTGTGCCGGTGACAGCGAGGGCGGGTCGGCGTCGACGTCGACCGACGACCCAGCGACCGAGACGGCGGCAGAGACTGACCCGCAGACCGAAACCGAGACGCCGAGCACCGACGGCCCGTACTCGGTCTCGATGGAACCGGTCGGCGAGGTGACCTTCGAGTCCGCCCCAGAACAGTGGGTCGCGTTCTGCGGCGGGTACGCCGACATGGCCGTGGCGCTTGGCCAGGCCGACGGGTTCGCCGGCATCGACGGCGTGGACCGCTACTACACCTACGTGTACGACGACCTCCCGGGCGTCGATATCGACGAGGCGATGCTGGAGCAGTACCCGGAGGTGCGGACGAAGGAAGTGTTCTACGAGGTCGACGCCGACGTGCACTTCTACGACCCCGAGATGCTCAAGAACTGGTTCGACTGGGGTCAGGAGGACGTCGACGAGATCCGCGAGAACGTCGCGCCCTTCTTCGGGAACCTCCTCTTTCGCCGCTCGGACGCGTGGCACGACTACCAGTTTTACACCCTCTACGAGGCCTTCGAGAAGGTGGCGCAGGTGTTCCAGGAACGGGCGCGCTTCGAGGCGTTCCGGTCGCTCCACGACGAGTTCATCGGCGGTCTCCAGGAGCGGCTCCCGCCTGAGGACGAGCGCCCCGAGGTCTTCCTGACCTTCGAAGGGACGAACGAACCCGCGACGTTCTCGCCGTACCGGCTCAGCGACAAGGGGACGAGCAAGAAGCAGTGGCACGACCTCGGTGCGAAGGACGCCCTCGTCGGCACCGATATCGAGAACCTCAGCACGACGAACCGCGGCGAGCTCGACTACGAGAACCTCCTCGAAATCGACCCCGAGGTCATCCTCGTGCGCGGCCACGAGCGCAAGTCCGCCGCGGAGTTCCGCGACGTGGTCCTCGGGTACATGCGGGATCACTCCGTCGCGAGCGAACTCACGGCCGTCCAGAACGGCCGGGTGTACCGCGGCGGCTACCTGCATCAGGGACCGATCCACAACCTCTTCCTGACCGAGCGGGCGGCGAAGCAGCTCTACCCCGACGAGTTCGGCGAGGTGACCGACGACGAGGAACTGTTCGACCGCCAGCGCGTCGCGGATATCGTCACGGGAGCGTTCGACGAATGAGCGGCGACGGCCCGACCGACAGCGGGGGCCCGACGCGCCGGGACGCGCTCAAGTACGGCGGTGCGCTCGTCGGCGGCGGCCTGCTCGCCGGCTGTACCGGGGACGGCGACAGCGCGACGCCCGCGGCGACGGACGACGGGACGGGGGCCGCGACGACGACGGAAACCGACGCCGCGGCGACCGAGTCGGCCACGGGCGACGGCTCGTACTCGGTGACGATGGAGCCGGTCGGAACCGTCGAGTTCGACGCCGTGCCGGAGACGATCGCGCCGTTCACCGCCGACTACATCGACATGCTGGTCGCGCTGGGCCACGGCGAGGCGGCCCAGTCCATCTGGTACCGCGGGCGGTACAAGACGACTCACTACGAGGAACTCGACGGCGTCTCCATCGACCTCTCGCGGCTCACCCAGCTCTGGAACGACGGCATCTCGAAGGAGCTGTTCTACGAGATGGACGCCGACTTGCACCTGATCGACCCCCACGCCCTGACGGACTGGTTCCAGGCGTGGTCCGAGCAGGACCTCGACGAGATCCGCGAGAACGTCGCGCCGTTCCTCGGAAACGTCATCTTCCGGCGGACCGACTCGTGGCACGACTACCGCTACTACTCGCTGTACGAGGCCTTCGAGACGGTCGCGCAGGTGGTCCAGGAGCAGGCGCGCTTCGAGGCGATCCGGGCCATCCACGAGGACCTCGTCGCGACGGTCCAGTCCCGGCTCCCCGCCCCGGACGAGCGCCCGAACGCGGCGCTCATGTTCGCCGGCGAGGAGCCCGAGGAGTTCACCCCGTACCGCCTGTCCGGCAACGGCGCGAACAAGGAGCACTTCCACACGCTCGGTCTCTCCGACGCCTTCGCGGACAGCGGCGTCGAGGGGCTCTCGACGAGCGACACGGGCACCGTCGACTACGAGACGCTGCTGGAGATCGACCCCGACTCGCTGCTCCTTCGCTACCACCGGAAAGGCAAGACCCGCGAGGAGTTCGAGGCGACGGTCCTCGACTACATGAAGGACCACGAGGTGGGCAGTCAGCTGACCGCCGTCCAGAACGACATGGTGTTCCGCGGCGGCCCCATCTACGCCGGCCCGCTGCACAACCTCTTCATGATCGAGCGGTACGCCACGGCGTACTTCCCAGACGCGTTCTCGGAGGAGCAACTGTTCGACCGCGAGCGGCTCGCCTCGATCATCACGGAGGGGGTCGACGAATGACTGACGACGCGGACTCGCGGCGCTCGCCGACGCGGCGAGACGCCCTCAAGTTCGGCGGCGCGCTGCTGGGCGGCGGCCTGCTCGCCGGCTGTGCCGGGAGCGGAGACAGTGCGACGCCGACCTCGCAGTCGACGGGCGACGGCAGCGACGGAGCGACGACGCCGACCGACGCCGCCGACGGACAGTCGACCACGACCGAGGGCTACACGGTGTCGATGTCGCCGGTCGGCGACGTGCGCTTCGACGCCGTCCCGGAAGAGGTGTTCACCGTCTACCCGCAGTACCTCGACATGGCCGTCGCGCTGGGCCACGGCGAGCGCGTGAACTCGGTGTACGTCCCCGAGATGTCGGGGACGACGATGAACCACTACTACCACCACCTCGACGGCGTCTCGCTGGACTGGGAGGGGCTGCACGACCCGCTCACCGACGGTTTCTCGAAGGAGTCCCTCTACGAGCGCGGCAGCGACGTGCACCTCGCCGACCCCGCCTGGGTGTCGACACAGGAGGGGTGGAGCACCGACGACGTGGCCGAGGTGGCCTCGACGCTCGCCCCCTGGGTCGGGAACTTCTACAGCGGGACCCACGACGCCCCGCCGGAGGGCTACGCCGACTACCGGTACTACACCCTCTGGGAACTGTTCGGCAAAGTCGCCGAGGTGTTCCAGGAGCGGGCCCGCTACGAGGCGCTCGCGCAGGTCCACGCGGACCTCGTCTCGCACGTCCAGTCGAACCTTCCGCCGCGAGAGGAGCGTCCGACCGCGGTGCGGGCGACCCTTTCGAGCGACGGCTCGAAGTTCTGGACGTACCACCTCAACGAACCCGGCTACTGGCTCGCGGACACGCGGCCGCTGGGGGCGAACGACGCCTTCGGCGACGAGGAGTGGAACGGGCTCTGGGGCACGGTCGACTACGAGGTGATGCTGGAGGCCGACCCCGACGTGTTCCTCCACCTCTGGGGACTCACCCCGAGCTACAGCATGGCCGACACGCGCTCGAAGCTCGAAGACAACGCCGCCGGCAGCCAGCTGACCGCAGTGAAGGAAGGGCGCGTCTACCCCGCCGGGATGCGCTATCAGGGCCCCATCATGAACCTCTTCCAGATCGAGATGGGCGCGAAGCAGCTCTACCCCGACGTCTTCGGCGCGTGGCCGACCTACGAGGACGGCGACCACTATCCGGAGATTCCCGAGGACGAACGGCTGTTCGACCGCCAGCGCGTCGCCGACATCGTCACCGGAGACTACTGACAATGGACGACGACATCGCAACGTCACCGACCCGCAGAGACTACATCAAGTACGGTGGCACGGTCGTCGGCGGCGGCCTCCTCGCCGGCTGTCGCGGCGACGAGGCGACGGACTCGACGCCGACCACCGTCACGTCGACGGATTCGGAGCCGGCAACGAGCGAGGACGCGGGTTACTCGGTGTCGATGGAGCCGGTCGGGGAGGTGTCCTTCGACGACGTGCCCGAGACGTGGCTGGCGATGACCGGCGGCTGGGCCGACATGGGAATCGCGCTCGGGCAGGACCCGCCAGCGGGGGTGACGAGCACGAGTCGCTACCACACGCACCACTACGACGACCTCCCCGGCGTCTCCGTGGACAAGGACGAGATCCTCCAGCTTTACGACGCGGGAATCGACAAGGAGCTGTTCTACGAGCTCGACGTCGACCTCCACGTCTTCGACCCGCATTTCCTGACGAACCGAATCGAGAACATCGCCGCGGAGGACATCGACGAACTGGCGACGACCGTCGCCCCGTTCTTCGGGAACACGATTTTCAGCCGGCAGTACGCCTGGCACGACGACTACCGCTACTACTCGCTGTACGAGGCCTTCGAGAAGCTGGCGGCGGTGTTCCGAGAGCGAGAGCGATTCGAGGCGTTTCGCTCCCTTCACGACGAGGTCCTCGGTGGACTCGACGAGCGCATCCCCCCGGAGCGTGAGCGGCCGTCGGTCGCCCTGCTGATGGTCGTCTCCGAGGAGCCGTCGAAGTTCTACCCCTTCCGCATCGAGCGGGGGACCGGCTGGAAGCAGTGGCGCGACCTCGGCGTCCCCGACGGCCTGGACGGGTCCGGAATCGAGTCGTTCACCGCCTCACGAGGGACGATGGGGTACGAAGCGCTGCTCGACGCGGACCCGGACTACCTGCTGCTGTACGGGTACGAGTCCATGTCGCCCGAGGCGTTCCGAGAGACGTTCCTCTCGTTCTTCCGCGACCACGAGACCGCCAGCGAACTGACCGCGGTGCGGGAGGGGAACGTATATCGGGCGGGCGGCTTCTATCAGGGGCCGATTCAGAACCTCGCACTGACCGAGCGCGCCGCGAAGCAGCTCTACCCCGGAGAGTTCGACTCGGACGAACGGCTGTTCGACCGCCAGCGCGTCGCCGACATCGTCACCGGAGATTTCTGAGTCGACGCGGGACAGCACAACGGATTTACCGCGGTCACTCCATCTATCGACGATGGGGTCCGACGGATCGAACGCCGGGCGGCGGTCGAAGGTCGCGCGACTCATCGAGTCGTACGAACTGGGTGCGATGGGGTCGGAGCTGGAGGCCGCGTGGCTCGGCGAGAGCCGCGAGCGTCAGAGCCTCCGCGCCCTGGCCGACCGCTTCAATCGGGCGCTCCTCCTCGCCGAGATCCGCGACGCCACCATGGACGTTGTCGACGGCGAGCCCGAGAACTTCTATCGGCTCCTGACCGACGACGATGTCAGCGCTGGCACGCGCATCGAGGCCGAGAACCGCCTCGAACGCGCCGGCGTCGACGTGGACGGCCTGCGGGACGACTTCGTCACGTACCAGGCGATCCGCCACTACCTCACGGAGGTGCGTGGTGCGACCTACGAGCGCGACGCGGACAGCGGGCAGGTAGAGCGCGAGCGCGGGGGCATCGACCGCCTGCGCAGCCGCGTCGAGACCATCGTTCGGGACACGGTCGACCGGCTGAACGCCGCCGGGAAGCTCTCGGTGGGCGAGTACCGCGTCTTCGTCACCGTCGACGTCCTCTGTGCGGAGTGCGGGTCGCGTTACAGCGTCAGCGACCTGCTCCGACGCGGCGGCTGCGACTGCGAGTGAGCGGGCTCAGATCTCGTCGACGCGGTCGTAGCGCTCCGGGAGCGCCTCGGCGTCCTCCGGGAGCAGCGCGACGACGAGGAACGCGGGGAAGTCGGCGAAGTACTCGACCAGCGCGGCGATCCGCTCGGCGTCGATGGCTTCGAGCGAGTCGAGCAGCATGAACGGCACGTCCTCGTACACGTCGTGGACGAGGTAGCCGGCGAGCGCGAAGACGAGGCCCGTGACCTCGCGCTCGCTCTCGCTCAGGTGGTCGACCGTGTCCTCGTAGACCGTGCCGCCCTCGGTGCTCCGGACGACGTGGAGATCGAACGTCGAGCCCGCGTCGCCGTCGGCGTCGTCGACCCCCTCGGTCGGCGTGTCCGTCCGCTCGAGCCAGATGCGCTCGACGTTGTCGTACTCGAGGAGGGCGAGGACCTCGGCCATCTTCTCGTTGAACTGCTCGGTCGCCTCGGCCTCGAGGCGGTCGATCCGCGACCGGAGGTCGACGAGGTCGTCGACGACCGCCTCGCGCTCGGCGACCAGTTCGTCGTCGCGCCGGATCTCCGCCTCCATCTCGGTGATCTCGTCGGTCACCTCGTCCAGTTCGGATTCGAGGCTGTCGAGTTCCAGTTCCAGTTCGTTGGCCTCCGTGTGGAGTTCGAGCACCTCGTCGAACCCCTCGGTCCGGAGCTGGGACACCCGTTGTTCGAGAGCGGCGACGCGGTCAGAGAGGTTGTCCCGGCGCTGTCGGAGGTCGGTCACCGTCGACTGGCGGCGGTCGATCTCGCCGTCGACGTCGTCGATCGTCTCGCGCAGGTCCCGCGTCCGAGAGAGGGTGTCGCGGATGTCCCGGCGCTGCTCCAGCAGGTCGTCCAGGTCGGACTCGATGTCGTCGATGTCGTCGATGGTCTCCTGGCGGTGCTCGCGCATGCGCTCGATGGTCGACTCGATGCGCTCCGCCTTGACGTGTGAGCCGCAGGTCCAGCAGGTCGTCTTCGAGCCCCGGTAGAGCTGATCGGTGATGTCGCCGACGCTCTCTGGCTTCGCGGTTATCGCGTCGGTGATCTGGGAGTGCTCGCCGGCCAGCAGTTCCTCGTTGAACCCGATGACGTTCTGCAGTCGGGTCGTGTACTCGGAGAGCTCTCGCTTTCGCTCGCGGAGCCGTTCGACGTCCGCTTCGATGGCTTCGAGGCGGTCGTCGGGGGCGTCCGGGAGCCCGGCGAGTTCGGCGGCGAGACGGCCCCGCTCATTGCGCAGCGCCGCGATGCTCTCCTGTTCGGATTGTATCTCATCTCGCACGCGCGCGAGTTCGGACCGGGTCGCCTGGAGTTCGTCAAGCGCCGTCTCCAGTTCGTCCCGGTTCTCGCGGGTCGTCTCCAGGTCCAGGTCGCGCTCGTCGATGCGCTCCTCGACGCGTTCTAAGTCCGCCCTGACCGCGGTGACTTCCTCGCGGAGGTCCGCCCGCTGACGTTCGAGGCCGGGGAGGTCGCGCTTGAGCGACGCGATCCGGTCGAGTTCGTCGTCGATCTCCTGCTTTCGCTCCTCCGCCTCGCTGATCTCACGGCGGATGGCGGTCACGTCGATCGGCCGCATGATGAGGTCCCGGAGGTCGTCGCCGCGCTCGACCGCGCGCCGGGCCTCGTTGTCCTCGAGGAGAAACGCGAAAAGGTCCGCCATCGTCGCGTCGGCGAGCAGCCCGGCCCCCGAGCCGACGACGCCGTCCTGGGTCCGCGTGAGCGTCCGCTCGTAGGTCTCGCCGTCGAGAGCGAGTTCGACGCGGCCCCTGTCGGCGTCGCCCTTGACGCTCGCCCACTCGCTGCCGTGGGCCGCCATCACGGCCTGGAGAAACGAGGTCCGGTTCGTCGCGTTCCGGCCGCGGAGGACCGTCACGCCGGGAGAGACCTCGACCGTCGTCTCGTCGATCCCACCGACGTTCTCGACGGAGAACGTGGCCGTCTCCTCGGTCACCGGGAGTGAGCCCATGATCCCAACTGTGCGAGTCACCGGCATAAGCACTGTGACGCGCGCGACGGCCGCCGAGCGGGTGGCCGCCGCCGACGCGCAGAAGGGCTAACAGACATATGTCTGTTAGTCTATGGCTCGCCGGCGACTAGTTCCAGTCACAAACAATCGTGCAAATCCATATAGCGAGCAAATACAGTGAAGAACGCGCAGAAACACGTACGCTTATCTATCCCCTTCTATGTAGCTGTCTCCGTCGGACACAATGGCACAAAACAGAGCAGAGAGCGCCCTGCGCTCTCACGTGACCTCCGTCAAGGAGGACCTGATGACGGGCGTATCGTTCATGATCCCCTTCGTGACCATCGGCGGGATCTTCCTGGCCGTCGCGTACGCGGTGGGAGACACGCAGGCGGTCTTCGACAACACCGGGTCGGCCGGCTGGTTCCTGGCCCAGATCGGCGTCGCGGGGCTGACCATCATGGTCCCGATCCTCGGTGGCTACATCGCGTACGCTATCGCGGACCGCCCGGGGCTCGCGCCGGGCTTCCTGCTGGCGTACATCCTCCAGCAGGGGACCGTCGTCTCGGAGGCGGCGACGGTCATCGGTCTCTCCGGCGGCGAGGCCGGCGCGGGCTACCTCGGCGCGATTGTGGCCGGACTGCTCGCGGGCTACGTCGCGCGCTTCTTCAAGAACCTCGAAGTGCCCGAGTTCATCCAGCCGATGATGCCGGTGTTGCTCATCCCGGTGGCGACGATGGCGGTCCTGACGCCCATCATGCTGTTCGTGCTGGGCGTCCCCGTCGCGCTCGCCAACGAGGCGCTGACCTCCTTCCTGCAGTCGATGCGCGGCGGGCAGGCCATCGTCGTGGGCCTCATCCTCGGCGGGATGATGGCCTTCGACATGGGCGGTCCCGTCAACAAGGTCTCCTACGTGTTCGCGACCGGGCTCATCACGGAGGAGATCTACGCGCCGATGGCCGCGGTCATGATCGGCGGGATGATCCCCCCGATCGGTCTGGCGCTCTCGAACTTCATCGCGCCCCACAAGTACGCGGCAGAGATGTACGAGAACGCAAAGAGCGGCGTCGTGCTGGGCTTCTCGTTCATCACGGAGGGCGCGATTCCGTACGCCGCCGCCGACCCGCTCCGGGTCATCCCGGCCATCGTCGCCGGGAGCGCCGTCGGCGGCGGGATGTCGATGGCGCTGGGCGTGACGATGCCCGCGCCCCACGGCGGCATCTTCGTCATCCCGCTGTCGAACAAGCCGCTCATGTTCCTCGCGAGCATCGTCGTCGGCTCACTGGTCACGGCCGTCATCGCGACGGTCATCAAGCCCGACTTCGAGGACCGCGTCGACACGGGCGCCGAAGCGAGCACCGCACAGCCGACCGACGACTGACGACACACCACACAATGACAGACGCAATCGAAGCGGACGACATCGACGAACTGATCCCGGCGAGCCACATCTCGCTGACTGAACCGCCCGCGGAGAAGGAGGCCTGCATCGAGTACCTGCTGGACCTGCTGGTCGAGGCCGGACGAGTCGAGGACCGCGAGACGGCGCTCGCCGCGCTGCTGGAGCGCGAGTCCGAGACCACCACCGGCGTCGGAATGGGCATCGGCATCCCCCACGCGAAGACCGACGCAGTGAGCCGCCCCTCGCTCGCGTTCGCCCGCTCAGAAGACGGCGTCGACTTCGGCTCGATGGACGGCGAGCCGGCGACGCTCATCTTCATGATCCTCGTGCCGGCCTCGGGCAGCGAGGACCACCTCAAGATCCTCAGTTCGCTCTCGCGGGGCCTGATGCACGAGGAGGTCCGCGACGACCTCCACGCGGCCGAGGACGAGGCCGCCGTCCAGGACGCGCTCCGGGAGGCCATCGCATGAGTCGCGAGCGCGTCGTCACCATCGTCCCCGAGGCGGGCCTGCACGCCCGCCCGGCCTCCGCGTTCGTCAAGGCCGTCACCGACCACGACGCCGAGGTCTCGGCCGGGCCGCCGGACGGCGACCTCGTGCAGGCCGGGAGCATGATCGCCGTCACCAGCCTCGGGGCCGGCCAGGGCGACGACCTCAGGCTGGTCGCCGAGGGGCCCGACGCCGAGGCCGTCCTCGACGAACTGGAACGGATCCTCACCACGCCCGAGGAGGAACTGGACGCCTGACGATGGCCCAGCGCACGCTCCGGGGGACCGGCGCGACGCCCCGCTCTGGCGTCGGGACGGTCGTCTGGTACGGCCGCGACATCTCGCTTCCGGACCCCGACGGCGCGGTCGACCCCGAGGCCGAAATCGAGCGGTTCGCCGACGCCGTCGGGACGGCGCGCGCCGAACTGGAAGCCGAGCGCGAGGCGACGGCCGAACGGGTCGGCGAGAGCGAGGCCGCCGTCTTCGACGCCCACATCCAGTTCCTCGAAGACCCGACCATCGAGGACGCCGTCGAGACGAGCATCAGCGACGGCCTGGACGCGGCGAACGCCGTCGACGACGCCTTCGGCGAGCACATCGAGCAGTTCGAGGGAATGGACGGCCGGATGGCCGAGCGCGCGGACGACCTCCGGGACGTTCGCGACCGGCTCCTCCGACTGCTGACGGACGGCGAGCGCGTCGACCTCAGCGACCTGCCCGAGGGCAGCGTCGTGCTGGCCGAGCGACTGACCCCCAGCGACACGGCCCAACTCGATCCCGAGCGCGTCGCCGGCTTCGCGACGGTCACCGGCGGGCGGACCTCCCACGCGGCGATCTTCGCCCGCTCGCTCGCGCTGCCGGCCGTCGTCGGCGTCGGCGACGAACTGGAGACCGTCGAGGAAGAGACCGAGGTCGTCGTCGACGGCGACGGGGGACGACTGCTCGTCGGGCCGGACGACGACGAGCACGAGGCCGCCGCGGCGGACTCGGGCGCGACCGTCGTCGAGGGCGCGGTCGAGACGGCCGACGGCCGAGAGATCGAGGTCGCGGCGAACGTCGGCCGTCCCGAGGAACTCGAACCCGCGGCGGACCGCGGGGCCGACGGCGTCGGTCTCTACCGGACCGAGTTCCTCTTCCTCGACCGGGAGACGCCGCCCTCGGAGGACGAGCAGTACGAGGCCGTACGGGAAGCGCTCGACACCTTCCCCGAGGGCCGCGTCGTCGTCCGCACGCTGGACATCGGGGGCGACAAGCGCATCCCCTACCTCGACCTGCCCGAGGAGGAGAACCCCTTCCTCGGCGAGCGGGGCATCCGGCGCTCGCTCGACCCCGATTCGGACCTGTTCGCGACGCAGCTCCGCGCGCTCCTGCGCGCCGCCGCCGACGGGGCGGGCGACCTCGCGGTCATGTTCCCGCTCGTCGCCACGGTCGAGGAGCTCGACGCCGCGCTGGCCGCGCTCGACGACGCGCTCGACGACCTCGAAGCCCGCGGCGTCGACGCCGAGCGACCCGAAGTCGGCGTGATGATCGAGACGCCGAGCGCCGTGTTCGTGGCCGACGAACTCGCCGCGCGCGTGGACTTCCTCTCCATCGGCACGAACGACCTCACGCAGTACGTGATGGCCGCCGACCGGGAGAACGAGCGCGTCGGCGACCTCCACGACCCGACGCATCCGGGCGTGCTCCGGGCCATCCACCGCACGGTCGAGGCTGCCCACGCCGCGGACGCCTGGGTCGGGATGTGCGGCGAGATGGCCGGCGACCCCGACCTGACGGAACTGCTGGTCGGCCTCGGTCTCGACGAACTCAGCATGAGCGCCGTCACGATTCCCGACGTGAAAGCCGCCGTCCGGGAGACGGAGTACAGCACCGCGAGCGAGCTGGCCGACGCCGCTCGCTTCGCCGCAACGCGCAGCGCGGTTCACGACGCACTCACCCAATGAAACTCGTCGCAGTCACGTCCTGCCCGACTGGGATCGCCCACAGTCAGATGGCAGCCGAGAACCTAGAACAGACAGCCGAACAGCTTGGCCACGACATCAAGGTCGAGGTCCAGGGCGCGATGGGCGCGGAGAACGAGCTCTCCGCGGCCGACATCGAAGCCGCCGACGCGGTCATCATCGCGGCGGACACGGCGGTCAACCGGGACCGCTTCGAGAACGTCCCGCTCGTCAAGGGGACCGTCAAGGACGCCGTCAACGACGCCGAAGGCATGATCGAAGAGGCTCTCGCCGCCGCCGACGGCGACGCCAGTAGCGACGGTGCCAGCGCGGGCGGCTCCGACAAGTCAGACGCCGGCAGCGGTGGCGATACCGGCGGACAGCAGCGCCGCCGCGGTGGCGACCGCTCCAAGAGCCTCGTCGCGCGGCTGAAGCGCCTGTTCAGTTGATCCGATCTCCGCCGAACCACATCGTCGGTCGCCGATGCGAACACGAACGGCGTCGGCGACCGGTTCGGAGAAGCGAAGCCGGCTGATACCGATACCTCCACTCGCAGTCTCGCCCCACTGGTCACCCCTCGCGGACGGTGAACGTCTCGAGCCGGTAGGTGTCCTCGCCGGTCGGGTCGCCGGGGTTGACGCCGACCACCGACCGACTGCTCCAGTAGACCGTGATTCGGACCCCGTCCGCGCTCCCCGCCGGGTCCACGTAGACGGTTTCACCGGCGTCCCACGTCGACCCGATGCCGACCTGCGGGGGATTGTTCCCCGACGACTCGGTGAACTTCTCCAGGCGACTCGCGTAGGCGTCGTTCGCGGGGGTCCCGTTGTCCGGCGACCCGCCGATGTCGAGGTCCGTCGAGCCAGTCACGTAGAGTTGCTCGGTCTCGGCCGCGTCGCCGGCGACCAGCGTGATCGCGACCGTCTGTTCGCCGCCGTCCGGGACGAGGTCGTGCGAGAGGTCCATGACCGGGGCCGTCGACTGGAGACCGGACCCCATGTCGACGACGAAGACAGTCATCGTCGCGGCGAGAACGACCGTCACAGCGACCAGTAGAACGACGCTGATAACCGACGAGACGCCCCGTGATCCCCAGTCACCCATCTGCCTCGAAAGAGGGGGAATGGGAAGTAAATACGTTTCGGGCAACTCAGGTCTCGTTCCCGAATCCCCCGCCCTCGCGGGGAGGCCGACGACCAGTGAAGGCACTCCGTCACCGCGCCCGCGACCGCGGCGATAGAGCGCTATAGAGATCTCAATAGCTACTCGTCGAAACGCTCATAGAAACACCGATAAAGTTTCTCAGCAGTTTTCAGCCCGTCTCATGCGTTCGTGAAACGTCACGAAAAACAGCTAAAACGTCTCGCGGCCGGGGAAATCGTACTGAATCGACGCCAACGGTCTGTCCGTTATATGCGGGTATGGAGACATAGAACGGACAGAGCCCACTCATGTCTACCTCCACGCCCTCCACCAGAGAACGGCCGGACGCCGTCGCGACGAGTCAGAAGCTCGCGTCGGACGCCCTCGGCACGGTCACCGCGGCGGTCCGAGCGCTGGCCTTCTGGCTGACGATCCCGCTGCCGGCCGTGCTCGTCGTCACGCTCGTGTCGGGACTCGTCGCGTCCGCGCCGCTGGCCGTCGCCGGCCTCGTCGGACTGAACGTCGCCTGCGCCGTCGTCGGCCGGAACCACTCGCCGGAGGCATGACGCTCGAAGCCTCCCCCGCGCGAGCCGCGGCCGACGGCCGGACGAAGCGGACCCTGTTCTGTCCGACCTGCGGCCACGAGAGCGCGATGGACGACGGCTGGATCGACGACGACGGGACCGAGCGCCGTCGGCTGCTCTGTCCGGGCTGCGGCGACACGGTCGTCGACCGCCCCCGGCCCTGACTCGTTCCGTCGCCACCGTTTTGCGGACTCAGGACCCACTGTCCGCCGTGCCGAATCTCCGTCGCGATGCCGCGTTCGCCGGGCTCTCTGGGGTGTGTCTGCTGGCGTCTCTGTTCCTGACCGGCGAAGCGGCCGCGCTGGGCTCGTTCCCGGCGGCCGCCGCCGGCGTCGGGGCGGCGCTCGCCCTCGAGGCGATGTTCGTCGCCGACACGCCGGTCCGGACGCTGTGGGAGCGCCGGGGGGTCAGGCTCGCGAGCGCGGCGGCGCTTGTCGCGGGCGCGCTCGGCCTCGCGACGGTCGGCGGGCCGCTCGTCGTCGCCGCCGCCTGCTGGGGGCTCGCGACGTACTTCGTCCTGCTCGTACTCGTTCTCGGGGGCTACTGGGGCGACGCGGGGAGCGAACCGTGACGGTGACAACCACCCAGAGCGTCAGTCTCCCGAGTCGGACGTGAACGTCGCAGTTCCGTCCTCGAAGGTCAGCGACTCGCGGGCGACGGCCTCGGCGGCGTCGGGGAGGTCCGCGACGACGGCCGCCGAGACGCGAAGGTCGGCGAGGTCCTGCGTGTTGCGGATCCAGACGATTCGGACCGTCTCGGGGTCGTAGCCACCGAGAGCGGTCAAGGCCGTCCGGAGGGCGAACTCGTCGTCGGGCGCGACCACGGGGAGCGTCGCCTTCGCCAGGGAGCCGCTGGTGAGCACGTTCGCGTAGGTCTTGTCCAGGTCGAGCTGGTCGATCGCCGCCTGCCGCGTGAGGTCCGCGAGACCGATGCCGGCCCCGTTGCCCTTCGTCGCCTCGGTGAGCCCGCGGGCGTACAGCAGCTTGACGGCCGGTTCGTCGGGGTCGGGCGCGTTGAGGACGCGGTAGCGGCCGACGACGTTCGTGTCCATCCCCGCGCCGGAGATCTCCTTGCCGAGTTCGTCGACGACGAGCAGGTCGATGTCGTCGACCGGGAGCGTCGCCATCTCGTCGTAGGCGCTCGCTAACAGGTCTGGCTCGCGGTCGAGGAACGATCCGACCGGGACGGCCTCGACGCGGGCGGTCTCCTCGTGGAAATTCTCCACGAGGGCGATGCCGCCGAGCAATGACAGGGCGGACTCGACGACGGGGAGCGCGGCCTCCAGCGTCTCGACGTACCCTTCCTGGATGGCCGTCGAATGGAACGCCTTCGCGCCGCGTTGCTTCCCCAGGCCGACGACGGACATCTTCGTCAGCCCGCTCTCGACGCGGCCGCTGTAGTTAGTGTGGGCCTTCACGCGGTTCACTACGAGGACGGCGTCCGCTTCCAGCGCCGCCGTCGAGACGTGGACCGTCATCTCGGTGTCGCCGACCGTCACCGATTCCAGTTCCTCGGTGTCCATCCCCGCGTCGATCGGTGCGTCGAGGCGGTCCTCGGTGATTTCGAGCGCCGACAGGACCTCGCGCTGGCCCTCGGCCGTCGCACCGCCGTGGCTCCCCATCGCGGGGACCACGACCGGCTCGAGCCCCCGCTCGCGGATAGATTCGACGACGGCCCGGGCGATGTCGTCGATGCGGTGGATGCCGCGGCTACCGACGGCGACGGCGACGGTGGCTCCCGCGTCGAGCCGGTCGAAGTCGAGGGCGTCGAGTTCGGCCCGGGCGGCCGCCACCGGATCCGCGACGCTGGCGGTCTCGGGGTCGTACCTGACCCGAGCGAACGCGGGGAGCGGCTGTGGTTCGATGAGGTCGTCCACGGCCGCTCGGTCGGGGAAGTCCATACCGGACGAACGGCGGCGCGCCATACAAAATCCGCGATCGGCCTCACTCGAACGCCGAGATGCCGGTCAGGTCGTGGCCGAGCACGAGCGAGTGGATGTCGTGGGTTCCCTCGTATGTGTAGACGGTCTCCATGTTCGTCAGGTGGCGCATCGGCGGGTAGTCGGCGGTGATGCCGTTCCCGCCGAGCATCTCGCGGGCGACGCGGGACTGCTCGCGGGCCATCCGGGCGTTGTGTCGCTTGGCCATCGACACCTGCTCCGGCCGGAGGTCGCCCCGCTCTTTGAGGTCGGCAAGCCGGTGGGCGAGCAGTTGCCCCGTCGTGATCTGGGTCGCCATCTCCGCGAGCTTCTCCTGCTGGAGCTGGAAGCCGGCGACGGGGCGGCCGAACTGCTCGCGGTCTGTCGCGTACGCGCGTGCGGTCTCGAAGCAGTTTCTCGCGGCCCCCACCGTGCCCCAGGCGATGCCGTAGCGGGCCTGCGTGAGACAGGACAGCGGCCCCTTCATCCCCTCGACGCCCGGGAGGACGCTCCCCTCGGGGACGCGGACGTTCTGGAGCGCGATCTCGCCGGTGATCGAGGCGCGAAGGGAGAGTTTCTCGTCGATCTCGTTCGTCGTGACGCCGTCGCGGTCCGTCTCGACGAGGAAGCCCCGGACCGGGTCGCCGTCGGCGGAGCGGTCGCGCGCCCACACCAGCGCGAGGTCGCTGATCGGCGCGTTCGTGATCCAGGTCTTCGACCCGTTGAGGACGTACCCGTCGCCGTCGCGCTCGGCGCTCGTCTCCATGCTCGCGGGGTCCGAGCCGTGTTCCGGTTCGGTGAGTCCGAAACAACCCACCCGCTCGCCCCTGCCGAGTGACGGGAGCCACCGTTCTTTCTGTGCCTCGCTGCCGTAGGCGTGGATCGGGTACATGACGAGCGCGCCCTGCACGCTGGCCATCGAACGGACGCCGCTGTCGCCCGCCTCCAGTTCCTGCATGAGGAGGCCGTACGCCGTCTCGCTGATCCCCGGCAGGTCGTACTCCTCGATAGTCGGCGCGTAGAACCCCAGTTCGCCCATCTGCGGGATGAGGTCGGTCGGGAACGTCCCGTCGAGCCAATGAGTCCCCACATCGGGCCTGACCTCCGACTCGACGAACTCGCGGGCGGTGTCGCGGACCATCCGCTCCTCCTCGCCGAGATCGGCCTCCAGGCCGAGGTAATCGATCATACGCCTCCAACGGCTGCGTCTCAGGTAAGGATTTCTCCGAGTCCCCCGGTCGAAGCCTGGGGCAGACCGCGAAATCGGGCCACGAGTCGGGCTGTACGACAGCGGAAGCAGTAGTGTTACCCAGACGGGCAGATATGAGATCGTATTGCCAACTCTACATCCATTTTGGCGGTTTATAATCCTATTCTATCGTAGAGAACACCATATATTTAAAAGTACGGCCATTTCGGGCCGTTGTACCCCCGGATTTGCGACAGCACGTCCGCACATCCAGCATTGTAGCCACCCATATTTTGACGATAAACGGAGCGGAGATGGTGTCGCACAGTTAGATATGGAAACGTATTTCTACAGGTGTGCACACATTGGCTACTATGAGCGACGAAGACGACATCGAAGACGAGAACGTTACGGTATCGATGGAGATCTCCGGAGATTACGAAGAAGTCATGTCGAAGCTATCGATGGAAGAGTCGGGGACGACGTCGCTCGCGCCGCTCCTCGACGACCTCGAGACGCTGCTCGAAACCGTCGTCCGGATGGACGGCGGCACGCGGAGCGCCATCGCACAGAAGCTCCCCGACACGATGAGCGTCACGTTCGACGCGCAGGCGGTCGTGGACACGCTGCAGGTGCTCGAACGGTACGACCTCGTCGTGCTCGAAGGGAACACCTGGAAGCCCGGCCCCCAGCTCACGATCGAGGAGTGAGTGTCCCGCCGCCGCCGACCACGCGGGCAGCGGCGTTTGGCGACCGAGAAAGAGGCGTATAACAAACACCCGATAGCGTGCAGTATCCAGTGCGGGCACGAAGCGTGCTCGTACGCTCCCAGCGGCCGTGTTCCCTTGCTCCCCTGTACGGGAGGGCGGCTGCCCGCCGGGTGTCACCCACCCGGTCTTGTTCCCCATTGACCAGACCGACCGGTAGCTCAGCGCTCGGTCGCGCCGGCCAGGTCTTCGACTGCCAGTTCGACGTTCCACTTGTTCGCCTTCCAGACAGCGTCGAACAGCGCGCCGAGTACGGGGACGGACCCACCGACGGCGTCGACGGAGACGTTCGCGAGCATCGCGAGCAGCGTGCCGTAGGAGACGCCTAGCCGCGCCGATTCGAGGACGATGTACAGCGAGACGCCGGCCGCGACGGCGTCACCTGCCCCGGGCACCACGCCCAGCAGCGGATCGATTCCGACGCGGTAGTCGGTGCCTGGAATTTCGACGCTCTCGTCGAGGAGGGTGGCGACGGCGGCCATCCGTCGGACCGCGGCGCGGTCGACCGTCGGCGGTAACTCGCCGCGGATTTCGGCGTCGAACGCGTCTTCAAGGTCTGATATCGCTGACTCGTCGGGACCTTCGTCCGACGAGGTGCGTGGGCCATCGCCGACGGGGATGTCGACCGCGTCGTCGTGATCGGTTTCGTGGTCGCCGTCGGTCGCGTGCTCGTCTCCCGCGTCGGTGTCGTCCGTGTCGTCAGTGGACATAGCGACACGTCGGGGCACTGGCGCATAGTGCCGCGGCCTGCATAGGCCACCCGCAGTCGCGCCTCGGGTCGGCGGCGTGACCGGCGGCGTCTGTGGCTTTCACATGCAGGCTATGGCCTTGAACGTACGAGCGGCGTATCCAGGATGCAATGTCATCAGTCGAACCCCTCGCCGACGCGGACCACCTGAGCGAGCGCGAACGCGAGTGCCTGGAACTGTGCCAGCAAGCGACGGAAGTGTGCGAGTGGTGCGCCGACGAGTGCACGCGCATCGACGGGATGACCGACTGCGTCAGACTGTGTCGCGACGTGAGCGACATCGCGGCGCTGCACGCCAAGTTCCTCGCGCGCGGGTCGGACCACCGGGAGGCCCTGGCCGGTCTCTGTGCGACGGTCTGTCAGGACTGCGCCGAGGAGTGTGAGAACCACGAGTACGACCACTGCCGCACCTGTGCCGACGTCCTTCGCGAGTGTGCGGAGGCCTGCGAATCGATGGTCAAGTAACGAACCACGGCGAACGGGCCGGCGCGAACTCGGCCCTTCGGCGCGGTGAGGAGACTGTTCTACCGAACCAGCGTTCGAAGAATGTGACCGCGAAGCCGTCGGCTCGTCTCCCGACGGAGACGGACTGGCACTACAGGTTCGAGTGCAGTCGGATCTCGTCGTCGGTGACCGTGTCGACGGCCTCTTGCTGGAGCGGATAGCCGTCGTCGTCGTCGGTGTCTTCCCAGCCGAGTTTCGTCTTGAGTTTCGTCGTCAGACCCGGGTCTGGGTCGACGTACGCGGTCCCGTATCGGTACCCGCTAACGATTCCAATCTCTGTGCCGTCTTCGGCGACGACCGTCTTCCCGACGTCGTCGTCGGTGATCTGAGCAGTTGACATCGCACTCAACCGTAGCGGCGTCTCGCCCATCACCCCGCTGCTTGCATAGGCAGTAGCGACGCGGCGGTCAGGCGGAGAGCGCCGTTCGACGGTTCCGACCCAAACCGGACCGGAGCCGTCCACAGCACGCGGGTACGGTGTACAGGTCAACAGAAAAACATAAGCGTATACCATTCGCACGACAACCATTGATGCCCACCATCGTTTCCGGTTCGGTTCCGGCGAGCGACCTCGCGCTCGCGTACTCGCTCGAACAGCTCCCAGAGTTACAGTTCGAGATCGAGCGGATCGTCACGAGCGGCGGCGACGCACTCATGCCGATGCTGTGGGTCCGCGGCAGTACACGCGAGGAAGTGGAAGCGACGCTGGAGGAGGACCCCACCGTCGATAACGTCGAACTCCTCGGCGACTTCGACGACGAGTGGCTGTTCAGAATGGAGTGGATCGCACACATCGATCTCCTCGTTCAGATGATCACCAACTCGGAGGCGACCATCCTCGACGCGGTTGGACAGGGCGACCGCTGGAAGTTGCGCGTTCTCTACCCTCGCCGGTCGCTGTTCTCGAAGACCCACGACTTCTGTGAGAGCCACGGCCTCGACTTCGACGTGGCCTCGATCCGCGAGCTGGACGAGGAGCCCGCGGGTCGCTACGGCCTGACGACGGCGCAGTACGAGATTCTCTCGGAGGCCTCGAAGCGCGGTTACTTCGAGGTCCCCCGTGGCGTGAGCCTGGAAGCGCTCGCGGACGACCTCGATATCTCTCATCAGGCGGCGTCCGAGCGGCTCCGGCGCGCGACCGACGCGCTCGTCGAGGACGCGCTGTTCGTCGGCTTCGATGGCATCGACTGACCCGCGACGGGCATCACTCCTCTGACGAGGAAGAGGAGGACCGGCGGCGACGGCGAAGGTACGCCAGCAGTGCGACGACGCCGACCGACAGGGCTCGGCGTGACCGGAGCCGACTCGCGGCGCCGGAACTCGACTGAGACTGGTCGGCCGCCTCGTCGGCGGCGTCCGCGTCGGCGGTATCCGTATCGGCGTCGAGGTCCTCCGGGTCCACGTCGATCTGACGGGACTCGGCCGAGGCATCATCCCGGTCACGCTCGTCGCTCTCCTGCTGAACCCCCTCCGCGAGCGCCTCCCTGACGGCCTCTTTGACGGGTCGTTTGATCGCTTCTTCTACGCTCGACTGCAGTCGCCCGGGTGACCGGGACTGCAGCGATGGTGAGTCACTCATCTTACAGCTATGGACAGGAGCCACGGATAGAGGTAGATGGTGCTTGCCAGTGCAACGCCGCGAATCGCGTCCGAGCCGTCCGAATTACCAGTCTAGCGTGGCGTTGACGACCACGCCGAGCAGCAGGACGTTGGCGGCCAGGTACAGCGCGGTGATGAACAGGAGAATCGCCCCGATGAGCCCGTAGGCCGCGTACTCACCGGCGGTGCCGGTGTAGTAGACGAAGCCGATCTGGATGACGACCCATCCGACGGCGGCGAGGACCGTGCCGGGTAGGACGTGCCGGAGGGAGGTGTCGACCGGTGGGAGGACGTAGTAGACGGGGAGGAATCCGACCGCCAAGACGACCAGCGCCGTGGCGGTACCGACCAGCCGCGGATACGGGACGTCGAACTGGAGATACGTGAGCGCGATACTGGTCGCCGAGAGGAGCGCGACCGCGCCGAGGAGCACCCCCATGACGAGCAGGCTGCGAGCGAGCTGTGCGGGCAGCGAGATAGACGCGACGGCGTCGTACACCTGGGTGAAGGCGATCGAGAGCCCGCGGAACACCTTGCTCCCGCTCCAGACCACGAACAGCAGGCCGAGTACCCCGGCGGTCCCGTGGCCGCGCGCGTTCTCGATCAGTCGCTCCAGCACCGCCTGCGTGCTCGCCGAGACGACCGATCGCAGAGCGTCGAGGAGCGTCGCGGTCGCGCCGACCGCCGAGAGCACGGCCAGCGCGACGACGAGCAGCGGGACGATGGAGGCGAAGGCGTAGTACGCGATGCTCGCGGCCATGAAGGGGACGTTCTCCTCGCGGACCGTTCGGACGATCTCACGCCCGGTCGCGAGCGCGCTCATCGGCCCGTGACGCAGTCCCCGTGTTTCGGTTCACTGCCGCGGTGCGACGTCCGTGTCGGAGGGGCGTTCATGATAGTGAGTCTACACCTGGAGCGAAAAGAACACCGGCCTGCGCTGGCAAGTCGGTCGGCCTGGAAGGCGGCGTCTTCGGAGGGCGAGCCCACACTATTTGTCCCCCTGTCGCCTGACAGACCGTATGACGAACCCGTTTCGCTACGACGGCGAAGTCGCGCCGGGCGAGGTCCGACACCTCAGATACGAAGTCGGCGAGACGTACCTCGGCGACCCCATCGAGATTCCGGTGACGGTCCTCAACGGCGAGCACGACGGCCCGACCGTCGGCCTGACCGCGGCGCTCCACGGCGACGAACTCAACGGCGTCAAGGTGATCCAGGAGGTGGCCGACCGCTACGACCCGGACGACATCCACGGGACGGTCGTCTGCTGTCACGTCCTGAACGTCCCCGGCTACCTCGCACAGACGCGGGACATCCCCATCTACGACCAGGACCTCAACCGGGCGTTCCCCGGCAAGCCCCGGAGCAACACCGCAGAGCGGATGGCCGACCGCATCTACCGGACGTTCGTCGAGAAGTGCGACCTCCTGCTCGACTTCCACACCTCGACGCGGAACCGGACCACGATGTTCCACACGCGCGCGGACACGACCAACGAGCGGGTCGACCGCCTCGCGCGAGCGTTCGGCGCGAACGTCGTCATCTCCGGGCCGGGCGACGTGGGATCGCTCCGACGGACGGCCACCGAGAACGGTATCCCCGCGGTCACCGTCGAGATGGGGAAGGCCCACCGCTTCCAGCCGACGCTCATCGAGCGTGCCCTCGACGGCGTCGCGAGCGTCTTCGCCGAGTTCGGCGTCGACCCGACGGCGACTGTCGGTTGGCCGGGCTGGTTCCGGGTGGTCCCCGCCGACCAGGGCGACAAGACCTGGCTCCGGGCGGACACTGGCGGCCTCGTCGAGATGCGGTGGGGGCCGTACCCGCTCGTCCGCGAGGGCGAGACCATCTGTACGATCACGGACCACTTCAAGCACAGCGAGAAGGTGGTCGAGGCACCGTTCACGGGAATCCTCGTCGGCGTGCTGGAGAACCCCGTCGCCCAGCCCGGCCACCCGCTGTGTCACCTCGTCCGCATCGACGAGACGACGCGCGACGAGATCCAGGCCGAGATCGACCGGGGCGAGTTCGACGGCTACCGCCAGCGCGGCCTCCGCTGGCGCGGGGAGCGGTCGGAACTGGACTAGCCGTCAGACGCGTAATCGATTCCTGATACGAACGGTGTCGGAAACTATCTGCTTTCGTATGTTTCGATTCGCGTTTACAGTCAGATTTCGTATGTGAAACGGCAGACTCAGGCGATACAGGTAGTGGAGATTGACCGATGAATACGGTCCTTCATCTGTCTGTTGATCGTCACTAAAACACATACGAAGGACGATATAAGTAGAGCGGTGTGTCTCCTACCAGCGGTGGTGGACCGCGTCGAAGACGTGCTGCTCGTAGCTGTCGCGGACCGCGCCGTGGACCTGGTTCGACAGCGGGTCCAGCTCGCTGACCGCCGCGTTGTCCTGCACGTGGTCGGGGTCGGTCGATCCGGGGATCACCGTCGAGACGGCCTCGTGGTCGAGGATCCAGCGCAGCGCCATCTGGGCCATCGTCATCCGCTCGGGGACGTGCTCGCGCAGGTCGTCGACCGCGTCGAAGCCGGCGTCGACCGGGAGGCCCGCGAACGTCTCGCCGCGGTCGAAGGCCTCGCCCTCGATGTTGAAGTTCCGGTGGTCGTTCTCGGGGAACTCCGTCTCTCGCGAGAGCTTCCCGGTCAGCAGGCCCGATGCCAGCGGGACGCGGACGATGACGCCGATGTCGCGGCGCTTGGCCTCTTCGAAAAACAGTTCGGCCGGGCGCTGGCGGAACATGTTGAAGATGACCTGGACCGTCTCGACGCCGGGGTACTCGATGGCCTTCAGCGCCTCCTCGACGCGCTCGACGCTGACGCCGTAGTGGGCAAGCTTCCCCTCGTCTTTCAGCCGCTCCATCGCCTCGAACGTCTCCGGCTGGTAGTAGGCGTCGGTCGGCGGGCAGTGCAGTTGCACCAGTTCCAGCGTGTCGGTCCCGAGGTACTCGCGGGAGCGGTCGACGAACTGCGAGAGGTTCTCGTAGTCGTACCGCTCGGCCGTGTGCGGGTCCAGCCGGCGGCCGGCCTTCGTCGCGACCGTCACCTCGTCGCGTACCTCGCGCTCGTCGAGCACCTCGGCGATGCGCTGCTCGCTGAAGCCGTCGCCGTACACGTCGGCAGTGTCGAGGAAGTCGATGCCGGCGTCCAGCGCGGTCCGCACCGCCTCGCGTCCCGCCTCCTCGGAGACGTCGCCCCAGTCACCGCCGATGTTCCAGGTGCCCAGGCCGACCTCCGTCACGTCGAATCCCGTCGAGCCAAGCTGTCTTCGGTTCACGCACGTCCGTATCACTGGGACTCACTTGGGGGCTACGGTATCCCACAGGGAAACCCGTGAACGATGAAAGGGCGGAGTGCCCGATAGCCGGCAGTCGTTCGGACGTGCCGTTCGGTCGCCGGGGCTATTCGACCCACTTCGTCCGGCGGACGTCGTACGCCCCACACTCCGGACACGAGTGGTACTGCAGGTCAAACGACGCCTGGCACGCCAGACAGGTGTACCGGCGCCTCGAATCCTCCCCTGTATGGGAGTCCGTACGTACTCTGTTGAACAACCCCATCGACGACCACGCGTAGCTTCGTCACACGAGGATAAAAATAGGCGAGATCGTTCACACAGCCCGCGGCTCCGCAGTCTTGCGGTTTCCGTTGGTGTCAATCGGCCATGAAGACTGACGAGGTCATCAGCGTCGTCGGCACCGAACCGTGTCAGCCATCGCGGGACTTAATGACTGTCCGTGAGGAATCACCAGCCATGGACGGACCACCGACCGTCGAAGAACTGACACCGCCCGAGCGAACGCTGATGGGGCCCGGGCCGAGCGACGTGCACCCGCGCGTGCTCAAGGCCATGAGCACGCCGCTGGTGGGCCACCTCGACCCCTCGTTCATCGACATCATGAACGAGGTCCAGGAACTGCTTCGGTACACGTTCCGGACCGACAACCAGTGGACGATTCCCGTCTCCGGGACCGGGTCGGCGGCGATGGAGGCCGCCGTCGGGAACGTCGTCGAACCGGGCGATACGATGCTCGTCCCGTCGAACGGCTACTTCGGCGACCGGATGGCCGACATGGCCCGGCGCGCCGGTGGCGAAGTCGTCACCGTCGACGCGCCGTGGGGCCGGCCGCTCGACCCCGCGGCGGTGGCCGACGCCTTCGACGAGCACAGCCCCGACGTGTTCGGCTTCGTCCACGCCGAGACCAGCACCGGCGTCCTCCAGCCGTCGGTCTCCGAACTCACCGACATCGCCCACGAGAACGACGCGCTGGTGATCGCCGACACCGTGACCTCGATCGGCGGCGTCGAGCTCCGCGTCGACGAGTGGGGCGTCGACGTGGCCTACGCCGGCCCGCAGAAGTGCCTCTCGTGTCCGCCCGGCGCGAGCCCGCTGACCCTCAACGACGACGCGATGGACAAGGTCCTCTCGCGCGAGGAGGACCCCCGATCGTGGTACCTCGACATCTCCCTGCTCGAAGGCTACTGGGGCGAGGAGCGAGCCTACCACCACACCGCCCCCATCACGAACGTGTACGCGCTGCGCGAGGCGCTCCGCCTCGTCGCCGAGGAAGGCATCGAGTCCCGCTGGGACCGCCACCGGCGCGTCGCGAGCGCGCTGAAGGCCGGCGTCGAGGGCATGGGCCTGGAGATGAACGCCCCCGAGGAGTTCTGGCTCCCGAGCCTGAACACCGTCCGCGTCCCCGGCGGTGTCGACGACGGCGCGGTCATCCAGTACCTGCTCGACGAGTACGACCTGGAGATCGCGAGCGGCCTCGGCGCGCTCTCGGGCGACATCTGGCGCATCGGGTGCATGGGCCACTCCGCCCGCCGCAAGAACGTCAGCTACCTGCTGGCGGCGCTGGGCGACGCGCTCACGGAGCAGGGCGCGGCCGTCGACGTGGACGCCGGCCTGGCGGCGATGAGCGAGCGGTTCTGAGCCGACGCGATGGCGACGTGACACATCGGGTTCTCGTGTGAGTATCCGAATTACAAGAAACGCTATTTCCTGTGCGGAAATATCATCGAACGTGAAGAAAGCCCCTCGCACAAGCGTAGCGATTCAGAACTCAACGCGTGGACGCCAGTACTCCCAGTCGGATCGGAAAGCGAGATCAGTGACGTGAAGGCACGGACTCCTTTCCGATGCAGCCCCCCCTTTCACTGCAGTGATCGATGCGTCGAAGCCATCTCGATCCGGGCCGACGAACGAGTTCTCGATCTCCGTGCCGCCTCCGATCTTGAATTTGCAGCTGCCGTACTCGCGACCCCCCGGACTACCGCTCCCGAGACCGCGGCGACCCCCAACTGGAACCAAGTTCCACTCCGGATTTTGCCGTCGCTCGCGGGAAACCGAAACCAGCGAGAGAGGTTCTACACCACGCAAACGTGGCGGACGCTATCAGCCACGGTTCGGCTGAAAACCAAGTCCGCCCTCCCCGATTTGAACGGGGGACAAGTCGATCTACAGTCGACTGCTCTACCAGTCTGAGCTAAGGGCGGTCTGCACCCGAAAATACCCCGCCGTCCGGACTTAAGGGTTGTTATTCGCGAGAGCTTCGTCGGTCGGTCACACGACTCGCCGGGAACAGGGTCATCGTCGCTCTAGGGTCACTGCACATCCGAACCCACTGCCGTCGTTCGATCGGTGTGTCGCTCTCCTGAACCCGGTCGATACCGTCGACTGTCTCCGCTAAGGACATCCGACTCGTGTCAGACGTTCGACTCGTGTCAGACATCGCGGGAAGATTGAAATACCCTGCTGATAATGTGCATAGTGAGTCGGATGAGTAAGATCACGTTCCGTGCGGACGACGACCTCATCGAGCAGCTAGAGGCGTTCGACGCCTCGAAGAGCGAGGTCATGCGCGAGGCGCTCCGAGAGTACCTCGGAGAGTCGGAGACGCAGTCGTCCGACGCGGCGTCGGTCGCGGACCCCGAGACGATCGACGAGCTCATCACGGAACGCGTCGACAGCATCATCTCCGAGCGACTGGAGGAGCGGGTGCCGACGCGGCCCCGCCAACCTCAGGACGTCAACGTAAACATCTCGCTGGACGGTACGACACGGGACGGTCTGTCGGACGAAACCGCCCGACAGCACGTGTCTGACACCGACGCCGACGGCGACGACGAGCGGTCGTACGCCGACGGTCAGACAGCAGGCGCGACCGGGCGTAAGACAGAGGGAGACCGGCGTGCCGGAACCGGCGAGGAGCCGCGTAAGACGTGCGCGCAATGTGGCGGAAACGTGGGCACAGACCACGTGTACTGCCCGAATTGCGGAGAGAAGTCGTCCCGGCGCGTGTTCTGTGATTGCGGCGACGAGCTCCGGTCGGACTGGGGCTTCTGCCCGAGCTGTGGGAGACGGACGCCCGCTGCCGACGTGCTCGATCAAGCCTGAAACGACGTTTACGCCCGCCAGAAGCACTGTAGGGCCGTAAACGACGCAGTGTATGACACTGCCCGTAAGTTTTAATACATCAGGGTCAGTGGTACATCTTGCGTAAGACGGTCGTCTTACACAACGGAGAGAGCGAGGGGATGACGCCCTCGTACTGCGGTTCCGACGTGTAAACGGACGGGCGGGCCGTAAACGCGGCCCGGTCGCACCGTCTTACCCAAGGGGAACTACCAAACATGGAGCGTGTGACACTACGGATTCCGAAGCAGCAGATCGAAGAGGTCGAACAAATGGTCGAGACGGGCGAGTACCCGAACCGTAGCGAGGCGATTCGCGCGGCCGTCCGGGAGATGCTCGCCGAGGAAGGCTCCGAGCGTGCCTCCGAGAAGCAAAAGCGGTCCTGGGCCAAGGTGTAACGATGCAGGACATCGTCAACGAGGCCCTCGAACGCGACGAGCAGGAACAGAAGCAGCTGTCCGACGAGAACGTCGACGGGTTCGGCGACCCGCGAATCGTCATCGTCGGCTGTGGCGGTGCCGGGAACAACACGGTCAACCGCCTGTACAACATCGGCGTCGAGGGCGCCGACACCGTGGCCATCAACACGGACAAGCAGCACCTCAAGATGATCGAAGCCGACACGAAGATTCTGGTCGGCAAGTCCCTCACCAACGGCCTCGGGGCCGGCGGTGACCCGTCGATGGGCGAGCGGGCCACGGAGATGGCACAGGGGACGATCAAGGAAGTCCTCGGCGACGCGGACCTCGTGTTCGTCACCGCCGGGATGGGCGGCGGGACCGGGACCGGCGCGGCCCCGGTCGTCTCGAAGATCGCCAAGGAGCAGGGCGCGATCGTCGTCGGCATGGTGTCGACGCCGTTCAACGTCGAGCGAGCGCGGACGGTCAAGGCCGAGGAAGGCTTAGAGAAGCTCCGCAACGAAGCGGACTCCATCATCGTCCTCGACAACAACCGCCTGCTCGATTACGTCCCGAACCTCCCGATCGGCAAGGCGTTCTCGGTAATGGACCAGATCATCGCCGAGACCGTCAAGGGCATCTCCGAGACCATCACCCAGCCGAGCCTCATCAATCTCGACTACGCCGACATGACCTCCATCATGAACCAGGGCGGCGTCGCGGTGATGCTCGTGGGTGAGACCCAGGACAAGAACAAGACCGAGGAGGTCGTCAAGGACGCGATGAACCACCCGCTGCTGGACGTGGACTACCGCGGCGCGAGCGGCGGGCTGGTGCACATCACCGGCGGCCCGGACCTCACGCTGAAGGAGGCCGAGGGCATCGCCCAGAACATCACCGAGCGCCTGGAGGCCAACGCCAACGTCATCTGGGGCGCGCGCATCCAGGAGAACTACAAGGGCAAGGTTCGCGTCATGGCCATCATGACCGGCGTCCAGTCCGCGCAGGTGCTGGGTCCGACGACCCAGAAGCAGGCCAACAAGTCCCGGCAGGCGATCCAGGAGGTCGACGACGACACCTCCTTCGACGCCTCCGACAACGTCGAAAGCTTCGACAGCCCGGCCGCGAACGGCGGTCGAAGCGGCGGCCGCAACACCGGCTACGGCGAGACCGACGGCGGACAGGACCAGCACGAGAAGAACAACGGCCTCGACGTCATCCGGACGAACGAGTAACTCGGCGGCCCTTCCTTCGTTTTCAACACCGAACAGCGATGCGGTTCGGCGCAGTGAACAGACACGCATGTCAGACGAACCGCAGCGAGCATCAGACCGCTTCGAGCGCGTCCAGCAGATTGCACTTCCGACAGAGGTCACGGGCCGTCGGCGCGCCGCAGTTCTCGCACTCGCCGTAGTCCCTGTCGCCGTTCTCGCCGCCGTAGGTGTCGGCGGCCAGCGCGGCGAGCTTCTCGTAGCCCGCCATGATCGAGTGGCGCGTCCCGGGATGGTTCTCCTCCAGGCCGAGCATGAGCTCCTGGATCTCGCCGCGATAGGCCTCCTCGGCGTGGGGGCACTCGGTGATGTGCGCCGGCAAGTCCTGGAAGCGAGCGTACAGCGCGACCTCTTTCTCGGGGATGTCCCGGAGCGGCTTGGCCCGCGGGACGTGGTGGTCCTGTGACTCTCGCGTGCGCTCGGTCGGCGCGTCGGCGGCCGAGTCGAACGGGCCGAGCGACGCCTCGAAGTGCTTGGCGATCTGTTCCACGTCGCCCTCGAGGACGTTCATCAGCGCCGTCTCGGCCTCGTCGTCTAAGTTGTGGCCGGTCAGCAGCTTGTCCGCGTCGAGTTCCTCGGCGTAGCGCGAGAGGAGGTCCCGGCGGAACACGCCGCAGTACGCGCAGGCGGCCATGCCCTCCGGGTCGTCTTCGACCACGTCGTCCATCTCGACGCCGAACTCCTCGGCGTAGGAGACGACCTCGTGACGGATGCCCAGGTCGTCGGTCAGTTCCTCGCAGGCGTCGAGGCTGGCGTCGCGGTAGCCCTCGATGCCTTCGTGGATAGAAAGCGCGACGAGTTCGATGCGAGGGTCCTCGGCGAAGGTGTCGTGGAGGATCTGCGTGAGGACGACGCTGTCCTTGCCCCCCGAGAGCCCGATGACCCACGTCTCGGGGTCCTCGACGGTGGCGTCGTCGGACACCAGCCCGTCTTCGCGGATTCGCCGACGGACCCGTTTCGTCACCGTCCGGCAGAGGTGAGACTCACAGAGGTAGAGCCCGGAGTAGGCCGCGTGTAGCACCGCGTTCTCGCCGCACTTGTCGCACTCCATCTTACCGGGGACTCGTTCCCGCAGCGGTGAGAGGGTTTCGCCTCGGGGCCGTCAGCCGGCACGTCGGATGCGACGCTGTCAGTCAGCGTCGGACGCGCCGGTAGCGACCCGCTTCAGAGCGCGCTCGGCCCGTGGCGCAAGGCGTCGACGACCGCCTCGACGGTCTCCTCGCGACCGGTCGAGGAGAACAGTTCGTGTCCGCCGTCGTAGAGGCGGATGCGGTCGGCCGGGAGCCGCGCGCCGACGGCCCGCGGATCGACGACGGCGTCGGTGAGCGAGCAAAAGGCGACGGCCTCCTCGCGGGCCGGCGGGAGCGACCGCTGGGCGCGCATGATCGCTCGAACGAACGCGGGCGAGAACGCCGACGGGGCCTCCGCGACCTGCCGCTCGGTGGCGAGGTCGCCGAGCGCGTCTCGCGTCAGCGTACCGACGGGGATGAACGGCCACGAGATCGGCAGCGACGCGACGGCTTCGAGGACCGGTCGCGGTATCGGGAGGTCGCTGTCCCACCACGGGCTCAGGTACACGCGGCTGCCGAGGCCCTCGGCGTCGAGGTGCGCCGTCGTCAGTCCGCCGGCGCTGTGGGCGAGCAGGTCGAACGCGTCGAGGTCGGCGGCGTAGGATTCGACCGGCGCGAGCCACTCGCGCTCGAAGTCGGTGATGTGCGTCGGCAGTTCGACGGCGTGGACGCGGTACTCGCGGGCGAGTCGGTCGACGAGCCACCGGACGTTCTCGTGGCGACAGCGGTTCCCCCATCCGAGGACGAGCAGGCAGTCGCGGTCGGCCCCGTCGTCGAAGACGCGGATCTGCATGGGCGTGCTTCCGGCGGTGGCGTGAAAAGCCCGTGTGAACGCACGGCACACGGCCGGGCGTTTCCAGCGGCGAGCGGTCGGCGAGCAGCGCGGCGACGAGTCGGCCAGCGACTGCCCGCTCCTCTCGGTCGCCGTCAGGTCCGCCAGGTCAGCCACTCGGCGTGGGGCTGGTAGTCGACGAGATGCGTCGTCCGGACGCGCCCGTCGTCCCAGCGGTTCCAGTTGAGGCGGACCGACTCGCCGCCGGTCAGCACCCGCTCACCCGTGAGCCAGTGCAGCGACCGGTCGGTCATCCGCGCTTCGAGCAGGTCCGTCAGCGCCGCGCTCACCGACTCGGGGACCTGGTAGAGCACGAGCGTGTTGAACACGCAGACCGGGACATCGTCGGGTATCTCGTCGAGAACGGCGGGCAGGTCCTCGACCATGTCGCCCTCGACGAGCCGGGGCGGGTCCCGGCGGGCGACGGCGAGCGCCCCGTCGAGGACGGCCCGGCGCGCCTCGTGTTCGGGCCAGACGAGCGCCCGGAGCCAGTCGCGGTCGTCGTCGTCCGTCACGTCCAGCGGATTGCGGTCGATACCGACGCGGGAGCGAATCGCGGGCGGCGTCTCGGGCAGCGGCGGGTCGCCGTCCCGGACGTGACACTCGATGGTGACCGGCGAGTCGCGGTCGCCGACGACGCGGCCGTCGTAGTCGTAGCGGTAGCGGTCGAACAGGAGATTCAGCCCCGCGCTCGGACCGAGTTCGACCAGCGCGAGCGGCCCGTCGGTCGCCTCGGCGACCGTCGCGACGGCGGGGTACAGCACCGCGCTCCGGCGGACCGCGTTTGTCTGCGTGCGGCGCGTCCGCAGGAGCGGGCGGAGGTCGTCGGCCCGGTCGAGACAGAACTCGCGGAAGGCGGGAAAACACTCGTCGTCAGGCGCTCGCGGGTCCGCGACGATGCTCGGGTAGTACTCGGCCAGTCGATGACCGGGGTCGCGGGCGAGGAGATCGTGGACGGCGGCGAGCAGCACGTGCGGGGCCTGCCGGCCCTCGGGGACCGCGCTCGCGAGGTCGAGGACCGCGGCGTCTTCGGCGGCCTCCCGGCAGAGGTGGGCGTACAGCGGCGAGGTGTCGGCGGCCCACGGAGCGAGGTCGCGAAACTGCGTCTGGCGGTCGGACATATCGCTTGCGACTCGTCGCTGGTAAATCAGGTTTCGGCTTCTGCGGGGGCAACGTTTAGGCCGCCCGACTTGTAGCTGGCGCAATGGTTTTGGAACGGCCAAAAACAGTCACTCGCGTCGAGAGCGGCATCGCGTCGGACGGGGACGGAACAGTCCCGTGGCCGAGCATCCATGGGAACTGAGTCCGCAGACGTAGCCGTCATCGGCGGCGGTGTCGCGGGTATGAGCACGGCCGCGCGGTTGCAGGCGGACGGCTACTCGACGGTCGTCCTCGAACAGCACCACAGCGTCGGCGGCTGTGCGGGCTACTACGAGCGAGCGGGGTTCCGGTTCGACGTCGGTGCGACGACGCTCGTCGATTTCGTGCCAGAAGGCGTCGGCGGCCAACTGTTGTCGGCCGTCGGTTTCGAGCCGCCGGAAATTACGATACAGGACGCCTACGACGTCTGGCTGCCGGATCTGACGGTGACGCTGTACCGCGACCAGGCCGACTGGGACGCCGAGCGGCGGACGAAACTCGGCGACGACCAGCGACATATCGCGTTCTACGACTTCATCGACGACCTCTCGGCGCGGCTCTGGCGGCTCACCAGAACGGACGTCAAGATGCCGATACAGACTGTCGGCGACCTCGTTCGGAACGCCCGCGCAGTCGGCCTTCGTGACCTCCCGCTGGTCAGATATCTCCGCTGGACGATGGCCGACGCGATGCGCGCCCACGACGTGTACGACGACCGACCGCTCCGGGCAATGGTCTCGATGCTCGTCGAGGATACGGTCCACGCCTCGCTCGAAGAAGCGCCGCTGTTGAACGCCGTCCTCGGGATGACGATCCGTCGAACGGGACTGGGTCGAGCGACCGGCGGAATGTACGGCTTCTGGGACTCGTTCGTCGACCAGTACGCGGCCATCGGCGGCCGGGTCGAGACGGGCCGCACCGTCACCGCGGTGACCGGCACCGACGGCGGCTTTCGTGTGGACTCGGCGGCTGGGCCGGTCCACGCCGAACAGGTCGTCAGCACCGTCCCGGTTCCCGTCACCAGAGACCTCGCGCCGACGGTCGTCGGCGACAGGCTCGACGAACACTGTTCGATGCTGCGGGACCACGAGGGAAGCGCGCTCGTGCTGTTTCTCGGCGTCCCGGCGGCTGAGGTCGAGGGTCGCGAGCGGACGCATCATCAGATTCTGGAAGACTACGACGAGCCGCTCGGCAACGGGAACAACATGTTCGTCTCCGTCTCCGCGTCGGGTGACGACGTGAGCGCACCGGCCGGGAACCGGGCGGTCATGCTGTCCACGCACTGTGCGGTCGAACCGTGGCGTGACCTCGACAAGGCGGCATACGAGGTGAAGAAGGAAGCCGCCCGCGAGCGACTGCTCGCGGGCGGCCGGACCGTCTATCCCGAACTCGGAACCGACCCGGTCGTCTCCGAGGTCGCCACGCCCGTCACATACGAACAGTTCACGAACAGACCCCGCGGGGCGGTCGGGGGGTACAAACAGACGCGGGCGAACGCGAACCAGGGGGCTGTGCCACAGGACGTGGGCGTCGAGGGGTTCTACCTCGCCGGCGACACCACGTGGCCCGGACTGGGAACCGTCGCCTGTGTCAAAGGGAGCAAAATCGCGGCCGACCACGTCAGGAGGTGAACACCGCGACCGGCGTGTGCGAACCTCGACGTGGTGGGCACGGAGAGTCAGCGTTTTCCCCGCCGACCCGGTAGAGATGGCAATGAGTCTGGACCGTCCGGAGGCAGTCGAGCGGGTCGAGGAGATCGTCGACGCCGTCGAGGACGAGACGATGCCGGTCCCGGTCCGCGAGGTGTGGGTCTACGGCGACGTGGCGCTGGGCCTCGACCCGGTCGAGCGCCTGGACGTGTACGTCACGAAGGACATCCTGTTCAAGGACGCCCCGGAGCGCGCCGATGAGTTCCAGCGCAGCCACGGCGTCGACGGCGTCGGCAAGACGGTCCGGGCCGCGTGGGCCGACGAGCACCCCGAGCACATCCGGGCGAACGCGAGCGGCCACGCCGCTCCCGAGAAGTGCCTGGCCGCACACCTCCTGGGCGACGACGAGCCGGTCCACCTGGAGGTGTGTAACGCCTCCTTCGAGGACAACGTCACCCAGCGCCTCAAGGGGGCGAAGATGCGAAGCGACTACGAGCAGATTCTCGACCCCCGCGGGGCCTGCCTGTGGATCGACGGCGAGCGCTCGGCCGACGCCTTCCGAAAGCTCCGGGACAACGAGTTCGTCTTCCCGACGCTCGCCCAGTCGCTCTCGATGCTCGGGCTGGACGACGACGAGGCGAGCGAGGCCGCCGAGGCCGTGAAGGCCTACCGCGAGCGACAGGAGGGCGCGACGGTCCGCGGCGACGTGGTCTGACCGGAGCGGACAAGTGCAGTAGCGGACTTCGACGCCGTCACTGGAGCCACGGCGAGTCCGCGACGGAGAACTGGTGGCCGCAGGCGGGGCACTCCACGCGACGCGGAGCGCCGTCCTCGACGACGGTGAACCGGCGGCTCCAGCCGAGGTGACCGCAGTCGGGACAGCGGCGGACGAGCGGTGGGATCATGGCGACCGAGGGGCTCGCGTCCCGCTAAACGTTCCCCGGACAAGGGCCTACCGGCCGTGGCGGACGACAGCGTCGAGACGCCTCCCAGCTACAACGCGGTTTTGAGCGTACAGAAGGGATACACCCGTGCCGAGCGGAGCGTCTCGTATGAATCGAACGAGACGCGAGACGCTGGGGCTGGTCGGCGGCCTCGCGGCGACCGCCCTCGGCGGCTGTCTGGCCCCTGGAGACGGCGGCGACGGCTCCGGCGGGAGCGACGGCGGCGCGACGACGCCGACACACCCGACGACCCAGACTGGAACCGACGACGGCACGCCGTCCGACACGGATGACGGCACGCCGACCGCAACGCCGGGCGGCCTCCCGGCGGGCGTCGATCGGGTCGATACGCCACCCTACGAGATCGAGGAGCCCGAGTGCTCTGGAGACGGACAGGACGAGGACTACGACCCGCTGTACCTCTGTGCGAACATGCCGGCGGAGCCGTCGCTGACGTTCGAACAGCGGCCGACGCGGGGCACCGTGTTCCGCGACGAGGGGCTACAGCTCTCGCCCGGCGACGACGGACCGACCGGCGATCAGCTCTACGCGACGCTCCTGACCGCGCCCGACGACGTGGACCGCATCGGCGACGAGTGGGACGAGATCCGCGCGTTCGTCTCGGAGACGGACTTCGAGAGCCACGCCGCCCTCCTCGTCCAGACCGGCTGGGGGTCGGGGTCGATACTGCCCCACCTGAAACGTATCGAGGCGACCGACACCGGAATCCACGCCTTCGGCTGTCACACCAGTCCCTGCGTCTACACCGCGGACTACACCGCTCGCGCGACGGTGGCCCGGTTCGAGCGCCCCGACACCCTGGAGAGCGGACTGGTCAGCCTGACCGTCGATCCCTCCACGCGGTACACCGTCGCGGCGGACGAGGGCGTCGTGACCATCGACGCCTAGCGCGGACCCTCCGTTCTTTGGGACCGCGGCGAGTACTTCGACCATGGGTGCCCTGACATCCCTCGCGATGCGGACCCTCCACGTCCTTACGGTGACGGTGCTCGTCGGCGGGTCGGCCGCCGCGTGGTACGGCTATCGGTCCGGTGCAATCACCGATCTCGCGGCCGCCGACCGCTTCGAGTGGCTGTTCTGGACCGGCATCGGCGCGCTCGTCCTCACCGGCGTCGGCAACCTCGGCGCGCTCGGGCCGCCCGGGCCGACGACCGACTGGGGCCGGACGCTGCTGGTGAAACTGACCCTGGTCGTGGTTCTCGTCTGTGGCTCGGCCGTCCGAACGATGGTCGTCGTGCGCGCACGCGAGGCGGCCCGGCCGGTGGCCGACGAAGGCCGAGAGAGCGACGGCGGCCCGGACGACGAGGGCCGCGACAGCCCGTCTAGCGACCCACACCGGACAGTGCTCTCGAAGGCATATGGCGCGACAACTGGACTGCTCCTCGCGCTCGTGGTGCTCGCGGAGGTGCTGGCGCATGGGTGAATCGGAGGGCAGACAGTCGTCGCCTCCGCCGGAGACGCCCGCGGAGTCACCTGCCGTCACCGCTGTCCTCGGCGGACGCCTCTCGCTCTCGACGTGGGCGCTCGCCACCTTCGACGTCGGCCTGTTCGTCCTGGTCGCCGTGCTCGCGGGCCACGCGAGCGGGGCGCTTTCCGACCTGCTCGGCGGGCTGAACACGCTCGTCGGCGCGGCCGTCTTCTGCGTAGTGTGGGCGCTGTTCGTCCTCGCCGTCTGGTGGGTCGACTCGCGAGTCGAGCTGTCGGCCTCGCTGTGGACGCTCGCTCTGCACGGCTTCGCCGCGGGCGCGATGGCGGGCGTCGCCTTCCTGCTCGGACTCGTCGCCGTCCTCGCCGTCCCCGCGCTCGCGGAGGGGCTCGCCCTCGGGACGGCGACGCTCTCGGCAGTCGCGGGCGTCGCGCTGTTCCTCCTGGTCGGCGTCGCCGTCGCGAGCCTTATCGGCGGCGCGATCGGTCTGCTCGTCGGTGTGCTGGACGGGCTCTGTTTCAGACTCGCGGACCGGGTCCTCGCGGCGTCGGCCGGCGACCGATGACGGCGAAACCCGGCCGGCAGTCACAATGGACGGCGTCGTCTCAGACCGTCCCGACGGTGACGAAAAAGGGGACCGTCTCGCGGCGCTCGTACTCGCCGTCCCGCATCTGGTCCACGACGTCGCGGCCCATCGATCGCCAGCGCTCGCGGAGCGTGTCGTACTCGGCCGGCGTCGCCTCGCCGTTGAGCATCGTCTCCCGGTCGTCCTCCAGCCCGGACGCCGTGGCCTTCCGTCGGGCCGCCCGCACGGCGGCGTCGCCGTAGGGCGGTTCGACGCGCCGCTCCTGGTCGTACCGGGTCGTCGAGACGACCGAGAGCCCCGCGTCGCGGAACACGGCCGCGGCATCGCGCCCGAGCGTCACGTCGGTCCGGACGCCGTCGAGGAAGAACCGTCTGGCGCGGCGAGCCAGCGTCGGCTCCGCGTCGACGGTCGACTCGACGGTGACGGCGGCGTTGTTCGGCTCGATGGCGGCCACCCGGTCGGTCGCGACGCGGGCGAACTCCCGGACCGCGGACTCGGGGTCGGGGAGATTGATGAGCAGCGCCTGACACACCACGAGGTCGAAGGCGTCGTCGGCGAACGGGAGCCGCGTCGCGTCGCCGCGGACGACCGGCCCGCCGACCGACGACAGCAAGTCCGCGTCCGCGTCGAGGCCGACGACGGTGCCGTCGACTTCCTCGCGGAGGACGCGCGTCAGTTCGCCCGTCCCACAGCCCACGTCGAGGACGCGGTCGCAGGCGTCCAGGTGCAGGTCCGCGAGCGCCGCTCGGGAGTCGGCCCACATCCCGCGGCGGGTGGATTCGAGGTAGTCGGCGGAGAACCTGCGCACGTCCGCGTAGAGTCGACTCGCGCCCAAAAGCGTCGCGGTCCGTCGTCGCGTCGGCTATTCGGTACAGATCCCTTCGAAGGAAGTGATTCGAACCAGATTCAAACGATCCGTTCGACGCGCCGCGAGCGCTACTCCTCGCGGAGTTCCCTGACGCGCTCGATGTTCCAGGCGAAGCTCTTGCCGTCCTCGGTCGGCGTTTCGAGGACCAGGGGCACGAGGACCACGGCGTCGTGGTTGACGAACGCGCGCATCCCGTCCTCGCCGATGAGCCCCTCGCCGACGTGGGCGTGCTCGTCCTTGTTCGTGCCACAGTCGTGTTTCGAGTCGTTCAGGTGGACGCAGGCGAGGTCCTCGAAGCCGACCACGTCGTCGAATTCCGCCAGCGTCTCCGCGACCGCTTCGGGCGTCGAGAGGTCGTAGCCCGCGGCGAACATGTGGGCGGTATCGAGGCAGAACTCGATGTCCTGGTCGGTGCGCTCGCGGACGGTGGCAAGGTGCTCGAAGTCGCCGCCGAGTTTCGTCCCGCTGCCGGCGTCGGACTCGATCAGGACGGTGACGCCGTCAGGCACGTCGAGTTCGTCCAGCGCGCTGGCGGCGTTGTCGAGGCCGCCGTCGACGCCTGCCCCGGTGTGCGCTCCGAGGTGGACGTTGACGTACTCGATGCCCAGTTTGGCCGCGGCGTCGACCTCCTTCTGCATGGAGTCGACGGACTTCTCGCGGAGGTCGTCTTTGGGCGTACAGAGGTTCACCAGATACGACGAGTGGATGACCCACGGGCCGACGCCGTGGTCGACCGTGAGGTCGCGGAACTGCTCGGCCTCGTCGTCGTCGATGTTGGGGTCCTGCCAGACCTGCGGCGAGTGCGAGAAGATCTGTCCGCAGTTGCCGCTGTACTCGACTTGCTCCTCGACGGCGTTGTAGACGCCGCCGGCGATAGAGGTGTGTGCGCCGACTCGTACCATGCACACCGGTGAGGGGGTGACCGACAAAAGAGGTTCCGAACTCTACAGCAGGTCGCGAACCGACGGAATCGCGCCCAGCGACGAGGCGAACAGGTACGCGCCGCCGACGACGAACGCGATGGCGATGGCCACGGCGACCGGCGACGGCGAGGAAATCTGGAGGAGTCCGGAGAGCCCGCCGAGAAACAGGATCAGGCCGAGGCCGGCGAGCAGGAGCGTGCCGATCGCGCCGAGCACCGCGTCTTCGGCTGCGACCCGGACGAGGCCGTACAGCTCTCGCTCCGAGAGGTCGGAGACGCTCCGCGTCGACGCCGCCGACGAATTCGTCTCGCCGCTATCGGTTGGTGGAGGGACCATACCGGTACTCCTCACGACGGTGACAAAAATGTGTCGCGCCCCTGAGATCGCCGGTCTCGCCACTCAGGGGGCCCTTCGAACCCACTCGCGGGTTCCGAACTGCTCCTTCGCGAGCTCGCGTGCGCGAGCGAGTTCGTCGTCGGTCCACCCGCCCTCGTCGGCGTCGACCCACTCGGCCAGCGTCGACCGGAGCGTCTCGACGACGGCCGAGCGCTCGATATCGACGTACTCGTCGATGGCGCCCACGCGGTCGCCGAAGGCGTCGGGGTCCGGTTTCGCGGTGAAACAGCCGCAGTGGCGCTCCGGTCGCAGCGACACCGAGAGCGAGCCGTGCTGTATCACGGCGTCTTTCTGTCGGTACTGGGCGTTCCCGCTCAGTTTCCGCCCGTCCGGGCCGACGATGTCGTGGGCCGGATGCAGTTGTCGGAGGTAACAGGCCGGCCGGTGGACCGCCTCGCGCTCGTCGTCGGCGAATGCGGCGTCGACCCCCACGCGGTCGAACGCCTCCAGGACGGGCCGACAGAACTGCTCGTAACACGCCATGAGGTCCCCCGGGACCGCGTCGGCGGGGGCGACGATGCCGTAGGAGACGTCCGCGACGCGGTCGTGGTAGATCGCGCCGCCGCCGGTCGGTCGGCGCGTGACGCCGATGCCCTCGCGCTCGCAGTACCCCCAGTCGATCGTCTCGGGGTCCTGCCCGTAGCCAAGCGAGAGCGTGTCCGGCCAGGTGTACACCCGAACGGTCGCCGGGCCGCCGTCGGCCACCGTCTCCGCGGCGACCGATTCGAGCGCCATCGTCATCGGCCCGGAGCGAGTCTCCTCGCCGACGACGCGCCACTCCAGGTCGGCAAGTGCCATACCGGCCGTTGGGACGGGCGCGCGATAGGAGTTGCGGGCCGACGCCAGTCAGGCGCCCTCGCCCATGTGAGAAGTCCATATTCTGGGGTTTGAGGAGAGAATGCGCTTAGTTTCGTATAAAATACAGCACAGGAGGGGCTGGCAGAGATCGCGCGATAAACTAGTATTCGCTATATCAAATCCACAAACGTTCAGGCCCCGGGCCGATAGCAGAGCGCCACAAAACGCGCTTCTCGTCCGTTTTCCGGTCGATTTTCGGGATTCGAGGTCAGTCGGGGCCGGCGCCCGGCGAGTCGTACTGGCCGAGCATGTCCCGCATCACGCGCGCTTCGGCCTTCCGGAGGTGTTCGGCGGCGGTCCCGGGCGCACAGCCCAGTCGGTCGGCCACGTCGGCGACGCTCCCGGCTCTGGGGCTCGCGTAGTAGCCGCAGTCGACGGCCGCGGCGACCGCCTCGAACTGCCGGTCGGTGAGCGTCGACCCGGTGTCGAGGCGGCGGCTGTCGTACTCGCCGACCTCCCGAACGTCGACGGAGATGCCGTCGGGGACGGCCTCGACGGCCCGCTGGACCGCGTCGCCGGGACCGACGAGCGTGAATCCGACGGAGCCGTCGGCCCGGTACGCGACGGGCGAGACGACGACCAGGCCCGTCTGTGTCACCGCACGGATCAGGTCGTGGTCCGTCTCCGAGGGGGTGTCCTGGACGTAGAGGTAGAACGTCTCGTCGGGACACGTCGAGATGGCGTACTCCCGGACGGTGTCGGCCCGTTCCAGCGCCGCTCTGTACGGGTCCGGCGGGAAGCCGTCGACGTGAAACAGCAGCGTCTGGACCTCGGTGCCCATCTCGTTGCCCCGGAGGAGGTAGCTCGCCTCGTAGCCGTCGCGCTCGACGACGAACTGGTGCATCGGGTGGCGGACCTCCGGGGCCATCCGCAGCGAGAGCGTGACGTACTTCACGGCGGCCGTTCGGCGACCTCATATAAAGGTGCCTCGCCGGTGAGGGGCCACTCCGAGGGCGGCGTGGGACGAACCGTCGACCAACGGATGGCACAGACCGCTCCCCTCACCGAACAGTCGCATCCGCTCGTCGAGCCGATCGCCGACCACGTGCTGACGACCGAAGACCACGAGAACGCCCCGGCGGTGGTCGTCCGCGCGGACGAGGTGCAGGACGTGCTCTCGACGCTGCGAAGCGAGGCCGGGCTGGACCACTGCGCCTGCGTCACCGCCCAGGAGTACGCCGACCGCTTCGAGACGATCTACCACCTCCGGAGCTACGACGACCCGACCCGCGAACTCTCCGTCGTCGTCCCGACGCCCCGCGACGCCCCCGAGAGCGAGTCGGCCGCGCCGGTCTATCGGACGGCCGAGTGGCACGAGCGCGAGGCCTTCGACTTGCTGGGCGTCGAGTACGACGGCCATCCGGATCTGCGTCGCCTGCTGCTGCCGGAGACCTGGCAGGGCCACCCGCTCCGCGAGGCGTACAACCAGGACCAGCCCCAGATCGTCCCCTTCCGGGAACACCAGCGCCTGCTCGAAGACACCCGCGAGGGCCCCGAGACGATGCACGTCAACGTCGGTCCCCATCACCCGTCGACCCACGGCGTCCTCCACCTGAGCGTCGAGCTCGACGGCGAGCAGGTCGCGGCCGTCGACCCCGACATCGGCTACATCCACCGCTGCGAGGAGCAGATGTGCCAGTCCAAGACCTACCGCCACCAGATCATGCCCTACCCCGACCGCTGGGACTGGAGCGGGGCCGGCCTGCTGAACGAGTGGGCCTACGCCCGCGCGGCCGAGGACCTCGTCGGCATCGACGTGCCGGAGTACGCGCAGGTCATCCGGACGATGTGCGGCGAACTGTCGCGGATTCTCTCGCACATGCTCGCGGTCGCCACGTACGGGCTGGACGTGATCGGCGAGTTCACGCCGGTGTTCCAGTGGGGCGTCCGCGACCGCGAACTGGTCCAGGATATTCTCGAAGACCTCACCGGCCAGCGCCTGATGTTCAATTACCTCCGCCTGGGCGGCGTGGCGTGGGACCTCCCCGAACCGCGCGAGGCGTTCTTCGAGGAGATCCGGTCGTTCGTCGACGACCTGCCCCGGAAGCTCGCGGAGTACCACGACCTGCTCACCGGCAACGAGATCATCCAGTTGCGGACGGTCGACACCGGCCACCTGCCGGCGGAGACCGCGAAGGCCTACGGCTGTACCGGGCCGGTCGCGCGGGGCTCGGGTATCGACTACGACCTCCGCCGAGACGACCCCTACGGCTACTACGACGAACTCGACTGGAGCGTCGTCACCGAGTCGGACGGTGACAACTTCTCGCGCCTGCTGGTCCGCCTGCGCGAGGTCGAGGAGTCCGCGAAGATCATCGCCCAGTGCGTCGATCTCCTCGAGGACTGGCCCGAGAGCGACCGCGAGATCCAGGCGAACGTCCCCCGGACGGTTCGACCCGACCCTGACACAGAGATCTACCGCGCCGTCGAGTCCGCCAAGGGCGAACTCGGCATCTACATCCGCTCGGACGGCACGGAAACGCCCGCCCGCTTCAAGATCCGCGGCCCCTCGTTTTCGCACGTCCAGACGCTGCCCGAGATGGCCCGCGGCGAGTACGTCGCCGACCTCGTCGCGACGCTCGGCAGCCTCGATCCGATCATGGGCGACGTGGACCGGTGACGGCGTCACGTGAGTTTTGTGCGTCGGCCGCGTACTGGGAGTGATGACCGAGCAAGCCACGTTCGCGGGCGGCTGTTTCTGGTGTACCGAATCGGTGTTCGAGCAGGTCGAGGGCGTGACCGACGTGGTCTCGGGCTACGCCGGCGGCCACGTGGCCGATCCCAGCTACGAGGCGGTCTGCCGCGAGGAGACCGGCCACGCCGAGTGCGTGCAGGTCACCTACGACCCCGAGGCGGTCAGCTACGAGGACCTGCTCGCGGTCCACTTCACGACGCACAACCCCACGACGAAGGACCGCCAGGGCAACGACGTGGGCACGCAGTACCGCTCGGCCGTCTTCTACCACGACGAGGCCCAGCGCGAGGCGGTCGAGGCGTTCATCGAGGAGGTTCAGCCGGGCTACGACAGCGACATCGTCACCGAAGTCGAGCCCCTGGAGGCGTTCTACCGGGCCGAGGAGTACCACCAGGACTACTTCGAGAAGAACCCCAATCAGGGCTACTGCCAGCTGACCATCCCGCCGAAGATCGAGAAGCTCAGGCAGAAACACGCGGAGCTACTGGCATGAGCTTCGAGTACACCACCGAGGTCGCGGTCCGCTACGCCGACGTCGACACCTACGGCCACGTCAACAACGCGGTCTACGCGACCTATATCGAAGAGGCGCGCATCGACTACCTCCGGGACGTCGTCACCGACGGCGAGACCCTGCTCGCCGACGACGAGTCCGGGACCGGCATCGTCATCGCGAACCTCGAACTCGACTTCGAGCGGCCCGTCCGACTGCGCGATTCGGTCACCGTCGCGGTCCGCGTGCCGCGGCTCGGGGGAAAGAGCTTCCCGATGGAGTACGAGGTCCGCAGCGACGGGGCGGTCGCCGCGACCGGCGAGACGACCATCGTCGCGTACGACCGCGCGGAAGGGGCCGCGCGACCGATCCCCGACGACTGGCGCGAGGCGATCACCGCCTTCGAAGGGCTGTAGTCGACCGGGAGATACGCCGCCGTCACTCGAAAAATGCATCGAACTGACCGGTGGTTTTATTTCACCTCGAAAGGTTGTATCGGGGACATATGCAACTCAGTGCCGCCCTCCGACGGCGTGTCCTCCTGGCGCTCGCGGGCACTGGCCTCCTCGTCGCGGTCGGACTGGTGCTGTCCCAGTTCATTCCGACGCTCGTGTTCACGATCTTCCTCTACTACGCGAGTCGTCCCATCTACCGACGGCTCGCGGCGCTTCCCTTCCCGGATTCCATTCGGGAACACGCGCTCCCGTACCGACGGCAGGTGCACGCGGCCGCGACGATCTTCTTCTTCCTGTTGCCCTTCATCGCCCTGCTCGGCTACACCCTCGTCCTCCTCGTCCCCGAACTCCAGACGTTCTTCGGATCCGGAGGACTCGGTGCCGCGTACCTCTCCTCGCTCCAGGACCTCGAACCGGGGTCGCTCCCGGCGCCGCTCGCGGCCCTCGGCGCGGACGACCTGCTGACGATGGGGCCGGGCGAACTGATCGCCCTGCTCAGGAACCCGACCGTCCAGTCCTGGCTGGGGCGGGTGTCGTCGACGCTCGTCGACTCGGTGAGCGTCCTGGCGACGATCCTCCTCCACGGCTTCATCATGCTGGCCGGGACGTACTATCTGCTCACGGACGGCCCGCGGCTCGTCGGCTGGTTCCTCGACACCTTCGACGGCTCGGGCGTCCTGGGCGAGTACGCGTCGTCCGTGGACGACGAGCTCTCGTCGATCCTCTTCGGAAACATCCTGAACGCGCTGGTGACGGGCATCATCGGCATCTTCGTGTTCTCGCTGTACAACGTGTTCGCGCCGGGGTCGGTCCAGGTCCCGTTCGCGCCGCTAGTGGGCGCACTAACGGGGATCGGGAGCCTCATTCCCGTCGTCGGGATGAAAGTCGTCTACCTCCCCGTAGCCGGGATCCTCGCCGTCTCCGCGATCGCGGCGGGAGAGCCGTCCGCGCTGGCCTACGTCGCCGTGTTCCTCGTGGTGACGCTGGTGGTCGTGGACACGATCCCCGACTTCCTCGTGCGGCCCTACGTCAGCGGGAACCGGACGCACGTCGGACTCCTGATGTTCGCGTACATCCTCGGTCCCATCGCCTTCGGCTTCTACGGCATCTTCCTCGGCCCGATCCTGCTGGTCCTGATCGCGCAGTTCTTCCGGGTCATCGTCCCCTACGTGATCACCGGCGAGGCCGAGACGAGCGATGCCACCGCGGACCAGACCTCCCTCACGGAGTTCGGGTCGTCGGAGTCCTAGAGTACCAGTCGAAACGAGGTACACGCCGATCGCACTGCTGTCGGACGATCGGATGTGCAGTGAATTTCTATGGCTACGATAGCGTCGGCCTCACCCCCTCGCGAGCGTACTCCTCGCTGTCGCGAGGTCGACACAGCGATCGCCGGGCGTCGAGCCGATCCGGTCGAGCCACCGGAGTTCCATCAGTGACAGCCGGTAGTGACACGTCGAGGGGCGGACCTTGTTCCAGTAGACGTAGCGGACGTCGGGCCTCGTTTCGAGGGCGGCGTGTTCCTGCGTGTAGTCGTCCGTTTCGAGATCAGACATGGGCGCGGGACCCGGCGTCTCGACGGGTGAGAAGACGAGCCCGACGCTCCCGAGCAGCGCGACGTTGACGACGAGCACGGCCGCGAGCGCGCCGCCGAGCGACCACTGGAACCGCCGTTCGCGGAGCCGTGCCGCGACGATCCCGACGCCGATGGCGACGAACGCGAGCCCCGGGATGAGGTCGGTGTAGCCGCCGGTCTCGAAGTCCACGAAGAAGATCAGGAACGCGAACCAGGCGGCGCCGACCGGGACCCACCACGTCGAGCGGCCGACGGCGTCGCCACCGGTCACCTGCTTCCAGGTGAGGCGAGCGAGCCCGTACCCGCCGACGAGGACGAACGGGCTCGCCCACTTGAAGTGAACGACGCCCGCGACGAGTCGGGCGAGGAAGGGAGTGTGTTCACCGGTCGCCAACGGCACGAGGACGGCCTGAACCACCATCTGCGACGCCGATCCCCAGAGCACGAACACGGGCAGGACCATCGCGACGGTGAACGCCAGCCCGCCGACGACGACGCGGACGAGCGCCCGTCGGTTCCGTTGCTGAACCGCCAAGCCGAGGAGGATGAGCGGGAAGACGGCTCCGGCCTGCCAGTAGCCCACGCTCGCCGCGGCTGCCGCGCCGCCGAGCGCGGGATACTCACGCGTGTACAGGTACACGGCGAGTAACCCACAGAGAACGACCATGTACTTCGCCTTGTAGCCGTAGGCCGGCCGGACGGCGAAGCCCGGCAACAGGAACAGGGACAGGCCCGCGATGGCGGCCGCGACGTCGTTCCCGGTGAGGTCGTGGACGTGAATCGCGACGAGGCCGACGATGGCACACACCGCGACGATCATCAGCAAGACGCTCAGGAGGTGGAATCGGTGCATGTCGCCGCCGGAGAGGACGGCCAGTACGCCCGTCGTCTCGTAGGACAGCGGCAGTTTCGGTTCCCACGCATCGACGTACAGGCGACCGCCGTGTGTGATGTACCACCCGATGTGCTCGAAGATAGCCGCGTCGGACGTCATCGGCGGCCGTTCGGTGTGGAGTGTGATCGCCCAGAAGAAGTACAGCTCAGTTATCACGGCGAACAAGACGGGGACCATGAACCGTCTGTCGCGCTGTCGGAGGGCGAGCGCGGATGACAGGTCGTCCAGGAGGTCCTGGTTTCTTCTGCTCACGCCGAATCGGTACATCGTGAGTGATGAAAAGTAGAGAGTAGTTTAGAAAGTAACATCTTCTAGACGGGAACGATAAGCGCATTATTGATACGGCCGATGACGCGCCCACGGCCCTGTTCCGTTACTGGTTCGCACAACAGCGCCGCGTGTCGGTACGCCGACACCGAAGTTCATCGGTCGCAGATCGGAGTTCGGTAAATCGAAGTTTGAGTCACGTACTCCCGAATTGGTGACGAGAGACGGCCGCTCGCCGGCCATGGAACGATCGGGTTACGGAATCGGAATACGGGTCTTACCCGACGACGAGTCGAACGAGAGACGACCGGCGGGAGGGCGTCGCGATCGGCTACGGCCCAGCCTGTTCCATCAGGCCATTTGTCGCCGACCGCGCGGTTCCCGCCGCTTCCACGCCTGACTGACGCCTCGTTCCGGCGAGTGAAAGGCCCTGCGCGCCGAGCGCAACGGTCTGCACTGGACACGTGGGGGCACATTCGATATAGCGGATATTAATTTATAACTCCCGGTCGCCGAACGCGTCGGCCTTTTACCGGTCGGCCGAATAGAGGTCCCTAATGGTCCAGAACGTGGCTTCGGTGATGGCAGAGCTGGAACCCGAGGACTTCCACCTGCTGTCGGGCGTCGAACAGGGGATGCGGTTCTCGGAGTACGTCGCCCGCGAGAAGCTCACCGATTTCTCTCGTCTGACAGCGGAGAACGTCGACTACCGCCTCGACCGCTGTGCCGACCGCGGACTGGTAGAGCGCAAGACCATCCAGTACGAGGGGTTCAAACTCACCTTCGAAGGGTACGACACGCTCGCGTTGCATACGTTCGCCGAGCGCGACACCATCCAGGGCGTCGGCGCGCCCCTGGGCGTCGGGAAGGAAAGCGACGTGTACGAGGCCCAGTCGTACAAGCCCGTCGCGCTGAAGTACCACCGCGAGGGGTACACCAACTTCCGCGAGGTGATGAAAGAGCGGGAGTACACCGCCGACCGGGAGCACGTCTCGTGGCTCTACACCGCGCGGAAGGCCGCCGAACGGGAGTACGACGCGCTCGAAACGCTGTATCCTGACGTGTCCGTGCCCCAGCCGATCGATGCGAACCGCCACGCTATCGTGATGGAGAAGGTCGACGGCGTCGAACTGTCGCGGACGAAACTCGAACCCGAACAGGTCCTGCCCGTTCTCGACCTCGTCCTCGACGAGATGCAGACCGCCTACCATGAAGGGTACGTCCACGCGGACATGAGCGAGTACAACGTCTTCGTCACCAGCGACGGCGTCGTCGTGTTCGACTGGCCCCAGGCGGTCCCGACCGACCACGAAAACGCCCGAGAACTGTTGACGCGTGACGTGGACAACATCGTGAGCTACTTCGCGCGCAAGTACCCCCAGCAGGTTGGTGACGTGGACCACGACGCGCTCGCCGACGTTCTGGCGAGCGAGTCGTTCGAGTCGGTTCGCGAGTTCCTCGACTGAGACGGCTGCGCGGGCCGCACTGACGACCGCCCGAGAGCGACGGCACGACGCTGCGTGCCGCAACTGTCGAGACACCGGTTTCGAGCGCTGTGGCGGCTCTGAGTCGGTCTCAGAGCGCCTGGCGAAGCCCGGGGCATGCGCCTGATAAATCAGATACCGCGATACGAAATCTGAGGTTTCGGGCACGGCGGCGCGACGACCCCGACTCGATGACCGCCCTGCAGTTTGGTCTGCGAGCCGGTCGTCGGAACGGAAGAAATAATGGGCCCGAAGGGCCGAGTCCAGATAGCAGATCGCCCACGTAACCGTCCGCCGTCTGGCACTTTCGACCGTCGAAAGTGCCGGCGTGATGTGTTATAAGTGTGTGGCAAGACAACATAAGACAAGAGTTTCGAGGAATACGTGAATGTCCCGTAACGCTGCCCCCACCGAACCGAGCACAGTCTCTCGACGGCGCGTCCTCCAGAGCGCGGGCGCGGCCGGCCTGGCCGCACTCGCGGGATGTAACACAGGAAGCGACGGGGGCGGCGCGGACAGCGGGACTGGGGACCTCGACCCGGTACGCGAGCGCGTCGAAGTCGACGTCGACGAGATCCAGACCGGCGGGACGGTCAGGTTCGGTCTCGGTGCCGGCATCGACTCGTTCGACCCCTCCTACAGCACCAGCGCGCCGGCCGGCAACGCCCACGGCCTCGTCTACGAGAGCATCATCACGCAGGACGCCGCGGGGACCGTCTACCCGTGGCTGGCGAGGACGTGGGAGCGCATGGAGGTCCAGGACATCGACCGGAGCGCCTACGAGCCCTACATGAAGTCCGCGGAGACGGACGAGAACGGCACCCTCGTCGCCGACGAGCAGATCATCATTCGCGACCCGGACGGTGGCCAAGTACTCACCGTCGAGGAGGCCCCAGACGCCGTCGCCGACGGCACGTACGGGATGCGCTACCGGGCCGAACTCCACGAGGGCGTCACCTTCCACAACGGCGAGGAGATGACCGCCGAACACGTCGCTCGCTCCTACGAGGTGGTCGAGAACTCCTCCATCTCGGCCCAGACCTTCGACTCGTTCCTCTACGCCGAAGCCGTCGACGACTACACGGTCGACATCTACGGCCAGGTGCCCGACGCCGAGGCCGACAACCAACTGCCCACGACGGTGTACCCGATGGAGCACATCGAGGAGTACCCCGACACGGGCGCGGACCCGCGCAACGACCGCACGCCCATCGGGACCGGCCCCTTCACGTTCGAGTCCTACGAGACGGGCGAGCGCGCTCAGTTCAGTTCCTTCGACGACTACTGGCTCGACGACCTCGGCCTCGACGCGCTGGAGTGGTGGGACGGGGCCGACGGATTCCCGACGAGTCCGGTCGTCGACGAGGTCGTCGTCTCCATCGTCACGGACAACGCGACCCGGGCGGCGGCGCTCAACAACGGCGAGATCGACCTCACGTACGGGCTGGCGAGCGACACGTACGGCGAGTACCGCAGCGCCGAGGACTTCCGCCTCAGCGTGACCGACGCCGGCGCGTACAACTTCCTGCAGTACCCGGTGACCGTCTCGCCGTGGGACGACGAGCGCGTCCGCCGCGGGGTCAACCAACTGCTTCCGCGAGCGGCGATCGCCGAGAACATCTACAACGGCTATCGGAACCCCGCGTACGTCCCGCTCCCGGAGATGGCCGCCGACGAGGGCAGCGCGGACTACGACGCGCTGGTGGAGGAGCTGCGCCCGCAGACCGAACAAGACACGGAGGCCGCGACGAGCCTGCTTCGGGAGGCCGTCGACGACCTGGGAGTCGAGACGCCGATCGAGGCGACCATCGAGACGAACACCTCCAGCGACCGCGTCCGCGAGGCCGAACTCGTCGCGCAGGTGCTGAGCAACACGGAGTTCTTCGAGATCGGCGTCGAGACGTTCGAGTTCACCACGCTCGTCCAGCGCATCCTCGGTCCCGAGTACTACCAGCAGGGCAAGATCGTCCTCATCGGGCTCTCGGGGACGTTCAATCCCGGGAGCTTCTACGACGCCGTCAACTCCATCGACAACTTCGGCCAGTGCTGCAACTTCCAGCGGGTCGACACGCCCGAGCTGGACGAGATCGCCACCGAGGCTCGGTACTCCGTCGAGGCGGTCGAGGACCCCGCGTTCCGCGGCCAGCGGTACGACGAGATCTGGCGGGGACTGATCGAGCAGGCCCCGAACAGCTACACCGTCTTCGGGACGAACGTCTCGTCGCTGTCGACGGAGTACGTGGGCCACAACACGTACACGTTCGCCTCCGAGATCCTTCCGTACGGACTCCACGCACCGACAGACGAACAGGTCGCCTATCTCGACCGCAGGTGATCCGATGAGCCTCAGACGCTTCGTCGCGATCCGGGTGGCCTCGACGATTCCGATCCTGTTCGGCGTCTCGGTGTTCACGTTCGCGCTGGTCCACCTGACACCGGGCGACCCGATCGACCAGCTCGTCGCCCTGAATCCCCAGATATCGGCGGCCGAGGAGGCGGCGATCCGCGCCAGATACGGCCTCGACGGCCCCGTCTGGCAGCAGTACCTCACGTGGATGAGCAACCTCCTGCGGGGCGACTTCGGGACCGTCATCGCCGTCGACCAGCCCGTCGGCCCCTACATCATGGCACGCCTACCCGAGACCGTCGCGCTCGGCCTGTTCGGGTGGGCCATCGCCCTGCTCATCGCCATCCCGACCGGCATCTACGCGGCGGTGAACAAGGACACGCTGGGCGACGACCTCTCGCGGGTGTTCGCCCTCTCGGGCATCTCGCTGCCGAACTTCTGGCTCGGCCTCATGCTCATCCTCGTGTTCGCGCTCTGGCTCGACCTCTGGCCCGTGCTGGCCCCGGACAAGCCGCTACTGTCGCCGGCGATGCTGTGGTATCTGATCCTCCCCGGCGTCACCATCGGGACGGCCTCCTCGGCGACGCTGATGCGCGTGATGCGCTCGTCGATGGCCGAGGAACTGAACAAGGAGTACGTCACCGCGGCGCGGGCGAAGGGGCTCCCCGAGCGGACGGTCGTGCTGAAACACGTCCTCCGGAACTCGCTCATCTCTGTGACGACCATCGCCGCGTTCCTGACTGCGGGCATCTTCGCGGGGGCCGTCGTCGTCGAGCAGGTGTTCGCCTGGCCCGGCCTCGGCCGTGCGTTCGTCCAGGCGATCATCGGCCGGGAGGTGGACCTCATCATGGCCATCACGCTCTTTACCGGCGTGACCATCATCCTCGCGAATCTGCTTGCGGACATCGTCTACGCGGTACTGGACCCGCGAATCAGGTACGACTGATCCATGAGGAACGACTGATCTATGAGCTCTGAACGAGGCCGCATCCGGATCACGGGGTTCGACGCCGACGCCGTCGAGCGCCGCGAGCCGCTGTCGGACTGGACCGAGAATCGAGCGGGAGAGACCGAGGGGCGCTGGGAGCGCGGCTGGCGGGAGTTCCGCCAGAACCGCAGCGCCATGCTCGGCCTGTACGTCGTCGCGGCGATGGCGCTGCTGGCGGTGTTCGCCCGGCCGATCACCGTCGCCGGCGTCACCGTCCAGCCGTTCGCGCTCGCTCCCTACCGGCCGGACGCCATCCTCTACGTCCAGGGGCTCGACGTGAGCGCCTACGAGGCCCCGTCGCTGGCCCACCCGTTCGGCACCGACGGCTCGGCGCGGGACGTGTTCTCCCGCGTGCTGTACGGCGGGCGCTTCAGCCTCTCGATCGGCTTCATCGTCGTCTTCGTCACCGCCGCCATCGGGCTGGTGTACGGCGCCGTCGCGGGCTACTACGGCGGCTGGGTCGACGAGGTGATGATGCGCGTGCTCGACCTCATCTTCGCGTTCCCGGGCCTCCTGCTCGCGCTCATCATCGTCGCCGTCCTGGGCAAGGGCTACTGGGAGCTGGTGCTCGCGTTCACCGCCATCGGCTGGGCCGGCTACGCCCGGCTGATACGCGGGGAGATCCTGAAAGTCAAAGAGAACGAGTACGTGACGGCGGCGAAGGCGCTCGGCGCGCGGGACCGCCGCGTCATCTTCCGGCACGTCGTCCCCAACGCCGTCGCGCCGCTCATCGTGCAGGCCTCGCTCTCCATCGGGACGGTCGTCATCGGCGTCGCCGCGCTGGGCTTTCTCGGCCTCGGCCTCCCGCCGGGGTCCGCCGAGTGGGGGACGATGCTCGACCAGACGCGCGAGACCATCGTCCAGGGCCCCGGCGGGACGATTCCCTGGTGGGTCACCGTCTTCCCGGGCGGCGCGATCTTCCTGTTCGTCATGTCGATGAACCTCATCGGCGACGGCATCAACGACGCGCTCGACGCCCAGGAAGGCGAGGACGTGGCCCGCGGGGGCGAGGTCTGATGGCCCTGCTCGAAGTCGACGACCTCACGGTGAACTACTACACGGAGGAGGGCGTCGTCACCGCCGTCGAGGACCTCTCCTTTCGCATCGACCGCGGCGAGAAGTTCGGCGTCGTCGGCGAGAGCGGCGCGGGCAAGAGCGTCACCGCGCTCTCGCTGCTGCGCCTCGTCGAGCGCTCGGGCCGCATCGAGAGCGGCGAGATCCGATTCAAGGGCGAGGACCTGCTGTCGATGTCCGAGTCGGCGGTCCGGGACGTGCGCGGCAACGAGATCGCGATGATCTTTCAGGACGCCCAGACCGCGTTGAACCCCGTCTACACCGTCGGCGAGCAGATCGCCGAGACGATCCGTCACCACCTCGACTACGGCGACGCGGCGGCCCGCGAGCGGACCGTCCGACTCCTCGACGACGTGGGCATCCCCGAACCGGAGGCGCGCTACGACGACTACCCCCACGAGTTCTCCGGCGGGATGCAACAGCGCGCCGTCATCGCGATGGCGCTGTCCTGCGACCCGGACCTGCTCATCGCCGACGAGCCGACGACGGCGCTCGACGTGACCATCGAGGCGAAGATTCTGGATCGCCTCGACCGCCTCGCCGCCGAGTACGACACGGCGATACAGCTCATCACCCACGACCTCGGCGTCATCGCGGAGGTCTGCGACCGGGTGCTGGTGATGTACGCCGGCCGCGCCGTCGAGCGGGCCTCCGTCGAGGAACTGTACTACGACCCGAAACACCCCTACACCGTCGGGCTGATGAGCGCCATCCCCCGCATCGGCGACCGGCAGGACCGCCTCCAGACGATTCCGGGGACGATGCCGGACCTCGTCGAGGTCCCGTCGGGGTGTAGCTTCCACCCCCGGTGTCCGTTCGCCGAGGAGGCGTGTACGCGCACGCGCCCCCAACTCGTCGACCCGGCGACGGGCGAGCGCGCCGGCCCCGACGAGCGCTCGGCCGCCTGTCTGGCCTACACCGGCGATCTGGACGGCGAACTCGACTACGAGGTCGAAGTGCGGGGCCGCGACGCCGGTGCGGCGACTGCGGAGTCCGAGCCGCCGGAGCCCGACGGTGGTGGAGTCGACCGCGGGGCGGACCCGGACGCCGATTCGGAGGGGAAAGCGGATGAGTGACACGCGCGAGCCGATCCTCGAAGTCGAGGGGCTCACGAAGTACTACGAGTCCGGTGGAGGCGTCGTCGACACCCTGCTCGGCCGGAGTCAGGAGGTGAAGGCCGTCGACGGCGTCGACCTCGAACTGTACCCCGGCGAGACGCTGGGCATCGTCGGCGAGTCCGGCTGTGGCAAGACCACGCTCGCCCAGGCGCTGTTGCGGCTCATCGAACCGACGGCCGGGACCGTCCGCTACCGGGGCGAGGACCTGACCGCGGCCTCCGACGACCGCCTGCGATCGCTTCGAAAGGACATCCAGTACATCTTCCAGGACCCCTTCTCCAGCCTCAATCCGCGGCTCACGGTCGGCGACATCGTGGGCGAGCCCCTGGACATCCACGGGATCGCCGCCGGCGAGGCCCGCACCCGCCGCATCGACGACCTGCTGGAGACGGTCGGACTCAGCCAGCGCCACGCCCACCGCTACCCCCACGAGTTCTCCGGCGGGCAGCGCCAGCGCATCGGCATCGCCCGCGCGCTCGCCGTCGACCCGGAGGTCATCGTCTGCGACGAACCCGTCTCGGCGCTCGACGTGAGCGTCCAGGCGCAGATTCTCAATCTCCTCGAAGACCTCCAGGACGAGTTCGGCCTCTCCTATATCGTCATCGCCCACGACCTGAGCGTCGTCGAGCACATCGCCGACCGCGTGGGCGTCCTGTACCTCGGGGAGTTCGCCGAGATGGGCGCGACCGGGGACGTGTTCGGGCCGCCACACCACCCCTACGCCGAGGCGCTGCTGTCGGCCATCCCGGAGCCGGACCCGGGCTGGGAGGGCGACCGCATCTTCCTCTCTGGCGAGGTGCCGTCGCCGCTCGACCCGCCCGACGGCTGTCGGTTCCACACCCGCTGTCCGAAGGTCATCCAGCCCGAAGGGTCGTCGCTGTCGCAGTCGGAGTGGCGCTCGCTGCTGGACCTGAAACAGCGGCTCCGCGACGCCGACGCACTGGAGTCCGTGACCGCCGTCGCGGAGTCGGACGGCGGGGCCGCCGGGCCGGCACACCTGTCGCGGTCCGCCCTCGGCGAGCGCGTGCGCGAGGAGTTCGACCTGCCGTCGCCGGTCAGCGACGACGAGGCCGAATCGGCCCTCTCGGAGTCGATCGACCGCCTCCACGACGGGGACTTCGACGCCGCCCGAGCGGCCATCGACGACGCGTTCGAGTCGCCCTGCGAGCGGACCGACCCGCCGCTGTACGCGGTCGGCGACGGCCACCGAATCGCCTGCCTGCTCTACGGCGAGGACTACCCCGACGCGCCGGAACGAGCCTGATAGAATTTTCGCCGGCTCCAGACAGTGCAGGCGAGTTCCCCTCGAAGCCCATCCACTGCGACAGAAGCCATTCAAGCGCGGGACACACTGCCTCTCGGTGCGGTCGAGCGGCAGGGCCAAACACTCAATAATCGGGTTATCCAACAGTCACGCATGGCGACGATCGAAATCGACGAGGAGGTGTACGAGGCGTTGCAGGTACCCGACGGAGAGCGGTCACAGACGATGAAAGAGGAGTTAGCCGTGTCGCTGTACGCACGCGATGTCCTCTCGTTCGGGAAGGCACGTGCGTTAGCAGAGCTGTCGACGCGCGAGTTCCAGGCGCTCCTCGGAGAGCGAGAAATCCCGCGCCACTACACCGAAGTCGAACTCGCCGAAGACCTCGACTATGCCGAATGACGAGCTCGTCGTTTCGGACACGTCACCGCTTCTAAATCTCGCACTCATCGACCAACTCGGGCTCCTCGAAGCGCAGTTTTCCGGGATTTCGATTCCGAGGCAAGTCTGGGACGAACTCGCTGCGGGAGAGGCGGGTCTGGATGCGCTTCGCGAACTGCGCGACGATGGGTTCATCACGGTCGTCGAGGTAGAGCAGTCGAGCCTCTTTACCGAAATATTCCACGAGCTAGACCGCGGTGAAACGGCCGCGATCTGTCACGCCATCGATCATGACGCCGACCTCCTTCTCCTGGACGAAAAAGACGGTCGAAAGGTGGCTCGCAGACACGACCTGACCGTAACCGGAGTCGTTGGTATCCTGCTCCGAGGGGCAAACGCCGGTGACGTGGAACTAGAGCGAGAGCTCGACGCTCTGCGCGAGGCCGGATTCTGGCTTTCTGACGAGCTCTACTCGAAAGTTCTCGCCAAAGCAGAGAGATAGCTGTTCGATGTGGGTCCGTCCGCCCCGCTCACTATCGAATCCGCACCACGGCGATAGTCGATTTTACACGTCCGGGTCACCGAGTTCGTCGCGCATGGATTCCCGCTTCAAATGGGGGCTCGGAACGGCCCTCCTCGGTCTCCTCGGACTCGCGCTGCTGGCGAGTACCGGTGCCTTCCAGGCCCTGCTCGGTCCCGACATCCAGAACCGCCCCGTCAATCTGGCCGCCGTCGGCGGCTCGCTCCTCCTCGTCGCCTCGGGCGTCGCGACGCTGGTACAGGCGCGCCAGACCGACTGACACGCACTGCCATCGAACGGTACCGGTCCCGCGGCCAACGCTTTTCCCGCCCCGACTCGCAGTCCCGACAATGCGTCGCAGCTACGGTTCGGGGGACGACCCGGATGCGCGACCGCCGAGCGAAGGCGGCCACGGCGGCGACTCGCCGGAAGCCGCTCGGTCGCTCGACGCCGCCGCGTGGAGCGACCGCCTGCTCCCGCGGTGGCTCCGCTACCGCGCCGTCTCGGTCGCTATCGAGGTCCCGAACGAGGCGTCCACGCGGGCCGAGATTCACTTCGTCGTGACGATGAAGAACGCGCTCCCGGTGCCGGTCACGATTCCGACGGACTCGCTGCGGCCGTGGACGTGGTACGTCGACGGCCTCCCGGAGGCGTCCCACGTCGACAGCGTGCCGAACGAGGCGAGCGCCATCCGGTTCGACCGCGGCGAGCGAAAGCGGTTCCGGCGGCGCTGGGACGGGCTGTTCCGCGTCAGCGAGGACGAGTGGGAGCGCGCGCCGGCCGGCGAGTACGCTATCGGCGCGGGGCTGAGCGTGCCCGACGCCGCCGAACGCGGCCTCTACAGCGAGGCGACGGTCAGCCTCGCCGAGCGGTGAGGGCGGGGCGGCGAGCCGACGCCGTCAGGTGTCAGCCCCAGGCGTCGGCACCGGCGTCGCCGTCGGTTCCGGGGTCGGCGTGAGCGGCGTCGGTTCGGTCCCGTCCGAGTCGGTGGCCGGCGTCTCCGCACCGGTCTCGGCGTTCCCGCCCGGCGTCGCGCCGCCGCCGGTGGCCTCGCCGCCCGCGAGGAAGGCGAGGAGGTTCGAGACGAACACCTCGTTGTCGGCGTCGTACACCTCGGAGGGCGCGACGAACGAGGCGTCGGCGACGAACACGACGTTGTCGTTGCGAACGACGACCGGATACGTGCCGGTCCTGCGGGTTTCGAGCGTCCGAGTTCCCTCGACGGCGGAGATCGCCGTCTCCGTCTCGGCGTCCCTGGCCACGACGGCGTAGCCCGCGCTGTCGAACGTGACGCGCTCGACGCCGTCGGTCAGCGGTCCGTCGCCATCGGGGGTCGCGTAGATGCTCTTGAAGTTGTTGTCGTTGGCCTCGTCGTCGACGTTGTAGAGCTGTTCGGCCCCCATGCGGACGCCGTACTGCGCGGTGGCGTTGTTCGCTCCGAACGCCACGGTGGTGGTCGAGGAGGTGAGAAAGCCGGTCGAGAGGCTCGTCTGGGTGGGCTCGGCGAGGACCACCACGCGGCCGCCCTCGTCGGTGTACTCCCGCAGAGCCTCGCGTTCGTCGGGGGTGTAGCGCGCGAGCGGCTGGATCACGAGGACGCCGTCGTACTGCGAGAGGTTCGCGGCGAACGCCCCGCCGGTCCCGAACTCGACGGTGTGGCCGGCCTCGAACATCGCCTCGACGACCGGCTCCAGGTCGGCCCGCTCGTACTGATTGCTGTGGCTCGTCTCGACGAGGATGCGCTTGCCGCTGTCGGCCGTGTCGACGGCGATGCTCCCGTCCTCGGGGTCGACCGCGCTGTTGAGCGCGTCGGGCCGGAACTGCGACGGGGACTGGCCGTCGACCTGCTGGCCGTCGGGCGGACCCGATGCGCCCGGGGCGGCGAGGGCGAGCACGACGGTCCCGCCGAGGATGACGACGAGGACCACGATGAACACGCTGAGCGGCTTGACGATCCGGCCCTCAGTCATCGCGGACCACCGTCCCGTTGCCGGCGTCAGCGGGAACGCCCCACACGGCGTAATATTTGACCGGCTCGCGGAAGGTCGTCCCCTCCGACTCGGGGCGGACGACGTAGGTGACGTTGTCCGCGCCCCGAACTGTCTCGGCCCCGCTCGGAACGACGATGACGTTGAAGTTCGCACTTCCAGCGCCCTTGTAGTAGACGTCGTACCGCTCGCCCTGGATGCCGTCGGCGCGCGCGGCGGCCCGCTCGATCGCCAGCCCGCTGTCACCCATCGTGTCGGCGAACCCGTTCTCGACCGCCCGCGGCCCGAGGTAGGTGTTGCCGTTGGCGACCTCCTCCCGCGAGAGGGTCAGATTGGCCCCGCGGTGGCGCATGACCGTGCCGACGAACGACCGCTGGAGGAGCTCGATGTCCTCGCGGATGCCGTCTTTCGTCACCAGCGCCTTGTCCGGCCCGGAGCGGACGAACGTCTGGCCCTGCTGTTCGGCCTGCTCGATGGCGCTGAGCGGGGCCTGGACGATGACGCCGATGCTCCCGACGTTCGAACTCGGCTTGACGACGATCTCGTCGGCGGGAACGATGCCGTAGTACCCGCCGGAGGCCGCCGTCCCCTCCACGTAGGCGACGACTGGCATCTCGCTCGCGGTCCGGTTCACCGCGAGGTAGAACTCCTCGCTGGAGGTGACCGGGCCGCCGGGGCTGTCGATTCTGAGGACGACCGCTTCGACGGACTCGTTGGCCCGTACCTCGCGGAGGTCCTGCGCAACGGCGTTGACGGTGGCGTCGGTCGTCCCGCCCCGGAGGGTGACGACGGCGACGCTCGGCGTGTCGTCGCCGCCGGCGGGGACGGCGCTCCACACGACCGGCGCGAAGATCGCTGCGGTGACCAGCGCGAGGGTGACCGCGACGACGTACGACGCCGTCATCGCCGAGAACAATTGGTCTCTACCGAACATGTCACGACCGCACCTTGGGCCCGCCGTCTCATAAAGCCACGTCGGGTGTTCACATGCACCAGTATTGTGTCAGCCAATCGGTCAGTTATCGGCACGAAACCCGGCTGTTCAGGCAGCGTGAACGCTCTCGCGGCGACGAGCGACCAAGCGTTATTGGGGTCGGGTCCCATGACCCGGTATGGAGACTCGACCACTCGGCGACACCGGGCAGGAGAGCGCGGTGATGACCTTCGGCGCGATCGCGCTCAACTGGCTCGAACAGGAGGGCGCGAACCAGATGGTCGAACTGGTGCTCGATCACGGGGTCAACCACTTCGACGTGGCCCCGACCTACGGCGACGCGGAGCTGAAGCTGGGGCCGAAGCTCCGACAGCATCGCGACGACATCTTCCTCGGCTGCAAGACGCAGGAGCGCGATTACGAGGGGGCAAAGCGCAAACTGGAGCGCTCGCTCGATCGCCTCGGCGTCGACAGCATCGACCTCCACCAGTTCCACGGGCTGGAGTACGAGGAGGAACTGGACACGATCACCGGCGACGGCGGCGCGCTGGAGGTCTACCGCGAGGCGAAAGCCGAGGGGAAGATCGACCACATCGGCCTCACCAGCCACGGCGACCCCGACCTCATCCTCGACGCCATCGACCGCATCGACGACCTGGAGACGGTGATGTTCCCGTACAACCCCGTCGTCGCCGGCAAGGACGACGCGGAACACGACTACGAGGCCGTCCTGGAGCGCTGCGAGGCGGAGGGCATCGGCACGCTCGGCATCAAGGCCTTCGCGAAGGGGCCGTGGCCGTCGACCGACGAGCTGCCGGAGGCGGACCGCCCGTACGCGAACTGGTACGAGCCGGTCGATTCGCCCGACGAGATCCGCGAGCGCTTCGACTTCGCCGCCTCGCGCGGCCTCGACACCGTCGTCAATCCCGGCGACCCGAAGCTCGTCGCGATGGTGCTCGACGCGGCCAGCCGCTACGAGGGGATGGACGAGGCCCGCCAGCGCGCGCTGATCGAGGAGCTGCGCCACGAGGACAGCCCCGTCCCCGAACAGCTCCACCACTGAGGTGGGCGTCGACGTTCCGCGGACCGTCAGGACGGCGCTGGCCGACCGACCCGTCCGGGGCCGCGTCTGCCTCGAAGCCGGGGCCGGCGTCGGCAACGCGACGGCCGGCCTGCTGGACGCCGGCGCGAGCCGCGTCTACGCCGTGACGAACGACCCCGAGCACGCCGCGGCGGTCCGCGAGCGCCTCGGACGCACGCACCCGGACCGGCTCGTCGTCGTCGAGGCCGACCTCCGGGCGACGCCGCTCGCGACCGACAGCGTCGACGTGGTGACCGCTCACGGTCTCTGTAACGTCCTCGACCCGCCGGCGCTCGACCGCGTCGCGGCGGAGCTGTCGCGAGTCGCCCGCCCGGACGCGCACCTCGTCGTCGACGACTACGCGCCGCCGCCGGAGGAGGCCGCAGTCTCGCGGCTGTTCGCGCTCGAAAACGCGGCTGCACGGCTCGTCGACGGCCGGCCGCTGCTCACCTTCTACCCGGCCGATCTCCTCGCCGGCGTCTTCGCCGGCCACGGGTGGGCGTTCGAGCGCCGCGAGACGCTCCTGGACCCGGTGCCCTGGACCGAAGCGCATCTGAAAGCCCACGCGAACGAGGTCCGCGACCGCGCGGCGGCGCTTCCGTCCGCTCTGGGCGACCCGCTGGAAGCGATGGCCGACGACCTCGTCGACGACATCGGCTCGGAGCGTGCTGGGGAGATGTACAGCCTGGCGTTCCGGCGAACGGACGAGTGAGCCGGGTCCGACGGCTCGCGTCGGACCGTTTCTGAACCGCCAAGACGCCGCATGGTGTCGCCATCCAGCCAACCGACGCGGGTGGGACTGAAAGGGGCCGCTCGCTCGCGCCGGTGGAGTCGCCTGAGCGACCCCTCTCCAAGCGAGCGACGCGAGCGCGGAGATGTCGCTCAGCGACCGCGAGCGGGCGGGGGCTTTCTGGCAGTTTCAGGCGACGATTTCCCCGCGTGTCCAGTTCGAGACACCAGCGAGCTATCGACCAATCGTATAAGAGACGGGCGGCCGACGTGCCGGTATGACGCTCGACCGACTCTCCGCGTTCGACGCCGATCCGGCGGCGGGCGAGGTCCTCGACGGCGAACTGGCGGTGACCGACGACGTGCTCGTGAAGGCGTTCGCGCTCGGGCCGGACGCCCGGATCGACCCGCACGAACACGGCGACGCGACGAACGTGTTCCACGTCCTCCGCGGCGAGGTGACGGTCCGGCGAGACGACGACGAAGAGGCGATCACCGCGCCGGGAGTGGTCCTGAACGAGCGCGGGCAGGTCCACGGGGCGCACAACCACACAGACGATGTGGCGGTGCTGACCGCGAGCCTCTGCCCGCTCCCGGGGCAGTAGCGCGACGGAACCGGGCGCTACCGGGGGACCGCGACGCCCCCGCACCACGCTTATTGCCACCACGGCCCACGGGCCGGTATGGCCCGACCACTCCCGACGAACGGGCTCCGCGCACAGATCGAGGACGGGGGCGTCGCGCTGGGCGTCCTCGACAACACGTACAGTCCGACGCTGGTGGAGTTCTACGGCGACCTCGGCGTCGACTTCGTGTGGCTCGACTTCGAGCACGGCGGGCCGGACCCGTGGGACGCCGCCACCGTCGAGAACCTCCTGCGCGCGGCCGACGGCACGGGGACCGAACTGCTGGTCAGGCTCCCGGACTCGTCGCCGACGCTGGTCCGCAAGGCGCTCGACCTGGGGGTCAGGAACCTCTTTCTGCCGCGGGTCGAGTCCGCCGCGGAGGTGCGCGAGGCGGTCAAGTCCGCGCGGTTCCGGTACGACGGCGCGGCCGGCGACCGGGGACTGGCCGCGCCGAGAGCGCGACGCTGGGGCCTGGGCGAGAACTACGTCGAGGCGTCGGACCGGGAGACGCTCGTCGGGACGACCATCGAGACGGCGGCCGCCGTCGAGAACATCGACGCGATACTGGACGTGCCGGAACTGGGCTTCGTGTTCCTGGGGCCGTTCGACCTCTCCGTATCGCTCGGTCACCCGGGCGAGATCGACCATCCCGAAGTCCGGGAAGCCGTCGAGACGGTCCGCTCGGCGGCGGTGGCGGCGGGCGTCACCGTCGGCGGACTGGGCTTCGGGATGGACGACGTGAACGAGAAGGCCGAAAACGGCTACCAGATACTCCACGTGGGGAGCACGACGGGCGCGCTCCAGAACGCGGTCAGCGGGTGGCTCGACGGCTTCGAGGGGGCGCGGGAGTAGAACGAGTTCGGGCGCAGGAGTAACAACGAGAACGAGATGACGCGGCTCGAAGCGCCGATCAGGCGCTCGCGCCGGACTCGGAGCAGGCCGCGGCGTCGACCGCGCCGTCGTCGAGGTCCGCCTCGGCTTCGAGCAGTTCGCGGTAGCGCTCGCGGATGGTGACGGTGCTGATGTCGGTCGCCTCGCTGACCGTCTCCTGGGTCATCTCCTCGCCGAGCAGCAGGCCGGCGGCGTAGATGGCCGCGGCGGCGAGGCCGACGGGGCTCTTGCCGCTGTGGACGTTGGCCTCCTTGCCGGCCTCGATGAGGGTGCGGGCCTTGCGCTCCAGTTCGTCGTCGGCGTCGAGTTCGGAGACGAACTTGCTGACGTAGGTCGCGGGGTCCGGCGGCCCGACCTGCAGCGCGAGTTCTCGGTTGATGTAGCGGTAGGCGCGGGTGAACTCCATCTCGTCGACGCGGCTGACGACGGCCATGTCGTCGAGCGTCTGCGGGAGGTTCGCCTGCCGGATGGCGGCGTACAGCGACGCCGTCGCCATCCCCTCGATGGAGCGGCCCGGCAGCAGGCCCTCGTCCAGCGCGCGGCGGTAGATGACGCTGGCCGTCTCGCGGGCGCTCTCGGGGACGCCGAGGGCGCTGCCCATCCGGTCGATCTCGCCGAGGGCCTGCTTGAGGTTGCGCTCGGCGTGGTCGCGCGTGCGGAAGCGCTCGTCCCACGTCCGGAGGCGCTGCATCTTCTCGCGCTGGCGCGTCGACAGGGAGTTGCCGTAGGCGTCCTTGTCCTGCCAGCCGATGTTGGTCGAGAGGCCCTTGTCGTGTTTCAGTTCGGTCGTCGGCGCGCCGACGCGCCGCTTGGCGTCGCGCTCCTGGCTGTCGAAGGCGCGCCACTCCGGCCCGTGGTCGATCTCGCCCTCGTCGACGACGAGTCCGCAGGACTCACAGACGGTCTCGCCGCGGCTCTCGTCGGTCGCGAGCGTGCCGCCGCAGTCGGGGCAGGCGTGGCTGGTGCTCGCCTCGCGCTCGGCCTGTTCGTCCACGCTGTCGCCGCGTTCGTCGGGTGAGTAGATGCTGCGTGTCGTCATTGTGTGTGGGTGCGAGCGCCGGGACCGTCGCTCGCGCTCGTACCGATATAATGGGGTGCATCGGGCATCATTACTCGGTTGGCATATGCCGAACCGTGAACTGCGTGTCAGTTTATTCGAGTTGGGCGTGGCGGTTCGGTAGGCCGAAGTCCCGTGGTTTCGCCGTCGCGAGTCGAGACGCGTCGGTCCCGTCGAGCAGTGTCGTTCGACTGGACCAGTGGTTTCGAGGCGCGGGAGAAGCGACGCCGAGAGAGCGGGAGCGCGGACGCTACACGCCGGAGCGGCCAATGCGGAGGCGACCCCCTTCGGCGACGTCCTCGTCGGCCTGGACCGGCCCCATCGAACGGGTGACGAAGGAGCGGACGATCCACGCCTCGGCCCGCTGGAGGCGGTACTGGAGCGTCGACCGGGACACGTCGAGGCGCTCGGCGAGGTCGGTGAGCGAGATGTCGCGGGGCGTCCGGTAGTAGCCGTGTTCGACGGCGGCCTCGACGGCGGCCTGTTGCTCGGGCGGCAGTTCCGCGAGCGTCACGGCCTCGTCCACCCAGTACGACGGCGAGCCGAGCTGGCGGAACTCGACGGTGAGCCCGGGCCGGAGTTCGGCCTCCATCGCCTCGAACAGGCCGTCGACGCCGGCGTCGTCGCACAGCAGGAGCCGCCACTCACAGCGGCTCTGGCGGCGCTCGGTCTCACAGAGGACGCCCGGACCGACGTGCTCGATGGCCAGCCGCGGGATGGAGTGGCAGTCGCCGGCCTCCGAGCGGTAACTGTACACCGTCCGCACGCCGGGCTCGGAGCCGATGACCTCGTACGTCCAGTCGGTCTTGCAGTCGCGGGTCCCGATGCACTCCGTGCACTGGACCGGGTCGTCGTACACCTCGTCGAGCCGTTCGAGCGCCGTCTCGGGGCCGGCGACCCGCTCCAGTCGCCACATCCCGTCCTCGGTGACGTTGCACGCGATGGTCCGCGAGTGCGCCGACGGATGGTCGATGAACACGTCCATCACGGGGTCGACGCCCCGTTCGTAGTCGATGGTGAAGATGAACTCCCGCATAGGCTCCCAGAGGGAGGCCAGCCGCTTTAGCCATACGGTTCGTTCGGCGCATGCCAACCGAGCGGTCATACTGGGAGACGGCCATCTATGGAATATGTCCTGCCCCTGCTCACTCGACGCCGGAGCGCCGCCGGGAGACGCGTCGGCCGACGCCGAGGACACCCGCTCGCGCGAGCGCGGCGGTCGACTCCCGACACACAACTGGCGACACACGGTGGTCTACGGCCTCGTGTTCTGGGCGGTCGTGATCGGCGCGTGGATCGCCGTTCCCGCCGGCCACCCGTTCCAGTTGGGCGTGGCCCTCTCCGGCCTGTTCGCGGCCCCGCTGTTGCCCGTCGCGCTGTGCTGTGACTACCGTCAGGCCAGGCAGTTCGGGACGTGTGAGCCCGGCGTCCGGGCCTACCTCGCGAACCTGGCGACCGACCTCGCGACGGCGCTCGCCGGCCGGCGAGCGCTCGGCGACGAGCGCCGGGAGTTCACGCGCTGCTGACGGTGCTACCGTCGGCCGACGCCGCTCACGAGCCCGTGCCGGACCCCTGAGCGCGAGCCTCCTCCAGCCAGTCCGGGTCGGGGACGCTCGTCGCGCCCACGTCGGTCACCTCGTAGCGCCACTCGACCGAGACCGTCTCGCCCTCGTCGGTCTCGCCGGTCAGCGTCCACGCCGTCTGGCGCGCCAGGCCGTCCTCGTCGACCAGCACCGCGACGGTGAAGTCCGTCACCGTCACGTTGTCGCTCGACCCGATGGTGCCGGCCCCGAACTGCCGCCAGGCGCCGAGGTCCGAGTACTCGTAGCGGTCCACGGTGACGCCGTCGAACGTCTCGGTCCCGACGAAGCGGGCGTCGTCGACGGTCTCGTAGCTGATCGCGCCGCGGTCGACGGCGGACTGGAACGCGGTGTCGTCCTGGGGCCTGATCTGGTAGAACGCCTCGCCGTCCGTCGCGTACCGCGTGTAGGCCGACCCGTCGGCGACGAACGTCTCGAAGTCCGTCTGTGACTCCGCCCCGGTCATGGCGAACGTCTCCAGCGAGCGGTTCTCGCGGAGGTCGACCCGGTACGTGTCGGTGATCGTGGCCGTCTCGCCGCTCTCGGTGGTCGAGTACGACCACGTCGCGGTGAAGCTGCCCGCCTCGCGCAGGAGTCGCTCCGTCTCGCCCACGTCGAACTCGTCGCCGTCGGCGACGCCGCCGTCGCCCGCCGAGTTACCGTCTCCCGCAGACGACCCGTCGGCGCTCTCTCCGTCCGTCGCCGGTCCGCCCCCGCCGAGACAGCCGGCGACGACGAGCAGCGACACGACCAGCACCGTGAGCATCCGTGATCTCATGCTCTCACTGACGCCGCCGAACGAGATAAGCTAGTACGATTGATACGACAACGGTCGGACAGCAACGGTCGGACTCGGAACCGAACCGAGAGCGACCGTGCGACGGTATCCCTCGCCGCAATGGCGGATTCGACGAGTGTCAGCGCACCTGCACGCTCACAGCCAGTCGGTGTCCGGGTCGATGCGATCCGGCGGCGTCTCGCCGGCGAGGGCGGCGCGGACGTTCGCCGCGACGGCGTCGTTCAGGTCCGCGCGGGCCTCCTCGGAGTACCACGCGGCGTGGGGAGTGACGACGCAGTTGTCGAGGCCGAGCAACGGGTGGTCGGCGGCCGGCGGTTCCTCGGTCAGCACGTCGAGGCCGGCGGCGGCGATGGTCCCGTCCGCCAGGGCCGCCCGGAGCGCCGCCTCGTCGACGAGGCCGCCGCGTCCGGTGTTGACGAGGACGGCGTGGTCGCGCATCGCCGCGAGCGCGTCGGCGTCGACCATGCCCCGGGTGTCGTCGGTCAGCGGCGCGTGCAGGGAGACGTAGTCGGCCCGCTCGTAGAGGTCGTCCAGCGCGACCTTCTCCACGTCCGCGGCGGCCATCTCGTCGGCGTCGACGTACGGGTCGTATGCGATTACCTCGAGGTCGAACCCGCGCACCAGTTCGCGCGTCCGGCGGGCGAGCGGGCCGAAGGAGACGAGGCCCAGGGTTCGCCCCCTGACGCGGCGGACCGCTCGGGTCCGCTCCCAGCCCCACCCGCCGTCGCGGACGTCGCGGTCGTAGGCGGCGACGGCGCGGACGCAGTCGAGCAGCAGCGTCACCGTGTGGGTCGCCACCTCGTCGGTGCAGTAGTCGGGGACGTTCGTGACGACGACCCCGTTGTCCGCCGCCGCCCGCACGTCGACGTTGTCGACGCCGACGCCCGCCCTGGCGACGATTTGGAGGTCGTCGAGCGCGTCGAGGACCGCGGCCGTGACCGGCGTGTTCACGTCGACGACGAGGCCCTGCGCGCCCGCGGCCGCCGCCCGGAGGTCGGCTTCGCCGTCCGTCTCCGCGGCGACGACCTCGGCGTCGAGCGCCGCCCGCAGTCTCTCGGTGTCGATCATCGGATCGTCGCTCGCGACCACTCGTGGCATATCCGGAGGGAAGTGTCCCCCAAGTAAAACGGGCCGGTGACGTTCCCACGGGGCCGGAATACCGACGATAGTCCGTGAGAGACGAGTGATAGCGCACGGCGAGAGAGAGAGGTGAATTAAACACACATCATATATTTATAATATCTGAATTTCGAATATATATTCGAGACCGGGTAGTTCCCACGTGTGTGAAAGCGCGTTTCAGACACCATATCGTTGCTTTGCTAGTTGCAGTCGGATCGATGAAACGTTCAACAGAAATTCGTCGTCCGGGATTTGAGGCACATATTCCCATAGATACGGCCAATATGTGTCGAAGTTCCGTCACAGAGCGATTTACTAACAAATAAATTATCTTTTTTCCAAATAGTCAGATTTCAGTGAATATACGGCGCTCAGTCATCGAGCGAGATCATCCCCTTGACGACGGTCGGTTCCATCGCCCGCCGGAAGGCGTCGTCGATGTCTTCGAGCGACGACTCGAAGTCGACGATCCCCTCGACGTCCACCTCGTCGTCGGCGAGCAGGTCGACGGCCGCGTCGTAGGTGTTCTTGTACCGGAACGAGCCGTGCACGTCGATCTCGTTGTCGATGACCTCCAGCACGTCGAACGGGACCTCGGCCTCGCTGGCGAGGCCGACCAGCACGACGGTGCCGCCCCGGCGGACCGCGTCGATTGTCGATCGGATCGACGGCTCCGCGCCGGAGGCCTCGACGACCACGTCCGCGCCGACGCCGTCGGTGTACTCCCCGACGGCCGCTTCGAGGTCGGTCTCGGTGACGTCGACAGTCAGGTCAGCGCCGCGTTCGGCGGCGAAGTCGAGTTTCTCCGCGACCACGTCGGTGACGATCACGTCCGTCGCGCCGGCCGCGCGGGCGGCTTCGAGGACCATCAGGCCGATGGGGCCCGCGCCGGTGACGAGGACGGTGTCGCCCGTGCCGACGTTCCCCCGACGGCAGGCGTGGATGCCGACCGAGAGCGGTTCGCAGAGCGCCCCCTCGGCGGTCGAGACCGAGTCGGGCAGGCGATAGGCGAAGTCGGCCGGCCAAGAGACGTACTCGGTGAACGCGCCGTCGTGGGGCGGCGTCGCCATGAACCGAACGTCTTCACAGAGGTGGTAGTCGCCGCGCTTGCAGTGGGCACAGCGACGACAGGGGACGCCGGGTTCGAGCGCGACGCGGTCGCCGGGCGCGAGACCGGTGACGTTCTCGCCGATCGCGACCACCTCGCCGGCGCTCTCGTGGCCGAGAACGAGCGGGTCCTCGACGACGTAGTCGCCGATACGTCCGTGTTCGTAGTAGTGCACGTCCGAGCCGCAGATGCCCACGTCACGGACCGCGACGAGCACGTCGTCGGGCCCGGGCGTCGGTCTGGGACGATCCTCCAGTTCGAACTCGGTCGGTTCGACTAACACAGCGGTTCGCATACCCGAGACCACGCGTCGGACCACCAAAAATATACGGGAGAAGGGGCCGCGCTCGTCGCGGCCGGCCGCTCACCACTCGGCGACGCTCCCGTCCTCGTGGTGCCAGACGGGGTTGTACCAGTTGACCTGCGCCTGGGCCTGCTCGCGGACGTACTCCTCGTCGACTTCGATGCCCAGCCCGGACCCGGTCGGCCGCTCGACGTAGCCGTCGTCGAAGGTGAACGTCGCCGGGTCTTCGAGCAGTTTGAGCCGCTGGCTCGACCCCGGGTCGTGCAGGTCGAGGTCCTGTTCCTGCATGACGACGTTCTGCGAGCAAAAGCCCACCTGCAGGCTCGCGGCGAACGCCACGGGTCCCAGCGGGCAGTGCGGGACGACGGCCACGTCGAAGGCCTCGGCCATCGAGACGACCTTGCGCATCTCACTGATGCCGCCGACGTGGGTCACGTCGGGCTGGATGACCGACACCGCTTCGTCGGTGAACAGCCGCTTGAAATCGTAGCGGGAGTAAAAGCGCTCGCCGGTGGCGATGGGGACGGTCGTCCGGTCGGCGATGCCCGCAAAGGAGTCGGCGTGCTCCGGGAGCAGCGGCTGGTCGACGAACATCAGGTCCAGCGGTTCGAGCCGCCGGACGAGTTCGGCGGCCATCGGCTTCGAGACGCGGCCGTGGAAGTCGACCCCGACGAAGGCGTCGTCGTCCACGGCGTCGCGGACCGCCGCCACCCGCTCGACGGCGCGGTCGACGGCCGCGGTCGTCTCGATGGGGCGAAACTCCCGGACGAAATTGAGCTTGAACGCCCGGTAGCCGCGGTCGTAGTCCTGTCTCGCGGAGGCGGCGATGTCCTCGGGGTTCTCGCCGCCGAGCCACTGGTAGACGAGCAGTCGGTCGCGGACGTGGCCCCCGAGCAGTTCGTGGACCGGCGCGCCGTAGTGTCTGCCCTTGATGTCCCAGAGCGCGTGGTCGATGCCCGCGAGCGCGCTCATGAGCGCCGGGCCGCCCCGGAAGTAGCCGCTCTGATAGAGCTTCCGCCAGTGGTACTCCGTCCGGAGCGGGTCCGACCCGAGCAGGTACCCCTCGACGAGCTCGGTGACGGCCGCCCGGACGGTCTCCAGTCGCCCCTGGATGATGGGCTCGCCCCACCCGACGACCCCCTCGTCGGTCTCCAGTTTCAGGAGCAGCCACCGCGGGGGCACGGCGAACAGTTCGAAGTCGACGATTTTCATGGCTAGGTGTATCTGGGAGCGCGCACTTGTAATGACGGGGCGTCGAAGGGGGCGGTGTCTCGGAACGGAATTTCTGGCTGTTCGAGCCCGTATTCGCTACACGGAACACGACCCGCCGAGGCGTAGATTTAACACCGAGGCCACCCCAGAACCGAACGTACGCATGAGTGTACTGGAGAGTTTCTCCCTCGACGGAGAGACGGCTATCGTCACCGGAGCGGCACAGGGCCTCGGCAAGCAGATGGCGACCGCCCTCACGGAGGTTGGGGCGGACGTGGCCATCGCCGACGTGAACCTCGAGAAGGCAGAGCGGGCGGCCGAGGAACTCGACGGCGAGACGGAGGTCATCGCGACGGAAGTCGACGTGACCGACGAGTCCTCGGTCGAGGGGATGGTCGACGCGGTGACCGACCGCCTCGGCCCCGTCGACGTGCTCGTCAACAACGCGGGCATCGTCGAGAACTCGGCGGCCGAGGAGACGGATGTCGAGTCCTGGCGGCGCGTGGTCTCGGTCAACTTAGACGGGGTCTTCCTCTGTGCCAAGCACGTCGGCCAGCAGATGTTAGAGCGCGGCGAGGGCCGAATAGTCAACATCTCCTCGATGTCGGGCTTCGACGTGAACGTCCCGCAGAAACAGGCCAGTTACAACACGACGAAGGCGGGCGTCAGGATGCTGACCCAGTCGCTCGCCGTGGAGTGGGGCGACCGCGGCGTCCGGGTCAACGCCATCGCGCCGGGCTACATGCGGACCGACCTCGTCGACGAGGTGCTGGCGGAGAACCCCGAAATGGAGGAGACGTGGCTGGAGAACACGCCGATGGGGCGGCTCGGCCGCCCGGAGGAACTGAAGGAACTCGTCGTCTACCTCGCGTCCGACGCGTCCTCGTACATGACCGGGTCGACCGTCGTGATGGACGGCGGTTACACCTCGCGGTGAGACGGTCGCCCCGGAACGTCACTCCGACAGCGCGGACAGTCGCTCTTTTGCCCGCCGCCACTCGGCGGTCGCGCGCGGCTCGTAGGTCGTCGTCTCGAAGGCCGATTCGACCAGCCGCCGGCCCGCCGCCAGGTCGGGGAGCGTCCCCGCGGCGACGGCCTGCGTGAGCACGTTGCCGACGGCCGTCGCCTCCACCGGCCCGGTCGAGACCGGCCGACCGGTCGCGTCGGCGAGCAGTTGACAGAACAGTTCGTTCCGGACGCCGCCGCCGCCGAGGACGATGTTCTCCGGCGGCTCGTCGACGACCGCCGAGAGGCCGTCGAGGGCGAGCGCGACCTTCGCGGCGAGGCTGTCGAGCAGGCAGCGGACGACCGCGCCACGGTCCTCGGGGACCGGCTGGTCGGTGCGCCGGCAGTACGCCCGGATCTGGTCGGGCATCGGCTCGTCGATGCCGAAGTCCTCGGCGTCGGTGTCGACGAGCGCGGCCCGCGGCTCGGCCTCGCGCGCGGCCGAGAGCAGCGTCCCGTAGTCCACCGGCTCGCCGGCCTCGCGCCAGGCCTCGCGGCACTCCTCGAACAGGAAGAAGCCGTTGATGTTCCGCAGGAACCGGACGGTCTCCTCGGCACCCAGTTCGTTGGAGAACGCCTGTTCGAAGGCGGCGTCCGAGAGGACTGGGTCGTCGCGCTCGACGCCGAGGATGAACCACGACCCGGTGTTGAGAAAGGCGCTGTCGGCGTCGAGCGGGAGGCCGGCGACCGCCGACGCGGTGTCGTGGCTCGCCGGCGTGACGATTTCGGGCGTCGACGACAGCGACGCGGCCACGTCGTCGGCGACCGGGCCGAGATACTGCCCCGGTTCGGCGAGGTCCGGGAGCAGGTCCGTCGGCAGGTCGAGGTCGTCGAGGAGGTCCGTCGCCCACGCCCGGCGCTCGGGGTCGACCATCTGCGTCGACGAGGCGATGGTCACTTCCCCGGCCGCCCGCGCCCCGAGCAGGTGCGAGAGCAACTGGGGCATCATCAGCAGGGCGTCGGCCCGCTCCAGCACTTCGGGCTCCTCGCTGGCGAGGGTGTGGAGCTGCCAGAGCGTGTTCGGCGTGTTCCAGTTCGTGATGCCCGACATCTCGAACAGGCGGCGCTTCCCGACGGCGTCGAACACCGCCTCGCGCGTCGCCGTCGAGTCGGGGTCGCGGTACGAGATGGGGTCCCGGAGCACCTCGCCGTCGGACAGGAGGCCGAAGTCGAGTCCCCACGTGTCGACGCCGACCGTGTCGAGGGCGGCCCCGTCGTCGGCCGCCTCGATGCCGGCGACCATCCCTTCCCGGAGCGCGTCGAGGTCCCAGACGTAGCGTCCGTCCCGCTCGACCGGGCGGTTGTCGAAGCGGTGGACCTCCTCGACGGCGAAGTCGTCGGCCGTCACCTCGCCTCGGTAGACGGTGCCGCCGCTCGCGCCGATGTCGATGGCGACGTGGTTCATAGTGTCACTCGCGCGGGCCGCTCACTGGCCATAGCTGTCGAGCTTCTCGCTCAGACGGTCGATCTCGTCGTCCGGGAGGATCTCCGGCTCGCCGATGGCGCGGGCCTGGTAGTGGATGCGCGCGCAGTACTCCACCATCAGCGCGACCGTGTAGGCGCTGTCGAGGTCCTCGTCGGCGGTGAGGACGCCGTGGTTCCGGAGCAGCGTCGCGTTGTACTCGCCGCCGAGGGCGTCGACCGCGGCCTCGCCGAGTTCCTGGGTCGCGTGGGTCTCGTACTCGGCGACCGGGACCTCCGAGCCGGTAAAGGAGAGGAGGTAGTGCGAGGCCGGGATTGCCTCGCCGAGCGACGCGAACGTCGTCGCGTACGGCGAGTGCGTGTGGACGACGCCGCCCACGTCGGGCCGGTTCTCGTACACTGCGAGGTGCATCGGTAGCTCGGTCGACGGCTCGACGTCGCCCTCGACGACCGTGCCGTCGGTGCGGACCACGGGCACGTCCGCGGGCGTGATGTCCTCGTACGGGACGCCGGAGGGACTGATCGCGACGTGCTCCTCGTCGAGTCGCGCGCTCAGGTTCCCGCCGGTCCCCGTCGTCAGGTCGTCGTCGAGCAGGCTGCGGCCGTACTCGCAGATGGCGCTGCGCGTGTCGTAGTGGGATAGCTCTGTTTCGGACACACGATGACTGTCACTAGCGTGCTATAAATTTGCTTCGATGGGGCGGGCCGGGAGCGGGCGAAAACGGCCGCCTAAGCACTCACTGGGGCAATACAACGCGATTAGCGTTCCGCACACACGGCTCGAGAACGGCGGCGGGAGACCGACTGACAGACCCGGAACCGGCCAAACGCGACCGCGCGACGGGCGCGGGAGACGCGGTGGGTTACTCGCTGTTGACGGCGTGGAGCCGCTCTTCGAGGGCGACCTCGGCCTGCTCGTCCAGCTGGCGCTGGTGGATGGTCTCGCCGGTCTCGGCGTCGAACAGGTGCACGTCTTCGTCGGGGATTTCGACGTAGACGTGCTCGCCCTCGGTGATCGGGCGCTGGCCGTCGGTTTCGACGACGAACGTCTCCTCGCGCTCCTGGGCCTTCGCGCGCAGATAGACGTAGGAGATGCTCCCCATCGGCTCGACCACGTCGACGACGGCCTCGAACTCGTGGTTCGAGTTCGCCCGGTCGTGGAGCCTGATGTCCTCGGGGCGCGCGCCGAGCGCGAGGGCGTTCCGGTTCCCGACCGCGGACTGCATCCGCTCGGTCAGGTCGTAGTCGAAGCCGTCGGCCCGCAGGGTTCCGCCCTCGACCGTGCCGTCGAAGAAGTTCATCGACGGCGAGCCGAGGAACCCGGCGACGAAGCGGTTGGCCGGCCGGTAGAAGCACTCCAGCGGCGTCCCGACTTGCTGGAGGTCGCCGTGGTTGAGCACGACGAGCCGGTCGCCCATCGTCATCGCCTCGGTCTGGTCGTGGGTGACGTACAGCGTGGTCACGCCGAGTTCGCTCTGGAGGCGGTTGATCTCGGTGCGCATCTCCGTGCGGAGTTTCGCGTCGAGGTTCGACAGCGGCTCGTCCATCAGGAACACGTTGGGATCCCGGACGATGGCGCGGCCGAGCGCGACGCGCTGTTGCTGGCCGCCCGAGAGTTCGCCGGGCGTGTTGTCCAGCAGCATGTCGATGTCCATCATCTCCGCCGCCGAGCGGACCTTCTGCTCGATCTCGTCGTCGGACATCTCCGTCGACATCTTCAGTCCGAAGGACATGTTCTCTTCGACGGTCATGTTCGGGTACAGCGCGTAGTTCTGGAACACCATCGCGATGTCCCGTGCGCGCGGTCCGAGCTGATTGACGAGCGTGTCGCCGATGTGCACGTCGCCGGCGGTCTGGGTCTCCAGTCCGGCGACGATGCGCATGAGCGTCGATTTCCCCGACCCCGACGGGCCGACGAAGACGACGAACTCGCCGTCGGTGATGTCCAGCGATACGTCGTCGACCGCGACGATGGACTCCTCGCCCTCTCCGAACTCCTTCGTGACGTCGTCTATTGTGATACCTGCCATTAGCGACCCTCCGTAGCGCGGCTGATTGAAGCTGTCCCCGCCGCAGGGGAGTGATTCGCGAGCGATACGCGTCGTCGAGTCGATGTCGTGCTCATTCTTTGATCACCACGCCGAAGCTGAGTCCGGCAGCGAGGTACTTGTTCACCGCGATCAGGAAGACGACGACGGGGAGGATCATCGCCATCGAAGCGGCCGCCAGCATGCCCCACTCGATGGAGCGCGAGCCGATGAACGAGTAGACGAACAGCGTCACCGGCACCGCCTTGAAGCTCGTCAGCACGAGCCCGAACAGCAGTTCGATCCACGCGAAGATGAAGCTGATGATGGCGACCGAGAAGATGCCGGGTTTCGCCGCCGGCAGGACGACCTTGCGAAAGCCCTGGAACCGGGTCGCCCCGTCGACGCGGGCGGCCTCTTCGAGCGTCTCGGGAATGCCGTCGAAGAACGCCTTCATCACCCACACGACCAGCGAGAGGTTGATGCTGACGTACATCAGCACCATCCCGATCCGCGTGTCGAAGAGGTTCAGCTCCCGGAAGATGATGAAGAAGGGGAGCACGACGGCGATGGGCGGGAGCATCCGCGAGGAGAGGATCCACACCAGCACGTCCCGCTCCATCGGGATGTCGTATCGCGAGAGGACGTACGCCGCGGGCACGCCGATCAGCAGGACGAGGACGACCGACGCCGACACCATCAGGAGACTGTTGGCGAAGGCCGTCACGAACTCCGACTGCTGGACGAGCTGGATGTAGTTGTACACCGTCGGCAGGAAGATCCAGTCCGGCGGCAGCGCGTTGGCCTCGCCCGGCGGCTTCAGCGACATCGACGCCAGCCAGTAGAACGGGAAGATGACGACGAGCGACCACGTCAGCAAGACGGCGTGGCGGACGACTTTCACGAGCGTCTCGCGGGTGTCCTTATCGAGGCGCTGAGACGAGCCCGGAACGGTGTCCGTCGCCATCAGTCCCACACCCCCTCGAAGCCGACCTTCGCGATGATGACGTTACACAGCGCGACCACCAGCACGAGGTAGACGATGGCGATGGCCGCGGCGACCGTGATTTGGTTGTTGATGAACATCTGCTCGTAGATGTTGATGCTCACCAGCTGGGTGGCCGTCCCGGGACCGCCCTGGGTCAGCCCGTACACCACGCCGAAGGTCCGGAACAGGTCGATCAGCCGGATGAGGGTGGCGACGAACACCACCGGCTTCATGTACGGAATGATGACGTGGACGTACCGCCGCCACAGCGGCGCGCCGTCGACCCGCGCGGCTTCGAGCAGCGTGTCGGGCACCGACGAGAGGCCGGCGTAGAAGATGATGAACATGAACGGCGTCCAGTTCCACGTGTCGAGCAGGATCACCGTCAGCAGCGGGATGTCCGAGAGGAACGCGGGCGCGGCAAACGGCGTCGCCGCGTTGATGACGTACGGGATGATCCCGATCTCGCTGTTGAGCATGATCCGCCCGATGGTCGCCATCGACACCGGCGCGACTGCCATCGGGAGGATGAACAGCACCCGGTAGAACGACTTGGCACGCGAGGACTCGACGCCGGCGACGAACGCCGCGAGCGCGAACCCGAGGACGCTCTCCAGGAGCAGCGCGCTGACGACGACGGTGATGGTGACGACGAACGAGTGCAGCGCGCCGCCGCGGGTAAAGGCCGTCTCGAAGTTGTCGAGGCCGGCGAACTCGGCCGCGAAGACGTTCAGCGTCGGCTCCTCGATCAGCGCGAGGTACAGGTCGTAGGCACCGGGGAAGAAGGTGATCATGATCATCACCAGCACCATCGGTCCCATGAACCAGTACGGGAGGTAGTCGTTCCAGAGCTCCCGGAGCCTGGCCGAGGTCGGCTGCGAGGTCGATTCCGTTTGCGTTGGTGTACTCATGTGTGACAGGGGGTGTTGTGGCTGGAGTGATATAGTGGTACGCGATTAGCTGTAGATGTCTTCTGCGATGGACGCCGCCTGCGTCATCGCCTCCTCAGCAGATTTCTGGCCGGCGATGGCGCGCTGGAGTTCCTCGGAGTAGCGCTGCCCCCACTGCGGGTACTTGCGGTCGAACGGGTCCGGCGCGGCCTCCTGCAGTGATTCGAGCGTGACCTCCGCGAAGTTCTCGCCGACGCGCGAGCGGAACTCGTCGTTCTCCCAGACCGACTGGCGCACGGAGAACGCGGCCCCGTTGTCTACGTGCATCCAGGTGTTGGTCGGCTGGGAGGTGGCCCACAGCATGAACAGGAACGCCTGCTCGGAGTTCCGGGCGTTCTTCGAGGTGGAGATCTGCCAGTTGAACGCGTTCGGGGAGAACTGGCCGTCGGCCGGCTTGGGCACCTTCGCGATGCCGATGGTGTCGGCGACCGAGGAGTCGGAGCCGGTGAGGCCGGGCCAGAACAGGTTCGCGTCGGAGACGATGTGGCCGGCGCGGCCCTCCTGCATCGTCGAGAGCACGTCGGACCAGGTCTGGGTCGACGCGCCCTCCGGACCGTAGTCCTGGAGCAGGCCGACGTACCACTCCGCCGCGTTGATGACGCCGTCGGTGTCGAGCCCGGAGTCGGTCGGGAACTCGGTCCACAGCGAGGAACCGAACTCGCGCAGGAACGTGTTCAGGATGTAGATGTTCATCCCGTAGCCCTTCTGACCCCGGCCGACCGTGCCGACGACGTCGGACTCGTTCTCGTGGATGGTCTGGGCGTTCTGGCGGAACTCTTCGAGGGTCTCGGCGACCTCCAGATCGTGCTTCTCGTAGAGGTCGGTGCGGTAGAACTGGGTCTGGACCTCGACGGTGATGGGCAGTCCGGTCCACGTGTCGCTGTAGCCGCCCCCGTGGGCCTGCCACTTCGAGGACTCGAAGAGGTCGTCGGGCTTGTACCACGCCTCGTCGTAGAGGCTGCTGTCCTCGAAGTAGGGGTCGAGCGGCTGGAGCCAGCCCTCCTCGCGGAACTGGTTGACGACCTGGTCCATGTAGAACACGTCGAACTGCCCGGCCCCCGTGCTCACGTCGGTCTGGCGCTTGGTCCGGAACTGCTGTTCGGGCAGGATGTTCCAGACCACGTCGATACCGGTCAGTTCTTCGAACACCGGTACCGCGGGCTTGATCGCGGATACCCAGGGGTGCTGGACCGCGCCGATGTTGATCTGTGAGCCCTCGAACTGCCGCCACTCGATGTCGGCGTCCTCGTACTCGCTGAGCGGGATGGCCAGGTCGTCGCCGCTCCCCTCCGACGACGTCCCGCTCCCGCCGTCGCTTCCGTCGCCGCTCCCGGAACCGCCGTCGCTCCCGCCGCTCCCGGAGCTATCGCCGCCTCGCGTACATCCCGCGAGACCGCCGAGCAGTCCGACTCCCGTTGCTTTCAGAAAGTGCCGTCTGTTGCGCTTGCTGGGCATGTCTGTTGACCTCGTCACTATCGAATTACCCATCAATAATAAAGCTAATCATTTGTAACGTATATTACGTGTCGTGACTCCGGCCGTTTCTCGTTCCGACCGCGGCTGGCCGACGCGTCGAAACGCCGTCGAGACTCCGTCACGCGTCGGTTTTCCGAGGGGCGTGGCAAGATTTTAATACGCGGTGCGAATATACCGCAACCACGGACAGACGCCGAGCGCACCGTCCGGACGCGGCCGGCGGTCGGCGCGGCGTGACCGATACATGATCCGAGTTAGCACACCATACGACCGGAGTACAGTGACAGTGACCGCCGTCGAGCGACGGGAGGGCCGATGATGCGCGCGAGCGCGCTGACCGACGTGGGCGAGATCGCGGTCGAGGAGCGCGAGCGGCCCGAGCCGGCCGCGGACGAGGTGCTGGTACAGGTGGGCGCCTGCGGCGTCTGCATGACCGACTACCACATGTACCACGGCACGTTCGCCGTCGAGACGCCGCTGGTGCTCGGCCACGAGAGCGCCGGCACCGTCGCCGAAGTGGGCGACGACGTGGCGGGCTTCGAGGTCGGCGACCGCGTCGCGATCAACCCAACGGTCCCGTGCAACGCCTGCTCGTACTGCAAGCGCGGCGAGACCCACCTCTGTGAGAACAACACGAGCATCGGCGGGGCCGGCGAGACCATCCTCGACGGCGCGTTCGCGGAGTACGTCCGCGTGCCGGCCATCAACGTCGAGGACATCGGCGAGATGTCCTTCGAGCACGCGGCGCTGGCCGAACCGCTCGCCTGCTGCGTCCACGGCGTCGAAGAGGTGGACGTGAAACCGGGCGACAGCGTGGCCATCATCGGAGCCGGCCCGATCGGTCTCCTCCTGCTCCAGGCGTTCCGCAACGCCGGGGCCGCGCCCATCGTCGTCTCCGAACTGGACGACGAGCGGCGCGAGCTGGCCGCGGAACTCGGCGCAGACGCCGTCGTCGACCCCAACGAGGACGACCCGGAAGCCGCGATTCCGGCGGCCGCGGGCGGCCCCGTCGACGTGGGCGCGGAGGCCATCGGCCTCGTGCCGACCATCGAACAGGCCAACGCGGTGACCGCGCCGGGCGGGTCGACGCTCGTCTTCGGCGTCCCCGACCAGGAGGCGACGATGGAGATCAGCCCGTTCGACGTGTTCTTCGACGAGGTCGGCTACCGCGGGTCGTTCTCGCTGACGACCGAGGACTTCGAGCGCGCGGTGACCCTGCTCCGATACGGCCGCGTCGACGCCGACGCGCTCGTCACCGAGCGCATCGGACTGGAGGACCTGCCGACGGCGTTCGAGCGCATGGGCAACGCCGAGGGGCTGAAGAAGGTCGTCGTGCCGGGCGAGGGCGAATGAGCGAGTTCGACCTGCTCGACACCGACTCCGGGAACGCGGTCGTCGTCGCGCTGGACCACGGCATCGGTATGGGCGCGATGGACGGCTTCGAGGACCCGCGGGCGACGCTCGACGCGGTGCTCGCGGGCGAACCCGACGGCGTGCTCGTCGGGCCGTACTTCGCCGAGCGGTTCGCCGACGCGTTCGCGGCCTCGTCGACGGACGTGCTGGTGACCGCCGACTTCGTGTCGCCGTCGAGCCAACCGGGCGAAGACGTGGGGCCGTGGGTCCAGGCGAACGCCTTCGACGCGGATCGACTGCTCGCCTGTGACCCCGTGGGCGTCAAGTCGGTGCTGGCCTTCGGCCGGCAGGACCGCCGCGCGTTCGAGCGCAACGTCGAGTACGTCACGGAGATCACCGAGTCCCTGCGCGGGACCGGCGTCCCCCACGTCGTCGAGACCGTGCTGTGGGGCAAGGAGGTCCCGGACCGCTTCGAGACGGATACGCAGTACGTGGCCAACGCCTGCCGGATCGGCTGGGAACTGGGTGCGGACGTGCTGAAGGCCCCCTACACCGGCGACCGCGAGTCGTTCGAACCCATCGTCGCGAACGCGCCGGTCCCGGTGATGATCCTCGGCGGCCCGGCGTCCGGGTCGGTCCGCGCGATGCTCGACGACGTGGCGGGCGCGATGGCGGCCGACGCACGCGGTCTCGTGATGGGTCGAAGCGTCTGGCAGACCGAGGACCCCGCCGCCGTGATCGACGCCCTCGACGGGATCGTCCACGACGGCGCCGACCCCGCGACCGTCTGGTCGGCCTGAACCGTTCGTTTTTCCTGCCGGCTGCTCTGTCCCGAAGCCCAGTTCCCGTCTCGACACGAGCCGTTCTTCAGAGCAGAACGGATAAATTTCGGCTCGTATTCGCCGGAGCGATCACACATACTCGATAAACCATGATAGATAGCGAGGGTTAAGAATCATTACATACCCGAATCGTTCTGCTCTAAAGAACATATTTTTCACCCCGGAGCGTGTACCCGATTGGCAATGACCGACGAACCACGATACGCGGTCGAGGCGACGGAGACGTCGCTCGCCGTCCTCGAAACGCTGGTCGACGCCGAGGGCACGGTAGGCGTGACGGCGCTGGCCGACCACGTCGGCGTCTCGAAGAGCGTCGCCCACAATCACCTCTCGACGCTCCGGGCGGCCGGCTACGTGATCAAGCGAGGTGAGCAGTACGACGCGTCGCTCCGAACGCTGACCCTGGGCGAACGGACGCGGGCGGGCATCGACGTCCACGACGCGGCGAAGCGGAAACTGGACAACCTCGCGGCGGCGACCGGGGAGACGACGACGCTGTTCGTCCTGGAAGAAGACGCCGGCGTCCCGGTGTACGTGGCCGAGGCCGACGACGGCTGGTCGCCCCCCTTCGTCGAGGGCGAGCGACTCCCGTTGCACGTGAACGCGCCCGGGAAGTCGATACTGTCGTCGCTGTCGGCCGACCGCATCGACGCGATTCTGGAGCGCACCGACCTGATCGCGCCGACCGACGCGACGACGACGGATCCCGACGAACTCGTCCGGGAACTCCGGCGGATCCGGGACGACGGCATCGCGTTCTGCAGAGGAGAACAGTATGAGGGCGTCGTGGGCGTGGCCGCGCCGCTCCCCGAAATCGACGGGAGTCGGATCGCCGCACTGGGCGTCTGTGGCCCCGTCGACCGACTGAACGGCCGGTACCTCGAAGAGGACATCACCGGGCAGGTGCTCAGCACCACGAAGTCCGTCCAGGTCGACCTCACCGCGGACTGACGTGGCTAACGAACGTACCACTGTTACCGGACGACGCGGGTGCGCACTCTACCGCTAACGCCCGTACGACTGTTATTTCCCGGGAACGGCGAGCCCGATACTGTCGCGTGGACAGCCGTCAATCGAAGAAGAATCTCCAATCGTGCCGGAGTAAAGACTCCGAATGGGGTCACCAGACACATCTGCGATTTTTACACAGATACTTCGCTATTGTAGTCTAGTTAAACACTAGTATCTAAATAATAGGCCTATTTTCGAGATTTTTGGAAATAGAAATAAGAATACGGAATTGTATAGAGGTCAAGTCGAGACAGGATCGGAATTGAGGGCGATTCTATAACCAATTTGTCAACCGGTAGGTCGAAAGAGAGATATCCGCGGTATCGAGGGCGTTTTCCGAGAGCGACCGATTCGGGCGAGCGAGCGAACCGGCCCCGGATTCCGACGCGGTCGTCCGCGTGAGCGCGTCACACCCGCATCCACGGTCCGAACCGCTTAAGAGTCCCAGCGGCGAACGACGGAGTAACTCGCTGGACGACGGGCACCAGCGGGCACCTGCGTGTGCAGGTCGGGATGTGAGTCGCCGGACGCGACTTGAACCACGCAACGCCCGTGGTGAACACACATGGCACGAAGTGCATACTCCTACATTCGAGAGGCCTGGAAGAACCCGGGCGACGGACAGCTCGCAGAACTGCAGTGGCAGCGCCAGCAGGAATGGCGCGACGAGGGCGCGGTCGAGCGCATCGAGCGCCCGACGCGCCTCGACAAGGCCCGTTCGCAGGGCTACAAGGCGAAACAGGGCGTCGTCGTCGCTCGCGTCTCCGTCCGCAAGGGCGGCGCGCGCAAACGCCGGCACAAGGCCGGTCGGCGCTCCAAGCGCCAGGGCGTCACGCGCATCACCCGCCGGAAGGACATCCAGCGCGTCGCCGAGGAGCGCGCCTCCCGGACCTTCCCGAACCTCCGCGTCCTCAACAGCTACTCCGTCGGCCAGGACGGTCGCCAGAAGTGGCACGAGATCATCCTCATCGACCCGGAGCACCCCGCGATCCAGAACGACGACGACCTCAACTGGATCTGCGCCGACAATCAGGCCGACCGCGCCTTCCGCGGTCTGACCGGTGCCGGCCGCCGCAACCGCGGCCTCGGCACGAAGGGCAAGGGCGCAGAGAAGACCCGCCCGTCGCTGCGCAGTAACGGCGGCAAGGGCAAGTAACGCCGACGCGGCCGTTTCTTCTCTCTCGACGCGTCCAGTCGCGACACGCTCAGTAGTGAGGAGTCGCCAGATGCTGTCGTCTTCAGCGCCTAAATCCAGCCAATTTTAATGGACGAATGAACTATTGTGTATAAAAAGTTTATACGTTTGGGCGTTAAAATACCGTGTAATGAGAAAGCCACAATTCAGACTACTGTTCGAAGACGTACGGAAATGGCTGGGCAAGAAGGTCCAGCGGTCCACGGGATCCGACGCGACCGGCGTCTCCGGCGACCAGTCCACCGCGAGGCGACTGTTCCCGCCGGGCGGACTCTGATCGGTCGCCAGCGCGGATCGAGTCGGAACCGCTGACGCATTGTTTGTCGTCACGTCCGTCGAAACGACTGGCCGGCCAGTGTCGACGACGCTCTGCTCCTGTGCGGTCCGGTCGGACTACGCCCAGACGCCCTGCTCCCGATCCATCACCGTCACGACAACGACGTGCGGGAGCGTGACGACGGCGATGAACACCAGGTACAGCGCGACCCAGCCGGGGACGGTCGAGGGGGGGTCTGGAACGAGGACGAACAGGCCGCCGAGCAGCGCGAGCGAGGCGACGGTCAGGGGGAGCGCGTCGCGGGCGAAGCGGGCGAACGCTCTCGAGAGGTCGCGGTCACCGAGGGCAGCGGCGGCCGCGTCGTCGACGAGCAGGAGGCGGGCGACGTGGCGCAGCGAGTGCCACAGGCAGAAGTAGACGCCGACGGCCAGAACCGGCGGGACGACGGCGAAGTACGCGAGCAGGCCCAGCGTCTCGGCGGCGTCGAGCGCCCACGGACGACGAGACTCGGCGCGGACGTACCCGAGCGCGAGCGTCGCCGCGACGAGCGCGCCGTAGGCGACGGCGAGAGCGGCCCGGGCGTCCGGCCGGAACGCCCACGCGAGGGCGGCGGCGTCGGCGGCGAACAGCGACACCAGATCGGTGGCGACGCGGCGGTACCACGCGGGGAACGCGAGCAGCGGGACCAGCATCGGCAGGCCGCCGCGGACGAGCACGGTCCCGGCCCGCTGGGGGAGCGACCGGAGGTGGTCGGCGTCCGCCAGCGCGACGAGCGCGTACAGGTCGCCCTGCCCCCAGTGGAACCACGTCACTGCGATGAACAGGGCGAGCGACGCGGCGGGCGCGAGGAACCAGACGACCGCGTAGGCCCCGCCGACGACGGCGTAGAGCGCGACCACGCGACCGACGGCTCGCAGGTCCGGACGCTCGTCGCGCGTGCGCGCGACGGCGAAGTGGTCGACCGCGCCGTGGGGGAGGCCCAGCACGACGACGCTGGCGACCAGCGGGACGTACTGCAGCGTCGGCGGGACCGAAACGCCCGCGAGGAACGGGACGACGAGCGCGGCGCTCGCGGCCCATCCGGGCGCGAGTGCGACCCGGGCGAGCGTCGCGCGGGCGGCGGCCGTCGCGTCGGTGGTCAGTGCCATCTGTCGAGGAGCCAGACGTACAGGACGACGCCCTGGACGACGAACAGCGACGTGCAGAAGAAGAACACCGCTTCCTCGACCGGCAGGCCGATCAGCGGGACGGCGTATCCGGTCGTGTACTGCCCCGAGAGCGTCCAGATTCCCAGTTCGAGCGCGATGCTATCGATGCCACAGAGGTACGCCGTGGGGACGAGCGTCGCCGCCGCCACGGTCCGCCGCTCGCCGGCGAGGAAGTGCCAGCCGAAGCCCCACTGGAGGGCGAGTATCGGCGCGCTCCAGGCCAGGAGCGACCCGAGATAGAGCCCGGCGTCGGCCCGCAGGAGCGCGAGACCGACCGCCGCGACCGCGCCGGCTGCGGCGAGGCCGACCAGCCGCGTCGGAAGCGGCGTGGCGAGCGGCCGGTCGGTGTCCACGCGAAACCGGGCGGTCCACAGCCCGACGCCGACGGTCTGGAAGACGAAGAAGAGGTACTCGCCGAGCGGAATCGACCAGTACCGAGCCAGCACCGTCCCCTCGCCGTACCACCAGACGCCGCGGCGGATGAGCGCGCCGTCCCACGGGATCGTATAGATGACGGCCAGTCCGGTCAGGAGCGCAGTCCCCGAGAGGACGGCCCGTCGGCTGCCGAGGCGGTAGGTCGCCGTCAGCGCCAGCGCCGCGAGTACCGGCGCGACGAACAGGGCGTGAAACTGGAGATACGAGAGCGGCGGCGTCATCGTCGCGAGACGGGGCGGAGCGCTGTCCTGCTCGCGGACCGTGTCATCCGCGCCACGTCGGCTGGCCGTGGCCGTGGACTTCAGTCGGTCGCTCGCCGGGCCCGCGCTCGGAGACGGCGCTCACCGTGTAGAACGTCGCCTCCGGGTCACCGTTGCGCCGCCAGTGCCACCAGGTTCGGGCGAGCAGCCAGAGGCGGCGTCGACGGCTGAGCTCCGGCGTCTCGGTCAGCACGTCGTAGCCGCGGTCGCGGATGAGCCGGTGGTGTTCGGCGTACAGGACCGCCGCGAGCAGGACGCCGAACTGGCAGTCCTCCGGGAGGTATCGGATGCCGGCGACGCCCTCGCGGTACAGCTCTTCCGTGCGGGCCAGTTCCTCCTGCATCACCGCGCGGAACCCCTCGTCCAGCTCGGCGTCGGCCAGTTGCGCCTCGGTGACGCCGTGCTGGGAGAGCGTCTCCTGCGGGAGGTACACCCGGCCGTAGTCGTGGATGTCCTCGCGCACGTCGCGCAGGAAGTTCGAGAGTTGGAACGCCTCGGCCAGCGCCTCCGCGTGGGGCAGGGCCGCCTCCTTCTGGGGCGGGTCCATCACCTCGGTCATCATCGACCCGACGGCGACGGCCGACCCGGCCATGTACCCCCTGAGGTCCTCGAAGGTCTCGTAGCGGGCCTGCGCGATGTCCATCTCCATCGCGTCGATGAAGACGTTGATGGTGTCCTCGGAGATGTCGTGGCGCTCAGCGAGGTCCTGGAACGCCGCCATGACGGCCTCGTGGTCGGTGTCGGCGGGGTCGACGTTCCCGAGCGCGGCCTCGCGGATCACTTCCAGTTGCTCGTGTTGAACCGTCGGCGGCGGCCCGTCCGTCCGGTCGACGACCTCGTCGGCCACCCGGAAGAAGGCGTACATGACGTACGTCGGGTGGCGGATCCGTTCCGGGAGCAGGCGGGTCGCGAGGTGGAACGTCCGTCCGGTCTCCTGCTGAATCGATTTGCTGGTCTGGATGTTGTCAGAGTGCATTGAAAGCGGTCGAGCGGTCTCTCGATGCGCGGTGCGTCGACGGCGCTGTCCGAGTCGGGGACCGAGTGGGTGCTGTCGGACGTGGCGGTGCGCTCACGGGGGTCTGTGCCCCGCCGAAACGGCGGTCGAGAGCGGGACACGGGTACTTCGTCACTACCGTGAAATACGGCGGTCGTGGGGATAAGCAGACTACCAAATTGCTTCGGGGACGGCGACCGGACTCGGCGCGCGTCGGCGTCTCCCCACCGGTCAGCGGTCGACTGGGCACGCTCACCAGTTTTCGAACACCTCCTCCAGGAGTTTCCGCTCGCCCGCCCGGAGGTGCTGGTGGAACGTCGACGGGCAGATGTCCATCGACTCGGCCAGTTCCTCCCCGGACACGTCCCGCGGCCAGTCGAAGAAGCCGCCGAGGAATCCCTTCCGAAGCGCCGTGAGCTGTCGGTCGGTCAGTCGCTCCTCGACGGTCGCGATGAACGCCTGCCGGGAGACCGGCGGCTCGTCGAGCTCCTGGACCGAGAGCAGTTCCGTCTCGGGGTAGCGGTCCCGGACCTGTTCGACCACGGCCCGGGTCTCCGTCGTCGCCGGGAGCGTGACCGTCACCGTCGCCGCGCCCGGTTCGACGACGATTCGCTTCGTCTGCGCGCCGCGGTCGGCGACGGTCGAGACGACCGGCGGGTCGTCCACCGCGAACTCGAACAGGGCGGTCCCGTCGGCCGTCGAGACGTGCGAGACGCCCGAGACCTGCGGGTGGTCGGCGGCCACGGCGCAGACGGCGGAGGGGTCGTCCGTCTCGACGAGGAAGAACATCACCGTCGCCTCGCCGTCGGGGACGCTCCCGCCGTACTCCATGGAACAGCCGAGTTCGCTCGCGACCGCGATGTAGAACACCTCGGGGTCGGTGATGCGCAACTGCAGTTCGGTGACGTTGTCGGCGGTCAGCAGCCGACTGGTCTCGCGGGCGTCGATGGCCGCCGCCGCCGCCCGGCCGATGGTCCGGAGGACCACCTGCTCGCGAGGGTCGAACGCATCATCGCCGTCGGCGTAGACGGTGAGCACGCCGTACAGCGAGTCCCCGGAGACCAGCGGCACGGCGGCGACCGAACTCACGTCGGCCCCGGCGAACCGCTCGTGGCGCCCGTCGAGGTCGACGGCGGCCACCTGGAGTTCCTCGGTCCGGGCGGCCGCCGCGACGGGATCGTCGGCGTCGAGCGGGATCGACGGCGGGTCGTCGCGGTCGGCCGAGAGCGCTACCGGGACGAGGCTCTCGTCGCGGAGGTCGATGTCGGCCACCCAGGCGAACCGGTAGCCCTCGGTCGCCGCCAGTCGGTCGCAGACGGTCTGCTGGATCGACTCGCGGGAGTCCGCCGTCAGCACGTCGCCCAGCACGGCCCTGAGGAGGCCGTCGACGCGGTCGACGAGGTGCTCGAGGTTCCGGCGCTCGGCGCGAAGCTCCTCGCTGCGGCGCTCGGCCGCGAGTTCGGCGAGCTTCCGTTGCGTGATGTCGATGTGCGCGACGACCGCGCTCCCGGACTCGCTGTCGGACAGCGGCGCGACCCGCATCAGGAACCACTGCTTTTCATCGGGGGAGTGACACGGGTACTCCATCGTGAACAGGTCCTCCTCGCCGTCGATGACCGACTCGATGCCCGCGACCGCCTTGCCGGCGTACTCGTCGGCGTCGACGTCGGTGGTCGCGAAGTAGTTCGTGCCCTCCATCTCGCCGTCGGCGTCGCCCGAGAACTCCCGCCAGGCGCGGTTCGTGAACACGATGGTCCCGTCCGCGTCGAGGACAGCGATGTTTATCGGCAACGTATCCAGTGTCGAGCGCGCGAGTGTCTCTGGTGGCTTCATTCGGTGTCCCCGGCTCCGAGTAGCCGATACCCCCTCTAGTGGCGGCCGGTGAATAAACGTGTGGCCCGATGCGGGGGCGATCAGAGCGCGCTGGCGGGAGCGGCATACCCGGCTGGCTGGAGCAGCGCAGCCGAACTGTTGCCTCTGCGAAAAACTCTATACACTGTCAGGCGTTACCAGCGGGTATGTTCGGGTCCCGGAACGCCCGGGAGCGCTCGGTCACCTGCATCGCCTGCGGTGACTCGGTCGCCCGGTCGGACGCCCGCGAGTACGACAAGCACGGCGACCGGTGGGACCGGCGGGACAAGGAGTTCGAGCACCTCTGCAAACCCTGTTTCGCGGATTTGTGTCGCCAGCCCCGCGAGGGACTCGAGACCACGCTCGACGCGGCCGGGGCCGGCGAGGCCGATCGCGAGACGTTCCTCCGTCGGTTCCGGGAGCTCTCCGAGGGCGACAGTTCGGTGGAGTGACCCCGACAGTCCTAACTACACCCTGTTCGTACCCGGCTACATGACTACCGAGGACGCGCAGGCGGCGGCCGGGACCGCCGAGGGGCAAGGCCCCGTCCAGATCGACGAGGAGCTGGCCCGGCACTTAGAGAACAAGCGCGAGGAGCTGTTCGAGAAGTTCGGCATCCCGGACGAATTCCCGCCGGAGGTCCTCGAAGAAGCGCGAGAGCGCACGGAAGACGTCCAGGCCGAGATCGAAGAGGAGGTCGACGAGCGCGAGGACCTCCGGGAGATGACGACCTGGACGACCGACCCGATCGACGCCCAGGACTTCGACGACGCCATCTCCGTCGAGGAGCGCGAAGAGGAGTACGTCCTCTGGGTTCACATCGCCGACGTGACGCACTACGTCAACCCCGACACGGCGATGTGGGACCAGGCCGTCGAGCGCGGGAACACGGTGTACCTCCCGGCCTACACCGTCCACATGCTGCCGCCAGTCCTCGCCGAGACCGTGTGCTCGCTGGTCCCGAACGAGGACCGACTGGCCCACACCGTCGAGATGCACCTCGACAAGGAGAACCTCGGCTACGACGAGATCGACATCTACAAGTCCGTCATCCGCTCTGACGCCCGGCTGACCTACACCGAGGCCGAGCGCCTGCTCGACGACCCCGACAGCGCCGCGGACCTGCTCGAAGACCAGAGCGTCGACCTCGCGGAGAAGACCGAGCAGGTCTGGGAGCTGGCCGACCGGATGCACGAGCAGCGCAAGGAGGAGGGGTCGCTCGTCCTCAACCCCGCGCGGGACCGCGCCCACACCATCATCGAGGAGTGCATGCTCAAGGCCAACAAGGCCGTCACGCACGAGCTGATGTGGTCGCGCGGCGTCGAGGCGATGTACCGCGTCCACCCCCAGCCCAGCCCCGACGAGTGGGACGAGGCGCTGGTCGAGATCCAGGAACTCGACGGCGTCTCCATCCCCGGCGACGCCTGGGACGACCCGCGCAAGGCCGTCAACGCCACGCTCGAACAGGCCCCCGGCCGCCAGCTCGACAAGATCCAGTGGGCCGTGATGAAAGTGATGCCGCGCGCGAAGTACATGAACGACCCCTTCGGCGGCCACCACGCGCTGAACTTCGAGATCTACGGCCACTTCACCTCGCCCATCCGGCGGCTGTCGGACCTCATCAACCACTGGATCGTCTACACCAACGACGTACCAGAGGACCTCATCGCGCTGTGTGACCGCGCCAGCGACCGCCAGAAGGACGCCGAGCAGTGCGAACGGGAGTACAAAAACTTCCTGCAGGAGGTCGGCCTTGACCCCTCCGCGGTCAACAACCGCGGCATCGAAGTGGTCGAGGACCCGGACGACGACGCCGACGACGGCGCGGAAGACGAGGCGGCCGAGGAGTAGTGCCGCCCGACGGCGTCCGGACAGTCGTTCGCACCAACAGGAAGACCTTTTTTCCGCCCGGGCGGCACTGCCGGTATGTGCCCTCCACCAGCACCGGCGATCGAGACGGACGGTCTGACGAAGCGCTACGGCGATACGAGCGCCATCGTCGACCTCGATTTGACCGTGCCCCGCGGGAGCGTCTTCGGTTTTCTCGGCCCCAACGGCGCGGGCAAGACCTCGACCATCCGCATCCTGACGACGCTGACGAACCCGACCTCGGGGACGGCCCGGGTCGCCGGCGAACCGGTCTCCGATAGAGCGGCGGTGGTCGACAAAATCGGCTTTCTCCCCGAGGAACCGCCGCTGTACGACGAACTCACCGGTCGCGAGCAACTGGAGTACATCGCGGGCCTGCGCGGCCACGAGGACTGGGAGCGCGTGGAGTCGCTGCTCGACCGCTTCGACCTCTCGGCGGACGCCGACCGCCGCGTCGAGACGTACTCGAAGGGGATGAAACAGAAGCTCGGACTCGTCCAGGCGCTGTTACACGAGCCCGAGGTGCTGATTCTCGACGAACCGACCTCGGGACTCGATCCGCGGGCGGCCCGGACGGTGCGTGACACGATCAGCGAGGTCGCGGCCGCGGAGACGACCGTGTTCCTCTCGACGCACATCCTCCCCGTGGTCGAGGAGTTGGCCGACACCGTCGGGGTCCTGTACGGCGGGGACCTCGTCGCCGAGGGCACGCCGGCCGAGCTGACCGACGAGATCGCGGCCGGCGGGACGCTCGAAGACGTGTTCCTCGACGTGACCAGCGAGCGGCCGGCGGAGCAATGAGACGGCCGGACGGCCGCCGGGCGCTGCTCGTCGCGCGGACCGAGCTTCGGCGGACGTGGCGAAAGCTCCTCGGGACGGCGCGCGGGACGCTCACGCTCGGCGGCGGCGGTCTCATGATCTCGCTGTACAGCCTCGCCATCGGCGCGGCGGCGCTGTTTCTCGGCGGCGCGCTCGTCGAGAGCGACCCCCACACTGTCAGGCTCGCGACGACGGGAGCGATCGGCGGCCTGCTGGGACTGGTCGGCTTCGTCACGCTTCAGCATACGGTGAAGTCGGCCGGCGAACCCGACGCCGCGGACGGGCTCCTGACGACGATTCCCTACGAGGACGCGCTGGCCGGACTCGTCGTCGCGGAGGTCGGCCGCGTCTTGGCCGGCCTCGCGCTCCCCCTCGCGGCGCTGACGCTCGGTCTCGCCGCCGGGAGCGCGGGCGTCGCCGTCGCGCTCGTCCTCCTCGTCGGCTCGCTCCTCGTCGCGGTCCTCGGGACCCTCGGCGGCTACGGGCTGGGACTGGTGACGAAGCTGGTCGCGAGCCAATCGGCCGTCGTCGCGCGCCACCGCGCGAGCTTCGGCGGGCTCGCCTCCCTCGCGCTCGCGGTCGGCTGGATCACGATGACGACGATCCCCTCCGTGCAGACGCGCGTGCTCCGACTGGCCACGCGGTCGCCGCTGTCGTGGACCGCCGACGCGGTCTTGCTGGCCCTCGGGAGCGCGAGCGCCGACCCCCTCCACGCGGGCGTCGCGACCGTCGCACTCGCGGGGAGCCTCCCGGTCGGGACAGTCGCGTGCCTGTGGCTCGCCAGACGGACCTGGTACGCGGATCCGATCCAGCCAGCCCACGAGTTCGACCACGACGAGCGGACGCTCTCGGACCGACTCCTTCGGGGCCGGGTCTCGACGGCGACCCGCGTCGTCGCACAGAAGTCGTGGCTCCGGACGAAGCGCGCCCCCATCACCGTCCAGTACGCGGCCATGCCGTTCTTCTTCCTGATGTTCCACCTCCAGACCGTGATACTCGAGGGCGTCGTCCCGCCGACGTTTCCGCTGGCCGCGGGGGTCGCGAGCGCGGCGGCCGCGGGCGCGGCGTTCACGCTCAATCCGCTCGGCGGCGAGGAGCGCGTCCTCCCGCTCACGCTGACCGCGAACGTCTCCGGGCGAGCGTTCGTCTCGGGGCTCGTCCTCGCCGGCGCGCTCCCCGGCGTCGCACTCACGGTGGTTTTGGTCGGCGGCGTCGGCGTCGCCGCCGGCACGCCACCGCTGGTGTTCGGCGTCGCGCTCGCGACCGCACTCGTCGCCACCGTCGCGGCGCCGGCCATCGCCGTGGGCACCGGCGTCGTCTTTCCGAAGTTCGAGCGGTCCTCCGTCTACGGGCGCGAGGTGGTCGTTCCGAGCGGCTGGGCCTTCGTCGGCTACCTCGTCGTCTTCGGCGCGGCCGTCGCGCCGGCGAGCCTAGCGTTCCTGTTCAGCGTCCACGACCTGTTCTCGCTGGGCGACGAGCCGTTGGTCCTCGGCGGCGGCCTGGCGGCGACGCTCCTGCTCTGTCTGGGGTGTGGCGCCGCCGGGTTCCGTTACGCGTCCAACCGCGTCGCCACCTACCGCTTCGACTGAGCGCGAACGGACGGTGCGGCGGGAGCGGCCTCCGGACCCAGACCAGCGACGGACCACCTCGCTCAACAGATCGGCTTCGGATCGAGTCCCATCGCGTCCAGCGCCTCGGCGTAGCCCTCGTAGGCGGCCTCGACGGCCTCGGTGGCAGCCGCCGCAGCGGCGTCACGCTCCGATTCCGAGAGCGCGTCGAGAGCGGTCTCGGCCTGGTCAAGCGACGATGCGTCGGACCTGAGCTCCCGGGCGAGGTCGGCGCGGCCCTCGTCGGCCTCGTTGACGAAGAAGTTCACCACCTGCAGGTAGAAGCGGTCGGCGATCAGGGGGGCCGCGACGAGGCCGGCCCCGACGCGCTCTGCGGTCCCCGCGACGGTTTCGAGGTGCGCCGAGAGCGCGTCTGGCTCTCCCGAATCGGCGTCGATTCGGTCGCTCCGCTCTGCGGCCGCCGCGGCCGCCTCATCGAGCGCGTCCGCGACCGCGCCGTCCGCTCCATCGTCGTCCGAGATCTCGTCACTCCACCGTCCCAGCGCGGCCGCCAGCCCCGCCTCGCGAGTCGCGGCGGCTTCGAGGACCGCGTCGGTCTCAAGCGACGCGCCGGTGGCGGCGACGAGCGCCTTGTCCGACCCGAGTCGGTCGCGTTCCGTCTCCGTCGCGTCTCGCACCGCGTCGATCGTGGCTCGCGCGTCCATACTCTCGCTGGGGCCGGCGCGGGCTTCAATTCCCCGCCCGGTTTATCTGCCGGAGCGACCTACGTCCGGTATGACCGAGGACTATCCGGAGCCCCCGACGGAGCCACAGTCCGTGTCGGCGGCGGCGCTGCAATCGCGACTCGACGCCGGCGAACCGGTCCGACTGCTCGACGTTCGCGACCGCGACGAGTACGAAGAGTGGCACATCGACGGCCCGTCGGTCACGGCGACGCAACTCCCGTTCCCGAAGTTCCTGCAGGCGAAGGTGACCGGCGAGGTCGACGACCTCGTAGCGGACGTGGCCGGCTCGGGCCCGATAACCGTCGTCTGCGCCCGCGGCGAGGCCAGCGCCTTCGTCGCCGGCCTTCTGGCCGACCACGACGTGGACGCGCAGAACCTCGCCGACGGCATGGAGGGATGGGCCCGTCTCTACGATGCCCGCGAGATCCCTTGCGACGCGGCCACCGTCGTCCAGTACCGACGCCCCGCCTCGGGCTGTCTCGGCTACATGGTCGTCAGCGACGGCGACGCCGCCGTCGTCGACCCGCTTCGGACGTTCGCCGACCGCTACGTCGCCGACGCCACCGAGCACGACGCGACGCTCCGCTACGCCGTCGACACGCACGTCCACGCCGACCACGTCAGCGGCGTTCGCCGCCTCGCTGCCGAGACCGACGCCGAACCGGTCATGGCCACACGAGCGGTCGACCGCGGCGTCACGGACGCGGTGACCGCGCTCCCCGACGACGGGTCGCTCACCGTCGGCTCGGCGACGCTCCGCGCCCACCCCCTGCCCGGCCACACTACCGGCATGACCGGGTTCGCAGTCGGCGACGTGCTGCTGGCCGGCGACAGCGTCTTCCTCGACGGCGTCGCTCGCCCGGACCTCGAAGCCGGAGCCGAGGGCGCGCGCGACCTCGCTCGGGACCTCCACCGCACGCTGATCGAGCGCCTCGCCGCGTTCCCGGACGACACGCTCGTCGCACCGGGGCACTACGGCGACGCCGCGACGCCCGCGTCAGACGGGACCTACACCGCCCCCCTCGGCGATCTCCGCGAGCGCCACCCCGCCTTCTCGATGGACCGCGAAGCGTTCGTCGACGCCGTCTGCGACGACATACCCCCGCGGCCGGCCAACTTCGAACGCATCATCGCGATCAACCTCGGCACCGAAACCGCCGACGACGACGCGGCCTTCGAACTCGAACTCGGGCCGAACAACTGCGCCGCCACCCCCACGGCCGACGACTGAGCGACTAAAACGGCAACCGATCGCGAATTTGGTCCAGCAGCGATCCCTCCTCGTCCGGCACGTCGTCGCCCACCACGTCCTCCCCCGGCAGAATGACCGTCCGTTCGCCGTTGTCCTCGACCTCGATGAGGTCGTCCGCCTTGAGGGCCGCCAGCGCGTCTTCGATCCGGTCGATGTTCTCCTCCGTCCGCGACCGAAGCTCGAAGACGGTCATCCCCTCCTCGCGGCGGTCGGCGAGCGCGTCGAGCACCGCAACCTCGGTCTCGTCCCGGTCACGATACTCCGGCTTCGCTCTCATGGTCCCCTCTATTACCGGACGGGTCTAATCTTTGTCCCCTGTCAACGGGTATAAAGAGAGAAGAGATCTGCACGGAGTTACTAGGTTCATATTTAGTCTCGAAAGACACAGCTGACCGTACATTATAAAAATTACTAGAATAGAAGGGACAAACCTTGGATATTTATTAACCACTCGATTTTATTCGCGACCTTCGTAATCAGGATGTTCTGGACCTAATTCGATAGAACCCGCATAATGTGCCAGATAGAGGCGCTTTGACCACTTTCCAATAGAGTGTTGATAAGCCCAGTTGTATTTTAGGTAGCTTGTCTCGTACAATTTTCCCTCTGGCGTTAGAACAGTCACATTTACTGTATCTGGGATATATGTATGATCACGATCTGGGAAATCAGCAGAGTTCCACCGGTTGACAATATGCATATAGCTCAAAGCAATAAGCCGTCTCTCTTCTCTGCTAATTGACCTATTTCTTGGATTCTCCATTTCATATTGGATATGATATGATTCGTTCTCTGGATAGATCTCGGTATTAATAACCTTTGCAGTAATTCCAAGAGTCATCCAAATTCGAAATTCTTTATCGAATTGTCTATATTTTTGTCGACGATCGGCATATTTATCAACCTCTGTTTTGGTCTGAATAGCTTCGTGAGGGGTCTTCTTTTTTGGTGTCGAACTCTTTCGGATTGCTGACTCTGTTGTTTTCTCAGTGGCTGTTTCTTCTGGAGTTAGTTCCGGTGTCACAGTACTTCTACTGGTTCCAAGGCTGGAACACCCCGAAAACAAGACAAGTGTGAGAATACTGAACAACACAAAACTCCTTTTTAAATCTAACATCATCTTATATCTTATTTTATGCTACGTTTTTTATTTGCTTTCGCCATGTTGAAACGATTCTTTACTTCACGGCCCCCATCCACCATAGACTGGACTGTCGTTACCTCCACTGGTATCATCCGTTCCTCCATCACACGTTTCACACCCACCAACACCATTGCTGGGAGTGTTTCTTACATCTGCTTTTCCATTTGAATCAGTCTCTTCGTGGAATATGAAATCAGGACTACTATCAGAATCGCTATCTCTATTATCGGTTTCTCTCTGTTGTCGCTGATTTAATAGGCTCCGACTTTCTTCATCAATTGTTTCTTTCGTGAACGTTTCCCCCAAACCATTTTTCGAGAGACTATCGGCTTCTTCCGGCTTAACGACCTGTGTAAGTTCGTTGTCTACGTACATCCAGATCCCGGGTTTCCCATCGACGTCGACGACGGTATCGCCGATAGTCATCGATGCGCCGGTGGTACACCCTCGATTCTGGTTGGAACTGTCGTAGTAGTTGATCGTACCGCCAGGACACGGCTCGGAACCGACGCCGCCGCCACCACCGCCGGTCGAGCTGACGACTCGGACGGTCTGGTTCGCGGCCCCGCGGTGGCCGGCCGCGTCGTACACGACGGCGCGGACTGAGATCGGACCGGTGGTGTTGAACGTCCACGGGTGCGTCGCGGTCGCGTTGTCGCCCGAGAGTTGCGCTCGCCGGACCATGCTTCCGTTGACGAGCCAGGCGAGCGACCGGAGAGACGCGTCGCCGGCGGTCACGGTGGCGGAGAGGTTCCGCTGCGCACCGACGGGGAGCGCCGTCGGCGACGACAGCGAGACCGTCGGTCCGCGAGGGTCGGTCACCGTCACGTAGAGCGTGTCCGAGCGGGTGGTCCCGTTGTCGTCGGTGACCGCGACAGTGACGTTGTATCGCCCGAGTTCAGTCGGGGTGAACGCCGTCTGGACGCAGGTCGGGCAGTCGGGCGCACGCGTCGCGCCGCCAGGCGTTCGGATGGTCCACTCCACGCGGCGGACGTCGCCGTCGGGGTCGCGCGACCCATTGGCGTCTAGGTGGACCGTCGCTCCGCGCTCAACCGACTGGTCGAGGCCAGCGTCGGGAAGCGGCGGTTCGTTCGCCGTCGCCGCGCCGGTGCTACTGAGAACCGGCAGGAGCAGACACAACGCGACGATCGCCGCCGTCGTCCAACGCATTGACGAATCGTAGGCCCGGTATCTGTTATAAAATTTCGCAATAGGAGGTGAAATAAATCTCAGACTGTCACGTGATGACGGGCGAACGGGCAGGGTTTAAGTATACCACGGCGGGAAGTTCTGACAATGGGTCTCAAATGTTCCGTCCTCGGGCACAAGTACGGTGAGACCACCGTCGAGCGCGAGCGCGAAGAGCAGGGTAGCGAAGTCGTAATCACCATCCAGGAACGGGAGACCTGCGAACGGTGTGGGAACACACGGATCGTCTCGGAGAACAAGGAAGTGACGGCAATCGAGACGCCATCGGACATCGCGGGCGATCTCGTCGACGACGCGGACGCTGACGCGGCGGACGCCGAACCGGAGGGGAGCGAGTTCGAACCCCCAGAAGACGACGAGGCGGAAGACGCGTCCGACGGCTGGGACAGCGTCGACGAGGGCGTCGAGACGGAGCCCGTCGACCCGGATGTCGGTGGCGTGGGAGGCGGCGGATCGGACGAGGAGTCGGAACCGATCGACCCGTCGGCCGACGACGCCGAGATCATCGACGACGACGAGAGCGACGACGAGGCCGAAAGCGGGGACGTCGAACTGGACGAGCCCACGACGACGGTCGACGTACCGGACGCGGAGGGCGACGACTCGCTGGCCGGTGACGAGACGGATCCCGAGGAAGACGACGGGCTCATCCTCGGCGAGGAGGACGAGGAGGGGACGAGCGGCGACCGGGAGCCCGGCGCGTGGCCCGAGGAGCCAGGAGACGACGGTGACGACTGGTCACCCGAGACGATGCCCGTCGAGGACGACGACGAATCCGACGTCGAGCCCGTCGGTGAGAACGCCGTGACCGTTCCCGAAGGCGAGTTCCGCTGTCCCGAGTGCGGGTTCACGACCGAGGTCGAATCGACCTCGCTGCGGGCCGGCGACTTCTGTCCCGAGTGCCACAAGGGGTCACTTATCAACCACCGCGACGAGTGAACGCAAAGGGTAAGACAGCCCCTCGCAAAAACTCGGCCATGCGAGAGTACAAGATGCGACGGGGCGAGCATCTCGAAGACCGCGTCCCTGACATGGAGGCGTTCGTCGAGGAGTATTTCGGACCGGTAACTGACACGGAAGAGTACGAGGGCAACGACCTGTTGGTCGTCGACGAACCGGACAATCCCGTGTTCGAGCGGGTCGTCGCCGGCCGCGTCGAGTACGGATCGAAGAAGGACAAACTGGCGCTGCACATCGACGAGCGCCCCGCCGAGGAGGTCATCGCCGAGGGACACGTCGACGCCGCCGAGGACGCCGTGGCCAAGAAAAACGACTTCCTCGAAGAGGCGACGGACCGCGACGCGAAGGCGCGCCGCGATTCGCTGAAGCGCTCGGTCGAGGACGACGCCGACGCGCCGGACAACGTATAGGGTCCGACCGGGGCGGACTTTCTGCGGGTGCGATCGAAGTCCGAGCGCGCAGTACCTGCTCGTGAGCACGAAACGACCGCGTTCCGGAGCCACGCGGTGACGTGCTGCCGAACGACCACTCAAGAGCGATTGCACAGCCACAGCGGGCCCGATTATCACTGCGCGTCAGACGGGCGTCACACCTAAATGCCCTCATGTCATAATTTAACATACGCCACGCCCGGAGGCGCTCACAAGTATCCGGGTCACGAGTCCGCTCGTGTCGCCACGGAACCTCGTTCCGGGGCACCCTGTCATAGTTTGTCCGCCCGCCGGAGCGGACCCAATCCGGCATTCCGATCCGGGTCAGCCGCCGAGGGCACGTCCCCCTTTTCGTAGGACAGGAGCGACGGCGAGTAGCGTCGCGAAACCGACGAGCGCGAGGCGCACCGGCGAGCCCTCACTCCGTCAGCCCGTAGCCGCGCTTGAACAGCGCGAAGTCGATCGACAGGACGACCACGGTCACGCCGGTCAGGACCGCGAGCGACGTGTTCGGGTCGATCTCGGTGACGCCGATCATGCCGTAGCGAACACCGTTCACCATGTACACCATCGGATTGAGCAGCGAGACGCTGCGCCAGAGCGGCGGCAGCACGTCGAGCGAGTAGAACACCGCGCCGAAGAACACCAGCGGCCGGAGGATGAACTGGTTCATCACGGTGAGGTAGTCGAAGTCGCTCGCCCACAGGCCGCCGACGACGCCGAGGCCGCCGAACAGCGTGGTGATGACGAGGACGAACGCGACCAGGTAGCCCGGGTGCGAGACGGGGACGGACGTGAACACCAGTCCGACGCCGATGATGAGCAGCGACGTGATGACGCCCCGGAGCGCGCTCGCGGTCACGTAGGCCGACACCATGCTCCGGTTCGACATGGGCGAGGTGGTCACGGCCTGGATGTACTCGTTCCACCGGCCGTGGAAGATGGTGAACGAGGCGTTCTCGAAGCTGTCCGAGATGGCCCCCAGCACGACCAGTCCCGGGAGGACGAACTGGATGTAGCTCACGCCCGCGATGGACCCGATCCGGCTGCCGAGGATCACGCCGAAGACGGAGAAGTACAGCGCGTTCGTGATGATCGGCGGCAGGAACGTGTTGTACGGCCGGCGCACGAACCGGAGGACTTCCCGCCGGACCAGCGTCACCAGCTGGGTCGCGTTGGGGTTCACGCCGACACCTCCGCGTAGTCGCGCTCGTCGCGCGTCATGTCGACGAACACCTCTTCGAGCGACGCCCGGCGGATGTCGAGCGAGGCGACGGTGTGGCCCTGTGCTTCGAGTTCGCGCATGATCGCCGGCGCGGTCTGGCTCCCGCCCATCGCGGTCACGGACAGGCCCTCGTCGGTCAGTTCCACGTCCGTGACGCCATCCACGTCGAGGCGCGGCGCGGTCCGCGGCGGATCCGCGAGTTCGAGGACGATGGTGTCCGTGCCGCGGGCCATCAAGTCGTCGGGCGTCGCCACCTCGACCTTCCGCCCGTCGTCCATGATGGCGACGCGGTCACAGAGGCGCTCGGCCTCCTCGATGTAGTGGGTCGTCAGCAGGATGGTGGTCCCCGCGTCGTTCATGCGGTTGATGATGTCCCAGAGGTCGTGCCGGAGCTGCACGTCGACGCCCGCCGTCGGCTCGTCGAGGATGAGCAGGTCGGGGTCCGAGACGAGCGCGCGGGCGAGCATCAGCCGGCGTTTCATCCCGCCGGAGAGCCAGTCGAAGCGCGTGTCGCGCTTGTCCCAGATGCCGACGGTCTTGAGCGCCTCTTCGGCGCGTTCGCGGGCCTCGTCCCGCGGGATGCCGTGGTAGCCGGCCTTGTGTTCGAGCACCTCGATGATGGGGAAGAATCGGTCGACGTTGAACTCCTGTGGGGCCAGCCCGATGCGGTCGCGGACCTCCCGGTAGTCGTCCTCCACGTCGAAGCCGAACACCTCGGCGGTTCCCTGGTCGCTGTGGACGAGACCGACCAGCGTGTTGATGAAGGTCGTCTTGCCGGCCCCGTTCGGCCCGAGCAGGCCGAAGAACTCCCCCCGATCGACGGAGAGTTCGAGGCCGTCGAGCGCCTGCACGTCGCCGTATCGCTTTCGTAACCCACTGGCTCGTATGGCCGGATCTGTCATTGGCATCGCTAGCGCGGCGACACCGAAAAACGCATTGAACCCCCGACGAACCGGCCGTTACACTGAAACGAACGCCGCCGCGCCGACGTCTATCGACCGAGGCGTTCCCGGGCGATGCCGACGCCCGCCGGCGTGATGATGAGCTGGTCGTCGTCCTTCTGGACGATGTCGCCGCCGACCTCGTTGGCGACCTGCTTGAGCTCGTCGCTGATGTGTTCCATAGTCCGGTCCTGCGTGGAGTGGCGCGTGATGTCGGCGATCACCACGTCGCCGTCGTAGACGGCGTCCTTGATCTCGATGACGTCTTGCTTGTCGCTGATGCGGGCGATGCGGACCTGCCGCTCGGTCTCGGTCCCGCTCATGTCGAATTCGTTGGCGTTTAGCTCGACGTAGTCCTCGGTGTTCCGAGACGACCCCGACTCGCCGAGAATCTTGCTCATCAGTCCCATGTCACTCCCGGCGTGCGCAACCGGTTTCAAGTTTTCGTCCATCGAACGTGTTGACACAGGGGGCCCTGATCAGCCGGACTCTGCGCGCGGACGGGGACAAAGCGTTATTCAGCGGCGGACCGAACAGCGACACCGATGCGTCCGCCCTCCGTCAAAACGACTCCCATCGCTGTCGCGGCCGTCGGTGGCGTTCTCTATGCCATCGGCGTGCTGTCGTGGCTGTTTTCGAACGGCGTCCACTTCTGGTCACAGGAGCCGGCGACCCTCGCGTTCGGGGCCGGCTACGCCGCTGTCGGAATGGTTCTCACGGGTGCCGTCCCGCTGTATCTCTGTGGCCGGTTTTCGCTTGTCACGCCGGGACTCGCGACACTCTGGCTGCTCGGCAACACGGTGTACGAGTGGCTGTACGGGATGCATCTCCACCCGCTGTCGTCGTATCTCACCGTCTGGCCCCTGCTGCTCGGGGTCGCCGTGGGTGCTGGTGTTGTCGAAGCACTCGTCAGAGTAGGCCTCGACCGCGGCGTCGGCCGGTTGGGACTCCGACCGCTGGTGTAACAGACGCAAAATCGCGGGCAGACAGCGGGCGGCCGCTCGACGCTACACCGAGAACTCGAAGAGGTCGTCGCCGACGTGGTGCAGCGACTCGACGACCTTCCCGCTGTCGCCGACCATGTCGTCGCCGTCGGTCTTCGCGCGGCCGACCGCGAGGAACTTCCCGTGGGACTCCTCGTTGATGACGACGAGGTCGCCCGCGCCGATGTCGTCGTCGGCCTCGGTGATGCCCGGCCGCATGATGTCCGCGCCGTCGGAGACGAACGAGACGGCCCCGGCGTCGACGGTGACGACGTGCTTCCGTGGCGGGTGCTGATTCGCGCCCTGGACGGTCAGGAACGGTTCGTCGTCTAAGTACAGCACGAGCGGGTCGCCGTCGACGAGGACGACGTTCCAGTCGCTGTCGTCGAACGCGACCTTCTCGAAGCTGTCGGCGTCGAGGTCGACCCCGAGGTTGTCCGACAGCGCCGCGGTGATGGCGTCCACCTCGTCGGAGCGGAGGTGGTGACGCGACTTGACTTCCATACTCCCGTCTCGTCGGCGGTGGAGGGTAAGCGTAACGAACCGGCCGGACGGGGAGAGGCTTTTGCGCTCCCGGCCGAACACGGAGGTATGCGAGTCGTCACGCTGCTTCCCTCGGCGACGGAGATCGTCTACGCGCTCGGCGTCGAACCGGTCGGCGTCTCCCACGAGTGCGACTACCCCCCGGCCGCCCGCGAGCGGCCGTCGGTCAACCGCTCGCGTGTCGACCCCGAAGCAGCTAGCGCTGAGATCAACGAACAGGTCGCGGCGGCCGAGGAGGGCGACGGCGTCTACGCCGTCGACCGGGAGGCGCTGGCCGAACTGGACCCCGACCTCGTCGTCACGCAGGGCGTCTGTGACGTGTGCGCCGTCGACCACGTGCTGGTGGCAGAGGCGGTCGCGGAACTGGGGCTCGATGCCGAGGTGCTCACGCTCGACGTGCACAGCCTCGACGACCTCTTCGAGTCCATCCACCGCGTGGGGAGCGCGATCGGCAGGGACGAACGGGCGTCGGCTCTCGTCGCGGACCTCCGAGAGCGGGTCGCGGCCGTCGAGGCGACGGCGGCGCGGGCCGAGACGCGCCCACGCGTGGCCGTCCTCGACTGGCTCGACCCCGTGATGGTCGCCGGCCACTGGATTCCCGAGATGGTCGCGACCGCGGGCGGGCGCTACGGACTGGAGGACGCCGGCGCGCACTCCCGGCCGCGCGAGTGGGAGGCAGTCCGCGAGTACGATCCCGAGGTGCTGGTGGCCGCCCCCTGCGGCTTCGACGTGGCCCAGACCCGCGAGAACCTCGCCGACCTGACCGAGCGGCCGGGCTTCGACGACCTGACGGCCGTCCGCGAGGGCCGGACCTACGTCGTGGACGGGCACCACTACGTCAATCGGTCGGGGCCGCGGCTGGTCGACACGCTGGAGTTCCTCGCGGCGCTCGTCCACCCGGAGCTGTTCGATTCACCGCCGCGAGACGCCGTCGTCGACCTCGGGGCCGTTCGGGCCTAAGCGACGGCGGCCGCGGCCAGCCCGACGTACGTATTCCCCAAGACGACGAGCGCGCCGACGGCGACGACGCCGAGGAGCCAGGCCCGCCAGAGCGGGACCCGCTCGACGAGGTCGCGACACTCCAGCAGGACGACGCCGACGTAGAGGACGACCGCCATCTTCAGCGCGACGACGAGCAGCGGCTCGTGGAACAGGAGCGACCGAATCCAGGGGTTCGCCTCCAGCCCCGGTCCCGCGAAGCGCGCGGCGAACAGCGTCGACAGCGCGTCGCCGAAGCCCCAGACGAGCACCAGCGAGAACACCAGCTCGACGTAGCCGGGCTTCTGCAGGCGAATCGAGAGGGAGTGGGGGCGCTCAGTCGGGGCCATGACACGAGATACCCGACCTCCGGACCACCGTCGCATAAAGCTCGGTGTCGCAGTATTAGCTGTGAGAATCGGCCGAGCGCCGCGGGCCGTCGGGCGGGGCTTCAGGACAGCGGTTCCGCTCAGTCCTCGGCCAGCGAGCAGCGCCCCTCGTACGTCGCGTCGGCGACGCTGTCGATGGCCGGGTCGTCGCCGCAGACCGGGCAGTCGGGGTTCGGGGCGACGGGGACCTCCTCGAAGGTCATCTCTGCGGCGTCGTAGGCGATCAGTCGCCCGTCCAGCGTCTCGCCGTAGCCCATCGCGAGCTTGACGACTTCCGTGGCCTGCATGCAGCCGATGGTGCCCGGCAGCACGCCCAGCACGCCGGCGGTCGCGCAGTCGGGGACCGTCCCCTCCGGCGGCGCTTCGGGGAACAGACAGCGGTAACACGGGCCGTCGCCCGAGAACGTCGTCACCTGCCCCTCGAAGCGGAAGATCGCGCCGTGGGAGAAGGGCGTCCCGGCGAGCGTGCAGGCGTCGCTGACGAGAAAGCGCGTCGCGAAGTTGTCCGACGCGTCGACGACGATATCGTAGTCGGCGACGAGGCCGGGGGCGTTCTCCCGTTCGAAGCGGACCGCGTGGCGGTCGACGGTCACGTCGGGGTTCAGGTCGGCGACGAACTCGGCGGCGCTGTCGACCTTCGGGCGGCCCACGTCCGCGTCGCCGTGGATGACCTGTCGCTGGAGATTCGACCGCTCGACGGCGTCGTCGTCGACGATTCCGAGCCGGCCGACCCCGGCCGCCGCGAGGTACTGGAGGACCGGCGACCCGAGCCCGCCGGCCCCGACGACGAGCACCGACGTATCGAGCAGGGCCGCCTGTCCCTCGGGCCCCACGTCGTCCATGATGATGTGCCGCGAGTAGCGGTCGAGCTGTTCCGGGTCGAGGTCCGGTCGCATGGGAGGGAGTTGGCCGGCCGGCGAAATAAGCGGCGTGTTCGTCGGCGCTCTCAGGCGTTCCGTTCGAGGTCCGCGACGAGGTCGTCCATCGCCTGATTGATGTCCGCGAGGAGGTCGGTCTGCTCGACGGACTCCCCGGCGATGTCGGCCGTGCTGTCCGCGATGTCCTTCGCGGCCGCGGTCGACTGGTCCATCATGCTGGCCACCTCCTCGGTCGAGGCGGCCTGCTGGTCTGTCGCCGTGGCCACCTCGGCGATGCCGTCGTTGACTTCGCGAACGGTGTCGTCGATCTCTTCGAGAATCTGGGTGGACTCCTCGACGGTGTCGATCCCGTCGTCGATCTCCGCGTTGCTCTCTTCGAGGCTCTCGACGGCGTTCTCCGTGTCCTCCTGAATCCCGTCGATCATCTGTTCGATCTCCGTCGCGTTCTGCTGGGACTCCTCGGCGAGGCTCTTGACCTCGTTCGCGACCACGGCGAACCCCTCCCCGGCTTCGCCGGCGCGAGCGGCCTCGATGGAGGCGTTCAGCGCCAGCATGTTCGTCTGATCGGCGATGTCGTTGATGACCTCGACGATCTCGTCGATCTCGGCGACGCTCTCCCGAATCGTCTCGACGTCTTCGGCCACGCTGTCGGCCGCGCGCTGGATGTTCTCCATCGCCTCGTGCACGTCTTCGGCGTTGTCCTGGCCCCGCTCCGCGAGTTCCGTGGCCTCGCGCGAGGCGGCGGACACCTCCTCCGAAGACGAGGCGATCTGCTGGACCGACGCCGAGAGGTTCGACACCTCGTTCGCGATCTCGGTCATGGCCTCGTGTTGCTCGGCGGCCTGTGCGCGGATGGCGTCCGTCTCCTCGGCGACGTCGACCGAGGAGTCCTCCACTTCGGCGAGCATGGTCTGGATCTCGCTCGCCGCCTCGTGGTTGTATCCGGACTGCCTGTCGATGTTTTCGGCGATCTCGTCCTCGATGTCTGCGTCGATATCTTCGTCGATATCCGTAGTGCTGGCCCTCGGCTCAGCGTCGACGTGCTCCTCAGACATGCTATCCGGATTGACGGACGCCAGCGGTAAAAGGCGACTACCTAAAATTTTCACGACCGATACTGCCAGCCCGCGACTCAGCAGTCGTACAGCGCGCGGTACTTCCCGTCGGCGTAGTCGAGGAAGTGGTCGGCGGTGAACGACTCGCCGGTGGCCTCCCGAACGAGGTCGTCCGTCGTGTAGCGCGCGCCGTGGCGGTGGACGCGCTCGGTCAGCCAGTCGTGGATGGGACCGAACTCGCCCGCGCGGACGTGCTCGTCGAAGCCGTCGATGTCCTGCCGGGCGTGGTGGTCGAACTGGGCGGCCAGCACCGACCCGAGCGAGTACGTCGGGAAGTAGCCGAACGCGCCGTTGGTCCAGTGGATGTCCTGCAGACAGCCCTCGGCGTCGGTCTCGGGGCGCACGCCGAGGTACTCCTCCATCTTGTCGTTCCAGACCCGCGGCACCTCGGCCACGTCGAGGTCGCCCCGGATGAGGTCGCGCTCGATCTCGAAGCGCAGGACGATGTGCATGTGGTAGGTCAGCTCGTCCGCCTCGACCCGGATGCGGTTGTCGTCGTACACCTCGTTTGCGGCCTCGTAGAACTGGCGGGGCGACGCGTCGGTCCCGAGGTGGTCGTTGGCGGTGTCGGCGAAGAAGTCCCAGAAGGGCTCCGAGCGGCCGACGTGGTTCTCCCAGAAGCGCGACTGGGACTCGTGGACCGAGAGGTCGCGGTTGTCGCCGAGCGGCGTGCCGTACTCGGCCTGTGGCAGGCCGAGCGTGTAGGTGGCGTGGCCGAACTCGTGGATCGTCGACCCGAGCGCGTCCAGCGGGTCGTCGGGAGTGAAACGGGTGGTGACGCGGGCGTCGAACTGCGTCCCCATCGAGAAGGGGTGGGGCGCGGTGTCAAGCCGGCCGCGGTCCCAGTCGTAGCCCAGGTCGTCCAGCGCCGCCTCGACGAGGGCGTGCTGGTCGTCCTCGTCGTAGGTCCCCTCGAACGGGTCGGCGAGGGTCACGTCGCTGTCGGCGATGTCGTCGATGAGCGGCACGAGCGCGTCGCGCAGGTCCGTCAGCACCTCCTCGGCGGTGTCGATGCCGAGGTAGGGCTCGTACTCCTCGAACAGGACCTCGTAGGGGTCGCGGTCGGGGTCGATGGCTGCGGCGTACTCGCGGCGGAGTTCCACCAGTTCTTCGAGCGTGTCGGCGAAGGCGTCGAAGTCGTCCTCGGCCTTGGCCTCCTTCCAGACCGGCAGGGCGTTCGAGGACGCCTCAGAGAGGCGCTCGACGAGGTCGGCGGGGACCTTCGTCGCCCGCTCGTGGTCCCGACGGACCTCCCGGACGACGGCCGCCTGTTCGGCGTCGAGGTCGGCGTCTGCCAGTTCGTCGAGCCAGCCGGCCAGGTCGTCGTCGGTCAGCAGTTCGTGATGGAGCGTGGAGACGGCGGAGGTCTGCTTGGCGCGGGCCGGCGTGCCGGCGTCCGGCATCATCACCTGCTGGTCCCAGTTCAGGACGCCGCCGGCGTCCTGGACGTAGTGGAGGCGGCGGACGTGGTCGAGGAACTGCTCGTACGTGGACTCGCTGTCCTCGCTCGCTGTTGCCATACGCCGTGGTTGGGCGGGCGGCCCTAAAGACCCGGTGTCGGCGGTAAGGGGCGTCGCGATAGCGCGGGGCCGCGCGGTCAGCGCGGGCGCGGTCCCGAACCCCGACTCACGCCGGCGGCCACGTCTCGGCGACGCGCTCGTAGACCTCGCGACAGCGTTCCAGCACGGCGAGCGAGACGCTCTCGTCGGCGGTGTGAGCCTCGCCGGGTTCGGCCGCGCCGGCGACCACGCAGTCGGTGCCCGCCTCCGCGAGCCAGCCGGCGTCGGTCGCGTGGGGCTTGACGACGTGGTCTGGCGCGCCGTCCTGCGCTCCAGTGACGGCGTCCAGCACCGTGTCCGCGAAGTCGGCGTCGCCGCAGGCCATCGGCGGGAGGTCCTGGTCGACGCGCCAGGCCACGCCGTCGACGGTCTCGGCGCGGTCCAGCGGGGCGCGCTCGCCGGGGACCGTCCGCTCGTCGACCGTGACCGCACAGCGCTCGGGGATGACGTTCCAGGCCGACCCGCCCTCGATCTCGGTGACGGCGACGCTCCCTCGGAGGTCGTGGCCCAGCACGGTCGTCGACGGGAAGTCCAGATCGCGGACCACATCGACGGCGTCGGTGGCGCGGTAGATGGCGTTCTCGCCGGCGTCGGGTTCGCTCGCGTGGGCCGCCCCGCCCTCGGCGACGAGCGTCGACCCACGCCGGCCCTTGTGCGCGACGGCCACGTCGGTCACGCCGGCGGCGGAGTAGCCGGTCGACCCCTCGCCGACGACGGCGTAGTCCGGCGCGAACCCGTCCTCGATGGCCGCCTGACAGCCGAGTCCGCCCTGCTCCTCGCCGACGAACGAGGCGAAGACCAGTTCGCCCGCCGGGTCGGCGTCCCGGACGGCCAGCATCGCCGCGGCGACGCAGCCCTTCATGTCGGCCGTGCCGCGGCCGTACAGGCGGCCCTCGCGCTCCTCGACGACGTAACCGCCGTCGGCGTCGACCTGCGACTCGTCCGGCGGGACAACGTCGTGGTGGCCGACCAGGGCGAGCGACGCGTCACCGTCGCCCCGTTGGGCGATTACGTTCCCGTGGTCGTCGCGCGTGACGGCGGCGTCGGTGTGGTCCCGGAGCCACGATTCGACGAAGTCGCCGGCGGCCGACTCGCCCTCGTGGCTGGGTATCGAGACGAGGTCGCGGGTGAGCGACGCGAGCGATGACATACACCGTTCGGGGAGCGGCCGGGCCAAAAAGTCAGGGGCGGAGGGTGGCATCGGTGGGCCAGCCGGGATGAGGTGCCCAAACAATTCGGGAGTGGTGCTATTCCGCGCTTTCGCATAGCAACTACACGATGCGACGCGAGCAAACGGTCGACGGTCTCACGTCCGACTCGGCAACCGAACTCCGCCGCGCGGCCCGCGGGAACGAGCACGTAGCGGTCGCGGACGCGACCGACGACTCCGTCCGAGTCGTCGGCGAGGACGAGGGTCTCAGGGAACTGGTTCGGACGCTCTGGGTCCGCGAACTGTCTGCACAGGAGTTCGGCCAGCCCGGACTCGCGGCCGCGGACCGGGCGGTTCGCATGCGACTCCAGCGGCAGGTGTAGCGGCGCGAACGCCGGCTACCGACTCCACACCCTTTTCAACGTCAGCCCTCCAACGGAGCGTATGGAAATCGTACCGGACACGAGCGTGGTCATCGACGGCCGCGTGTCCGAGCAGATCGAAGCCGACGCCGACCCGGACACCGACGTGGACGGCATGGGCTTCGCCGGCGCGACAGTCATCGTCCCCGAAGCCGTCGTCGGCGAACTCGAGGCGCAGGCCAACGACGGCCGCGAGACCGGCTGGGAGGGCCTCGAAGAGCTTCAGACGCTCGTCGACCTGGCCGACTCCGGCACCATCGACCTGGAGTACGTCGGTCGCCGCCCCGACGCCGTCGAGAAGCGCGAGGCCGGCGAGGGCCAGATCGACGCGCTCATCCGCGACGTGGCTCAGGACCGCGGGGCGACGCTCGTGACCAGCGACGACGTGCAGGCGGAGGTGGCCCGCGCGAAGGGCCTCGACGTGGAGTTCGTCGAGCCGCGCGGGCGCACCGTCGACCGCCTCCAGATCGAGAACTTCTTCGACGAGGGGACGATGAGCGTCCACCTCAAGGTCGGGGTCCAGCCCTACGCGAAGAAGGGGTCCATCGGCGACATGCACTACCAGCCCATCCGCGACGACATCGCCACGGAGGCGGAACTGCGGGGGTACGCCGAGGACGTCGAGGAGGCCGCCCGGTCGTCGCCGGACGGCTTCGTCGAACTCGACGAGCCGGGCATGACCATCGTCCAGTTCCGCGACCTCCGCATCGCGATGGCGCGCCCGCCGTTCTCGGACGCACGCGAGATCACCGCCGTGCGGCCCATCGTCAAGACGGACTTGGACGACTACGAGCACGCCGACGAGCTCCGCGACCGCTTCACCGAGCACCAGCGCGGCGTCCTCATCTCCGGGTCGCCCGGGGCCGGGAAGTCCACGTTCGCCCAGGCCGTCGGCGAGTTCCTCGTCGACGCCGACTACGCCGTCAAGACGATGGAGAAGCCACGTGACCTCCAGGTCGGGCCGAACATCACCCAGTACACCGAACTCGGCGGGTCGATGGAGAAGACGGCCGACTCGCTGCTGATGGTCCGGCCGGACTACACCATCTACGACGAGGTGCGAAAGACCGACGACTTCGAGGTGTTCGCGGACATGCGCCTGGCCGGCGTCGGCATGGTCGGCGTCGTCCACGCGACCCGCGCCATCGACGCGCTCCAGCGCCTCATCGGCCGCGTCGAACTCGGCCTCATCCCGCAGATCGTCGACACCGTCGTCTACATCGAGGCCGGCGAGGTCCACACCGTCTACGACGTCTCGACCGAGGTCAAGGTCCCGCAGGGCCTGATGGAGGAGGACCTCGCGCGACCGGTCATCATGATCAAGGACTTCGAGACGGGCCGCCCCGAGTACGAGATATACACCTTCAACCGGCAGGTCGTCACGGTCCCGCTGAACGACGACGAGGACCAGCCTGACTCCGGCGTCGACCGCCTCGCCAAGCAGGAGGTCGAACGCGAGATCCGCTCCATCGCGAGGGGTCACGTCGAGGTCGAACTGCGCGGGCCGAACACCGCCGTCGTGTGGGTCGAGGACGACGACATCTCGCAGGTCATCGGCAAGGGCGGCGGCCGCATCTCCGACGTGGAGAACCGCCTCGGCATCGACATCGACGTGCGGACCTTCGAGGAGCGCCCGACGGGCCCCTCCGGCGGGCCGCAGACCGACTCCGGCGGCAAGCAGGGCGAGATCGTCCAGCCGGAGGTCACCTCCCGGCACGTCATCGTCCCGCTGGACGGGCATTCCGGCGACACCGTCGAGCTACAGGCCGACGGCGAGTACCTGTTCACCGCGACCGTCTCGCGCGGCGGCGAGATCCAGGTCTCGCGCGGGTCGGGCATCGCCGAGGAACTGGAGCGCGCCATCGACCGCGGCAGCACGATCACGGTCGTCCCGTCGTAGGAGGGCCCGCGATGACCGGAACCGTCACACAGATCCACGTCACGCCCGAGCGGGGAGCGGAGCCGGAGCCGGTCGAGCGCGTCGAGGCCGTCGCGGGCGCGGGATTGTGCGGCGACCGCTACTTCGACGAGTCGGGGACGTTCGCCGACCGCGAGGGGTGTGACCTGACGCTCATCGAGTCCGAGGCGCTCGCGGCGGTCGAACGCGACCACGGCATCGACCTCGAACCGGGAGCCCATCGGCGCAACGTCACGACGGCGGGGGTCGCGCTGAACCACCTCGTCGGCGAGCGATTCCGCGTCGGCGACGCCGTCTGCGTCGGAACGGAGCTGTGCGAACCGTGCGCGTATCTGGAAGACCATCTCGGCGAGTCCGGCGTCCGTGAGGCGCTCGTCCACCGCGGCGGACTCCGGTGTCGAATCGTCGAGAGCGGCGAGATTTCGGTGACTGATCGTGTAGAATTCGGCGGAGAGCGCGACGGAAGCGACAGCTAAATTGGATTCGAGTCCGTCAGTGTGAGTATGAGCGACACAGTCGTCGGCGGGCTGGTGGACCAGGCGACGCTGGTCGAGCAGGTCGACCGCGGCGTCGCGCCCGACTGGGTGGCCGAGCACTGGCGGACCTTCAGCGCGGGACTGACCGGCGAGCGAAACGACACGCCGTTCCCCTGCTTCTTCGGCGCGGAGTCGGTCCGCGACGGCGTCCCGCTGTACACGGCCGTCCCCTCGACCAGCGACCCAGACGCGCTGTTCGACCTCGGGCGGACGATACTGACGTACCTCGACACGTACCGCGACCACAGCGAGCGGGCCTCGCTGGTGACGTTCTTCCGCCCGCCCGAGCGCTCGCTGACGGAAGCCGAGTACCACGACCGCCTCTGGCATATCCTCCAGTTCCTGCACGTCCACGACCCGGCGCCGTGGCCCGAGGACATCCCGACCGATACCGACGACCCCTACTGGGAGTTCTGCTTCGGCGGCGAGCCGATGTTCCCCACGTGTCGCGCGCCGTTCTACGACGCGCGAAAGAGCCGCTACTGCCCGATCGGCCTGGAGATCACGCTCCAGCCCCGCTCGCTGTTCGAGGACCTGGACGTGACGGCCGACACCGAGGCCGGCCAGCACGCCCGCGAGGTCATCCAGGACCGACTGGAAGACTACGACGGCGTCTGTCCCCACGCCGACATCGGCGACTGGGGGGTCGACGGCGACCGCGAGTGGCCCCAGTACATGCTGTCGTCCGAGGAGTCCGAGGCCCCCGACGAGTGCCCGATGACCGTGACGCGCGAGCACCCGAAGTCGAAGTGGCTCGTCGACGCATCGACTCCGGAGCCGGCCGACTGATGGCGGCGCTCTCGCTCCCCGCGGACCCCGTGCTCGTGCTGGTGGACTTCCAGCGGGGCTTCGACGACCCGGGGTGGGGCACGCGGAACAACCCCGACGCCGAGGCGAACGCGGAGCGGTTGCTGGCCGCGTGGCGCGAGCGCGACCTGCCCGTGGTCCACGTCCGCCACGACTCGACCGAATCGGACTCCCCGCTCCGGGGCGACGACCCGGGCTTCGCGTTCAAGCCGGGACTGGAGCCGAAAGCCGGAGACGCGACGTTCGAGAAGCGCGTCAACGGCGCGTTCGTCGACACCGGCCTGGAGGCGTGGCTCCGCGAGCGCGGCCACGAGACGCTCGTCGTCTGCGGGCTGACGACCGACCACTGCGTCTCGACGACGGCGCGGATGGCCGAGAACCGCGGGTTCGACGTGGTCGTCGCGAGTGACGCGACGGCGACCTTCGAGCGCGCGCTCGACGGCGAGCGCTTCGAGCCGGATCTGGTTCACCGGACGGCGCTGGCGCACCTTCGGGGCGAGTTCGCGGCGGTGGCGTCGGCGGACGACGTGATCGAGGCGCTGTGAGCGCGACAGAGACGCCGCTACGGACGCGCTCGAGCGAGTGAGAGAGAAGGAATCAGTCCGAGACGGCGGCGTCGGCTTCCGCGGATTGGTCGATGATCTCGTAGAGGTTCTGGCGCGCGTCCGCGAAGTACACGTCTTCCTCGATGACGCCGACTTCGTCGAGCCGTTCCAGCGCGTAGCGGACGGTCCGCGCCGACAGCATCGACTCCTCGACGATGCCTTTCTGCGTCAGCGGGCCGTCGTACTCCAGAACCTTGTACACGAGCTTTGCGCTCGGTGGAAGGTCTGCGATGTCCTCCCCGTCAGAGTCCGTCATTACCCGTATCGAGTAGCGCCGGCCGCATAAAGATTGAGGAGTCGGCCTCGCCGCGACGGCGAGTAGCGGCCCCGAACCGCGCCCCTTTTGGTTGCGGGTAGTGGAAGGTGAGGTATGGCTACGGAAACGGCGGACGGGATGAGCTCGCACATGCGCGGGCTCACTGTCACGACGCTGACGGCCGTCGCTGGCATCGCCGCCGCGTTCGGGTCGAACGCGCTCGCGACGAGCGCATCGGACCCGCAGGGCGTCCTCGTCGTCGCGGTCGCCGTCGCGGCACAGTTCCCGATTCTGCGGGTGATCGGCATCGACACGGACGACCTCTCGACGAAGGACTTTCTCTACATCGGGTTCATGACCTTCGCGCTCTGGTTCGTCTCGTGGGGCATCCTGCTGACCACGGGAGCGTAAGCATGGCCGAGGACAGCATCGCAGTCGTCGACCTGGAGCGGTGTCAGCCCGACCGCTGTAACTACGAGTGCATGAACTACTGCCCGCCGAACCGCAGCGGGAAGGAGTGTATCGTCAAGCGCGGGGACGCCTACGAGGAGGACGAGCCCTTCGAGGGCGGGCCCGACCAGGTCCGCATCTCCGAGGAGATCTGTCTGGGCGAGTCCTGCGGCATCTGCGTCAACAAGTGCCCGTTCGACGCCATCGAGATCATCAACCTCCCGCAGGAACTGACCGAGGAGCCGGTCCACCGCTACGGCGAGAACGCGTTCGCCCTGTACGGCCTCCCCAGCCCCACCGAGGGGCAGGTCACCGGCATCCTGGGCCCGAACGGCATCGGGAAGACGACCGCCGTCCGCATCCTCGCCGACGAGATGCAGCCCAACCTGGGCCGCTACGGCGAGGAGCCGGGGTGGGACGAGATCCTCGACGAGTACCGCGGCACGGCGCTGCAAGAGTACCTCGAACAGCTCCGCGACGGCGACGTGAGCGTCGCGCGCAAGCCCCAGTACGTCGACCGCATCCCCGACCAGTTCGACGGGACGGCGGCGGAGCTGCTCGAACGGACCGACGAGCGCGGCGAGCTCGACTATCTCGTCGAGCGGACCGGCATCGCGCCCGTCGTCGACAGCCACATCGGCGACCTCTCCGGCGGCGAGCTCCAGCGCGTCGCCCTGGTCGCGACGCTGGCCCGCGACGCCGACTTCTACTTCCTCGACGAGATCACGCCCTACCTCGACATCGGCCAGCGCATGACCGCGGCGCGGCTCATCCGCGAACTCGCCGAGGACGGGGACCGCTCGATGCTCGTCGTCGAGCACGACCTCGCCATCCTCGACCTGCTCGCCGACAACATCAACGTCGCCTACGGGACCCCCGGCGCGTTCGGTATCGTCACGTCGCCCAAGTCGACGAAGAAGGGCATCAACGAGTACCTCTCGGGCTTCCTCGAGAACGAGAACATGCGGATCCGCCAGACCGAGATCGAGTTCGAGGAGCACGCCCCCCGGACCGCCTCGACCGGCGACGTGGTCATCGAGTACCCCGAACTCGAGAAGAGCTACGGCGAGGGCGAGTTCTCGCTCTCCGTCGATGCCGGGACCATCCGCGAGAGCGAGGTCCTCGGCGTCGTCGGCCCGAACGGCATCGGGAAGTCCACGTTCGCGAAGATGCTCGCCGGCCGCCTCGAGCCGACCGAGGGCGCGGTCGACAGCGACCTCGACATCGCGTACAAGCCCCAGTACATCGAGATCGACCAGCCGATGCGCGTCGACGCGTTCCTCGCCTCGATCACCGACGACTTCGGCTCGTCGTACTGGACCACCGAGATCGCCCAGCCGCTCCAGCTGGAGTCAGTGATGGAGCAGCAACTGACCGACCTCTCGGGCGGCGAGCGCCAGCGCGTCGCCATCGCGGCCTGCCTCTCGAAGGACGCCGACCTCTACCTGCTCGACGAGCCCTCGGCGCATCTGGACGTGGAACAGCGGGTGCTCGCCACCTCCGCCATCCGGCGCTACGCCGAGAACCACGACGCGACGGCGCTGGTCATCGACCACGACATCTACATGATCGACCTGCTGTCGGACCGCCTGCTCGTCTTCGAGGGCGAGCCGGCAAAGCGCGGCCGCGCCGCGCCGCCACAGGGGATGCGCGAGGGGATGAACGAGTTCCTCGAGAACCTCGACATCACCTTCCGCCGCGACGAGCGGACCTCACGCCCGCGCATCAACAAGCCGGGCTCGCAACTGGACCGCGAGCAGAAGAACGCCGGCGAGTACTACTACTCGCCGAACTGAATTGTTCCGTCATAGAGCGGGCGCGGACGCTTCGCTCGCTGCGGGCACTCCCGCCTGCGAAAATGTAGTGCAATCCTACCGCCCTGCGAGCGGGACGTGAACCGCGCGCCGGTGGCGGTCGGACGCTTGCGTACCTCGCTCGTGGCGTCGGAATCCGATGGCGTCCATCCGGCTCGGTCCGACTCTGCGTGAGTGAGGTGACACGAAGCGCTGGAGAGCGATGCAGTCGTGACAGCCGGCCTCTCACGTGGCGGACTCGTTCGCGGCGGCGAGCTCTCTGGCTGTCTCGACCCAGCCGTGGTCCGGGAAGGGAGCGGGGTGGACGTCGTACGTGTACCGATACTCGCGCTCGGCCGCGTCGAGTGTGATGTCGAACGCGTAGACGATCCCGTCCTCGGCCCCCAGCCGGAGGGTGCCGTTGAGAGCCGGTGGAACGTCGGCGGCTGTCGTCCGTTCGCCCGAAACGCGATACGTGATGACGGGGACACCGTGATGGGTCGTCCTGTTGGTGGCCGTCCACGTGTACGCGCCGAGGATGTCGGGATGGCGGCCGATGTTGGTGGGGGCAATCTGTCCGTAGTGTGGGTCGTATCTGTAGTACGCGTCGGTGGCGTTGTCGTAGACGAACTGCGGGTCAGACGTGAACTGCTCGCGTTGGTGGGCCGGGAGACTGTCGGCCGGCTGGACGAACGCGTAGGTGGTCCCGTTCCGATAGACCGTCGCGTTGTGCCACCGGTCTGTGAGTATCTCACCCGTCGAGGAGTCGATGTAATAGTCTCCTTCCACGAGTCGGCGGTCGGGCGGAGCGGTGTAGACGATGGCGTACGAGTCCCAGTGCGACCGCGGCGTGTGCGATACGTTCGCCTCGTCCGCTTCGAGCGCCGTGAAGTTGATGTGATCCGGCCCCGCTCCCGCGGGATACGTCTGCTCGGATCCCGGTGTGGTTGCTTGCGGAGCCCACACGGTCGTGAAAGCGACCACGCCGATACCGAGCGCGACGAGTGCGACGAGTCCGTAGCGACGGTCCATACAGAATCAAATCACAGCCCCACTAAGTAGCTGCCCAAGGCTCAAAACGACTCTTGTGTGTCACGGTGGTGCACATCCCGAACCGCGCCGCGAGCGCGACAGTCTCTGCACCGGACAGTGCCGAGTGTGATACACACAGGGTGGTTGCGGTTCGTTCGTCGATTCCGTCACGGCACGAGAGACGGGCAAGCAACGCGCGCTACCGAGCGTGGACCGTATCCAGCAAGCGACGTGCCCGGTCAGAGCACGTGACGCTGGCAGGAGCCACACAGCGAGACTTCCTTCACGTCGACCTGCCTGGCGGTGGGCGAGAAGTTCATTACGCAGCGCTTGTTGTCGCAGTGTTCGAGGCCGAGCGTGTGGCCGACCTCGTGGACGACCTCCTTTCGGACGCGCTGAGAGAAGATTTCGCCGGCCGAGCGGTTCGAGAAGCCGCCGTCGGAGGATGTCTGGAGGCGGTACGTGGAGATGACGCTGCCCGACCCGCCCAGGTAGGCGAGGCCGAAGACGTAGTTGCGCCGGCGATAGAAGAGGTCCTTTGGGGTGATGGCGATGTTCTTGCCGCCGGAGCCGACGCGCCGGGCGAGGTCGATGAACTCCTCGGCGCGGTACTGGTCGCGGTCCCCATCGTACGCGCCGGCGGGGACGGACTGTGGCTCGTGCATCGAGACCTCACAGTCGTAGACGGAGCGGAGTCCGTCGGAGGCCTCGCGCTTGACCTGCGCGGAGACCTCGCCCACCGGCACGATGTCGACGTGCATGCGAACGCATATGCGCCGGCGTGGCATAAATCTCGCGACGTGAACGACCCCACCGAGGCCCTCGTCGCGCGATTGGCGTCCGTCGATTCCGTCGTCGAGGTCGGCGTCGGAAACCGGCCGGACGTGGCGGCGGCGCTCGCCGAGCGCGGCGTCGACGTGACGGCGACGGACGTCTACGAGCGACCGGTCCCCGACGGCGTCGCGTTCGTCGTGGACGACGTGCTCGACCCCGACCGGTCGGTGTACGAGGGGGCCGACGTGGTGTTCGCGCGGAATCTTCCCCCGGAGCTCCATCGACCGCTGCTGGCGGTCGCGCGGTCGGTCGGCGCGGCGTGCTGGTTCACGACGCTCGGGGGCGACCAGCCGGCGGTCGCCGTCGAGCGCGAGCAGCTCCCGGGCGGCGAGACGCTGTACCGGGCGCGGGATAGCAAGGCGCTTGAGTGAGGCCCGCGTTCGCCCGGCCATGAAAGTCGACGCGGTCGTCCTCGACATCGACGGCGTACTTGTGGACGTGGCCGACTCCTACCGCCGCGCCATCGTCGAGTCCGTCGACCGAGTGTACGGCGACACGATCGAGAAGGCGGCGATCCAGCGGTTCAAGGACGCCGGCGGTTTCAACAACGACTGGGAACTGACGTATGCCGCGGCGCTGCTGGTCCTCGCCCGCCGCGAGTCCGCGGTCAGCGACGTGGCGGCCTTCACCGACGCCGTCGCCGAGCGCGGCGGCGGCCTCGACGCGGCCGAGGCCGTGGTCCGCGACCTCCTCGACGAACCGGCGGCCGAGCGCGTCTTCGACGACTGGGACCCCGAGCGGCTCCGCGACGTGTTCCAGGCGCTGTACCTCGGGTCGGAGCTGTACCGCGACCTCGAGGGCGGCGAACCGCCGTTCGACGCGCCGGGCTACATCAACGACGAGCCGCTGTTGCTCGACGAGGCGACGCTGTCGGACCTGCGCGAGCGCTTCGCCGTCGGCGTCGTCACCGGCCGTCCCGCGGCCGAGGCCGACATCGCGCTCGAACGCGTCGGGCTCGACCTCCCCGACGAGCACCGCTTCACGATGGACGACTGGGAGGAGGGCAAGCCCCATCCGACGGCGCTGGTGACCCTCGGCGAGCGCTTCGACGCCGAGCGGATCGCCTTCGTGGGCGACACGCTCGACGACGTGGAGACGGCGGTCAACGCCGACGCGGCGGACGACGACCGCGTGTACTACGGCGTCGGCGTCCTCACCGGCGGGCTGACTGGCGAGGCGGGCAGACGGGCCTTCGCCGCGGCCGGCGCGAGCGCCGTCGTCGAATCTGTGACCGACCTGCCGGACCTACTCGAGTCGGCGTGAGCGGGACCGCACGCGACGACGGACCGCCGTCCGCAAACGGCACCGATTTCACCGATGGGCCAGAGTCCCCCAGTATGCGACGACTGTCGACCGCGGGCTGGGCGATTCTCGTGAGCCTCTGGGCCGGCATCGTCGGCGGCGCGGTCATCCGCGAGCCCACCGTCGACCTGGTCCCGGCGTACGCCGTCGGCTGCCAGGTCGTCGCGCTGCTCGCGGCCTACTGGACGATGCGCCGCCACGACGATATCCTCGCGTCCGCGCACCGACCGGGCCGGGTCGCGCTGTTCATCCTCGCGCTGTTCTTCGTGACCGTCCCGCTCACCATCCTGCTGGACCTCCTCCTCGGCCACTCGACCCCGCTGGGTATCGCAGCGCAGTGGCTCGCGTACCTGCTGGGACTCGGAACCGGACTGTACGTCTCCTTCGCCGGCGGCTTCGACCGGGCGTGGGCGGAGTACACGTAACCGAGTGCGCCTGTCGCACAACGTTTATTCGGTGGTCGTCCGACCCCGTAGGTATGGACATCGCGTTGCTCGGTGGCACCGGTGACATCGGACAGGGCCTCGCCCTCCGGTGGGCCTACGACACGAACCACACGATCATCATCGGCTCGCGCAAGGCGGAGAAGGCGGAGACGAAAGCCGAGGAGTACGAGACGGAACTGACGAGTCGCGGGCTCGACGACGTGACCATCGACGGTCTCGGGAACGAGGCGGCCGCCGCCCGCGCTGACGTGGTCGTCGCCGCCGTCCCGGCGTACCACCTGACGGACACCGTCGAGTCGGTCGCCGACGAACTCGACGACGCGACGCTGGTCGCCCCGGCCGTGGGGATGCAGCGCGACGAGGACGGCTTCCACTACAACCGCCCCGGCGCCGGCAGCGTCACGCAACTGGCCGCCAACGCCGCCCCGGACGACACGCCCGTCGTCGGCGCGTTCCACAACCTCGCGGCCGGCCGCCTCGCCAACCTGGACGCCGACCTCGACTGGGACACCATCGTCGTCGGCGACGACACCGACGCCAAGGACACCGTCTGCGAACTGGCCGAGGGTATCGAAGGACTGCGCGCGCTCGACGGCGGCCCGCTCGCCAACGCCGCCGAGATCGAGGGACTGACGCCGCTGCTCATCAACGTCGCCCGGCACAACGACGGGATGCACGACCTCGGCGTGAAGTTCCACTAGTACCTTTTTACGTCACCCCCTCTCCTCGCGCGCTCGCAGAGCGCGCTGCGGGGAGCGGGTTCGCAAAAATCTACGCTAAAAACGACCTCCGAGTCGCGGCCTGCGGCCGCACTCGGAGTGAAACCGCGCGCCGCCGGCGCGCGGTATGCCTGCTGCGACTGCACAGCCGCCGGCAGCACTGTCATCGCGGGGCCTGCTTCGGCGGCCACCCCGCCCTTTCGACGCCAGCGACAAGACGCTGGCGCGGCCGCTACTGGGCAGTGTGACGAACCGCAAAAGACTGCGTCGTTACGCCGAGGCCTGCTGGAGCGCGTCCTCGATGTCGTCGGCCTGCGTGACGCCGACGAAGCGCTCGACGATGCCGTCGTCGTTCTCGACGATGAGCGTCGGCAGGGAGCGGACCTGGTACTCGTTGGCGACGTCCTGCTCCTCGTCGACGTTGATCTTCTCGAACTCCACGTCCGTCCACTCGGACTCCAAGTCCTCCAGAATCGGATCCTGAGTCTTGCAGGGGCCACACCAGTCCGCGTAGAAGTCTTTCAGTGTAACGGTCATTGTGCTCTCTTCGGCTTAGTCTGTGGTGTCAGATAAGGGTTATCCATGTGCAGTTGCGGGCGCACGACCGGCGACGAGACCCGAAAGGCTTACCGCCACCGACGAGACAGTTCGGTGTATGAGTAGCGATAGCGGCGGGCTGATGTCCAGTGCCGGGCTGGTCCGGTACTTCGACGCCGAAGACCAGAACACGATTCGCATCGACCCCCGGACGATCGTCGCCTTCGGGATGCTGTTCGGCCTGCTGATGCTCGTGCTGAACGCGATGGTCGTCTGAGTTTCCGCACTGTTTTTGTCGGCCGTCGCGGACTCCCAGACATGCACTTCACGCAGCGCGAACAGCGTGCGCTCCGCGAGGCCGGCGTCGACCAGGACACCATCGCGGCGGCGTCGGACGCCGTCGTCGACGCGACCGACGAGGCCGCCGCCGACCTCGAAGCGTTCTTCGACGACCGAGAGACGGTGTACTCGGACATGGACCGCGCTCACAGCGCCAGCGAGATTCAGGAACACGCCGTCGAGTATTGCGACCTGTTCACCCACGCCGACGACATCCGCGGCTACCTGCGCTTCGAGCGGTGGGGGGTCCCCGTCGAGGGCGGGCGGGTCCTGAGCGACGAGGTGATCGAGCTGTCGCTCGGCCCGACGGTCCACGACCGGGTGCGCTTTGCCGCCGACGAGGACGCGCTATGACCGTCAGGGTCAGGGGCATCTACGCGACGGCACTGACCCGCCTCCTTCGAGAGGACGGCCACGATATCGTCCAGGCGTCGGGCCCCATCGAAGCGCGCTTCGACGGCGCGTTCGCCGACGAGCGGGCGGCCGTGACCGTGGAGACGACGGGCGACCAGCAGGGCGTCGGCGTGGTCGGCGAGCGCGACGCCGCGGCCGCGGTCGTCGATCGCCTGACCGACGTGGGCCGCGACGCGCTCGCGTGGGACGACCCGACGCCGGTGGGCGCGGTCTACGACGGGACGGTGACGGAGACGCTGGGCAGCGGCGCGGTCGTCGACCTCGGTGACGGCGAGGGGTTTCTCCCCTACTCGTCGTCGGCCGAGCGCGTCGAGACGGGCGACGCCGTCCGCGTGCAGGTCGTCGAGGCGAGCGCGCCGTGGGACGACGACCGACCCGTGCTGGACACGACGGTCGCCGTCCGCGGCGAACTCCTCTCGCTCGTGCGCGGCGGGAGCGGCCCGTCGTCGGGGACCGGCGGCCCGGCGATGCTCGACGTGATCGCCGCGGACCCGCGGGACGGCTGGGGCGTCTCCTGGGAGGGGGCGAGCGAGGACGCCAGCTTCGATGCGCTGGCCGACGCCCTGGAGGCGGCGAACGAGCGGGCGGCCGAGATCGACGCGACGCTGGCCGACGCCGACGCACCGGCAGAGAGCGCGCCCGTCTGTCACCACCCAGGACTGGCGACGACGTGGTGCTGGTTCGGTCGCGAGAGCCGCTTCGCGCTGGACGACGCCCGCCGCGAGGTGACGGCGACGATGCCGGGCCACCACCGCGTGAAGGCCGGCGACCGCGCGGCCAGCGCCGCCGTCGACTACGTCGAGGCGCTGTGCGACGAGCCCGAGACCGGCGAGTCCGACTTCCCGTTCGCCGTGACGGCCCGGCAGTTCGGCCCGCAGGTCGGCGGGTCGATCGCGCTCGGGCACGGCAAGCCCGACGGCCGCCTCATCACGCTCGGCAGCGGCGAGGTGCAGTCGGTCGACGACGACGGCACCGTGACCATCGAGCGCGAGCTGAGTGCCGGGGGGACCTACGACGCGCTGGGCGTGCCGAAAGAGGCCGGCGACGTGGCCGAGACCAAACTGAAGGAGGGGCGCTGGTGGTATCCCACCGTCTACCGCGACCGCGACGGGGCGAAGAAGGGGACCTACGTCAACGTCTGCACGCCGGTCGAGGTCTTCCCCGACACCGCCCGATACGTCGACCTCCACGTCGACGTGGTGAGACACGCCGACGGGACGGTCGAGCGGGTCGACGACGACGAACTCGACGCCGCCGTCGAGCGCGGGAACGTCCCCGAGAACCTGGCCGACCGGGCGCGCAGTGTCGCCGCAGCGGTCCGGAGCGCGCTGGAGTGAGACCGGGCGCTCAGCGCCGGGCGCGCCAGGCGGCGAGCGCGACCGCCGCGAGCGCGGTACCGATTCCGAAGCCGGGACCGCCGACGCCAAGCGCGGTGCCCTTGGCCTCGGCTCCCGAAGGTGAAGCGGCCCCGGTCGGCGTGGGCGTCCGAATCCGCGGGTCCGGGAACGCGTAGACGCCGGGCTGGACCTCCGTCCCGCCGTTGGCGTCGGTGCAGGCGGCGACGAAGCAGCCGTCGGCCCGCCGGGCGGTCCAGAACGAGGCCGCCTCCGAGTCGCGCCACTCGAACACCAGATCGGGCGCGGCGGGGTCGCGCACGTCGTGGACGCGGACGCCGCCGTTGTACCACGCCGAGTAACAGCGGCCGGCGGTCAGCTCGAAGTTGTGAGCGGTGGTGAGAATGCCACCGGGCGAGGGGTCCGACGTCGCCGGCGGGTCGAGCGTCGCCACGGGTTCGGGCGCGGTCGGGTCGGTGATGTCGTACAGTTCGATGCCGCTCGGACCGCCCGTGCCGTCGTCGTCGATCTCCCAAGACTCGCCGCCGACGCCGAGCAGCGACGCGTCGTCGTCCACCGTGACGAAGTGGTCGTTCCCGGGCGGTTCGCTCCGCTCGACGCCCGGGTCGTCGATCGCCGCGAGTTCGGCCGGCGAGCGCCCGCGGACTTTCGAGACGACCGAGGGGGCGGCGGGGTCAGACACGTCGAGTATCCACGTCCCGCCATCCCAGTACGCGAGGTACGCGCGGCCGTCCTGCACCCACACGTCGTGGAGCGGCCACAGGCCCGAGGGCACGTCGTCCCACGCGTCGTCCGCGTCGAGCAGCGACCACGTGCCGACTTCGCGGCCGGTCTCGGTGTCGACGATCGACAGCGGATTGCCGTCGCGGCTGTTCGCCGTCAGGTAGGCGTAGCGGCCGTCGAAGTCGCAGTTGTGGATGCGCGTGTCGAGTTCGACGCCGGCGATCCGCTCGGGGTCGCGGCGGTCCGCCACGTCGAAGACGATGAGGCCGCGCGCGCCGTCGGCGGGGTGGGCCGGACCGGCGACGAGCAGGCGCGTCCCGCTGACGGCGAGGTCCTGCACGCGCTGGATCGGCCCGTCGGCGCTGTCGGCCAGCAGGTCCCGCTCCAGCCCGATGAGCCGCGGGTTCGTCGGCGTGACGAGGTCGACGAACGCGACGCCGTCGCCCGTCGCGACGTAGGCGGTGTGGCCGTCCGGGCTGGTGACCACCTCGTAGACGGCGTCCATGGCGAGGACGCCCAGCGGGTCGTCGCCGGTGGGCATGCTCGCGGGGCCCGGCGCGGCCGTGCCGCCGTCGGTCGGCGTCGGGTGGGCGCCCGCGCGTCCCGCAGTCAGCCCGATGCCCGCTCCGGCACCGAGTCGTCGGAGGACCGTCCGGCGGCGCATGGCTGTCCCTGCGGGAGCCACGGCAAGAAGCGTTCCGGTGGGAGCGACGGGCTGTCGGCGCTCGGGCAGCCAGGGGAGGGGGCGACCGCTCAGTTGCCCTGGATGGCGTCGATGACCATCGCGGCGGCGACGATGGGCTCTTTCGGGACCGAACTGGCGTCGTCGATGCTGATCTCGTAACGGTCGCGGAAGGAGAACTGGCCGTCGATGGTGCCGACGTGACCGCCGTCGGCGTCGGTGATCTCGTACTTGTGGGGGATCAGCTCGCCGAACGGGAGGAGGTTCCGAGCGAGCGTGACGAGCGCGCCGCGGGACGTGATCTTCGCCAGCGCCTCGCCGGAGTCGGCGTCGCGGACCGTCCACACGTCCTGAAAGACGGAGAAGTCGTTGTCGAGGACGACCACGTCCTCGCCCGTCCGGGCGTCGGTGAGCATGTAGTTGCCCGCCACGTCGAGGATGCCGCCGGCGTTGACCTCGAACACCTCGTTCCCGTCGGCGTCGACGAAGGGGAACTGCTCTTTCATCTTGAACATCTTCTGCTTGCCGCGGAGGACGACGTTCCCGGCGGCGTCCATCGCCTTGTACTTGTTGCGAATCAGGCTCTGCTCGACGGTGTAGCGGTCGTCGGAGAGGTCGATGCCCGAGATGTCGTACGTGGAGGACTGACTCATACACGGAGTCCACAGAACCCTCCGCATTGAAAGTTTCGACCGCCTGTGGCGAAAAATAAATCGGCGTGAGCGGGGCGGGTCGTCCCGGACCGCCGGGCGTGCCCGGTCGCCGGCCTGAACTGTGCTGGTCGGTCGCGGGGACCAGCGACTGCAACCGACAGGGTTTCGGCGGTCCCGCACTTGGGGAACCCATAGATGAGCAAGGACGTTATCGAGGTCCGAGGGGCCGAGGAACACAACCTCAAGGACGTCGACGTGGAGATCCCCCGCGAGGAGCTGACGGTCGTGACGGGGCTGTCCGGCTCGGGGAAGTCTTCGCTCGCCTTCGAGACGGTGTACGCCGAGGGCCAGCGCCGGTACATCGAGTCGCTGTCGGCGTACGCCCGGAACTTCCTGGGCCAGATGGACAAGCCGCAGGTCGAGAACGTCGAGGGGCTGTCGCCGGCCATCTCCATCGACCAGAAGAACGCCGCCAACAACCCCCGCTCGACGGTGGGGACCGTCACCGAGCTACACGACTACCTCCGCCTGCTGTACGCCCGCGTCGGCACGCCGCACTGTCCCGAGTGCGGCCGCGAGGTGGGCGAGCAGTCCGCCCAGAACATGGTGTCGCGCCTGCTCGAACTCCCCGAGGGGACCCGAGCGAAGCTGTGTGCGCCGGTCGTCCGCGACCAGAAGGGGGCCTTCGAGGACCTGTTCGACGACCTCGTGAGCGAGGGGTACAGCCGCGTCGAGGTCGACGGCGAGTCTTACGACCTCACGCTCGACCGACCCGACCTCGACGAGAACTACGACCACACGGTCGACGTGGTCGTCGACCGCGTCAAGATCGCGCCGGACGCCCGCTCGCGCATCACCGACTCGGTGGAGACCGCGCTGACCGAGGCCGACGGGACGCTGAAGGTCATCCTCCCGGACCCGCCGGAGGGCGCGGCCGAGACGCTCGGCGGATCGGACGCCCGCGCGACGGGCGACCTGGCCGGCGACGGGGCCGACGGCGGCGAGCGCGAGCGCCTCGTCGTCGAACTCTCCGAGGACCTCGCCTGCACCCACTGCGGCATCGACATCTCGGAGATCGAGACGCGCTCGTTCTCGTTCAACTCCCCCCACGGGGCCTGCCCCGAGTGCGAGGGGCTGGGCGAGACAAAGGAGGTCAGCGAGGACCTCGTGATCCGGGACCCGTCGAAGCCGCTGAAGCACGTCTTCGAGCCCTGGAGCTACGACCGGACGTACTACTCCCGACAGCTGGACAACGTCGCCGAGCACTTCGGCGTCTCGCTGTCGACGCCGTTCGAGGAGCTTGACGAGGAGGTCCGGCGGCAGTTCCTCTACGGCACGGACGACCTCGTCCACTTCCAGTGGCGCACCAAGAACGGCACGCGCGAGAAGACCGAGCGCTTCGAGGGCGTCATCCCGAACCTCGAACGCCGCCACGTCGAGACGGACTCCGACCGCGCCCGCGAGCACATCGAGGAGTACATGGCGACAACCACGTGCCCGGCCTGTGAGGGGACCCGGCTCAAGGCGGAGTCCCGGGCGGTGCTCGTCGACGGCACGTCGATCACCGAGGTCAACGAGCTGTCCATCGGCGACGCGCTGGCGCACTTCGAGGGCCTGGAGGCGGACCTCTCGGCGCGCGACCGGAAGATCGCCGAGGAGATCCTCAAGGAGATCCGCGCCCGCCTGGGCTTCATGACCGAGGTCGGCCTGGACTATCTGACGCTGGACCGCGAGGCCTCGACGCTGTCGGGCGGCGAGAGCCAGCGCATCCGGCTGGCGACCCAGATCGGCTCGGGGCTGGTCGGCGTGCTGTACGTCCTCGACGAGCCCTCCATCGGCCTCCACCAGCGCGACAACGACCGCCTGCTGAACACCTTAGAGGAACTCCGAGACCTCGGCAACACCCTGCTCGTCGTCGAGCACGACACCGAGACGATGCGGCGGGCCGACGCCATCATCGACATGGGTCCGGGACCGGGCAAGCGCGGCGGCGAGGTCGTCGTCAACGGCCCGTTCGACGAGGTGACCGCCTGCGAGGAGTCGGTGACCGGCGAGTACCTCGCGGGCGAGCGAGCGATTCCCGTCCCCGAGGAGCGCCGCGAGCGCGACGGCGAACTCGTCGTCAGGGGAGCGCGCCAGCACAACCTCGCGGACCTCGACGTGACCGTCCCGCTGGGGACGTTCACGGCCATCACGGGCGTCTCCGGCTCCGGCAAGTCGACGCTGATGCACGACGTGCTGTACAAGGGGCTGGTCCGGCGGATGAACGACACCGACGTGAACCCCGGCGAGCACGACGACATCGAGGGCATCGACCAGATCGAGTCGGTGCGGCTCATCGACCAGTCTCCCATCGGCCGCACCCCGCGGTCGAACCCGGCGACCTACACCAACGTCTTCGACCACATCCGCGAGCTGTTCGCCGAGACGAGCCTCGCGAAACAGCGGGGCTACGAGAAGGGCCGGTTCTCGTTCAACGTCAAGGGCGGCCGCTGTGAGGCCTGTGGCGGGCAGGGCACGGTCACCATCGACATGAACTTCCTCTCGGACGTGACCGTCCCCTGCGAGGAGTGCGGCGGCGCGCGCTACAACGACGAGACGCTGGACGTGACCTACAAGGGCGCGACCATCGCCGACGTGCTGGAGATGACCGTCGAGGAGGCCTACGACTTCTTCGAGAGCCACTCGGGGATCCGCCGCCGCCTCGAACTCCTGAAAGACGTGGGGCTGGGCTACATGCGCCTCGGCCAGCCCTCGACCACGCTGTCGGGCGGCGAGGCCCAGCGCGTGAAGCTCGCCGAGGAACTGGGAAAGAAGGACTCCGGCGAGACGCTGTACCTGCTCGACGAGCCGACCACCGGGCTCCACCCGGAAGACGAGCGAAAGCTCATCGACGTGCTCCACCGCCTCACCGACGACGGCAACACCGTGGTCGTCATCGAGCACGAACTCGACCTCGTGAAGAACGCCGACCACGTCGTCGACCTCGGGCCCGAGGGCGGCGAGAACGGCGGCGAACTGGTCGCCGAAGGGACCCCGGAGGACGTGGCCCGGACGGAGGAATCGTACACCGGGCAGTACCTCCGCGACCTGCTGCCGAACGTCGAGCTTGAAGGGCCTCGCGCCGACCGCGAATCGGCGGCCGAACAGCCGGCCGCGGACGACGACTAATCGGCCGCGTCGTCGATCAGTTGTTCCGCTCGCTTCACGAGACTCGCACTGAGGCGGGCTCCGACTTCGTCCATCGCGTAGAGTGTCTGTTTGGCGTCTTCGGCGGTACACTCGCCACGCTCGACTGCTCGTATCAGGACACCGATCGATCCGGAGATGAGGATCGACAGCGCCTTGCAGGTCTGTCGAAGCGGTTTGTCGTCAGTTATCACGACTGGCCGATCGTTTCTTAATGCCATCGCAAGAAGTCCGACATCGCCTGTAAAATCAGATTCATCTTCAACTCCTAATTGGGAAGCCGCCGTCTGAACGTACTCATCGATGTCATCGAATATATTTTTATTTTTTAGTATTGGTTCAAATTGTACCCAGTTATCACTCGCACTCTCTAGATCTTTCATCGCTGGGTTCGTTTTAATTTCTTTAAAAACAGATACTGGGATTACAATCTTCCCATCCAAGCCTCGTAAAAGGTCCAAAGAGTTGGTCTCCGAAAGCGTGATCCAGACGCTCGCATCAACCAACAACGTCCGGTCGCGGTCGGTCATCGCAACGCATCCACGTCATCCGCGAGGTCGACCTCGTCGTAGTTCGACAGCACTCCGCGGTCGTTCGCTTCAGCCATCATCTCCGCGATGGTGACCCCAGCCAAATCCGCCGCACCGCGCATCCCGATCTCTCCGTCCTGATAGCGCTGGAGAGCGACCCGAATGAGTTCCTCGCGAGCGCCCTGCCGGATCGCCTGCCTGATCGCGTCGCTCCGGCTCTCTCCTTTCGCCTCGGCGAGACGCGCCACCAGATCGAGTTCCGTATCGCTCATTCGAGTCGTGACGTTCTCCATGCGGAATGCAACGTGTTGCATCGTATTAAGCGTGCGGTCATACCCGACAATTGTGCCGTGTTCCGGGATAAATCTCCGAACCAGCCACCAACGCTTTTGTCGGGGGAGCCACCTGATATCACAGACATGGCGCAACCGACAGCGGACCGCACCGAGCGGAAACGGGGTATCGGTGGGCTGGCGAAGCAGGCGAACCCGGCGTTCGCGGCGGGGGCGGTGGCCGTCCCGCTGCTCGCGTTCGCGGGGGCCGTCGCGAGCGGGAACCTCCGGGCGCTGACGTACGTCCACGTGATGGCCGGCGTGCTGTGGACCGGCATCGACCTGTTCATGGGCCTGGTACTCGGCCCGGTCCTGGGCGGTCAGGACCCAGAGGCGCGGGCCGGCTTCTTCTCGTCGTTCACGCCGAAGATGACGTTCCTGATGCCGACGCTGGCCGCGGTGACCGTCGGCGGCGGCATCCTGCTGGCGCTGCGGCTCGGGAAGTTCCCGAACGCCGACCCGTGGCTGGCGCTGATGACCGCTGCGACGCTGATTCCGGTCGTCCTGCTCGTCGGCTACCAGTTCGACGCGCTGACCGACCCGAAGACGCTCGTGGCGCTCGCGCTCGCCGTCGTCGGGTCCGGGGCGTACCTGGCGACCGCGCTCCCGCAGTTCGCGATGACCTCGTGGTGGATCGTCGCCGCGCTCGCCATCGTCACGGTGCTGTCCGTGCAGGGCTTCGGGGTCATCCTCCCCGGCGAGATCCGGATCTACCGGCAGGTCGTCTCCGAGAACCCGGATGTGGACCTCATCTCCGACATCGGGATGCGAAACGCCAGACTCGGCGGGATTCAGGGCGTCATGCAGTTGGCCATCGTGTTCGTGATGGTCGGCATCCGGTGGTGGACGCCGTAGCCGGGCGAGAACCGACTCGGAGCGGAGGGAGGCGCGGACGCAAGCGCTTATTACCGCGGCTCGCCACGGTTCGTTCCAGCAATGGCCTGGTCGGGCGGCGAAGGAGCGTGTGAGTTCACGTGTGACCCGTCAGCGTTCCACGACGGGACCGGTGCGGCGGCGGAGTGGAGCTGTCCCCACGACGTACTCGACGGGCGAGACCGCTGTCCGTTCCACTGCGACCCCGACGCGGTCCCTGTCTCGGTGAGCGTCTCCGACGCGTTTCTGGACGCCATCGCCGCGAGCGACGGCGAGGACCGACGCGACCGCGAGCGGGGGAAGCAGTTCCTCGGGGCCACCATCGACGACCTCGACCTGTCGATGGCGGTCGTGAACGCGGGCGACAACTACCCGATCGACCTCCGCGGCGCGACAGTCGGCCGGATCGACTGCACCGACAGCGAGTTCGGCCAGCGGATCGACCTCCGCGGCGCGACGGTCGCGGGCACGGCGACGTTCGACGGGACCTACTACGAACTCGACGCGCGGGACGCGACTCTCGGGGAAGTCGTGTTCACCGATGTCACGGCCGAGCGCCTCGACTGGCGGAACGCGAGCGTCGAGACGGGAACGTTCGACGGCGCGGCGCTATCGACCGTCGACGCCAGAGACGCGACGTTCGGGACGGCCTCGTTCGAGCGGGCGTCGCTTCGAGACGCCGCGTTCGACCGTGCCGACTTCGGGACGGCGAAGTTCCGCCACGCGACGGTCGAGATGGCGGACTTCGACGACGCGACGTTCGAGACGGGCGATTTCTACCACGCGGACTTCGACGAGGCGGACTTCCGCGGGGCCGACTTCGGCCGGGCGCGGTTCTACGGCGCGACGTTCGGCGGCGGGTACTTCAACGAGACGAGCTACGACGAAGCCGACTTCGCACGGATCGAGGCCGAGCGGTTCTACCTCCCGGACGCGCGTCTCACCGATGCGACGTTCGCCGACGCGGTCGTCTCGATGAAGCTCGTGATGCGCGACGCCGTCTTCGCGGGCGTCGACTTCGCGGGACTGGAAGTCGAGCGGCTGGACGTGACCGACGCCCGGTTCGTCGGGTCGTCGGTCGTCGACGCCACGATTGGGACCCTCGAACTCGACGGCGCGACGCTCGCGAGCCCCCGATTCGAGGACAGCGCCATCGAGCGGGTCAACGCGGCGGAGGTGACGCTCCTCGGAACCGTCCGGCTGTCCGGCTGTCACATCGGCGATCTCGATCTCCGGCCGGCAGCGGTCGGGCCGGGCGGGGTCGCGCTGCTCTCGCTCGCCGAGGCGACCCTCGATGACGGAACCGCCTGCCAGCCCGAGGACGGCGCGCTCGTGTACGACCTCGACCGGGCGACGCTGGGGACGGTCCGTTTCGAGTGCGGCGACGCACCGACCGCCCTCGAGAGGGTGGCGTTTCACCGGACGCGCTTCGACGGCTTCGACTTCCGGGACGACGACGACATCGACCTGGAGGCCGGCGGCTACCGCCTCCACGCACTCGATTCGTCCCTGCGTGCTCCGATCCGTGACGCGCTGGCCTACGCCGACGCCGTGGACGACGCCGTCGCGACCCTGCACGACGGAGAGACGGACGACCCCGACCACCTCCCCGGTCTGCAACCGCCGGACGGGGAGGGAGCAGACGGAGAACCGTCGGTCTCCGACGGGACGGCGACGGTCACCGACGGCGTCGTCGACAGAACGCTGTCGCCAGCCGCGAACGAGACGTTCGACCGGCTCACGACGGCCGCGGACGGTCAGATCGGGGCGTCGGCCGGCGAGGTCACGTACCTCCGCGCGAAGAACGGCGCGAACGCCATCGCGGACAACACCGCCGCCGCGGAGTTCTTCATGTCGCAGATGGCCTACCGGCGACGGTCTCACGGGGCTCGCGCCCGGGACGCCGACGCGACGCTTCGAGAGCGCGCCCGGGGCCTCGTCCGCTGGGGGATGAACGGCTTCCTGTTCGTGACGACGGGGTACGGGGAGCGGGCGTCGTACGCGCTCGCGGCGTCGACGGCCATCATCACCGCATACGCCCTGGCCTACGTCGCTCTCGCCCCCGACCTGTTCGACGGAGTCGGCCAGTACGTTCAGTTGAGCCTCGGATCGTTCATCGCGTTCTTCCTCGGCGGCATCGGCGAGGTCAGCCACCCGACCGTCTCCCTCGTCGCCCAGTCGGAGGCGTTCCTCGGCGGCTTCTTCATCGCGCTGTACGTCTTCGCGCTGACCCGCTCGGTCAACCGCTGACGCCGACACCGTTCTCCGTCCGCGGTTCGTATCACTCGGTATGCACATCGCCTACGCCGCACTGCGTGACCGCGTGCTCGCTATCGACGGCGACGCCGCCTCCGACTGTCTCGTCGGGCGCGACGTGGAATGCGTCGCGGCCGACCCGGCCGCCCCCGACCGCGCCGTCGTCGGCACCGCAGACGACGGCCTCCAGCGGACCACGGACGGCGGCCGGTCCTGGGAACGGGTGCTCGACGCCGGCGACCGTGTGACGAGCGTCACCGTCGGCCCGCGCGACCCCGACGTGGTGTGGGCCGGAACGGAGCCGAGCGCCGTCTACCGCTCGACTGACGGCGGCGAGACGTGGGCGGAGCGGCCGGGGCTGACCGACCTGGACTCGTCGTCGCGGTGGTCGTTCCCGCCGCGGCCGCACACGCACCACGTCCGCTGGATCGCCCTCGCGCCGGACGACCCCGAGCGGGTGTACGTCGCCGTCGAGGCCGGCGCGTTCGTCCGCAGTCCCGACGGCGGCGAGACGTGGGTCGACCACCCCGAGGGCGCGCGCCGGGACAACCACACGCTGGCGACCCACCCCGACGCCCCGGAGCGGGTGTACACCGCCGCGGGCGACGGCTACGCCCGCTCGACCGACCGCGGGGAAACGTGGTCACACCCCCAGAACGGGCTCGGCCACCGCTACGTCTGGGGACTGGCCGTCGACCCGTCGAACCCCGACGGGGTGGTCGTCTCCGCCGCCAGCGGGCCGCGGTCAGCCCACAGCACGAGCGGCGAGAGCTACGTGTACCGGTGGACCGGCGACCGCTGGGCGGTGGCGATGGCCGGCCTGCCCGGCCCCGAGGGACTGGCCCGGCCCGTGCTCGCGGCGGACCCGGACGGCGGACTCGTCGCGCTGACGAACCACGGCCTGTTCCGGTCGGAAGCGGGGGCGGAGTGGACCGCCGCGTGGCCCGAGGCGGGGGTGGCCGACTGGCCGAGCGAGTACGACCAGGTCCCGAGCGGGCTGGCCGTCGCCTGACCGCGTTTTCTCGGTGAGAAACTCGGTTGTCACTACTATGACAGCCGCGGCCGCACCGGCGAACGACATGGACATCGCGGACGCCCGCTCGGAGTGCGAGCGGGTCCTCAAGGCCGTCGAATCGAGCGTCGTGGCCGACAGGGAGTTCCTCGAAACGGTGCTGACCGCCGTCCTCGCGCGGGGGAACGTCCTCATCGAGGACGTGCCCGGGACCGGCAAGACCCTCACCGCCCGGAGCTTCGCGTCGGCGCTCGGGCTCTCCTTTTCCAGGGTCCAGTTCACGCCGGACCTCCTGCCGGCTGACGTGACCGGCACGCACGTCTACCGCGAGGCGGACGAGGCGTTCGAGTTCTCGCCGGGCCCGATCTTCGCGAACTTCGTGCTGGCCGACGAGATCAACCGCGCGCCGCCGAAGACCCAGGCCGCCCTGCTGGAGGCGATGGGCGAGGGGCAGGTGACCGTCGACGGCGAGACCCACGCGCTGCCGGAGCCGTTCGTGGTCGTGGCCACGCAGAACCCCGTGGAGAGCGAGGGCGTGTTCCCGCTTCCCGAGGCCCAGCGGGACCGCTTTCTCGTCAAGACAGCCATGGGCTACCCCGACGCCGACGCGGAGCGGGGGCTGTTACGCCGGCGGACCGAGCGCGAGTCGCGGACGCCGAGCGCTGACGCCGTCCTCGATCCCGCGGACGTGCGCCGTCTCCAGACCGTCCCGGAGGACGTGACCGTCGACGACGACGTGCTCGGCTACCTCGTCGACCTCGTCGGCGCGACGCGGCGGGACGCTCGCACCGAGGTCGGCGTCTCCCCGCGCGGGACCCAGCGCCTGCTCGAAGCCACCCGGAGCCGCGCCGTGATCGAGGGCCGTGAGTTCGTCCGCCCGGCCGACGTGCGGGCGGTCGGCGAGGCAGTGCTCGCTCATCGACTGGTCCTGACCGCCGACGCGACGGTCGAGGACGCGGCGGCGAGCGATGTCGTCGCCGAAGCCTTCGACCGCGTTTCCGTTCCGACGGTCGACGCGCCGGAAGCGGACGCGACGGAGTGAGCGATGGCGGCGCAAGCGCTCGTTCGGGCCGCGACGACCGGGCCGGATCTCGACGTTCGGAGGGGCTGAGATGGAGCGACTTGGTTCGATAGCGCTGGCCGTCCTCGCCGTCGTCGCGCTCGCGGCGGTGGCCGCCTCGGTCGAGACAGTCTCGACTGCGCCCACGGTCGAGCGCGAGGAGCCGACGCCGGGGACGCCGGAGCGGTATGGCGGACCCGGAAGCGGAGCGGAGACGCCGGGAACGCAGTCAGCGACCGCGGTGGAAGAACCGGACCAGGAGACGGCAACGCCGGCGAGCGCGTCGAGCGACGGGCCGCCGCCGTGGCAGGTGGCGGCCGGCCTCGCGCTGTTCGTCTGCGGCGGGCTGGCGGTCCTCTACGGGCTCACGCGGGGCACCGCGGACGAGTCGCCGGCCGACGGTGACGACCCGGTTCCCGCGCCCGTGTCACCCGACCCGGACGCCGTCTCGCTGGCCACAGACGTGCCGCCGGACAACGACGTGTATCGGGCGTGGGCGGCGCTCCGAGAGCGCGTCGAGACGCCGGCCGAGGCGTCGACGGCCGCCGACGTGCGCGACGCCGCGGTCGCTGCCGGCCTGCCCGAGCGGCCGGCGTCGGCACTCACGGACCTGTTCTGTGCGGTCCGGTACGGCGACGCCGACGCCACCGCCGAGCGAGAGCGGCGGGCGCGGTCGCTCGCGAGCGACCTGTCTCTCTCGCTCGGGTCGGCCGACGGGGGCGGTGCGTCGTGACCTCGACCCGCCGACTCTCGGTCGGGGTCGGCCTGCTGTCCATCGCCGTCGGCGGCCTCCTGCTCGCGCTTCCGGCGCTGGGGAGCGGGCTCGTCCCGCGGGCCGTCGCGACGCTCCTCACTGTGGGCGTCGGCACGGTGGCCGTGGTCATCGCGGGTCGGCGGCTGTTCGAGTCCGACGAGCCGGCCGTCCGCCTGCCGTCGCCGGAGTCACGGCCCCGCTACCGGACGCCGGGATCGTCGTTCGCCGGACTCCTGGACGACGTGAGTACGGTCGGCCGCAGGGCGGTCGACGAGACGGACGACTGGGACGGCGACGGCGAGTTCGCGCCACGGGAGCGGGTGTCCGCCGCGCTCCACGACCTGGCGGTGGCCGTGCTGGCCCGGACTGAGGGCCGCGACGCCGGCAGGGCCGCCGACCGCCTCGCAAACGGCCGCTGGACCGACGACGAGGACGCCGCCGCGTTCTTCGCCGAGGGGCTCCGGCCGCCGCTCCCGCGCCGGGCGTCGCTCCCCTGGGTCCGCCCGGAACTGCCCGTCGCGCGGCGGGCGCGCCACGTCGTCGCCGAACTCGCCGACCGTGCGGGGACCGACGCACCGGACCCCACCGAGGGCGGCGGACTCGCGGCGACCGACGACGCGGAGACCGGGGCCTACTGGCCGACGGCGGACCTGCCGCGTGAGCGCTCGACGGGTCGGACCAGGCGCGTCACCGTGGCGGTCCTGCTGACCAGCGCGGTCGGCGTCGTGGCCGGCCTGCCCGGGACCGTGCTGACCGCCGCGTTCGGGGTCTCGCTCGCCGGCGCGGCCCGCGTCTGGCGGCCGTCGACCGACCTCGCGGTGTCGCGGTCGGTCAGCACGCGGACGCCGGCTCCCGGGGAGACGGTCGAAGTCACCGTCACGGTCCGCAACGTCGGCGATTCGACGGTCCCGGACCTCCGGCTCCTCGACGGGGTCCCCGCGGGGCTCGGCGTCGACTCGGGGACGGCCCGGTTCGCGACCGCGCTCCGGCCCGGGAAGGCGGCGTCGACGAGCTACACCGTCGAGGCGGTCCCGGGGACGCACAGGTTCGAGCCGCCGGTCGCGGTCGTCGGCGACGTGGCCGGCGCGCGCGAGACGGTGCAGGCCGTCGAGAGCGTCGACGGGCCGGCGACGCTGGACTGCGGCTTCGAGCGCCGCGGACGGGAGAGTGAGGCTCCGCGACCGCAGGTCACGCTCGCGTCGGGCAGCCGGACGGCCGGCGTCAGCGGCGCGGGCGTCGAGTTCGACGCGCTCCGGGAGTATCGACCCGGTGACCCGCCCGGCCGCATCGACTGGAACCACCGCGCGAAGACCGGCGACCTCGCGACGGTGGAGTTCGAGGAGCCCCGGCGGCCGCGTGTCGTGGTCGTCCTCGACGCCCGCCGCGCGGCCTACGTCGCCGAGACGCCCCGCGGCGTTCCCGCGCCGCGCCACGGGGCCGCTGCCGCCTTCGCCGTCGCCGACGTGCTGCTCGAATCGGGGGTCCCGACCGGGCTCGCGACCGTCGGCGCGACGGACTGCTGGCTCCCGCCGAAGACCGGGAGCGCACACCGCGATGCGGTCCGCGACCGACTCGCCGGCGACCGGGCCGTCCCCTGGACCGCGCCGAGCGATGAGACGGTCGTCGCGGACGCCGCGGCGGACCTCGCCGCGCGGCTCTCGGCCGACGCCCAGGTGGTCCTCGTCACCCCGCTGTGTGACGACGGCGGCGTCTCGCTCGCGAGGCGACTGGACGCCGCCGGTCACTCCGTCTCGGTCGTCAGCCCGGACTGCACGGACCCGTCGACGGTCGGCGGGGCGTACGGCCACCTGACTCGGCGCGAGCGACTCGCGACGCTCCGACGGCGGGGCGTTCCAGTGCGGGACTGGGACCCGACGACGCCGATTTCGGAGGTGGCACATGTCGAACGGTGACCCGGTGTCGGTCTCGGCGCTGCCGCGGTTCGGCGTCGCGGTCAGCGCGCTCTCCGTTCTCGTCGTCTGCGGGCTCGTCGCCCCCGCACCCGCGCCGCTCGCGCTCGCCGTCGTCGGCGGGCTGGCGCTCGGCGCGGGGCTTGGACGGGACGCCGAGTTCGCGCTGACGGCCGGCGTCGCCGGCCTGTTCGCCGCCGTCCTCGTCGCCGGGAGCGAGGGGCGGTCGGTCGAGTGGATGCTGGCCGCGGCGGTCCCGGTCGTCCTCGCGTGGGTCACGGCCAGGCACGCGCTCCGACTGGGCGCGCAGGTCGGTCGCGCCGCCGGGACGCTGCGCGTCGAACTCGTCCACCTCGTCTCGACGACGGTCCTGCTGGCCGCGGGCGGCGGCGTCGGCTACCTCGCCTACCGCTCGGTCGCGGGGAGTCCGTCGCCACTGGCACTGGGACTGCTCCTGCTCGCCGTCGTCGCGTTCACCGTCTCGCTCCGGTGAACCGCGGCCCTCGTCGCCCGCGACTGGGTCATTCGCCACGGCCCCCCGACATATCAACGGGAAATACTGATGGGGTCGGGGAGTGTATAGCTCGATGATGTCCCTCCAAATCGAACTCTCGGAGACGTGGAAGTACGCCCTGCTCGGCGGACTCCTCGCCGCCCCGTTCACCGTGCTCGAGGTGCTGCGGTCGTCGGGAAGCCTGACGTTGAACATGGTCGCGGTCGGGAGCGCGCTGGCCGGCTATCTCGTCAAGCGCCGCGGCGGGAACAGCACCGCGACCGGATTCCGCGCCGCCCTCGTCGGGGGGCTTCCGGCGCTCTGGACGATAGGCGAGTTCGTGTCGATCATCCCCACCGTGCCGAACCCGCTGTGGTTCCAGGCGGTCGGCGTCGCGATGGGGCTGGCGGTCGCGGCGCTCCTCATGCTGTTTCTGGCGGTCGGCGGTGCGCTCGCCGGGCGGTTCGGTGGCTGGCTGGCCGAACGGCGCGGCCACGGCGGGGCGACTCCGGCGGGCGGATAATCCCGGTATCGCACGCTCGGGGACGGACCGGGCGAATCGCGAAGCTATTTGGTTCGTGACACCCAGGAGACGTGTATGTACGACGTTGTGGTCGTCGGGGCGGGGCCGGCCGGGTCGCGGTACGCGCGCCGGGCGGCCGAGCGGGGGCTGGACGTGGTCGCCTTCGAACAGGGGGAGATCGGCGAGCCGCTGGCCTGTTCGGGCCACGTGAGCACCGACGTCTGGGAGTTCACCGAGGACGCCCGCGACGACCTGTTCCAGAACGAGATATCGGGTGCGCGCTTCCACACCGGCGGGCCGGGTAGCGCGGACCACCCGTTCTACAAGGACGAGGTCATCTCGAACGTCATCGACCGCGTGGGCCTCGACAAGCACCTCGCGGGCCTGGCCCGCGACGCCGGTTCGGACGTGCGCGAGGACCACTCCGTCGTCGGCGTCACGGAGGAGCGCGACGGCGTCACCGTCGAGGTCCGCGGGCCGGACGGCGTCGAGACCCACCGCGCGAAGATGGTCGCAGGCTGCGACGGGCCCAAGAGCCGCGTCCGGCGCGAACTCGGGCTCCCGGAACCCGACGAACTGCTCCACGGCGTCCTCGGGTTCAGCGACGAGGTCGATCACGGCGACTTCGTGGACGTGCACCTCACCGTCCCGCGCTTCTTCGCGTGGCGCATCCCGCGGGGCGAGGCCGGCGTCGAGTACGGGCTGGCCGTCCCGCCGGGCGACGACGCCCGCGGACGGTTCGAGGACTTCGTCGACGGCTACGGCGTCGAGACCGACCGCCGCTGCTCGGGGCTCATCCCGATCGGGCCTCCCCGGCGGGTCACCGGTCGTCGGTCGTTCCTGATCGGCGACGCCGCCGCACAGACGAAGCCCTTTACCGGCGGCGGCATCCGCTACGGCATGACCGCCGCCGACCACGCCGCACGCGAAATCGACCCCGGCGACCCGGCGACGCTGGGCGACTACGAGCGCGCCTGGCGCGACGACCTCAGACGGGAGATCCGGCTGGGCCACGCCGTCCGAGCGGGCTACTCCGCGCCGACGCCGATACAGAAGGCCGGGATGGCCGCCTTCGAGGGCGAGATCGGCGTCCACATGGACCGGCCGACGACGCTGTTCTCCCGCGAGCAGCTGGCGGCGCTGTTCTCGCGGTCCTGATCGGCGGCTCCGCCGGTCGCCCGGCCGTTGTGGGGCGAGTTCGCCGTTCCGCGCTCGCTCACTCACGCTCGCTGTCACCTCCGGGAACGCTTTTCCCGGCCGACGCGGAAGGGAGAGCGTGGTTCGACGCAGACGGACGTACGTGCTCGCGGGCCTGCTCGCCCTCGTCGGGATGGGGACGACCGTGCTCCTGTCGAGCGTGCTGTCGACGGTGTTCTTCGCCGTGACCGTCGCGTACGTGCTCTTCCCGCTCTCCGAGTGGCTCGTCGGACACGGCCTCCACAAGCGACTGGCCGCCGCGCTGGTGACCGTCGTCGCGTTCGGCTCGGGGACGCTGATTCTCGTGCCGCTCGGGGGCGTGTTGTACCTCCGCCGGATGGACCTGTTCACGTTCGTCCAGCAGCTCCCGGACACGCTGACGCTCGAGGTCGCTGAGTTCGTCTACGTCGTCGACATCGAATCCGCGTTGGTGGCGGGCCGGACGGAGCTCGCGGCGCTCGCCGTGAGACTCGCGGGCGAGTCGCCCGTCATCGCGCTGAAGATGGTGCTGTTCGCCATCCTCGTCTACGCGATGCTCTGGCGGCCCCGCGCCCCCGCGGACGTCGTCTATCGGACCGTCCCGGGCGAGTACCACGATATCGTCGAACGGCTCCACGAGCGACTTCGAGGGACGTTATACGCCATCTACGTCCTGCAGGGGGCGACGGCGTTCGGGACCTTCCTCACGGCCTGGCTCGTCTTCTGGCTGCTCGGGTATCAGGGCGCGTTCGCGCTGGCGGTGGTCGCGGGCGTCCTCCAGTTCGTCCCCGTCGTCGGCCCGAGCATCGTGGTCCTCGCCATCGCCGCGGCCGACCTCGTCGCCGGCGACGTGAGCGGCGCGGTGCTCGTCACCGTGGTCGGACTCGTCTTCGTCGGGTTCCTGCCCGACGCCGTCATCAGGCCGCGCCTCGCGCGGTACACGACCGGACTGCCCGCGAGCCTCTACTTCGTCGGCTTCACCGGCGGCGTGCTGTCGCTCGGCGCGGTCGGGTTCATCGCCGGCCCCGTCGTCATCGCGCTGCTCGTCGAGCTCACGTCGATACTGGCGGACGCGCGACTCGACGGGCAGCAGACGTTGCAGTGAGTGCAGACGGGTCAGTTCGTCTCCAGCGGGCGGTCCTGTACCTCCCACTCGGTGAGGCTACCCTCGTAGAAGTCGACCCGCTCGAAGCCGAGGTGACGGAGGACGACGTAGGTGTGGCTGATGCGCCGAGCCGTGTTGCAGTAGAGGACGACGCGCTTTTCGGGGAGGATGCCGGCCGATTCGAGGACGGACAGCGCCGCCTCGCGCGCGAGCAGGCCGCGGGTCTCGTCGTCGACGAGGTCGCGCCAGTCGAGCAGGACCGCGCCGGGGATGTGCCCCGCGTCGTACTCCTCGTCCTCGCGGGTGTCGACGACGACGGCGTCGGGGTCGTCGGCGGCCGCGGCGACCTCGTCGGGGCCGACCAGCGGCGTCGACGCCGGGCGCTGGACGGCGTACTCGGTCGGCTCGACGTCCGGCGTCTCGCTCGACGTCTCGCGTTCGAGCTGCCAGCTGGAGAAGTCGCCGTCGAGCAGGTGCAGCCGCTCGGGGTCGTGGCCCAGCAGTTCGGCGGTGACGAGGAAGCGCGCGGCGAAGACGCCGTGGTGGTCGTCGTAGGCGACGATCTCGCTCTCCCGATCGATACCGGCCGTCGAGAGCAGGTCAGCCCAGTCGTCCTCGGCGGGGAGCATCCCGCTGCCGTCGCCGTCGCTCGCTTCCGCCGCGTGCTCGTCGGCCCGGAAGGAGTCGAACGGGACGTTCACTGCGCCCGGCAGGTGGCCGAGGCCGTCGTACTCCCAGGCGTCGCGAACGTCGACCAGTCGCAGGTCCGACCGGCTCGCGACCCACTCCGCGGAGACGAAATCGGTCATCGTCGTGTCGTTTCCGCTCCGAGCGCTTGAAAACTCCCATCGGAGTCGGTCGAAGACGGTGGCAAATGTGTCCGCGTCTCGGCCCGCGAGGGACCGGCACGATCGGTCCCCTGCCAGCCCAGGCGTCGCGTCCGTCGCAGGCTCGTCGTGTCAGTGCGACTAGTTCACTGGTTTCGGCAATATCTGCCTCCACGGTGGACGAGTGGCCGAACATGCCGAAAGTCGTGGTAATATATGTTCGGTAGGCTTACGGTCGGGTGCACGATGACCGACTACGCCAACGACGTGCTCGTCTCCGCCGACTGGGTGAGCGAGCACCTCGACGATTTCCAGAGCGACGACCCGTCCCACCGACTGGTAGAGGTCGACGTGGACACGGAACTGTACGACGAGAGCCACGCGCCCGGCGCGATCGGCTTCAACTGGGAGACACAGCTCCAGGATCAGACGACACGCGACATCCTCGACAAGGAAGACTTCGAGGACCTGCTGGGCAGTCACGGCATCAGCGAGGACTCGACGGTCGTCCTCTACGGTGACAACTCCAACTGGTTCGCCGCCTACACCTACTGGCAGTTCAAGTACTACGGCCACGACGACGTGAAGCTCCTCGACGGCGGCCGCGAGTACTGGGTCGAGAACGACTACGAACTCACCGACGAGGTCCCCGAGTTCTCCGCGGTCGACTACGAGGCCTCCGGCCCGCGCGAGTCCATCCGCGCCTACCGCGAGGACGTCGAGAACGCCATCGAGCGCGACGTGCCGCTGGTCGACGTTCGCTCGCCCGAGGAGTACTCCGGCGAGATCCTCGCGCCCCCCGGACTGCAGGAGACCGCCCAGCGCGGCGGCCACATCCCCGGCGCACAGAACATCTCCTGGGCCGCCGTCACCAACGACGACGGCACCTTCAAGGACTACGACGAGCTCGCGGAGCTCTACGCGGAACACGGCATCGACGGCGACTCCACGACGGTCGCCTACTGCCGCATCGGCGAGCGCTCCTCCGTCGCCTGGTTCGCGCTCCACGAACTGCTGGGCTACGAGGACGCCATCAACTACGACGGCTCCTGGACCGAGTGGGGCAACCTCGTCGGCGCGCCGATCGAGAAGGGCGCGGGCGACTGAACAGCGTGAAAGAGCCCGCGAATCGGAGCGGGGAGCGGATGCGACCCGCGGAGAAGGGCGAGGCCGAGTACGCGATAGCGCACGAGGCCTCGTAGCGACACGGAGAGCGGAGCGAGCCGTGGAGCAGGCAACTGACCCGCCGAGGTCGTAGCGCGAGGCTGCAGTTTCCTTTTCGCAGAGAAGGGCGCGGGCGACCGAGCGATAGCGACCCGCAGCCGCGGCGACCGTGGATTCAAGTCGGAGGAACGGCCTACAGGCAGACGTGGACCGACAGGAACTCGAACGCGAACTCCGCGAGACGTTCGACGGCGATCCGGACCTCGTTCCGGTCGTCGCTCGCCAGGCGAGAGACCTCTCAGAGTCCGACCAGTTCGCCACCGACTTCGGGGCGGAACTGACGGTCGCGGACGTGATCCGCAACCTCGAAGACGCGCCGGACGACTACGGCCTGGCCGAGCGGTGGAACTGGTGGCTCGGCGCGCTGGACCTCTCGCACGGCGGCTACGCGCGCTTCAGCGTCCGCCAGGACATCGACACGACATCCTAACCGTTCTTCGAGACCGCGAAAAACCGTGATTGTGACGCCAGTCAGTGTACGCTGAGCCCGTGTGCCTCTCGTGCGTGTTCGAGGAGTTCCTCCGTCGTGTCGAACTCCTCACCGCAACTGCACGTGTGGTACGTCGTCGGGGTCTGCTGGCGTGTCGCCATGACAACTGAACTATCGGACCGTAGTATAATAATTGTTTATGCTAGTACGGTACCATTACACAACCGACACGTCCATATGTCACAGGATACCACGAGACGGCGGGGTATCGGTGTCGATTCGGGCGAGGAATTCACGCGACCTGACAGTGCGTCGTGAAACGAGACCGGGAGCGTCGCACGGAGAAGCGCCGCCGAGCGACGCCCGCTGTGAGTCGGTGCAGACGGAGCCACGAACCGACGAACGGAAAGCGGTCGCCCCGCTACGGTGAGGCGATGGAGGTCCAGTTCCTCGGCGGCGTCGGCGAAGTCGGGCGGAGCGCGCTCCTCGTCGACGAATCGCTGTTGCTCGATTTCGGACTCCTGACCGGGAACCCGCCGCAGTTCCCGGTTCGGACGCCGTCGCCCGACGCCGTCGTCGTCTCCCACGGCCACCTCGACCACGTCGGGACGGTCCCGGCGCTGCTGTCGGGCGACCGACGCCCGCCGATCCACTGGACGCCGCCGACGTACGAACTGGCGATGACGCTGGCCCGCGACACGCTGAAGCTCCACGGCGGGACGCTCCAGTGCCCGTTCACCGAGACGAACCTGCGGCGGGTCACGCAGGTCTCCGAGACCCACGGCTACCGCGAGTCCTTCGAGGCCGCCGGCTACGAGATCACGTTCTACGACGCCGGCCACATCCCCGGGAGCGCCCACGTCCTCGTCGACGACGGCGAGACGCGACTGCTGTACACCGGCGACTTCCACACCGAGGACCAGCGCCTCGTCCCGGGGACCACTGCACGTCCCGACGCGGACGCGGTCGTCTGCGAGAGCACGTACAGCGACGTGGAACACGAGGACCGCGCGACGGTCGAGGAGCGCTTCGCTGAGAGCGTCCAGACGACGCTCTGGGAGGGCGGGACGGTCGTCGTTCCGGCCTTCGCCATCGGACGGACCCAGGAGATGCTCCTCGTCTGCGAGGCGTACGACATCCCCTGTTACGTCGACGGGATGGGCAAGCAGGTGACCGAGATGCTCGACCAGTACCCGGAGTTCCTCCGCGACGCCGACGCGTTCCGGCGGGCGAAATCGCACGCGCGCTTCGTCACGGGCCGCGACGGTCAGCGCGAGCGCATCACCGAGCAGAAGGCCGCGATCGTCACCACCAGCGGGATGCTCTCGGGCGGTCCGGCGATGACCTACATTCCCGCGATCCGAGCGAACCCGACGAACAAGATCGCGATGACGGGCTATCAGGTCGAGGGGACGCCGGGACGCGACCTGCTAGAGACCGGCAGCGCAGAAATCGATGGGCGGATCATGCCCGTCAGCGCGAAGGTAGAGCAGTTCGATTTCTCGGCGCACGCCGACCGAGACGGGCTCCTGGAGTTCCTCGACAGCTACCGTGACGCGCCGATCCTGATCAATCACGGCGACCGCTGTGACGCGTTCGCGACGACGCTCCGGGAAGACGGCTACGACGCCGACGCGCCCGAACTCGGCGAGACGGTCAGCGTGTGACGGGCAGAGCGCCGTCGGGCCGCTCACGCCGACTCGTCGTCTGTATCAGCGTCCGGGCGCTCGTTGCCCGCCGCGGCCTCGGCCGCGGCGCGCTCTTTCAGCCACTCGTCGAGCAGGTCGCGGATCGCCGCGTCGCGGTTGTCGCGGTGGTCGGCGAACGCCTTCTCGTCGATCGCTTCGAGCAACTCCTCTTCTAGTTCGACATCGACCGATTCGAGGTCGAGAAACGCTTCGTCCATTGAATACCGGAAATGAGGCCGCCAGAGAGATATATCCTCGTCAGACGCCCGTCGGTCAGTCGCGTGACGCGGGCCCAGAGAGCGACGACGCTGGGCGCAGCGGTGCTCATCCGGCAGGCGCGCGCCGTGCCTTCATTACGCACCCGGGAGTAGCGACGGGTAGCAATGGTTTCGCTACGGTCCCTCATCGAGCGACGGCGACTCGACGCGCTTCTCTCGTGGGCGGTGACGGGCGGACTCGTCGGTGGAGTCGGTCGGTTCGCCGTCGCGGGCGACTGGGACTGGGCGGTGCTCGTGGCGCTGCTCGTCGCGGTCGCGGTCGGCGTCCCGCTGGCGACGCGTGACCTCGAACAGACGTTTCCCGCGGAGCTGCTCGGGCTGGTGGCGCTGCCGGTGGCCGTCCGGCTGCTGGGCGGCTTCCCGCAGGTCACGCCGTTCCTCGCGGTCGGCGGGCTCGCCCTGCTGGTCGCCGTCGCCCTCGACTCGTTCACGTCGCTGGAGATGACGCCGCGGTTCGCGACGGTGTTCGTCGTCGTCGTAACGATGGCGTTCGCTGGCGTCTGGGCAGTCGCAATCTACGCGGCTGACGCCCTCTTCGGGACCGCGTTCCTCGACGGACAGACCGAGCTGATGTGGGACCTCGTCACCGCGACGACCGCCGGCGTGGTCGCCGGCGTCGTGTTCGAGCTGTACTTCGATCGGTCGGAGCGCATCGCCCGACTGCGCGTCTCCGAGCCCGACGGGTCGGCGTCGGACCGAGCGGGAGCGTCCCGTCCCGAGGGCGGCCAGCGCCACCGGGTCGCCGTCCGGGCGATGCAGGTCGTCCTCGCCGCGATCGCCGCGCTCGCGCTCGTCCGGGGGAACTCGACGCTGTTCGTCAACAGCGGCGGCCCGCTCGCCATCACGTTCCTGCCGGCCCTGCTCCGCCGGGAGTACGGCTACGCGATGGACACCGGGCTCGCGGTGTGGATCACGCTGGCGGCGACGTTACACGCGGTCGGCGCGTTCGAACTGTACCAGTCGCTCGGCTGGTACGACAGCCTGACCCACACGGTCTCGGCGACGCTGGTGGCGGGGATGGGCTACGCCGTCGCCAGAGGCGTGGAGCGCCACTCGGGATCCGTCGGATTCAACCCCGAGTTCCGCGCGACCTTCCTCGTCCTGTTCGTCCTCGCGGTCGGCGTGGCCTGGGAGGTACTGGAGTTCGCCAGCGGCGGCCTCGCGTCGACGGTCGGCGGGGAGGCGGTCCTCGCCCAGTACGGGACGAGCGACATCGTGAACGACCTCGTGTTCAACACGCTCGGCGCGGTCGTCGTCGCGGTCTGGAGCACCGCCCACTTCGAGGGGGTCGCCGCCAGGCTCGCCGGCCGGGTCGGGTGGCTGGCGGGCGGCGACTGAGACGGACAGCGGTCTTCGGACCCGGCCGAAACTCGCCGTCGCCGAAAGCGACTCGGTGCCGCGAGCGGACTGACGCGTATGGAGCGCGCGCACCTCGACTTCGACCGCTACTTCGAGGTCGTCATGGAGACCGAGGAGGCACAGGTCGCGGAGATGACCGTCGAGCCGGGACGGTCGGTCGGCGGTCCCGAGAACTACCACGCCGACAGCGACCAGTGGCTGTTCGTCGTCCGCGGGAGCGGCGTCGCGACCGTCGACGGCGAAGAACAGCGACTCGCTGCCGGCGACCTCGTCCGCATCGAGGCCGGCGAGCGCCACGGCATCGAGAACGACGGCGACGAGCCCCTGGAGACGGTGAATCTCTACACGCCGCCGCGGTAGCCGTCTCAGACCTCGCTCCCGTGAGCCGGAGTGGATAGTTTGTAGCAGTCCCCGTCCCGGATGAGGAACGCAACGTCCGATGCGGCGATCATTCGGGCCGTGCCACCGGTGACGGTCGGCTCCCCATCCGACTGGAGTGCCGTATCGAGTGCGGTGACCTGGGCATCGTCGAGCGACAGCGGTTCGAGCGTCACGCACCGGTTGTCGTCCGCCTCTTCGATCACATACGTTGCCACGAGGGGCTTGTCCGCATGAGAATCCAGTGAGAACACGTAGTACGAGCCGTTGTAAACGTATACAGAGGAGTATGGGTCGAATCCGCCCGCGTCGGAGTCGTATCTGTGCTCGCCCGACGCTATCGCGTCGATGACGGCGCGCCGGTCGCTGTCGGGGAGGTCGGCCACGCGAACCGTCGACTCATTCCCGGGCTCGTCGACTTCGGTCACGCTGTACTCGTTGACGTACCCGCCGGACCCGGTCGCGCCTTCAGTGATTTCGTACGTCACGCCGTCGAACGCGAAACAGTCGAATTCGTGAAACATGTGCGCCCACTCGTGGTCCGTGACGTCTGTCGAGGCGTCGCGGATGGCCGCTCTGATGTCCGCAGTTGTCTCAGAAAAAATGCCAACAGTCGCTGTTTCGGGCACTGCCGCGGCAGCGACCAGTGACAACACCACCGGGGCTGGGGTCGCCGTGGCGTCCGTCGAGGGGTCGTCACTGACCCCGGAACAGCCTGCAACGAGCGTACAGGCGACGGTTCCGAGGAGGGTCCGGCGGGAGGGCATGGGCGTCGGTTGCCGGCCGACCGGTAAATGCTTTCAGCGTCACTCCACGCCGGCCTCGGCGTCGATCGGGTCCTGGATGTCGCCGACGACTTCTTCGAGCAGGTCGGTGACCGTCACCAGGCCGACCACCTCGCCGTCTTGCATCACCAGCGCGACCTCCTGGTTCTCGGCCTGGAACTGGTCGATCGCGTCGCTGACGCTGGTGTCGGCGGCCAGCGTCATCGACGGCGAGGCGATGGCTTCGAGGTCGATACCGTCGAGCAGGCCGCCCGACCCGTCCTGTTCCTCGCGCTCGTCGACGAGCGCGGGGATGTAGACGATGCCCAGGAAGTCCTCGAAGTCCTCGCCGACGAGCGGGTAGCGGGTGTGCGGCGTCTCCGCGATGCGCGTGGCGTTGGCCTCGTCGTCGTCGGTCGTCGACAGTGCGACGACGTCCTCGCGGGGGACCATCACCTCGCTGACCGGACGATCGCCCACGCGGAACGCGGACAGCACTTCCTCGCGGCGTTCGTCCGAGAGGTCGCCGCGTTCGAGGACCGATCCGAGTTCGTTGCGCAGTTCCGCGCGTGATTCGAACGAGTCGACCTCGGCCTCCAGCCACGCGCCGGACATCTCGACGCCGAACAGGCCGAGCGTCCACTTCGCGACGCTGTCGCCCACCTTGATGAGCGGCGAAATGAGCATGGCGAAGTAGTACAGCGGGGTCGCGCCGTACCGACAGACGAACTTCGCGCGCTCGACGCCGAGATAGGTCGGCGTCTGCTCGCCGTGAGTAAGGTGGACGAGGTTGATGATGAGGAAGGCGATGGCCGCGCCGGCCCCGACGCCGGCCAGCCCGGAGGACTGGAAGTACGGCTCGAAGATGGCCGCGAGCGCGGGTTCGGCGACGATACCGACGGCGATGCTGGAGGCGGTGATGCCGACCTGACAGCTCGTCAGGTAGATCTCGAGGTCGTCGGTCATCTCCCAGGCCCGCCGCAGGCCGGGTTCGTCGAACTCCGACTCCGAGTACTGTCTGGCCCTGGTCAGGGCGAACTCGATGGCGACGAAGAAGCCGTTGGCGAGGATGAGGGCCAGTCCGGCGAGCAGTCTGGCGGCGATCTGCGCTGTCTGCATGTACCGACGGGGTTCGACGGCCCCCTACGAAAAGGTGCGGCAAGCGTCGGCCGGACCGCGAATCGAGACGGGCCGCGGCCGTCAGTTCGCGTCGCCGTCGCGTCGGCGTGCGAGCCAGCGGCCGGCCACCAGCGCGACACCGCCGGCGACCGCGAGCGCGGCGAATCGGCGACCGGTCGAGCCGCCGGACTCTCCGTCGGTCGGCGTCGCGTCGACCACCGGCTCGTCGCCGAAGTCGTACTCGACATCGGTGAGATCTGTCGAGACCATCCAGAGCCGCTCCGCGGCGGTCTCGTCGTAGGAGGCCGGGCTCGACTCCTGGAACTCGGGCGCGCCGCGCATCCCGAACAGGCCGTCGGGGCCGACGTACTCGCCGCCGGTGACGTCAGCGGCCGTCGCCGCGTAGAGCATCGGCAGCGCGCCCTGCGCGGCCGACTGGGCGAACACCGCGTTGGCGGCGCGCATGGCCACCGCCCGCGCGGTCGACCCCGTCTCGCGCGGCCCGCGGAACTGGAGTTCCGTGTCGGCGTAGCCGGGGTGGCAGGCGACGCTCACCACGTCGTCCCAGCCGTAGCGCTCCAGTCGCCGCTGGAGTTCGTAGGCAAAGAGGAGGTTCGCGAGCTTGCTCTGGGCGTAGGCGTCCCACCGGTCGTAGGACGCCTCGGACTGCAGGTCCTCGAAGTCGATCTCGCCGCGCTCGTGGAGCCCGCTCGACTGCGTGACGACCCGCGCCTCGCCGTCGGCGGCGTCGAGCAGGTCCAGCAGGCGGCCGGTCAGCGCGAAGTGCCCGAGGTGGTTGACGCCCAACTGCGTCTCGAAGCCGTCTTCGGTCTCGCTCCGGGGAATCGCCATCACGCCGGCGTTGTTACAGAGCGCGTCGACGGCGTCGTAGTCGCCGCGGAGGCCGTCGGCGAACGCCGCCACGCTGTCGAGGTCACCGAGGTCGCACTCGCGCACGTCGAGGTCCGCGTCGGGCACGGCCGAGCGGATCTCGTCGGCGGCCGCCTCGCCGCGGTCGACGCTCCGGCAGGCCATCACCACCGTCGCGCCCTGCCGGGCGAACGCCTTCGATCCTTCGAGTCCCAGTCCGCTGTTCGCGCCCGTTACGACGACCGTCCGGTCCGTCATGGAGGGCATGTCGGCGGCAGTCCAGTCCGTCATACCCCCGATTGTGGCCCGAGACACTGAAACCCATCGGCGACGGCAGGGCCTTTGGTCGCCGACCGCGTACGTCCCGGCGATGAGCGACGTGTCGGTCACCGTCTACACGCGCGAGGACTGCCACCTCTGCGAGGAGGCCGTCGAGACCATCGAGCGGGTCGCCGACGACGAGGGGGTCGCGGTGGCGCTGGACCTCGTCGACGTGGATTCGGACCCCGAACTGCAAGCGGAGTACGGCGAGCGCGTCCCGTACGTCTTCGTCGACGGCTCGCCGGCGTTCAAGTACCACGTCGACGAGCGACGCCTGCGGGAGAAACTGCGGGGCTGACGGAGCCGGCGGTTCCGGGGTCCGGCCCGGTAGTTCACGTGCGGCCGTCAGGTCCCCGACCGATCTCAGTTCCCCGAGCGGCCGCGCTCGACCGCCGCGGCGAGGTCGGCCGTCGCCGCCGCCGGGTCCTCGGCTCCCGTTATCGCGGTGATGACGGCGACGCCGTCGGCTCCGGCCGCGACCACGTCGGCCGCGTTCTCGGCCGTGATACCGCCGATTCCCACCAGCGGTATCTCGACGGCGTCGGCGATGGCGGCGACCCGCTCGGTCCCGACCGCGCGTTCGTCCTCGGGGATGTCGTCTTTCGACCCGGTGGCGAACACCGCGCCGACGCCGAGGTAGTCGGCCCCCGCCGCTTCGGCGTCGCGGGCGGCCTCGACGGTCGAGACGGAGCGCCCGACGATGGCGTCCGGGCCGAGGAGGTCCCGCGCGACGGGCACCGGCAGGTCGTCGTCGCCGAGGTGGACGCCGTCGGCGTCGAGCGCCTGCGCCAGGTCCACCCGGTCGTTGACGACGAATGCGACGCCGGCCTCGCGGGTCAGCTCTCGCACTCGTCGCCCCGTTTCGTAGCGCTCGCGCGCCGAGCGGTCCTTCTCGCGGAGCTGGACGACGCCGACGCCGCCCTCGATGGCGGCGGCGACCACGTCGGCGGTGTCCCGACCCGCGGAGAGCGACGCCTGCGTGACCAGATACACGTCCCAGTCGACCATACGCGGCCTCCGGCCCGTCGGGACTTGGGTGCTGTGAGTTTCGGTCGTCACGGCACACGGAGACAGCGGGTCGGCTCAGCTCTCGGACTCGGCCGACGGCCCCGACGCGCTCGCGCCCTCCTCCGGGACGGGGTCGGTCAGGCCGCCGTCGCGGACCGCCATCCGCAGGCCGAACTCGGCGATGTTACCGCCGTGCTGTGCGGTCCGCGAGAGGCTGTCGAGCACGCGCGTCAGGCGGTAGTCGGCGTCGGTCGACTCGAAGAGGCGCTGATCGAGGTCGCCGACGCGGTCGCAGACCGACCGGCGTCGCGAGAGGGTCTGTCGCGCGGTGTCGACGTGGGCGTCGCCGATGACCACGCGGACGGCGTCCTCCACGACGGCGCGGGCGTCCCGCGCCAGGTCGTCGAGGTCGGCGGCGAGGGCCTCGTCCGGCGGCTCGTCCAGCCGCTCGGCGACGAGTCCGATGCGCTCGGCGTGGTCGGCGACGCGTTCGAGTTCGTTCGCCGTCGCCCAGCGGCCGAACAGCTCCGGGCGCGTCAGCCCGAGCGCGTCGATCTCGTCGAGCCGGGCGAGCCCGCGCTCGAAGTAGCGGTCGATCATCGCGTACAGCCGGTCGGCCTGCTCGTCGCGCTCGCCCCACCGGTCGCCGGTCGACCCGCTCGTCAGCGTGGCCGTCGCGTCCCGGTGCATCGACAGCGCGACGAACTGGAGCTGGCGGACCGACTGGGTGACCGACACCTCGCTCGCGTCGAGCAGCGTCTGGACGGTCACGCGCGTGTCGGTCGCCTCGGTCACGGTCACGCCGGTCAGGTTCCGCGCGACGCGCTCGACGGCGCGGTGCTGGGCATCGGAGAAGCCCTCCGGCGCGTCGAGGACGACGGACTCGACGCCGGCGGCGTAGGCCGCCCGGAGCGTCTGCTCGATTCCGTCGGGCTCGTCCGACCCGATTTCGAGCGAGACGCGGCTGGTCGTCTCGGCCTCGGACTCGGGCGTCTGGATGACGAGCAGGCCGTCGATGTGCGTGTGGAGGTTCACCGACGTCCCGGCCGTGCAGTCCTCGGACTCGGCCCATTCCTTCGGGAGCGAGACCGTGTACGTGCCGCCGCCGACCGTCTGTATCTTGCGTTGCTCCATGTCAGTAGAGGAGTTCGGAGTCGGTCTCGACCATGTACAGCGTGCGCGCCGCGACGTTGACGGCGTGATCGCCGACGCGTTCGAGGTCCCGCACCGTCAGCAGCAGCCGCGAGACGTCGTCGAGCAGCTGTTCGACCGACCAGAGGTCGTCGCCGTCTCCCTCACGCTCGATGAGGTCGCGGGCGACGGTCTCGCTGGCCTGCTGACAGAGCGCGTCGAGGTCGTCGTCGTCGGCCGCGATCTCCCGGCAGGCGGCCACGTCCTCGCGCTCGTAGGCGTCGAGGCTCCGCTCGATCATGTCGGTCGCCTCGCGGCCGATGGTGTCCACGTCGACCTCGGGCGCGAGTCGGCGGTCGGTCGCCAGCGCGTACGCGCCGAGGTTCGTCGCGAGGTCGCCGACGCGTTCGAGGTCGGTGATGATCTTGAACGAGGCGGCGACGAACCGCAGGTCGCTCGCGACCGGCTGCTGGAGGGCGAACAGGTCGATGCAGTCCGATTCGAGGGAGAGATACAGCTCGTTGATCTCGTCGTCGCCGTCGATGACTTCCCGGGCGAGGGCCTCGTCGTTCGTCTCCAGCGCCGTCAGCGCAGCGTCGAGGCGCTCGACGACCAGGTCGCCCATACCGACCACGTCGGCTCTGAGATCGTCCAGCAACCGCTGGTACGACTCGCGGGACATCTGTGTCACCCGAACTTGCCGGTGATGTAGTCCTCGACGCGCTGGCTCTCGGGGTTCTCGAAGATCTTGTCGGTGTCGTCGTACTCGACCAGTTCGCCGCCGGTGAGGAAGACGGCCGTCTGGTCGGAGATGCGGGCCGCCTGTTGCATGTTGTGCGTGACGATGACGACCGTGTACTCCTTCGAGAGCTCCTCGACGAGGTCCTCGATCTTCGAGGTGGCGATGGGGTCGAGCGCCGAGGCCGGCTCGTCCATCAGGATGACCTCGGGGTCGACCGCGAGACATCGCGCGATACAGAGGCGCTGTTGTTGCCCGCCTGAGAGCCCGAGCGCGTTGTCGTCGAGGCGGTCGCTCACTTCGTCCCACAGCGCCGCCTGCTTCAGCGAGCGCTCGACGAGTTCGGCCTCGGCCTCGGTGTCGTCGCGGCCGAACAGGCGCGCGAGCAGGCCCTTGTTGATGTCGCCGTGCTTGCGCGGGCCGTAGGAGATGTTCTCCCGGATGGACTTCGGGAAGGGGTTGGGCGACTGGAACACCATGCCGATGCGCTTGCGCAGTTCGACGAGGTTGGCGTTCGAGTCGTAGATCTCGGTCCCTTCGAGTTCGACCGAGCCGTCGACGCGCGCGGCCTTGATCCGGTCGTTCATGCGGTTGAGACACCGCAGGTACGTCGACTTGCCACAGCCCGAGGGGCCGATGAGGGCCGTGACGCTGTTCTCGGGGATCTCCATCGAGACGTCCTTGAGCGCGTGGTCGTCGCCGTACCAGACGTTCAGGTCCTCGACGGAGAGCTTCGCAGCGCCGTCGAACTGGTACTGCGTCCACTCCTCGCGGACCCGCTCTTCGCTCTCGCCGGCGGTCGTCTGGATGCCGGGCGACTCGCCGTCGGTGCTCGCCTGTGTGCCGGTACTCGCCTGTGCGTCGGTGCTCGTCTCGGTGTTGATGCTGTCACTCATAGTCGAGTTTCCTCCGGAAGTAGGTCCGCGCGGTGATGCCGACGGCGTAGAACGTCAGCACGACCATCAGCAGGATGAACGCCGTCGCCCAGCCCATCTGCGGCGACCCGGACACCCCCGCCGCGATGACGGCCCACACCTGGGTCGGAAGCGACGCCGAGGCCGTCAGCAGGGCGTCGTTGACGACGAACGGCGGCCGCGCGACGAAGCGGAAGCCGCCGACGACGTCGACGGCGTTGGTCGCGTTGAGCGTCGATCCCAGGACGAGGATGAGCGGGGCCGTCTCGCCCGCGATGCGGCCGACGCCGAGGATGACGCCGGTGATGACGCCGGGCATCGCCGCCGGCAGGACGACGCTCTTGATCGTCTCCCACTGGGTCACGCCCAGCGCCGTGCTGGCGTCGCGGTACTCGTTCGGGACCGACTTGATCGCCTCGCGAGAGGTGATGAGCACGAGCGGCAGGAGCATGAATCCCAGCACGAGCATCCCGGCCAGCAGCGACTCGTCGCCGCCGAGGCGTGGGATGAGGAAGGCCGCGCCGAACAGGCCGAAGACGATGCTCGGGGTGGACCAGAGCGCGTTGGTCGCGATCTCGACCAGCGCGGTGAACCGGCCCTGTTCGGCGTACTCGGTCAGGAACACGGCCGCGCCGAGCCCGAGTGGCACGGCGAACAGCGTCGCCCCGACGACCAGCCACACCGTGCCGACGATGGCTGGCATGATGCCGCCCGGTTCGAGGCCGAGCGGGATGTACGCCTGCATCACCATCGGCCACGAGAGGCTGCCTTCGTTCGCGACCGAGACGCCGAGGACGGTGAACGAGACGCCGGTGACGGCGACGTGCAGTCCCACCAGCGCGGTGAAGCCCGCCGCGCCGACCAGCCCGAGGCGCGTCTCTTCGGCGAGCAGCCGTCGGGTGATCGTCTCCTCGCTCCCCCGTCGCGCGGCGGTCGTCAGCACCGCGACGGCGAGGGAGGCGACCGCGCCAAGCAGCGCGACCGCGGGGACGAGGTTTACCGGCCCCACCAGCGGATTGACGGCGGCGACGGGCTGGAGGACGAGCGCGGCGGTCAGCAGGCCGAGCCCGCCGAACACGCCGAGCGTGAACAGCGGGGCCTCGTCCTGCGCGCTGGCCGCGAGCGACGACCCGTTACTCGCCAGGACGCCGGCCAGCGGGAGGACGGCGAGCGCGCCCGCGGCGAGGGTCCCCGCGACGACGGCGGCGAAGCCGAGCGTGCCGCCGAGGGGCAGGCCGAACGGACTCGGGCCGACCACGAGGAAGCAACCGATCAGCGCGACGAGGCCGAGAATCGCCGTCGGGACGGCCTGCCGGACCGATCCGGTGCGAGCCGACTGCGTGCCGACGCTCCGGAGCGACCCGAACGCGCGGAAGAACGCGACCGCGAGGAGGAGGGCCGGGGCGATCAACAGGAGCGTTCCGACCGTCGCGTCCGGGGTCACCGTGATGGCCGTGTCGATCGTCTCGCCGGCTCGGTTGACCTGGACGACGTAGGTGAAGGCGTATCGAAGCGTCGATCCAGTGAGCAAGACGCCGGCGAGGACGGTGCCCAGCGAGCCGACGAGCGCCAGCGGGAGGACTCGGAACAGCTGTCGCACGCCCGTGTTCCAGTCGCTCGTGCCGGCCGGGGAGCGGGCGAACTGGACCGCACCGACGAGCGCCGGCGACAGCACGACCAGCAGGGTCAGCGCGCCGACCGTGATGCCGTGGACGGCGTACCCGACCCCCTTGAGGGTCACGAACAGGACGATGGTCGCCATCACGGCGACCATGAGGAAGGCGTTGAGGTTGATGACGAGGAACGCGCCGTACTCGCGGCCGCGGGCGCCGAACCCGGCGCGGCACTTCGCCGCGGACCAGGCCGACAGCAGCGTCCCGAACAGGAGGAAGACGGGGATGACCGCGCTGCCGGTGAAGCCACCGGAGAGCGTCTGGGGGTTCCACTGCCAGCCGACGCCGACGACGCCCGTGACGACGACCAGTCCGAGCGTCGCCACGACGAGCGCGGGCGACGCCGTCGAGCCGACGTCCTCGCGCGGGAGGACGGTCACGGCGAGCAGGAACGCGCCGGTGGCGAGCGCGACGACGGCCCACAGCGGCGAGCCGAACCCGACGAGCGCCCCGCCGATGACGGTCCCGAACGCGAGGCCGACGGCGCCGAAGACCGACCCGGCGAGGAGGCCCGCGCTCATGTTCGGTTCCGTGTCGACGACGCCGGCCCGGGAAGTGGCGCCGGCGGCGACGAGCGCCAGCGCCTCGACCAGCAGGACGACGCCGAGCAGCGTCGCCATCGTGACCGGGAGGGCCACCGCGAGGACGGCCAGCGAGACGGCGCTGACGACGAGTCCGATGCCGATTCCCCGCACGCGTTGTGACGTGATGGGTGCGACGCCGGTGTAGGACGCGAGCCCGGAGATGCCGACCGCGCCGACGACGACCGCGAGCAGCGTCGCGAACGCCCCGGTGAGCGCGCTCCCGCCGGCGTCGAGCGGGACGAGGCCGACGAGCGTCACCATCCCCAGGGCGAAGCCGACGACGCTGAGCGCGATGGTCGCGTCGAGGCCCCGGTCGTAGACGTTCGATTCAGCGCTGACGAGTCGGTCCGTGGTCGCGTAGGCGTCGCTCATTGGTTCCCCTTCAGTTTCTCCTGCATGCGTTGCTCGATGAACTGCGAGACGACGCTCATCCCGGCGACGATGACGAACAGCATGACGCCGGCGACGAACAGCACGTCGATGGTGCTCTCGGAGGCGCTGCCGTACTGCGTGGCGATGAGGCTCGTCAGCGTCACGTTCGCGTCGAAGATGTCGAACAGCGGATCGGCGAACTGCGTCCCGGCGGCCATGATCGCGGCCACGGCCATCGTTTCGCCGATGGCCCGCCCGAGGCCGAGGATGACGGCCGCGGAGATGCCCGAGAACGCCGCCGGGATGGAGATGCTCTTCATCGTCTGCCACTCGGTCGCGCCCATGGCGACCGAGCCGTCGCCCATCGACTGGGGGACACTCGACAGCGCGTCCTCGCCGACGGAGACGACCGTCGGCAGCGCCATCACGCCGACGACGACGCCCGCGATGAGGAAGCTCGCGCCGTCGTCGAGGAAGTTCGTCTGGATGAAGCCGTTCAGCACCTGGAAGCCGATGAACCCGTAGACGATCGAGGGTATCCCGGCCAGTATCTCGACGCCCGGTTTGATGACCTCGCGCAGTCGGTCGCTTGCGACCTCGGCGATGAACAGCGCGCCGAACAGGCCGAGCGGGCCGGCGACCGCGCCCGCGATGATGGTGACGACGACCGTCGCCCAGATCATCGGAATCAGCGAGTAGGCCCCGCTGAGCGGGTTCCAGTACGTCTCGCCCGTCGGGAGCGCGCCCTCGAGCCAGAAGAACCACCGTGGCTCGCCGTTCTGGACGGGAATCAAGAGGAGCCCGAGCCCGTGTTCGAGAAACGCCGGGAGGGCGCTCACGAACAGGAAGAACGTGATGAAACCGACTGTCAATACGGTCAGTATCGTCGCGACAAGGGTCAACAGCCGCGCGATTTCGGCCTGATAGGTCACCCAGCCCAGCGCGGTGATAAAGGCGAACGCCAGCAGCATCGGCAGCGCGAGCGCCGGCCGAACCAGGAACACCAGAATCGTCGCGACCAGCGTGAGCGCCGAGCCGCCGACGGCGAGCAGTGAGCCGTCTAACGACACTCCGTCCGACATCGTCTCGCCCTCCGTCGTAGATAGTTCGTCTGTCATAGTATGGAAAATCGACCGGCGCGGTCGGCGATCGGTCGACTGACGACCAGTCGCGGTCGCTCAGGCCTGGTCGGCCAGCTTGTTCCGCTCTTCCTTCAGGCGCCGCTCGCCGAGGGTGAAGTAGTTGTTCGGGGCGACGAACGTCTCCTGACCGAACGCCGAGAGGATCATGTTGATGAAGGCGCTCTCCTTCTCCGAGGTGCCCTGCCACGTGTACATGTGGAGGTCACGCGAGAGCGGGTACTTCCTCGAGTCCAGCCCGTTCTGCGGGTCCTTGTACTTGTACGTGGTGCCTTCCCACTCGAGGGCGATGGGGGCGAGGCCGTCCGTGTTGATGAACGCGAGCGCGAGATAGCTGATCGCGTTGTCGGCCTGCGCGATAGCCTGGGCGAGGCGCTGGTTCTGCCCGTAGCGGTTGGCGACGGTGGTGTCCTCCTCGGGGTTGCCGAAGACGTTGGAGACGAACGAGGTGCGCGTCCCCGAGCCCTTGACGCGACCGAGGACCTGGATCTCCTTGTCCGGCCCGCCGAGTTCGCTCCAGTTGGTGAGTCGGCCCTTGTAGAGGTCCTTCAGCTGCTGGCCGGTGATCTTCTCGACGCCGGCGTCGGCGATCTCCTGGGAGACGACGAGCGGCTGGCCGTCGACGGCGATGACGTGGTCGATGAAGTCGTCGTATGAGTCGCGGTCGGGGAGTTCGTCCTCGACGTTCCCGCTGGAGTTCCCGAGGTCGAGCTGGCCGTTCATGACCTTCTCGACGCCGGTCCCGGAGTGCGAGAGCGCGACGGAGACGGGGAACGGCGGGTCGCCGTCCTGGCCCGCCTCGAAGCCGTAGAGGCTCGCCCAGTAATCGGCGAGGTTCATCTCGGTGTCGATGTCGTACTCGCCGTGGGGCCAGTACTCCGTGTCGCTGGCCGGACGGTTGGCGTTCCAGTAGGAGGCTGCCGTGTTGGCGACGGGGTACACCGTCGAGGAGCCACCGGATTCGAGCGGCCCGGTGCCCATGGAACTGCTGCCCTCGTCGGTGCTCGCGGTCTCTTCCATCTCCGTGTCCGTCGCCGGCGCCTCGGTGCTCGCACTGCCGTCCGAGCCAGCGTCCGTGCTGGCACCGCCGTCCGAACTGCTTCCGCTGGAACAGCCGGCGACGGCCGCGACGCCGGTCGCACCCGTTGTCGCGATGAACTTGCGTCGTGATACCCGGTCTGACAGCCGCTCTGAGTCGTGCGCCATCACCTGACTGGTCGGGGAAGGATAGTAAGTAAGCTGCTAAGATACCTCTATTGTATGGCGTAGAACTATATAGAAATACCGTGTGTAACACCCACAAACTCGCTCGACAATATTGGTATTTTTAGCCCCACAGAGCACCTCTAGTCCACTATATCGTGAATATCGGTGAGGTCCGGATCGACCGGCCGATATAGTCTCGGAACGACCCACTACCGACAATTATCTCCCATTGATGGCGGAAGTAACGGCTATTTTGTCCCAAATATTAGCGCCCCAATACAATATATAGATATGAGTGGATTTATATCACCCCGGGCGTGATTGACGGTCACATGGAGACACGTAAGGTGCAGGTGACCGGCGGATCGACGTACACCGTCTCCCTCCCGAAGGAGTGGGCGACCGAGAACGACGTGAGCGCCGGTAGCGTCGTCGAGTTCCACGCCGAACGTGACCTGCTGTTGCTCGCGCCAAAGCAGGACAACGACCGCGTGGAGGGGTCACTCGACGTGGACGGACTCGAAGACAAACACCAGCTCACGCGCGCTGTGATGACGATGTACGTCAGCGGCTTCGACATCATCGAACTCGAAGCCGCCCGCATCACGGCCGAACAGCGCCGCATCATCCGCGACGCCACCCAGGGGCTGGTCGGCCTGGAGATGATCGAGGAGACGACGGACCGCGTCGTCCTGCAGGACCTGCTCGACTCCTCGGAACTGTCGGTCCACAACGCCATCACGCGAATGCGCCTGGTCTCGCTGACCATGCTTTCCGACGCCGTCGAGGCCCTCATCGAGGACGACGACGACCTCGCACAGGACGTGATGCAACGGGACGACGACGTCGACCGACTCTGGTACATGGTCTCGCGCGTCTTCCGCACCGTCCTCCGGAATCCAACCGCCGCCAACGAGATCGGCTTCCCTCGCGAGACGGTCTTCGACTTCCAATCGAGTGCCCGCCAGCTCGAACGCATCGCCGACCACGCCACCAAGATCGCCAGCCTCTCGCTGGAGATCGGCGAGATCACCGGCGAGACCGCCGACCTGCTCCAGCGCCTCGAATCGGAGGCCCTCGCCGTGCCCGAGACCGCGATGGACGCGCTCCTGGCCGAGGAGTCCGACGAGGCGGTCGAACTCGCCAACGACGCCCGCGCCCGGATCCCCGCCGTCGACGACACCGCCCGCGAGGTCGACGGAGAGATCCGAGAGTTCGACCCCCAGAGCGCACAGGTGCTCGGCCTCGTCGTCGACTCGCTGTCGCGGACCGCCGACTACGGCGGCAACATCGCAGAAAGTGCCCTCCAGAAAGCCGCACCGCGGCCCCAGTCGTAAGCGGCCTCACACAAACCCTCCGGCCCGTATCACGGCGACTCGTCCGCCCAGTCCCCGACCGCTGTCTGCGGCGGTTCCCCGGCGATTACTTCAGGCAGTACCGCCGCTGTCGCCGCACCGTCTCGAGACACGCGACGACGTCGGCCAGCGCCGGACACGTCACCGCCTCGTCGGCGTAGAGGTACTGCGTCAGACTCGTCTCGTCGATTCCCGAGAGCGCGGCGGCCGACCGGTCGTGGAGGCGGCGCTGGCGGCGGGCCGCGACGGCCTCGCACTCCGCTTCGGCGTCGGCAAGTCGCTCGTCGATGGCCGACAGGCGCGTCGAATCGACCGTCCGTCGGGCGTTCTCCCCGAGGACGACCGCCCGGCGCTCGCAGTCGTCGAGGCGCTCCCGGACCGTCGCCAGCGAGTCGCGCTCGCGTTCGAGCACCGGGAGCATGGTCTCGCGCTCGTCCTGCGCCCGCTCGCTCGCGGCCAGCACGGCCTCGTACACCTGCGGCGTCAGCCGCGTCCCGTCGACGATCTGCGCGGCGAGGTCCGCGCCGAATTCCACGGCCACGTTCGCTTCGAGCGTGTCGTCGTACTCGGCCTCGAAGTGCGGCACGTCCATCACCGTCTCGCGGTAGGCCGACCGGACGGCCCGCAGGCCGGCGTCGGGCTTCGTCGCCGTCGCCAGCATCGACGACGCGCCGCCGCCCGTCGCGTCGACGCCGCCGGACCCCGGCGAGGCCGGTTCGACGGAGCTGACGCGCGACCGGAAGCGCCTGAACGCCGTCAGTTCGGCCTCGACGCACTCGATTTCGCGCTCGACCACGCCGAGGGCGGCTTCGATCCGGGGGTGGCTCGTCTCGGGACCGTCGGTATGAGACACGGGTGAGTCAGACCGGACTTCACCACACCAGACATAGATAGTTTCTATGTTATCTATATAGTCTTTGGGAGTCACGGATATCCCGACGGACGGCGGGCGTTGTCGGAACCCAGCTCAAGGGATCGCCCATCCACACCGAAGTGTGACGCTCGTAACACATTTATACATATCAGTATATTAACCAGATGTATGTGTGCAAGCTCGTCCCAGTCGGGCTCCGAGAGTCGCTCGAAGCAACCTATCGACTGCCCGCTCTGCTCGCACCGCGCGGACAGTCAGACCGACGTCTACACCCACCTTCTGGTTTCACACCGAAAGAGCGCCATCGCCCGGGAGTTACTCGATTCGAACCGAGCCCGATAGACTCGTTCGCACCGCCGGATCGGGAACGGACCGTTTTTCTGCCCCCGCGCGCTACCGATGGTTGGTGGCGATGACGAGCAGTTACCCCCGCTGAGACCAGATTTCTATTAATAGACTGGTGAGCTGGTGTGGAAACAGTCGTTCCCGCCGACGATCAGACGTGGGTTCCTGAAGCCCTCGATTAGTGATATGGCTGATCAGCCTCGCTGAATACAGCGCACGTATCTCGCACAGAGAGGGGTCAAAGTGAGAGAGTAGAATCGGTCGATACAGGGCGCACAGTCAGCATCCAATCATATGAGAACGTTCCATGTTCTCTATTAACAAACCGGTATGCTCAAACAGCCGCCTTTCCTTTGTTTCTATTCAGATGATGCTTCCGACACACGCTCTGGTCGGGTTTTTCGATCGCGGTACCGGTTTCGTTTGCGTTTCCGGAATTTGCCAGTGTATTCCTTTTGAGTGGCCTTTTCGGTGGTGTCTTCTCGGACTTCGACCTGTACGTCGGTCACCGGAAAACGCTCCACTTACCGGTATACTACTTGGTCCTTAGCTTGGTATTGCTACCAGTCGCCGTGTTCGTTCAGACGGCTTGGGTCATCGGAGTCACAATTGCGCTATAGTACTAGTTAGAAGTAATTGCGTATCTCAGGCACCGAAAGCTGTTGGAGAGCGGTGTCGATCGCCGTTGTCAGCTCGTCGAGTGAATCAAAAAAGTGGTTGCTCAGAGCGGTTTGTATCTGTCTCCAGCACTCCTCGACCGGATTTAATTTTCGGTGAGTATGATGGAAGCGTGACGAAGGCGAGGTCGTCACGGGCCGCCAGGTCCGTGACGGCCGACGCCTGGAAGTACGGCGCTCCGTCCAGTACGACGAGCAAAACATATTAGAATTATTTACATAATACAAGAATGAAATGTTTCGCATGTTCAGCGGCCACGTACTCTTCGAATTGGGAGAAAAAGCGATCACCGTCCTCAGTGATCGCGCCCAACAAACACGTCCAATCGCGCTGTCCGGATAGTTCGACAGAGAGTCGCGTGCCGCGCGGAAACCACGCGACACGCGGCTCAACCTACACGGGTTTCTTCGTTTGGTCGATACAGACTACGGTGGCGTCCATCTCCCGCTGCTTTTTTTGAGCTCATCGTGAAACTCCTCTTGTTCGTCTTCATCAGCTTCAGCGTCTGAGCGGCGTGGTTTCTGATAGCTTAACCCTGCTTCTTTCAGCAACCGCCGGCAACTCGGGAGTGAGTACTCAACGCCGTACGTTTCGTCGAGAAACTGCCGGACGAGCACCGGCGTCCACGCCGGCGCGTCGATCCCGGTTTCTTTCGGTGGGTTGTGGACGGTTTCTTCGAACTCTTGCTGATGTAATTCTGAAATTTTTCGATTTCTACCAGAACGATGAATATTAGAGACGGCGTTCTCAAGCGACTCGTCGGTGTCGAGTCGCTTGAGCCAATTGTAGATTGTTTTCTGGTGAACGCCGTACCACTCGGCTAGCTCATCTTGCGCGACACCGTTCTTGTATGCGATAGCCGCTAACAACCGTTCAGTTGGCTTCTTTCCCTCCACGTTGTCGAGAGCATCTTGCAGTTCCTCGATGGAGATCTCGTCGAGGTGTTCCACTAGCTACTACAACAACTTTCTAGCAAATAATTCTAACGACTCCAAACATCCATTATGCCTATATATCGGGCTATTCAAGAGCGATAATCGTACGTGCTAGGAGTATATTGCGCATATATAGAATAGTTTGCTCATTTCTGTCCGAATACGATTTTACTTTTACCTAGGTAGATTCAAATTTTCAGAAGGGAGAGACTGCGAATCGAGAATAGGCTCTGAGATAACGAGATTAATATCGAGATCAATTGGTCAAAGGCACCTGTAATTAGTCCGTAGTGCATAACTACAAAGATTCTCCTTCGTCTAGTGCTCCCGATCGGCGGCCGAGATGTCCTCGCGGCCGACGGCCTCCTCGTAGACGACGCCCCGTTCGGCGTCCAGCGTC
>NZ_WRXL01000007.1 GCF_010119195.1 Haloarcula salina
GACAAGGGAACGGTCGTCTCCGTCGGTGAAAAAGCGGTGGCCCACGACGTGATGAACGTCCCCGTCGAGACGTTCGGCGGCCTCCCGGCGAAACTGCTCAAGAAAGGGATCGCCGCCCGCTGGATCGCCGACGTGACCGGGGTCGGCCGGGCCGCCAAGGCCTGGCCCGACATGTAGACAGGGCAGTCTCTTTTCAGCCGCCTCGTTCGCGGACCGCTGTCTCGCTCGATTCGAAAACTGTGGTTTCCGAGCGATGTGAGACAGCGCTCGTGATCGTAGCGATTTGACGAAAAACGGCCGCTCGCGGTCGTTACTCGGACTCTGCTGGAACGACGGTGACGCTCGCGACGCGGTCGCCGTCCGCTAACTCCATGATCGTCACGCCGCTTCCACCTTTTTCATCGTCGGGGTTCCTCGCTCGCTTCGCTCGCTGCGGGACCCGTCCTCGAAAAACGTGGGCGAAAAAGGCGCTCGCTTCGCTCGCGCTCGCTATTCTGCGTCTACCGGCACGACCGTGACGCTCGCGACGCGGTCGCCGTCCGCCAACTCCATGATCGTCACGCCCTTGGTGTTCCGGCCGACCTGCGACACGTCGCCGGCGCGGATGCGCATGATCTGGCCTCGCTCGGACATGATGACGAGGTGGTCGTCGTCGGTGACGGCCTTGGCCGTCGAGACGCGGCCGTTTCGCTCGTCGGTCTTGATGTCGATGAGGCCCTTCCCGTATCGGGACTGGCGGCGGTACTCGTCGAGCAGCGTTCGCTTGCCGAAGCCGTGTTCGGTGACGGTCAGCAGCGAGCGCTCGTCGGCGTCGACGGTGGCGACCATCGCCGCGACCCGGTCGTCGCCCTGCAGTTTGATGCCGTTGACCCCGCGTGCGGATCGGCCCATCTCGCTCACTTCGCTCTCGCTGAAGCGGATGGTCATCCCCGCCTCGGTGGCGATGACGAGGTCGCCGGTTCCGTCGGTGACCTCCACGTCGACGAGTTCGTCGCCGTCCTCGAGTTTCGCGGCGATGATGCCCGTCGAGAGGATGTTCTCGAACTCCGTACAGCAGGTCCGCTTGACGTAGCCGTTCCGGGTCACCATCGTGATGCACTCGTCGTCCTCGAACTCGTCGGTCGAGACGACGGCGGTCAGCTCCTCGCCGTCGTCCAGGTCGATGAGGTTGATGGCGGACTTGCCCCGTGCGGTTCGGGACATCTCCGGGATCTCGTAGGTCTTGAGCCGGTAGACCTGCCCCTGATTGGTGAAACAGAGGAGGTAGTCGTGGCTGTTGGCGCGGAACACCTTCGAGACGCGGTCGTCCTCCTTGGGGTCGGCTCCGATGATGCCCTTACCGCCGCGGTTCTGCGGGTCGAAGTTCTCGACCGGCATCCGCTTGATGTAGTCGTCCTCGGTGATGACGACGACGCAGTCCTCCTCGGGGATGAGGTCCTCGTGGGTGACCTGCCCCTCGTCTTCGATGATGCTGGTTCGGCGGTCGTCGTCGTACTCGTCCTTGATCTCGCGGAGTTCGTCGGCGATGACGCCGTCGAGCTTCGCGCGGCTGGCGAGGACGGACTCGAGGTAGTCGATGGTGTCCTGGACCTCCTCGTACTCCTCCTCGATCTCCGTGGCCTCCATCGAGGTGAGCGAGCCGAGCTGCATCCGGACGATGTGGGCGGCCTGCTCCTCGGAGAAGTCGAAGGACTCCTGCAGGCCCGCCCGCGCGGCGTCGCGGTCCTCGCTGTTGCGGATGAGTTCGACCACGTCCTCGACGTTCTCTAAGGCCTTCAGGCGGCCTTCGAGGATGTGGGCGCGGTCCTCGGCCTCGGCGAGGTCGTACTCGGAGCGCCGGCGGACGACCTCGCGGCGGTGGTCGATGTAGTGCTGGAGGCTCTCCTTCAGCGAGAGGACCTGCGGCTGGCCGTCGACCAGTGAGAGGTTGATGACGCCGAAGGTGGATTCGAGGTGGTGGTCGAGCAGGCGGTTCTCGACCACGTCGACGTTCGCGCCGCGCTTGAGTTCGACGACGATTCGGACGCCGTTTCGGTCGGACTCGTCGCGCAGGTCCGAGATGCCCTCGATCTTCCCCTCGTTTACGTCCTCGGCGATGCGCTCGACGACGCGGGCCTTGTTCTCCTGGTAGGGGAGTTCGGAGATGACGATGCGCCCTTCCTCGGGGTCGACCTCGTACTCCGCGCGGACGCGGAGGCGGCCCCGACCGGTCGTGTACGCCGAGTAGATGGCGTCGCGGCCGACGATGTTGCCGCCGGTCGGGAAGTCGGGCCCCTTGACGTGTTCCATGAGGTCCTCGACGGTGCAGTCGGGGTTGTTCAGCAGGTGGACCGTCGCGTCAACCAGTTCGCCGAGGTTGTGCGGCGGGATGTTGGTCGACATCCCGACGGCGATGCCCGACGAGCCGTTGAGCAGGAGGTTCGGGACCTTCGCCGGGAGCACGTCCGGCTCCTGCAGACGGTCGTCGTAGTTGCTGGAGAAGTCGACGGTGTCCTTCTCGATGTCTTCGAGCAACTCCTCGGCGATCGGGTCCATCCGGGCCTCCGTGTACCGCATGGCCGCGGCCGGGTCGCCGTCCATCGAGCCGAAGTTGCCCTGCCCGTCGATGAGCGGGTAGCGCATCGAGAAGTCCTGTGCCATCCGGACGAGCGTGTCGTAGATGGCCGAGTCGCCGTGGGGATGGTAGTCACCCATCGTCTCGCCGATGATCGACGAGGACTTCCGGTGGGCGGTGTTGGAGGTGACGCCCATCTCGTGCATCGCGTAGAGGATGCGCCGGTGGACGGGCTTCAGGCCGTCGCGCACGTCGGGGAGCGCCCGCCCCGCGATGACCGACATCGCGTAGTCGATGTAGGACTGCTCCATCTCGTCCTCGATGCGGACGTGTTTGATCTGCTGTGCCGGCACGTCGGCGTCGTCTGGAACGTCTGAACTCATATGTCGACCCACTCCGCTTCGGGGGAGTGTTCCTTGATGAACTCCTTGCGCGGTTCGACGGCGTCGCCCATCAGGACGTTGAACATCTTGTCGGCGGCCGCGGCGTCCTCGATGGTGATCTGCTTGAGGATGCGGTTGTCGGGGTCCATCGTCGTCTCCCAGAGCTGTTCGGGGTTCATCTCACCGAGGCCCTTGAACCGCTGGACCTGCGTTGGGTTTCCGTCGCACTTCTCCTCGACGATGCGGTCGCGCTCTTCCTCCGTCATCGCGTCGTACGTGTCGCCGCGGTAGCGAACGCGGTACAGCGGGGGTTGGGAGGCGTAGACGTTGCCCGCTTCGAGAAGCGGCTTCATGTGGCGGTAGAACAGCGTCAGCAGGAGCGTCCTGATGTGCGCCCCGTCCACGTCGGCGTCGGTCATGAGGATGATCTTCTCGTAGCGGAGGTCCTCGGCGTCGAACTCGTCGCCGATGCCCGTTCCGAGCGCGGTGATGAGGTTCCGGATCTCGTTGTTCTCCAGAATCCGGTCGAGACGGTGTTTCTCGACGTTCAGAATCTTCCCCTTGATCGGGAGGATGGCCTGGAACTCGGGGTTGCGGCCCTGCTTCGCGCTCCCGCCGGCGGAGTCGCCCTCGACGATGAACAGCTCGGCGTCCTCGGGCTCGCGGGTCTGGCAGTCCGCGAGCTTGCCGGGCAGCGCCGTCGAGTCGAGTGCCGACTTGCGCCGCGTCAGCTCCTCGGCCTTCTTCGCGGCCTTGCGGGCCTTCGCGGCCTCGACGGCCTTGCCGACGATGGCCTCGGCGGTGTCGGGGTTCTCCTCGAAGAACGTCGCGAGGCCGTCGTGCATCGCCGACTCGACGATGCCGCGGACCTCGCTGTTGCCGAGCTTGGTCTTCGTCTGGCCCTCGAACTGCGGGTCCGGGTGCTTGACCGAGATGACCGCGGTCAGCCCCTCGCGGATGTCGTCGCCCTTCAGCGTGTCGTCTAGGTCCTTCAGCAGGTCGTTGTCGGTCGCGTAGTCGTTGACGACGCGCGTGAGCGACGTTTTGAACCCCGTGAGGTGGGTCCCGCCCTCGCGCGTGTTGATGTTGTTCGCGAAGGCGTGGATCGAGCCCTGCAGGTCGTCGGTGCCCTGCATGGCGATCTCGACGTGGACGGTCCCGTCGGCGATCTCCTCCTCGTCCTCGAAGTAGATGACGTCGCGGTGCAGCGGGTCCTTGGTCTCGTTGAGGTACTCGACGAACTCCCGGATGCCGCCGTCGTAGGCGAACGTCTCCGCCTCGCCGTCGCGCTCGTCGGAGATGGTGATAGCGACGCCGGAGTTGAGGAAGGCCAGTTCGCGCAGGCGGGAGGCGAGCGTCGAGAACGCGAACTCCCCGGTCTCGAAGATGTCGTCGTCGGGCCAGAACCGGACCGTCGTCCCCGTCTCCTCGTCGGGTTCGAGGTCCCGGACGCGCTCGAGGTCGTACTCCGGTTTGCCGTGGTCGAAGCGCTGTTTCCAGAGCGCGCCGTCGCGCCTGACCTCGACTTCGAGCCACTTCGAGAGGGCGTTGACCACGCTGACGCCCACTCCGTGGAGGCCGCCGGAGACCTGGTAGGACTTGTTGTCGAACTTCCCGCCGGCGTGGAGGATCGTCATCACGACCTCGACGGCCGGACGGCCGTGTTCTTCGTGTTCGTCGACGGGGATTCCCCGCCCGTCGTCAGTGACAGAGACAGAGCCGTCGTCGTGAATCGTTACGTCGATAGTGTCGCAGTATCCCGCGAGCGCCTCGTCGATCGCGTTGTCGACCACCTCGTAGACGAGATGGTGGAGACCGCGAGCGTCCGTCGACCCGATGTACATCGCGGGCCGCTTCTGGACGGCTTCCAGCCCTTCGAGGGTCTGGATCGACTTTGCGCCGTACTCATCAGACTCTCCTGACATAGGAACTTACGCCTGCTAACAGGGGGAAGCGTATAAAAGTCCCGCACGCGCGCGAGCGAGCGGCGGGGCTCCCGTCCCGCGGTTCACTTTCACTCCGGTGGCGATTACCTTTTAACCTCCACGCCGGTACGTACCGCACGACAATGACTTCGTATCAGTCGCGACTCGGCGAGGGCGAGGGGATCGCCGAGGAGCTGGCCGAGTCCCAGCGGGCCATCTCCATCGCCGAGTTCTTCGAGAAGAACAAGCACATGCTGGGCTTCGACTCGGAGGCCCGGGCGCTCGTCACGGCCGTCAAAGAGGCCGTCGACAACGCGCTCGACGCCTGCGAGGAGGCCGGTATCCTCCCCGACATCTACGTCGAGATACAGGAGGCCGGTGACTACTACCGGCTGGTCGTCGAGGACAACGGCCCCGGTATCACGAAAGAGCAGGCCCCCAAAATCTTCGGGAAACTCCTCTACGGCTCCCGGTTCCACGCCCGCGAGCAGAACCGCGGACAACAGGGTATCGGGATCTCCGCCGCCGTCCTCTACTCGCAGTTGACCTCCGGCAAGCCCGCGAAGATCACGTCCCGACCGAAGGGCCAGGACCAGGCGCAGTACTTCGAACTCATCGTCGACACCGACACGAACGAACCGGAGATCAGCGTCGACGAGACGACGACGTGGGAGCGACCCCACGGGACCCGGATCGAACTGGAGATGGAGGCCAACATGCGCGCCCGGTCGACGCTCCGTGACTACATCCAGGACACCGCCGTGGTCAACCCCCACGCCCGCATCGAGTTCGACGAACCCGGGCTGGAGGAGTCCCTGAAGTTCGAGCGCGCCGAGGGCGCGGTCCTCCCCGACGAGACCGAGGAGATCCGCCCCCACCCTCACGGGGTCGAACTCGGGACCCTGCTGAAGATGCTCGAAGCCACCGATTCGTACTCCATCTCTGGGTTCCTCCAGGAGGAGTTCACTCGTGTGGGTGGCAAGACCGCCGACAGCGTCATCGCGAACTTCAACGACCGTCACTATGGCCGCGGCATGGCCTGGCAGCCGCCGAAGGTCGGCGAGGACGCGGACGTCGAGGCCGCCGTCGAGGCCGCCGTCGCCAACAAAGGCGCGGAGACGACCGCGACCTTCGCCGCCGCCGTCTCGGACGCGATCCACGACCGCGACCGCGTGGCGTACCACGAGATCGAAGCCATCGTCGACGACGCGGCCGACGAGGCCGAGACAGACGGCGACACTACGTTCGGCGCGACGGTCCGGGAGAACGCCGTCGAGGCCGCGTGGAGCGCGGTCACGAGCGAGCGGACGAGCGACCTCTACGCGCTGGTCGACGAGGCGACGACGGTCCGAAAGGACGACGCCGTGGTCGAGGGACTCGCAAGTCGCCTCGCCGACAAGTTCGCCGACGAGGGCCGCCACCGCCTGACGCGCGACGAGTTCCGCGAGTACGTCGACCGCGCGGCCGACATGACCGAGGAACAGGACGACGCGACGTTCGGCGAGACGGCCCGCGAGAACGTCCTGGAGGAACTCTGGACCGCGGCCGTGCAAGTCCCCGAGGACCCGCCGAAGGTCTCGGACGTGGCCGACGACCGCGACACGGCGAGCGAACTGCTCTCGGCGATGCGCGAGACGGACATCATCGCGCCGCCGACGGACTGCCTCTCGCCGATCAGCGCCGACCTGGTCGAGGAGGGGCTTCGCAAGGAGTTCGACGCGGACTTCTACGCCGCCTCGACGCGCGACGCGGCGGTCCACGGCGGCGACCCCTTCATCGTCGAGGCCGGTATCGCCTACGGCGGCGACCTCGAGGCCGAGGGCAGCGTCGACGTGATGCGCTTCGCCAACCGCGTGCCGCTCGTCTACCAGCGCGGGGCCTGTGCCACGACCGACGTGGTCAAGTCCATCCGCTGGCGCAACTACAACCTCGACCAGCCCGGCGGCTCGGGCATCCCCAACGGTCCGGCGGTCATCATGGTCCACGTCGCCTCGACGAACGTGCCGTTCACCAGCGAGTCCAAGGACGCCATCGCGAACGTCCCCGAGATGGAAGACGAGATCGAACTCGCCATCCGGGAGGCGGCCCGCGAACTCAAGAGCTACCTGAACAAGCGCCAGTCGATGCAACAGCGCCGCAAGAAGCAGGACAAGCTGGCGACCATTCTGCCGGAGATGGCCGAGAAGCTCACCGAAGTGACGGGCAACGACGAACTGGAGATCGACGATTCGCTGGCGCGCATCATGAACAACGTCCTCGTTGAGCGCGAGGTCGACGGCGACACCGTCCGCGTGACCGTCGAGAACAACGACGACACCAACGCGGACATCGACCTGACCGACATCGTTACCGCCGAGCCACAGGACACCAACGGCGCGACGGTCGTCGAGATGGACGGCGAGTGGTTCGTCAAGTGGTCCGCGACCGTCGAGGCCGGCGACACCGCCGTCCTGGAGTACAGCGTGCGCGACGAAGCCGAGTTCACCGTCTCGGTCGACGGCGTCGAAGACGAGAAACTCACGGTGAACGCCTGATATGAGCACCGACTCAGACACGACACCCGAATCGGAGGAAGCGCGCGGGCAACTCATCGACCTCGCGGCGGAGTTCTACGACCAGTTCGCCGGCGGCGAGGTGCCGACCATGTCCATCCCCACCCGGACGAAGTCGAACATCGTCTTCGACGAGGACGAGCAGGTCTGGGTGTACGGCGACCGCAACTCCACGCGGTCGGCCAAGACCGTCTCGGGGGCAGAGAAGATTCTGAAGGCCATCTACACGATCGACTTCCTCTCCCAGCAACTGGAGGAGGACCGCTCGTCGACCCTGCGTGAACTGTACTACCTCTCCGAGTCCTGGGACCTCGACGAGGCCCAGTTCAACACGCAGGACGAGTCGAACAACCTCATCGAGGACTTGGAGATCGTCTCCGACGTCAAACGCGAGGACTTCCACATGCGCCCGGAGGAGTCCGGGGCGAAAGTGATGGGACCGCTGCTCCTCCGCGAGCAGACCAACCGCGGTGACCGCGAGATTCACTGCCAGGACGACGTCGGGCAGGGCGGCTACCAGATCCCGAACAACCCCGACACCATCGAGTTCCTCGACAACGACGCGGAGTTCGTCCTCTGCGTGGAGACCGGCGGCATGCGCGACCGACTCGTCGAGAACGGCTTCGACGACGAGTACGACGCCCTGGTCGTTCACCTCGGCGGTCAGCCCGCACGGGCGACCCGGCGGCTCATCAAGCGCCTCCACGACGAACTGGACCTCCCGGTCACGGTGTTCACTGACGGTGACCCGTGGTCGTACCGCATCTTCGGGTCGGTCTCCTACGGCTCCATCAAGAGCGCGCACCTCTCGGAGTACCTGGCGACCCCCGAGGCCCAGTTCATCGGCATCCGCCCGGAGGACATCGTCGAGTACGAACTACCGACGGACCCGCTGTCGGACTCGGACGTCAACGCCCTGGAGAGCGAACTGGAGGACCCGCGCTTCCAGTCGGAGTTCTGGACCGAACAGATCGAACTCCAGCTCGACATCAACAAGAAGGCAGAACAGCAGGCGCTGGCCTCCCGGGGTCTCGACTTCGTGACGGACACGTACCTGCCCGAGCGGTTGGACGAGATGGGCGTGTTGTAGCCACGCAGGGCCACTTCGAATCGCGCGTCAGTTCTCGTCCAGCACGACCGGCACGCCGCGCTTAGCCACGTCCTCTGCGAACGCGCCCGAGTCGGCTTCGAGCGACGTGAACGTGTTGTAGTGCATCGGGAGCACGAGGTCCGGGTCCATCGCCTCGGCCAGGTCGGCGGCCTCGTGGCGGTTCATCGTGTAGCTCTGGGCGATCGAGGGGACGAACAGCGACACGTCCAGTTCCGCGTGGCCCTCCAGCACGTCGGTGTCGCCGGTCCAGAACACGCAGGTGTCGTCGACGGAGACGAGGAAGCCACAGCCGATGCCCTTCGGGTGGATTGGCGTGCCGTCGTCCTCGACGTTCCGCCCGTCCTCGTGGTTGTACGCCGGAACGGTCCAGACGGGCACGCCGTCGACCAGGATGTCTGCCTCCGTCGAGACCTCGCGCACCTCGTAGTCGAGGTCGGCGAGGCGGTCGAGGTCGCGGTCGGAGGCGTGGACGTTGATGCCCTCGCAGGCGACGACGGTGGCGTCGTCGCTCGCGACGCGGCGGATGCCGTCGGGGTCGTAGTGGTGCACGTGGGTCACGCAGACGATGTCGCCGTCCTTCGGGGCGTAGTCGCGCGTCGGCGGGTGGCCGACGCCGGGCGTGTCCGGTTCCCACTCGCCGGTGAGGACGCCGTAGCGACCGGGGTCGAAGTAGACCACGGTATCTTCGCCTTCGAGTCGGAGGGTCGCGTAGCCGAGCCACTCCGCGGTGATGCCGTCGTGTCGGACTGTCATGGGCGACCGTTCACGGAGGCGACCATTACGCGTGTCGGTCCGGCCCCTCGCGAGACGCGGTCAGTCGTCGTCGCCGATCGTCTCGGTCAGCCGTCGCCGGCGATCATCCCGTCAGCCGTCGCCGGCGAGCCGTTCGACCCGCTCCAGCGAGTCGGCGTCCGCGGGGGACTTGTCCTCCCGGACCGAGCGGAACCGGGGGAAGCGCAGGGCGTACCCCGAGTCGTAGGACTGCGAGGCCTGGATCTCCTCGTAGCCGACCTCGAAGACGACCGCGGGGTCTAAATCGACCTCGCGGCCGTCCTCGCTTCGGACGTGGGCCTCGAAGCGCTCGGTCAGATCGTCGAGTTCCTCGTCGGTGAGGCCCGTGGCGACGTTGCCGACGGTGGCGTAGCCGCCGTCGGTCCGGACGGCGAGTTCGAACGTGCCGAGGACGTTCGCCCGGCGTCCCTCGCCCCACGCCGCGCCGGTCACGACGCAGTCCAGCGTCTCCACGTCGGGCTTGCGCTTGCGCCAGCGCTTGCCCCGCTTGCCGGGGGTGTACGCCGCGTCGGGGTCCTTCAGCATGATGCCCTCCTGGCCGGCGGCGAGGGCCGCCGTCTCGATCTCCTCGATCTCGTCGGTCGTGTCACAGAGTCGGACCGCGGAGACGAGGTCGCCGTCGGCGGCGCACAGCGAGCCGAGGCGGTCGTGGCGCTCCGAGAGCGGCGCGTTGAGGAGGTCCTCGCCGTCGGCGTGCAGGCAGTCGAAGGCGTGGAGGCGGACCGCCACGTCCTCGCGGGTCGCGGCCACGTCGTGCTTGCGCCGGAAGCGCCGGAGCACCTCCTGGAAGGGGAGCGGGTCGCCGCCGTCGTCCACCGCGACGACCTCGCCGTCGAGGATGGCGGGCGCGGACAGCGCCGACTCGACTCGCTCGACGACCTCCGGGAGCGGGTCGGTGACTTCCTCCATGTTCCGGGAGAACAGGCGGGCGTCCTCGCCGTCGAAGTGGACCTGCACGCGAGCGCCGTCGTACTTCCACTCGACCGCGACGCGCTCCCAGTCGTCGAGCGCCCCGGTCACGGTCCCGGCCTGCGCGAGCATCGCCTGGACGGGCCGGCCGATCTCGAGCGTGATGGCCTCCAGCCCGGATTCGCCCTCGTCGCGGGCCACCTCGGCGACGTGGCCGTAGTCGTTCGAGACCTGGAGCGCGCGTTCGACGGATTCGACGGGCGCGTCGAAGGCGACCGCGACGGCGTCGCGGACCGTCCCCTCGCCGACGCCGATGCGCATCTCCGAGAGGACGAGCCGAGCGAGGAAGGCGGCTTCCGAGGGCGAACAGCGGTTGAACAGCCCGAAGAGGATGTCGACTTTCGTCCCCTGACTGCCGTCGCCGTCGACGGCGGCCAGCGCCCGGAGTTCGGCGTCGAGTTCGGCCACCGTGAGGGCGTCGTCGCCGCCCGCGCCGAAGGCGGCGAGCCCCCGCTGACCGCCGAAGTCGTAGCTGGCCGCGACGGCCCCGATCTCGCCGCGCTCGGCCAGCCGCCGCTCCACGTCGTCGGCGTCGACGTTCCGTCCCGCCGCCCGAGCGATTGCCTCGTAGCAGAGCCGCGGACCGACGTCGAGCGTCCGAGACTCGTGGGCGGGGAACACCCGGCCCTGGACGAAGCGAGCGAGCGTCGCGAGGTCGTCGCCGGCGTCGGAAAACAGCGCGGTCACCGCGTCGGTGATGGCGGTGTCTGCGCTCTCGGCTTCGATCTCTTCGGCGCGGTCGGCGAAGGCGGCGAACTCCATCGGGCGTCAGTACCTCGTTGGTGACCGTAAACCCAGCGTCACCCGACCGTGTGCGTGACGGTGACGTTCTCGCCCGCCGACGCCGCCGCGTAGGGGCGGTCGGGCGACCCCGACGCGCCGAAGACGTAGTCGAAACGCTCGTTCTCGTTCGTGTCCTGGTGGGCGACGAGGACGAGCGGCTGGCCGGAGGGGGGTGGCCCGTCGAGTTCGATGCGAACGTCGCGGTGCGTCCCGGCCGAGAGGTACTCCGAGGTCCCGATCACGCGCCCTGACTCCTCGTAGCGGTGGACGACGAGGAAGCCGCCCTCTGAGAGCGACGCCGACTCGACGGTGAGCTGGTCGCCGGCCACGGCCGGACTGGTCACGGTCATCGAGGCGACTGGCGAGGACAGCAGGATGAACGCGACGTAGGCGACGCCGAGCAACACTGCAGCGTGCTTCGCGCCGTCCCTGAGGCTTCCCTCGCCCAGTTGACCGCCGACGAAGCCGGTCAGGACCGCCTGGATCAGCGCGGTGTGGAAGAACACGAGCGTGTAGGCGGCCTTGTCGACCCGTCCGAAGCGGGCGAACTGGCTGGCGTCGACGCCGAGGCGGTTCGACGACGGCGGCGTCGGCACGTTCGACGGCAGGCTCGGGACCAGCACCTCCTGGACGGCGACGATGATGATGAGGAACACCAGAAACGCGACGTAGATGACGACGAGGTAGGTGAGCATCTGCTGCTGGCGGCGGCGCTTCAGCCGGAGATCCGCCCGAGACTGGGTCGCCGCGATGCGGAACACCGGGCCGAGTTCGCCCGAGGCGTGCATCGCGTTGGTCAGCAGCGTCACGACGCGCGTGACCGACGCGGTCCGGACTCGGCGACCGAATCGCACGAGGGCGTCGTCGACGTTCGCGCCCATCGAGATGTCGGCCCAGATACGGTCCATCTCGGGCGTGAGCACGCCGAGGTCGCTCCCGCGCACGCGCCGGAGGCTCTCGACGACGGTCATCCCCGCCTCGTTCAGGCTCGCCAGCCGCTCGAGCAGGTCCGGCGTCGCCGTCTCGATGCGGGCCAGCCGGCGGGCGTACACCCAGCGCGCCAGCGCGAACGGCCCGAGAATCAACAGCGCGGCCTGGATGACGTAGTCGTCGGCGGTGCGGACGTTGACCGTCGACGCCTGCAGCGCGGCGGGCAGTCGGAGCGCGAGCAACAGCAGCGCGACGGGGACGGCGATGTACAGCACGTACCGGGGGTTCCAGACCAGCGACTCCACCGGCGAGCGAAGCAGTTCGCGGACGGACTGGACGCGGTCGTAGAACCGAAGCCGGAGCCGGTTCGCCTCGTCGGCCGGAACGACGCCGCCGTCGGTCACCTCCGCCTGCTTGGCCGCCGGAGCCGGCTTCCCGAACGTGGTCGTCTCGTGTCTGTCGAGCACGTCCGTCACGCCGAAGTCGGCGATGCCCAGCGACTGGAGTTTGAGGTCCAGATAGACGATGAACCCGACGTTGGCGAGCGGGATGACGAGGTACGCCATCAGCTGTAACAGCCACAGCGTGTCCGTCGTCGTCAGTCCGAACACGAGCAGGATGGTCATCAGGAACAGGACCGCGGCCACGAAGACGGTGACGTACGCCTCGGCGACCGTCGCCAGCCGTTCGAGCAGGTCCGCCTGACGCTCGGCGGCCTCCTCGTGGTGGCGCTCGTACTGCTCGTAGAGGAACGACGACAGCGACTGGCCGCTCTGGAGAACGCTGCCGAGGTTCTCCGAGAACGTCCTGAACGTCTCGCTCGGCGTCCGGCGCGACATGTGCCTGAGCGCCGAGATCATGTCCCGGCCGAACAGGTCCATCTCCCGGACCGCGACGCCGACCTCCTTCGCCGTGTCACCGTAGATCGCCTGGTTCCGGGCCAGGACGCGCAACACGTCGGGAAACGACATCCCGCCCCGAGAGAGCGCGTACATGAACGCGATGGTTCGGGCCATCCCGGCGTCGATGTTCCGGCCCCGCACGTCCGCCCGGTTCTTGGGCTGTTCCCAGCGGACGAGGTACGTGAGGAGGGCGCTGAGGACGCCGGAGGCGATTCCGCCCGCGATGATGACGTACAGCGTCTGGGTCGGCGTCAGGACGAGTTCGAAGTCGCGGAGACCGAACGCCGTCACCATCGTCGACGGCAGGCCCTGCGCGAGGGTCACGAGGTCGGGGATGACCAGGAGGAATCCGCCGACGGCGTACGCACCGGCGACGGCCCCGGCGACGGCCGCCCCAGCGGCGTACAGCAGCGTCCGGGCCGCGTAGCCGCGGTAGGTCTCGCCGACGTAGGCCGCTTCGAGATGGCGCTCGCGCTCCTCGGACTGGCCGACGTAGCGGCCGAACAGCCGGCGCGCGAGTCTCGTGATATTCCGGTCGAACGTCTCGTCGACGGTGCTGTACAGCACCAGTGCGACGATAGCGACGACGAGGGCGAGCGGGGCCAGTCCGAGCGGGTTCAGGGCCATGTCAGGCTACCGCGTCGGGGTCGACGTCGATACTGTCCATGACGCGATCCTTGTCGGCGTAGTACTTGTTGACCATCGCGGTGAACTTCCGATAGTCCGAAACGGTCTGTTGCTGGAGATACCGGAGGAACCGCTGGCGGTCGCGAAGCTCGGTGAGCAGTTCGGACTGGGACCAGCCCCGCTCATCACGGATCTCGTCGAGCAGTTCGCTGTTGCTCTCGGTGAAGCGGTCCTCGGTCGGCCGCCAGCTGTACGTGTTCGAGTAGTCGAGTTCACCCGTCCGCTGGTCGATACCCTCGATCTCCGCGAGCGTCTTCGCCCGACGGACGCGCTCGCCGCCCGAGCGGCCGAGCACCTGCACGCAGAGGATATCGAGGCTCTGGACCATCGGTCGCGGGACGTTGATGGGCTCGTTCTCCAGTCGGTTGATGACCGTCTGGACGGAGTCGGCGTGCATCGTCGAGAACGTCGTGTGGCCGGTGTTCATCGCCTGGAACAGCGTGATGGCCTCCTCACCGCGCACCTCGCCGACGATGATGTACTCCGGCCGGTGGCGCAGCGCGGAGCGCAGCAGGTCGTACATCGTGATGTCTGACTCGTCGAGGCGCTCGCGCGTGACCGAGGAGAGCCAGTTGTCGTGGTACAGCGACAGCTCGCGGGTGTCCTCGATGGAGAGCACCTTCGAGCGCGGCGGGAGGAACATCGCCAGCGCGTTCATCGACGTGGTCTTGCCGGCGGCGGTCCCGCCCGCGAAGATGAGCGACTTGTTGGACTCGATGGCGAGCCAGAGGTACGCGAGCATCTCCACGGAGAACGTGCCGTACTCCAGCAGATCGATGGGCGTGAACGGCTCGTCGGCGTACTTCCGGATGGTGAAGGCCGACCCGCGTGGCGTCACCTCCTCGCCGAGCGCGAGTTCGATGCGCGAGCCGTCCGGGAGCGTCGTCGAGACGACCGGGTCGGAGACCGAGATGTGCCGGCCGGAGCGCTGTGCGAGCTGGATGACGAAGTCGTTCAACTCCGCGGCGTCGTAGGTGACGTTCGTCTCGATATCGGTGTAGCGGTCGTGATAGACGAAGATGGGGAGGCCGGCCCCGTCACAGGAGATGTCCTCGATGGCGGGGTCGTGCATCAGGGGGTCGATGTGACCGTAGCCCTGGAACGACCGGTAGAGGTAGTAAAACAGCCGGTAGAACGTCTCCGGTTCGATGACGACGCCGTACTCTTCGAGCCTGGCCTCGAGTTCCTCCTCGAGGACGCGCTCCGGGTCCGTATCGACGTCCTCGCGGTATATGAGCGGGATTCGGATGTCTTCGAACAGCCGGTCGAGCAGTTCCCGCTCGATGGACGAGAGCGACGGCTCGACGACGTGATACCGATTCTCGTCGCGCTCCGGGTCGTGGTTGATGGAGACGAACGCGAAGGGCGCGTTCAGCCAGTAGCGTTCGATCTCCTGGTAGCCGTCCAGCCCGTCGAACTCGACGAGGCGGCCGTGGCGGGCGGGGTCGTAGTTCGCCGTCGGGACGGCCGATCCGGAGAGGACCGTCGCCGTCCGCGAGAGCCACGACCGGACGTGACCCAGCGGGTCGGAGACGATATCGCCGGGGTCTGGTGGTTCTGGGTTCGACATCGGTGGTCTGATGGGGCGACAACGCGGCGTCCCCAGAGTCTACCCCCTGCTATCGGATGCTCCTACTTAAATTCGCTCGCCAAATTATCACGCGTACAATCGCCAGGCGGTCGGCGGACCGGACGGACCCGCCCCGCGATACCGCTGGGCCGGTCGTCACCGACAACGGGATTCAGGCCCGGTCGACGGTCAGCAGGAGCGCCGACAGGACGAGGGCGACGAACGGTCCGACGGGGACGGTGACGCCGGGGAACGACGCGACGAACAGCCCGCTGGCCGCGAGCGCGGCGAGGCCGACGAGGCCGAGCAGGACGCCGAACACCCTGACCGGGTCAACCGGGAGCGCCGCCTCGACGCGGTCCTCGGCGCGGTAGTAGACGAGACTGAGACCGAGCGGGAGGAGGTAGAGGGCGAGCGCCGCGGTGGCGATGGTGCCGGCGAGCGCGAGCGGCGCGGACTCCTGGAAGCCGCCGATCTGCCAGGTCCAGAGGAACGGCCGCTCGCCGGTGAGCGTCGCGCCGAAGATGAACTGGAACCGGAAGGGCAGAAAGCGCAGGGCGACGACCGTCACGCGCTGGACCTCGAACAGGGACACCGACCAGGGGGCGAGCCCCACGAGCCAGGTCGCGAGGACCGCGAACTCGCCCGCGTACTCGGATTTCACCCACGCCATGCTACTGTCAGAGCGTGCACCGGCCCGGTAAAAGCTACCGATACCGGCGGTCGCCTCGCCGGTACGTTCATTTGGCCGGGAGACGTACTGGTAGTTACCGGAATGAGGCGTGATTACTTCACCGTCGACATCCAGGCCGCGGCCGCCGAAGACGACGCCCCGACGCTCTCGATCGAGTACGACGGGCCGACAGCGGAACTCAGCGAACGCCTCACCACAGTAGCGGGGGAGACGCTCGACGCGGGGGAGATCGACGTGACCTTCCGCCGCCAGCCCGACGAGGACATGGGGGTCTTGTCGCTGACGAACCGACACACGGGCGAGTACCTCTTCGAGGCCACCGCGCCGGCGGCCGACATCGAGTCGCTCGTCACCGCCGCGGAGGGCAGCGAACACCCGTCGTTCGAGATCCGACTGACCGTCGGCGAGGACGACACGCGCGTCTACGAGAAGCGCACGCTGCTCGTCTACGATCACGACGGGAGCCTGCTCCGCGGACGGAGCCTGATTCCCGGCGGCGTCGAGCTGTAGCGTCGCGGACTCGACGCCCGTTCGGCGTATAGCCCGCCGTTTTCGCCGCGCTCAGAGCCGCTCGACGAGCGCCGGCAGCGCCTCCGTCACGTCCGAGCGGAGGACGAAGGCGGCGTCCCCGTCGCGCGGGGTCTCGTCGTAGTTTATCACGGCGAGCGTCGCGCCCGCGTCGGCCGCGAGCTTCGGCAGGAGCGACGCCGGCCGGACCGACAGCGACGAGCCGACGGCGAGGAACACGTCGCTGTCGCGGGCGAGGCGCTGGGCCTCGTTCATCGCCGCGTCGGGGAGCGCCTCGCCGAACAGGACCACGTCGGGCCGGTAGACGCCGCCGCAGTCACACCGGGGCGGGAGGTCGCCGTCGCCCGCCCGCTGGAACACCGGGTCGGCGGGCCGGCGGTCCCCGCAGTCGTCGCAGGCGACGTATCGGTGCGTGCCGTGCAGTTCCACGACGCGCTCGGTCCCGGCGGCGTCGTGCAGGCCGTCGATGTTCTGCGTGAGGACCGCGTCGAGGTGTCCCGCCGCCTCCAGTCGCGCCAGCGCCTCGTGGGCGGCGTTGGGCTCGGGGTCGAGGTCGCCGTAGATGGACTCGCGCAGCGAGAGTCTGTCCGCCCAGAACCCGGCCGGGTCGGCGTCGAGTCGCCGCCGGTGGAAGTCCATCGGGTCGTGACGGTCCCAGACGCCGTCCTCGCCGCGGAACGACGGGATGCCCGAGGCCGTCGAGACGCCCGCTCCGGTGAGCGCGACGGCCGTCTCGGCGGTTCCGAGCGCTTCGGTGACGGCGTCGAGTGTCTCGTCGGTCACGGGCGGGCGTAGGGCAGCCGGAGCAAAAACCGCACCTATCTCGCGCGCCGACTGGCGGACGCTCGCGCCGCCCCTGTCACCCGCCGGGGTCGACGCCTGCGCGTGCCTGGATGTTCGTCGACCTTTCCCGACGATAACCGACCGTTCGATGGATATCGAATTCGAGCCGGCGCTTCCGAGCGTTCGATAAAGACGGATTTAAATCGTCACCGCTCGCCTGTCCGCATGACATGCGCTTGCACGAATACCAGGCGAAGCAAGTCTTCGCTGACGCGGGAGTTCCCACGCCCGCATCGCAGCTAGCTACAACGGTGGACGAGGCCGTCGACGCGGCCGAGGATATCGGGTATCCGGTCGCCATCAAGGCACAGGTCCACGTCGGCGGCCGCGGCAAGGCCGGCGGCATCAAGCTCGTCGAGAACAAGGAGGAGGCCGAGGAGGCCGCCGACGCCATCCTCGGGATGGACCTCAAGGGCTACCACGTCTCGAAGGTCCTCGTCGAGGAGGCCGTCGACTTCGTCAACGAGCTGTACGTCGGCGTGACGATGGACCGCGGCGAGGGCGAGCCGGTCGCCATGGTCTCGACGAAGGGCGGCGTCAACATCGAGGAGGTCGCCGAGGAAGACCCCGACGCCATCGCCCGCGAGCACATCGATCCCGCGTTCGGGATGCACCCCTTCCAGGCCCGGAAGGTCGTCTACGAGGCCGGCGTCGACCGCGACGTGGCCAACGACGTGGCGAGCGTCCTGACCACGCTCTACCAGCTCTGGGACGACCGCGACGGCAGCGACGTCGAGGTCAACCCCCTGATGATCACGAGCGACGACGAGGTCATCGCGGCAGACGCCGTGATGAACATCGACGACGACGCGCTGTTCCGCCAGCCCGAAATCGCGGAGATGGGCGAAGAAGCGGAAGAGGGCGACGAACTCGAACAGAAGGCCGACGAGTACGGCTTCGACTACGTCCGTCTCGACGGGAACGTCGGCATCATCGGCAACGGCGCGGGCCTCGTGATGACGACGCTCGACCTCGTGGACTACTACGGCGGCGAGCCGGCTAACTTCCTCGACGTGGGCGGCGGCGCGAAGGCCGACCGCATCGCGAACGCCCTCGACATGGTGTTCTCTGACGACAACGTCGACTCGGTCGTCTTCAACATCTTCGGCGGCATCACCCGCGGCGACGAGGTCGCCAACGGGATCAACCAGGCCCTGGAGCAGTTCGACGAGATTCCGAAGCCCGTCACCGTCCGCCTCGCCGGCACGAACGCCGAGGAGGGGATGGAGATCCTGAACGAGGACCTGGTCACGGTCGAGCACACGCTGGAGGACGCCGTCCAGCGTGCAGTCGAATACGCGAAGGAGGTGGAAGCATGAGTGTGCTAGTCGACGAAGACACGCGCGTCGTTGTACAGGGAATCACCGGCGGTGAAGGGAAGTTCCACACCGAACAGATGCTGGAGTACGGCACCAACGTGGTCGCCGGGGCCGTCCCCGGCCGCGGCGGGCAGGAAGTCGCCGGCGTCCCGGTCTACGACACGGTCCAGCAGGCCGCCCGCGAGGAGGACGCCAACGCCTCCGTCGTGTTCGTGCCGCCCGCGTTCGCGGCCGACGCCTGTTTCGAGGCGCTGGACGCGAAGGGCATCGACCTCGTCGTCGCCATCACCGAGGGCATCCCGACCCAGGACATGGCGCGGGTCTACCGCAAGCAGCAGGAGACCGACACGCACCTCGTCGGGCCGAACTGCCCCGGCGTCATCACGCCCGGCGTCGCCAAGCTCGGCATCCTGCCCGGTAACATCTTCTCCGAGGGGAACGTCGGCCTCGTCTCCCGCTCGGGTACGCTGACCTACCAGGTCGTCGACAACCTCACCGACCGCGGCCTCGGGCAGACGACCGCCATCGGCATCGGCGGCGACCCGATCATCGGGACGGACTTCATCGACGCGCTCGAACTGTTCGAAGCCGACCCCGACACCCACGCCGTCGTCATGTGCGGCGAGATCGGCGGCGAGGACGAGGAGGAGGCCGCCCGCTTCATCGGCCAGAACATGGACACGCCCGTCGCCGGATTCATCGCCGGCCGCACCGCCCCGCCGGGCAAGCGCATGGGCCACGCCGGCGCGATCGTCTCCGGCTCCGGGACCGGGACCGCCGAGTCGAAGATCAACGCCCTCGAGAACAACGGCGTGCCGGTCGGCGACACGCCGGAAGAAGTCGCGGACCACATCGAAGACCTGCTGTAACAGGAGATGAAACCCGGCGTCGACGATCACCGCCCTGGAGAACAACGGCGTCCTGCGCGAATGGGGCGCGGTCGACCGGCGGGAGACCCGCCCCGAGCGCAGGGCTCGATAGACGAACGGAGTGAGTCTATCGGCGTGCCGGTCGGCGACACGCCGGAGGAAGTCGCGGACCACATCGAAGACCTGCTGTAGGCCAGCGACGGTTTCTTATCGCCCGTTTTCGTATGCCCACGCGATGACGCTCGCCCGTGGGTCCGTGTATCTCGCCGTCGGAACCGAAGCGACAGACCGCGTCTCGGACCTGTCCGACGCGCTCGACGACTCCCCGGTCTCGGTCGAAGCGGTCGCCGACCGGGCCGCCGTCCGGGACCGCCTCGCCGACGGAACGGTCAGAGCCGTCGTCGTCGGCGACGGCGAGGACGACGGGATCGACGTGTTCGAGGCGCTCCGGGCCGTCGACGACGCGGTCCCCGTCGTCGTCCTCGCCGCGGATCCAGACCCGGACCGCGTGGAGACAGCACTGATGGCAGGCGTCACGGACTACCTGCCCGCGGACGTGGATGCTGAACTGCTGGCCGCGCGGCTCGAAGCCTACGCGAAGCGCTGGCCGACCGACTGGCGGACCGCGACGGCGCAGTGGGACGACATCTCCAGCGGTATCTCACACGACGCGAAGAACCCGCTCAACGTCGTCATGGGCCGACTCGACCTGATGGAGGTCGGCGAGCCACACGAGGAGCCGCTGCGCCGGTCGGTCGACCGCGTGGAGTCGTTTCTCACCGACCTCTCGCGCATCGGGAGCGTCGGCCGCCCGGTCACCGATCCGGAGGACGTCTCGCTCGCCGATGTCGCCAGGGACGCGTGGTCGGCGGCCGACCGCGGGGGCGCGACGCTCGAAGTCGCGACCGAGGGGACGGTCGACGCCGATCCGGACCGCCTCCGTCTGCTGTTCGAACGCCTGTTCGACAACGCCGTCGACCACGGCGGCGAGGCCGTGACGGTGACGGTCGGCGAGACGGACGTCGGGTTCTACGTGGCCGACGACGGCCCCGGCATCCCCGACGACGAGCGCGAGGACGTGTTCGAACTGGGGTACGGAACGACGCGGAACGGCGAGGGGTACGGACTCTTCTTCGCCCGGGTGATCGCTCGAGCGCACGGCTGGACCGTCGTCGCCGGGGAGAGCGCGGACGGCGGCGCCCGGATCGACGTGTCCGTCTCGGCGTAGCGCGGGTCGGCGACCCGATCTAACGCTGGTGTCGCGACGCGGTGGCGGCGACTCGACCCATCCGGCGACGAATCAATCTGACGACCATTACTGGTCAGTAATCGTAGTCTTTCATGCACTGAAAATCGACCGACGGCGGGATGGTCTAATCTACCGACAACGGAAAGAAGGGGCCGTGAACGTTCCGGTATCGCTATAAGGGTTGACTCAGTACAATCGAATATGACTCATATCTGTCGGAACTGCAAGCGGACCTTCGGGACAGAACTCGAACTCGAACTCCACCGGGACACGTGTTCGGCCGGCCAGCTCTACTGCGACGAGTGCGGCGACCGGTTCACGGAGCGGGCGGCGACGGAAGACGGCTGGCACTATCGATGCCCGAACGAGGACTGCGACGGCTCCGGAATCGACGACGATATTCACAAGGTATCCGACGCACGCGTCGCGAAGCAGTAGGACCTACCCGGCCCACGTACCAGTCGAGTATCACGACCGCTCGTAGCGGCCGTTCACCCTCGCCGAGCCGTCTCGACGGCCAACGACCTTATCCCGCTCTATTCCGATGGTGGTGTAACGAGTGACCTCGGAAGCGCGCGAGTATCGGCCTGCCGTGACGTACGTCCCGACGGTTGTCCAGGGAGTCGGCGCGCTGCTGTTGGTGACGCACATCGGATCACAGCTCCACTTTCAGGGGGTCCCGACGTGGTCCGGTCTCAGCTTCGTGTACCTCCTCAGTCTGCTCTCGGTTTCTCCGTTCGCGCTGAGCATCGTCGTCGCCGGCCTGTGGTTCGAACGCGCGGACCTGTCGCCGACGCAGTACCCTCGTATCGGGGCGTGGTTCGCCGGGGGCCTCGGTAGCTTCCTGCTGTTGAATCTGGCGATGATCGCGGCCTGGCCGACGGGCACGGTGAGCGGCGACCTGGGCTGGGCGCTGTTCGCCGCGGCCGTCGGCGGTGCCGGCGGGCTGGCTATCGGCGTGTTCGAGGCCCGAGCCATCGCTCGCGCCGTCGAGGCGGAGCGACACCGACTGCAACGAGCGGCCGTCGAACGGCGCAACGAACGCCTGGACGAGTTCGCCTCTCTCGTCGCTCACGACCTCCGGAATCCGCTGGAAGTCGCGTCGGGGAACGTCGAACTCGCCCGGCGGGAGCACGACTCCCCGCGGCTCGACACCGCCGCTGCCGCGCTCGACCGGATGGGGACGATCATCGACCAGACGCTGCTTCTGGCCCGGAGCGGCCACGTCATCAGCGACACCGAGCTGATCGACCTGCGCGACCTCGTCGATCAGAGCTGGCAGTCGGTCCCGACGGGGGCGGCGACGCTCCGGAACGAGGTCACCCACACGATCGAGGCGGACCCCGACCGGCTTCGCCACCTGTTCGAGAACCTCTTTCGAAATTCGGTAGAGCACAGTTCCAGGGGAAGTCAGAACGCGTTTGACGACGACTGCACCGGGGACCTGACGGTCCGCGTCGGCTCGACCGACGGCGGCTTCTACGTGGCCGACGACGGCCCCGGGATCCCGCCGGAGAAGCGCGAGGCCGTGCTGGAAGACGGCTACTCGACCACAGACGGAGAGGGCGGACTGGGACTGGCGATCGTCCAGCGGATCGTCGACGCTCACGGGTGGGAACTGGCCGTGACGGAGAGCGACGAGGGCGGTACCCGGTTCGAAATCACTGGGGTCGACAGTCGGGTCCCGGCGGCGGTCCGTCCCTCCGAAACCGCGCGCGGATCGTGACCGGTTCGGGCGGCGCTTCGAGCGGTGGGCTCACGGGCAGATCAGTCCCGCCCGTCCGCAATCGCCTCGATGCGGCGACAGGCCCGCGCGCAGACCGGTGCGTACCCGCTCGCCAGCGGGGGAATTTCGAAACCCACGACCGAGCCGCCGTCTCGCTCCTCGACGAAGTGACCCGTCGCTGGGAGGCGCGCCACGTCCCACGTCCAGCGGTAGTCCCGGCAGTCCGTCACCTCGAACGGGAGCCAGACCGCCCCGACGACTCGTACCCGACCGGTCGTGCCGTGCTCGACGTACCGGTCGGCGCAGTCGACGGCCGACACCGATGGTCCCCAGGCGGGCCAGCAATGCGTGTCGGTCAGCACGTCCCAGACCGCTGCGGCGGGGACCGCTGTCTCGCGGCGGACGACGAGCCGTCGGCCGTCGGGAGTCCGTTCGAGCGCGGCGGTCGCGTCGCCGAGTCCGAGTGGCATTATCAGAATGGATAGGGCGGAGCCAAGGTATAGGTTGGTCCGCTCGCAAGCCACGCCAAGATGATCGAAGCCCGGGACATTCGCAAGGAGTACGGCGGTTTCGTCGCCGTACAGGGCAGTACGTTCTCGGTCGACCGCGGCGAGGTGTTCGGCATCATCGGACCGAACGGGGCCGGCAAGACGACCACGCTGAAGATGCTCGCGGGCCTGCTGGAACCCACGAGCGGGCACGCGGAAATCGCGGGCCTCGACACGGGGACGGCCGAGATGCGACAGCGGCTCGGCTTCCTCCCGGAGGAGTCGCCGCTGTACGAGGAGATGACGCCAGTCTCGTATCTGACGTTCTTCGCGGACCTCTACGACGTGCCCGCCGACGTGGCCGAGGAGCGGATGCACGACACGCTGGACGAACTGGAACTGGAACACCGCGACCGGAAGCTCGGGGACATGTCCAAGGGGATGAAGCGGAAGGTCGCCATCGCCCGGTCGCTCATCAACGACCCCGACGTGCTCATCTACGACGAGCCGGCGTCGGGACTGGACCCGCTGACGACGAACTACGTCATCGAGTTCACCGAACAGCTGGCCGAGGCGGGCAAGACCATCGTCTTCTCGGCGCACAACCTCTTTCACGTCGAGTCCATCTGTGACCGCGTCGCCATCATGAACGAGGGGCAGATCGTCGCCAGGGGCGACCTGGACGAACTCCAGGCCGAGTACGGTCACACGCGCTATCACGTCTACACGACCGTCGACGTGCCCGACGCTGTCGGGGAGAACGGTACCTACCGGCGGGTCGTCGAGAGCATGGACGCCGTCGAGGAGACGCGCGAGCGGGCCGAGGCCGGCGGCGGTGACGTGGTCGACATCCGCACGGAGGAGTCCAGTCTGGAGGAAGTGTTCCTCAACGTCGCAGAGGCGGGGACCGCGGGGTCGCGTTACGTCGAGGGGGACGCCGAGTAGATGCGGCCGCGGACGCTCCTGCGGATCGCGAAGTGGGAGGTGACGAAGAACGCCGGTGGCGTCGACCGACGTACGCTCGCCGTGATGGCGCTGGCCCTCGTCGCGATGGGCGCTGTCGCGGCGGTCGCAGTTAGCGGGGCCGGCGGCGCGGGAATGGACGCGGGTATCTATCGCATCGGCGTCGACGACGACAGCCCGTACCGCGACGTGGCGGCCGACGACCCGACGTTCGCCGTCCGCGAGCCGGACCCCGCGGCCGTCGAGCGCCACGAGCAGGAACTGCTCTACCGCGGGACCCAGCTACGGAGCGTCCCGCGGACGGCGAAAGAGCGGGCGGCACTCGCGGAACTCCGCTCCAGCACTGAAGGGTACAACGACCGGACGATGGCCCGCGACGACAACCGGAGCGCCGCGTTCCCGGTGTCCGTGACGCTCGTCTACGCGCAGCAGAACGGAAGCAGCGCGCTCGATTCGCGGAGCGGGTCAGAGGGTAGCGGTGACGGGAGCGCCGACGGCGGCAGCGGTACGGACGGCTCCGGCGGCGGTGACGGCGGCAGCGGCGACGGGTCGGCGGCCGGCGGCAGCGGCGGCTCGTCGACGAGCGGCGGCACGGGCGAGGCAGCGGGCGGTAGCGGTGCGAACCTCGGCGCGCTCGGTGCGCGCCTGACCGGCGAGGTGCAAGGGGGCACGCCGTCGGACATCTCGCCGCCGTTCCCGTTCGAGTCGCTCGTGCTCGCGTTCCTCTACGTCGTCCCGATGAACTTCGTCATCCAGGCCTACGGCTCGTCGATGCTCTCCGAGCGGCTCAACCGCCGGGGGGAACTCCTGCTCGTGACGCCCGCGTCTCGCGGCGACATCATCGGGGGCAAGACGCTCCCGTACCTCCTCGGGGCCGTCGGCGTGACGGCGCTCATCACCGCCGCGCTTCGGTTCGGGAACGTCGCCCCGTCCGGAAGCTACGTCGCGGTGCTCGCGGTCGTCCCACTCGTCGTGCTGTTCCTCTCGGCCACGTTCTGCGGGGCGATGTTCGCCCGCTCGTTCAAGGAACTCACGTTCGTGACGGTGACGGTGACAGTGTCGCTGACCTCCTACGCGTTCGTTCCGGCCATCTTCACCGACGTGACGCCCATCGCGCTCATCTCGCCGCTCACGCTCGTCGTGATGGACCTGACCGGGCGAGCGATTCCGCTCTCGTCGTTCGTCTTCTCGACGACGCCCCCGCTGCTGACCGGGTTGGTCCTGTTCGGCCTCGGGGCCGGCCTCTACCGTGAGGAGGACCTGTTCACCCAGCGCCCCATCCCGCTGAAGGTGCTCGACGCGCTGGCCGGGCGCATCACGTCGCGCCGGAGCGCGCTGAAGATGAGCGTCTTCCTGTTGCCGCTGGTCGTCGTCGCCGAACTGGCCGCCGTCGCGTTCCTGTTCGTCCTCGACTCCGTCTCGCTGAACCTCTTCGGGACGAACCAATCGCTCGGCGTCGTTCTCGTACTGGGCGTCATCGTCGTCATCGAGGAGGTGGCCAAGAGCCTGCACGTCTACGCAGGTTACGAGCACGCCCGCTACGAGCGGACGCTCCGGTCGGCGCTCGCCGTCGGCGCGCTCTCGGGGCTGGGCTTCTTCGTCGCGGAGAAGGGGCTGCTCATCGCGCGGCTCTCGAACCTGGAGACCCTGCCCATCGGCGAGGCGGCGCTCCAGGGGACGGTCCTGCCCGCCGGCCTGCCGCTGTGGGTCGCGGGCCTGCTGTTCCTGTTCCCGCTGGCGCTCCACGCGGTGACGGCGGCCATCTCGTCCGTGGGGGCGAGTCGCGGCTGGCGCGCCTACCTCGGCGGCCTCGGCCTCGCCGTCGTGGTTCACTTCGCCTACAACCTCGCGGTGGTGAGCGCCTTTGTCTGACGACCGCCCGCTCTGGCGCGACCCGCGGCTCGTCGTCGCCCGCCGGGACGTCCGGTCGCTCTCCCGCGAGAAGACCATCGTTCTCGCCCTGCTCATCCAGCTGTTCGTCGCGGCCTTCTCGTCGTTCCTCGTCGTCGGCCTCACGTCGCTGTACGACCCGAGTTCGGTCTCGGCCGGCGAGGTCGAACTGGCCGTCACCGGGGACGCCCGCGACGAACTGGAAGCGGCCGCCGCACGGCAGGAGCGAGCCAGCGCGACGGTCTTCGAGCGCGAGGCCGCCGCGCAGCGCGCGTTCGAGCGCCGGGAGGTCGACGCGATACTGCGCGGCGACTACGTGCCGTCGGCGGCGGGGTCGGGCCGGCGCATCGGCGTCACTGCGACCGTCCCCGAGGGGAGTATCCGATCGACGCTCATCGTCGTGGAGGTCCGGCGGACCCTCAGCGCGCTCGAACGGCAGGAGCGCGTCGAGCGGACCGCCCACCTCGACGAGCCGCCGGTGCCGCTCCCCCGCTCGGTCAGCGCGAGCCAGTACTTCGGCTTCACCTACACCATCCTGATACCGCTACTCCTGTTCCTGCCGGCGTTCATCAGCGGCTCGGTGGTCGTCGACACCGTCACCGAAGAGATCGAGCGCGGGACGCTCGAACTGCTGCGTGTCGCCCCGGTGTCGCTGCTCGACATCGTCGACGGGAAGGCGCTCGGGATGGTCCTGCTCGCCCCCGTCCAGGCGCTGCTGTGGGTCGCCCTGCTGTCCGCGAACGGCATCGCCGTCTCGAACCTGGCGGCGATCACGCTGTTCGTCACGGCCGTCGCCGTCGTGGTCGTGACCCTCGGCGTCGTCCTGGGAATCACGCTCCGGCGGCGACGGCCGGCCCAGTTGCTGTACTCGGTGCTGACGCTGGTCGTCTTCGGCGGGGCCGTCCTCCTGCCCGAGCACCCGGCGACGACGGTGGCGAAGCTGGCCGTCGACAGCCCCACGCTGGTGACCTACGGCCACGTCGCGGGGACGGTGGCCGTTGCCGTCGCCGGCTACGCGCTGGCCCGGGTCTACGTCGACCGCGTGGCCGCCGAGGCGCTCTGACGCGCCGAACCTTTTTCGCCGACGCGCTCGCGGGTCCGAGTATGGAGTACACCACGCTCGGCTCGACCGGGATGGAGGTCAGCCGCATCTGTCTGGGGTGCATGAGCTTCGGGACCTCGGAGTGGCGCGACTGGGTGCTCGAAGAGGACGAGAGCCGCGAGATCATCGAGCGGGCCATCGACCTCGGCATCAATTTCTTCGACACGGCGAACGTCTACTCTCTCGGCGAGTCCGAGCGGATTCTCGGGACGGTTCTCGACGACTACGACCGGGATTCGCAGGTCGTGGCGACGAAGGGCTTCGGGGAGATGCGCGAGGACGACCCCAATTCGAGCGGCCTCTCCCGCAAGGCCCTCGAACAGGAACTGTCGAACTCCCTCGATCGACTGGGGATGGAGACCGTCGACCTGTATCAGACCCACCGCTGGGACTACGACACGCCCATCGAGCAGACGATCCGCGCGCTCGACGACGCGGTCCGGCGCGGCCAGACGCGGTACGTCGGCGCGTCGTCGATGTGGGCCCACCAGTTCGCCGAGGCGCTGCACGCCTCGGATCGGGTCGGGCTGGAGCGGTTTCAGACGATGCAGAACCACTACAACCTCCTGTACCGCGAGGAAGAACGCGAGATGCTGCCGCTGTGTGACCGGGAGGGCGTCGGCGTCGTCCCGTGGAGCCCGCTGGCCCGCGGCTACCTCGCCCGTCCTCACGAGGACGTCGAGGCGACCAGACGCGGCGAGACCGACGACCACGCACGCGGGCACCCCTACTTCGAGGGCAACGGCCGAACGGTCAACGAGCGCGTCCAGGAACTGGCCGACGAGTACGACGCGTCGATGGCCCAGATCGCGCTCGCGTGGGTCCTCCACAAGGACTGGGTCGACGCCCCCATCGTCGGGAGCAGCAGCATCGAGCACCTGGAGGAGGCCGTCGAAGCGCTCGAGATCGACCTCGACGACAGCGACGTGGCGTGGCTCGAAGCACCCTACGAGCCGGTCCGGGTCTCGGGCCACGAGTAACGCTCCGGCTATCGGCCGACTGCTCTCGGACGAGAGAGACCCGCTCGCGACCGTTCTCACCCACCGGTAGCCGAGCGTACATTTATGTCGGTCGCCGTTCGACCATTATATACGGTGAATGGTACCAATGAACAAGCAAAGCTCGGACCGGACCGGCTCCGGAAGCGAGCGCCCGCTCTGTGAGTCGGCCAGCAGCCTGGAGCACTGGCTGACGAGCGTCGTGGGCCTCGGGATGGCGCTGGCCGTCGGCGTCTTCTTCTACGTGCCCATCGTCGAGACGGCCGCCTCTCTCGAGGTCCTCTCGACGACGGCGATGGTGTTCCTGTTCACGGCGCTGTGGCTCGTGCTCTGGGGGACGCTCGAACTGGCCTGGGAGTGGCGGGCCGGGCGCGTCCATCGCTGACCAGACGACGGACGCGGCGCCGTTCGCTCAGTCGCCGACGGCTTCGGCGACGCGCTGCATCGCCTGGAAGTCGTCGTCGGAGTACGCGATGAGGCGCACGTCCGTCAGCGAGTCCGCCCGGAACGCGTCGATCTCCTCGCAGATGATTCGCACGCCGTCCTCGAAGCCGAAGCCGGCGATGCCACAGCCGACGGCCGGGAGGACGACGGACTCGCAGTCCAGCGCGTCGGCCTCGACCAGGGCGTTTCGCACGGCGTCGCGGATGCTCTCGGCCGTCGCCTGCCCGCCCGGCGGCATCGCGGCGGCGTGGATCACGTACTCCGCGTCGAGGTCGTAGGCGTCCGTGGTGGCGACGCCGCCGAGGTTGACGGGCCCCTTCGCGACGGCCTCGTCGTTCAGGCCGGAGCCGGCCGCGCGCTTGAGCGCCCCGGCGACGCCCGAACCCATCCGCAGGCTCGTGTTCGCGGCGTTGACCAGCGCGTCCGCCGACTGTGCAGCGATGTCGCCCTGAATCACCTCGAACTCCATGTCAACTGCTTCGCCGCACCCGGCCAAAGTTCTTGGTGACGACGGGCCGCCAGCCCGCGACGGTCAACGCGGCCGCCCCGCTACACTGATGACCGTGTCGGTCGCAGTGACGGTGTGGTAGCACTCCGCCCGCTCGAAGCGACGCTCGCAGACGTGTGTTTCTGTCACTGGCCGGTGGCCCGGGAGCGCGTGCGAGCGGCGGTCCCCGACTGGCTCGCCGTCGAGACGGCCGACGGCGACGCCTGGGTGTCCGCGGTCGCGGCCACCGTCGAGCGCGTCGACGCGTTCGGCCTCGCCGTCTCCGGGCCCGCGGAACTCATGACTGTGCGGACCTACGTCCGGGGCCCATCGGGACAGCGCGGCGTCGCCGTCCTTGCCCTGTTCGGTGACGATCCTCGGACGCGAACGGCCGTCTCGGAACTGTTTCGCGTGACGCCCGGCGACGCCGTCCCACGGGTACTGCCGACGAGCGAGCGGCGGCGCGTGCTCGACGACGGCGACCACCGGCTGTTCGAGTGTCGCTACGACGCGTCCGGGGAGGCGGTGGGCCTCCCGCCGGACTCGCTGGCGTCGTTCCTCGTAGATCGAAAGCGGTACTTCGCGACGGGACCGCTGGGGACGCGCCTGGTCGGCAGCATCGGTCACGACCCCTGGCGACTCGACCGGGTCGACGCCGCCGTGACCGGCGCGCCGCCCGTCCCGACAGAATTGTCAGATGATATGACAGAGCCGCTGGTCCATCACAGCCCCGGCGTCACGCTCTCGCTCGCTCCGCCCACGTTCGGGTGACGTGCGGAGCGCTCTCCTTGCAATATAAGTACCGACACACCGTCTGGTACACAAGAACCCAAGCGCGCTCATGTCATCTATCAATACTATCCGGACGCTCGTCGTCGACGACAGCGACTTCTTCGCGGAGATGACGGCTGACACGCTCACGCAGGAACACGACATCGATGCGGTCGCCGCGACGGGCGCGTCGGAGGCCCTCGACCGGCTGGAGTCGGGCGGATTCGACTGCGTCGTCAGCGACTACGAGATGCCGGAGATGGACGGACTGGAGTTACTCGACGAGATCCGACGAGACAACCCCTCGATCCCCTTCATCCTCCTGACCGGTCGCGGCGACGAGGAGACGGCGAGCGCGGCCATCGCCGCCGGCGTCGCCGACTACCTCCTGAAGCTCGAAGTCGTCGAGGACAAGCAGTACGGCCGGCTGGCCAACCGCATCGAGAACGTCGTCTCGCAGGACCGGACCCGCAAGAAGTTCGAGTCGCTGGTCGCGGACTCGCCCGACGGGATCGCTCACCTCACCATCGACGGGCGAATCCTCTCGGTGAACCCCTCGATGGCCGACCGCCTCGGCGCCGATGCGGACGCGCTCGTCGACCGGAATCTCCGGGACGTGATGGACGCCGAGGTGGCCGACCAGCGGATCGAGGCGGGCAGACGAGTGGTCGAGACCGGCGAAGCGACCCGGAGCGAGGACGCCGTCGGCGACCACCACTACCAGAACCAGTACATCCCCGTCGACAGCTACCGCGAGAGCGACACCTTCCAGCTCGTCTCCCGCGACATCACCGACCGCGTCGAGCGCCAGCGCAAACTGGAGCGCCAGAACGAGCGCTTAGAGGAGTTCGCCAGCGTCGTCAGTCACGACCTCCGGAACCCGCTCAACGTCGCCCAGAGCGCGCTCGACCTCCTCGACGTTGACGGCGAGGAGAACGCCGACCTGGTCGGCAAGATCGACCGGTCGCTGGACCGGATGGGATGTATCATCGAGGACGTGCTCACGCTGGCCCGACAGGGGCGGACCGTCGACGACCCCCAGGAGGCGGAACTGGAGACGCTCGCGTCGACCGCCTGGAACTGGATCGAGGCCGAGCAGTCCTCGCTGGCCGTCGAGTCCAGCGCCGAACTCGAAGCCGACCGGGGCCGCGTGCAGGACCTCCTCGCGAACCTGTTCCGGAACGCCATCGAGCACAACGACGGCGAGGTCGACATCGAGGTCGGACTGCTCCCCGACGGGGACGCCGGATTCTACGTGGCCGACGACGGCAGCGGCGTCAGCGAGGACGCCGACGAAGTGTTCGAGATGGGCTACACGTCGAGCGAGGACGGGACCGGTTTCGGCCTGGCCATCGTCGAGCAGGTCGCCGAGGCCCACGGCTGGTCGGTCGACCTGGCCACCAGCGCGGGCGGCGGCGCGCGCTTCGAGGTGACCGGCGTCGACCTGCGGAACTGAGACGGACTTTTCCCTCCGTGTCCCCGAGTACCGTCGATGACACTCGACGGGATGGTCGTCGACCTCGACGGAACCGTCTACCACGGCGACGCGCCGCTGCCGGGAGCCGACGCGGCCATCGACGCCATCAGAGACCGCGGCATCGACATCTGCTTCTTCTCGAACAATCCGATCCACGACGGCCGGGAGTACGTCGAACGGCTCCGGGGAATGGGCATCGACGCCCGCGAGGGCGAGGCCTGCTCCTCCGGCGTCGTCACGCGCGAGTACCTGAGCGAGGCCCACGCCGGCGACGACGTGTTCCTCATCGGTAGCGACCGACTCCGCGGGCTCGTCGAGCGAACGGGCGCGAGTCTGGCCGCGGACCCGGCCGACACCGACGTGTTGCTGGCGTCGTGGACCGACGGCTTCCACTACCGCGACATGGTCGACGCCCTCCGGGCCGTCGACGACGACACCGCCTTCCTCGGGACCGATCCGGACCGGACGTTCCCCGGCGAGAACGGCGACCCGGTCCCCGGCTCCGGCGCGATCATCCGGGCGGTCGCCGGCGTCGTCGGTCGAGAACCGGACCGCATCCTCGGGAAGCCCTCCGACGCGGCCGCGGAGGCCGCCTTGGAGCGCCTCGGCTGTGCGGCGCCGGACTGTCTGGTCGTGGGCGACCGCCTCGACACCGACATCGCCATGGGCGAGCGACGCGGGATGACCACGGTCCTCGTGCGCACCGGCGTCACCGACGACGCCGCGCTCGAACGCAGCGACGTGACGCCGGACTACGTGATCGACTCGCTGGCAGACATCGACGACGTGCTCGCCGCGTTCGACGAGTGACAGTAGTCTGGTAATTCTCCCGCGGCTTTATCTCCGTACCGAGCGTACCACTGGGCGGTGATACCGATGGGCAAAGACATCCTCATGATCGTCGGCGATTTCGGTGAAGACCTCGAGATAATGGTCCCGTTCCAGGCCCTCCAGATGGTGGGCCACGACGTGGACGCGGTGTGTCCAGAGAAGGAGGCCGAGGACACCATCAAGACGGCCGTCCACGACTTCCGCGGCGACCAGACGTACATGGAGTCCCGCGGCCACGACTTCGCGCTGAACGCGACGATGGCGGACGTGACACCGGGCGAGTACGACGCCCTCGTCGTCCCCGGCGGGCGCGCGCCGGAGTACCTCCGGACGTACGACGCGGTCCTCGAGGCCGTACAGCACTTCTTCGAGGAGGACAAGCCGGTCGCGGCCCTGTGCCACGGGCCGCAGATCCTCGCCGCGGCGGACGTGCTCGACGGCTACGAGATGACCTCCTATCCGGCCTGCCGCGCCGAGTGCGAGGCCGCTGGCTGTTCGTGGGTCGACGGCGTCGTCACCGACCGCAACCTCGTCACCGGCCAGGCCTGGCCCGACCACCCCGAGTGGCTCGCGCAGTTCATGGACCTCCTGGGCGACGAGGTGTCTCACGGCGACCCGATAGCGGCGGACGACTGACCGGACCGTCGAACGCCGAGTAACGCGTCGAACGAGGGCCGCGGACGGCGTCGCACGGCCCCAACAGATTTGTTACGCTGGCGGGGAAACGTCGGATTGCAATGCCCTCCAACACGCCTTCAGCGCACGACGAGCGCGGCTGTCCGAAGTGCGGCCACACCGGGACCGACGTCGGCACGATCTCGACGACCGGCGGCGGCATCTCGAAGATGTTCGACATCCAGACGAATCAGTTCCAGGTCGTCTCGTGCACGAACTGCGGCTACTCCGAACTGTATCGGGACACCGGCTCTGCCGGGAGCGACATCGTCGACGTCTTCCTCGGCTGACGATGTCGGCCGCAAGCGGCCTGTTCGTCCTGGTGTTCCTGGGACTGGCGCTCGCCGCACCGCTGCTCCTGTACGCGCTCGTCCGAAGCGAGTGCGACCGGCGCGTCGAGGCCGACAGGGAGACCGCCGAGCGACTGGCCCGGCGCGACACGGGCGACGACCGGCGGATGCGGTGACCGACGCGGTCCCTGAACCCCTCTCGCGTCAGGTCGGTCGGAGCCGGTGGACGGCCCCCGTCTCGCCGCTGACGCCGCCGGCGTCCGTCGTACAGACCAGGAGCTCGCCGGCCGGCGTCCGGCCGAACGAGAGGATTCCCGAGCCGAAGGTCTCGCCGTCGACGGGGACCGCCGTCACCGGCCACAGGCCATCGTCGGCTTCCGTGGCGACGAACAGTCGGCCGTCCGCTCGCCAGTCCGCGAACACGTAGCGGTCCCGCAGCGTCGGGATGTCCTCGCCGTCGTACAGGTAGCCGCCGATGACGGAGATGCCGGCCACCTCGGCTCCGCCGTGGGGGTACTCGATAATCGGATCGACGAGCGGGTCGCCGTCGGGCGTCTCCGTCGGACAGTCGGACGCATCGAAGCAGTGGGTCGCCTCCCGGACGTTCCAGCCGTAGTTGCCGCCCCGTGCGACGACGCTGACCTCCTCGTACTCGTTCTGCCCCACGTCGGCGACGAACAGCCGCCCCTGGGGGCCGAAGGAGAACCGCCAGGGGTTGCGAAAGCCCCAGGCGTAGTGCTCGTCGAGCCCTTCGCGGCCGACGAGGGGGTTGTCGTCGGGAATTGCGTACGGGCCGTCGTCGGTGTCCACGTCGATGCGGAGGACGCTCCCGAGCAGGTTCTCGGTCACGTCCTGGCCGTTGCCGCCGCCGACGCCGTCGTACCAGTCGTCGACGTGGCCCCTGCCCTGATCGCCGCCGGCACCGCCATCGCCGACGCCGACGTAGAGGAAGCCGTCCGGGCCGAACGCGAGGTCGCCGGCGTTGTGGTTCGACTGGGGCTGTGGGATCTCCAGGATCGTCCGTTCGCTGTCGGGGTCGAACGCGCCCTCGCGCACCTCGAACGACGAGAGGACGAAGGTGTGAGAGTAGCCGCTCGGCGTGCCGTCGCGCCGCGGCGCGCTGTATCGGAGGAAGACGCGACCGCTCCCGTCGAATTCGGGGTCGAAGGCGACACCGAGCAATCCGCGCTCGTCGTAGCCGCTCACGTCGACCACGCGGTCCCGGAGGTCGAGCACCGCCTCGGAGCCGCCGTCAGTCACGCGGTGGAGTCGGCCGGGCTGATCGACGACGTACGTGTCCTCGGCCGTCGGCGCGACCACGTCGACGGGGGAGGTGAACCCCGTTGCGAGCGTCTCGACGCCGAGTTCGAGGCCCCCGAGACCTTGGGAGCCGCCGTCGTCGGAGCCGCCGTTACCCGACCCGCCACTCGTGCCGTCGTCCGAGCCGTCGCTTCCGCCTGTGCCACTGTTTCCGTCCGTCTCACTGCCGCTCCCGTCGCCGGGGAGGGCGCATCCGGCGAGCCCTGCAACTGTCACCGCGCCGGACTGGAGGAGCCGTCGTCGGGAGAGTCCCTTCATACCGGACCGTGGGGCCGACGCCAAATCAACGTTGCAGTGGACGGATAAACTTACAACAACGGGAGAGTGTCTCAGTTTCGAACCTTTTATAACATATCTGGCACAACGTCAGCGCATGGCTAATAAAGACGATCTCCGTTCCCAGTTCGTCGAGGCGTTCGAGGACGCGGACTACCCGGTCTCGAATCCGATGGACCTCCTCCCGGCCCTGCCGAACGGGCCCTCGACGAAGTTCGAGTCCGGCGACTTCTCCATGACGGCGATGGAACTGAACACGAAGCTCGACGGGGACTTCCCCTACGAGACCGTCGACGATTTCGTCGACGACGTGATGGCGTCGCTCGAAGACCGGGACCTGATCTGAGCGACGAGCCCGCTTGCTCGCAGTCGTCAGACCCTCGTCGTTTATCACTCCAGCGACCGTAGCGGCGGCTATGGCTGCACCGCCGGGACTGGAGACGCTCGTGCGGACGTTCGGTCCCTTTCTCATCCCGGCCACGCTGTTCGTCCTCGGTGCCATCGGCTACCTGTTCCTCTGGCTGTTGAGCCGGTCCCGCCGGGAGACGTACACCGCCGACGAGTGACCCACCACCGAACGGTATTCGTTGTAACCGCTATACTTTTGAATTAGACGTGTCTAATTCCCCCCATGTTGAGCGAGCAGATGGAGGACTACCTCAAGGCGATCTACCGGCTCGAACGGGACGGCGAGCCGCCGATCGCCACGTCCACCATCGCCGAGACGCTGGACGTGACGCCGCCGACGGTGACCAGCATGGTCGAGAAGCTGGCGGATCGCGACCTCGTCGAACGCGAGAAGTACAAGGGGGTGACGACGACCGCGGAGGGCGAGACGGTGGCTCTCGAGATCATCCGCCACCACCGCCTGCTGGAGACGTTCCTGACCGAGAAGCTGGGCTACGACTGGGCCGAGGTCCACGAGGAGGCAGAAGTGCTCGAACACCATATCAGCGAGGAGTTCGAGCGGCGGGTCGCGGCTGCGCTCGACGAACCCGAGGTCGATCCCCACGGCGATCCGATTCCGAGCGAGGCGCTCGACCCGGTCGACGACGTGTCGGCGACCGCGCTCTCCGAGCACGAGGAGGGCGGTCGGCTCGAAGTGGCCCGCGTCCGCGACCGCGACCCCGCCGAACTCACGTACCTCGCCGACGCCGGTATCACGCCGGGGACGGTCCTGACCGTCGACGAGGTGGCTCCCATCGGGATGGTGACCGTCAAACTGGAAAGCGGCGCGGAGGTGTCGCTGCCGGACCACATCGCCGACGCGATTCAGGTCCGACGACCGGAGTCTGAACGGCCCGAGGACGGAGTGAGCGAAGCGTGAGCGACGTGAGCTGGCTGACCGTCGTGGCGATAGCGGCCGGTGCGCAGTTGGCCGTCCTGCCCGGCGAGAAGGTCCAGTTCATCATCGCGGGTCTGTCGACGCGGTTCAATCCGTTCCTGGTCGTGAGCGCCGCGGGCGCGGCGTTCGCGGGCTGGACCGCTCTCGAGGTCTGGCTCGGCTCGACGGTGACCACGCTGTTGCCCGGCATCGTCCTCGACAGCCTGACGGCGGTGATGTTCGTGATCTTCGCCGTCTTGCTCGTCCGCACCGCGCCGGCCGCCGACGACGACGGCGACGCGGAGCCCGCGAACGCCTTCACGACCGACGGCGGACAGCTGGAGGTTCGCGTCCCGGTCCTCGACTGGCGGGTCCCGAACGCGCTCGGCGGCTTCCTGCCCATCTTCGCCATGATGGCCTTCGGCGAGTTCGGCGACAAGACCCAGCTCGTCACCGTGACGCTCGCCGCGCAGTACAGCGCCCACGCCAGCGCGATCTGGGCCGGCGAGATGCTCGCCATTATCCCCGTGAGCCTCGTCAACGCGCTGTTCTTCCACCGCTTCGCCCACCGCGTCGACCTGCGCAAGGCCCACTTCGCGGGCGCGGCGCTGTTCCTGTTTTTCGCCGCCGACTTCGTGCTGAAGGTGACGGTCGGTATCTCGGTGTGGGAGACGATGCTCTCCGCTCTCACCGCCCAGTTGACGGCCTGAGCCGCCGCGCTCGTTCGTGATTCCCGCGGGACGCAACCGATAAGCCGCCGCTGGCGCTTGGTAGCGTATGCTCGGGCTCGACGACACCGACCACGAGATCCTCCGTCTCCTGCTCGAAGACGCCAGGCGGCCCTACAGCGACATCGCCGAGCGCGTGGACCTCTCCGCGCCGGCGGTCTCTGACCGCGTCGACCGCCTCCAGGAGATGGGCCTGCTCCGCGGGTTCACCGTCGACATCGACCGGTCGATGCTGCACGCCGGCGTCCCGGTCCTGATCGAGATCGACGCGCGGCCGGGCCGGGACGCCGCGGTCGCCGAGGCAATCGCCGACGCCGACACCGTCGAGCGAGTCTACCGGACCGCAGACGGGCGGGTGACCGTGGAGGCGACCGTCTCGAACTCCGACGCCGGCGGCCTGCTCGACGACCACGTGCCGCTCGACGACGTGGACAGCTACGAGGTGCGACTGCTCGCCGATAGCGAGCGGACGAGCGGCCTCGCCGCGGCCGAGTTCGCGCCAGACTGCGCGGAGTGTGGCAACAGCGTCGACGAGGAGGGCGAACAGCGACGCCTCGACGGCGACCGGTACTACTTCTGCTGTGGCTCCTGCGCCGAGCGGTTCGTCGACCAGTACGAGGCGCTGAAAGAGGGTGCCTGACGGTCGTCGGAGCGGGGTCCTCCCGAGTGCGACGGTTCGGGCGACCGCAGCCCCGGCCGTCTCCAGCAGACTCATACGCCGGCGGGCCCGACGCACGGACAGTGACGGGAGACGAGCGCGTCGAGGGCGCGTCGGCCGGACCGGAAGCGTCGCGACCGGGCGGTATCCGGGTCACGCTTCGGGCGCTCTGGCGGGCGCTGGTCGTCGCCTGGCAGTTCGTCCCGCTGGTCTGGGAGTGGCTCCGGGACCGCCACCGCTTCCTCGTCGTCGGCCGGTCGCGCGCCGTCTCCGGCGAGACCCGGACGCGCCGGGCGCGATACCTGAAAGACACGTTCGTCGACCTCGGGCCGGCGTTCATCAAACTGGGCCAGATGCTGTCGACGCGCCCCGACGCGCTCCCGCGGGAGTACGTCGACGTGCTCTCCGAGCTGCAGGACAACGTCCCGCCGGACCCCTGGGCCGACATCGAACCGGTCGTCGAGCGGGAACTGGGCGGCGAGGTGGACGCGCTGTTCGACTCCTTCGACACCGAGGCCATCTCCGGGGCGTCGCTGGGGCAGGTGTACGAGGCCGAACTCGACGGCCGGCGGGTCGCCGTGAAGGTGCTCCGGCCGGGCATCAGGACCCGCGTCGAGTCCGACCTGCAGGTCCTCTCGGCGCTGACGCCGCTGCTCACCTACGGCGCGGACCCGGCGCAGGCGTTCACGCTGGAGAACCTCACCGAGGAGTTCGCGACCACCGTTCGCCAGGAGATGGACTACGGCCACGAGGCCCGGATGCTCGGCGAGATCGGCGCGAACTTCGCCGACGCCGACGACGTGGCGGTCCCCGACGTGGCCGAGAGCCACTCGACCGACCGCGTGCTGACGATGACCTACGTCGAGGGCGCGAAGATCGACGACGTGGACCGACTGGACGACCTCGGCGTCGACCGCCGGGCGCTCGTCCGCCGCCTCGAAGAGGCCTACATCCAGATGATCGTCGAGGACGGGGTGTTCCACGCCGACCCGCATCCGGGGAACCTCGCGGTCCAGCCAGACGGGACGCTCGTGTTCTACGACTTCGGGATGACCGGCCGCCTCGGACCGCGGACCCGCGACCGCCTGCTCGACTTCTACGTCGGGCTGGCGACCGACGACGTGGACCGCGTGATGGACGCCTTCGTCGAGATGGGCGCGCTCGACCCGACGGCCGACCGGGACGTGATGCGCGAGGCGTTCGGCATCGTCATCGAGCAGTTCCGCGGCGAGGACATCAGCGAGTACCGCGTCGAGCAACTGGTCGGCCAGTTCGAGGCCCAACTGTACGAGTTCCCGATGCGTCTGCCGCAGGACCTCGCGCTGGTCGTGCGCGTCACGACGGTGCTCGAGGGCGTGTGTCGGACGCTCGACCCCGACTTCGACTTCATCGAGATCATCTCGGAGTACGTCAGGGAACGGGACGCGGTGGACGTCGAAGGCGCGGTCAGGGACGAGGTCGAGGCGGCGGTGACCGGGACGGCCCGCTCGCTCGTGCGGACGGCGCCGGCGGCCGAGGCGGCCCTCGACAGGGCCGAGCGCGAGGAACTCCTGCTACGAGCGGTTCTCGAAGACAGCGACGGGCTGGCCGGACTGCTCGCCCGCCGCCTCCTGTTCGGTTTCGTCGCCAGCGGTGGCGTCCCGCTGAGCGCGTACCTCTACGCGAACGCCGGGATTCGGCCGGCCGCGCTCGCGCTGGGCGTGACCGCGATCTTCCTCGGCGCGCTCGCGTGGTCGTTCCGCCGCCGGGGCGGTCCGGCGCTGTCGACGCCGCAGTTCACGCGCCACGAACTGCGACAGCGCCGGGCGGGCGACGGCGACGACTGATCGGGGACCGCCGCCGGAACGCCGATCTCAGAGGTCCCCGCGTTCGGCCAGCTCGCGTATCTCGGCCGCCCGGTCGCGGATGGCCTCGCGCTCGTCGTCGTCCTTGTCGTCGAGATGGCTGTACACCAGGCCCATCCGGTGGTTGGACCGGAGGTCGTCCTCGTTGCGGTCGAGGAACGCCCAGTAGAGCGCGTTGAACGGGCACGCGCCCTCGCCGGTGGTCTTCGTCTTGTAGTACGGACAGCCCGCACAGTGGTCGCTCATCTTGTCGACGTAGTTCGCCGAGGCGGCGTAGGGCTTGTTCGCGAACGCGCCCGCCCCGTACAGCCCCATCTCGACGACGTTCGGCGTCGTCACCCAGTGGAAGGCGTCGACGAAGCCCGCGTGGAACCACCGATTGAGCCGCGACGGCTCGACGCCGTACAGCAGGCCGAAGTTCGAGAGGAGCATCAGGCGCTCGATGTGGTGAGCGTAGCCCCGCTTTCGGACGCCGTCGACCGCGTCGGCGAGACACGCCATGTCGGTGTCGCCGTCCCAGTAGAACTCCGGCAGGGACTCGGTCGCGCCCAGTTGGTTCGCCGACGCCAGGTCGGGCATCTCTCGGCGGTAGACGTGCCGGACGAACTCCCGCCAGCCGAGCACCTGTCGGACGAACCCCTCGACGCTGTGCAGCGGCGCGTCGCCATCCTCGTAGGCGTCGATCGCGCGCTCGATGACCTCCGCCGGTCCGAGCAGGCCGAGGTTCAGCGAGGTCGAGAGGAGGCTGTGGCTCATCGCCCACTCGCCGTCGCGCATCGCGTCCTGGTAGGGGCCGAACTCTGCCAGCCGGTGGGTCACGAAGTGGTCGAGCGCCCGCACGGCCTGCCGTCGCGTCACCGGCCAGCGGAACGGCTCCGGGTCGGCCCAGTCGCCGCCGTAGGGCGGCTCCGCGTAACCGCCGTCGAACGCGTCGTCGACCCACTCGACGACCGACGCGGTCACGTCGTCGGGCTCGAACGCCGGCGGCTCGGTCGGCTCCCAGCCCTCGGGCGGCGTCTCGCGGTTCCGGTCGTCGTAGTTCCACTCGCCGCCGACCGGCTCGCCGTCGTCCAGCAGGTAGCCCGTTTCGCGTCGCATGAACCGGTAGAAGTCCTCGTGGCGGTACGCGCCGCCGTCGCCCGCCCACGCGTCGAACTGCTCGGGCGAGCAGAGGAACCGCGCGTCGGGGACGAACTCGACGGTCCCACCCGAATCGGCGACGAGAGACGCGAGACGGTCGCGGGCGCGTTCGGTCTGCGGTCGGGGCGTCACGAGCGCGTCGTCGGGGTGTGCCTCGAAGTGCGCCCGCAGTCCGGTCCCGAAGTCCTCGGCCTGCCGATAGTGGACAGTCCGGCCGTCGGCCCGAAGGTCGTCCCGGAAGTGCCGCATCGCGCTGAACAGCAGGACGAGCTTGTGCGGGTGGTACGGCAGCTTGCGGGCGAACGACGCGGCCTCGACCATGAGGACCGGTTCGTCCGGCCGGTCGGCGACGGGCCCGCGCCGGCGGACGAGGTGGTCCCCGCGGAGCCACACGGTCATCGGCTGACGCTCACGCTCATTACGCGGGTCGACGGCCGCCGGCGTGATGACTCCCGCGCCGAACTGTGTCGGTATCCACAGAACTGACACGTATGGGACAGTTACCCGCGCGCTAAGCGCCGCGAATAGCGGCCATAGCGGCGCTGAACGCGCCGTTATTGTTCTCTGCAAGCCGACAGAAACGACTACCTTTTGAGGCTACGGCGACTAGGGCGAGTGCATGACATCGGACCTCGACAGGCGCGCGTTCGTCCGTGGAACCGCGACGCTCACCGGCGTCGGACTGTTGGCCGGCTGTAGCGGTGGCGATGGCGGCAGTGGCGGCGACGGCGGCTCTGGCGACGGTAGCGACGGCGGCTCTGGCGGCGATGGCGATTCCGACGGCGGAAGCGGCGGCGGAGGGACCGTCGAGTCGAGCCAGGACGTGTCGGAGTACGTCGGCGCGTCGTCGAACTACGACGGTTCGACCGTCGTGATGGCCGGCCAGGACGAGGTGTCCGTCTCCGTCGGAGCCGACGGCAACGGGGGCGCGTTCGCGTTCGACCCGCCCGCGGTGAAGGTCTCGACCGGAACGACCGTCGTCTGGGAGTGGACCGGCGACGGCGGCGCGCACAACGTCGTCTCGGACGGCGACGGCCCGCTCGACTCCGGGACCGCCGTCACCGAGGCTGGAACCACCTACGAGTACACCTTCGAGGAGGCCGGGACGTACCTCTACTCCTGCGTGCCACACGAGAGTCTGGGCATGAAAGCAGCGGTCGTCGTCGAATAGCCGGCGACCGCGCTCAGCGCGACCCGAACGACGACCCGCTCGTGACGTACAGCGAGTAGGCGATTATCGCGAAGCCCGCCGTCGTCAGCGCGTTCTCGAAGACGAGTGCCGACGCCGTCTCCAGCTTGAACAGCTGGTCGGCGACGCCGGCGAGCATCGACCCGGTCGTGACGGTCGCGAAGCCGACCGCGAGGTACGTCAGTCCCGTCGACCGCGTTTTCCGCGCCGCCCGAGCGGCGAAGTACGTGATGAGGCCGCCGAGAAGCACCGTCACTGTCTTGAACGCTATCACGAGGAGTGGGATGTCTCCGTTCATAGTTCATCACTGACCCGGGACCACAGGAGAGCGAGCCGGTCGCTCGGCGTCTCGTCGTCGGGCAGCACGTCGACCTCGAGGGAGCCGTCGTCGCCGAGGTCGACGAACACGCCGCCGCAGTCCCGGACGTAAGCGGTGGCGTGGTGGCCGTCGGCCCGTACGTCCGTCTGCTCGGCCACGAGACCCGCGTCGCTCAGTTGTTCGAGCTTCCGGTACGTGCTCGTCTGTGGGAGGTCACAGACCGACGCCACCTCTTTGGCCGGCAGCGGCTCGTCGAGCGCCCCGAGGATATCGCGGCAGTCAGGGTCTGCGAGGGCCTCGAACAGCGCTTGCCGCTCTGTTGCGTCGTCTTCGTGCACGGGAGACCTCCGGAGCCGTTCAGGGCAGTGCAGGTCCGAACTCGCGGCGCGGCCACGTGAATCCAGCGGGTGGGTGACGCGGACTCCGTGGCCGCGGTGAGTTGGGGACGCGGACCACGGCTGAACCATAAAACACCGCAACCTAAAGGGCGGCCGTTTATTTCCAGATTCTGGAAAGCGGACGCCCCCTTTTCGGGCGTGGCCTGCCAACGGTCGACGTGCAATGCCTCGGTCCTCCACCCGCAGACGGTTCCTCGCGAGCACCGCCCTGTCGACCCTCGCTGTAACGGCCGGTTGCGTCTCGTCCGGCAATTCGGGCCAGTCGGGGAGTAGCAACGGAACGGCAACCGACACGGCCACGCCGACCGACACGGCCACGCCGACCGACACGGCCACGCCGTCGTCGACGCCCGATTCCCTCGACGACTGGCTCGCCGACGCGAACGGCTACGACGGCGGCGAGCCACAGCGCCACGGTCCCCGCGCCCGCCCGACGGTCATGGTCGGCGAGCCGACGGACGACGGGCTGGCGTTCGACCCGCCGGTCATCGAGGTCCCGCCGATGACGAACGTCAGGTGGGACTGGACCGGCCACGGCGGCCAGCAGAACGTCGTCGCCCTGGACGGGACCTTCGACAGCGGCCGGACGAACGCCCAGTTGGGGACGGGCTATCACTACTTCTTCGAGGAGACCGGGGAGTACCGCTACGTCTCCGAACCCCACCGAGACGAGGGGATGAAAGGCGCGGTCATCGTGAAAGAACCGCCATCCTCGGGCTACCCGAAAGTCGACGAGTGGCTCGTCGGGGCGGGGAACTTCGACGGTACGGTCGTCGACCGCACCGATGCCGACACCGCCACGGTCACCGCCGGAGCCGAGGGCAACGGCGGTCACTTCGGGTTCGCCCCGCCCGCTTTGAAAGTCTCGACCGGGACGACCGTCAGCTGGGAGTGGACCGGCGACGGCGGCGCGCACAACGTCGTCTCGAAGGACGACGGCCCGCTCGACTCGGAACTGGTCGCGGAGGACGGCAGCGCCTACGAGCACACCTTCGAGGAGACGGGGTCCTACCTGTATCACTGCGCTCCGCACCGGGCCCTCGGCATGCGGGGGGCAGTCGTCGTCGAGTAGGCGACTCCGGTCCGCGGTCACGGCTCCAGCTCCACCGTTCCTTCGGCTCCCCACTCTCGAAGTCACCGCACAATTCTGTGACGCGCCGGCGCGTTCCGCTCAGGGAATCTTGACGCTGTGTTTGAGCGTGCCGATGCCCTCGATCTCGACCTCGACCTCGTCGCCGTCTTCCATCGGGCCGACGCCCTCGGGCGTCCCGGTCGCGATCACGTCGCCGGGTTCGAGGGTCATGTAGGACGTGATCTCCGCGATGAGTTCGGGGACCGAGAAGATGAGGTGGTCCCGCGAGGAGGACTGCTTCGTCTCGCCGTTCAGGCGGAGTTCGATGCTCGCGTCCTCGGGGACGTGCTCCGGCGTCGCCACGAGCGGCCCGATGGGGCAGGCGTTGTCGAAGGCCTTCCCGCGGACCCAGTTTTGCTCTCGCTCCTGGTCGTCGCGGTTGGAGATGTCGTTGACGCAGGTGTAGCCCGCGACCACGTCCATCGCCCCCTTCTCGGTGACGTTCCTGCACTGCTCGCCGATGACGACCCCCAGTTCGGCCTCGTAGTCGATGCGCTCCTTGCCGGAGGGCATCGTGAGGTGCTTGCCGTGGGAGGCGACGGCGTTGGGCGCTTTGAGAAAGAGCATCGGTCGGTCGGGTACGTCCGATCCCATCTCGTCGGCGTGGTCCGCGTAGTTGCGCCCGATGCAGACGACTTTCGTCGGCTCGCAGGGCGGGAGGATGTCCACCTCGTCGGGGTCGTAGGACTCGTCCCCGAACGCGATGCGACCGTACGGCCCGGCGGCGGCGGTGACGACGGGCTCGCCGTCTTCGACGGTCCAGCGCCCGCCGCGGACGTTGCCCGCGGTGTCACGGAATCGAACGCGCTTCATGTCACTGTTCTCTCAGGGCCGACGGATAAGCGTTTAGGAGGGGGAATCCGCCGTTTGCCAGCCGTTCGACGCTCGTCTACGCTGATTTCGTCAGGTGCGGTGACGGCGGCCGATGGCGTGACCGAACGGCTTTTGAGACGGGCCGGGCTACGCTGGGCCGATGAACGTCCTCGTCGTCGGTGCCGGCGCGATGGGCCGCTGGTTCGCGCGCACCGTCCGAGAGCACGCCGACGCGTCCGTCGCCTTCAGCGACGTCGACGCGGCCGCGGCGGAAGCCGCCGCCGCGGCGGTCGGCGGCCGGGCGGTCGAGCGGGACGCCGCGGAGACCTTCGACGTGGTCTGTATCGCCGTTCCGATGCCCGTCGCCGAGACGGCCATCGCCGAGTTCGCCCCGCTCGCCACGGGCGCTATCGCGGACGTGACCGGGAGCATGGCCGGCCCCATCGCGGCGATGCGCGAGGCCGCGCCGGACGGGCAGCGACTCAGCCTCCACCCGCTGTTCGCGCCCGAGAACGCCCCCGGGAACGTCGCCGCCGTCACCGACGCGCCCGGCCCGGAGGCCGACGCCGTCGTCGACGCTATCGCCGCCGCGGGCAACGACTGCTTCGAGACGACGGCTTCGGAACACGACCGGGCGATGGAGACCGTCCAGGCGAGCGCCCACGCGGCGGTCCTCGCGTTCGCGATGGCCGCCGACGACGTGCCCGAGCGCTTCCAGACGCCGATTTCGGCCGGCCTGTTCGATCTCGTCGCACAGGTCACCGGCGGCGATGCGCGGGTGTACGCCGACATCCAGGAGACCTTCGACGGCGCGGCCGACGTGGCCGCTGCCGCGCGCCGTCTCGCCGACGCCGACGCGGACGCCTTCGCCGACATCTACGACCAGCTCTCATGAACCAGGACACGCGCCGCCAGGTCCGCGAGAACGCCCAGTACCTCCGGAACGTCCGACCGCTCGACCCCGAGGAGATCCACGAGTACGTCGAGGGGGAGCCACACCCGGCAGTCGTCCGGCAGGTGCTCCGCGAGGAGGCGTTCGACCTCGGACTCGTCGAGCGCGACGACGGCACGTTCGTCCCCGCGCCCGACGGTCGCCTCTCCGTCTCGTTCGACGGCGTCGAGCGGTTCCCCGACGACCACGAACAGCGCGTCCTCGACCTCCTCAGCGAGTGGGGCGGCATCGAGTGGGACCGCGGCGACAGCGGCGACCGCCTCCGCGAGCGCATCCGGGACATCAAGGAGCGCTACCTCCGCGGCCAGGGCGTCGAGTACGACGAACTGACCGCGCTGGGCTACGCCGTCTACCACCTCCCGGACTACTACGCGGTGGCGTCGCACGTCCTCGCCGACCTCGCGGCCGACGGCCTGCTCCCCTCCCAGCTTCGCGTGTTGGACGTGGGAGCCGGGGTCGGCGGCCCGGCGCTCGCCCTGCTCGACCTGCTTCCCGACGACGCGCTGCTCGACTACCACGCCGTCGAGCCGAGCGCCGCCGCGGACGTGCTCGAAGCGATGCTCGACGACGTGGACGGGAACGTCCGCTGGGAAGTCCACCGAGACCTGGCAGAGGACTTCGACCCCGAGGGAGCGCTCGACGCGACGAGCCGCGGCGACGGCGACGACGCCGACGCGTTCGACCTCGTCGTCTTCGGGAACGTCCTCAGCGAACTCGACGACCCGAGCGCCGTGGCGCGGCGCTACCTCGACGCGCTGGCCGACGACGGGACGCTGTTGGCGCTCGCCCCGGCCGACCGCAACACGGCTCTCGGGCTCCGCGAGGTGGAGCGCGACCTGGCCGACGACGGGCCGGCGACGGTCTACGCGCCGACCGTGCGGCTGTGGCCCCACCAGTCGCCCGAGAGCGAGTCGTGGTCGTTCGACCGCAAACCCGATATCGAGGTCCCGTCGATGCAGAAGCGCCTCGACGACGCCGGCGGCGGCACGGGCGAGTTCGTCAACACCGACGTGCAGTACGCCTACAGCGTCCTCCGCCGTGACGGCCGCACGGGGTTCGACGTGACGCCGGACCGCGGGACCCACGCGCCGATGGCCGACGCCGAGCAGTACGTCACCGACCGCGTGAACCTCCTCGCGATCAAACTCAGCCACGACCTTTCCGAGCGCGAGGGCGCGAACCCGCTGTTCCTGCTGGGCGACGGGAGCCAGGCGGTCGACCACTTCGCGGTCGTCACCGAGGCGTCGGTGCTGAACGAGGACCTCCGGCGGGCCGACTACGGCGACCTGCTCGCCTTCGAGAACGCGCTCGTCCTGTGGAACGACGACGAGGGGGCGTACAACGTCGTCGTCGACGCCGAGACGGTCGTCGACCGGGCGCGGTAACGCCGCGTCGCGCCGAACGCGGCAGCCTCGGGCACCCAGCGGTGGCCTTTTCTCGGCGACGGCCCGACGGAGGGTATGGACCAGCCGACCATCTTGCTGACGAACGACGACGGGATCGAGAGCGTCGGCTTCAGAGCGCTGTACGACGCGCTCTCGGAAATCGGCGACGTGACGGCGGTCGCGCCGGCGAACGACCAGAGCGCGGTCGGCCGGGCAATCTCCCACGAGGTGACCGTCCGCGAGTACGACCTCGGCTACGCCGTCGAGGGGACGCCGTCGGACTGCGTCGTCGCGGGGCTGGAGGCGCTCGTCACCGACGCCGACCTCGTCGTCGCGGGCTGTAACCGCGGCGCGAACCTCGGCGCGTACGTCCTCGGGCGGTCCGGGACCGTCAGCGCCGCCGTCGAGGCGACGTTCTTCGACGTGCCGGCGATGGCCGTCTCGATGTACATCCCGGTCCGCGAGGACGCCGCGTTCTCCGACATCGAGGCCAACGGCGACAGCTACGCAGAGGCCGCCCGGGCGACGCGCTACCTCGCCGACCACGCGCTCGGCGCGGGCGTCTTCGAGCAGTGCGACTACCTGAACATCAACGCCCCCGTCGCGGAGTGGGGCCGCGCCCCCATCGAGATCACGCGTCCCTCGCACCTCTACGAGATGGACGCGGTCAAGAACGGCGACGCCGTGACCCTGCACGACCGCATCTGGGAGCACATGGCCGATGGCGACATCCCGGACCCCGAGGGGACCGACCGCCGGGCCGTCGTCGACGGGAAGGTGAGCGTCTCGCCGCTGACCGCGCCCCACACCACCGAACACCACGAGGCCCTCGACGCGCTCGCGGAGACGTACGACAGCGACGAGGACGAGGCCGACGGCGACGCCGCCGACGGAGACGCCGACTGACGCGGATGCGGTTCCGAAACGCCATCCTGTTCGTGGCGCTCGCCGTCGCCTGGGGCAGCGCCTTCACCGCGATCAAGGCCGGGCTGGCGTACTTCCCGCCGGTCCTGTTCGCGGCGTTCCGGTACGACCTCGCCGGCGTCATGATGCTCGGCTACGCCGCGGTCGTGACCGACCAGTGGCTGCCCCGCTCCCGGGCCGACTGGGCGGTCGTCGGCATCGGCGGGACCCTCATGATCGCGGCCTACCACGCCCTGCTGTTCGTCGGCGAACTGGGGACCACGAGCGCCGCCGCTGCCATCGTCGTCAGCCTCTCGCCCATCCTCACCACCGGGTTCGCGCGGGCGTTCCTCCCCGACGAGCGGCTCACGCCGCTCGGCATCGTCGGCCTGCTCGTCGGCTTCCTCGGCGTCGTCGCCCTGAGCAACCCAGATCCCGGAAACCTGCTCGACCCCCGGACCGTGTCGCTGTCGCTGGTGTTCCTCGCCGCCGCCTGCTTCGCGCTCGGGAGCGTCCTCACCAGGCGCTTCGACGACGACCTCGCAATCGAGACGATGGAGGCGTGGTCGATGCTCCTCGGCGCGCTCCTCATGCACGGTATCAGCGCCGCGCTGTCCGAGTCGGTCGCCGACGTCCGCTGGACGGGCGAGGCGCTGCTGGCCCTGTCGTACCTCGTCGTCGTCGCGAGTGCCCTCGGCTTCCTGATCTACTTCGACCTGCTCGAACGGCTCGGTCCCATCGAGATCAACCTCGTCTCCTACGCCGCCCCGGTCGTCGCCGCCGCGACCGGCCTCCTCGTCCTCGGGGAGACGCCGACGGTCGCCACCGGCGTCGGGTTCGCCTGTATCCTCGTCGGGTTCGGCTTGCTGAAACGCGACGCGCTCAGGACGGAACTCGCGCGCCTCGGCGGCGCTCCGAACCGGAGCGACTGAACCCAGCGGCCTCGTCGGGGCCACGCAGTGCCGACTCTGGCGCGCCCTCGTCGGCAGTCGTCCACGTGGACGAGGAGCGGGCGTCAGACGTTCTATCCGAGATCAATATGCAGGGAATAATTATATACTATCGGAGAGAGGAGTCGGTATGGTGGTCAACGGGGGACCGACGGTACTGCTCTGGCTCGTCGCCGCGTGGCTCCTGGCGAGCGGCCTGTTTCTCGCGCTCCTGTACGCCTCCGGCGAGCGGGACCGCGGCCGACGGACGCGTCCCGAGTGACGCATCGCGGGTTCGAACGATCGAATCGGCCAGTCCGAACGGTCAGTTCTGCACCCTCCCTGAACGGCCAACCGGGGCGTCTGACGAGCGTCTGACGCGCCGTCGACGAACCCACCGCTGTCTGTCGGTTTTCACTTTCGGCGTGGATTGCGTGGGTATATACCGTCTGCTCGCATGGCTTCGGGTATGATCGAGCGACTGAGACAGGCCGTCGCGTCTCGACAGCAGTCACACCGGGAGTGTCGCCGCTGCGGGACGACCGTCGAATCCAGTGCGGCCACCTGTCCGGTCTGTGACTCCGGCGACATCGTGCAGTACGAACTCTGATCGCCGGCCGAACGAGTGGAGAATGCCGGATGTCACGCCGACTTACTACGTTGTTACCGACCGTCTACGGTGACTCGAGCGGAGAATACCGTGATCGGTCGCTCACTCCTCGACTGGTTCCCACACGTCCGACGTGATTTTCGCGTCCGGGTTGTCTGGGTGTGTCACGGTGAGCCGATCGCCGGCTTCGACCGAAACGAGGTCGACAGGGTTTCTCTCGGCGTGATTCCGCGTCGGATAGGTGAACGGCCGCGAGCGCCGGGGCAATTCGCCGACTGAGGGACACTTCGGCGGCGCGACGACGTCGTCGGCGAACCCGTCGGTGTGGATCTGGGACTGGGGCTTGTCCTGGCCCCGCGTGTCGAACCAGTCGAGACACCGGCGTCCGACGGAGAGAGACTCGACGACCGAGCGCAGTCGCTGTCTCGCCCGGTCGAGGAGAGGCGGGGGCGACCCGTCGCCCTCGGGCACATCGCTCCCAGCACCCCGTTGCTCGTCCATGGGAGTGAGACTCATACGCAAAGGTATGGAATCGCACTACAAAACGGTTGTGTCGGGCCCGAACATCCGGGCCGGTATCCCTGATTGCTGGCGGGGTTCCTCGCGCGGTCGGTCGGCGGAGTTCCTCGCTCCTGACCGCCTCAGAGTTCGATCCGCTCGACGATCCGGTCGCCGTCTTCCCGACTGTTCAGCGCGACGATGCGGACCTGCTTCTCGAGGCCGGAGTCCGTGAGTTTGGCCTTCAGGAGGTTGTCGACCTGGTAGACGCCGGCGGCGTTGTTCATCGTTATCTCGACGAGGACCGGGTAGTCGTCGCCGGTGGTCAGCGTCACCGTCTCGATGGCCTGGCTCGAGACCGTGTTGATGCCGCGCCCGCCGCGTTTGTAGGGGATCCGCGAGCGGCCGCGCTCCATGTCGAGCGCGTCGGCGACGCGGACGACGCCGGCTTCGAGCGTCAGCGGGTCCTCCTCGGTGTGGTGACAGAGGATCGCGTGCAGCACTTCGCCCTTCATCTGGACCGTCTCGCGCACGTCGTAGAACGGTTCGAGGATGCGGTCGAGGATGTCGGCGGCCAGCGGGATCGAGTAGTACGGGTGCGAGTCCCGGTGGACGACGTGGCCGATGTCGTGAAGGGTCGCCGCGAGCGCGATGATGACGGCCTCGTCGGCCTCGTCGAGGCCGTGGTCCGCGGCCCCGTTGAACTCGACGCCGCCCTGTTTGAGGAGGTCGTACAGACACAGCGCGCGGTTGCGGACGATGTCGATGTGCTTCGCGCCGTGGTCGTTGTACTGCTTGCGCGTGACGGGGTTGACGTTCTGTGCGTTCAGGTACGCCTGGATCTCTTCGTCGTCGTTTACGAGGTCGAGGACCGCGTTGACACGGTCGTCCGGGAAAGCGTGGTCCGCACTGGGGTCGTAGATTCGGCCGGCGGTATCGGCTCTGTCAGCACTCATACATACAGACAGACGACCCAGTGCGAAAAATCCTCGTCCGCGTTCGGGACTCAGTTCAGCGCGTCGATGACTTCGTCGTAGTCGGGTTCGACGCCGGGATCGTCGCTGACCCACGCGTACGTGATCTCCTGATTCCCGTCGACGACGAAGACGGCGCGCTTCGCGACGTTCGGGACGCCCAGTTCCTCGAAGTCCATCGAGATCCCGTAGTCGTCGATGATCTCGCGCTCGTTGTCGCTGAGCAGGGCGAACGACAGCCCCAGCTCGTCGCGGAAGGCGTTCTGCGAGAACGGCGTGTCGATGCTGACGCCGTACAGCGTGGCTCCCGCCTCGTCGAGTTCGCCCAGTCGGTCCTGGAACGTGTTCATCTCGTGGCTGCAGACGCTGGTGAACGCTCCGGGGAAGAACGCGAGAACGATGGGCGCGTCGTCGAGGTCCTCGGACAGCGTCAGTTCGTCGATGTCGCCGTTCGCGACCGGTGCGGTGAAATCGGGTGCGGTATCGCCAACTGAAAGCATACACGCCCCCGTTTCCGCGGCCCGCTCAAATCCCTTCCGAGTCGGGATCAGAACTGCGCGAACTTCGCGGTGACCTCGTCGATCCATTCGGGCAGGTCGCGGTCGGCGAGGTTCCCCTCGGCGTCGCGGGTCACGACAACCTCGTCGATCTCTCCCTCGCGAGTGATGTCCAGTCGCCACAGGCCGTCGGCCTCGATATCGACCCGGACGACGTCCTCGCCGACGGGCTTGATCGGCCGCACCGTCACTGACTCTCCACCTGCGACTTCCATCGTGTGGCTGTCGGCGGTCATCACCTCGCTCTGAGTCGGCGCAGGTAGTTATACTCACGGCCCCGCGACCGACTTGCGTCGGCCGGGCCCGTACCGGCCAGATGCGCGACATCGGGGCCGACCCGGCGATTTAACAGACCAATAACCATTATGCGGTGTCACGTAGTTCTCGATGCGGGTTCGAACCCGTACGGGCAGCCCCGAGAAGCGACCAGGGAACCGTGCTGGCCGCTCCGTCTCAGCTACGGCACGGGCCCGCAGTCTCGGAACGCCTGTCGACGCGCAGTGCCAGCCACCGAACGCCAGTGTCGATTGGCCGCGCGTCACCACCCCCACCACCCCACCCCCACCCCATCACCGCCTCGCCGTCCCACCCGGCGGGGCGTTTCGACGCTTTCGAGCCACGGCGTGCCGAGTGTCCCCGGGACGCTCTCCGGGCTCGCTCGGCCCTTTTTGTCACCACACACCCGTCCGGCGATTGGGTGGCCCTGAACGGCGATACCACGTGTCTACCCCGACTCCACCGAACGCCGTATTCGCGCCGCTCGAATCTGCTGTGACGGTATTACCGCACACCTGAGAGAGGCAAAAAGGTTATAATAGCAACCACGTAAAATCCGACTACAATGTCAGGGATATTCGGAGTACTGTTCCCGGGGATGCCCGGGACGACGGAGATGATGGTCATCCTGCTCATCGCCGTCCTGCTGTTCGGCGCGAACAAGATTCCAAAGCTGGCGCGGTCGACCGGGGAAGCCATGGGCGAGTTCCAGAAGGGACGAGAGGAAGTCGAGCAGGAACTCGAAGAGATGCGCGACGGCAAGAACGCGGAAGGAACCGAGAGCACGGCCGACTCCACCGAGCGGGCGACCGAGTCCGAGACGTAACTCCGCCATCGCGACCACTTCTCCGTTTTCGTTGCCCCCCTAGTGAGAACGAAAGGATTTTTCGCCGGTCCGTCGACGACCTGGTAGGGCGTGTGGCCTAGTGGACTAGGGTGAGGGGTTCCTAACCCCTAGATCGCGGGTTCGAATCCCGCCACGCCCGTTACCGCCGAGCGATAGCGAGGCGTGTAACGGCACGGGATTCGAATCACGCGAGACGAGCGAAGCGAGTCTCGCTTCGGGTTCGAATCCCGAGAGACGCGGGAGCGTCTCTCGACGTTCGCGAAGCCTGTGGCTTTGCTCACTCCCGCCACGCCCGCTCACTCGCGGTGCTCGTTCGCGGCCGTGGCGATCCTCGCGAACGCGTTGCGTTCGCTCAGTCCCGCACGCATAAACGGCCGGTTTCGACCGCCGACACGACTGGCGGGTCGATTCTGTGATGCCAACGTATAAGTTTAGGCTTGCCTAACTCACGCCGAGATGGACCGGGAACCGTCCGAGCGGGCGGACGTGTGCGTCGTAGGGGCCGGACCGGCGGGGGCGCTGGTCGCCAGCCGACTCGCAAGCGACGGCTACGACGTGGTCGTCCTGGAAGCCGGACCGCGGTTCGAGTTCGACGAGCGCGAGGCGCGCATGGAGCGGGCGATTCGCCCCGGCGACGAGGGATCGGTGTGGGAAATGGGCGGCGAGCGCGACGAGTTCAGCGCGAGCGGCGAACAGTACTACCCGCTGAACGTCGCTCGGGTGAAAGGCGTCGGCGGGTCGACGCTGCACTGGCAGGGGATGGTGATGCGGCTCCACCCCACCGACTTCGAGGGCGGGCACGACAACGACGACCCGGCGTGGCCCGTCGGCTACGACGACCTGCGGCCGTACTACGCCGACGCCGAGCGGGCGCTCGGGGTGGCCGGCGACGCGGACAACCCCTTCGCGCCGCCGCGGGACGGCCCCTATCCGCTGCCCGGCTTCCCGCCCTCCTACAGCGACTCGCTGTTCGCCGAGGCCTGCGAGCGGCTGGGCATCGCGACGCATTCGGTGCCGAACGCACGGAACTCCGAGGCCTACGACGGGCGCGGGCCGTGCGTCGGCTACGGGACCTGTCAGCCGGTCTGTCCCTCCGGCGCGAAGTACGACGCGAGCGTTCACATCGAAGACGCCGAAGACGAGGGGGCGCGCGTCGTCGACCGCGCGCCGGTCCAGCGCCTCGAAACGGACCGTGACGGCCGCGTCGAGGCGGCGGTCTACGCGACGCCGGACGGGCGGGAACACCGCCAGACCGCGCGCGAGTTCGTCGTGGCGGCCGGCGGCGTCGAGACGCCGCGACTCCTGTTGCTGTCGCGGTCCCAGCGCCACCGCGACGGGTTAGCGAACGAGTCGGGGCTGGTGGGTCACTACTTCATGGAGCACCTGTTCGCCGGGGCCGGAGGGACGCTCGACCGGCGGACGCGACAGAACCACGTCGGGTTCATCACCAGCGAGTGCCACCAGTTCTACGACGACCCCGGACAGGCCGTCGGGCGCGGCGACGGCGAGACGGTCCTCGAACGGACCGACGAGGCGCTGTCGCCGATCAAACTGGAGTTCCTGAACTACGCCGGTCCGTCACCGGTCGAACTCGCGCTCGGCGGCGAGGAGTGGGGCGACGCGCTCCTGTCGGACCTCCGGGAAGCCTACGGCAACAGCATCGCGATGGGCGGGCTGGTCGGCCAGCCGCCGCGGAAGGCGAACCGCGTGACGCTCGATCCGTCGACGACCGACGACCACGGTAATCCCGTGCCCGACATCCGGTGGTCGTGGGGCGAGCGCACGAAGCGGTCGCTCGCCCGCGCCAACGAGCTCCAACACGCGGTCCTGGACGAACTCGGCGTCGATATCTCGTGGACGGTCGGTCCGGGGAACACCGGGCCGGCGTACCACCACATGGGAACGACGCGGATGGGGGTCGACCCCGACGAGAGCGTCGTGAACCCGCAGCTCCGGACCCACGACGTGTCGAATCTCTCCGTCGCGTCCTCGTCGGTGTTCGTCACCGCGGGGTCGATGAACCCGACGCTGACCATCGCCGCGCTCGCGCTGAAGTGCGCCGACCACGTGCGCGAGCGGCTCTGATCAGGTGCGCTCGGCGAGCAGTTCTCGACCGATCTCTGTCACCGCCCGGACCCCGGGCGCGCCGTCGGCGACCCAGACGGCGACGGCGAGGCCGAACAGCGCGAACTGGAACTGCACGTACGGCTCGAACTGGAACGCGGCGAACTGGGCGGCGAAGGACGTGTCGCCGCTGTACGGCGGCGGCGGTCGGAACGGCCAGACGAGGAAGCGAAACCACTGCAACTGGGAGAGGTCGCCGCCGAGCACGGCCGCGAGCGCCGACGGACTCACGTCGGTCAGCGAGTGGGCGAACGCGCCGACGGCGAACGCTCGAACGAGATCGGTGCGCCGATACCACGCGGCGACGCGATACAGGACCGCGACGAGCACGACCAGCGTCACCAGCGAGTGCGCGAGCGACCGTCCGGAGGGGAGGACGCTGACCGTCCAGGCGAGCGGCTTGTCGACGATGTCGGGGAACTGCGAGCCGACCGCGAGTGCGAGCAGCGTCAGCACGGTCTGTCGGTCGGTCGAGTCGATGCGAGTGTAGGTGAAATACGCGAGGTAGGCGGCGCCGAGGTGTCCCCACGGCCACATGGATTCGCGTTCGACAGGTGTCGGTATGTATCTGCTGATACCGTCAGGCCCTGCGCGAACGGGCCCGTAGCCGGGCGATATCAGTACAGGCCCAGCAGCGCGCCGGCGTCCAGTAGAAGGAGGACGGCGACGGCCGACGCGCCGAGCATGAACGGCCGGGCCTCGCGAGCGGGCTCGCGGAGCTTCTGCTGGGCGAAGCCCTCGGAGAGCTTCGACGCGGCGACCTCGACCAGTCCGGCGAGGACGAACCACAGCACGAGCATCGTGAGAACGAGGTGACCGGGTCCGGACCCAGTCAGCGTCTCCGCGGTGTAGTAGGTCGCGGCCAGGTGACCGCCGGTGAGGAGGAGCAGAAGGGCGCTCGCCCGCGAGACGAGTTTGAGCTTCCGGGTGATGGCCGCGAGCGGCCCGGGCGAGGCGTCGCCGTTCAGCGCCGTCGGCAGCACGGCGTACGTCGTAAACAGCACGGTTCCCGACCACAGCGCCGCGAAGATCAGGTGCACCCCGAACACCGCGGCGGATACGACACTCATACGCGGTCGTTAGGCGCGAGCCATTTCAACGTCGCGGGTTCGTGCCGTCTCACTCTCGCGGGGTCCGCCCGCCTCACTCAGTCGTGTCGAGCGAGTCGAACGCGTCCACGTCGGCGGACATGTCCAGTTCTTTCACGGCGTCCGTGTCCGCGGCGATCTGCGTCTCGCGGTCCACGTCGTAGTCGAGCTGGTCGATGAGGTGGACGAACGATCCGGGATCGGGGACGAGGAAGATGCGCAGCGAGAACGCCACGTCGCTCTCTTTGATGTCGACGAGCGAGTCGAGCACGATGGTCAGCGAGTCCCGTCGAACGTGCGAGAGCGCGGTGTCGGCAATCTCGGCCGCGTCGTCCTCGACGACGGTCGGGGTGCCCATGTCGATGGTCGCGTCGAGCGTGTTGGCGATGCCGTCGATGAACCCCGAGGTGAGGATGTTGCACATCTCCTGGAGCGCGGACTCGTGGAGCTGCGTGAACTCCGAGTCGACGCTGGTGCCGGTCATCAGCCCGGCGATCTCCGCGGCCGTCTCCGTCTCGAAGGTCATCAGGAACACGCCGTACGGCGGCTCGGTCAGTCGGACGCGAGCGCTGTAGATGGTGCCGCCGCCCATCTCCGTCGCGATGTCGCCCGGCTGGACGAACGACAGGCTCTTGATCTCGACGGCGGCGTCGACTCCGGCGAGGGTGGCGAGCGAGTCCGCCACCTGCTCGGCCCCGTCCTGGATCAGACGCGTGATGAGCGTGAGTTTCCTGATGTCGATGAGGAGCGGCATTGCCCCTCAACAGTACCTGTCGGGTGTTACCGTTTTCGGTGGGTGGGCCGTCGACCGGTGCGCGACCACTGGACGGGGCGACCGTTGCGACCACCGTAACGCTAATTACGACTGACTGACACCGTATCGATGGGGAGCGTGCTACTCCGTGTCCCACTCGTTCGGACCGGGATTCACACGGTGGGCGCGCCAGTCGATTCCTGCGGGCGTGTGCCGACGGCGAGCGGCCGCGCCGTCCGCGGACGCCCGATGTGAGCACGCTTAAGCCGCCCCGTCCGTTTTGCACAGCCATGGAACCACGGGACCTCTCCGCTCACACTGTCTACCGGGCAGGTCGCGGCATCGAGGAGGTCGCCCGGGAACTCGGTCTCGACCCGGACGACATGGTGAAACTGGCGTCGAACGAGAACATGTACGGGCCGAGCCCGAAGGCCGTCGAGGCCATCCGCGACTCGGCCGCGCGGATGCACTCCTATCCGAAAGCCTCTCACGCCGACCTCGCAGAGGCGCTGGCCGAGCGCTGGGACGTGACGACCGAACAGGTGTGGCTCGGCAACGGCGGCGACGGCGCGCTCGACTGCCTCGCCCGCGCGATGCTCGACCCCGGACAGGACGTGCTCGTCCCGTCGCCCGGCTTCGCGTACTACGCGATGAGCGCGCGCTACCACCACGGCGAGGTCTCGGAGTACGCGCTCTCGAAGGCCGACGACTTCGCCCAGACGGCCGACACCGTCCTGACGGACTACGACGGCGAGCGCATCGTCTACCTCACCAGCCCGCACAACCCCACCGGCGCGGAGTTCACGACCGAGGCCGTGCGGACCATCGCCGAGGAGACCGACGAGCAGACCCTCGTCGTCGTCGACGAGGCCTACGGCGAGTTCACCGAGACGCCGAGCAAGCGCCCGCTGCTGTCCGAGCGCGACGACGTGGCGCTCCTGCGGACGTTCTCGAAGGCCTACGGGCTCGCCGGCGTCCGACTCGGCTACGCCGTCGTCCCCGAGGAGTGGGCCGACGCCTACGCCCGCGTCAACACGCCCTTCTCGGCGAGCGAACTCGCCTGCCGGGCCGGACTGGCCGCGCTGGAGGACGACGAACACGTCGAGCAATCCGTCGAGACGGCGACGTGGGCCCGCGAGTACATCCGCGGCGAGCTCGCCGCCCACACCTGGGACGGCGCGGGGAACTTCGTCCTCGCCGAGGTCGGTGACGCCTCCGCCGTCGCCGACGCCGCACAGGAAGCGGGCGTCATCGTCCGCGACTGTTCCTCCTTCGGCCTCCCCGAGTGCATCCGGGTCACCTGCGGGACCCGCGAGGACACGAGGCGCGCGGTGTCGGTCCTGAACGAGGTCATCGAGGTGGTCGAGGCGTGAGAGTCGCCGTCACCGGCACGCCGGGCACGGGCAAGACCACGGCCACGGACCGCCTCACCACCGACCTCGAGGTGTGTCACCTGAACGAAGTCATCAAAGACGAGGGGTTCTCGACTGGGGTGGACGAGGACCGCGGGAGCCTCGTCGCCGACCTCGACGCGCTGGCCGAGTGGCTGAGCGACCGGGAGGACGTGCTGTTCGAGTCCCACCTCGCCCACCACTTCGACGCCGACCGCGTCGTCGTCCTCCGAGCCCATCCCGACACCGTCGTCGAGCGGCTCCGCGAGCGAGGCGACGACGACGCGAAGGCCTACGAGAACGCCGAGTCGGAGGCCCTCGACGTGGTTCTGAGCGAGGCCGTCGAGGAACACGGCGTCGAGTCGGTCTACGAGGTCGACACGACCGAGCGCGACCCCGACGCGGTGGCCGCCGAGATCGAGGCCGTCGTCGCCGGGGAGCGCGAACCGAGCGCGGGGACCGTCTCGTACATCGACTGGCTATGACGCTCGACAGATTCCGACCGCTGGCCGACCGCATGCTCGCGCCGTTCGTCAGCGCCGCCAAAGGCGTCGGCCTGTCGCCGAACGGCGTCAGCGTCATCGCCTTCCTGCTGGCGCTCGGGGCCGGGGGCGTCTACGCCGTCGCCGCCCGTGACCCCCTGCTGTACCTCGTCGGGGCCGTCCTCGTCTTCCTGAACGGCTGGCTCGACCTCGTCGACGGCGCGCTGGCCCGCGAACTGAACGTCGCCTCCTCGGGCGGCGACCTGCTGGATCACGTCCTCGACCGCTACGCCGACATCGGCATCATCGTCGGCCTCGCCGCCGGCGTCGGCCAGTGGGTGCTCGGCATCGCCGCCGTCACCGGCGTCCTGATGACCTCCTACCTCGGGACGCAGGCCCAGGCGGTCGGCCTCGACCGCGTGTACGGCGGCCTGCTCGGGCGCGCCGACCGACTCGCCCTCGTGGGCGTGGTCACCGGCGTCGCGGCGTTCGTTCGGCCGTCGCTGGCGGACCTGACGCTCGTGGGCTGGCTGCTGGTCGTCTTCGCCGTCGTCGGCCACGTCACCGCGGCTCAGCGGTTCTATCACGCGATGGCCGCGCTCGAGTAGCTCAGCGCACCATTTATACCGCGGCCCGTCCAAGCCGTCGGTATGGTTCAGTGCGAGATGTGCGGCAAGGAGGTCTCATCTCCCAACCGCGTCAAAATCGAGGGGGCCGAACTCGACGTCTGCGACGAGTGCACCGACTTCGGCACGGAGGTCAAGACGGAGGACTCGTCGTCGTCCGCGTCGACGAAGTACTCGACGTCGTCTTCGTCGTCGTCGAGCGGGTCGTCGTCCTCGTCGTCGAGCTCGTCCTCCGGCGGCTCCTCGCGCCGCCGTCGCGACATGTTCGACGAGATGGACGAGGTCGCACAGGACTACCACGAGCGCATCCGGGAGGGTCGCGAGGCGCAGGGCCTGAGCCAGGAGGACCTCGCCCGACAGCTCAACGAGAAGGCGAGCCTCATCCGAAAGCTCGAACAGGGCAACTCCCTGCCGAGCGACACCGTCCAGAAGAAGCTCGAAAGCGCGCTCGACATCTCCCTGAGCGCTGGCGGTAGCGCCGACGACACCGAGTGGTCGAGCGGCGAGAGCAGCGGCGAGTACACGCTCGGCGACGTGGTCAAGCGAAAGGACTGAGACGGCAGTCGTCGGCAGGCGGTGACGGCTACAGCTGGAGGTCGTGTTTGTCCACGTCGAGTTCCGCCGCGAGCGAGTCGACGTTCGCCGAGATTTCGTCGATGTCGGCCTGTAACTGCTGGTAGCGCTTGCTCTCCTGTAGCTCCGCCTTCGACTTCTCGACTCGGAGGACGTTCCGCTTGAGCTTCTTCGACGTGAGCGTCTGCAGGCGGTCGTTGTACTCGCGGATCTTGTACAGACGGTCGACCACGTCCCGGAGGTCGTCGCGCGTCACGGGCTTGACGAGGTAGTCGTCGACGCGCATCTCGATGATGTCGAAGTCGGGGTTGACCGCGGTGACCATCGCGACGCGACAGCGGAGGCCCCGCTCCTCGATCTCTGCGAGGACTTCGTTGCCGGAGACGACGGGCATCCGGCGGTCCAGCAGGACCACGTCGACGTCGTTCGAGAGGAGTTCGAGCCCCTCTTCGCCGCTATAGGCCGTCTGGACGTCGTACTGGTCGCGCAGGTAGTCGGTGTAGAGGTCCGCGAGATGCTGTTCGTCCTCGACGATCAGTACGGTCGGTGTGTCCGAGTCCCCTGCAGTCACGGCTTGTCTCCTATCGTGTATCGGCTCGACGGTAATAATTGTCTCCCTCGGCTCAGCGCTGGTTTTCGCGAGCTCACACCAGGTGCCCGACTCGCCCGCGCCACGGTCGGCTTCGCAACCTATTTGCCGGCCCCAGCCGGTGCTTCCGGTATGTTCGTCCTTGTCAATCTGAAGGCGTACCCGTGTGACCCGGTAGAGGTAGCGACCGCCGCGGCCGACGTGAGCGACGACGCGGACGTGCGCGTCGCCGTCGCCCCGCAGGCGGCTCACATCGACGCCGTCGCCGAGACGGGCGTCGAGACCTGGGCCCAGCACGTCAGCGCCGTCGAACACGGCAGCCACACCGGCAGCACGCTCGCCGAAGCCGTCGCCGACGCCGGCGCGGTCGGGACGCTGCTGAACCACTCGGAGAACCGCCTCAAGCTCGCCGACATCGACGGCGCGCTGGACGCGGCCGATCGTGCGGACCTCGAAACGATCGTGTGTGCGAACAACCCCGCACAGATCGGCGCGGCCGCCGCGCTCGATCCCGACGCCGTCGCCGTCGAGCCGCCGGAGCTCATCGGGACCGGCACGCCCGTCAGCAAGGCCGACCCGGACATCGTGACCGGCGCGGTCGACGCCGCAGCCCGCGTCAACGGCGACGTGGACGTGCTCTGTGGCGCGGGCATCTCCACCGGCGAGGATCTCGTCTCCGCGAGCGACCTCGGCGCGACCGGCGTCCTGCTGGCCAGCGGCGTCGCGAAGGCCGACGACCCGCGGGCGGCGCTGGAAGACCTCGTGGAACCGCTGATCTGACCGACCGGAAAAACGCCGGCTTACCGCTCAGTTCTCGCCGTCGAGAAACGCCGATTCGAGTCGCGAGACCACCGTCTCCACCACGTCGTCGTCCAGGTCGCGCTCGCTCTCCTCGCGGACGAGGTCCCGGAGTCGGTAGCCGTACTTGCCGCGGCCCACGTGCTCGACGAACCCTTCGAGCCGGAGCGTTCGGTTGCGGGCGTAGGCGGCCGTGCGGTCGCCCGAGCCGCCGGCAGAGAAGTGGGCGTTCAACGGCGTTCCCGGTCCCTGCTCGCCGTAGTAGGCGAGCATCCGGCGGGTCTTGGGCTCCAGGTCCTCGATAGCCGCGAGCACCGCCTCGTAGACGGGCGGCCCGTCGAAGTCGTCGTCGCCCTCCTCGCCCCCTCGGTCGTTGGACTGCTCCGCCTCGACGGCGTCGGCGATGGCCGCCGCGAACGCGGCGTCTGAATCCGACCCATCGGCGTGTCCGTTGGTCGACGCGGCCGTCGTGCCGCCGTCGGTGCTCGCACCGTCGGACGCCGCGGCGTCGCCGTTCGTCGACGGGCCGTCGCTCCCGCCGTTCATCGCCGCCCCGCCGTCTTCGAACGCGCTGAAGGCGTCGCCGAAACCGCCGCCGGAGGTCGTGTCCGCCGGCTGGTCCGCCGCACCGTCGGGCTGGCCCGCCTCGCCGTCGGTCGCGTCTGTCCCGGTCGCGTCCGCGTCGTCGGAGAACCGATGACGGCGTCGGCGCATGTTCTCCTGCTCGGTCCGGCCGGGGTTGTACCCCTCCGCCTGGGTCAGCATCGCCTCGGTGAACTGCTCGGCCATCCGCGAGAGGTCGCGGGCGTCCTGCAGTTCCGTCTCCAGTTCGGCGATGCGCGAGTTCTTCTTGTCCAGTTCCTCACGAAGGTCCGTGATGCGGCTCTCCGTCGCCTTCTGTTCCTCGCTGATGGTCTCCAGTTCGGAGACGAGGTCCTCGCTGACCGACTTGAGTTCGGGGCGCTCGAAGTCGTCCAGTCCCGGCGTCGCGCCGGCGTCGAAGGTCTGCTTGCGGTGGAACTGGACCCGCCGGACCTCCTCGGCCCAGTCGTTCATCATGAACGCCTCGCCGTCGTCCAGGTCCTCGACGGCGTCGGCGTACTTGTTGTCGAGGATGCGCCCGACGACCTTCGTGTCGTTGTTCCACGTCAGTCGGTGCCACACCAGCCAGTCGCACTGGGTGATGTAGTCCTTCTTCACGTCGGCCGGTCGCTGGCTGATGCCGACGATGCCGAGGCCGTGTTTCCGGCCGCGCTTCCCGATCTTGATGAGCATCTTCCCGACCTCGCCCATCCCGCCCTTCTCGGGGATCCACTCGTGGCACTCCTCGACGAGCATCAGGAACGGCTGTTTCTGTTTCTTCGCCTTGGCGAACAGCTGTTTGGCGACCTCGGTAAGCAGCGCCTCGGCCTCCTCCTCGTCGAGGAAGGAGGACACGTCGAGGATGATGGGGACGTTCTGTTCGAGCGCCAGCGAGGCGATCTTGCCGGCGTGCTCCTCGGTGACCTGGATGTCGCACTCCTCGTCGCCGCCGACGTGGAGGATCTCGTACTCCTCTTTGAGCCCGTAGTACTCGCCGTCGATGTCCACGACGAGCAGGCCGAATCCGTTGTCGAGCAGCTTCTCGGCGATGACGCTCGCCGTATTGCTCTTGCCCGAGCCGCTCTTGCCGGTGACGAAGCCGCGGCCGGTCAGCAGTTCGACGACCGGCAAATCGACGGTCTCGCCCGGTTCCCCGTTCCCACCCGGCCCGGCGCTCGTCGTCGCGACGGTTATCTGTTCGGTCTCTGCCATGCGTTTCTGTCCAAAGGGAGACGCGCGCGGCCCATAACTCTCCGTCAGACGACAGTCAACAGGACAACAGGTCGCTGGACCGCCGCGACCGGGGGAACGGCTATTGCCGTGGCACGCCTTGTCGTAGTCGAGTCGACGACTGGGGGAGCCTATGGATCGCTACGAAACGTTCGTTGAGGACGGGACCGTCTACGTCGGGAGCGACGACGGCCCGCTGGAAATCGCGTCGGTCGAGGACGTTCTCGACGCCGTGGGCGGCCCGGCGTGGACGGTTACCTACTCCGACGCCGAGAAGGAGCGCTACGCCGGGATGGACACCAGCGACGAGGGGCTGGTGGTCGACGTGGTGGACATGCTCCACGCGATGACCCACAGCCAGCGGTTCGTCGACACGCTCGCGGCCCACCCGACGGCCGTTCCGGCCGACGACACCATCTCGCCGCGGGCCGGCCTGTTCGTCGGGAAACTCCTGGAGAACCTCGAAAACGGCGTGTCCTGACCACGGCGGGTCGTCGTCGGTCACCGCTCGCCCGGTCAGCGGAAATCCGCGAGCGTGGTCTGTCCCGCGGGGAGTGCGACCGCCCCAGCGTCGGCGCTCGTCCCATCGACATCGCCGCCGGTATCCTCGCCGCCGTCGTCGTCGGCCTCGTCCGCGAACGCGCCGAGGCCCGCTTGTCCGTCTTCGTCCGTCGCCTCAGCGTCGTCAGTCCCGTCGGCTGTGTCGCCGGACTCGCCGCCGAAGCCCCCGAGGCTGGCCTGCTCGCCGGCCGAGAAGTCGAGGTTCGAGACGCGGACGCCGACCTTGCGGACGCGCTCGCCCTCGAACTCCCCGAGCAAGTCGAGCGCGGTCCGGCGGACCAGCGACGGCTCGTCGATCGGCCCCGGGAGCGAGCGAGCGCGTGTGTGGACGTCGAACGGCGGCGTCACGACCTTGATACCGATTGTCTGGTAGCGCGCGCCCTTCCGCCGGGCGCGGTCGGCGACGGCCGCCGCGAGGGTGTTCACCCGCCGGTACGTGGTCGCCGAGTCGTCGGTCGCCTCGGTGAACGCGGACTCCCGCGAGAGGCTCTTGGGGTCGCCTTTCGGCGTCACCGCGCGCTCGTCCTCGCCGCGAGCGTACCGGCGTATTTCGCGGCCGCGCTCGCCGAAGCGCCGGTCCAGTCGCTCCGGGTCCGCGGCCGCCAGGTCCCCCGCCGTCTCGATGCCCAGTTCGTCGAGTTCGCGGGCCGTCACCGGGCCGACGCCGTGAACGTCCTCCACGGGGAGGTCGGCGAAGAACTCGCGGACGGTCCCCGGTTCGACGACGACGAGGCCGTCCGGCTTGTCTCGGTCGCTCGCCACCTTCGCCGCGCTCATCGTCGGCGCGACGCCGACGCTCGCCGCGACTCCGACCTCCGACTCGACGCTGGCTTTCAGGTCGTCCGCCCACGCTTCGACGCCGTCCCAGCCGACCCGGTCCGTCACGTCGAGGTACGCCTCGTCGATGCTCACCTCACGGACCACGTCCGCCTCCTCGCGGAGGATCGCCCGCACGTCGGCGGCCACGGACTCGTAGAACTCCATGTCGACGGGGCGGTAGAACCCCGCGTCGTCCACGTCCAGTTCGGGGTCGTCGACGGCGTCGACCTTGCGGGGCAGTCGCTCCAGCGCCTCGGAGATGGCCATCGCCGACTCGACGCCGTACTCTCGCGCTTCGTAGCTCGCCGTGGCGACGGCCCCGTGGGCGTCGCCGCTCTCGTAGCCCATTCCGACAACCAGCGGTTCGCCGTCGAGGGCCGGCTCCCGGCGCTGTTCGCAGGCCGCGTAGAAGCAGTCCATATCGACGTGCGCGACGACCTGCTCGGGCCGATTCGTCCCGGGGAGCCGCGCGGCGTCCATACCCGTCTCTACGCGTACTCGCAAAAAAAACCCCACCGGCCCCGGCGAACGCGCGCGGACTCACCGGTCCCCGTCGACGACGTCTCCGCGCGACCGCCGTCTGTCGCTTGTGCAGAAAGGGTAGTGGGGGTGGCGGCGTCAGATGCTCCGGATCCGCCGTAGTTCGAATACGATGCCGCGGCCGACGGAGTGGCCATCGCTCCGCCGGCCGTGGTCGTCCGCCGATGCCAATCCCGGATGGTGCGACGGTGGTTCCCGCCGGGAGCGTCGGGGGCTCCGTGTTAACTTTAAACATGGTAACACTTCAATGTTGGGCAGCAGATCAGCCGCCCGCGTCGTCGTCGCTCGAAACCCTTTCGGTCCTCTCACCCCCACGACGGCACAATGACGACGCTGACGGACTCGCTGCCGGATCGGCCGCTCTCGACGAACGAGATCTCCGCGCTGGAAGCCCAGCACGACGACTACGGCTTCGCCCCGGTGGGGTTCTTTCCCGACCTAGACGTGGTCGCGGCGTTCGTCGTCATCGTCGACGGCGAACGGGGCTACAGCCTCGGATTCGACCGCGACGACGAGGGCTGGGTCGTCGTGGAGTCCTTCGACGACGGCGAGGACTTCGCCGGCGTCACCGACCGCCTCCAGGAGTGGCTTGGCGACGACTGGGCGGACTTCGAGGAAGGCACGGCCGAACCGGAGTGAGTCGGTCGGAGTCGCTCGCGCCGCTCGCGACGGCTGCGTGGCGTCGCTGGGTCGCACAGTTCGGACTCGTCGGTTGTTTCGACGCAGCGTGCGGCGGTCGGGATTTGAACCCGACGGCGAGACTCGCTGCGCTCGTCTCGCGTGATTCAAATCCCGCTGTACAGCATCCGCTCGTCACGTCCGTTCCTCGCAGGATGCGGCGGCCGGGATTTGAACCGGACCAAGACGGTTGTGCTCGCTCACTCCGTTCGCTGCGCGCACTGCGACTTGTAGGGTTCAAATCTCTCAGTACAGCATCCGCTCGTCACGTCCGTTCCTCGCAGGATGCGGCGGCCGGGATTTGAACCCGGGCCATGAGCTTGGAAGGCTCAGGTCCTACCACTAGACCACCGCCGCTCATCGCTTCGCGTCTTCACGGCGGGCCTCGCGATTCCTCCGGAATCGCTCACCACCGCCGCGCGCTCACTGTGTTCGCGCGCGGCGAGGATCGCCGGAGCGCGAACGTACTCCCCCATAGAGGGAAGGCGATTAAGTGCGTTTCCCTTCCGGTTCGACGACGCCGTAGCAGTTGCCGCTGGAGAGTTCGACCGACACCAACCGCAGGTCGCTGGCGGCCACGTCGCGTTCGAACTCGGCCGGCGCGTAGACGTGGTAGAACCGGGGAACCGTCTCGCCGCCGGGGAGCGTCCAGTCGACGGTTGTGTCGAAGCCGGTCTCTGCGTCGGCCTCGGCGTCGAAGCGGTCGTGGGCCGTGCTCCAGGCGCTGACGAGCGCGCGACCGTCCGGCGCGAGCACGCGAGCGAGGTCGTCCAGGCTGGCGCGGCGTGCGTCTCGCGAGGGGAGGTGATGCAACGTCGCGACGTACACCGCGAGGTCGATGCAGTCGTCGGCCAGCGGCAATTCGACCGCGTCGCCCTGGACGAGCGCGACTTCGTCGCCGACGCGCTCGGTGGCGGCATTCAGGAGCGCGCGGCTGGCATCGAGGCCGACGACGCGGTCAGCGACGCCGGCCAGCAGTTCGGCGTGGCGGCCGTTGCCACAGCCGAGGTCGAGCGCCGTCCCGCAGTCCGTGAACGCGGCGACGAACGACTCGACCTCCGGCCAGGCGTACTCGCGGGTCTTCGAGAAGTGCGCGCCGATGTCTTCGTAGGTCCGGCGAACGGCCGCGCGCGAGCGGTCGGCGTCCGAGTCACGCTCCGGCATCCCTCCGCGGTCACTCCGCGCCGTACTTCTCGGGGTACGCCTCTGCGAGCAGGTCGCCCTCGTCGGCGAGGTGCTCGCGGACGGGGTCGATGACCTCCGAGATGGCGGCCCCGGCCGAGGGCTTGAGGTCGGCGGGGTGGAGTTCCCCGCTGACGAAGTCCGCCTCGACTTCCTCGTAGGTCTCGTAAGTCAGGTCGCCGCCGTACTCCTCGGGGCGCTCGACGACGAACGACTCGTCGCGCACGTCGAGCACCGGGAACACGAGGTGTTCGAGGTACTCGAGGACGCCGTTGCCTTCGACCTCGCCGGCCGGACAGAACGCCTGACCGATCTTCTCTTCGACCGTCTCGGGATCGTCCGTGAGGTTGACCTTCGAGGCCTCGTCAGAGGCGCTCATCTTCCCGCCCGAGAGCCCCGAGAGGAGCGGGGCGAACAGGCAGACCGGCGACTCGCCGCCGTGGTCCGGGAGGACCTCGCGCGAGAGCATGTAGATGCCGCGCTGGTCGACGCCGCCGTAGGCGATGTCTGCGTCGAGCGCCTTCACGTCCAGCGTCTGCATCAGCGGGTAGATGAGCCCGCCGAGGTTCGGGCTGTCGGACTCGCGGACGACCTCGCTGGCCGCGCGCTGAGAGCGCGCGATGGTGGTCTCCGCGGCCATCCGGTACATCTCCAGCGTGTACTCCTCGCCGAGCTGGAAGTCCGTCCCGCGGACGAACTCCACGTCCTCGGGGTCGGCCCCGGCCGCCTCGATCATCCCCTCGATGGCCGTCTCGTAGTAGGCCGAACGGACGTCGAGCAGGTCGAACGGCGACTTGTTGTCGTCGAGGTGAGCGTGGAGGTCCGCGATGAGCACCGTCACCTCGACGCCGGCCCGCAGGAAGTCCGCGAGCTTTCGCATCGTCGTGAAGTGCCCGATGTGCATCTCGCCGGTCGGCGCGTAGCCGATGTACGCCGACGGGTCGCCGTCCTCGAACAGTGCCCGAAGCTCGTCCTCGGTGACGACCTCCTCGGTGTGTCGCGTCACCAGGTCGAGTCGCTCGGCCGTATCCATACCGATGTGTCGCCGGTCCGCCGATTAAAACGTTCCTGTCCGGTGCGACGCCCCCTCAACGCCGGGCGGTCGCGCCGTCACTCGGCGATTGCAGACAAACGCGGTTCGAATAGTCTCGGGGGTGTGAGCCGGCGACTGGACGCTAGAGAGCGTGATAATCGCAATGGGATCCTTCTCACAACACCTTCATAATGGCAGGGTTTCAATGAGTCACCGATGACGGCGGCGTTGCACCGTCCGATCGCGGTCGTCGGATACCCCGCTATCGGCGTTCTCGTCCTCCTTCAGATAGTCGCTCCGTCGGCGATAGCTGGTCTCCCGGTTTCGACAGTCGTAGGGGCAACAATGACGATGTTTCTCGCGTGGGGAACCGTCGTCGGACTCGTCTATAGGGCTCGGTGGACGGCGACCGGATTCGGAGTGATGGCGATTGCATTCGCCATCCAGACCCTCTCCGGGCACGGGATTCAGAACCAGCTAGTGCTTTATTCCGTCGTTGGTATCGCGGCGCTGTTGATCGTCGTCGGTGGGCAGAAGGACGACCCGACACCGCCGCGTAGTCCACGCTCCAGCTACTGAGCACTCACTCCAGCGGCTACCGATAAGACACGATACTGTGCGAGGGTCACACATTTAGGGGATAGGGGCAAAGACGGCGATAGATGTCCCTCCTGTTCGACCACGTCATCGGGTCGTTCGACCTCGACGACGCCTCGCTGTGTGCCGTCGCGGAGGACGCCCTCGAGGACCGCGGCGACGCCGTCCCCGTGCGCCCCGTCGCGGAGTTCGCGAGCCACCACGACGAACTCGCCCATCCCGAGGAGGACTGGGTGTGCATCCCGCTACACGAACTCGACTCGGCGCGACTGACGGGGGAGTACGTCGCCTTCACCGACCACTCGCTGCACGGCCAGATCTTCGTCTTCGAGCGCGGCGGCGAGCGGGACTTCGTCGACGCCGACGCCTTCGGGACCACGGCGCTCGCCGACCGACTCCGCTTCTGGCACTCGGACTACGTGCCCGAGAGGTACCCGCCCTCCTACGACTCGCCGATCGACGACAGCGAACCGCCGCGCAGTCCCGTGGACCCCGACGAACTGATCGAGGGCCTGCGCGACCACGTCGAGCGCGAGCGCGATGCGACCAGATCAGCGAACCGCGAGCGAGCCGCGGGGCGCACGCCGGCCGCGGTGTACGAGCGCGGCGGCGACGCGGTCCCCGAACTCTCTACGGCCGGACGAGACGACGGGCGCTTTCACTTCCGCGTGGACCCGCCCGCCGACGTGGCCGCCGAGTGGCGCGGCGACTGGGCCTTCGTCGTCGAGTCCGAGTTCGGCGTCCACCAGGGGAACGAGGTGCTGGTCCACCGCGACGACGGCGCGAACGGGGACGACGGCCCGTTCCCGGTCCCCGCGACGGTCGAGCGCATCCGCGGGCGGAGCGTCTGGCTCGACGTGAACTGGGCGCGGGTCGACGGCGCGACGAGCCTCGGGAGCGCGCTGACCGACGGCGACGCCACCTACGGGCTGACGGCGCTGTTGAACCCCGTCCCGTTCGACCGCGAGCGCGAGGCGGTCGAGGCGCTGGCCGACCACCCGCTCCGGGGCGTGCTCGCCGGCGAGCGCCCGATCACGTTCTCGAACGGCGCGGCCGCTCGCAGCGACCGATTCGACGCGGAACTGAACCAGGAGCAGCGGCTCGCCGTCGAGCACGCGCTGCTGGCCGACGACCTGTTCTGCGTCCACGGCCCGCCGGGGACCGGCAAGACGCGGACGCTCGTCGAGATCGTCCGGCGGGCCGCGCAGGCCGGCGAGGACGTGCTCGTCTGCGCCGACTCGAACCAGGCCGTCGACAACCTCGTCGCTGGCTCCTCGACGCGGGAGGCGGCGGACCCGCAGTCGCTGCACGCCTACGGCCAGCACGGCGACGGCGAGTTCGTGCTCGACCGCGTGAACGCGAGCCAGTCGGCCAACGACGCGGTCCGGCGAGCCTACGCCGACGTGCCGGAGCGCGCGGACGTGGTCGCGGTCACGAACAACTCCGCCGCGACGCTCGCGCGGGACTTCGACCTCCTCGTGCTGGACGAGGCCACGCAGTCCACCTGCACGGCGTCGTGCATCCCGCTGGTCCGTGCCGAGCGCGTCGTCCTCGCCGGGGACCACCGACAGCTCCCGCCCTACAGCGCGAGCGACGGCCCGCCGGAGTCGAGCTACGGCCACTCCCTGTTCGAGCACCTCTACGCCGACGGCGGCGTCTACGCGGGCGTCGGCCTCCAGCTCCAGACCCAGTACCGGATGCACCGTGACATCGCCTACTTCCCGAACCGGCGGTTCTACGATCGGACGCTCCGGAACGGGCGGACCGTCGACCCCCTCCCGGACCGGCCGGCCGTCGAGGGGTACAACGTCGGCGGCTCCGTCGAGACGGTCGGCCACTCTAAGGCCAACCCCACCGAGGCCCGGCTGGTGGCCCACCTCGTCTCGGACCTTCTGTCGGACGTGCCCGCCGAGGAGATCGGCGTCATCACGCCCTACAGCGCACAGGTGCGCCGCATCCGCGAGACCCTCGCGGCCCACACCGACGCCGCCGAGGGCGTGACCGTCGACACCATCGACTCCTTTCAGGGGGGCGAGCGGACGGCTATCGTCCTCTCGCTCGTCCGGAGCAACGCCGACGGGACCGTGGGCTTCCTCGGGCGGCCGGTCGACGGCCCGCGGCGGCTGAACGTCGCGCTCACGCGGGCAAAGCGCTACTGCGCCGTCGTCGCCGACTGGCACACGCTCCGCTACGACGCCGACGGGAAGTGCACGGACCTCTACGACGACTTCTACCAGTTCTTCGCCAACACGGACCGGCTGAGCGACGTCGACCCCGAGTTCATCCCCGTGTGAGCCGCCGGCGACGGGTCCAAATACGTCCGGTCCAACTGTCTCACATGTACACCGGGAAGACGGAGAAGGCCTGCTGCCTCTGCGGGAATCCAGACATCCGAACCCGGATCGACCTGCCGCCGCGGGCCGTCCCGCTGTTGAAGCACGCCGAGGCCATCGCCTGGCGGGACATCGTCGGCGAAGTGTCCATCTACTTCTGTGAGTCGGACTGGCGGACGGTGCGCGACCTCGTCCTCGAAACCGGGATGAGTCCGCTGTCGCGCTGTAACGTCGCCCGCGCGTCGTTCGACCTCCGCGAGGACTTCGAGGCGCTGCTGAACGACGTCCGCGACGAACCGGACCACACGGACCTCGAACGAGAGATGCTGGCCGACGCCGAGGCGGCGCTCGAAAACCGCGACGATCCTTACGTCGAGGAGCGCGACCTCGTCGAGGCCCGCGTGATACAGTGGGCGTTCGAGGACACGGACCCGGCGCGATAATCCCACGAGGGCAGTCGGACCGCTCCGTATCCAAACTGTTTTGAACACCCACTGCCGTGTGTGAACCGATGACTGTACGCGTAGGCGTTCTCGGCGCGACGGGCGCAGTCGGGCAACGGCTCATCCAACTGCTCGACCCCCACCCCGAGTTCGAAATCGCAGCATTGACCGCCAGCGCATCGAGCGCCGGCGAGACGTACAAGGACGCCGCCAAGTGGCGCGTCGACTCCCCGATCCCCGAGGACGTGGCCCAGACGGAAGTCCGGGCGACCGAGCCCGAGTCGGTCCCGGACGACGTGGATCTCATCTTCTCCTCGCTCCCGTCGAGCGTCGGCGCGGAGGTCGAACCGGAGTTCTGCGAGGACGGCTACGTCGTCTCCTCGAACTCCTCGAACGGCCGGATGGACGAGGACGTGCCGCTCGTCATCCCCGAGGTCAACGCCGATCACGTCGACCTCATCGAGGTCCAGCGCGACGAGCGCGGCTGGGACGGCGCGCTCCTGAAGAACCCGAACTGCTCGACCATCACGATGGTCCCGCCGCTGGCCGCCCTCGACGGCGAGTTCGACCTGACCGACGTGCACGTCTCGACGCTGCAGGCCGTCTCCGGCGCGGGCTACTCCGGCGTCACCTCGATGGAGATCATCGACAACGCCATCCCGCACATCGGCGGCGAGGAGCAGAAGATGGAGAGCGAGTCCCGCAAGCTACTGGGCTCGTTCGACGGCGCGGAGGTCACGCTCAACGACGCGAGCGTCGCGGCCTCCTGTAACCGTATCGCCACGCTCGACGGCCACCTGGAGAACGTCTGGGCAGAGACCGCCGAGGACATCACGGTCGCCGACGCCGAGGACGCGATGGACACCGTCACCGGCATCGACCTGCCGTCGTCGCCCGAGAATCTCATCACGGTCTTCGACGAACCCGACCGCCCGCAGCCACGCCTCGACCGCAACATCGAGAACGGCATGGGCGTCGCCGTCGGCGGCTTCCGCGAGACGGACGACGGCGTCCAGTTCAACTGCCTCGCTCACAACACCATGCGCGGCGCGGCCGGCGCGAGCGTGCTGAACGGCGAACTGCTGAGCCAGCGCGGCTACCTGTAGCGCTCAGAGCTCGATCTGATTTTTCAGGCCGTCCCACTCGCCGGTGCGTTCGGCCCGTTCGACGTTCTCCGCGACGATGTCGGCCAGCCGCTCGTAGTAGCTCGGCGTGTGCCCGGCGTTGTGGGGCGTGATCAGCACGTTCTCGAAGTCCCACAGCGGGTGCTCGGGGGGGAGTGGCTCGGGGTCGGTCACGTCGAGCGCCGCGCCGCCGACGTGGTTTCGCCGGAGCGCGTCGACGAGCGCGTCGGTGTCGACGACCGGGCCGCGGGCGACGTTCGTCAGCACCGCGTCGGGATGCATCGTCCGGAACACCTCGTCGTCGAAGAGGTGTCGTGTCGCGTCGGTCAGCGGACAGGCGAGGCCGACGTACTCTGCATCGACGACCGCTTCGTGAATCTCGTCGAAGCCGTACACCTCGTCGGTCGGGCCGCCCTTCTCGGGCGAGTAGCGAACGCCCACCGTCTCCACGTCGAAGCCCTCCAGCCGGTCGACGATGGCTTCGCCGATGGCCCCCAGCCCGACGACGACGACGCGGCTGCCGGCGAAGTCCGACGTGTGAAACGACTGCCAGACGCTCTCGTGCTGCTGGCGACGGGCGGTGAAGAAGCCGCGCGCGAACGCCAGCCACGATCCGACGACGTTCTCGGCGACGTTGGGGCCGTGGACGCCCGAAGCCGTGGTGAGCGCCACTTCGTGTTCGGCGAATGTGTCGAGCGGGAGGTGGTCGTATCCAGCGTACGTCCCTGCAAACAGTCGCAGCGAGTCGGTCGTATCGAGCAGTTCGGACGACACGGTCTGTCCGGTCAGGACCGTCGCCCCTGCGACCAGTTCGCGCTCCGCGGCCGGCGTCTCGGCGACGGCCACCTCCCAGTCGGGCAGTCGCTCCCTGAGCGCGCTCGCGTACTGGTCGATTGGCATCCCGTGGACGTTGTACCGCGTCACGACGATGTCGGCCGTCGCGTCTCCGGTGGCTGTGGAGCTCATGTCCGGTGGTCCGCTCGGTGGCCTCAAAACGCTGCCGGCGGGCGAGTGTCGACACCTCCGAGTCCGTTCGCGGCGCGGCTACGACCGCGCGAGAGGTGACAGCAAGAATTGCTAATATTCTAGTAATAGTCCGAGAATATCTAAGTATATTTGTACGATGCCCTGCGTAGGGTCGTCTCGGAATGGGGACATCGACGCGGGTGGCACTCGTGGACGACGACAGCGACTACAGACAGCTGTATCGGCTGTGGTTGCCGGAGGGATACGACGTGATCGAGGCCGCAGACGGCCGCGAGGCGCTCGATCTGGTCGACGACTCGGTCGACGTGGTGGTACTGGACCGCGAGATGCCGAACGCCGACGGCGAGACGGTCGCGGCCGAACTCCGCGAGCGCTCGGTCGACCCCGCGGTCGTGATGGTCAGCGGCGTCGAACCAGACGTCGATATTCTCGATATCCCCGTCGACTCGTATCTCACGAAGCCCGCCACTCGGGACGCGCTACTGTCAGTTATCTCGACGGTCCGCTCGTGGCGCGAGTACGCGCCGGAGCGCCGGGACCTGCTCGGACTGGCCGCGAGAAAGGCGGCCGTCTCCGAGGCGAAACGGGCCGTCGCGCTCGCCGAGAGCGAGGCCTACCGACGCGCCGAGGAGCGGCTCGCGGACCACCAGCTCGATCCCATCGACCTGCCGATCGAGCGGTGAGGACTGGCGTCTCCGTTCGCGTGAGCGCGTGAGACGGACGAACCGACCGAAGACAATAGGTTTTAGCGGGCGCGGGACACGGTAGCGGGTATGGAACACGTAGACGTCGCCATCGTCGGCGGCGGCCCGGCCGGCTCGTCGGCAGCCCGGGCCGCGGCCGACCACGGGGCCGACGCCGTCCTCCTGGAGAAGGGCGTCCCCCGGGCCGACCGCGAGGGGCGGGGGCCGGACTCGACGGACGCCGCCGGACTGCTGGACTACTGGTTCGAGATCATGGGCATCCCGCGCTCGGAGTTCCCTGAGGACGTGGTACTGAGCGAACTCGACGGCGCGAAGTTCTACGGCCCCTCGACCGAGATGACGCTCACCGAGACGGGCATCGACGCGGCCGCCGACACCTTCGGGGTCACCTTCCATCGCGCCCGGTTCGACGACTGGCTCCGCGAGCGGGCGGAAGCGGCGGGCGCGGACTACCGCGTCGGCGTCAGCGTCACCGGCGTCGAGACGGACCTGCACGGCTCGCCGCGCCACACCGTCCGCCTGGCCAACGGCGAAGATCTCGCCGCCGACTACGTCGTCCTCGCCGACGGCCCCCAGCGGACCGTCACCGGCGAGACGCTCGACCAGTTCCTCCCCGTGGGGCGGTCGATGGGCGACATCATGCCCTCGAACGAGGTGAACCACATCGCCTATCAGGAACACCGCCGGATGCCCGAGGAGCTGTTCACCCCCGAGTTCATCGAGTTCTGGTGGGGCGTCATGCCCGGCCACACCGCCTACCCGTGGATCTTCCCGAACGACCCGCCGGTCGCCCGCATCGGGCTCACGATGCCCATCGGCCTGGACATCGACGACTACGACCGGAGCGAGTGGGACCTCCTCCGCGAGACCGACGAAGGCATTCCCCAGGGCCGCGAGTACGTCGAGCGCCTGCTCGAACGGGAGTTCCAGGCCTACGACCTCGACGACTTCCCGCTCGTCGAGGACCGCGGGAAAGCCCGCGGCACGGAGACGTACCCCATCTCCTCGACCCGCCCCATCGAGTCCCCGGTCGGAGCGGGCATCGCCGTCACCGGCGGCGCGATGGGCGCGACCTCCGCCTTCCACGAGGGCGGCGACCACGTCGCCGTCCGCACCGGCACGCTCGCCGGGCGACTCGCCGCGACGGATCGCCTCGAACGCTACAACGACGCCTGGCACCGCGCCATCGGCGACGAGATCCTCCGCAACGTCACGTTCGCCGACATGGTTCGCGACTGGGGACCGACCGACTGGGACCGGGCCTTCACGACCGCCAACGACCTCATGGACGCCCGCGGAATCAAGGCCGACGCCGCGCTGCAGGGCGGCCTCCACGGCCTCGAACTGGTCGCCCGCTACAAGTGGGGGAAATTCGGCTACAGAAACGGCAAGTACGTCCAGCTACGCGAGGACGACTACGCGGTCTGAACGTCAGCCTTAGGTGTCCGAGCGGCGAAGTTCGACTGCGTGCCTTCAATCCCCGGCCGAGGCCCGTCACCGGGACGATGACGATCCGGAGAACCCGGGCACGCGACATTCCGCGGGTAACACCGCACTTGCAGTCGGCGGTTGCACCGCAATCGCCCGCGCTCGCGGCTGACGCCGCTCGCGCATCTGGTCGTCTTCCGACGACCCGCCAGACGGTCTCGACCGCCTGGCCGTTCGGTGATTACGACGGAATCACCCGCCCGGCACGAGGGTTTGCCGGCTGACGTGGCACGCCGCCGAGGATGATGCCGGACGTTAGTGTTCCGGGCGCACATTCAGCGATTCGATAGCCGTCGCCGTGACGTACTTGGCGTCCGTGATCGTCGGACGGGACCGGATCGGCCGATCGGTCAGCCGCGAAAGCCGAGCAACCGAAGGCCGTTCAGCGAGACGATGACCGTCGAGCCCTCGTGACCGATCACTGCGAGCGGCAGCGGGATGCCCCGGAGGAGGATCGTGCCGACCATGAGTGCAATCGCACCGAACGCGATGGCGAGATTGACGGTGAGCGTCCGGCGGGTCCTCCGTCCGAGGCCGAGAACGTAGGGAATCTTGCTGAGGTCGTCGCCCATCAGGACCACGTCGGCAGTATCGAGGGCAACGTCGGTCCCCGCGCCGCCCATCGCGATGCCGAGGGTCGCTGTGGCGAGGGCTGGCGCGTCGTTGACGCCGTCACCGACCATCGCGACGTTCTCGTGTCGTTCGACGAGGTCCTCGATGGTCGCCACTTTCTCCTCCGGCAGCAGTTCCGCCTGGACTTCGTCGATGCCGACCTCGTCGGCGATGCGCTGTGCGACGCGCTCGTTGTCGCCGGTCAGCATGACGATGTGTTCCACGCCGAGCGAGCGGAGGTCGTCGATCATCTCGGTCGCTTCGGGGCGAACGGTGTCGGTGAACGCGAGCCACCCCAGCACGGTGACGTCGCCGCCGCGCTCTCGGGCGACGAGGACGCTCGTTTTCCCCTCCGCCTCGATCGTTTTGAGGCGATCGAGACCGGGTTCGAGACCGTCGATCGCCACGTCTCCGAGAACGCTCTGGAAGTAACTCCGATTCCCGATGTGGAGCGTGCTGCCCTCGACGTCCGCGTGGACCCCTTTCCCGGCGACCGACTGAAACCGCTCCGTGTCGGGAACGTCGAGCGACCGGCTCTCTGCCGCCCGCACGGTCGCCCGAGCGAGGTGGTGCTCGGAGCGGGCCTGCACCGCCGCCGCGATGGAGAGCAGGCCGTCTTCTGTCTGCGTGTCTGCCGTCTCGTCACTGACGACCACGTCGGTCAGCTGTGTGTCGCCCTGCGTGAGCGTCCCGGTCTTGTCGAAGGCGACAGCGTCGATGCGCGCCGCGGTCTCGACGTGTTCGCCGCCCTTGAACAGCACGCCTTGCCGCCCGCCGGAGGCGATCGCCGAGAGGACCGCCGCGGGCGTGGAGATGATGACCGCACACGGCGACGCGGCGACCATGAGCGTCATCGCCCGGTAGAACGTCCCCGTGAACTCGCTCCCGAGTGCGAGCGGGATCGCGATGGCCGCGACCGTCAGTCCGAACACGCCGAGGACGTACGGTTGTTCGAGACGGTCGATGAGCCGCTGTGTCGGGGCCTTCTCGCTCTGGGCTTCTTCGACCATGGTGATGAGGCGGCTGATCGCCGACTCGTGGGCCTGCCGCGTGACTTCGATTTCGAGGCTCCCGCTCTCGTTGATCGTCCCCCCGAACACCTCGTCGCCGAGGTCCTTTGGCACGGGGACGGACTCCCCGGTGAGCGAGGCCTGATCGACCGTTCCCTCACCGGACGCGACGACGCCATCGAGCGGAATCTTGTCGCCCGGACGGACGACGAACACGTCACCGACGGCGACATCGTCGATGGGAACCGTGACCTCCTCACCGTCACGCAGAACCTGCGCTTCGTCCGGCCGCATCTCGACGAGCGACTTGATCGCTCGGCGCGAGCGGCCGATCGCGTAGTGTTGGAGCGTGTTCGACAGCGAGAACAGGAAGAGGAGCATCGCACCCTCGAACGGGGCCCCGATCGAGAGCGCGCCGAGCGCGGCGACGATCATCAACAGGTCGATGTCGACCGCGCGGTGGCGGAGCGTCTCGACGGCCCCCTTGAGGCCGTACCACCCGCCGAAGACGTACGCGACGCCGTAGCCGGCCCACATCAGGAGCGGCGGGCCGTCGAGCCATCCCGTCGCCAAGCCGGTCACCATGCCGACCAGCGTCAGTCCGACGAACACTGCCTCCCGCCTGAGTTCCGAGCGGGAGGTCACCTCGTCGGAATCAGTGTCGCGCTCGTCCCGGATCGAGACGTCACGGTCGCGGACCGCGTCTCGAAGCCGTTCCTCTGAGGTGACACTCTCGTCGTAGGTGATCCGAGCGCTCCCCGTCCGGAACGAGACGTCGACGTCGTGGACGCCGGGCGTATCACTGAGGTGTCGTTCGAGTGCGCGCGCTCCCGCGTCGCCGCGCCCGCCTCGTCGTTCGATCTGGACGGTACACGTCGACAGCGGGGGTGATTCAGTAACGGTCACGCTATCTCTCCATACGGTGTGTGTCGTTTTTGTATCGTCGGTCCGTCACCGCGTCCTCGTCGGCGCTCCTCCGGACGGGCGATCGACCCGCTGGAACACCCGCCCGTCCGTCCGGTCCGAACAAGTCAGCTGACAATCGTCACCGGGATTCGCGCTCGGCGGGCGACCGTCTCGGCGACGCTCCCGAGGAGCGTCCGGTCGATTCCAGAGCGGCCGTGACTGCCCATGACGATCTGATCGACATCGTGGTCACCAGCGTATTCGAGGATCGCTCGTGCCGGTTTGCCGACTTCGGTCACGGCGTCCAGTTCGCGGTCCCGTTCTGCCGCGAGGTCCGTGGCCATCGCGTGGATGGTGTCCGCTCGCTCTCTCGCGTTCTCCTCCCAGTCCTCGGCGACCGGTAAGCCGCCGGCCTCGATGTCGATGACCGAGTCGAAAGGGTTGATGACGTATATCGACGTGATGGACGCGTCCGGGAAGGTCTCGATGGCGTACGTGAGCGCGCGCTCCGAAAGCGGGGACCCGTCGAAGGCGACGAGGACAGTGGCAGGCATGCGAAGCGGTTCGTGGGGGAGTGAAATGAACGTACTCCTCCGCGGATAGCGCGCAGTGATTCGCGTCGGAAAGGCCTTCAGACGACTCGGGTCGGTGGAGACACGAACCTCGATTCGACGGTTGGACGACGACCGCCCGGCAGTCACTTCCCTCGGTTCCCGGTCACTCCGCCTCCGTAATCGTGAACAGGTCGTCGTCGGTCAAGACCGCTCGAACCCGCCCGTGCCATGCCGCCGCGAAGGCCGTCCGCTCCTCGTCCGTCGCGGTCCCCTCGATCAGTGCGTCCAGATACTGTGAAGCGGGCCCGGCACCGGGGACGTTCCCGACGTGGTAGGTGACTCGAACCGCGTCGTCCGTGTCCGTACGCTCGAACGTGAACGTGGGGTCGGCTTCGTCCGCACGGTCGAAGTGGAGGTGGTGTCTTCGGTCGCCGTAGCCGCCGGCGAGTCCGCCGAAGCCGTCCTCTTCGGCAGCACCCGTGACGTACGAGACGACCCGTGACATCACGCCGTAGGTCGCGTCGGACTTCGGCCCGCCGGCGGTCACCTCGATGTCGCCTCGAACGGGGCACTCGTCCGGGTAGAGTTCGGCGAGCGCGAGCTGGGTGAGCCGAAACGCGCCCGCCGCCGTCGGACAGGAGTGGCCGGCCGCCTTCACGACGTCCGCGTAGCTGATACCGAACGGCTCGCCCGGGCCCAGGACGGTCAGCGCCTCGGCGACCGGGTCGCGGATGCGGATCGGTTCGACGGTCTCGTATTCGACGTTCCAGTTCGTCAGGTCGCGCTGATTGGTCGTTTCGGTCATTGGTTGTGATCGGTTGCAGGGTGTGGTCGATAGCTACCACCGTCGCAGGCGCATTCCGTTGAGGATGACCAGCAGGACGCTGCCCTCGTGGACGAGCATTCCGCCGGCGAGGTGGACGTTACTTGTCAATACTCCCGCCAAGAGGACGGTCACCGTGAGGACCGCGATGCCGACGTTCTGGAGGACGTTCCGGCGCGTCGCCTTGCTCAGTCCGACCGCGTCCGGGATTCGTTCGAGGTCGTCGGCCATCAGCGCCATGTCCGCCGTCTCGATGGCGGTGTCGGTGCCCGCAGCGCCCATGGCGATCCCCACGTCGGCGGTCGCCAGCGAGGGCGCGTCGTTGATGCCGTCACCGACCATCGCCACGACGGAGCCCTCCTCGCGGAACGCCTCGATGGCGGCCTGCTTGTCCTCCGGCAGCAGTTCGGCTCGGTAGTCGTCGATGCCGACCCGCTCGGCGACGGCGCGGGCGGTCCGCTCGTTGTCGCCGGTAAGCATCACCGTCCGCACGCCCGCGTCCCTTAACGCCCGCACGACTCGGGGGGCGGTCTCGCGGAGTTCGTCGCGGAGCGCGATCACGCCGACGACGGTCCCGTCGCGGACGACGTGGACCGCCGTCTCGCCGGCTTCTTCGTGCTCACGGACGGACGCGGCGACCGGCTCGGGAACGGCGACGGCGCGCTCGTCGAGCAGCGCTCGGTTGCCGACGGCGATCTCCCGGCCGTCGTAGCGGGCGACGACGCCCTTCCCGGCGAGAACTTCGAAGTCGTCCGGGTCCGGGACGCGGGCCGACCCGACGACGGGCGCTCCGTGGGCAGCGACGCTCTCCGGGACGTCGGCCTCTCGTGCCGCGTCGAGGATAGCGTCCGCGAGGTGGTGCTCGCTCTTCTTCTCGGCGATGCCGGCCAGGCGGAGCGTCTTCTCGGCGTCGCATTCGAATCCCTGGACGCTGGCAACGGTGGTCTCGCCCTTCGTGAGGGTCCCGGTCTTGTCGAACGCGACGAGGTCGATCCGCCCGGCGCGTTCGAGATGCTCGCCGCCCTTCATCAGGACGCCGTTGCGGGCGGCGTTCCCGATAGCCGAGACGACGCTGACCGGCGGGCCGATGACGAGCGCACCCGGACAGCCGATGACGAGCAGCGTGAGCGCCATGAGCACGTCACGGGTGACGACGAACGCACCGACGGCGAGCAGGACGATGGCGGGCGTGTAGTAGCGGGCGAAGCGGTCGATGAACTGCTCGGTCGGGGACTGGGCTTCCTGTGCCGCCTCGACACGGCGGATAATGCGCTGGAGCGTCGTGTCCGACCCTGTACCCGTCGCCACGACGTCGAGTGCCCCTTCTCGGTTCACCGTCCCCGCGAACACGTCGTCGCCGGCGGTCTTGTGGACGGGTACACTCTCGCCGGTGACCGGTGCCTGGTTGACGGCGCTCTCGCCGGCGACGACTTCGCCGTCGACCGGAATCTTCGCCCCCGGCTTGACGATCACTGTCTCGCCCTCCTCGACCTCTCGAGCAGGAACTTCGACATCGTTGCCGTCGCGGCGGACGAGCGCCGTGGCGGGCGTCAGTTCGAGCAGTTCCTGCAGAGCGGTGCGCGTCTTGCGCATCGTCCGCCCCTCCAGGTAGCTCCCGAGACTGAACAGGAAGACGACCGCCGCGGCCTCCCAGTACTCGCCGATGGCGACGGCACCGACGGCAGCCAGAGTCACGAGCGTCTTGATGCCGATCGTCCAGCTCCGGAGCTCGTAGTAGGCGTGCTTCGCGACGTCGTAGCCGCCGATGACGGCCGCGAAGACGAGGACGAGCGCGCTCGCGGTGTCGTATCCGGTGGCGTAGCCGAGGCTCCAACCCCCGGCGTACAGGAGGCCACTCGTCGCGGTGACGACGGCCGTGCGGTGCTTGCGGTAGTACTCTCGGACGGTCATGAACGTGGACTCTCCCACTTACGTCACCTGGGGTGTGTACCCCTGGCTCTCGATGGCGGACTCGAAGTCGGCCGGGTCGGCCACGGCCGGGTCGTACTCGATTTCGACGCGGCCGGTCGTGTAGTGGACCGCCACGTGCTCGACTCCGTCCGCCCGTCTCAGCACACGCTCGACGGTGCTCGCACAGGTCGGACAGTCGAAGTCCCTGACGCGGAACTGGGTGCGTTCGGTCATCGTGGATCTCCTCACGCTCACCTACGCCCCGTGTCCGAATAAGTATTAATAAAATGATATATTTGGGTCGTGGCCGGAGCCGTTGTACCGGTCCAACGACCCGTTTGAACGGTCACGCCAACCGTCCGTACTTTACGGTGCGCTCCAAAATGTAGTCCGATGAGTGCCTTCGAATCCGACGTTGAACTGGCTGACATCGTCGTCCGGGACACCGACGTGTCGAGCGCGGTCGACGAACCCGTTCGAGCGATGATTCTCGACATGCTCGCGGAAGAGGCGATGACGGTCGAGGCGGTACACGAGGAACTCGGCGGCCGCGGTTTCGAGCGGACGGTGAACACGATCCGCCACCACATTAACGAGCTTCGTAATGCCGGCCTCGTCGAAGTCGAGCGGATGGAGGAGCGCCGCGGTGGGACGCTGAAGTTCTATCGGGCGAACACCATCGTCCTCTCCTACTCGGTTCCGGACGGGTCCCGGGAGAAAGTCGCCGAGATGGCCGATTGGATGAGTCCTCGACTGGAGCCTCTTATCGGGGAACTGCGGGAGAGATACGAGGCAGACCTCACACGGATCGCCGACCAGATGGCGCCGTGCGAACACTGCACCACTCAGAAGTTCGAGACGTATCTCCTCCTCACCGTCCTCCGTCGTGGATTCGTCGATGCGTACGGAGGTCCGGAGCGCGGCGATCAGTGACGCACCGGTGCGGACGGACGCACTTTCGCCCCGTACCAGGGTGTCGCCTCCCGAATACAGCGCACGCGTCAGTCGGGAAGCGCGGGCGGCCGACGCGGATTTCCGTCGAATTTGGGTCTAAGTTTCAGCTGTTGTATGCGCTAGTTCGGCGAATCATTATCCGCCGCCTCCGGCAATGATACTGTGTGCGACCGGCCGAACCGCGTTCCGTTCGGATCACGAGACCGCAGTCGGCCACCGGCCAGCGACACCAGCAATGACGATACACAGCCACAACACCGGTTTCGGGGGCGCAGCGGACAACAAAACGGGGACTGGGACGGGACGAAGCGAATCGGAGAAGGCGGTCCGGCGCGTCCTCTGGTGGCTCATCGGCAGTTCGCGGGGCGGCGAGAACCGCCTCCGTATCATCCACGCCATCGAGGACCAGCCCCGAAACACCAATCAGCTCTCCGAGGACCTCGACCTGAACTACAAGACGGTCGAACACCATCTCGAGCGCCTCGTCGACCACGGCGTCTTGTTGGCGAACGGCGACGAGTACGGGACGATGTACTTCCTCTCGGACCGGCTGGAAGCGAACCTCGACGTGTTGGACGAGGTCGTCGCCGCCGCTGAGATCGATGTCGGCAATGAGGACGCCGCTCGCTAAGACGCTCGGCGTCACGTTCGCCGGACTCGTCTGCGCTCTCCTCGGCGCCGTCTTCTTTCCCTGTCTCGATCCGGCTTTTGCATACGGACCGAAAGGCGGGCTCCCGCCGGCGCTGGCACTGGTGGTCAAGGCCAAACTGTTCGTCACGACGTTCAACCTCGTCGTGTTGCTCGCGCTCATGCGATCCTACTTGGCGATCTACCGCGGGCTGGCGAACAAGTACACCCGGAGCCTCATCGCGCTGAGCGTGCTGTTGGGTCTGTACGCCGCCACGAGCAACCCCTTGCTTCCGCTCCTGTTGGGACTGTCTCCGCGCCCCTCGTTCGGGGTGTTTCTCTTCCTGCCCGATCTGTTCGTCGGCCTCGCCATCGTCGTCCTGTACTACCAGAGCCAGACGTGACGGCTGGTGCGGATGCCGCCGCGGTCGACTCGGCTATCGCGACGCTCAGCGAGCGCTACCCGACTGGTGAAATCGACGAGGAGTGTTCCAGCGGCGACGAGACCGATTTCAGTAGTCAGCGACGCGTCTGCGGGGATTTTCGGTCCAGAACACGGATCACTTCCCCACCCACTCTCGGAACGCTGGCGTTCCACTTCGGGGAGCATCATGAGACAAGCGACAACTGGTCGTGCTCTCCGCGCCGGTCGAGTTCGTGGGTGAGCCACCGGGCCAGCAGTTCGACCGCGGTCTTCTCGTCGGTGCCGAACGGCTCGGACTGCGGCTCCCGGCCGACGAAACAGACGGCTCCGAAGCGGTCGCCGTCCGATTCGAGCGCAGCCCCGAGGTAGCACCCGAAGCCGTACGATTCCCGGGCCGACGCCTCGGTCCGGTCCGGGTCGTCGGCGTTGAACGCCGTCAAGAGGCCGTCCGACTCGACGGTCCGGCGGGCGTAGGCTGCGACGGCGGAGTCCGTACCCGGTTCGACGAGGGTCGGATCGGTGCTGGTCGCCAGAATCTCGTGGGAGCCGTCCGCCGGGTCGAGCGAGAGGAGACAGCCGTCTTCGAGACCCAAGTAGTCGACGCCCAGGTCGAGCACGTCGACGACGCGCCGTTCGAACGGACGCTCCGCGTCGGTCGTGAGCGCGTAGAGGTCCTCGCGGTAGCGCTCGGTGCGCGCCTGCCGGTGCTCGCGGTCGATCCGGTCGGAGATGTCCCTGGTCACGACCGCGAACCCGCGGAGGGCGTCGTCGTCACGGAGCGCCGTGATGGTCACGTCTGCCCAGTACGCGCTACCGTCCTTCCGAACGCGGAGTCCCTGATCGGTCGCCTGCCCGGCCTCGGCCGCCGCTTCGAGCAGATCGTCGGCCAGCCCCGCCTCGATCTGCTCGGCCGTGTGAAAGGTCGAGAGCGGCTCGTCGACGACCTCGGCTTCTCCGTAGCCCGTGATGCGCTCGGCGCCGGCGTTCCACGATCGGATTCGCCCGTCAGGATCGAGAACGAACATCGCGTACTCCTCGACGGCGTCGACCAGCAGGCGGAACCGCTCGCGCTCGTGTCTGAGCTGCGTGTCGAGTTCCTCCCGTTCGGTCCGGTTCCGAAGGACGCACACTGCGCCGTCGCCGTCGATGTCCCCGACGGTGTGTTCGCCGACGAACTCCGTCCCGTCGGCGCGTCGGAGGCGCGTCTCGCCCGTCCACGTTCCGTTCTCGCGTACCGCGGGGAGGATCTCGTCCTCGACGACCTCCCGTCCGGCCTCGCTGTAGACCATCTGCCACGGACTCCCTTCCAGTTCTTCGCGGTCGTATCCGACGGTCTCCGCGTAGGATTCGTTGACGTACGTGAACCGTCCCTCGGCGTCGATCGTGCCGATACCGTCCCAGGCCGCGTCCATAGCGTGGTAGTCGCGGACGACCTGGCGCTCGTTCCGGCGCGCCTCGACGGCGTTTCGGATCCGATTGGCGAGGATGGCGTACTGGACTGTGCCCGTCTTCTTCTGGATGTAGTCCGTGACGCCGGCGGAGATGGCGTCGGCCGCGATCTCCTCGCTCCCTTTGCCCGTGTAGAGGATGAACGGGAGCTTCGGTGACCTGTCACGGACGGCTCTGAGGAACTCCAGCCCGTCCATCTCCGGCATGTCGTAGTCGCTGACGATGCAGTCGTAGCTGTCGTCGAGCGCGCGGTCGAGAACCGGGGCGGCCCGTGCCGCCGTCTCCACGTCGAACCGATCGTCGGTCCGCTGCAGGAACGTCGCCGTCACGTCCGCGAGATCGGGGTCGTCGTCGACGTGTAACACAGAGACTTCGTCGCCCATCTCTGTCAACGTAACGTAAGGAAACGGAAAAGACATTTGTCAACTGAGAGGACTTTCCGCGGAGGGGTCGGAAATACCCGACGTAGCGACCCTCTCACAGCGAATCCACCATGACTGTTCAGGAGGGCTAGGAGACCAGTGCGACGCCCAGCCGTCAGTCGTCGCCGGTCGGCAAATCGGTTCGGCCGTCCGTCGGAGTCAGACCCCGACCCCGGGAGCGAGGGTCGCGGCACCTGCTGCCTCTAGCTGGTCGCTGTACTTGACGACGACGTAGAGCAGCGAGAACAGCGTCGCGTTGTACGCCCCGTGGATGAGCGACGGGACGACGATGTTGTCGGTGTACTCGTAGGCCGCACCGAGGACGAGCGAGGGGATGAGCAGTCCGCCGAGGGCGACGAGGTTCCCCGAGGCGGACCCGCCGGTCAGCGCGAAGTAGTGAATCCCGGCGAAGAAGACGCTCGCGGTGACGACGCTCGGAACCGGACCGAACACCTCGCGAATGCGCCCCTGCACGACGCCGCGGAACAGCAGTTCCTCGCCCGGCCCGATGAGCAGGAACGACGCCGGAATCAGCAACAGGAGCACCTCGGGGTTCTCCATCCCGATCTCCGCCGCCTGATTCCGGCCGGGCTCCACGCCGAGCGCCGCGACGATGATAGAGATGACGATGGACGCGACGATCAGCCCGCCGATGGCCGTTCCGTAGCCGAGGACGACGACCCCGAGGTCGCGGAGATCCGGGACGTCGACACCGATGCTGAACTGCTGTCGGCCCGGTAGCGAGAGCTTTTCGTGGACGAACTCACCGATTGTCGGCCTGAGTTTGACGTACGCGAACGCGATCAGTGGAAAGGCGATCCCCTGCACGGTTATCAGTCCGAGCACGAGCGTCCGAACCGGAGTGATCGAGAAATCGAAACCGAGCACGAGCAGCAAGCCGACCAGGCCCGTCAGCGCGACCCCGAAGACGAGGCCGCCGACTCCGAGGAGGAGCGCCGAGACGAGCGCGAGGCCGGACTGGAGGACGTTGCGTTCGCGGGATGCCGTCGCCATACGCTTCGTTGGTCGTGACGATGGGTAAACAGTTCGCTTGCCGCGGCGGTCGCCGCCGCTCGCGGGCCCCTCACTCGATCCGCTCGCCGGCGGTGACCGCCGTCTCCAGCCAGTTCGACTCCGGCGGGTAGGGGCAGGAGAAGGTGTCGCTGTAGGCGCAAAACGGCGAGTACGCGAGGTTGAAATCGAGCGTGATCTCGTCGCCGTCTTCGAGGTCGCGGTCCGGCTCTAGCTCCATGTAGCGGCCGCCCTCGTAGGTCTGCTGGCCCGTCGTCTTGTCCCGGAAGGGGACGAACAGCGTCCGCGACTCGTCGGCGGCCTGTCGGAAGCCGTGCAGTTCGCGGGCCTCGCCGTCGAGGTCGAACGACAGCGTCGCGACGTGCAGGTAGCGGACCGTCCGGCCGTCGCTGGTCTCCATGTCGACGGAGTCGGGCGTCTCGTGGACGGCGACGGTCGCCTCGACGCGGTAGTCCGGGTCCGGGTCGAAGTACGCCAGGCCGTCGAAGTCCTCGCGTTCCTCCGGTGGGACGGGCGACTGCGGGTGTTCGGCGAAGAAGCGGTCCTTCTCGTCGCGGTTGGCTTCGAGGCGGTCGGTCCAGGCGTCGTCGGTGGTCATAGCGGAACAGAGGCGGTCGAGCAGTTTCAGTCCGGCGACTCGTGGTCCGCTGCGACCGGGGCCGTATCGCGCGCCGAAACCGTGCCGGGTTTATTATACCCCGAGGATGAACGAAATCATACACAGGGGTGTGTATGGAAGCGACGTTCTACGGCGTGCTGGGGGTCGGCCCCGACGCCGACGAGGAGACGGTAGTCCGCGCCTACCGGGAGCGCTCGAAGTCGGCGCACCCGGACGTGAGCGACGACCCTGACGCCGGCGAGCGCTTCAAGCGGCTCACGACCGCGAAGGAGGTGCTCACCGACGAGACCGAGCGGGCCCGGTACGATCGGCTCGGCCACGAGACGTACGTGCGGCGGAATCTCGAAGGGATGTGCGTGGACGACGGTACAGACACGGGCGGCGTCAGCGAGGCCGCCCGGCAGTACGTAGCCGGTGGTGGCGCGAGCACCGGAAGCAGTGGCTCGGCGGCACGCGGCCGGAGCGGCCCGTCCGCGACAACGGCCCAGCGCCCGCGCCAGACCCGAGGTGGAGCCACCGGCTACGGGACCGCCGCGGACTACTACCGGCCCGGCCAGCGGGTCGGGTCGGCGGAGACGGCGGGGGCGGGGTCGGTTCTCGCGTCGTTCCGCCGGGTCGGCCCGTGGCTGTTCGTCCACCTCGCGCTGTTCGCATGCACGGTGGCCGTGGCCCTCCTTCTCGCGGTCGGCGGCCTCACCGGCCGGTTCTCGCCGGTCGTGGCCGGCGTGATGGCGCTCTCGACGGTGAGCATCTCGCTCCTCGTCTCGGCGACCCACGTCCTCTCGCGGCTCTCGGCCTGACCGGCGGCGGGAAACCCAAACCCGTTTTTCCCCGCGCCTCGAACCGGACGTATGAACGTACGCACGGTCGCCGACCTGGCTCCGGAGGAGCGGGCGGCGCTGTTCGACCGCGACGCCGGCGTCGAGGCGGTCCGCGACGACGTGGCCGACATCGTCTCGTCCGTCGCCGAGGAGGGGGACGTGGCGCTTCGCCGCTTCGCCGAGGAGTTCGACCACGTCTCGGTGGGGAACATCGATATCACCGACGCCGCCGAGCGGGCCTACGAGGAGATCGACGATCCCGTCCGTGAGGCCATCGAGGACGCCGCCGCGAACATCCGCGCCTTCCACGAGCGGCAGGTCCCCGAGGACTGGCGCGCCGACTTCGAGGGCCGCGAACTCGGGCGGCGCTTCCGACCGCTGGACAGCGCCGGCGTCTACGCGCCCGGCGGCACGGCGGCGTACCCCTCGAGCGCTCTAATGGGGGTCATCCCGGCCAAGGTCGCCGGGGTCGAACACGTCGCGGTCGCGACGCCGCCCGCGGACGAGGTCAACCCCGTCACGCTGGCGGCGATCCACGCCGCCGGCGCGGACGCGGTCTACCAGGTCGGCGGCGCGCAGGCCATCGCGGCGCTCGCCTACGGCACGGAGACGGTGACGGCCACCGACATCGTCGTCGGGCCGGGCAACCGCTGGGTCACCGCCGCGAAGGCCGAGGTGCGCGGCGACGTGGCCATCGACTTCCTCGCCGGCCCCTCGGAGATCATGGTCGTCGCCGACGGGGACGCGGACCCCGGCCTGGTCGCCGCCGACCTCGTCGCGCAGGCCGAGCACGACGAGAACGCCTCCGTCGTCGCGGTCACCGACGACGAGGGCCTCGCCGAGGCCGTCGCGGCCGCCGTCGACGAGCAGGCCGCGGGCCGCGAGCGCGAGGCGGTCATCCGCGGCGCGCTCGAACACGACGCCTCCGGCGTGTTCCTCGCCCGCTCGATGAGCGAGGCCGTCCTGTTCGCCGAGGAGTACGCCGCCGAGCACCTCTCGATCCAGGCCGACGACGACGAGGCGCTCTTGGAGCGCATCCCCTCCGCGGGATCGGTGTTCCTCGGCCCGTACAGCCCCGTCGCGGCCGGCGACTACGCCGCCGGGACGAACCACGTCCTTCCGACCGGGGGGAGCGCACGCGTCACCGGCGGCCTCTCCGTCGACACCTTCGTCCGGTCGACGACGGTCCAGCGCCTCACCGAGGACTCGCTGGGAGACATCAGCGAGACGATAACGACTCTCGCCGAAGCCGAGGGCCTCGAAGCACACGCCGAGAGCGTCCGCAAGCGGTTCGAGGACTGAGCTGGATTGGCGTCGCTGTCGACGGCGTCACTGTTAACACGTTCGGGCTCCCACTTTTCGGTATGAGTAGCACTGCGGACGACGGCGACCCCGATCTCGGCGGCGAGGACGTGGGCGTCACCGAGCAGGCGGCGGCGGAGGCACTGGACCTCCTCGAGAGCGAGGGGATGGACATAGAGGAGTCCGGGCTCCGCCTGTACGTCCAGCAGGGCGGCTGCGCCGGCCTCTCCTACGGAATGCGGTTCGAGCACGAACCGGAGCCCGACGACGAGATATTCGAGCGCCACGGACTCCGGGTGTTCGTCGACGACGCCAGCATCGACTACATCGAGGGCTCGGTGCTGGCCTACGAAGGCGGCCTGCAGGGGGCCGGCTTCCACGTCGAGAATCCGAACGTGGTCAGCGAGTGCGGCTGCGGCGAGTCGTTCCGGACGTAGCCTATTCTGCGAGTTCGAACGCCACGACCACCTCTGCCTGGTACTCGCGGCCCTCGACGCTCGCGATCTCGACGCCGAGTTCCTCCACCTCGACCCATTTGACGTTGTCGAGCGTCGCCTCCGCGCGCTCGATGGCGTCGTCCGCGGCCTTGTCGAAGCTCTCCGAACTGGTCCCGATGAGCGTGATTTTCTTGAAAACCATGTGTATCTGTCGTTGATCCGGGCGCCCTCGTCGCGATGCGGGGCCGCCCTAGCTCCGCGTTCTCTCGGAGGGGTGATATAAGTTAGCAGGGGGCCCGGTGGCGTCGGCCTATCGCTGCACCGACGCGCCCAGCGAGTCGAGCACGTCGAAGAAGTCCGGGAAGGACACGTCGACGTGTTCCGCACCGGTCACGGTCGTCTCGCCGTCGGCCACGAGGCCGGCGACGGCCAGCGACATGATTATGCGGTGGTCCGCGCGCCCGTCGACGGTCGCGCCGGTGAGGTCGCTCTCCTCGCCGTAGACGACGAGTTCGTCACGCCGTTCCTCGACCTCGGCCCCCATCTTCGTCAGTTCCTCGGCCATCGCGCTCACGCGGTCGGTCTCCTTGTAGCGGACGTGCTCGGCGTCGGTGATGTGCGTGACGCCGTCGGCGGCGGCCCCGAGCGTGGCGATGGTGGGCAGGAGGTCCGGCGTGTCCTTGACGCCGACCTCGACGCCCGACAGCGCGGACTTCGAGACCTCGATTTCCCCGTTCTCGCGGTCCCAGTCGAGCGCGGCCCCCATCTCGTCGAGGACGTCGACGATGGCCGAGTCGCCCTGGGCGCTCGGGAACGCGGACGTGACCAGCAGGCCGTCCTCGGCGGCGAGCGCGCCGGCCGCGAGCAGGTAGCTCATCGACGAGAAGTCGCCGGGGACGCTGTACTCGCCGCCCGTCGGCGCGTAGGACTGCCCGCCGGCGACGGTGAACCCCTCGGCGGTCCGCTCGGCGGCGACGCCGTAGTCGTCGAGCACCTCCAGCGTGATGTCGACGTACGGCGAGGACTTGAGGTCGGTCGTCAGGTCGATGTCGACGCCGTCGGGCGTGACGGCCCCCGCCATCAGCAGCGCGGTGATGTACTGCGAGGACACGTCGCCGGGAATCTCGACCGCGCCGCCGTCGACGCCGCCGCCGACGACCAGCGGGGCCTGTCCGTTCCGCCGGGTCGACTCGGCCTCGCCGTCAAGCTGTTCGACGGCGTCGAGCAGCGGCCCCTGCGGGCGCGAGCGGAGCGAGTCGTCGCCCGTCAGCACTGTCAGGTCGTCCTGCAGGGCGGCCGTCGCGGTGACCAGGCGCATCGTCGTGCCGCTGTTGGCGCAGTCGATCACGTCATCGGGCGTGTCCGGGCGGCCGTCGAAGCCGGTCACGTCCAGTTCGCGCTCGTCGGCCGAGAGCGAGACGGACCCGCCGTAGGCCTCGACGGCCCGCATCGTGGCCCTCGTGTCGGCGCTGACGAGCGGGTCGCGGACGACCGCGCCGTCGGCGTAGCCCGCGGCGAGAATCGCTCGGTGCGTGTAGCTCTTCGACGGCGGAGCCTGTGCGGTCCCCGAGACCGTCGACGGAGTAATGGTGACGTCCATGCCCGGTCGGTTGCGGCCGCGCGACAAGAGGCTACCGCTCTCCGCGACCGCCGCCCGGTGCCGCGTTCGCCGACTGCCCCGAGGGAGACGTATTTGAGTCTCGCGGTCGGAGTGCCTCGCATGAAACCCGATCTCTCCGCGCTCGACGCGTATCTCGATGAGGCCGGCGTCGACGGCTACCTGCTCGACGCGGACTCCGAGGCGTCCGACCAGTACTACCTCTCGGGCTTCGACGCGCCGGACCCGTTCGTCACGCTGTACGACGGGGAGACGCACCTGCTCTTCCCGCGGAGCCTGGAGTTCGGCCGCGCCAAGCGCGAGTCGCGGGCCGACACCGTCGAGCGCTACGTCGACTTCGACCACCAGTCGAAGATCGAGGAACACGGCACCGAGGACGCCGTCTCGTACGTCCTCGCTGACTTCCTCGGCTCGTACGACGTGGACAGCGTCGCCGTCCCGCCGCGGTTCCCGCTCCGGACCGCCGACGGCCTGCGAGCCCGCGGCGTCGAGGTGACGGCCGACACCGACGGCGTCGTCACGGAGATCCGCGCGACGAAGACCGACGCCGAAATCGAACACGTGCGGGCGGCACAGCGGGCGAACGAGGCGGCCATGCAGGCCGCCGAGGACTTGCTGGCTTCGGCGACGGTCGCCGCGGACGACACGCTCGAAGTCGACGGCGAGACGCTGACGAGCGAGCGCGTCAAGGAGGAGATCGAGGTGACGCTGCTGCGCCACGGCTGTTCGCTCGACGAGACCATCGTGGCCTGCGGCGCGGACGCGGCCGACCCGCACGACCGCGGGAGCGGACCGCTGTCGGCCGCCGAGCCCATCATCGTCGACATCTTCCCGCGGGACAAGGCGACGAAGTACCACGCCGACATGACCCGGACGTTCTCGAAGGGGGAGCCGAGCGAGACGGTCCGGGAGTGGTACGACCTCACCGAGCGGGCGATGGACGCGGCCTTCGAGGCGCTCGAAGCGGGCGCGACCGGCGAGGGAGTCCACGACGCCGTCTGTGACGTGTACGAGGAGGCCGGTCAGCCGACCCTACGCGACGACGAGCGGACCGAGACGGGGTTCATCCACAGCACCGGCCACGGCGTCGGCCTGGACGTGCACGAACTCCCGCGCCTGTCGCCGACCGGCGGCGACCTCGAACCCGGACACGTCGTCACGGTCGAACCGGGCCTGTACGACCCCGCCGTCGGCGGCGTCCGCATCGAGGACATCGTCGTCGTCACCGAGGACGGCTACGAGAACCTGACCGACTACGAGATGTCCCTGGTCGTCTGAGCGTGGCCCGCGACGGCGGCCGGGTTCCGTCTCCCGCCGGCCGCCCCGATCGATTCGGGCGTCGTGTGGTACCTCGTCACAGTATTTTTGCGCCACTACATCATGAACATTTATTATGGATTGGTCGAAAGGTGGTGATACCCTATGCTTGTACCCAAAGCACGCCGTTCGCTCGACTCGCACACGACACCGGCCGCCGACCACACACCACCCACACGACCCCCAGGATGACGACACGAATCACGAACCCCACGGACGAGGAAGCGTACCCGACCACCATTCCGACCTTCGGCGACACGGACGGCCGCTCGCGCAGTCGCGCCGCGCCGATGATGTTCTCCCCGACCAGCCAGTCGACGATGGGCCAGTTCGACACCGAGGCCACCGACCCTCGCTGACGAGGCGACGCTTCGGCGACGGACCGGGCCGCGCTGGCGCGGGACACAACGCATTTCCCGCCCGACTGCCTCCGTGACGACATGGCCGATTACACGACGGTATCCATCCCGAAAGACCTCGCAGAGCGCGTCGAGGACACCATCGAGGGGACCAGTTTCTCCAGCACGTCCGACCTCGTCCGGTTCCTGCTGCGGAGCATCGTCGTCCAGCACCAGCGCGAGGGCGAGCTGACGGAGGCGCAGTTCCAGGACATCGCCGACCAGCTCCGCGACCTGGGCTATCTGGAGTAGACCGTTACTGCGGGTACTCCTCGGGCGGTTCCACGTCGAGTATGGCCACTTCTTTCGGCTGACCCGCTCGGTCGAAGGCCCCGAAGGAGTCGGTGTCCCACGGCGGGACGGCGACGAAGATCACCTCGTGGAGGTCGTCGGTCTTGTCGACGCCCATGTACCCCGAGGGGTGCGAGACGAACCGGCCCTGGGTTTGCCCGGCCGGCGTCCCGAGGTCCATCCCGAACACTGCCCTGACGGACGCGCCGGCGGAGGGGAGGTAGAAGTCGGTGAACACCGGCGTCTCGGGCGGCAGCTCGGCGTCGGGGATGTCCTCGGCCCGCGTGACGGCCAGCGAGATCGTCACGTCGTCCGGTTCGGCCTCTCTCGCCAGTCGCAACAGCGTCTCGACCAGTCCGCGGGTGACATATACCACGGTACTATTTCGCAGGGTGCGGGTAAAACACCGTCGCCGCCCCGGGTCAGTCGAACACGAACGACTTGAGGTTCTTCGCGTACAGGCCCGGCGTCCGGCCGCGGGACCCGCGCAGCGCGTAGGCGAGCGCCTCCGTCGCGTCGTCCATCACGCTCTCGCCGTGACCGACGAGGAGCCGGTCGGGGTCGAGCCGACCGAGCTTCTTCGGCGGGAGCAGGCGGAGCATCGGGTGGACGCCGAGACGCTCGTTCCCGGCGCGGAAGTACTCCGCCGTCCCGACCGCCTCGGTGACGACCATCGTGTCGTCCGCGTCGCCGTAGATGGCTGCTTCCTTCCAGAACGGGTTCTCGACGACCGTGTGGACGCCGTAGTCCGTACCGGGGAGCTGTCGATGGACCGTCTCCGTCGGCGCGTTGAGGTCGTCCGCGATGCCCGAGAGCGCCTCGGGGAGGTACACGGGAACGTCGTGGCGGTTCGCGACGGCGGCGCTGTCGCGCTTGTGGCGGTCCAGCAGGACGACGACGCCCGCGACCTCGCCGAACTCGGCGAACAGGTCGTCGACTCCCTCGGCGTCGACCGGATCGACGACGAACACGCCCGCGTCGGTCGCCAGTGCGTGACTCGCGCGCTGCATCCGTTCGTGTGGGTACGCGATCCAGCTCGCGCCGCGGTCCCAGCGGCCGCTCTCCGCCCAGCCGGTCGCCGCTCCCGAGCCTTTCATTGGCATACCGCGCCGTAGGGGCCTGACCGGAATAAATGGTCGAGAAGCGGACACTCCCGTCCTCGGTACCGAGCGGTCCCCAGCGTCTTTGTCCGTCGCGGTCGAAGCCATCGGCATGCTCTCCGCGCCCGCCTGGCTCACGCTGGAAGTGAAGTACCCGGACCGCGCGACGGCGTTCTACGACGCCTTCCTCGAACTCGACGTGGTGTCCGAGACAGAGGACGCGGCCGTGCTCGCGGTCGGCGACACGGAGCTCCGACTGCGGGCGCCCGGTCCCGTTCCGCGGGGCGGCCTGCACACCCACTACGCGATGACGATTCCCGAGCGGGAGTACGACGACTGGTACGACCGACTGGACGAGCGCTTCGACCTGGTCGAACACGCGTTCGGCGACGCCCGCTCGCTGTACTTCTACGACCCGGAGGGCAACTGCGTCGAACTCGGGGAGCGCAGCGTCGACGGGGACGGCGTGACCGGCCTGTTCGAACTCGTCCTCGAAGTCGAGGACCTGTCGTCGGCCGTCGAGTTCTACGGCGCGCTGGGCTTCGAGGTGGTCGACGACGGCCGCGAGGAAGGTCGCGTGCGGCTGTCGACCGGCGAACTGGACCTCGAACTGTGGTCGCCGCGACTGGGCATCGCCGACGCCCGCGGCGGCGTCCACGTCGACTTCGGCGTGGTCGCGGACTCGCCGAGATCGACGGCACGGGAAGTCGCCGACGACGCGCTCGCGGTCACGTCCGTGGAGGAGGGCGTGCGAGTCCGGGACCCCGACGGGCACTACCTGACGCTGGTCTCGGACGGATAGGTCGCCCTCGCCGTCGGACGCGGTAAAGGAATATAATGAGTTACCGGGTGCTACTAGACCTATAGACCCCTCATAGGCCGATTCTTTACCCGTCGAGCGCGTATCGTCGACCGATGACAGCGACTGATCCAGGGGTGGATCCAGACCCGCCACCGAAGACGACCCTCTTCTGTCCGGACTGCGGGCATCGGAGCCGCTACGACGGCGACTGGCGCGTCGTCGAGAGCCGTCGCGGCGCTCGCTACCTGTGTCCGACGTGTCGAACCGAGATCACCGTCCGTCGGCCCGATTCGGCGCGGTGTCCGCCGCGAGCCGGCGTCGATCCGTGGCGACAGTGGCGAACGGCCCTTCGCGCCTGGCAGGGGCTGTGGCGACGGTTCCTCGCGTCCTGAGCCGGACGCGTCTCGCGGGACACGGGCTTCCGTCTCGCTCCAGCGGCCGCTTTACTCGAGCAAGTCTGCGTCGATGCTGACGCCCGGCGGCGTCACCACGAGGAAGCCCCGGAAGTGCATCAGTTCGCCCCCGGCCTCTTTGACCGGCCGGGCGAACCCGGCGGCGAGTTCGTTCAGGTCGCCGTCGACGTTGAGGACGAGCACCGACCCGTTCTCGATCGTCTCGATCCACTGGTCGGCCGGTTCGGAGCCGTCCAGGACGCCGAGAACGACGCGGTCGCTCCCGCTCCCGTCGCCACCGTCGTCCATCTGGTCCTCTACGGCCTGCAGGTCCAGTCCCTCGAAGTCGCTCATGGGCTACCCATGCGCGTCCACCGCAAAAACCCTGTCTCCCCGTCTGACGCGCGGCAGTCGCGCGCCGGAACCGCACGGCACCGGGCGTGTGCCGTGTCCACGTGCCACCGGTTTCATGGACAACTATAAATATCGGAAGCGTCCAGATACAGGTGCTTATGTCCAACAACGAGGGCACGTCGGGATCTCCGGCGGATCGAGTTCTTCCAGGGCACACTGGATTCCACGTCTGAGATAACAGACGCACGGATTTTCGACACCACGCTGCGCGACGGTGAGCAGTCACCACGCACGTCGTTCAACTACGAGGACAAGCGCGAGATAGCCGCGCTGCTCGACGAGATGGGCACCCACGTCATCGAGGCCGGGTTCCCCGTCAACTCCGACGCGGAGTTCGAGGCAGTGCGCGACATCGCCGAGTCCACGAAAGTGACGACATGCGGGCTGGCGCGCGTGGTCGAGAAAGACATCGAGGCGGCTCTGGATTCGGGTGTGGACATGGTCCACACCTTCGTCTCGACGTCGGACGTACAGTTGCAGGATTCCATGCACGCGACCCGTCAGGAGGCGCTCGACACCGCCGTCGAGTGCGTCGAGATGATCAAAGAGGCGGGCGTCGAGTGCATGTTCTCGCCGATGGACGCCACGAGGACCGACGAGGACTTCCTCGTCGAGGTCATCGAGGCCACGTCCGAGGCGGGTGCGGACTGGATCAACATCCCGGACACCTGCGGGGTGGCGACGCCGCGGCGCTTCTACGACCTCATCGAGATCGTGGACGACAGCACCGACGCCTACATCGACGTGCACGCGCACGACGACTTCGGGCTGGCGGCGGCCAACGCCATCTCCGGCTTCGAGGCCGGTGCGAGCCAGGCGCAGGTGTCGGTCAACGGCATCGGCGAGCGGGCCGGCAACGCGGCCTACGAGGAGGTCGTGATGGCGCTGGAGTCGCTGTACGACGTCGACACCGGAATCGACACGACCCGGATCACCGAGCTCTCCCGCATCGTCGAGGAGAAGTCCGACATCCCGGTGCCGGCGAACAAGCCCGTCGTCGGGCGCAACGCCTTCTCCCACGAGAGCGGCATCCACGCCGCGGGCGTCATCGAGAACTCCGACACGTTCGAACCGGGCGTCATGACGCCGGAGATGGTGGGTGCCGAGCGCGAACTGGTGCTCGGGAAACACACCGGCGCGCACTCGGTACGCGAGCGCCTCGTCGACGCGGGCTACGACCCGACCGACGCCGAGGTCCGGGAGGTGACCCGCCGCGTCAAGGAGTACGGCGCGGAGGAACAGGTCACCATGAGCGTGCTGGAACGGTTCGCCGAGGAGGTCGGCGTGACCGAGGAGACCGAGGAGGTCCGCGCGTAGGCCGATGTCCTCGTCTCCGGTCGACACCGTGAGCCGCCAGCGGCGGGTGAGCACGGACTCCCCCCGCGTCGCCCGTCAGCAGCTATCACAGAACGTTTATTATCGGGGACGAACAGCTATCGGACGTGATGCCCGCGAGCGCTGGATCGGCGGTTCGCTCCTCCGACAGCGCCGCGTTCGCTATTCTCGGCACGGGTATTGTAGGGGCCGTATAGCCCCTCACTTCCCATTTTCACCCCCGGTCGAACCGTTTCGCAACAACACCACAGAGTCACGAGTCATGCATACAGCACACACCGCACCGACGTATCGAACGCGAACGCAGGGAGGGACGAACGCATGAGCGAGCGTGCGTCCGTTCCGAAAGAGGACGAAGAATCGACCGAGTCGACCGACGAGCAGTCTCCCGTCACGACGGGGGCGCAGTCGGTCATCCGGGCGCTCGAAAACGCTGGCGCGGACTACGTCTTCGGCGTCCAGGGCGGGGCCATCATGCCGGTCTACGACGCGCTGTACGACTCCGATATCACGCACGTGACGATGGCCCACGAACAGGGGGCCTCGCACGCTGCTGACGCCTACGGAATCGTCACCGGCGACCCGGGTATCTGTTTCGCCACCTCCGGACCGGGCGCGACGAACCTCGTGACCGGCATCGCCGACGCCAACATGGACTCCGATCCGGTCATCGCGCTGACCGGCCAGGTCCCCACCGAATTCGTCGGTAACGACGCCTTCCAGGAGACAGACACGGTGGGCATCACCCAGCCCATCACGAAGGAGAGCTACTTCGCCGCCGACTCCGATACCGTCGGCGACAACGTGAGCGAGGCCTTCGCGCTGGCCAACGCCGGCCGGCAGGGCCCGACGCTCGTCGACCTGCCCAAGGACGTGACGCAGGGCGGCACCGAGGTCGAACCGAAGGCACCCCAGACGCCGGACACGTACGACGTGCCCGAGGAGGCCGACGACGCGGCCGTCCAGGAGGCCGCAGACGCGGTGGCCGCGGCGGACCGCCCGGTCATCCTCGCCGGCGGCGGCGTCATCAAGGCCAACGCCTCGAACGCGCTGCGGGAGTTCGCGATGGAGTACGAGGTCCCGGTCGTCACGACGATGCCCGGCATCGGGAGCTTCCCCGAGGACCACGAACTCTCGCTGGAGTGGGCGGGGATGCACGGCACGGGCTACGCCAACATGGCCATCACGAACACCGACTGCCTGCTGGCGGTCGGGACGCGCTTCGACGACCGCCTGACCGGCGGCGTCGACTCCTTCGCGCCCGACGCGGAGGTCGTTCACGTCGACATCGACCCCGCGGAGATCAGCAAGAACATCTACGCCGACTACCCGCTTGTCGGCGACGCCCGCGAGGTGCTCCGCCAACTGTTCGACGCGATGCCGAGCGCGCCCGACGCCGACGAGTGGCGCGACCAGTGCCAGGCGTGGAAGTCGGAGTACCCGATGAGCTACGACACGCCCGACGACGAGCCGCTGAAGCCCCAGTACGTCGTCGAGACGTTCTCCGACGTGACGCCGGACGACACCATCGTCTGTACCGGCGTCGGCCAGCACCAGATGTGGGCGTCCCAGTTCTGGGAGTTCACCGAGCCCCGGACGTGGGTCTCCTCCCACGGCCTGGGGACCATGGGCTACGGCGTGCCGGCCGCCATCGGCGCGAAGCTCGCCGCCCCGGACCAGGAGGTCGTCTGCTTCGACGGCGACGGCTCCTTCCTGATGACCGTCCAGGGCCTCTCGGTCGCCGTCCGCGAGCAACTGGACATCACCTACGTCGTCCTCAACAACGAGGCCGTCGGGATGGTCCGCCAGTGGCAGGACGGCTTCTACGAGGGCCGCCGGATGGCCTCGGAGTACCCGTGGATCCCGCAGTTCGACAAGCTCGCCGAGGCCTTCGGCGCTCGCGGGTTCACGCTGGAGTCCTACGAGAACGTCGAGGAGACGATTCAGGAAGCGCGCGACTACGACGGCCCGAGCGTCATCGACGCCCACATCGACCCCGGGGAGAACGTCTTCCCGATGGTCCCCAGCGGCGGTGACAACGGCCTGTTCGCGCTCGAAGAAGACCATCTGGACATGATCTAACTATGACAGGAGGAATGCCAGGCCCCGCGCCGGACGAACGGATGCGCCCCGCGGGCCGACGCAACACGCAGGGTATCCGCGTCGACCCCGAGGCAGAAGTGACTCACGAGCCCCGACAGGCGGTGCTCTCGGCGCTGGTCAAGCACCGACCCGGGGTCCTCTCGGAGGTGTCGGCGCTGTTCAGTCGCCGGCAGTTCAACATCGAAAGCCTCACCGTCGGCCCGACTGTCGACGAGGACATAGCCCGGATGACGATCCTCATCGAGGAACCGGAACCGGGAATCGACCAGGCGAAGAAACAACTGCGAAAGCTCGTGCCCGTCATCTCGGTCACCGAACTCGAAGGCGAGTCGGTGCGGCGCGAACTCGCGCTGGTGAAGGTCAGCGGCGAGAAGCCCGACGACGTCAACGCCGTCGCCGACATGTACGACGGTCAGGCCGTCGACGCGTCGACCGACTCCGTCACCGTCGAGATCACGGGCAGCAAACAGAAGATCGACGCTGCCGTCGAGGCGTTTGAGCAGTTCGACGTGCAGGAGATCGTGCGGACCGGGGCCGCCGCACTGGAACGCGGCCCCACGACACTCGATAAAGATGTCTGACGAATTCACCACCACCGTCTACTACGACGACGACGCCGACGTATCGACACTCGACGACGAGACCGTAGCCGTGCTGGGCTACGGGTCACAGGGCCACGCTCACTCGCTGAACCTCCACGAATCCGGCGTGGACGTTGTCGTCGGGCTCCGCGAGGATTCCTCCTCGCGCGACGCCGCGGAAGAGGCCGGTCTGCGCGTCGAGACGCCCGACGTGGCGGCCCGAGAGGCCGCCCGCGTCGTCATGCTCGTCCCCGACACGGTCCAGCCCGCTGTGTACGAGGCCATCGAGGACGAACTCGACGCCGGCGACACGCTCCAGTTCGCGCACGGCTTCAACATCCACTACGGCCAGATCGAGCCGCCGGAGGACGTGGACGTGACGATGGTCGCGCCGAAGTCGCCCGGCCACCTCGTGCGCCGGACCTACGAGCGCGGCGAGGGGACGCCCGGCCTCATCGCGATCTACCAGGACGCGACCGGCGACGCGAAAGAGGAGTCGCTGGCCTACGCGAAGGGCGTCGGCTGCACCCGCGCCGGCGTCATCGAGACGACCTTCCAGGAGGAGGTCGAGACGGACCTCTTCGGCGAGCAGGCCGTCCTCTGTGGCGGCGTCACCGAGATGGTCAAGGCCGGCTTCGAGACGCTGGTCGACGCCGGTTACGCGCCGGAGATGGCCTACTTCGAGTGCCTGAACGAACTCAAGCTCATCGTCGACCTGATGTACGAGGGCGGCCACATGGAGATGTGGAACTCCGTCTCCGACACCGCCGAGTACGGCGGCCTGACCCGCGGTGAGGACGTCATCGACCGCGAAGGGATGGACAAGATCCTCGAAGAGGTCCAGAACGGCGAGTTCGCCCGCGAGTGGATCAACGAGAACCAGGCCAACCGGCCCGCCTACAAGCAGTACCGAGACGCCGAACAGACCCACCAGATCGAGGAGGTCGGCGGTCGTCTGCGCGAACTGTTCGCGTGGGGCGAGCAGGCCGACCAGCAGAAAGAGGAAGCACCAGCAGATGACTGACGACGACACACACGAGACGATGCGAAGCGTCGACCACACCCACCCGGAGACGAACGCCACCTTCGGCGCGGCGTTCCGGCGCGGCCCGGTCGTGGCCGCCGACGGAGGCGACCCCGAGGCCGACGAGACGATGGAAGACGTAGACCACGAAGCGCCCGGCGAGGGCGTCACCCGCGCCTACGAGCGCGGGACCGAGGGACGGGACGAGACAGTATGAGTCGAGGCACCCTGTACGACAAGGTCTGGGATCGGCACAAAGTCACCACCCTGCCCAACGGCCAGGACCAACTCTTCGTCGGGCTCCACCTCATCCACGAGGTCACCAGCCCGCAGGCGTTCGGGATGCTCCAGGAGCGCGGTCTCGAGGTCGCGCGACCGGACCTGACCCACGCGACGGTCGACCACATCGTTCCGACGGCGAACCAGGACCGGCCGTACGCGGACGACGCGGCCGAGCGCATGATGGCCGAACTGGAAGAGAACGTCCGCGACGCGGGCATCCAGTTCTCGGACCCGACGACGGGCGATCAGGGAATCGTCCACGTCATCGGGCCGGAGCAGGGCATCACCCAGCCCGGCAAGACCATCGTCTGTGGCGACAGCCACACCTCCACCCACGGCGCGTTCGGCGCGCTCGCGTTCGGGATCGGGACGAGCCAGATTCGCGACGTGCTGGCCACCCAGACCATCGCGATGGAGAAACAGAAGGTCCGCAAGATCGAGGTCACCGGCGAACTCGACGAGGGCGTCGAGGCCAAGGACATCATCCTCGAGATAATCCGCCGGCTCGGCACCGAGGGCGGCGTCGGCTACGTCTACGAGTACGCCGGCGAGACCATCGAGAACCTCGACATGGAGGGACGGATGTCCATCTGTAACATGTCCATCGAGGGCGGCGCTCGCGCGGGCTACGTCAACCCCGACGAGACCACCTACGAGTGGCTGGAGGGGACCGACTACTTCCAGGAACATCCCGAGAAATTCGAGGACCTCAAGCCGTACTGGGAGTCCATCCGCTCGGACGACGACGCCGAGTACGACGACGTGGTCGAGATCGACGCGAGCGAACTCGACCCGGTCGTCACCTGGGGGACCACCCCGGGCCAGGGCATCGGCATCGACGACCCGATTCCGGCCCCCGAGGACCTGCCCGAAGACAAGCAGGACACGGCGCGACGCGCCCAGGAGCACATGCGCGTCGAGCCCGGCCAGAGCATGGAAGGGTACGACATCGACGTGGCCTTCCTCGGCTCGTGTACGAACGCTCGGATGCCCGACCTGCGACGGGCGGCCCGCATCGTCAAGGGCCGACAGGTCGCCGACGACGTGCGCGCGTTCGTCGTCCCCGGCAGCCAGCGCGTCCAGCGCGCCGCCGAGGAGGAGGGCCTGAAGGACATCTTCGAGGAAGCCGGCTTCGAGTGGCGCAACGCCGGCTGTTCGATGTGTCTGGGCATGAACGAGGACCAACTGGAGGGCGACGAGGCCTGTGCCTCCTCCTCGAACCGGAACTTCGTCGGCCGGCAGGGGAGCAAGGACGGCCGCACCGTCCTGATGAACCCCCGGATGGTCGCCGCCGCGGCGATCACCGGCGAGGTCGCTGACGTGCGCGACCTGAAGGAGGTGGCGCTGCAATGAGCGACGCGACCGAGGACATCCCCGAGGTCGATTACGTCGAGGGGACCGGCATCCCCATCCGCGGGAACGACATCGACACGGACCAGATCATCCCCGCGCGGTTCATGAAGGTCGTCACCTTCGACGGCCTGGGCGAGTTCGCGTTCTTCGACGTCCGCTTCGACGACGACGACAACCAGAAGGACCACCCGATGAACGAGGAGCGCTTCCAGGACGCCAACGTCATGGTGGTCAACAACAACTTCGGCTGTGGCTCCTCGCGCGAGCACGCGCCCCAGGCGCTCATGCGCTGGGGCATCGACGCCATCATCGGCGAGGGCTTCGCCGAAATCTTCGCCGGGAACTGCCTGGCGCTGGGCATCCCGACCGTCACGGCCGACCACGAGACGATCAACGCGCTCCAGCAGTGGGTCGACGACAACCCCAGCAAGGAAATCGAAGTCGACGTGGCGGCCGAGACGGTTCGCTACGGCGGCAACGAAGCCAACGTCTCCGTGGACGACGCCCAGCGTCAGGCCCTCGTCGAGGGCATCTGGGACACGACCGCGCTGATGAAGGCCAACCGCAACGCCATCGAGGAGACGGCCGCGCAGTTGCCGTATCTCGACCAGACGCGGTCGGACATCGAAGCGGACGATTAGCTGCGGAGAGTGTTATCTCTCCGGCGTAAGCATCTGGTTCGCAGAAGCGGACGAGTAGCCGCGAGACATACATTTTCGAGCCGTGAGCGGTCGACCCACGAGCGGCGGCCGGGTCGTCCCGCGAGATGCCAAGAGCAATGCGCCTGCGCGTCGCGTCATGGCGCATGGAAGAGATACGGGAGATCCACATCGCGCCGCTCGGCCACGAGCGCGACCGTATCGCCGAGCCGATACGCACGCACAACGCCGACGAGGTGTACCTGCTCTCCGAGAGGGCTGAGCCGGCGCGCCTGACGCCCTACCAGCAGGCGCTGATCGAGGACCTCGACGCGGACGGCGTCACGGTGGAGATGCGCCGGACGGACCTCCACGACCTCTACGACGTGCTGGCGGTCGTCACGACGCTCACCGCCGACCACCCCCAGGACATCGTGCGGGTCAACGTCTCCAGCGGGCCGAAGGTGGCCGCCATCGGGAGCGCAATCGCGTGCATGGCGACGCCGGCGACCGCCTACTACGTCCACCCGGAGCGCCACGTTCCGGCGGTGTCAGAGGAACCGCTTACCAGCGGGATGGACGAGGCGGAGGTCCTCCCGTCGTACCCCATCGAAGCCATCTCCCGCGATCAGGTGGCCGTCCTCGACTACCTGAAGCGGACCAACAGCGAGCGCTACACCGCGAAGAAGTCCGACCTCATCGAGTTCGCCGAGGACGCGGGCCTGGCGTTCATCGACGACGTGGACCCGGCCAACGACAAGGCGAAGTTCGCGCTGTTGAACGCGAACGTCGTCGACCCGCTGGTCGAAGACGGCTACATCACCGTCCGGGACGTGGGCCGAACGAAGCAGGTGGAACTGACCGAAACCGGCGAGAACGTGCTCCACGCCTTCCGGCACAAGCTCTGAACGACGAGCGACCCGTGCCAGTTACCTGATTCTCGACTGTCCCTTCGGTTGCGATAGCGTACGCTGTGTCGATAGTATAGATTGTTTTGATAGTATCTTCGGTATCGATAGTAACGTGATAGTAGCTACATATCAACCCCCGAAATACTCGGGTGCGCACGGTCCCCGGCGACGCGTCGCTGCCCTCCCCCGCTTCGGCCCTCCATCGAGTCGACGCCGTCGTCGCGGCCCGTGCCATCTTGCTGTCGTCCCTGACGTTTCCGGGGCGACCCCGCGGTCCCCCCGTTCGAGACGGTCCCCGCTGACGCTGTTCGAACGCGCGACGGCGAACCGAACCACTTTCACCGGCCGCCCACGTCCCTCCCGCCATGACACACGAGATAGCCGTCATCCCCGGCGACGGGATCGGACAGGAGGTCACGCCCGCCGCCGTCGAGGTACTGGAGGCGCTCGACGCCGTCGACTTCGACTTCGTCGAGGGCGAGGCCGGCGACGCCGTCGAAGCGGAGACGGGCGAGGCGCTCCCGCAGGAGACGCGCGACCTGGCGGCCGACGCCGACGCGACGCTGTTCGGCGCGGCCGGCGAGACCGCCGCCGACGTGATCCTGCCGCTCCGGCAGGTCGTCGGCTCGTTCGCCAACGTCCGCCCGGCGCGGTCGTATCCCGGCCTGGACGCCGTCCAGCCGGACACCGACATCGTGTTCATCCGCGAGAACACCGAGGGCGTCTACAAGGGCATCGAGAGCGAGATCGCCGACGGCGTCACGACCTGCACGCGGGTCATCACCGAGGACGCCTCGGAGAAGATCGCCGAGTACGGCTTCGATTACGCGAAGCGAAACGGCTACGACGACGTGACCATCGCCCACAAGGCAAACGTCATGCGCACCACCGACGGCCTGTTCCTCGACACCGCGGAGGCCGTGGGCCAGGACCGCGGCGCTGACTACGACACGGCGCTGATGGACGCGCTCGCGATGCACCTCGTCATGTCGCCCGAGGACTACGGCGTCGTCGTCTGCCCGAACCTCGCCGGGGACATGCTGTCGGACCTCGCCGCCGGCCTCGTCGGCGGCCTCGGCCTGCTCCCGTCGGCGAACGTCGGCGAGGACAACGCGCTGTTCGAACCGGTCCACGGCTCCGCGCCCGACATCGCCGGCGAGGGCATCGCCAACCCCTCCGCGATGATTCTCTCGGCCGCGATGTTGCTCGATCACCTCGGCTACGACGAGCAGGGCGACGCCGTCCGAGCGGCCGTCGAACAGGTCCTCGACGACGGACCCCGAACCCCTGACCTCGGCGGCGACGCCTCCACCGGGGACGTGACGGCCGCCGTCATCGACGAACTGTAACGGTTTCTCTCCTCGACTTCGAGCAGAAACAAGCATCTTCTCGATAGAAAGAGGTAAATCCGAAGCGAAACAATCACGAGCGAGAGAATGCTCCCGGCCGAGCGAAAGCGCACTATCGTCGAGTTGGTGACAGAGCGGGACGGCTGTTCGGTGTCGGAACTGGCCGCTGAACTCGAGTTCTCCAAGGCGACGATCCGACGGGATCTCCGCGATCTGGAGGCCGAGGGCCGCATCGAGCGGTCTCACGGCGGTGCGGTGCCGGCCACCTCGGTCGGGACCGAGCGCCCCTACGGGCAGCGCGAGGTCGAACAGCTCGCGGAGAAGCAGGCCATCGCCGACCGGGCCGCAGAGGAGGTCCGCGAGGGGCAGGTCGTCTTCTTCGACGCCGGCTCGACGACGATGGAGGTCGCGCGCGCCATCACGGACACCGACTACGTCGCGGCCACGAACATGCCCGAACTGGCCACCGAACTGGCCGACCGGGACGTGAAGACGAAGCTCACCGGCGGGAGCTTCCGGCCGCGGACCCGCGCGCTCGTCGGCCCGACCGCGGAGCGGTTCATCGAGCGGACGAACTTCGACCTGCTCTTTCTGGGGACCAACGCGCTCGACGGCGTCGCCGGGCTGTCGACCCCCAACGAGGGCGAGGCGTCGATCAAGGAGCTGATGGTCGAGCAGGCGAGCCGCGTCGTGCTCGTCGCCGACGCGACGAAATTCGGCGAGCGCAGTTTCATGACCTTCGCGGACCTGTCGGCCGTCGACCTGCTCGTCACCGACGCCCGCCCGTCCGAGTCCCTGTCCGCGGCCCTCGAAGAGGCAGACGTCACCGTCGCAGGAGTCATCCCATGATCGTCACAGTCACCTACAACCCAGCAGTCGACCAGACCGTCCAGTTCGACGAGCCGATGGCCCCCGACCGCGTGCTGCGCGCGACCGACGCGCACTTCGACGCCGGCGGCAAGGGGATCAACGCCGCCCAGTTGCTCACAGCCATGGACCGCCCGTGCGTCGCGACCGGCCTGCTCGGGGGCTTCACCGGTGCGTTCATCCGCGACGAACTCCGGGCCGACGGCGTCGAGACGGCGTTCGCCGACGTGGGCGGGACGACGCGGCTCAACACGACCGCCATCGCCGACGCCGAGGAGTACAAGCTGAACCAGTCCGGCCCAGCGGTCGACGCGTCCGTCGTCGACGCCCTGCTCGACCGCGTCGCGGCCCAGGACCCCGACCGCGTGCTCGTCGGTGGGAGCCTGCCGCCGGGGCTGTCCGCCGACGCCATCGACCGAATCGCCGCGGGCGGCGACTGGGAGACTGTCGTCGACACCGGCGGCGACCTCCTTCGCGAACTCGACGCCCACTACGGCCTGTGCAAACCGAACCGCGAGGAACTCGGCGAGGCCACCGGCGCGGACGTCTCGAGCGTGGAGGGCTGTGCCCGCGCGGCCGACCGGTTCAGAGCCCGCGGCTTCGACCGCGTGCTGGCTTCGATGGGCGGCGACGGCGCGGTGCTCGCGAGCGAGGACGGCCTGCTGTTCGCCCGCGCGCTCGACGTGGACGTGGTCGACACCGTCGGCGCGGGTGACGCGCTGCTCGCCGGTGTGCTCGGCGCGTGGGAGGCCGGCGCGGACGACGAGACCGCGCTCAGGACCGGCGTCGCCGTCTCCTCGCAGGTCGTTCAGCAGGCCGGGACGGCGGTCCCCGACCTGAGCGAAATCGAGTCGGTGCGAGAGCGCGTGTCGGTCGAACGGCTGTAGACAGTCAATTTTGGAGCGCGGCGTCGAAAACAGGCGAGCGCCTCGACCCGCGCGAGCGCCGTTCGCTCAGAACTTCTCGATATAGTCGTCGACGAACGCACGAACGTCCGCCAGCGACGGCTGGTCGGCCGTGCGGACGAAGTAGCCCGCGACGGCGTTGCCGACGACGACGGCGGCGGCGGGCGAGAGCCCCGCGACGAGCGCGAGGCCGAGACCGGCGTTGAAGTGGTCGCCGGAACTGGTCGTCAGTTCGGGGTCCGACACGGCGGGCACGGCCACGCTGTCAGTTCCATCGCCGGAGACGACGACGGAGCGCTCGACGCCGTGACCGACGAACCACGTCGGGTCGAGCGCCTCGGCGACGGCTTCGGCGGCCGCCTCGAAGGAGCGCTCGGCCTCGCCGGCGTAGGCGTCCGCGAGCACGTCCGTCTCGGCGCGGTTCGAGGAGACCACCACGTCGGTCACCTCGTCCAGCCGACCGATGGCTTCGCGGCCGGCGCGCAGGCGGTCGGCGTCGAGCTTCCGCACGTCGCCGGGGTCGACCAGCACGCGTTCGGGCGGGTCGTCGATGGCTCCCCAGAGGTCACACAGGCCGTCGAAGACCGTCGGCAGGTCGGGCGTCTCCGACCAGTAGCCCGTCCCGAGCAGGCGCGCGCCGTCCAGTTTTTCGGCCAGCCGGTCGTGGCCGAACGCGTCGTCCAGCGCCGCCCAGTCCAGCGACATGGTGTCGCCGATCTCGGTCAGCATGAGCTTGCCGTCGTCGAACTCGACGGCGTCGGTGACGCCCGGGTCGCCCAGCGAGTGGAGGTCGTACGCGCCGAACTCCGCCTCGAAGGCCTCGTGGACCGGGTCGCCGTACATGCCGATCATGACGGGGTCGAACGACCAGACGCCGAAGGCGCGCGCGAGGTGGCTGGTGTGGCCGCCGGTGCGGTTGCCGTCCTGCAGCCACTCGAAGGAGAGCGAGCTGTCGGCGGCCACGGAGCGCTCGATGCGGTCGCCGAAGCCGGCGAGCGTGTCGAGCCGGTCGTAGTGCTCCGGGTCGCTCCGGTCGGCGACGACCTCGCGCACGCGGTCGAGGTAGCCGTCGAAGCCGAAGACGACCCGGCCGCGGGCGAACTCGTCCGTCGCCGGCAACTGCTCGGCGGCGGCGTCGACGGCTCGGCGCGTCTCCTCGTCCATGCCTACAGCACGTCGTCGGCCGTCGCGTCCTCGAAGATGACGCCCTCGAGCTTGTCGAGGATGTCGTAGGGATCGTCGCGCTGCCAGACGTTGCGGCCGACGGCGAGGCCGGCCACGCCCACGTCCATGCAGTCCTCGACGAGTTCGAGGAAGTCGCGGTCGGAGGTCTTCGACCCGCCCGAGAGCAGGACGCGGTTGTCGGCGGCCGAGCGGACGGCGTGGGCCATCGCCTCCTTGTCTCGGGGGTACTTCACCTTCGTGAAGTCAGCGCCGAGTTCGAGTCCGATGCGGGCGGCGTAGGCGATAGTCGAGGGGCTGCGGTGCTCCTTGATGGCCTGTCCGCGCGGGTACGACCACATGGCGATCGGGAGGTCGTGGTCGCGGGCGTTCTCCTGGACCGGGCGGAAGTCCTCGAACATGTCCGTCTCGCGGTTGACTCCGGGGTAGATCGTGTAGCCGATGGCGTCGGCACCGAGTTCCGCGGCGTACTCGACCGACCAGTTCTGGGGCGAGTACGGGTCGCCCATCCAGAGGTCCGACCCGCCGTTGAGCTTCGCCAGCAGGTTCACGTCGTCCTCGTAGCTCGGGTAGTACGTCTCGGCGAGGCCCTTGCCGACGGCCAGCGCCGTCACGGCGTCGTGGGTCGCCATCTCGAACACCTCGCGCGGGTCGAGGCGCTCCTCGACGCCGCTGAACTGCTTGGGGCCGTGTTCCAGCCCGTGATCGTGGGCCAGGACGAGCGTCTTGTCGTTCCGTACGAGCGGTGAGTCACCCAGTGGTCGCATGTGGTGTTGGTACCGAGAACGACCATTAACCGTTTTCGGTTTTGATTTGTTACTACTGTTCGTGTTCGCTTTTGATCGGGGATGGGGATTAAGTGCGTCCCACGGGAACGTCCGGGCATGTCATCGATCGAACTCGACGACGAGACAATCGAGCGACTCGACGAGCTCCGTGTCGAAGACGAGTCCTACGACGAGATCGTCACCGAACTCATCAACATCTACGAGGCAGAGGAGCTAACGCTGTTTCACGGTGGCGACGAGTACTAGGACTGGGCCTGCTCGCGAATCGTGTCCCAGCGGCCGTTGGACTCCAGTTTCTCCTGAAGCTTCTCCGCGTACGCCTGTGCGAGCTTCGCCGCTTCCTCCTCTTTCTGTTTGTCGCCGCCGCCGGAGCCCCCGAGCCCCAGCGCGTCTTTGACGCCCGAGAGGAGTCCGCCGGAGCCGCCCGAGCTGTCGCCGCCCGGACCGCCCATCGGGCTCTGATTCGCCACGCGTTCCATCTCCGGCATGACGCTGGAGAGCTTCGACGTGTCGGCGACGATGTGTGCCTCCTCGGGGTCGTCGGGGTCCTCGATCTCGAACTCCACGGCCGTCATGACGAGGCCCCACTGCTGGCTCGAGAACGACGACGCCTGCACTTGGTCGTTGAACAGTTGATCGACCGCCATCCGCTCGCCGGCGATGCGGTCGGTCCAGTTTGAATCGCTCATGGCGGGACGTTAGCGGGCCTGATGTATGAGCGTTTCCCGGCGCGGCCGGTCGCCGGCGGCCGATGACCGTCCGCCGGTCCCGAATCAGACGCCGGACTCGATCGTGATCTCGGCGTGGAGTTCCTCGCGCAGCGCCGAGTGGACGTGACAGATGTCCTCGCCCAGTTCGACGATGTCCCAGGCGTCGTCGCCGAGGCTCTCCTCGACCTCGATGTGGAAGTCGATGGCTTCCAGGTCGTCGTCCTCGTCCAGGTCCGCGGCGACCTCGACCGTGACCTCGCCGATGTCGTCGTAGCCGTGTTTGTCCGCCGCGACGCGGAACGCCGGGATGTAACAGGACGCGTAGTCGGCCGCGAGGACCTCGTTCGCCGACGGCCCCTCCTCGCTCAGGGCGTCGACGACGAGTTGCCACTCGCCGTTGATGATGCTCTCTACTGTGTAGCCTTCCTCGCAAGTGCTCTCGACTTCGATATCTGCCATAGCGTTCCGGCTGTCTCGGCGCTCCCTCCTAAACGTTTCTCGACCGACCAATAAGTGCGATGTCGGAAAGTCCGCGCCCGCGGCTCAGAGTTCGAACGTCTCGTCGCCGTCGAGGACGTGGACTTCGGTGTCGCTCCCGGCCGCCTTGACCTCCTTGACGAAGTCCTCCGTCTCGATCTCGATCGGCGGGAACGTGTCGTAGTGCATCGGGAATGCGTGGTCCACGTCGAGCCAGTCCACGGCGATGGCGGCCTGCATCGGTCCCATCGTGAAGTGATCGCCGACCGGGACGGCGGCCGCGTCCGGTTCGAGGTACGGCCCGATGACCTCGCGCATCTCGGTCATGAGGCCGGTGTCGCCTGCGTGATAGAACGTCGTCGACTCGGCGTCGCTGACCTGCGTCGGCTTCGTGTCCGAGATGACGAAGCCCGCTGGCATCCCGCCGCTCGTACCGTAGGTGGTGTCGATCCCGTTGGTGTGGTCCGCCCGGTGCATCGTGACGAAGGCGTCGCCGATCTCGACGGTGCCGCCGAGGTTCATCCCCATGCCGCCGACGGCGTCGAACTCTCCGAAGTTGTCCTCGCAGTACTCGACGAGTTCGGGGGTCGCGACCAGGCCGGCCCCCTCGTAGCGGTCCACGTCGCCGATGTGGTCGGCGTGGCCGTGGGTCAACAGCACGTAGTCGGGATCGAGTTCCTCGGGGTCGGTGTCCGTGTGCGGGTTGTCGAAGAACGGATCGATGAGCAACTCTGTGTCGTCGACCGTGACGTGCCACGTCGAGTGGCCGTGCCAAGTGAGTTCCATGCCGGCACTCGCTACTCGCGGGCGCTACTTAATACCTCACTGAGAGGAAGCCGAACCGCCGCTCACTCACCGCCCGCGGCCGGCCGGATCCGCGAGAGCCGCATCGCGTTCCCGGTGACCGCGGTCGTCATCCCGGCGTCGCCGGCCAGCACGGCGACCCAGATCGGCACGAGGCCGAACGGGACCGCGACCGCGAGGCCGGCCTTGACCGCCAGGCTGGCCCAGACGTTCTGCCGGATGACGCCGTTCGCGTCGTGGGCCAGTTCGTACAGGTACGGGAGCTTCGAGAGGTCGTCGCTCATCAGTGCGATGTCGGCCGTTTCGAGCGCCGTGTCGGTCCCGGCCGCGCCCATCGCGACGCCGACGGTCGCGCTCGCCAGCGCCGGCGCGTCGTTGATGCCGTCGCCCACCATCGCCACGCCCTCGTACTCCTCGACCAGCGCGTCGATCTCCGCGACCTTCTCGTCGGGCAGGAGTTCGGCGCGGTAGGCGTCGACGCCGACCGACTCGGCGATGGCCCGCGCCGTCCGCTCGTTGTCGCCCGTGAGCATCACCGTCCGCTCGACGCCGAGGTCGCGCAGGCGCGCGATGGTCGCCTTCGCCTCCGGACGGACCTCGTCGGCGACGGCGATGACGCCCTCCAGTTCGTCTTCGGTCCCGACGAGGACCACCGTCTTCCCCTCTGCCTGGAGCGCTGGGACGGTGTCGTCGAGCAGGTCGAGGCAGTTGTTTCGCTCGCAGATGTGCTGTGCCGTCTGCGTGACGACGCCGCCGTCGGTGGTCGCGTGGACGTGCGAGAGATCGAATCCGAGGTCGTCGAACAGCCCCGGCTTGCCGGCGTAGTGGGCCGTCCCGTCGAGGTCTGCGCGGACGCCCTTGCCAGTGATGCTCTCGAAGTCATCGATCTCGCGCTCCGAGACGCCGGCTGCACCGGCCTTCGCGACGATGGCCTCGCCGATTGGGTGTTCGCTGCGACGTTCGAGTCCCTGGGCGCACCGGAGCACGTCCTCCTCGGAGTTGCCGTTCAGCGGGACCACGTCGGTGACGGTGAGTTCGCCCTTCGTGAGCGTGCCCGTCTTGTCGAAGGCGACCACGTCGACCGCCCCCATCGCTTCGAGGTGGTTCCCGCCCTTGATGAGGACGCCGTTCTTCGCGGCGCTGGTGATGCCCGAGACGACGGAGACTGGCGTCGAGATGACGAACGCGCAGGGGCACGCGAGGACGAGGAGGGTGAGTCCGTAGACGACGGCCGTCGAGGCCGTCGTCCCGAGGACGACCGGGCTGGCGAGCGCGACGAGGACGGCGAACACGACCACGACCGGCGTGTAGTACGCCGAGAAGCGCTCGACGAACTGCTCGCGCTCCGTCTTGTTCGACTGGGCGTCCTCGACCAGCTGGACGATACGGGAGAGCGTGTTGTCGCTGGCCGCGGCGGTGACGCGGACTTCGAGGTACCCCTCCTCGTTGATGGTCCCGGCGTACACCTCGTCGCCCTCGGTCTTGTCGACCGGGACGCTCTCGCCGGTGATGGGGGCCTGATTGACCGCGCTGTCGCCGTCGGTGACCTCGCCGTCCATCGGAATCTTCTCGCCGGGCCTGATGACCACGGTGTCGCCGACGCTGACCTCCTCGACGGAGACCGTCACCTCCTCGCCGTCGCGCAGGACCGTCGCCTCGTCGGGCGAGAGGTCCATCAGTTCCTCCAGGGAGTTGCGGGCGCGGTCCATCGAGTACCGCTCTAAGAGCTCCGCGACGCTGAACAGGAACGCGAGCGTCGCGGCCTCGAAGTACAGCGCCTCGCCGAAGACGACGCTCGCCACGAGCGCGCCGAGGATGGCGATGGACATCAGGAGGTCGATGTCGAGGTTCCGGTTCCGCAGGGAGTAGTACCCGTTGCGGAGGATCTCCTGGCCGCCGGCGGCGACGGCCACGAGGAACAGCGCGTCGGCGACGTGGAGGTCGGACCCGAGAACGGTCGCGATCTGCGCGTTGCCGCCGCGCAGCAGGAACTCGAAAGTCAGGCCGAGCGCGACGAACACGCCGCTGGTCCAGGTCTTCAGGGCGCGCGGACTCGTCCAGATGTCGTCCGCGGACGAAGGCTCGCCGCTCGCACGCCCCTCGTCTCCGTCGGCCGAGTGCTCAGTCACCTCGTAGCCGGCGCTCTCGATGGCGCTCGCGAGCGCGTCGGCGTCGGTCTGCGACGGGTCGTACGTGACCTCGACCGTGCCCGTCGTCGGCCGCGTCTCGATGTCCCTGACGCCGTCGACCCTCGACAGCGCGTTCTCGACCTTGCCGGCGCAGGACGCACAGTCCATGTCCGGGACCGCGAACGACCCGCTCGCGTCGTCTGATTCGACGGCGTAGCCGGCCTTCTCGACGCGGTCTGCGATCGCCTCGGCGTCCGTCTCGTCGGCGTCGAACGAGACGGTGAGCGTCCCCGTGGTGACCTGGGGGTCGACCGTCTCGATGCCGTCGAGCGTTCGGACGCTGCCCTCGACCTTGCCCGCACAGGACGGGCAGTCCATTTCGGGGACCGCGAACTGCGCGACGCGCTCGCCGTCGCGATCGGCGTCGTGATCGCGGCCCGTCGTCCGGTCGTGGGTCTGCTCACCACCGCCCGGGTCCGCGGGTCCTGAATCTGTCATTGACGAAGCTAGGCCGCCCCGTCTTATTAATTCGACTGTTAGAATAGCCCGTCGAAATGGGACTGATTAATAAAGAATCTGGATTGAGTTATTAATTCAGCCGCTCATCGCGAGCCGATACCACGACGGAGCGCGTTCAGTCGAACGGCGTGTGCTGGGTCGGCTTGCCCTGCGCGTAGCGGATCCAGCGGCGCACGTGTCGCCCCATCGCCCAGAAGAGGACGACCGTCATCGCGAGCAGCGCGGCCAGCAGCACGATTCCGAGCCGGAGCGGCTCCTCGGCCGGCAGGCCCACGAGGAGGATGATCGTTCCGACCAGCGCCATCTCGACGCCGCAGCGCAGGCCGGGCAACAGGAACCCCGGCGTCGGCGGCTTCGAACTGGACCGTTCCTCGGACATTGGCCGGCGTACGACGCCGAGACGATTGAATGTTGTGCCCGCTCGGCGACGCGGAGCGGTGGGCGAAACGGTCAGGGCGTCCCGAGGGCGATGCCGCCGGCCGCGCGCCACATTGATGGCGTGGCTGTCTGTACTGTGGCTATGAGCACGTTGTCACTCGCCGTCGTCGGGGGCGGAGCGCTCGTCGTCCTGCTCTGTCTGAGCGCGTTCTTCTCGAGTTCGGAGACGGCCGTCTTCTCGCTCCCGAGAGGGTGGATCGACGAACAGGCCGCGACGGGCGACCGTCGGGCCCGCCTGTTGAAAGAGCTATCCGACGATCCCCACCGACTCCTCGTCACGCTCCTCGCCGGCAACAACGTCGTGAACATCGCGATTTCCAGCATCGTGACCGTTATCGTGACCACCTACCTCCCCGCCGGCCCGGCCGTCGTCGCGACGACGCTGTTCACCAGTTTCCTCATCCTCGTCTTCGGGGAGATCGTCCCGAAGGCCTTCGGCCTCGGCAACGCGAAGTACTGGGCGCTCACCGTTTCGACACCCATTCGCCTGACCGAGCGGCTCCTCTCGCCTGTCATCTCGCTCCTCGACGGCATCACGCGTCGAATCAGCGTCGTCCTCACCGTCGAGAGCGACATCGAGAAGCCGTACGTGGACTGATCAGCGGCCACCAGTCGCCGGGCGGGTGTTCGGAACCGTGGCTTTTTCGCCGGCAGGGGCGACGGTCCGGTATGAAGCAGTCACTCACGCGCCGGCGACTCCTCGGCGCGTTCGGCGGAGCCGTCGCCGCCACGGCGGGCTGTCAGGCCCCCGGGTCACCGGCCGAGTCGTCCGCCGGCGATCAGGCGACCAACGCGGACCAGTCGCCGTCGGCCGGCGAATCGACGCAGCCGGAAAGCGCTTACACGGCCGTCTACGAACAGGTCGTGGACGCCGTGGCCTCGATCAGGGTCTACACCGACGCCGGGAGCGCCAGCCAGGGCAGCGGCTTTCTCGTCGACGGCGAGCACATCGTGACGAACCAGCACGTCGTCGCCGGCGGCTCGGAGGTCTCCGTCCGCTTTTCGGACACCGGCTGGCGGTCCGTCTCCGTCGTCGGCGCGGACGTGTACAGCGACCTCGCCGTCCTACGGATCGACGCGCCGCCGGCGGGAGTGACGCCCCTCTCGTTCGTCGAGACGGAACCGCCCGTCGGGACCGAAGTCGTCGCCATCGGGAATCCGTTCGGCCTCTCGGGCTCGGTGACCGCCGGCATCGTCAGCGGCGTCGACCGGACGCTCGAAGGCGCGAACAACTTCTCCATCGCCGACACGGTCCAGACGGACGCGCCGGTCAACCCCGGCAACAGCGGCGGCCCGCTCGTCACGCTCGACGGCGAAGTCGTCGGCGTCATCAACGCCGGCGGCGGCGACAACGTCGCGTTCGCCATCTCCGCGCCGCTGACACAGCGCGTCGTTCCGGCGCTCATCACGAGCGGCGACTACGATCACTCCTACATGGGCGTCGGCCTCCGGAGCGTCTCGCCGCTCGTCGCCCGGGCGAACGACCTCGACCCCGCGTCGGGCGTCTATATCGACCGCGTGGTCGAGGGCGGTCCCTCTGACGGCGTCTTGCGGGGCTCCAGTGGCACCGAACTCGTCTCGGAGACGAGCGTCCCAGTCGGCGGTGACGTGGTCCGCCGGCTCGGCGACACGCCGACGCCCACCCGACAGGCGCTCGCCAGCTTCCTCGCGCTCTCGACCAGCCCGGGCGACACCATCGACGTGCTCGTCGAGCGCGACGGCGCGGAGCGGACGGTCGAACTCACGCTCGGCTCGCGACCGGAGCCGTGAGACGCTCGGGTCAGGTTCCGAATCCGCGCCGACTGTCGCGGTCGCGGCCGGCCACGAGGTAGCCGACGACGGCGGCGAGCACCACCGTCACGGGCAGTCCCGCCACCAGCAGACCGATGCCGATGCTGTCGCTCGCGACGACGTAGAGGCCGACGCCGGCGGCGGCGACGGCGAGGAAGTCGGCGACGGCCGCCAGCGCGGCCGCTCGCAGTCGGACCGCGCGCCCGGAAACCGCGCCCGCCGCCGTCCGGTCCCGATACCACAGCAGGACGGAGCCGGCGAAGAACGCGGTCAGACCGGCGGTGACGCCCATCGGGAGCCCGATGAGCAGCGAGAACTCGATCTGTGGTTCGAAACCGGCCGTCACCGCGACGGTCGTGACGACGAACGCAACCACGCCGAGGGCCAGACTGACCAAGACACGGAGGTACCTGTTCATACCGACGGGTATGTCAAGCGAGGATAAGAAACTGGACGCCGTTCCGTCACGGGCGGGAGGCGGGAGCCGTTCGCTGGACCCGTGTCGCTGTCAGCGGCCGAGGCTGGTCGAGAACAGTTCCCCGCCGTCCGGCGCGCGAACGGTGACCGTCACCACCGGTCCCAGTTCGCGGGCGGCGGTCGAGTCGGGCCGGTCGGCCGTCGCCCGGAGTTCGCCGTCGGCGTCGACCCAGAGGTACAGCGTGTCGCCGCGGAACGGGTCGTCCAGCGTGGCCTCGTACAGCGTCCCGTTGGAGACGACCGTGACGATCGAGCCGGCGGGCGCGGCGTCGCCGTAGGTGTGGACCAGTTCGACGCTGGTCTCGTCGAAGCCGAACACGTCCATCCCCACGTCGAGCGAGGCGCTCGGCGGGACGGCGTCCAGCCAGGCGGGTCGCTCCGGGGGCTCCGAGCCGACCTGTTCGACCGCGTAGTACGTGTGATAGACGTTTCCGGTGCCGTAGTTCACCTCCGTCTCCGCGTCCCTGATGACGCCGTTCTCGTCGATTCGGAGCGTCGAGGTCGTGTCGTCGATGTCGTCGCCGGCCACCCGGTCGATCGACGCCTCCAGCGTGACGACGCGCACGCCGTCTCGCCGGTCGACGCTCGTCACCTCGTACTCGTCGGCGGCGAACTGGATGTCGCGCTGGAGCCCGCTGTACCAGATGAGCGACTCCGGCGGGTAGAGACGCGGCTGGACCCGGTAGGTCGTGGTCCCGGCCTTGACGTGTCTCGTGACCATCGATGTCGTGTTCAGCCACACGGCGTTGCCGGTGACGCTCTCGTTGCCGTCGAAGTCGTACCCGTAGGACGTGCCGTTCTGGTAGGCAATCTCGCCGCCCGGCCCCGCGGTGGTGTGGACGACGAGTCGGTTGCTGACGGACCCGTTGTACGTGCTGACGACGGTCTGATTGATCTCGTAGCCCGCGGCGAGCAGTTCGCGCTGGTGCGCGCTCATCAGTTCGACGGGGTTGACGATGCCGTCGCGCGTGATGCCCGGCGCGAGCCGTTGATCGCCGCTCGGAGAGTCAGTTTCCGGTACCGTCCCTTGCGGCGTCTGCGTCGGACTCGGTGTCGCCGTCGCCGCCGCTGTCTCGGTCTCCGCCGGCGGGACGCCCCCCGACGCCGTCTCGGACGGAGTCGCTGTCTCCGTCGTCTCTCCGAAGAACCCGGAGCACCCAGCGAGGACTACGACGGCGGCGAGTACCACCGTTCGAACCGCGCTCATGATACTGACGTAATATAATTTGCACTACATTATAGCTGACGCTGCCCGCTACTGTCGGATCTCACGGCGAGCTCTGTCGGATCGTGAAAACGGACTGAAGCGTTCGCAGACGGCCTATTCCAGTGGTTCGGCGGCGTCACGCTCGACCAGCGGGTCGGCGTTGTCGGCCGGCAGCGTCACCACGTCGTCGGCCGAGAGGTCGTACTCGCGCTGGTCGACGCCGAAGATCTCGCCGACGTCGTCGGTGATGCGGACGGTCTTTCGCTCGATGGCGTCGGGCGTCCCGCCGGCGGCGTCCTTCGGTGGGGCAGCGTCCGGGTCCTCGGGCGGTGGTGGCGGTGGCGCTTCGGCTGTCCCGGTGGCTGCCGCCCCTTCCTCGGCCGGTCGGGCCGGGTCCTGTTCGGACGGGTGGGTCGCCGAGTCAGATTCAGTGGGATCGCCGGCGGTGTCGGCCGCTCGACCGTCGCCGCCGCCCATGATATCGGCGGCGTCCACGTTCGGTTCCGGACTCGTCGTAGTCCCGTCTCTCGATTCGGGTTCCGGCACCGCGTCCGGCATCTGGTCGGGAGTCGGGTCCGCGGTTCGGTCGCCGGACTGGTCCGCAGTCGGCGTCTGGTCGCTCGCGGCGTCGTCGGTCGTCGACTCCCCGTCGCCCACCGCACCGGTCGGGGCCTCGCCGGCGATCACGTCGAGGACGTGCGAGCGGTTGGACTCGATGGCGGTGACCATCGTCTCGAACAGGTCGCGCTCCTCCCGCGTGAGCCCGTCGTCCTCGGTGGGCATGTCCGCCGCGGCCAGCGACGCCATCTTGACGATCTTGCCGACGCGGCGCTCGTAGACCGCCTCGACGGTCTGCTCGGCGGTCTTGATGTCGTCGGTCAGGCGGTTGACCTCGGGCGAGTCGAAGGGGTCGTCGGCGCGCTCGGCCGCGCGCTCGCGTTCGTCGCGGAGCTGCTGGATGAACTGCCCCGCCTCCTCGTAAAACGTCGCGCGCAGCTGCTGGAGCTGGTCGGTCTGGCGCTCTCTCGACTGGACGGACTGCAGTTCGTCTAGATTCATTCCTTCCCCTTCTCCGCTCGACCGCGAGCCATCAGGAACACGCCCACGTGCTCTGGTACGGTTTGATTACCCGCCTCCAGTGTAAAACTATCGCCGCCGAGTTCGACCGGACCGCCGTCGGTGACCTCGACGGCGATCTCGTGGCCCCGGAACGTCTCCGGGACCGCGTCGGTCAGCGGGTCGAACGCGTCGAGCTTGTCGCGCTCGATGCGCTGGACTTCGAGCCCGCTTCCGCCGTGGAGCGATCCGGGGAGCCGGATGAGGCGGTTCGTGTCGGTCGTCACCGGCTCGTCGATCGGAGCGTTGTCGGCGGCCACGACCTCGTGGACGACGACCTGCGCGAGCTGGTAGACGGCCGGGTGCACGTCGATGTTGCCGGCCGCCAGCTGCTCGTAGTTCGAGCGCGCCGCGTTCAGCGCCGCCGTCGCCTTCCCCTCGCCGATGCCGTCGTAGGACTGGAGCCGCTCGAGTGCGTCGTCCTCCTCCATGTCGAGCAGGTCGTCGACGAACGAGAGCAGGTGTCGGTGGGCGCGGGCGCTCCAGCCGCCCTCCGTGGTCAGCGTCCGCTTCTGCGCCGGGCTGGAGCGGCCGGCCGTGCCGGCGACGGACTCCTCGTCGACGAGCTCGTCGAACTCCAGGCCGATGCCGCGCACGTAGTCGACGACTTCACGGCGGGCGTCCCGCTCCAGGTGGCGGATCCGCTCGTCGCGGACGTGGACGTGGTAGCCGCGACCGCCCGAGAAGACGACGGTCATGTCGTCGAAGCCGAAGTCGTCTTCGAGGAAATCGAGGAGTCGCAACAGCGCGTCCTTGCACTTCGCGAGCATCTCCGCGTAGCTGTCCTCGCCGAGCACGACGCTCGGCAGGTGATCGGCGTCGAGGTCGAAGACGAGGTCCGAGGAGCGCCAGCCCTTCTCGGCCATCGTCGAGGCGCTCGGGTCGTCGTAGCGGCCCGCGGAGAAGTAGACGTGTCGGGGCTTCTTCCGTCCGAGGAAGTCCTCGATCTCGCCGAGGTCCAGCAGCGACCGGTGACGGACCATCGTCTCGCCGGGGCCCTCGGTCCACGGGATGAACCCCCACTCGCGTTCGTTTGCGGCCGGCGGCGGCGTCACCGACGCCCGCCGGTAGTGGTCGCCGAACCGGCCGCGGAGGTACGCGCGGGTCCGCTCTTCCATCGGCTACCTCGTTTGTGGCTACCCGTGAAAAGCGTTCCTTGTCGGGACGCCGGAGGGGGACGGAGTGCTGCCCCTTTCAGCCGGGCAGGTACTTCGAGAGCTTGTCCTTGATCGAGTCCTCGCCCAGTTTCAGGTAGTAGGCGTCGCCGCCGTCCTCGTAGTAGTTGTCGATGCGGCGGCGGATCTCGAAGCCGATGTGCTGGTAGAACCCGAGCGCCTCGCGGTTCGTCGCCCGGGCGTGGCAGGTAACGCTCCCGTAGTCCTCGGCGACGCGTGCGACGAGGCGCTTGCCAAAGCCGTGGCCGCGGTACTCCTCGTCGACGGCGAGAAAGAGGATGTAGCCGTCGCGACGCACGGCCGCGAATCCGACGAGCCGGTCGCTCGACCGGTCGGTGTAGAGGTAGGTGGTCGACCGTCGGTAGGCGTCGCGAAAGAACCCCCGTCGCTGGCGCAGCACCCCGTCGGACTCTCGGATCTTCTCCTTGAGGTCCCACGCCTCGCCGACGTGCTCGTCGCTGCCCCGGTCGACGATTTTTGTTTCGATGTTGACGCTCACTGCCGTAGGATTAGCGGGGGCGTGGATATAATTCCACCGCCTGTGCAAGGGGTACAGCTTTTTCCGACACCGGAATAGTTGACTGTTGCATGAGCGACGCGCGTGACCGGGTCTCCACCGACACCGTCAGAACCTCCGTCCGCCAGTCGATGGTCAGCGGGTTCGCCCTGACGATTCCCCTGCTCGTCACCGTGCTCGTGGTCGGAGTCGTCGTCAACACGCTCTCCGGCGTGCTCGACCCGGTCGTCCGGTTTCTCGTGAGCCTGTCCGGTGCGGACCCCGCACAGACCTCGACGGCGCTCCTGAAACTCGTCGCGTTCCTCGTCCTGCTCTGTGGGGTGTTCGCGGTGGGGTTCGTCGCCGAGCGCCGGTCCGGCCCCGGCCGCATCGAACTGTTCCTCGAATCGACGGTGAAGCGACTGCCCGCCATCGGGTCGCTGTACACCAGCTTCGACAAGATGAGCGAGATGGTGCTCGACAGCGACACGCAGAGCTTTCAGGAAGTGGTCCTCGTCGAGTACCCGACACCGGGGTCCTACACCATCGCGTTCGTCACGGCGAACACGCCGGAGACCATCCGCTCGGCGACCGGCAACAGCGAGATGGTCACCCTGTTCATGCCGATGGCTCCCAACCCCGTGATGGGCGGGTACGTCATCCACGTCTCGAACGAGCGGGTCTACGACGTGGACATGTCCGTCGAGGAGGGCGTCCAGTCCATCGTCACGAGCGGCGTCGCGATCGGCGAGGGGAGCGTCGAGCGTCCCATCGGGACCTCGCGGTCCTCGGTGACCGCCGACCACCCCGACGAAGCGACCTTCGACCGGGACCCGTCTGGCCGAGAGCCGACAGCCCACGCCGACCCCGACGACCGCTGGGCGGCGTACATCGATCAGGTGGACCCGGAGCACGCGGAGACGCCGGACGCCGTCAGCAGGCGCGAGGGCGACGGCGAGACGCTCGGCGACGACACGGACACGCCGTCGGACCTGCGGCGCGAAGACGAACAGGATTAGCGTCTCCGACGCGAATCATCAGGTATGGATCGCCGCTCGCTGGTCACCGCAGGCACCGCCACACTCGCGCTGACGCTCGGTCCCGCGACCGCGTCGGCACACGTCGATTACGTGACGGACGGCCCCGGCGCGGCGCTCGACGCGCTGGCCTTCTTCCTGTCCGTCCTCGCGAATCCGGTGAACGCGGCCATCGTCGGCGTCTCGGGACTCGCGACGGTCGCCGGTCTCGCGGTGTACCTCCGGGTACGACCCACGGTCGAAGACATCGTCGTCCTCCGTGACACCCTCGTCGGTTACGCCGACCTCGTCCCGTGGATGCTCCGGCTCAGCGTGGGTCTGCCCCTCGTCGGAGCCGGCTTCCAGGGGTACCTGTTCGCCCCGACCGTGACGTTCGACACCGCCACGCACCCCGCCCTTCGAGTCCTGTTCATCGGGCTCGGATTCCTGCTCCTGTTCGGACTGGCGACCCGTATCGTCACGACCGTCGCCCTCCTGACGTTCGCGTGGGCGCTGACCGTCGACGTCGGGGTCGTCCTGGCGATGGAGTACGTCCCGGCGTTTCTCGCGCTGCTGGTCCTCGGGGGCGGCCGGCCCAGCGCCGACCACATCCTCCAGCGCGTCGCGAGCACCGACGGGACGTACTACGGCCGCGTCGACCCGATTCACCACCTGAAGTCGTTCCTCGACGCGGCGACCGAACCGTACCGACGATACGTCCCGGTCGTCGTCCGGGTCGGCATGGGCGTGACGTTCGTCTACCTGGGGCTGTTCCAGAAGCTCGCCGAACCCGGCCAGGCGCTGCTCGTCGTCGAGAAGTACGATCTCACCGCGGTCGTCCCGGTCGATCCGGGGCTGTGGGTGGTCGGAGCGGGGCTCACCGAAATGCTCGTCGGTGTGGCGCTGATCGCCGGGTTCCTCACGCGCGGTGCCGCCGCCACCTCGTTCGTGCTGTTCACGACGACCCTGTTCGGGCTTCCGGACGACCCCGTCCTGGCGCACGTCACGCTGTTCGGAATGGCCTCCGCCGTGTTCACGATGGGGGCCGGGCCGCTCTCGTTCGATCAGTGGTTCGGTCGGCCGGCAGACAGCGACGCTGAGTCGGCCGTCACCGCCGACTGACGCGGCCCGCCGTGGTCAGTTCGCGCCCGACCACTGGTCGAGCTGCGTGCGGTTCTGGCTCCCGCTCGCGTTGTAGTAGATCGTGACCGTGTCGCGAGCGCTTACTCGGCTACCGTAGGCGTTGCCGCTACTCAACTGTGCCAGGTCCCCGGGACCGATCATCGCGCTCGGTTCTCGGTTGGCGAGTTCGGCCCAGGTCACCGTCGCCGCGGGGCCTTCGAGTTCGAGGTCGCCCGCCGGGAATTCGTCGCCGCGCTGGTGCGTGACGATGAGCAACTCGTTCTGGCTGACGTAGTCGTAGGTGAAGTTGGCCTGTGGTCCGCCGGTGTCGTCGTCGATGACGAGGACGTTCAGCCCGACGATGGCCGTCACCAGCAGCGTCAGTCCGATGAGCGCCGCGACGCCGATGTTCTCGGACATCCCCGCCGTGTCAGTGCTGAACCGTCCCATGGCCGTGTGTCGCCCCAACGTGAGACGGCGTTAAATGTCATTCGGCGGCGCGACGGCGAGGGGAAGACACATGCCGGTTCGGGTCACAGCCACCCACATGATAGACGAGACTGTCGAGGAGATCTCGGAGATGCAGACGCACAGTTCCTCCGTGGTCGCGGTCAAGGCCGCGCGGGCGCTCCGTGTGCTGACCGACCGAGAGTACCCGACCGTCGAGGACTACCTCCGCTCGCTCGACCGCAACAGCAGCGCGCTCCGCCGGGCGAACCCGTCGCACGCCTCCCTGTACACGACCCAGGTCGAGATCGTCGAGACGGTCTCGGACGCCGACCCGACCGACGTCGCCGCCGCGAAGGAACTGACGCTCGACGCCATCGACGCAGTCATCGAGGCGGTGGAGTCGGCGAAGGACCGCGCGGCCGAGCGGGCGGCCTCGGTCATCGCCGACGACGGGGCGCTGCTGACCCACGACTTCTCCTCGACCGTCCTCGCCACCATCGACAACGCAGTGGCGGCGGGCCACTCCTTCGACGTGTACGTCACCGAGTCCCGGCCGCGGTTCATCGGCCGGAAGATGGCGCGCCACCTCTCCGAACGCGAGGGGGTCGACGTGACGCTCCTCGTCGACAGCGCGGCCGGCCACTTCATGTCCGAGGTCGACCGCGTCCTGGTCGGGATGGACTGCATCGTCGACGAGACGCTGTACAACCGCGTCGGGACGTACCCCATCGCCGCGACGGCCGCCGACAACGACGTGCCGGTGACGGTCGTCGGCTCGGCCGCCAAGTACGTCGAGGGAGCCTTCGGGTTCGAGAACGAGTACCGCTCGCCGTCGGAGGTCCTCAGAGAGCCGGCCGAGGGGTTCGACGTGGCCAATCCGGCCTACGACGCCACCCCGACGCGCCTCCTCGACACGGTCGTCACCGACGCGGCGACGCACGAGTACTGACGACACCGGGCTTTTCGGATGCTACGCTCGCGAGGACAGTGAAAATCCGCCGGAAGAAGCGGTGTGACTGGAAGGGCGCTCGGGGACTGGACGCCGCTATCGGTGCTGCACGTCGGTTCCGCAGTTCGGACAGCGAACCGTCCGATCTCCGTCGGACTGCTCGACGGTCCACCCGTCGATCGGGCCCTCGTATTCGCAGTCGGGACAGAACAGTGCGGACTTCGAGCGCGTCCGGGACGGGGGGTCCGCCTCGACCGCGCCGCAGGCGTAGATTTCGGTGGAAGTCATTGGAGAAAAGAACGCACCGGCGACGGAAAAATGTGTCGGCAGACTGTTTGATTATTCACGCACATTCGCGAGATACTGTGGTGATAGACCGTGCCAAACTGGATGTTCGGTTCATTACCCGTTCTTCACATGTACATGCGGTCATCTGGCATGCTATCCGTTGCCTCCGCTTCGAGGCGCTCGGCCAGCGCCTGGTAGTGCGCCTCGACGTTGGCGGCGAACGCCTCCAGCGGCCCGGTATCGACAGCGATGTCGTGAGTCGCTCTCAGCGCCTTGACCAGCCTGATCGCGGCGGCGGCGTCGGGCGCTTGCGGGTGTGCCGGCGTGGTGAACACGCCGGTCGCGAGGCTGTCGTCGCTGATGCCGCGCGTGACCAGCTCGGCGCTCAGGCCCTCCAGAAAGCCGTTCCCCATCGACCTGATGTCCGTCTCCGAGAGGAACGCCGCCTGATAGTCTTCGGTCGCGATGTAGAAGGGGACGTGGTCCTCGGGACCGTGGGCCACGGGTACGCCCGTGAGCATGGTGACGTTCGAGACGCCGAGGTCCTCGCCGGTCGAGAGCACCGCCTCGGCTACGTCTTCGACGAGGGGCGGGGCGACGAACCGCTCGCCGACCAGCACGGCCAGCGACTCGTCCTCGTCGGCGTACAGCCGCGTGTGGTGCCGCGGCGTCCCGTCGCGGAACGGCGCGATAGAGGGCGGGCCGCCTCCGCGGAGGTGACCGACCTGCCGCATCGAGCGCTGGTCGGCGAGGTAGTCGACCGCCGTGAGGCCGGCCAGTCCGTACTCGGAGATACCGACGACGAGCGTCTCGACGGGCGGGCACTCGTCGGTCAACGCTATCTTGACTCGCTGTGTCTCGTCCGACGACATGGCGGACCAGACGGCCGCCGGCGGCTAAGCGTTTTGGGAGGGGAACCCTTTTCTCACGGCGGCGTCGAACGTGTGCCATGCGTTCCGGTCCCGTCTGGCCCTTACAGACCTCGTCACCCACGCCGACCGAGGCGGCGACGGCGACCGCCACGGACGTCGCGACCGACATCGGCGGTCTCCTCCCCTTCGAGATTCCGATGTGGGCCGCGAACATCGGGCGCTCGCTCGTCGTCATCGCGCTGGCGATCGTGGTGTCTCGCGTCCTCGTTCGGCTCCTCGGCCGGCGAGTGGCACAGCGGTTTCGCCGGCCCAGCCTGACCCGGACGGCGCTCCGGGGCATCCGCGTCAGCGTGTACGTCTTCGCGCTGTTGACCGTCCTGAACATCTACGGGCTCCGGCTCTCGGAAATCGGGCTCTCCGTCGCGATCTTCTCGGCCGTGGTGGGTGTCGTCCTTGCCCCCATCGTCGGAAGCATCGTCTCCGGCGTGTTCCTGCTTGCCGATCAGCCGTACGAGATCGGCGACATGGTCGAACTCGCCGACCGGGGCCAGCGCGGCTTCGTCGAGGACATCACGCTGCGACACACCAAGATGTTCACGCTCGACAACACCTTCCTCGTCATCCCCAACGGCGAGATGCGCCAGCGCGACGTGGTCAACTACTCGGCTGAGGACTCCCGGACGCGGCTCTCGCTCGACATCATCGTCACCTACGAGAGCGACATCCCGGCCGCGCGGAAGCTGATCGAGGACGCCGCACGCGAGGTGGACAACGTCATCGGCGGCGGCCCGAACATCCGCGTCGGCGCGGCCCGGTATCCGGCCGCACCGACGGTGTACATCAACGAGTTCGCCGACCACGGCGTCCTGCTGACGCTGCGCTACTGGGTGACCGAACCGTACAAGCTCCTCACCGCCCGCTCGCGCGTCCAGACGAACGTCTGGCGACGGCTCGAAGAGGCCGACGTGGAGATCGCCTACCCGCACTCGCACCTGTACTTCGACGAGACCAGCGGCGAGATGAACGTCTCGCTCACCGGGGGGAACGGCGTCGAGAACCTCGATCCGACGGACCCGCTCGACCGCGACGGCCCGCTCTCGGACAGTTAGGACTCCGAGGAGCCCGTCGACTGCTGTGTCGGCGCGTCCTCCGGCGTGACGGTGACGATCTCGCAGTCCAGTTCCTCGCGCAGATACTGTTCCACGTCGGGGTCGCTGACGAGCCGGCGGATCATCTCCCGCCAGCGGCTCACCTGCTTGCTCCCGATGACGACGACGTCGGCCTCCTGTGCGGCGACCTCGTCCAGGATCGTCTCCTCGACCAGCATCCCCGAGCGGACGACGTACCGCGTCCGCGGGAGGTGGCCGAACGCCTCCTCCACGGCGCGCTTGAGTTCCGTCCGCTTGACGCGGTGGCTGTTCTGATAGAGGTTGACGTGGAGCACCGTGAGGTCAGCGTCCTCCGCCTCGGCGAGCTGGATGGCTTTCCCGAGCGTGGCGCGGGAGTTCTCGGAGAGCGGGTACCTGACCGGGACGACGACCTGTGGCATCGACGAGTGATTCGACGGCGAGGGTTAAATCGCTAGCGACAGCGGACCCGACCGTCGACGGGAGCGTCGACCCCGTTGGCCCTGACGTAGTCGGTGAGCGCCTCGTACTGGACCGACGCGACCTCGACCCGGTGAGACTCGGTCAGGACGGGGAACTCCTGGGTCGTGTAGTAGAGGTAGTTGCTCGTCGCGAGGGTGTAGGTCTCGTCGTCGCGCACCGGCCGGCCGTCGACGGCCAGCCGCTCGACCGTGTCGGTTTCGTGGTCCCAGACCACCTCGGCCCCGCTGAGGTGGGCGTGCCACCAGTCGGGCTCGCCGAAGCGCACCCGCCGGCCGCTGGCCTGGCGACACAGCGTCCGCAGTTCCGCGCCGGTGAGTTCGGCGACCGTCAGGGGCTCCTCGAAGGGGACGACCGAGACCATGTCGGCCACGGTCAGCGCGCCGGCGAGCGGGACCGTGTCGTTCCGGAGCCCGCCGCTGTTCTGGAGCCCCACGTCCGCGCCGGTCGCCCAGCGGTAGGCGTCGGCGACGAGGTTCCCCAGCCGGCACTCGCCGCCGTAGGTCGTCTCGCGGCTCCGGTCCAGCGGCTCGTCGGCGTGCCCGACCACCTCGTCGAGGCCGGCCTCGGCGAGGCGGTTCTCGACCGCGGTCTTCACTCGCTCGTCGACTGGCCCGTCGGCCACCTCGCGGAACTTCGCCGTCGGCTCCGTGCCGCCGAGATCGACCTCGACCACCGCGTCCCCGTTGGCACCCGGTCTGGTGAGCAGCGTCCCGGCGACGCGGTCGATGCGGCGCTCGTGGACGTGCCCGCCCAGGATCGCGTCCACGTCGCAGGCCCGGGCGAGGTCGTCGTCGCCGCGGCCGAGGTGCGAGAGGACGACGACCAGCGACGCGCCCGCGTCGCGGAGCGCGTCGGCGGCCTCGGCGACGGCGGCGACCGGGTCTGTGAACGACAGCGTCTCAGCCTGCGGGTTGGCCGACGCCGTGTCGGGATCGGTGACGCCGACGAACCCGATCCGCGCGCCGTCGACGGAGCGGGTCGCCCACGACTCGGTCAAACGCGGCGCGAACCGCTCGCCGTCCTGCTCGACGTTGGCGGTCAGCCAGGTCTGGGGCGACTGCGCGACGACGCGCCGCGTGGCGTCGAGACCGTGGTCGAAATCGTGGTTGCCGAAGGTCTCGAACGCCGGCGACACGGCGGTGAAGAGGTCGAGGGACTGTCGGCCGTCGGTGACGAGCGAGAGCACGCCGGGGCCGGTGTTGTCGCCGGTCCCGACGAGGAGGGCGTCAGCGCCGTCCGCCGCGGCAATGGTCCCCGCGAACCGTCCGATGCGCTCGGGCGTGTCGTAGGCCTTCTCGACGTCCGAGTAGTGGACGAGGCGCGGACTCATACCGAACTACCAGGGCCGGGATCGACAAATGACTTCCGCAGTGATTTAGCCGCTGGGCGGTCACGTCGGGGTATGGACGCGATGGACGGACCCGACGGCGCGACGCTGTACGTCGACAGGAGCGACGGCGACATCGGCACCAAAGGCCCCTTCTACGTCGTCTACCTCGACGAGAACCGCGAACGGCGCTGGGGCTACTTCTGTGGCAACTGCGAGACGTTCAACAACGCGATGGACTCGATGGGACGCATCCGCTGTAACGACTGTTCGAACCTCCGGAAAGCGGAGGAGTGGGACGCCGCTCACGAGTAGCCGCCACCCGACCGCTCGCGCGGGTACTGTCGACCATCTGTCGAGTAGGAACGTTTATGCGATAGCCCCTGGTACGGGCTGACAGATGGGGGCCGTTACCACATCACTCGACGAGCAGGCCCGGTCGATATTCGACGACCTCGGATACACCGTGTCGCGCACTGGTACCGAACTGCGAGCCGAGCACCAATGGCGGGTCGTCACCGTCTCCGTGGTCGATCCACAGGACCCGGTCCCGGAGGACGGCGACTTGCGCTGTTTCGTCACACGGCGGTCCGACGCCGGGGGGCTCTGTCGCCGCCTCGACCGGCGCGACCTCGGGTACGACTGGGCGGTCATCGGCGTCGGCGACGACGGCGACTACGACGTCCTCCGCCGGCCGGGCGAGATCACCGCGTAACGGCACACGCCAACACTTAGGAGGCTCTCCGCCGACGTACCCGGCGTGCAAGTCGGCGTCATCAACCGCGCGCTCGAACAGTTAGCCGCGAACGTCCTCGACGCGCTCCCGGCCATCATCACCGGGTTCGCCTTCCTCGCCATCGCCGCACTCGGAATCAAGATCGTGATGACCGTGGTCCGGGCCGCGCTGGAACGCGCGCTCCCCGGCGAGGCCCCGGTCTACCGGCAGTTCATCGCCACCATCGTCCTCGTCTTCCTCTGGTTCGGCGTCGCGCTCTCCTTTCTCTCCATCGTCGGCCTGACCGCCATCGCGGCTTCGCTCGGCACGGCCACCGGCTTCCTCGCGCTCGGCGTCTCCTACGCGCTCTCGGCCATGATCAAGGACGCCGTCGCCGGCGTCTACCTGCTCCGGGACCCCGACTTCAACCCCGGCGACACCGTGACCGTCGGCGACACCACCGGCGAAGTGACCGCCATCGAACTCCGCAAGACCCGCTTCCGCGTGGACGGCGACACGGTCGTCAGGGCCAACGCCGGCATCGAGGAACGCTGGACGAAGGTCGAGTCCGGCTCCTGACGCCCCGGTGCGACCCGCTATCCGTTGACACGCGATATTTAAGCCTGTCGACATCGTACGGACGAGCATGTTCGTCGGCCACGCGCTGCTAGCGTTCGCCCTGGCCGCGCTCGGCGCGAGGCAACTCGGCTGTTCCCGAGAGCGCGCGCTCCAGTTAGCCGTGTTCGCAGGCCTGTTCGCCGCCGTGCCCGACGTGGACATCGTCTACGCGCCGGTCGGCCTCGTCGTCGGTGCCGTCGGGACGCTGACGCCCGACGTGTTCTGGGAGACCGCGAACGTCGTCCACCGCGGGCCCACGCACTCGCTCGTCCTCGGCGCGGCGCTCGCCGTCGCCGCCGGGCTCTGGGCGGTCGACTCGGTCCACACTCGCGCTCTCTCGGCGGCCGTGGGCGTCTCGCTCGTCGCCGTCGGGGCGGCCTACAGCGGGCTCGTCGGCGGGTTCGTCACCGCCGTGTTCGTCGTCGCCGGCTTCGGCGTCGCGACCGTCGCGCGGCGGCAGAATGTCGGCCCCCGAGCGACGGCCGGCGTCGCGCTCCTCGGCCTGCTCTCGCACCCGTTCGGCGACCTCTTCACCGGCGGCCCACCGCCGTTCCTCTACCCGTTCGACGTGACGCTGGTCGCCGAGCGCGTCGTGTTACACCCCGACCCGACGACGCACCTGCTCGCCGCGTTCGCCATCGAACTCGCCGCCGTCTGGCTCGCCGTTCGGACGTACGTCCACCTCCGTGGCTTCACGCTCACCGGCCTCGTCCGCCCGCGGGCGGCGCTTGGGCTGGGGTACGCTGCGGCCGCAATCTTCCTGCCGGCCCCGACGCTCGAACGGTCGGCGCACTTCGTCTTCAGCGTCCTCGCGCTGGGCGTCGTCGGCGCGCCGGTGCGGCCGTTCAGCCGGGGCGTCGACTGGCTGGAGACGCTCGTGACGGGACTGGCGGCGGTGACCGTCGCGGCGCTCGCGTACGCGATGGCCTACGGCGCGCTGTGAGCGGCGCCGGTCCCGCGACGCGCTCGCCCGACCGTTGCGACAGCGTTTTTTGACTGCCGTCACCCCTAAGGGTATGAAAGGCGACGTCACCCAGTTGCTTCGCGACCAGCGCGTCAACGCCGCCGCGGCCTGGCTCGTCGTGGCGTTGCTCGTCGCCGTCGCCGGCTGGAGCTTCGTCCGCGGCGACCTGCTGTGGATGGGATTCGCCGGCGCCGTCGCGGCGCTCGCGCTCTTACCGCCGGTGTTGCTCCGACACCGCTACGCGATGCTCCCCTGGGAGATCCTGTTCCTCGCCGCTCTGCCCGTCGTCGGGCGCGTGTTCGCGACGCTCCCGGCCACGGGGAACCTCGCGACGTACCTCTCGGTCGCCGCCATCGCCCTCATCGTCTCCGTCGAACTCCACGTGTTCACGCCCGTTCGGATGACGCCGCGGTTCGCCGTCGTCTTCGTCGCCATCGCCACGATGGCCACAGCGGGGGCGTGGGCCGTCGTCCGCTGGACGGCCGACCTCGCCCTCGGGACGACGTTCCTCCTCGACCCGGCGCTGTCCGACCACGCCATCGAGGAGGACCTGATGTGGGAGTTCGTCGCCTCCACCATCGCCGGCGTCGGGGCCGGCGTCGTCTTCGCGTACTACGTCCGACGACAGATCGGCGTCGAGCGCGTCGCCGTGGAGGCCGACGCATGAGGGTCCGCGACCGCGTCGGTCTGAGCACCGTCTGGCAACGACGGCTCTCTCGGGTCCTCTCGTTCGCGCTCGTCGGCATCTTCGCCGTCGGTCTGGAGCGCGGCAATCCGGGCATCATGGTCAACTCCGCCGTCGGCATCGCCGTCACGCAGCTGCCGCCGGTGCTCGAACGCGACTACGGCATCGCGCTCGACCCCGCGCTGACCCTCTGGATCACCGCCGCCGTCTTCCTGCACGCGCTCGGGACCGCCGGCCTCCCCGGCGCGGAGGAGAACTTCTACGTCACGATCTGGTGGTGGGACCATCTCACCCACGCGCTCTCGTCGTCCGTCGTCGCCGCCGTCGGCTACACGACCGTCCGCGCCCTCGACGAGCACTCGGAGGAGATCTACCTCCCGCCGCGCTTTACCTTCGTGTTCATCCTCCTGTTCGTGATGGCCTTCGGCGTGTTCTGGGAGGTCATCGAGTTCGCCATCTCGCTGTCGGCCGAAGCCATCGGCAGCGACACCATCCTCACGCAGTTCGGCCTCAGCGATACGATGCTCGACCTCGTCTTCGACACCGTCGGCGCGGTCGTCGTGGCCATCTGGGGCACGGCCCACCTCACTGACGTGGTCGGCCACGTCGAATCGCTGCTCGAACGACGGGCGGGATGACACTGACCGGTTCGCCGGAATCTATTTGTAGATGGCGGCGATTAGTTACTCGCAGACCGAGTAACCATGACCGAACGAACCCAGACCGACGACTACGAGCACCTGGCGGACATCGACGACGGCTGCGGCTGCGCGGAGGTCTGGGAGCACACGAGCGAGCGCCGCGACGAGTGAGACGGGCCGACGCGACCGCGTCCCGCCGCGACCGCTGACAGCGGCCGGTCGGGACGGAACTGACCCACGGCGATTCGTCTGAGAGCGTATCCGTATTTATTTGAGGCCGCGTGGCGGACGTTGGGGCAATGGCCGACCGAGACGACGTCTGCGTACTGCTGCCCACGTACAACGAGGCCGAGACCATCGAGTCGGTCGTCTCCGGCTTCCGGGAGCAGGGGTTTCCAAACGTCCTCGTCATCGACGGCGGCTCCACCGACGGGACGCGCGATATCGCCGAGTCGGCCGGCGCGCGCGTCGTCGAACAGACCGGGTCCGGAAAGGGCCAGGCGGTCAGGGAGGCGGTGGCCCAGCACGTCGACGAGCCCTACGTGCTGATGGCAGACGGCGACGCGACCTATCGGCCCGACGAGGCCGACCGCCTGCTCAAGCCGCTGCTGTCCGGGCGCGCGGCCCACGTCATCGGAAACCGCTTCGCGAACATGCAGTCCGGCGCGATGACGCGGCTGAACCAGTTCGGGAACCGGATCATCAACAAGGCCTTCGAGGTCATCCACGGCCGGAACCTGACCGACATCCTCTCGGGCTACCGGGCGTTCACCCGCGAGTCGTTCCTCCGGAGCTCCCTCACGGCGGAGGGCTTCGGCATCGAGACGGAGATGGCGGTCGAGTGCGTCAAGCACAACATCTCGACGGCGGTGGTCCCCATCACCTACCAGCCCCGGCCCGACGAGTCCGACACGAACCTCCGTCCGTTCCGCGACGGCGCGACCATCATCCTGACGCTGTACCAGATGGCGAAGACGAACAACCCGCTGTTTTACTTCGGGAGCGTCGGCATCGCCAGCACGACGGTCGGGCTGGCGCTCGGCGCGTTCGTCGCCTACGACTGGGTCGTCAACAGCACCTCACACGAGGTCATCGCCGTCGTCGGCTCCTTCGGCATCCTGCTCGGGATTCAGCTCCTGATGTTCGGCGTGCTGTCGGACATGCTCGTCGCGGTCAACCGCGAGCAGACGCGCCGGCTGGAGGACATCGCCGTCACGCTCTCACAGGGCGAGGAGTGGGCGGGTGACGCCTTCGACGACGCGGCCGAGACGGAGGAGACGGTGACGGAATCGAAGACGTCCTCGGCGGAGACGACCGTTTCGACGGGGACGGACGACCAGCGTTAGAACGGGACGAGCGAGCGCAGTTGCGACAGCAGGCTGTTCCGGGTCGCCTCGCGTCGGCGCTCGAACACGGGGTGGAGGGCGTTCAGGAGGTCCTGTTCGTTCTCGAACCGCGTCGCGTTCGCCTCCGAGAGCGCCTCGGCGACGGTCATCGAGTGTCCCGACGCGTCGAACGGGACCGAGACGTGACCGGCGGCGTCGCGGACCTCGTCGGCGGTCGCGGGATAGTCGATCTCCACGTCCGAGAGGCGGTCGTCGAGGGCCGCGATACCGAACTCGATGACGTCCGGTTCGTCGTTGTTGTCGGCTGGTGGCCGTACTCCCATTGTGAGAGAGGTGGGACCGGGGGATAGAAAAATCTGTGTTGTCGGACGAGCGCCGGAGCCGACGCGCTATCGACCGACGAACGCCGCTTCAGGCCTCGCGCTGGCAGTCGGCCAGCCACTCGTCGGCCCACGTCTCGATCTCCTCGAACACGGGACAGAGCGACTCCCCCTTCGGCGTCAGCCGGTAGTACGTGGCGACCGGCGCGTCCTCCTCCAGACGGCGGTCGACGAAATCCATCTCCTGGAGGTCGTCGAGGACCCGCGAGAGCGTCCGGGAACTGGCATCGGTCGCCCGCTTGAGTTCGTTGAAGCGGTGCTCGCCGTTCCGGAGCTGGTGCAAGACGACGAGCCGCCAGCGCGAGCCGATCTGGTCGAGAGACTTCACGACCGCACAGGGACCGCTCTTTTCCTCCTCCTTCGCCGCGTCGGTGAATACTTCCGAAGACATCGGTGTTACCTGGTGTCTCCATTGTCCGGGAAGCGATATATAGGTTCGGATTCGAACCAAGTAACGTAATGAAACCGCAATACTTCGGTTCGCTGTACCGCTCTCAAACCGCTGACGCCGCGGGGGTGAGCGCCTGATGGCGTTCGAGACCGCCGGCGCGGCCGAACTGTTCCTCGTCGCCCGCGTGTTGTTCGGCGGCGTCCTCGCGTTCATGGGCCTGAACCACTTCAGCAGCGCCGAGCAGCTGGCACCCTACGCCGAGGCGAAGGGTCTCCCCGCCCCGACCGCGGCCGTCTACGGCAGCGGCGGCCTGCTCGCCGTGAGCGGGGTTTTCGTCGTCCTCGGGATCTATCCGGTCGTCGCTGCGGGCGCGCTCGCGACGTTCCTCGTCGGCTCCGCCGTCGCGATGCACGACTTCTGGGCCGTTCCCGACGACCAGACGCAGGACGAACTGACGCAGTTCCTGAAGAACGTCGCCCTCGCGGGCGGCGCGCTCGCCGTGCTCGCGGTCGCCGGCACGTCCTGGACCTACAGCGTCGGCATCGGTCTCGTCTAGGCGGCCACCGTCCCGAGGACACGTTCGCTGTCGACCGTCGTCGGGATGGTCGCGAGTGCCTGTTTTCCGCCGACTCGACCGCCGTCCGCCGTCACTCCTAAGCCGTCCCGTACCTGAACTGAGCGTGAATGATCCAGTCGCTGCCGACGGACGCGCTGCCGACGCCGCCAGCGTGGCTGCCGTGGCAGGAACTGGTCGTCCTCGCCGTGGTCGTCGCGGTCCTCCTCGGCGTCCGTCGAATCGCCGGCGACCGGCCCGGCAATGCGCTTCGGGCGCGACTGCTTCTCGGCGTTCCATGGGGGACGCTGCTGACGATGGGCGGCGTCCTCGCCGTGTATCTGTTCGTCCAGGGCGCGTGGTGGTACCCCCGGAACCCGCTGGTCACGCCGTTCCGGACGTGGTCGTACTTCTATCCGCTGGGGATGCTCACCGGGGCCTTCACCCACGGCGGTCAGGGCCACGTCACCGGGAACCTCGTGGGGACGCTGGTGTACGGGTCGGTGGCCGAGTACGTCTGGGGCCACTACCCCCGAAAGCGCGGCGCGCAGACGTTCACGTCCCTGCGGACGAATCCCTTTGCACGGATCCTCGCGGTCCCGGTCGTCCTGTCCGTCGTCGGCGTCTACACCGCGGTGTTCGCCGTCGGGCCAGTCGTCGGCTTCTCGGGCGTTGTGTTCGCCCTCGCTGGGTTCGCGCTCGTGACGCGGCCGACGCTGTTCCTCGGCGCGCTGGTCGGGAGCCGCGTCGTGGACCTCCTGTACTCGGCGCTCCGGTATCCGGTGTCGACGGCGTCGGGCCAGACCCGGTTCGTGACGCCCTGGTGGTCGAACGTCGCCATCCAGGGCCACGCCATCGGCCTGCTCGCCGGCATCGTCGTGGCCGCCGGCCTGCTGTGGTACCGCAACGAGCGTCCCAGCGCGCCGCGGGTGTTCTTCGCGGCGCTCGTCTTCGCCGTCTTTCAGGGGCTCTGGGCGGTGTACGTCCCGCTCGGCGGCGGCCGGTTCCGGCTGTATCGCTTCCTCGGCGCGGCGCTGGTGTTCGTCCTCGCGTTCCTGACCGCGGCGGTGACGCTCGACGCCGACCGCCCGAGGGTCCCGAGCTTCGACCGCCGACCTGCGTCGCTCGCCGGCGTCGTCATCGTCGTCGCGCTGGGCGCACTCTGTGTCGCGTCCGTCCCGACGAACGTCGTCGACCTGCAGGCCGACGACCTGCCCGAAGACGGCGTCGAGGTGCGAGACTACGCCGTCACCTACGACGAGGACGTGCCGAACCGCTACTTCGAGAACATCTGGTACCCGACGCAGGGGGGCGTCTCGGTCAACGCGAGCGGCGTCATCGTCGCCAGCGCCGAGCGGGAGGTGTGGATCGTCGCCGTCCAGCCCGGTCGGCTCGCTGTCGACGGCCGCGAGACCGTGACCGTCGGCGGGCCGACGTGGCGCTCGTCAGTGCACGCGACGCGGACCGACTGGTCGGTGCTCGGCAACGAGAGCGTCTATCGGGTGCAGCTACGGCCGGCCGGCGGCGAGCGACGGACGGTCTACACGTCCGAACCGTCGACGGCGGACGTGATACTCGACGGGCGGAACGTGACGCTGTCGGCGAGCGAAGGGGGCTTCGACATCGCGGTCACCGACGGCAACGAGACGGTCGGCCGCGGTCCGCTCCCGGCGAACATGACGCGAGCGACCATCGGCGGGCTCACGTTCGAGCGCAACCGGACGCGGCTGTACGCGCGGACCGACGGGACGCGCGTCCAGGTCGCGGAGCGGCGACAGCGCGACCGCGAGCGGAGCCGCTGAACCGATGAGTCCCGTCCGATACTCGACCGTACACTGACTGTTATCGGCCGCTGTCGCCCAGTCGATCATCGGCCGCTGTCGCCCCAGTCGATCCGGTAGACTTCGGCTGTGATGGTCCGGCGCTCGTCCTCGTGGAAGTCGAACTGCCGAGGGAGATCGAACTCCGTCTCGAAGGCGTGGGTGACCTCGCCGCCGTTGTCCGTGGCGAAGGCCTCGACGAACTCGCGGCTCCCCTCGTTGTGGACGGAGTAGGAGACGCTCGAAACGGCCGCCGCGGTTTCGAGAAAGCGACGGTCGGCGTGCTCGTTGTCCGACTGCGCGCCGAACGGCGGGTTCATGACGACCGTCGTCTCGTCGACGGGCGGACACAGCGGTGCCGCCGTCGCGTCCGCGCGCACCCACGAGACCGACGTGGTCGACCCGACCTTGCGCTCGTTGTCACGGGCGGTCGACAGCGGTGCGGGGTCGATGTCGAGACCGACGACCCGGGACGGCGACCGGAGCGCGGCTCCGAGCGCCAGCATGCCGGTCCCGCAGCCGAGGTCGACGACCGTCCGGTCCTGAACGTCGCCCTGCAGGTCCGCGGTGTGGACGAGGTGGGCCGCCAAGTCCGGCGGCGTCCGGTACTGTTCGAGACTGGCCCGCGGGTCGTCGAACCCAGCGACGACGGCGAGCTGCTGGGCGAGCGCGCTCTTTGTCGGCATCAGCGCCCATACGCCAGATTCATGCAAAAATGTTTGGAAATGCTCGAAGGTTATACTCCCAGCGGGAGGTCGACCACGAAGGCCGCGCCCCCGAGATCGCTGTCCTCGACGTGGATCGATCCGCCGTAGCTGTCGACCATCGCGTCGACGAAGTAGAGCCCGAACCCGGTCCCGGTGGACTCCGTCCCCTTCTTCCCGCGACGGAAGACCGTTCGCCGCTCGGCCGGAGAGACGCCCGGCCCGTCGTCGGCGACTCGGACCGTCACCGAGGACTCGTCGAGCGTCGTCGTGACGGACACGGTCACGTCGTCGCCGCCGTGCTCGACGGCGTTGATAAACAGATTGCTGAACACGTCCTCGAGGAGTTCGTCGGCCTGGACGACGACGTCCACCGGTTCCACGGTCACGCGGCAGCCGTCGCTCATCGACCGCGCCCGGTCGGCCGCGGCTTCGATGGCCGGTGCGAGTTCGACCCGACTGACGTCGGTGATACCCTGCTCGGACACCGTGTCGAGCACCGATCGGACCTTTCCGGTCAACGCGATGATGTCGTCGCTCCAGTCGACGATCGTCGCCGCGAACTCGCCCTGCTGACCGCCGAGTTCCGCCTCCAGCATCTCGCCTCTGGCCCGAATGACGTTCATCCCGTTGAGCATGTCGTGACGGAGGATGCTGTTGAAGAACTCCATCCGGTCGGCCTGGCGACGGAGCCGGTCTTGCTGGCGGCTCCGAACGACGGTGTACCGGAGCGCTCTGACGAGGCGATCGCCGTCAAGATCGCCTTTCGGGAGGTAGTCCTGTGCCCCGCGCCTGACCGCTTCGAGCGCCGTTTCCTGGTCGCTCATCCCCGTCAGGACGATGATCGGCGTCTCCGCGAGCAGGTCGGTCGCCCTGTCGAGCGTTTCCAGTCCGGTCGATCCGGGGAGGCCGAGGTCGAGCAGTACCACGTCGTGGCTCGCGGCTTCGCCGGCGGCCTCGTCCAGGGACTCCACGTGGTCCAGCGTCAGGTCGTCGACGAACTGCGAGACCGCCGGGAGATCGAGGTAGTGCTCGACGAGCTTCGCGTCGCCGGGGTTGTCTTCCACGAGGAGGACATCGAGCCGCGTGGACGTCTCCGACATCGGTCACTTCGGGGGCCGCTTGACGACGGTCAGCCAGAAGTCCTCGATTCGATTGATCGTGTCGATGAAGCCGTCGAAGTTCACCGGTTTCGTGAGATAGGCGTTCGCGTGCAGGTCGTACGAGGCGACGATGTCTTCTTCGGCCTCCGAACTCGTCAGCACGACGACGGGGATGCGCCGCAGTTCCGGATCGGACTTCACGTCGTCGAGGACCTCGCGGCCACCCTTTCGCGGCATGTTGAGATCCAGCAACAGCAGGTCCGGTCGCGGTTTGTCGTCGTACTCGTTTTCCCTTCGCAGGAACTGGAGCGCCTCGACGCCGTCGGTGACGACGTGGAGGTTGTTGAGTACGTTCCCCTTCTCGAGGGCCTTCTCCGTCAGTTTCACGTCGCCGGGGTTGTCCTCGGCGAGCAGTATCTCGATCGGTTCTCCGTTTGGGTTCTCAGACATAGTTCTCCTGTTCTGTGACCGCTGGCACGGTAAACCGGAACGTCGCGCCCTCGCCGGGCGGCGACTCGACCCAGATCTCGCCCCCGTGCCGGTGGACGATGCGCTCACAGACGGGGAGCCCGATGCCGGTCCCCTCGGCGTCGTGGGTCCCTGCGCGCGTGAACACTTCGAAGACGTCCTCTCTCGCGGACTCCGGAATCCCGGGCCCGTTGTCGGAGACGCTGAACGTCACCATCTCCTCGCCACGCTCGGCGTCGATTTCGATCCGCGGCGGCGTTTCGCCGTCGTCGGCGTACGTGACGGCGTTTTTGACGAGGTTCTGGAAGACCTGGCCGAGCTGGTTCGAGTCTGCCTCCACAGGGGGGAGATCCGCCGCCGTCACCTCCGCGTCGGCGTCCGCGATGTGGAACTGGAGGGCGGTGATCGTCTCGTCGAGGACGGCGGTGGCGTCGGTCTCTTCGAACTCCCTGGCGTCCGTCTGGACCCGCGAGTACGCCAGCAGGCCGTCGATCATCTCCTGCATCCGACGAGCACCGTCGACCGCGAACGCCATGTACTCGCTGGCCTCGTCGTCCAGGTCGTCGCCGTACTCCGAATCGAGGAGGTCGACGTAACTCGAAACCATCCGGAGCGGCTCCTGCAGGTCGTGTGAGGCCACGTAGGCGAACTGCTGGAGGCTCTCGTTGGAGCGTTCGAGTTCGTCGCGATACTCGCGGAGTTCGTGCGCCCGCTCGGCCCGATCGAGCGCCGCGGTTGTCGTGCTCGAGAGAATCTCGAGGAGATGGCGCTCGGTCTCGCCGTACTGCTCGACCGACTCAGCGCCGATCATCAGCATGCCGTATTCGTCCAGCGGGAGACACAGGACCGACCGGAGCGGAGCGTCCGGGTTCGACGGAGCCGACAGCTCCCGGTAGTCCCGGATATAGGTCACCTCGCCGTCCTCGAAGATCGACATCTCGTCGTGACCCGGCTCGACGGGAGCCACGTCGACGTCGTCGGGCGGTTCGAACTCGGCGTTCTCGATCGTGGTACCGACGAGATTGAGCTCGTGGGCCTCCTCGTCGTAGGCCCACATCGCCGCGAGCGGTCGCCCGGTCACGTCTCGGGCGATCCGCGTCACCGCGTCGCCGATCTCCTCGCGCGACTCCGCGAACAGCAGCTCCTGCGTGGCGTCGTTGAGCCGTTCGACGCGGGCCTGCCGGCGCGTCAGTTCGGTGATGTCGCGCGCGACGCCGACGACGTTCTTCAGATCGCCCGCGTCGTCGTGGACCGGCTGATACCACGTCTCGAACGTCAGACCGTCTAGGGCTTGCGTCGTACGCACCTCCTCGCCGTCGAGCGCCGCGGTCACGGCGTCGATCACGTCCGGATAGCCGGCGTAGGCGTCGAAGACCGAGACGCCCTCGAGCTCGCCCGCTTCGAGCCCGAGCGTCGCCAGTCCCCGTCCAGCCGAGTGAGTGAACACGCCGTCCGGGTCGAGCGTGAACACGACGACCGGGAGATTATCGACCATCGTCCGGAGCTGTTCGTTCCGTTCCTTGCGTCGCCGTTCCCGCTCCCGGCGCGTGGTGACGTCCGCGAGACTCACGACGACTCGCTCGATGCTCCCGCCGTCGCCGAACATTGGCGTCGCGCTGACCGAGGCGACGACCTTCTCTCCGTCCCCTCGCGTGAATCTCAGTTCGGTGTCCGTGACGGTCGACCCGGTCTCGAGAACGCGCTCGACGGGTGCCCTGTCTTCGCTGAGCGGGTCTCCATCGACCGTGCGCAGATCGAACTGCACCGGGACGGACTCCGCACCGACGAGTTCCGCCCGGTCGACCCCGAGCATCGACTCCGCCCGTTCGTTCGTCCGCTGGATCGTTCCGTCGGCGCCGTGGATGACGATCCCGACGGGGCTGACGTCCAGCAGCCTGTCGAGGAGGTTCCGCTCGGTGCGGTACCGTTGCTCTGCGGCCCGATACTCGGTCACGTCCCGGGCGTAGGCGACGACTCGCGGTTCCCCGTCGATGGTCGTCCCCCGGAGTTCGACGTCGGTCCATCGTGGGTCACCGTCCGGACCCTCGACTTTCCACTCCACGTGTGACTCGCCGGTCTCGTGAGCGGTCCGTATCAGGTCGTTCGCCGCGGCCGTCGAGTACTCCGGGGGGCTGAAATCCCCGACGTGCATCCCGGCGATCTGCTCGGGGTCGACGCCGAGGAGGTCGGCCGCGGCGGCGTTCGCCCCGGTGACCTCGCCGGAGTCGGGATCGTGAACGAAAATCGGGTCCGGGGACGCGTCGAACACGTCCCGGTAGGGCTGGCTCTCACCCTCTGTCGAGGCCATAGCGATGAATCGGCTGGCAGATATAAGGAACTACGCGTCCGGTTCTCAGATGCGAAAATCAGATCCGGCTACCAGGTGCCGTGGAACGTGTCGAACTCCAGCGACTCGAGAGGCTTCTCGCCGACTGCGATCTCGTATTCGCCCGGGGTGAGCATCGGCTTCTTGAACTGCGGGCCGTCGTCGGTCGTGATGCGCGGACAGCCGGTGTTGACGTAGGCGTCCATCCCGAAGTTCGTCAGGCGGTCCGGCGTCACCTCGTCCATCGTGATGAGGTAGGCGTTGTCGTTGTTCTCGACGATCTCCTCGGCTTTCTCCCAGCGGCCCTGCCCGATCTTCGTGCAGAAGATGACGCCCCACGTCTCGGCGTCCATCGCCTTGTGGACCGAGGCGTAGCGCTGTTTCATGAACTTCTCCGTGTCCGCGACGGTGACGACGTTGTTGACCGGGTCCGCGATGACGACGTGTTTCTCGGGGTGTTCCATCGCGAGTCCGAGCGGGTGGAACTTCCCGCCGCCGACGTACAGCATCTGGTCGGCGTCCACGTCGGCGCTGGCGTAGTTACAGCCGAGCACCTGCCCCTCGTGGGTCAGCCGCTCGTCGCCGCGCCGCGTGTGGACGGTGTAGCCGCGCTCTTCGAGCCACTCGCGCATCTCGTCGAACTTGTTCATGTGCTGGGCCGTCGTCACCAGCCCCACGTCGGGGTCGTCCTCGGGGTCCGCGAGCTGTTCCTCGCGGGCCTGCTCCATGATGGGGAAGACGTCGACGTTGGAGAACAGCGGCACGTAGATGATCTTCTCGGACTCCTTCATCGGGGAGTGCCCGAAGTGGACGAACACGTCCGTCCGGCGCATCATGTACGTGTCGAGGTCGCAGGCCCCGTAACAGGGCTGGCCGGAGAGCAGCACGGTCACGTCGTCGGGCAGTTCCTCGCGGAGGTCGTCGGCGACGGCCGGGCCGCGTCGCTTCAGTCCCTCGGGGAACTGGAGGCCCACCTTCTCGGCGTCACGCTCCTCGACGGCGTCGATGATGCGATCGAGTTCGTAGTCCCACTCGCGATCGTGTTTGAGCGACAGCCCGGTGTTCCGGAGGTCGCCCTCGGTCCGCTCTTGACTCATTGCAACCGTGTATCCGTTCGAGCGGCATAACCCCCGTGTTTCGGGAAGCGCCCGCTCACTCCATGATCGTGTTCAGTTGCTGCTCGACGCGCTCGACGTTCGCCTCCAGGTCTCGGACCTTCTGGTGCTGGGTCCCGTTCGCGTCCGCAAGTTCGTCGATCGCCGCGGCGATTTCGGCGGCTCTGTCCGCGACCTCGTCGATCATCCCGGCGATCTCCTCGGCGCTCGCGGCCTGTTCGTCCGTCGCTTCGGCGATTTCACTGATTCCCTGGTCGGTCTCCGTCGTCGCCGAGAGGATCGCCTCCTGGTTGTCGAGGACGGTTTCGAGGTCGCCGAGCGACCGCTGAATCGCGTCCGTGGTCTCCCCGACGTTCGTGGCGGTGTCGTCGGTCATCTCTCGGACCTCCGCGACGATCCGCTCGACCTCGTCGGCGTGCTGTTTGGACTGGTCCGCTAGCTCCTTGATCTCGTCGGCGACGACGGCGAACCCGTCGCTGTTGCCGTCGCTCCGCGCGGCCTCGATGTTCGCGTTGAGCGCCAGCATGTTCGTCTGGTCGGCGATGTCGTTGATCACTTCGACGAACTCGTCGATCTCCTCGACGTGGCCGCGCAGTTCCTCCGCGTCCTCGGCGACCTGCTCCGCCGACTCGGTCGCGTCTTCCACGCGCTCGATCGTCTCCGTCGCGGTCTCGACGGACTCCGCCGCGAGTTCGCGCGCCTCGCCGCTCTGTGCGCTCACCTCCTCGGCGCTGGACGCGATCTCCTCGACGGTCGCGCCGAAGCCGGAGACCTCGGTCTGGACCTCGTCGAGGTTGTCCGCCTGCTCCGCGGCCACCTCTCTGATCTCGTCGGACTGCTCCGTGACCGCGCTCGCCGACTCGCTGAGTTCGCCGACAGCCTGGTCGACGTCCTCGGCCATCTGCGACTGGAGGTCACGCAGGTCCTCGCGCTGATTGACGATGTCGCTGAAGTCGAGCAACAGCTCCACCGCACCGACGGCCTCACCGCTCGGACTCAGGAGCGGGATCGCCAGCGCACGAGCGTGTGCCAGCGTCCCGTCGGGGCGCTCCGCGGACCGAAACTCGGCCTCTCGCTTCGGCGTTTCGGTCCGGATCACTTCCTCCGCGAGCGTCTCCGACTCGCCCTCCGTCCCGAACACGTCGTAGGCGTTCAGCCCGATCGCCTCGCTCGCCGGCAGTCCGAGCATCTCGGCGACCGCCTGATTCCAGTGCGTGATATCGCCGTCCGCGTCGACGATGAACGCGCCCTCCGGCAGGTCTTCGATGAGCGATTCGAACGCGTGGAGCCAGAACTCGTCGCTGGACGCTATCGACTCGGGCAGTAACTGCTTCGCGTGTCCCTCCGTGGTCATCACGTGAGCGAAATACGTTCGGGCTGATAAATCCACACAGCCAATCTCAAACTTTGATAACGAGATGGTGGCCGCTGTCGGTCGATCACCGTCCTCAGAGCCATATCGCGAGAAACGGGACAGTCGACTCGACGGCCACGACCGCGCTCACGAACGCGAGCCACTGGAGGAGCGCCGAGCGTGCGTCGGTCGCCTCCGTCCAGGCGCGCGAGTTCCGATGGGCGACGTACGCCACCGGGACGGCGAACCCGACGAACGCGACCGGGATACCCAGCCAGACGGGGACCGGACCGACCGTCACGTCCACCAGCCCGAGTTCCCGAACCGGGATAAACAGGAGCAGAAAGACCGTCCCGTAGGCGACGCCGCCCGCCATCGACAGGAGCAGGTACCGGGGCCGGATCGCGACGCGCCACGGCGGCGTCTCGTCGTCTGGACCGCCGCCGGTGGCGAGCGCCAGGAACCGACGCACGTCCGGGAGGACGTACATGAGGGGTATCGACGGTACCGCGCCGACCAGTCCGACCGTAGCCGCGAGCCCGAAGAATATCCCCAGCCCCAGCACCGCCAACAGCAGGAGGTACAGGAATATCGCGAGCACTGCACCGATCCCCTCGACCAGTTGCATGTCCGATGGACTCACCGGCGGCTATTCAACGCTCGCCCGCGCCGGACCGCGTGTTCCGCGCCCGGACCGGCTCGGGGTTTCGGCAGGCCTATACCGCCCGAGTCCAAACCGTCTGGCGATGAGCATCGAGACCGACACCGCCGCCGACGTCGACGGCGACCGCGTCGATGAGCTCGCGACGGAGTTCGGCGAAGCGATCGCCGAACTGCCGGTGTACCAGCGATTCGAGGCGGCCAAGGACGCCGTCGAAAACCACGAGGAGGCCCAGGAGGCCATCCAGGAGTTCGAGCAGATCCGCGAGGAGTTCATGCTCGCGCGCCAGACCGGCCAGGCCTCGCAGGAGGACCTCCGCACGGTCCAGCAGAAACAGGAGGAGCTCCACGACATCCCGGTGATGAGCGACTACCTCCAGGCCCAGAACGAACTCGAACTGCGCCTGCAGGAACTCAACGAGGTCGTCTCCGAGGAACTGGCAGTCGACTTCGGCCAGAAGGCCGGCGGTTGCTGCGAGGACTGAGCACCGGCCTCCGACAGAGCGCCGTTTTCCCGTCCCGAACGAGCGCGGAGCGGCGCTACTCGTCGACTTCGGTCTTCACGACGACGGTCGGCCGCGCCGTCAGCCGCACGACCTTGTCGGTGACGCTCCCGAGCAGGCTGCGGTACTCCGCCGGGCGGCGCTTGGTCCCGAGGACGATCACGTCGGCGTCGCTGTCCTCTGCGGTGGCGATGATCGACTCGACCGGGCTCCCGTGGATCAGCGTCTCGACGACGTCGACGCCCGCGTCCTCGGCGGCTTCACGCACCGCCGCGAGCGCTTCTTCCCCTTCCTCTTCGAGGCCGTGCTCCGGCCCCTCCGCCTCGTCGACGTACTCGTCGCCGCTGTAGGCGGTGTACACGTCCTCGTCGACGACGAACAGGGCGTGCAGCGTCGCGTCGTGCGACTGCGCCAGCGAGATCGCGTGCGATTCCGCGTCCCTCGACGCGACGGTACCGTCCGTGGCCAGCAGTATCGTGTCGTACATTCGGGTCCGGCTACGCCGGGTCACGAAATAAAACCGGTGTCGGGTTCCCGACGAGCGAGAGCGGGCCGTCGAACGGCGGACCCGCCGCGTGCCGCTCGGAGACGCCCGGCGAGCACGCGCCGCTACGGTCTTCGAAACACCTTAGCGACAGGGACGGACACTCCCGGGTATGACGGTCGAATCAGACTGGGAGGACTGGCTGCCGCGCGCGGTCGAGTCGGCCTCGCCCGACGGACTGGCGATCTGGTATCTGGGCTGTAACGGGTTCATTCTGAAATCGAGCGGCGGAACGACGGTGTTCGTCGATCCGTACCTGGGCACCGGGGACCCGCCCCGGACCGTGCGGATGATCCCGGTGCCGTTCAACCCCGAGGACATCACGGAGTGCGACGCCGTCTTCGGGACCCACGAGCACGTCGACCACGTCCACGGACCGTCCCAGGCCCCGATCCTCGCCGGCACGGGTGCGGACTACTACACGACCGACAGCGGCCACGAAGTCATCGACGACGAGGGCTGGATGGAGCACTGGAGCGTCGTCGACGACCAACTGCACGAGGTCGCGGAGGGCGACACCGTCGAGGTGGGCGACCTGACGGTCCACGTCGAACCGGCCAACGACCCCGACGCCGACCACCCGGTGTCGTACGTCTTCGAGCACGAGTCCGGGACCTTCTTCCACGGCGGCGACGCGCGACCCGGCGAGTTCGAGGCGGTCGGCGAGCGCTACGACATCGACGCGGCCGCGCTGGCGTTCGGCGCGGTCGGGATGATCGACGACAAGGAGACCGGCGAACCCAAGCGGACGAAGTGGTACAACGACGAGAACATGATCGTCGAGGCCGCCAACGAACTCCAGTTGGACACGCTGTTGCCCACTCACTGGGACATGTGGAAGGGCATGACGACGGAGCCGACGGTGCTACACAACCACGCCAACAGCTTCGAGTATCCCGAGTCCCTATCGGTCGTCGAAATCGGGGACCGCTACGACCTGTAGCGGAATCAGAAGCGGGTGAAAGCGCGGTGATCGGAACCGATAGCCGACGACTGGTCTCGTTACCAGTCGTGAAAAACGGCCATTATCTTAAGGACAGACGTTCGGAAAAAAGGTGTAAATGTTGGCCAGGTACGTACCTTTAATACCGTTGATGAGCGCATACAGTGCATGAGCGATACACAGGCCTACGAGGAGGTCACTGTCGCGTCCGACGGCGTGACGGTGACAAAGCGGTTCGAGGCGGACGAGTTTCCCGTCCCCGCGATCGCGTTCAATCTCCGGTCGCGTCGGACTGGGGCGGTCACCGTCAGACTCGTCGATACGGTCCCCGAGGACGTGGCGGTCGAAGACCTCGGCTTCCATCCGGAGTACGGAAGTGAGTACTGGGACATCAACGAGGACCGAATCGCCTTCGAGAAGGAACTCGACCCGGAGGCCGACTACACGACGGTGTACGGCATCCGCGCGACCGGGACCGACGACGTCGAAAAGTTCCTCACCGAACCCGAAATCGAGAGCGTCGATCCGCCGCTCGACGACGGTGAGGAGGACCTCGTCGGCAGTTCCGACGCGGTTCGCGACGTGATCTCCGGTGACGTGGACAGCGTCCCCGGCCTGGACGAGGATGGCGACGAAGACGAGGACATCGAGACACTGGAGCTCGCGGATCCGAACAACCCGGACGCCGGGGCCGAGTCGAGCGAGGGGGACGGGTCGACGGCCGACGCCGAGGTGGAGACCGGCGCAGTCATCGCGACCATGGCCGAGGAGATCCGCCAGCAGAACGTCTCGGCCGATGACGTAAAACTGCTCAAACGAGCGCTGGACGCCGTCTCCGACGACGATGAGACGGCCGACGACGGCGTCAACGAGGCCCGAATCCAGCGGCTTCAGGCCGATATCGCCGACCTTCGGGCCTACACGGGCGCGCTCGAGGAGTTCCTGGACGAGAACGGGACCGGCGAGGACATGATCGAGGACTTCAGCGAGCGCCTGGAGTCCTTCGAATCGACGCTCGACGACTTCGAAGACGACATTCAGACGGCGAAATCGGCCGCCGCGGAGGCCTCCGAGGAAGTCGACACGCTGGCGACCGACGTGAACGACATCGAGAGCCAGGTGGACGATCTGGAGGGCGAAATCGAGGCCGTCCGCGACGAGATCGGCGAGGGCGAACTCGCCGATCGGGTGGACGAGACGGAGTCGGAGATCGAGGACCTCAAGGAGTGGCGCGAACAGCTCTCCTCGGTCATCGGCGGCGGCGAGTAACCGAACTCGTTTTACCGATCCACCGTCTGTGCCTGCATAATGACGACGACGAGAGTGGCCGTCCCCCGCAAGGGCCGGCCCCTCGAAGCCGTGCTGGAGCGACTCGCCGCGCGCACCGGCGCGACCGAGCTGGCCGACGAGATCATCTCGACGCTTCGCTACGAGAAGGCCATCACCAAAGGGACCCAGGACGCCGACGGCGACGTGTACCATCGCATCGGCGACTACTCCACGCTCGACGACCCTCACGAACCCGAGTTCACGCTGCTGCGCGACGACCGCGAGGGGATGCCGCGCCGCATCGTCTTCGACAGCGTCACCGTCCCGACCGACCACGGCGACGTGCAGCTCGTCGGCCGCGAGGAGCCGTTTCGCGCCCTGCGAACCCACGAGTTCGCGCTCGGGTTCGACAGCGCCGACCTCGTCCTCGAGGAGGTCGTTCAGCTCCGTGACGAGGCGCTGACCAGCATCGACGAGATCAACGACCGCATCGACCCGCTCGACACCGACGTTCGCGTGGTGACCGGCCTCGGCGACACGGTGTACCACACCCTGCTCGGGACGCCGGAGGTCGCGGACTCGCAGGACGGCCCCCTCGACCGCGCGTTCGTCGCGAACTACGAGGGCGAGCTGTGCATCTCGCCGCGCTACGAGCGGCTGGTCGAGGCGGTGCTGGGAACCGGCGCGCTCGACGACATCTGCTTTACCTACCCGAGGAACGGCAGCGAGGAGGAGGCCGACATCGCGGCGACCGGCCTCGGCGTCTACCTCACCGTGACGGGGTCGACAGCGCGCGACCACGGCCTCGAACTCGGCGAGCGGCTGTTCCCCAGCGAGACGGTGCTGCTGGAAAACGCCCACGAGCGGACCGAGACGACCCGGCTCGTCGCCGACCTGTTCGAGGACCCGGAAGAGACGGCGCTGCAGTCCGTCTGAAGAACTGTTAGCTGCTCACAGCCGCCGTCTGCGGACGAGTCGGGTGGCGACCGCGACCGGAACGACCAGCCAGGCGACCAGCGTTGCGGCGACCGCCGGCGTCGAGAGGCCGGCCTGCGCCAGCACGCCGGCGAAGCCGCCGGCGACCACGTCCACCTGCGAGAGCGCGAGCACGCGGAAGCAGTCGACGGGGTTGAGCAGCACCGCCGCGGCGATGGCTCCCGATCCGAGGTCGAACCCGGCGACGGCCCCGAGCGCCGCGAGGTCGTGCAGCAGCGCCACCCACAGCCAGACGGCCAGCGACGCACCGAGCGCGTGGGTCTTGGTTCGCGCGACCGTCGAGAGCAAGACGGCGACGCCGAGCATCGCACAGCCCGTGAGCGCCGCGGCGAGCGCGACGGCCGCGTACGGCCCGACGCTCGCGACGCCGAGGTAGCGGACGAGCAACAGCCCGCCGGGGACGAAGCCGAGCAGCATCGACCCCACCAGGACCGTCGCGCGGCCGAGCGCCGTGCCGACGACGACGCGGCCCGGCGAGACCGGGAGCGCGAGCAGGAGTTCGAGCGAGCCTCGCTCGTCCGCGCCGACGACTGCGTCGTAGCCGACCGCGAGCGCCGCCAGCGGGACGAGGTAGACGCCGAGTTCGGCGATGGTCGCCACGACCGCGTCGAAGCGACCGGGACCGACCGAACTCGCGCCGAACTGGACGACAGCGGCGGTGAAGAAGCCGAACAAGAGCGCGACGCCGAGCGCCCACCGGCTCCGGACCGCCAGGCGGTACTCGCGCCGTGCGATGGTCACGAGACCGCCGTCGGCCAGTCGGGCGAACGCGGACCGTTCGGCGGCGTCCGCGGCGCGGCCGTCGGTCGCGTCCGCGGTCGGGCCGCTCACCTGTTGTTCGGTCCCACCGCCGTCGAGCCTGGCGGCCGGCCCGTCGACGGCGACGCCACCGTCGGGAGCGGCGTCGGTCGCGTGGGTCGGCGCGGTCGACGCTCCGGAGGGCGCGTCGCCAGCGCGGTCGTCGCTCACGCCGGCTCACCTCCCGAGTCGTCGGCGGCGGTGTCCGCGCCCGTCTCAGACGCCCGGTCGTCGCTCGTGCCGACCGCCTCGTGGAACGCGGCCTCCAGCCCGGGCTCCCGGACTTCGAAGCGGTCGATGTCGTAGTCTTCTCCGACCGCCGTCAGGAGGTCGTAGGCAGCGGCCGGCTCGGCCGTGGCCGTCGCGTCGAGGTCGGTGCGGTCGACGGCCAGCGCCGCCGCGTGGTCCCGGAGCGCGGCCGCCGCGCCTTCGGCGTCCGCCTCCCTGTCGAACGAGAGCGACACCGTGACCTCGTCTGCGGCGGCGCGCCGGAGGTCCTCGACCGGCCCGGCCGCGGCGACCCGGCCGTCGGCGACGACGACCGCCTCCTCGCAGAGGCGCTGAATCTCGCCGAGCGCGTGCGAGGAGAAGACGATGGTCACGTCGGTCTTCTCTCCGAGCGACGCCACAACGTCGTGGAACGCGCGGATGCCGTCCGGGTCCAGCCCGGCGGTCGGCTCGTCCAGTATCAGGACTGCCGGCTCGCCGACCAGCGCGGTCCCGAGACCGAGGCGGCGGTTCATCCCGTTCGAGTAGCCGCCGACGCGTCGGTCCGCGGCGTCGGCCAGCCCGACGGTGTGAAGGATCCGCTCGACGTGGCGCTCGCGGCGGTCGGCCGGAACCGACCGCATCCGGGCGTGGAAGCGGAGTATCTCCCTGCCGGTGAGCGCCGGCGGGAAGCCGGCGTGCTCGGGCAGGTAACGGACCCGCTCGCGGACGGTGGTCCCGTCGGCCGGGTCCGCCCCGGCGACGGTCACCGTCCCGGCGTCGGGGCGGTTCAGTCCGACGAGCAGTTTGAACAGGGTCGTCTTCCCCGCGCCGTTCGTGCCGAACACGCCGAGGGTCGTCCCCCGTTCGACGGACAGCGAGAGCCCGTCGAGCGCGCGCACGTCGCCGTAGGATTTCGATACGTCGTCGACGTCAATCACGTTCATAGTACGTCCTCCAGTTGTCGTGGGGCGGTTCGGTGAGCGGGCGGGCGTCGACCACGCCGGGCGAGCGGACGACCGGCACGGACGACTCGGCCAGCCGGACGGCGTCGAACGCCGGACTGCTGGCGAACACCCGCGCCGCGGGCTTCTCGGCGGTCAGTTGCTGGACCGCGCCGGCCGGCCTGTAGCGCGTGTCGCCGACGCCGTCGTCGTCCACGTCGGTCGGGTTCGCCCGGGACCAGTAGTTGCCGACGCTCTCGTTCCAGTGGACCTGGTCGTTCATCACCGCGAGCACCGGCCGGTCGTTCCGGACGAAGCTGTTGTTGTAGACGGTCTCCTCGGTGCTGCCGGCGGAGATGTGGACGCCCACGTCGTTGCCGGCGACGAGGTTCCCGACGACGCGGTTGCTGACGGAGTTGTAGACGAACAGGCCGTTGCCGTTGCCGACGAGGTGGTTGCCCCTGATGTCCGTGTCGTCGATGCTCTTGACGAGGATGCCGTGGCCGGACTGGCCCGTGTTGTTCACCGCGACGTTGTCGGCGACGACGAGGTGCTTCGACACCATCAGCGCGTAGCCGGCGTCGTTGTCGAAGGCGGTGTTGTTCCGCAGGACGCAGTCGTCGGAGTACATGTAGTGGACCCCGTAGCGGAGGTCCCACATCGCGTTCCCCGTGGCGACCACGTCCTTCGCCCAGTTGTAGTAGATGCCGTCGCGGACCGTCGTGATGTCGTTGTTCCGGACGACGCTGTCCTCGGTCTTCCAGATCTGGATGCCGTTGCCGCGGTCGGTCAGGCGCGTGATCTCCGCGCGGCCGACGATGGTGTTGTTCGCGATACGAGCGTCGCTGACACCGTTCAGCCAGATGCCGAACGTCATGTCCGTGACGCGGCTGTCGCGAACGGTGACGCGGCTGGCGTTGACGTAGACCGCGGCGTCGTTCTCCGCGGTGCTGTACCCGCCGTTGCGGACCCAGAGTCCCGCGACGGTCACGCCCGGCGCGTCGACGGTGAGCACGTCTCCCTCCCCGTCGCCGTGGAGCAGCGCCGTGCCGGGGCCGCTCCCCGCGAGCGTGACGTTCGGCGTCGCGACGACGACGGTCTCGTCGAAGCGGCCGTCAAGCCGGACGGTCTCACCGGGGTCGGCCGCGTCGACGGCCGCCTGCACGCTCTCGTACGTCTCGCCGTCGACCGTTGCGACGCCGTCGGCCGACGGGGCACTGAACGACTCGGGATCCGAGACGTCGGGGTCGAACGCGAGGTCGTCGTCGGGTCCGCCGTCGGCGCTCGCTGCGCTCGCAGCGACGACGGAAAAGACCAGTACAGCCGCTATCGCGACGGTGAACGCGCGCTCCAGTCCGTGGGACGTGGGTGTCATCGGTGGTTCGGAACCCTGTCTCCGTCGGTGGTCGTCGTCGGTCGGTGCGAGCCGTCGTCCTCGTCGCGGTCTTGGCCGCCTCGTCGGCGGACTGCGCCGGGCAGGCCCGTGACGCCGTCACGGAGCCGACCCGGTAGCTCGCCGAACGTCACCGCACGGTCGCGGTAGTAGAACGCCGCGGCCAGCAGGGCGACGGCGGCCATCGCCATGTACGCGCCGAGGCCGAATCGCGAGACGCTGGTGATGTTCGCGACCTGATAGCGCCCCCACAACGGCGGCGTGAAGCCGCTGACGCCCATCACCGGGGCGTCGGGGTCGAGCGTGTGCCCGGCCTGCCAGAGCCGGAACTGGATGTCTGCGAGCATGACGGTGAACACGAGCACCGTGCCGGCGAACTGGTAGGTCAGGCCGCGCTTGAGCTTCCCGGCTGTCGGTGCGACGGCGACGAACACCGACAACAGTGAGACGGCGACGAACGCGAACGGCCCCAGCGACCACTCGGGCACGTCGATGGCCCGCTCTTCCACCGGGTAGTTCGGCTCGATGAACACCGGGTCCGGGAAGTAGAACCCGATGTAGTGGTTCAGCCGGGCCATCTCGGTGTAGTCCCCGGTCAGCCGCGGGTAGGCGTACAGATTGACGTGCAGCGTCGTGCTGGGGTACTGCACGGCGTCGACGCTGATGCGCCACATCGGGAACGCGAGCGCCGCGACGAACAGCAGCGCCGCTAGCACGGGGAGGCCCCGCCTGACCTCGCGGAAGTCGTCGAGGGTGGGTCGTTGCATGACTGGACACCTCCGAAGGGGGACGCGGTTACTCCTCCGCCGGTTCGACGATCATCCGACTGCGCATCTCCAGGTGCAGGGCGCTACAGAAGTACGTGCAGTAGATCCAGTACACGCCCGGGTCGTCGGCCGTGAACGTGACCTCGCGGGTGTCCTGGGGAGCCACGGCGTAGTTGATGTCGTGTTCGGGGATGGCGACGCCGTGGATGATGTCCTGGACGCCCTCGATGTTGGTCGTGGACAGCTTCACCTCGTCGCCCGCCTGGACCGTGAAGTCGGGGAGTCCGAACTCCGAGCGCTTGGTCGTCATCTTGACGTGGACGCTGTTCTCGCCCGTGCGCTCGACGCCGGAGTCCTCCTCGGTGATGTAGGTCTGGTCGTAGTCGGCCTTGTCGTAGACCTTCTTCGCGTCGATCTTGTCCTTGTGGGCGAAGACGCAGTCGTGTGGCTCGGGGTAGGCCGGGTGATCGGCGACCAGTTCCATCGACTCCTCGCCCTGCCCGATGTGGATGAGCTGGTCGTTGTCGGGCATGATGGGGCCGACGGGGAGGAACCGGTCTTTCGAGAGCTTGTTGAGGCTGACCAGCCACTCGCCGTCGGGGTCGGTCGTCATCGCTTCGAGCGCCTGGATGTGGCCGGGGTTGTAGTGGACGTCCTGCTTCTCGATGATGGGCTCCTCGGAGCCCTCGTCGGCCTCGACGGCGGCCTGGATGTCCCACTTCGCCACCTGCGAGTCGATGAACAGGGACGTGTAGGCGTGGCCGTTGCCGTCGAAAGTCGTGTGCAGCGGCCCGAGGCCGACCCGCGGACGGCCAGCGACGGCCTCGGCGGGGTCCGACACCTCCGGGAGTTTGTTCAGGTCGAGCATCGTCACCGTCGGGGAGAGCTTCCCGGCGATGAACGCGTAGTCGCCGTTCGGTCCGACCTCGACGCAGTGGGGGCTCTTGGGCGTCGGGACGTACTTCACGATCGGCCGGTCGCCCTGATTGAGCGAACTGCTCTGGGTGCCGTCGACGACGGGGATGCCGTTGACCTCCTCGTACTCCCCGTTCTCGACGGCCTGCTCGATGGCCGGGATGTCGAAGGCCTTGACGTTGTCCCGGTCGTCCCGGGTCATTCCCTGGATGTCCGTGGCCTCCTCGCTGTTGTAACAGGAGGCGATGGCCCACCGGCCCTCCTTGCCCGTGTCGACGATGTCGAGGTTCCCGTCGACTTTCACCTGCCACTGCGTCTCCATCGACTCGGGATCGACGGCGACGAACAGCGACGTGTAGTTGTCCGGGTTCTTCACGTCACGGCCGTCGTTGGGAAGGGGCGCGCGGAACTCGCCGTTACCCAGCACGTACTTCGTGTCGGGCGAGAGGACACAGCAGCCGTGGATGGCCTGCATGTTCGGCACGTCCGTGATGGCGTCCGTCTCGAAGTAGGTGAGGTTCACGCGGGCGATGCGGCCGTTGGCCTTGTCGTTGACGTACAGGTACTCGCCGTCGTAGTCGCCGTCGGTCTCCGAGAGGTTCGGGTGGTGGTTGTCACCCCAGGAGTAGCCGCCGCCCTCCTCCAGCAGCTCTTGCGTGCCGTCCGTGTAGCCGTAGCCCGAGGCGCAGTCGGTGTTGAACACCGGGATGCGGGTGAGTTCGCGCATCGACGGGATGCCGATGACGCGCAGCTCGCCGGAGTGGCCGCCGGACCAGAAGCCGTAGTACTCGTCGTGTTCGCCGGGTTCGACGACGTGGCTCGCGCCGCTGCCGGACGGCGTCGACTGGCTCCCGGAACTGCCGCCACCGCCGCTGAGGGCGGAACAGCCCGCGACCGAGCCCATCGCGCCGGCGGCGACGCCGGCCTTCATGAAGTCGCGCCGGTCGAGCGTGAGGCCGGGGAGGCCCAGCGAGAGGCCGCCGTCGTCTTCGTCTCGCGGTGGCGAGTCCACCTCCGCCAGCACCTCGTCGAGCGTCTGTTCGTACTCGTCCATCACGTCCGTCGGGTCGCGCGGGGATTCTGCGTCGCTCATGATTAGACCACCTTGATCTGGCCGACCATCCCGTTCATCTCGTGGGGGATGCAGTAGTACTCGTACGTGCCCGTCGTCTCGAGGGTCACCTCGTAGCTCTCGCCCTTCGGGATGTTCCCCTTCATGCCGTTGCTGTAGCCGTCCTTCGCGGCCTGCAGCGAGTCGAATCCGCCGGAGGCGAAGTACGACGCTCCGTCGGGAATCTTGTCCTCGTAGGCGGTCACGGTGTGGCCGATACTGCCGACGTTGTCGAACGTGACCGTCGTGCCGGCCTCGACCTGGATCTTCTTCGGTTCGAAGGCCAGCGAATCGGTCATCTCGACCGTGCTCGTCTGGGTCCACTCGGAGCCGCCGCCGCTCGATCCGCCGCCGTCACCACTGGACCCGTCACCTGAACCGTCCCCGGAGGCGGAGCCGTCGGAACCGTCGCCGCCTCCGCTACCGCCGCTCGAACTACCGCCCGACGAACAGCCAGCGATTGCCGTTCCCGTTGCCGTTACGGCCAGCCCTCGGATGAACGTTCTACGTGTTGCCATGGGAGCTCACATTCGGCACTGGTGGACAGACCTGTATATATAGGGGCGCGCGCTCTCACGGGGCTGGAACCCGACCGAAGATGTTCGTCGGGAGATGGTCACTCTGGGCCCATCGCCCACGCCGCGGGGCCGGCGGGCCGCTCAGGACTGTCTGAACGAGGCGGGGAGCGTGGGGATGACGGGCAGACGGGAGGTCGTCAGAAAGAGGCTCTTCTTCGCGGCACCGTTGGTGTACTGTCGCGCGCTCCGGTGAATCGGCGTTCGCCGCCCGCGAATCGTCGTCGCGCCGTCCGCGAGCGCGTCGATGACCGACCGGCTCTCGACGCCATTGGCGGCCACCGACTCAGGGAGGTGAATCTCCGTGTAGGCACGGCCGATATTCCGAATCGAGTGTGCGTCGCTCGCGCCGACCCGCGGGTAGTCGTGGCGGCGCGCGAACGACCCCGCCCGGCGATTCCGGTAGCCGGTGAACAGCATCGAGTTGTACACCTCGACGGCGTCGCAGTCCCGGAGCTTGCGCTTTCGGACCCCGTGTCGGCTCCGCTGGAAGGGGTGCGGGACGATGGCGACGCCCCCGCGTGCGCGGATCTCGTCCACCGTCGAGAGGAACGGCTTTCCGGGCGTCGGTTGCTCGTCGACACCGACGGCGAGGAGGTGGCCGTCCGCGGTCGACACTTCGACGCCGGGGATCCCGAGTAGCCCGTACTCCGGGGCCAGTCGGGCGGCACGGAGCGACTGCTCGATGTCGTCGTGGTCCGTCACGACGACGCCGTCGAGGCCGATATCGCTCGCCTGCTCCAGGATGAGTTCCACCGGTTCACTGCCGTCGTACGACCCCTCGGAGTGGACGTGGGGGTCGATTCTGACGGTGACGGTGTCTTCCATTCACCACCATTCGGTTCCCGGTCGGTGTAAGATTTCCGTTGGTGGCCTCGGGTCAGATATACCAGAACACATAGGATTTCGAGACCGTATATCGTATCGTATATTTTCTGGCGGACTCAGCGACTGTCGACGAAGAGTGACACCGCGCCGCGTGCGAGAACCTGTCAGTCCCCTAGCTGTCGACCGACTCCTGGAGCCGAGCGACGCTGGTCAGTACGGGATGTGTCCATAGCTGATCTTCGTACATGTACGAACAGAAGTCGAGCGTATCGAACCGGTGCACGCTGGAGTGGAGTTCCTCCTGGCGATCGGAGAGTATCGCCGCGACGTTCTCGTGGAACGTCTCGCGGTACCACTCCGGCACGACGGTGCTGTCGAGCGTGTCGAGGAGGGACTGAATCTGCTCCCGGTACGACGAAATCGCGCGCTGTTCCAACTTGACGGCCCGTTCTAACGACTCGCGTTCGTCGATTGCCTGTTCCGTGGCGGCGACGAGCGACCGCTTGATCGGCGGTGAGAAGTGGACGTTAGAGTCTGGGTGAAACACTGCGGCGTAGTCCGGGCCGAACTCGACCGCGACGTTCTCGACCAGCGTCTCGTCGTAGACCGTCTCGAAGTGTTCGACGGAGAGAACCGTCTCGGAGTACGCCTCGCGGAGTCCTTCTATCGGAGCCGTTCCGGCGCTCTCCGAGGGGGAGCCGACGGGGACAGTTCGCTGTTCGACGGGTTCGATACGGTCCAGACGCGTCAAAAAATCGTCGAGAGCTTCGCGCTCCGCCGCCAACTCCGTCTGCTCACGCGCTAAGACGTCGAGGGCCGTCTCCACCGGTTCGAGGATGTGGTCCTGCCACGTGTGCAGAAACCACTGCGTCCCGTCCGGCGCAGGCGTGGTCGACATGCTAGTATATCGCTCGGTAACAACAATAAGTCTTTTAGTTACCCGACAACACCGCCGTCGTCCGGGCATCCATTTATATACAGGCATGCCTCCAAATTGATCGAATCCGCATGTCCGCGCGTTCTCATGTCAGGAGGCATCGAGCGAACGATTCGAAACGGCCAACGGACTTCGGAATCGGGTCCGAAGACAGTATAGAATACCATTAGGGACCAATACGTCGATAAAACAGCCCGATACTAGGGATCGAATTATCAAAACCGCAAATTAGCAGGCAATCTGTGGGCAATAATTGCCACTTCGAACCTCTATTTAATTTTCTGTATTTATTTTAACCCTATTTGAGTTCATATATGGGAATATATCCTATTACGTCTATATCCGTACGCAGTATCCTCACCGAGTGTCCGACTCTCCCATCGTTTTCCGGACGTACTGATCGGGCCGGTGATGTCTCGACGGACGGATGAACACGGTTCGCTTCGAACCCGAACCACATCCGGAATTTTAAGTAACGACAGCGTTTGTACCGGGTAATGACCGGAGAAACGGACGAACGCCACTCGAAGCGACGTATCCAGTCCGTCCTGAAGGCCTGCGAGCTAATCGAGGCCGTCCAGCGGTCGAACGGGGCCACGCTCCGGGAACTCACCGACGCGGTCGACCTCTCGGCGGGGACGGTCCACACCTATCTCGGGACGCTCGTCGAGTGTGGCTTCCTCACGAAGGAGGAGGGGACGTATCAGCTCGGGTTCCGGTTCGTCACGATGGGCGAACACGTGCGAAACGAGACGGACCTGTACGCCGCCGGGCAGGAAGAGGTCGACAAACTGGCCGACAAGTCCGGCGAGTACGTCCATCTCGTCACCGAGAACGACGGCCGCGAGGTGGCGATCTACGAACGCCGGGGCCAGCACGCCGTCGGCAAGGACTACCACCTGAAGCTGCGCGAGTCCCCCCAGCACCTCCACGACAGTGCCTCGGGGAAGGCCATTCTCTCTCGGCTCCCCGAGGAGCGAGTCGGCGAGATCGTCTCCCGCGAGGGACTCGTTCGACAGACGGAGAACACCATCACCGATCGCGACAGGCTCGTGACGGAACTGGAGACGGTCCGAGAGCGGGGGTACGCGGTCAACGACGAGGAAGAGATCAGGGGGCTCCGCGCGGTCGGCGCGCCAGTCGTCGACAGCGACGGGAGCGTCGTCGGCGCGGTCAGCGTCACGGCCCCGACCAGCCGGCTGAAGGGCGAGCGATTCGATCGTGAGATCCCGGAGATGGTGATGGAGGCGGCGAACCTCATCGAAGTCAACCTCGAGATGATGCCGTTCGACCGGACCGCGTGACGACCGTCCGACGACGCGTTCCGGACGCGCTCGCGGGGGCGATTTGACCACTTCAAAGCCGACCGTTCTCCCGACTGACGATTCTCGGGGGTCGGGCGCGCGAGACGCCGTCCCACAGGATAGCATAACAGTCGTACCATCGTTAGTGGCCGGCCGCTCTGGCGACGCGCTCCGGGCCGCTCCGGGACCGAGCTACCGACGGCCGAAGGGTACGAATCGGACTCGGTGACGCCCGTCTCGGGGCGTTTCACGCGGGCGACATCGTCAGTCGGCCGTGGCGTATTTGAGCGACTCAAAATCCGGTCACCGCCGACCAGCATCCGGTTACGCCTCTCGGGCGTTCTCCCCGTTCGGTAGGCGGTTCTCCGTACCACCGCAGAGGTTTGTCTATTTCAACGCTGATCGACCCACGACAATCGACGGTACTTCCCAGGATTGGGCGCTCGACCGGTCAGCTCGTCCGATGTCGCGATCACATCTCATTTGAAATATTCAAACCCCAATCCGATGTCCCCCTCGGCCTGTCACCCGCGGGATCCCAAATGTTTATTTATGATACCGCAATCTGTCGAGACACGTCTCCGCGTCCTCCGAACAGAGGGCTGCGGCCGCCGACAGCGCGTCCGCGCCGACGGCCGTCGGTCCCGAGCGGCACCGCTCGGACCGCGCCGGTGCGGGAGCGACCGTCGGCCACCCGACACCAAACATGAGTCAGCAAACAGAGCCGAACGACGACGCGGTATCACCAGTCGAGACGGCGCTCCACCAGCTCGAACGCGCGGCGGGCCACCTGGACCTGTCCGACGGGATGCTGGAGCAGCTCAGACACCCGACGAAGTCCGTCGAGGTCTCCGTCCCGATCCGCCGGGACGACGGGACGGTCGACGTGTTCAGCGGCTACCGGGTCCAGCACTTCGAGGTCAGGGGACCGTACAAGGGCGGGATGCGCTACCATCCGAGCGTCTCCGCCGAGGAGTGTACGGCCCTCGCGATGCTGATGACCTGGAAGTGCGCCGTGATGGACCTGCCCTTTGGCGGTGCGAAGGGCGGCATCGTCGTCGACCCGGCGACCCTGAGTACGCGAGAGAAAGAGCAGTTGACGCGGCGGTTCGCGGAGGAACTTCGGGAGGTCGTCGGTCCGACGAAGGACATCCCCGCGCCGGACATGGGAACGGACGCACAGACCGTCGCGTGGTTCATGGACGCCTACTCGATGCAGGAGGGCGAGACGGTCCCCGGCGTCGTCACCGGGAAGCCGACCGTCGTCGGCGGGACACAGGGGCGCGAGGAGGCCCCCGGACGGAGCGTCGCCATCATCGCCCGAGAGGCGCTCGACTACCACGACTACGACGTCGACGGCGGCCTCTACGACGAGACCGGCCTCGATGTCTCGTCGGTTCCGGCGGACGGCGCCGAACACGGACGCCTGCGCGATTACGACGCCCCGAGGCGAATCTCCAACGCCGAACTGCTCGAACTCGACGTGGACGTGCTGATCCCCGCGGCCGTCGGGAACGTCTTGACGGCGGACAACGCAGGCAGGGTCCGCGCCGGAATTATCGTCGAAGGGGCCAACGGGCCGACGACGGCGGCCGCCGACAGCGTCTTCGAGGACCGCGCCATCCCAGTCGTTCCCGACATCCTCGCCAACGCGGGTGGCGTCACCGCGAGCTACTTCGAGTGGCTCCAGCACATCAACCGCCGGAGCTGGTCGCGGGAGGCCGTCCACGAGGAACTCGAGTCCGAGATGCTCGACGCGTGGGCGGACGTACGGTCCGCGGTCGAAGAGCGCGGCGTCACGTGGCGGACCGCCGCGTACGTCGTCGCGCTCTCGCGCATCGGTGACGCTTTGAACGCCCGCGGGCTATGGCCCTAACAGCCAATGTCGCTCCAGTCTACGCAGTCGGGTGACGGTAGTCGCACAGCCCCGCCGGTCACGGTCCTCGGCGTCCCGTTCGACCTCGGTGCCGACCGGCACGGGGTCGACATGGGCCCCTCGGCAATCCGGTACGGCGGGCTCTCCGCGGCGCTCGACGCCGCGGGCGTCGACTACGCCGACGCGGGTGACCTGGCCGTGCCGACCCTGCGGACCCGCGCCGACGAGGCGACCGACGAATCGGACGCGAAGCACCTCGACGGCGTCGCCGAGATGACGGAGACGCTGGCCGACCGCGTCGACCGGGCCCTCGGTGAGGGGACCGTCCCGCTCGTGCTGGGTGGCGACCACTCCATCGCGATGGGGACCATGCGCGGCGCGGCGCGGGCGGGCCCCCTCGGCGTCGTCTGGTTCGACGCCCACGGCGACTACAACACGCCGACGAGCTCGCCCAGCGGGAACGTCCACGGGATGCCTCTCGCCGCGGCGCACGGCTACGGCGACTTCGCGGAGATGCCCTGGGCAACGGCGTCGAACGTCGTCGAGGAGAACACCGTCATCGTGGGGGCGCGGAGCCTCGACCGCGACGAACAGGCGGTCCTCAGAGACAGCGACATGTCGGTGTTCACGATGAGCGACATCGACAGCCGCGGCATCGGGCCTGTCGTCGAGGAGGCACTCGACATCGCTACCGACGGCGTCGACGGCGTCCACGTCAGCCTCGACCTCGACTGGCTCGATCCGGAGGACGCCCCGGGCGTAGGCACGCCGGTCCCCGGCGGCGTCACCTACCGCGAGGCCCACACGGCGATGGAACGGGTCGCCGACCGCGACGCGGCCGAGTCCGCGCTGCGCTCGCTCGACGTGGTCGAGGTCAACCCCGTGCTCGACACCCGCAACGAGACCGGCGAGAAGGCGGCCTCGCTCGCCGCGACCGCGCTCGGCAAACAGATACTGTAGCGTCGCTCCTCGACGACCCGGCCGCGCTGATCGACGGACGCCGGCGGGGAACACGGTGATTTATTACTCATGATGTCCTGATTGCTAGCATGGATCGCGATACAGTAGAACCGCGTGTCGACTCCCTGCCAGGCCCGCGAGCGAGCGAGTGGGTCGAGTACCACCACGAGACCGCAGCGCCGAGCACCTACGTCTACGACTTCGTCTGGGACATCACCGAAGACGCCATCGGTCCGTTCTGCACCGACGCCGACGGGAACGTCCTCATGGACTTCACCAGCCACGTCGCCGCCTCGCCGCTCGGGTACAACAACCCCAAGATCATGGACCGGGCCGACGAGTTCGACATGGTCGACCCGCTGAAGATCGCCGGCCAGGACTTCTACGTCAGCACCGGCGGTACGCCCGACGAGACCTCGATGCCCGGGCCGGCTCACCTGATGGACAAGCTAACCGAAATTTCCAGCCAGTACGGCTTCGATACGGTGTTCCTCTCGAACTCCGGCGCGGAGGCCGTCGAGAACGCCATCAAGATCTGCTACGACAACTGCGAGACGCCGAAGTACGGCATCACCTTCGACGGCGCGTTCCACGGCCGCACGCTGGGCGCGCTCTCGCTGAACCGCTCGAAGTCGGTCTACCGCCGGAAGTTCCCCGAGATCAGCGGCATCCACGACGTGGCGTTCTCCGAGGCCGGCGTCGAGCGACTCCGCGAGAAGCTCGACCCGGACACCGGTCACATCCCGCCCGAGGAAGTCGCGTACCTCATCCTCGAACCGATCCAGGGAGAGGGCGGCTACCACGTCCCCAGCCCCGAGTTCCTCTCGGCGGTCGACGACGTGTGCGCGGAACACGACATCCCGATCATCGCCGACGAGATCCAGTCCGGCGTCGGCCGCACCGGCGAGATGTGGGCCGTCGACCACTACGACATCTCCCCTGACGTCATCACCAGCGCGAAGGCGCTCCGCGTGGGCGCGACCGTCTCCCGGTCGGACGTCTTCCCCTCGGAGACGTCGCGGCTCTCCTCGACGTGGGGCGCGGGCGACATCCTCGGCTCGATGCGGGGCGCGCTGACGCTCGCCGCCATCGAGGACCACGACCTGCTCGACAACGCCACCGAGAAGGGGACGTACTTCCTCGACCGCCTCCGAGACCTCTCGGCGGACCGACCGATCGTCGAGGACGCCCGCGGGCTCGGCCTGATGACCGCGCTGGAGTTCGACACGAAGGCCCGCCGCGACGATGTGATGGAGACCGCGCTTCAGCACGGCCTGCTCACGCTCGGCTGCGGTCGGAAGTCGCTGCGTCTCCTCCCGCCGCTCGACGTGACCGAGCGCGAACTGGACCTCGCGCTCGATATCCTCGAGTCGGTGCTGACCGAGGTTTCGAACACCGTGGCGTCGGCCTGAGCGCGACGCTTCAGCGGTGACCGAAATATTAAAATATGATGGATTCGACGGTGGGATTATGCCACGAGAGGCACGCGTAACCGTGGACAGACGGAGGTATCTGCACGCAATCGGCGGGACCGTCGCGGCGCTGTCGGTCGCCGGGTGCCAATCGAGCGGCGGCGGGTCACAGACGCTCACCGCCGGTACAGCACCGGGCTTCCCGCCGTTCGAGATGAAGCGGGACGGAGAACTGGTCGGATTCGACGTGAGTCTGCTGGAGGCCGTCGTCGCGAAGTCCGACTACGAGCTATCCGGCTGGGACGAACTGGAGTTCAAGTCGCTCATCCCGGCGCTGAACAACGGGAACGTCGACGTAGTCGCCGCCGGCATGACGATCAACGAGAAGCGCGAGGAGGCAATCGACTTCTCCGACCCGTACTACAGTTCGAACCAGGCCATCGTCACCCGCGAGGCCGGGTCGTTCTCGCCCTCGTCGCTCGACGACCTCGACGGTGCGCTCGTGGGCGCACAGAAGGGGACGACGGGCGAGTCAGTCATCACCGAACAGCTCGTCGAGACCGGCACGATAGAGGCCTCCGCGTACAAGGCCTACGGCAACTACGTGCTGGCCGTCGAGGACCTGCTGAACGAGAACGTCGACGCCATCGTCATCGACGTGCCCGTCGCGAACTCTTTCGTGGGCGACCGCCCGATCACGACGGCGTTCGTCTACGAGACCGGCGAGCAGTTCGGGTTCGGTATCCAGTCCGGTAACGAACAGCTCGCCAGCGCGCTCAACGGCGGGCTGACCGCCGTCAGGGACGACGGAACGTACCAGGAACTGACCGCCAAGTGGTTCGGCCAGAAGTGAGGCCATGACACCGACGCTACTACAGGCGGCCGACTGGCTCTTCGTCGCCGACAACCTCGGGCTGTTACTCCGCGGGACCGCCGTCACGGTCGCGCTCACCGCTGCCAGCATCCTTCTCGGATTCGTCGTCGGGTTTCCGGCCGGCGCGCTGGAGGTGTATGGATCCGGTCTGCCGAAGCGAGCGGTCGAACGCGCCGGCGTGGTCCTGCGCGGGACGCCGCTGCTGGTCATCATCATGATGCTGTACTTCGTCGTCTCCGTCTCGGACAGCGCGTTCGCGACGGCCACGGCCGCCCTGGGCCTCCGAAGCGCCGCCTACCAGACGCAGATCTTTCGGGGCGCGCTCCAGAGCGTCGACGAAGGACAGTTGGAGGCCGCTCGCGCCGTCGCGATGTCGCGCTTCGAGGCCATCCGTCACGTCGTCGTCCCGCAGGCGCTCAGACGGAGCGTCCCCGGGTTTCAAAACGAGTTCACCATCGTCTTGAAAGACACCAGCATCGCCATCGTCATCGGTATCGGCGAACTGCTGACGACGGGCCAAAACCTCTACGAGGGCGGCCGGTCGACCGCGGCGCTGGAGATCTTCCTCGCGGTCAGCCTCATCTACTTCGTTCTGACCTTCGCGACGAACCGCTCGCTCGACAGACTCAGTGACCGGTACGCCGTTCCGGAGGGGACCGCATGACACGACCGCTACTCGACATCGACGACCTGTACAAGTCCTACGGCAGCGAAGACGTTCTCGAAGGGGTCGACCTGGAGATGGACCGCGGCGACGTGACCGTGCTCATCGGGCCGAGCGGTTCCGGGAAGTCCACGCTGCTCCGTTGTGTGAACCAGCTCACCGACATCGACAGCGGGACCGTCGCCCTCGACGGAACCGATGTGACGCGCCCCGAGGCCGACGTGAACGAACTGCGCAAGCAGGTGGGAATGGTGTTCCAGGACTTCAATCTGTTTGCGCACCTGACTGCCCTGGGCAACGTCACGCTCGGACCGCGCAAGGTCCTGGGGATGGACGCCGACGAGGCCCGCGAGCGGGGCCGTGAACATCTCGAACAGGTGGGTCTGCTCGATCAGGCGGACTCCTACCCCGCGGAGCTCTCGGGCGGGCAGCAACAGCGCGTCGGCATCGCCCGGGCGCTCGCTATGGATCCGGAACTCCTGCTGTTCGACGAGCCGACCAGCGCGCTCGACCCCGAACTCGTCGGCGAGGTCGTCGACGTGATGCGCGATCTGGCCGACCGCGGCATCACCATGCTCGTCGTCAGCCACGAGATGGGATTCGCCCGCTCGGCGGCCTCGGACATCGTCTTCCTCGACGACGGCGAAATCGTCGAGCACGGACCGCCCGAACAGCTGTTCGAGACACCCGAGGCCGACCGGACGAGGGAGTTCCTCGGTCGCCTGCAGACCGAACACGAGGGGACGCCATGAGCACGGCCGAATCAGCGTCACCGGTAACGCGTCTGCGGCGACGGATGGGGTCAGTCGTCTCGGTCCGTCCGCTCACGGTCGGCCTCGCCCTGTTCTGGCTCTGGCTGTCGGGCCGCCTGGCCAACGACTTCCTCCTCGTCGGCTCGGTCGGCGTCGGGCGCGGCGAGCCGTTCGTTCCCGTGGCACCGTTCGCGGCGGCCGCTGACAGTGCCGCCGCCCTCGCCGCGTCGCTCGGCCCCGTTGGTGAGCCGGTTCTGTGGCTCGCCGGCGGGTTCGAGTTCGCGGCGGAGGCAATCGGATACCTGCCGCTCCTCGCAGGGGGCATCTGGACGACGGTCCTGCTGACGACGGTCAGCGTCTGTCTCGGGTTCGCGCTCGCGCTCCCGCTCAGCCTGCTGCGCGTCTACGGCGGCCGGACCGCACGCTGGGCGGCGCTGTCGTACACCGAACTCATCCGCGGGACGCCGCTGCTGGCACAACTCTTCGTGCTCTACTTCGCCACCTCGCTGACGCAGGTCCTGCGGGGGGTTCCCGGCGTCGGGGTCGGCTTCGTCCCGGCACAGGCCTTCTGGGTGGCGGTCATCAGCTTCTCGCTCAACAGCGCGGCCTACCAGTCCGAGTACCTGCGGGCCGCGTTCGACTCCGTCGATAGCGGTCAGCTGACCGCCGCGCGCGCCGTCGGCCTCTCCAAGCTCGAGGGCATCCGCTACGTCGTCGTGCCGCAGGGCCTCCGTCTGGCGCTCCCGAGTTGGACGAACGAACTCGTCTACCTCGTGAAGTACTCCTCGCTCGCGAGTTTCATCACCGTGCAGGAGCTGTTCGGCCGGACGAGCACGCTCGCCAGCGAGACTTATCAGTACACCGACCTGTTCGTGCTGGCGGCGGTCCTGTACCTGGCGCTGGTGGTGACGGCCTCCGCGCTGATGGACCGCGTCGAGTCCCGCACGGCGACGGTCGGCGTCGGACACACGCGACAATGAACCGGACGGACAGTGCCGGCGCACGGCTGACGCTCGACCTGTGGCACCCGGACTGCTGGGCCATCGGTGCGACGGCCCGGACGGACGGGGGTATCCTCGCCCAGGCGGTCTATCAGGCACCCGAACCGACGCCGGAGCGGGTCAACGGGCTGTTCACGGCCTACGGTGAGACGGCCGAGACCGTCGAGGCGTGTCTCGACGCGGTCCGCGACTCCCCGCACTCGGGGGCCGTGCTCGAACTCCGCGAGCGGTTCGGGCATCGCCGCGACGCGCCGGGCGCGGTCGTCCGCGAGTTCCTCCTCGAGTACGACCCCTCGGCGCTCGTCTGTCCGACGCTCCTCGAACACGGCTTCGTCCACAGCGCCCCCGTCCGCATCGAAGACGGACGCGAGCGGTGGCAGGTGAGCTTCACGCGCGATCGCTCCGAACTCCAGTCAGCGCTCGACGCCGTCCGGCGGGACGCCGACGCGGACCTGACCGTCGAGGCGGTCGCGACGGCCGACAGCGAGACGCAGCGGTCCGAGCGCGAACGGCGGTTCGATTCGCTGACGCCGGCACAGCGACGCGCCTTCGAACGGGCGCGGTCGGCAGGGTACTACGAATGGCCCCGCAGCGTCTCGACCCGCGAGCTCGCGGCGCAGTTGGACCTCTCGAAAACGACGCTCCTCCAGCACCTCCGGACCGCGGAGGCGAAGCTCCTCGATCCGGAGCGTCGGTCGACGGACCCGGAGTCCGCGACGTAAGGGAACGGTTCGGTCGTCTCCACGCGACCGGTTCGTATCGCAGCGAGGGGTTTGTCGGCTGATACAGGTCGACCCACCCCGAACCGGCAGCCGCAGACAGATCGACGGTACAGGGAGTCTCTCGTGCCGGTCTCGTCAACGCCGCTTCCGTCGCCCGTCGTTCCAACGAGGTTTTCTATCTGGCCGGTGACGTTCGACCATGAAATACTTCGAGGATATCGAAGTCGGTGATCGGCGGAAGTTCGGCGCGTACGAGGTCACGAAAGCCGAGATCGTCGAGTTCGCCGAGAAGTACGACCCGCAACCGTTCCACCTCGACGAGGAGGCGGCAAAGGAGTCGATGTTCGGCGAACTCATCGCCTCGGGCTGGCAGACGGCGGCCATCTGCATGCGCCTGTCCGTCGAGCACGTCACCGACGTGGCGACACTCGGCGGACTCGGCGTCGACAGCCTCCGGTGGCACACTCCCCTCCGCCCCGGCGACACGCTCCGCGTCGAAACTGAGGTCCGGGACAAACGGCCGTCAGAGCGACGCGACGACCGAGGGTACGTCACGCGGCACGTCGAGGGACTGACCGACGACGGCACCCGGATCATCTCCTACGACGGGATCGAAATCGTCGCGCGTGAGACCGACGACTGATCGAAGACTGATGGTGTTTTGATATAGCGACATACGATTTATTTGCTGTACTTCGATCACAATATTCGTGGAATTAGTCCTTCAAAACTCTTGAACTACGGCAGCAACGTGTAAATTTCGGCGTCGTACACGTCTCGAACCCGTGAGCCCCACTCGTGCGTGTAGGTATCGATGACGTCCTGGGCGACATCGCCCCGGAGGTACTTGACGACGCCGCGATCCCCGGTTCGGTCCCGGAGATGCGTGGTGAAGAAGTGCCGGAAGTAGTGGGGCGTCACGTTCTCCTCCGCGCCGCCGCCGTCCGTGTACCACCCCATCTCCCGGGCGTGTGACTCCACGATGTGGTGGACCATGTCCGGCGTGACGCGCTGTCCCCAGCTATCCCGCGTCGAGACGAACAGCGGTTCGGCGTCGGAGCGAGTGTCCGGCCGAATCGCCAGCCAGCGTCGCAACACGCCGGCCAGTTCGTCGTCTACGGGAATCGTCGTCTTCCGTTTTCGTTTGTTGGAAGCGGTCCGTTCTTCTCCGTTGACGACCGCACCGCGGGCCGGCATCGCGTCTACGAACAGCGAATCCGGCCGGCCATCGAGTCCCGCACGGACCGGCACGTCGGGACGCGGGCCGGGCGTCGCGAGGTTGAGGTCCCGAAGATCGAGGTTACACAGTTCGCCCGCTCGCATTCCCGTTTTCAACAGGGTCACGACGAGCGCTCGTTCGAGCGGATGTGTGATGCGGGCGACGAACGTCCGCATCGCCGCGAGATCGAGCTCTCGACGGGTCGGGTCCGTGTTGATGGATTCGTCCATCTCTTCCATGACGAGCGTCATCGGGTTGGACTCGAACGTGCCGACCTGATTCATGTAGGCGAAAAAGCGGTGCAGGTACGACGCGTACGTGGCCACGGTACTCGGCTCTGTATCGCCCCGCAGACCGTGCACGTAGGCCATACAGTCCCTGTGTGAGGCGTCGGCGACCGGAATCGGTCGACCACCCTCGGCAAGAAACGACTCGAAGTCTCGGAGGACTCGTTCGTATGACTCGCGCGTGCGGTCACTCTTGCCGTGGTACGTGATGTCGTCGAGGAAGTACCCGATCGGGTCCTCTCCGGCGCTCGGCGCGGCGGCGTCGGAACTCATTCGTCCAGCACGTACCCGCCGTGGCGTCCGCTGTATCGCACACGGTCGTCCGACTGAAGTTCCTGCAACGTCTCGTCGAGTCGCTCCTCGATGTCGTCGGTCAGCTCGGCCACAAGGTCGTCCCAGTCGTAGTAATCTCCGTCCGCGAGAATGTCCTGCACCCGGTCTTTCAGGCCGTCGACCCCGGGGGTTTCGTCCGCGGAACCGGCTTCCTCGCCCGTCCCGTTATCGTCGGTTGCCACCGATGACTCGGATTCCGCGGTCTCGAAGCCGCTCCGGCCCGCCTGTACCATCGTTCGGACGAACTCGCTCTGACTCATGTCGAGTTCGTCGGCGTGTTCCGCCCACTCCGCTTTCTGGTAGGCGGGAACGTAGGTCCGAACCGTCGTTCGCTCCGTCGCGTCGCTCTCAGCGCTCATAGTCTCCCCTCGAACGCCGTGTACTTCAATGTAGTCCTACAGTCACTGATAAACACACTTATTTGGGTGTGTAGCACCCTATTTCGCCCCGATATGCATCATCTCGGATCCATAAGTGTCAATGACTCAACTATAGTGGCCACGTTCACAAATATAATCCCTATCGAGCAACAGCAGAATCGCTCCCGTCAGGTCGGCGAAACGATTGGTGGCGGCGGGCCCAGAGACATCGGCCGCCGTCCCCGGCGTTTCAGTTCGGTCACGGTTTGAGCGGACTCGGCCAAGGACTGCAGCGCGCTACCGGGTTCCCCGCGGGAGGTGTCGGTTCGGCGAGTGTCGACGTGGGGAGGTCCGCAGTCACTGTCGGGGCTAATATCCACACTGCCCGTGATGGGGGCCAAGGCGCGGTCCCGGCCACTTCTCGGTATACCACCGACGGTACCCAATAGGTGCCGGCGATTGCGGCCACGCAGAATACGCCCACGCGAGCCGTCGTCGACTCGTCTGGTGGCACCGTCGAGGGGGTGAACTCACTCAGCCTGCGTAGGCCGCCACCACACCCGTCCAGGCGGGATCGACAACGCAGTGAAGCCGGAAATCGGCGAATCGTTCCACTTTGGTCGTCGACCTTGGGCTTAGAAAACCGAGTCCCAGTTCGGCTTTACCCGTCCGTCACAATTCGGGGTCTGTCACGTGGATCGTCTTTTATCGAGGGAACGCGAACAGACACAGTCGATAGGTCCGGTAGTCCCCGGACAGGCAGCGGCCGACTATCCGCGAGCACTTCGCGCTCGGCCGGGTTTCATCAGTCGGGGTGTCAGAAGGCCGGGGCTGGTCATCGTCTGCTCACAGGCCTGCAGTGCCCGTTTACGGGCTTGTGGAGGCCCGCTACTAACGCGAGGATTGCGCTCTTTAGAACGATAGCGAATCGTGGAGAGCCGAAGGTCCGATCTTCCTTCGTCCCGGCGAGCGAGTCGATGGCCCGCGAACCAAAGACGAAACTGCGGGCTTCTATGGGAGGAATTGAAACGAGGCACACACCGACGCACGACGAGAGTGCGATCGGGTGTGCAGTGAATTTCCATGGTTACGATAGCTTTCGAACCGAGCTCTGTTACAGTACTATCGTCACCGTCACGGGTGGCGCTCTGTTGCGCCTCTATCCGATTCCGACGCGTCCGAGACGAATCACATTACCGTCCGGGGTCCGTACCACCGCTATGGCGACTCGAACACCGGGCCAGCGAAACGCGATCGGAGGTGGTGTCGATGGCTAACGAAGCGCTGGTGCAACTGTTCATGATCGCGATCGTCTTGGTGGTGATAGTCGTCGGTCTCATCGGCGGTTTCTACCTCGTCAAGTTCCTCGTCTCTTATACCTTCGAGTCGTAGTCGCCGGGCGGGACCGAAGCCGGTTGGTGGCACCGAGGCCGCGACCGCACGTCTCAGTGCGTCTCAATGGATCGTCTCTAGGCTATTTGTTACCAAGGGATACGATGTTTGGTAACGATGCTTGTCTGGTAGCGAACTAATAAACTGCATTTCGCTATATCTAATGCCGGGAGTAGCTCCGGCGGTCTGTACGGTCGTTTTTGGAGCGAGCGAGTCGAACCGGACGACCGGTTTCTGCGGCTGTCTCCGCCTCTGGCGGGCATTTCCTGTCACCGCTTCCGGTTGCTGAAACGCTCGGATCGGTCAGTGGTGAGGATTCCCGGGACCACGAATCTCGTGTATCACACCATCCGATACACTTCGTCCATCCAGCTGTCGTCCGATTCGAGCGTGATTCCGGCCATCTCCTCGGCCCACTCGGCCTGTGCCTCGCTCCCTTCCATGACCTCCTGAATCACGTCGGGGTCCTCGACCTCCATGAACCCGAAGACGTGGCCGTCCTTCTCGAAGACGCTGTAGGTCTCCAGCCCGGCGTCCGATTCGAGGTACGCCGCTTCGAGGGCGTCGGGGACGTTCTCGTGTTTCGCTCGGTACGCGTCTCGCTTCCCGTCCGCGATCTCCAGGTGGAACGCTATTCGCGCCATACCGGCGGTTCGCTTGCCGGCGACAAATAGGTTGGGCGGGGCGTTCCCAGCCCCGTCGAGGCGCCGGAGCGAAGGCAGATTTTTACCGACCGGCGCGGAAGCACGCGTATGATCCGCAATCGCGACGCACTCGAGACGGACGATTCTCACCGGGTGGCCCTCGACTGCATCGAGGCGGCCATCGCGGCGGCCGCGCCGGAGACCGCGACGGAATCAGCAGTCGCCCTCGACGGCGAGACGCTCACGGTCGGACCGACGAGCTACGACCTCGGCGAGTACGACGAGGTCGTCATCGTCGGCGGCGGAAAGGCCGGCGGCGGTGTGACCCGCGCGCTCGAAACGATTCTCGGTGATCGCCTCTCGGGCGGGCGACTCGTCGTCAAACAGCCCGTCGACGTGTCGGCCGTCGAGTGGTCGGTCGGCGATCACCCGCTGCCGTCCGAGCGGAACGTCCAGGCCACGGCCGAACTGCTCGAACTCGTCGACGAGGCCGACGACGACACGCTCGTCCTGTTCGTCCTGACTGGCGGGGCCAGCGCGCTCCTGTCGGCGCCGACGGGCGACCTGACCATCGACGACCTGCAGGCGACGACCGACCGCCTGCTCGGCGGCGGCGTTCCGATCGAGGAGATCAACGCCGTCCGCAAACACCTCTCGGAGCTGAAGGGCGGGCAACTCGCGCGGCGGGCGGCCCCCGCGACCGTCGTCGGGCTTCTCGTCAGCGACGTGGTGGGTGACGACTTCTCGACTATCGGAAGCGGCCCCTCGGTCCCGGACGAGACGACGTACGCGGACGCGCTCGCGGTGTTCGACCGTCACGGCGTCTCGCCGCCGGAGGCCGTCCGCGAGCACCTCGAAGCGGGACGTGACGGCCAGGTCGCGGAGACGCCGTTCCCCGACGATCCGGTCTTCGACCGCGTCCAGAACCACCTCGTCGGCGACAACGGCACCGCGCTTGACGCCGCCGCGGACGTGGCGCGCGCGGCCGACCACGACCCCCTCGTCCTCACGTCTCGCCTGCGCGGCGAGGCGCGCGAAGTCGCAAAACCGCTGGTCGCAGTCGCCGAGGAGGCGACGGTGACGGGGTCGCCGGTCGAACCGCCGGCGGTCCTGCTCGCGGGCGGCGAGACCACCGTTACCATCACCGGTGACGGCGGACAGGGCGGCCCGAATCAGGAGCTCGTCCTCTCGGGCGCGCTGGACCACGACGGTGACGCGATCGTCGCCGCGGTCGACACCGACGGCGAGGACGGGAGCTCCGACGTGGCAGGCGCAATCGCCGACGCGGACGCGATAGCGGACCGCGAACGGGCCCGCGAGGCGCTGCTGGCCAACGATGCGGGGTCGTATCTCTCGGAGATCGGCGCGACGATCGAGACCGGGCCGACCGGGACGAACGTCAACGACGTGGTCGTCATCGTCGTCCCGGCGTAGCACCCGGCTGGTGAAAACGAAGACGCCGCCTCAGTTCCCGACGACGTGGTTCGTGAGCGTGCCGATGCCCTCGATCTCCGCCTCCGTCGTCTGGCCGGGCTCCAGCACGTCGACGGGGTCGCGGAAGATGCCGACGCCGCCGGGCGTCCCGGTGGAGATGACGTCGCCGGGCCGGAGCGTCATCGACTGGCTGATGTAGGAGACCAGTTCGCCCACGTCGAAGATGAACTGCTCCGTGTTCGATTCCTGTTTCGTCTCGCCGTCGACGCGCAGTGCGACGTCGACGTTGTTGGGGTCGAACGCCTCGTCGGCGACGAGCGTCGGCCCCATCGGCGCGAACGTGTCGTAGCTCTTGCCCCGGAAGAACTGCCCGTCGGACTGCTGGGCGGTCCGGCCGCTCACGTCGTTGACGACCGTGTAGCCGGCGACGTGGTCGTACGCGTCGGACTCGGAGACGCCCTTGGCACGCTCGCCGATGACGACGCCGAGTTCCACCTCGTAGTCGACCTGTTCCTCGCCGTCGGGATCCGGGTGGACGATGGGGTCGCCGGGATTGGTGACGGCCGTCGCGGCCTTGCCGAACAGCATCGGCCGCTCGGGGATTTCCTCGTCCTGTTCCTCGGCGTGGTCCCGGTAGTTGAGTCCGCAGCAGACGATCTTTCCGGGTCGCGGGACCGGAGCCAGCAGCGATACCTCGTCCGCGTCGACCTGCGTCAGCGCGTCGTGCTCGACGAGTCGCGCGACTTCCGACCGGTAGCTCGCGTCGCCGATGTCGGCGAGGGCGGGTTCGCCCTGCGGGAGGTCCGACAGCGCGTGGATCGTATCCGTTTCCTTCACGCCCCACGAAGGGCCTGTTCCGTCGGTGTACCGAACGAATTGCATCGCTAGGCTAACCACGCCATCGGAACTTAAAGCTTGAGATGGAGACCGGCGATCGGTCCCAGTCGCGACAGACCGTCGTCCCCACTCCGTGCTGACGCGGCACGCAGTCCAGCGGCGGTCCGACCCCGCGTTCCGACATGCTCGGATCGACTCCGTCCCGTTCCCGAGAGCGAACCGGTCGGGAGCGCGTCACTCTTCGAGAACCACTTGTACGACTGTTTGTACAGGATCGATAGTGGACAGTGGCCGCAGATTCGCGCTGTGAGCCGTCTGTCGACGCACTGATCGAGATAGAATCCGGCAATGGCGGAAATAATATATGGGCACGCGTCCGATATCGTTCCATGGACGAACGCACCGTGCCGATCAAGGCCGCGAAAGTCTCCTTCGACGTCATCGAGGCGTTGCGCGAGCGCGAGGGAGCCGGGGTCTCCGAACTCGCGACCGCGCTGGAGATGCCGACGAGCACCATCCACGACCACCTCCGAACGCTGGAACAGCAAGGCTACCTCGTCAAGGAAGACGGGGAGTACCGCGTCGGCGCGCGCTTTCTCGAACTGGGGGAGCAGGCCCGGTCGCGCAAGAAGGTGTACGGCATCGCCCGCCCCGAGGTCGACTCGCTGGCCGAGGAGACCGGCGAGCACGCGAACCTCCTCATCGAGGAGCACGGCCTCGGCGTGTTCCTCTACAAGGCCCGCGGCGAGGACGCGGTCAATCTCGATACCCACGCCGGGATGCGCGTGCTGTTACAGACGACGGCGCTCGGCAAGACGATCCTCGCCTACCGGCCGCGCGAGGAGGTCGAGGCGATACTCGACGAACACGGCCTCCCGGAGATCACGGCGAACACCGTCACCGACCGGGACGAACTGCTCGACGAACTGGAGACGATTCGAGAGCGCGGATACGCCCTCGACGACGAGGAACGGGTCCAGGGAATGCGCTGTGTGGCCGCGCCGATCCTCAGCGACGACCAGGAGGCCATCGCCGCGGTGAGCGTCTCCGGGCCGCGGAGTCGGATGGCCGGCGACCGCTACACCGAGGAGATTCCCGAACTCGTTCTCCGAAGCGCCAACGTCATCGAGGTCAACATGACGTACTCCTAGGGGCGACGGCGGGCCGCCGAGGAAACGGCGTCCCCGCTACCGGAACTCCGGCATGACCTCGTCGGCGAACAGCTCCATCCCGCCGGTGTCGGGGAAGTCGACGAACCAGCACTGGAACTTCGTGACGCCCGCCTCGATCCGGTCTTCGATGGCCGCGGCGCACTCCTCGGGCGTCCCCATGATGAAGTACTCGCGGGCGTCTTCGGCCGTCTCGATGTCCGCCTGGTCCTGGTACTCCTCCTCGAACTGAATGGGCGTCATCAGGTCGACGAGCCGGTCGAACTTCTGTTCGTCGCGCGTGCAGATGACGTGCCCGTCCCACGAGTACTCGATGTCGTCGGGGTCGCGGCCGACCGTCTCGCAGTGGTCCTCGATGACGCCGATCTTGTGTTCCAGCGTGTCCACGTCGCCGTTGAACACGTCCGTGTTCCACACGTCAGCGTGCTTCGCGACGAGCTTGAGCGTGACCTGCTCGCCCTGGCCGCCGACGAGTATCGGCGGGTGGGGGTCCTGTACGGGCGTCGGTGCGCAGGAGGCGTCCTCGATCTGGTAGTGGTCGCCGTCGAAGCTCGCGCCCTCGCTGCCGGCGTCCCACATGCGCTTTATCAGGCGGATGGACTCGTCGAGGCGCATCAGCCGCTCGAAGCCGTCGCGGTACTCCCAGCCGTAGGCGTCGTACTCCGGTTCGTGCCAGCCCGCGCCGAGGCCGAGTTCGAGTCGTCCGTCGGAGATCACGTCGAGCGTCGCAGCCATCTTCGCGACCAGCGCGGGGTTGCGGTAGTCGTTACAGAGGACGAGCGAGCCGAGGTTGATGTCCTCCGTGAACCCGGCCATCGCCGAGAGGAGCGTCCAGCACTCGTACTCCGCGTGGTCGCGGCCGAGCATCAGATGGTCCGGGGCCCACGCGGCGTCGAAGCCCAACTCCTCCGCTTTCTCGATACCCATCCGCGTCGTCTCCCAGTCGAGCGCCTCGTACTCGGGCGTGTCCCGGTGGACCGGTTCGCCACCCGTTTCCTCCGGCGCGCCCGCGAACACCGGCACGTTGTACTCGAAGCTGATGTCCGTCATCGGTCACTCCACGGCGAAGTGGTCGAGCGCCTCGCGGTTCAGTTCCGTGCTGACACCGGGCTCGTCGGGCAGCGGTATCGAGCCGTTCTCCGGCGACGGCGGGTTCTGGAAGATGGCGTCGGCGTAGGTCGACTCCTTTTCCTCTTGCTGTTCCTGGAACCACTCGGGGGTCGGGAAGTACTCGGCCATCGGCATGTTCGTGTGCCCCGCGATCGCGTGCAATGTGGGGTTCGTTCCGGCGTGAGGGATCACCGGTACGTCGTGGACCTCCGCCATGTCCGCGACCTTCTGGAGCTCCGTGATCCCGCCGACGCGGCCCACGTCGGGCTGGAGGATGTCGACGGCTTCGCGTTCGAGCAGTTCCTCGTGGCCCCAGCGCGTGAACTCGTGTTCGCCGCCGGAGATCGGCATCGGCGCGGCCTCCCGGACCTCGGCGTAGCCCCTGATGTCGTCGGCGATGACCGGCTCCTCGACCCACGCCATGTCGTACTTCGCGAGGCGCTGGGTCATCTCCTTGGCGTACTTCACCGACCAGCCCATGTAGGCGTCGCCCGCGATGTCGATCTCGTGGCCGACGGCCTCCCGGACTGTCCTGACGATCTCCTCGTTTTTCTCCATCCCCGAGCGCCCGTCCTCGGGCCCGTGGAGGAAGCGCAGTTTCATCGCGTCGAAGCCCGCCTCGGCGTACTCGAGGGCCTCGCGCTCCAGTTTCTCCATGTCGACGGGGTGGAGGTTCGACGCGTAGGCCGGGATCTCGCCCTTCGTGGGGCCGCCGAGCAGTTCGTACACCGGCTTGCCGGCCTCCTTGCCGGCGATGTCCCACAGCGCCTGATCGACGGCGCTGATCGCCATGACGGCGACGCCCTTCCGGCCGAACGGGAGCGTCGCGCGGTACATCTGTTCCCAGAGGTGCTCGCGTCGCATCGGGTCCTCGCCGTGCACGATCTTCGAGAGCGTCTCCTCGACGACGGTGGCGATGGCGCCCGTGCCCCAGTTGCCGACGCCGACGCCGGTGATGCCCGCGTCGGTCTCGACCTCGACGACCACGTCGCCGACCGGCCCCATCCACTTCCGGCGGGCCTGCGGGTTCTCGCCGTCGACGTTGCGGTACTCGTCGTACTTCGACATGATCGTCACGAGGGGGAACTCGATGAACTCGCCCCACGACTCGTTGCTGACTTTCGTCGCTGAAATGTCTGTGATCTCCATAGGTCGATCGCGTACGTAGACGTGTTCCGGCAGTAGTAAAACGTTTTCTGTCACCGCGTGAGGCCGTCTCTGTCCTGTATTCGAGTCTCGCCAGTATCCGACCGCGGTCGCGCGCGTCGGTGGCAGGCTCAGTCGCCGAACTGGAACACCGGTTTGCAGGTCTCTGAGCCCAGGAACGCCTCGAAGGCGGCCGACGGGTCGTCGACCGAGTAGGACGTGTCCAAGATCTCGTCGACCGCGATCGCGCCGCGCTCCATCAGCCGGAGCGCCTGCTCGAAGTTCGTCCACGTCGAGCCGTAGGAGGTGTTGATCTCGATCTCGCCGCGCACGACCGGCGTCAGCGTGACCTCGCTGGGCTGGTTCGGGATGCCGACGACGACGACCTGTCCGCCCTTGCGGACGTGCTCCGCGGCCGTGCCGACGCCGGTGTGGTGGCCCGTCGAGTCGATGGCCACGTCGAAGCCGATGCCGTCGGTGAACGACTCCGTCGCGGCCTCGAGGCCGTCGCCCGACTGGACGTTGACCGTCTCGATGCCGAGGTCGTCGAGCAGCGGCAGGCGGTACGCGGCGTCCTGGTCGAGGCCCGAGACGAGGACGTTCGCGCCAAGCGAGTCCGCGACGGCGGCGACGAGGACGCCGATAGGGCCCGGCCCCTCGACGAGGACGGTGTCGCCCGGCGTCGCGTTCGACCGGTCGAGGACGGCCCGCGTGGCGATGCTCGTCGGCTCGGTGATGGCCGCGTGGCGCAGCGGGACCTCGTCGGGGACGGCGTGGACGTGCTCCGGCGCGACGGTCACGTACTCAGCGTACGCGCCGTCGCGGTGCATCCCCGTGATCGAGAAGTTCTGGCAGACGTTCGGCTGGCCGTTCTTGCACTGGAAGCAGTGACCGCAGTCGTGGATCGGCTCCTCGACGACCTTGTCGCCTTCCGCGAAGCCCTCCACGTCGGACCCGACCTCGACGACCTCGGCCGAGTACTCGTGGCCCATGATCCGCGGAATCGGGATCCACTCGTAGCCGCCGTCGTACTTGTAGGCGTGGGCGTCGCTCCCGCAGAGCCCGGCCGTGTGGACTTTCACGAGCAATTCGTCTGCGTCTGGCGTGGGGACCTCCCGCTCCTGTGTCTCCACGGCGCGGGGGCCCGTCTGAACGATTGCTTTCATTGGTAGTCGGAGACTGGTGACTGGCTGTCTCACTCGAACCATTCGCGTACACCGGTTAATAATTTTGGGTGTCCGGCTCGCTCGCGGGCGTTCAGACGGCGCTTCCGGACCCGAGGCAACGCCCACAGCGTGCGGTAGCAGTACGATCCTCCGCGGGAGATCCGAACTCAGACCTCGACGCCGTTTGTCGGTGCGTCCTCGGCGCGTTCCGCCATGAGCCGGCCCTTGATGAGTTCCTCCGTCTCGGCGTCGAACAGGTAGACGTGCTCCGGCGCGATGGTGAACGTCAGCGAGTCGCCGGCCGCCAGGTCGTGGAAGCCGCCGATCTTGGCGGTGATGTCGCCGCTCTCGCTCTCTGCGTGGACGATCGCCTCCGTCCCGACGGGCTCGACGACGCGGACCTCGGCGTCCACGTCCGGGCCCTCCGTCAGCCGCGCCGCCCGCTGGTAGAGGTCCTGTGGCCGGAACCCGACGAGCACGTCGGACGTGTCGATCTCGGTCTCGACGAGCGCCTTCGGAATCTCGAAGCTCGTGTCGTCCGTCTCGATGGCGTAGTCGTCGCCGCTGTCCGTGACGCGCCCCGAGTAGAGGTTCATGTCGGGGCTGCCGACGAACTGCGCGACGAAGAGGTTCGCGGGCTCGTTGAACACCTGGTCCGGCGTGCCCAGTTGCTGGAGTTTGCCGTCGTTGAGGATGGCAATGGTGTCGGCGATGGTCATCGCCTCCTCCTGGTTGTGGGTCACGTACGCCGAGGTGATGCCGACCTGGGACTGCAGTTCGTCGATCTCGGTCCGCATCGTCTTCCGTAGCTGGGCGTCCAAGTTCGCCAGCGGCTCGTCGAACAGGAACAGTCGCGGCTCGCGGATGATGGCGCGACCGAGCGCGACCCGCTGTTGCTGGCCGCCCGAGAGCTGTGCGGGCTTGTTGTTCAGGAGCTCCTCGATTTCGAGCATCTCCGCGACCTCGGTGACGCGCTGGTCGATCTCCCCGTCGGTCATGTCGTTGTCCTCGCGTCGGAGCCCGAAGCCGAGGTTCTCCCGGACGGTCATGTGCGGATAGAGGGCGAAGTCCTGGAACACCATCGCCACGTCGCGGTTGCGCGCCTTGATGTCGTTGACGACGGTCCCGTCGAAGCGAATCTCGCCCTCGGTGGGGTCTTCGAGCCCGCCGATCATGCGGAGCGTCGTCGTCTTCCCACAGCCGCTCGGGCCGAGCAGGACCAGGAAGTCCCCGTCGGGCACGTCGATCGAGAGGTCGTTCACGGCGACCACGCCGTCTTTCTCGGGGTCACCGAATACCTTCGTGACACCGTCGACTTCTAGGTGTGTCATTGTCCAGTGTTACCGTCCACCGCATAATAAAAGTGCCGTCCTGACGGCGCTACGGGGCGACTATCCCTTGACGGCGCCGCCGGTGAGGCCCTGCACGAAGTACTGCTGGATGTACGCCAGTCCGGCCAGGACCGGCAGCGAGATGATGATCGACGCCGCCGCGACGACGTTCCACTGCGTGTTGAACCCCTGCACGAAGGTCAGAAGTCCGGGGGGAACGGTGAACTTCGAGTTGTCGAGCAGCGTCAGCGCGAAGACGAGTTCGTTCCACGCCAGCAGGAACGCGAAGATGAACGACGCGATGAGCGAGTTCCGCGCCATCGGCACCAGCACGTACCAGAACGTCTCGAAGGGCGTACACTGGTCGATGCGCGAGGCCTCGACGATGGAGTCGGGGAAGTCGTCGAAGAAGCCCTTCATGAGCCAGACCACGAACGGCGAGGTCATCGCGCCGTAGATGAGGATCAGCGCGAGGTGGGTGTTGAACAGCCCCAGCGTCGAGATGAGTTCCCACTCGGGGACCATGATGGCCGTCCCGGGGAACATCAGCGACGCGAGCAGGAGGCTCATGATGGCGTTCTTCCCGCGGAACTCCCGCTGGGAGAGGACGTACGCCGCCCCCGTCCCGAGGACGAGCGCGATGAGTCCGGCTCCGACCGCGACCTTCAGGCTGTTGAGGATGAGCGTCAGGATGTCGATGTCGATGGCCGAGGAGATCTCCCAGCCGAACGACTGCTCGAAGAACGCGTCGTAGCCGCTCGTCTGGAGCGACGACATGACGACCATCCGGAACCCCTGCAGCGAGGGGTCTTCCGGGAAGACCGTCGGCGGGATCTGCTGGATCTCGGCCGTCGTCTTGAACGCCGTCACGACCATCCAGTACAGCGGGAACAGGACGTACGTGAAGACGACGAGCGTCAGCAGGCCGATGAGCGACTTGCGGACGTACGTCCCCGACTGCGTGTCGTACAGCCACGACTGGTTCTTGCGGAACTCCGATTTCGGGTCTTGGGTGTCTGTCGCCATTAGAACTCACCTTGCACTTTGTCGTACACCTGGATGTAGTAGTAGGAGAACACGAGCAGGACGACGAACAGCAGCATCGACAGCGCCGACGCGAGGCCGACGTTGAAGTCGACGAACGCCGTCCGGTAGATCATCACCGGGAGCGTGCTGCTGGAGACGCCGGGACCGCCCTTCGTCATCACCCACACCATCGAGAAGTTCCTGATGTTGTAGATGAGCATCAGGAGGAAGCCGATGGCGAGGTTGTACCGCATCATCGGGAGCGTGATGTACCGGAACTGCTCCCACGGGGTCGCGCCGTCCATCCGCGCGGCCTCGTAGAGGTGCTCGTCGATGCCCTGCAGCGATGTCAGCGTCAGGAGCGCGAACAGGGGCGCGAGCCGCCAGATCATCCCGACGATGGGCGGCCACAGCGAGAGGTCGGTCGACCCGAGCATGACGATGTACTCGTCGATGACGCCCAGTTGCACCAGCAGTTCGTTGATGATGCCCTGTGAGCCGCCGAACATGAACTGCCAGATGGACGCCCCGACGACCCGCGGGAGGACCCACGGGATGAGGACGATGGCGCTGGCCACGCTCGTGAACGGGAGCTTCTCGTAGAGGAGCCACCCCATGAGGAAGCCGAGCACGATGGCCGCGATGCTCCCGACGGCCACCCAGACGAACGTGTTCCAGAGCACTTGGTGGATGGTCTCGCTCGTCCAGATCTCGGCGTAGTTCGCGAGGCCGACGAACTCCGCCTCCGCCGGCGAGAGGAGGTCCTTGTCGAAGAAACTGGAGTAGATCGCCTGCGCGATGGGATAGAGGATGAACACGCCGACGAGCGACATCACCGGGAGTATCGGGAGGTACACCCGGACCCCTTCGGGAACCCGCTCGATCGCGTGTTCGTACGACGCCTGTGCGTTGTCTACGTAACTCATAGTGTGATAGGATTCATTGCGGTGTGTTCACATAAAACGGTCGGCGGGCCTCAGGCGAGGTTCTCGTCGATGGCTTCCTGGACGGCGGAGTTCGCGCTGGCGCAGGCCTCCTCGGCGGTCGCGTTGCCCAGCACGACCGGCTGGATGACTTCGGTGTTGATCGTGCTCTGGATGGAGGCGAGCCCGGCGAACGACGGGAACCGCGAGGTGCGGGTGAAGAGGTCGTCGTTCTCGTACAGCGTGACGAGGTCGCCGAACTGGCTCTGGAAGAGGTCGGTCGGCTCCTCGAAGGCGCTCTGGAGCGTCGGGACGCGGCCGCGGATGCCCACGTCGGCCTCCGAGGCGTACGTCCACGGGGCGAGCTGGTCGGGCTGGTTCCACCACTCGATGTAATCGAAGGCGGCGGATCGTTCGGCGTCGTTCGCCGTGCCGTTGCCCATCATGAAGCCCTGCGCGTTCTGGAGCAGGAGGTCCCGGGGCTCGAAGCTCCCGGACGGGTTCTCCGGGAGCGGCGCGCGCGTGACGGTGTGGCCCTCGCCGTCGAGCCACGGCTGGGGCGCGCCCGTGGTCTGGTACACCGCGTTCGCGTGGGAGTACGTGATGAAGATACCCGACTCGCCCTCGCGGAGGAGCCGACCCGCAGCGATGTGGTTGTTCTCGGCCATGGAGTCCGGGAACAGCCCCGCCTCCGCGATGTCCTGGTACAGCTTGACGGCGTCGACGAAGCCGGGCTGGTCGACCGTCGCCTCCATCGACTCGGGGTCGAAGTACCGGCCCCCGTTCGCGTAGACGAATCCGATGAAGTAGCCCGTCGTCAGGCCGAAGTCGGTTCCGGGAGCCGTGATGGCCGCCGAGACCTCGTCGATCTCCTGCATCTCCTCGCCCAGTTGGATGAGCTCGGGCCAGGACCGCGGCGGCGCGTCGAAGCTGGTCTGTTCGAGGTAGTCCGTCCGGATGTCGATGAACGGCCCGAGGTCGGCGTAGCCGCCCGGGAGTCCCCACTGGTGCTCGCCGTCGGTGTCGCCGAGCCCAGAGTATAGCTGAGTCTGGATGTTGGCGTCGATGAAGTGGCTGTTGATCTCCTCCAGGCGGTCCGCGAACTGGCTCTGGTCGAGGGGCTGAATCGCGCCGGCCCCGGCGTAGTCGGGGATCTGCTGGCACTGTCCGGCCATCACGTCGGGGAGGTTGTTGTTCGCGGCCGCCGAGGCGATGATCTGGTACTTCTGGCCCCACTCCTGGTGCTGGTAACTGACGTTGTGCTCGCCGTATTCGGAGTAGTGCCCGCTGATGTACTCCCGTTCGGCGGGAATGCCGCCGAACAGCCAGAAGTCGAGGTTCTGCGAGCCGCCGCCGTTGCCGCCGTTGCCACCGCCACCATCGCCACCGTCACCACCGCCGTCTCCGCCGTCACCACCGCTGCACCCGGCGAGTCCCAGGGCGGCCGCAGTACCGACTCCAGTCAGAAAGCGACGCCTGTCGAGTCCGGACGACGTACTATCGTGTGTCATGAGACGCTGTTTCAAACGACGCGGCGTATATATAATAAATTTACCGGTATTTTACACCCTCATTTCACATTACTGGACACGGGTCGCCCCAATGGTTCATTTCCGCGTTCGCGTGCGAGCGAAACTGGCGGGTCGTACAGTATCGCGCGTTTCCGGGTCCGTCCCCGTCGAGAGCAGCGACTCGATCTCGGACCCAAATTAAATGACGGAGTAGCGCCTGCCTTCGAGTACTGATGTCAGGAGCCACATTCTCGTCGTTCGAGCGGTCACTCGGCGAACTGGACGTGCCGGCGACGCGGATCAAGCGAGAGGAGTTCACGAATCAGGTCGAGGAGGCAGTCGAACCGCCGGCCGTCGGCGTCCCCCTCGGGGAGACGTTCGACGAGCCGGCGCTGTCGCTCGACGGGACGCCGGTCACCGTGGACCCGACCCCGGTCGCGCTCCGCGAGGCGACGACGGGCGTCACGGGGGCGCGACTCGGAATCGGGGACTACGGCACGCTCGCCCTGTCGCTGACCGACCGCGCGAGCGAGCTTGTGAGCCTGTTCGTCGAGCACCACGTCGCCGTCGTCCGGGAACGCGACCTCGTCGACGAGATGCGGACCGGAATCGAGACGCTCGGCGAGGAGTTCGCCGAGACGCGCGGGAGCGCGATTCTTGCCACCGGTCCCAGCGCGACGGCCGACATGGGCGCGCTGGTGAAGGGCGCACACGGGCCACGAACGGTCGAGGTGCTCGTGCTGACGGAGGACGACTGACGATGGCGAAAGCCGACGAGATCCGCGAGCTGATGCGAACGGAGGGCGCGGCGGTCGCCGAGAACACGCGGGCGTTCAACGACGGCCGGTACGAGTCGGTCGCCGACCTGGAGGACTACGAGGCGCTCAAATCGGAGGCCCGGGCCATCAAGGAGGACGCCATCGAGCGGCTCCCGGAACTCATCGACGAACTGGAGGTCGCCGTCGAGGAGAACGGCGGAACGGTGTACATTGCGGACGACGCGGCCGACGCGAACGCGTACGTCCGCGAGGTCGTCGCGGACCGCGACGCCGACCGCGTGGTCAAGAGCAAGTCGATGACGAGCGAGGAGATCGAGGTCAACGAGGCGCTCGAATCGGACGGCGTCGACGTTGTCGAGACGGACCTCGGCGAGTGGGTCCTGCAGGTCGCCGACGAAGCGCCCTCCCACATCGTCGCGCCGGCGATTCACAAGTCTCGCGAGGCCATCGCCGACCTGTTCAACGAGCGCTTCGACCCCGACGAGCCGCTGGAGACCGCCGAGGAACTCACGTACTTCGCCCGCGAGAAACTGGGCGAGCAGATCGTCGACGCCGAGGTGGGACTGACCGGCGCGAACTTCCTGACCGCCGACACCGGGACGATGGCGCTCGTGACGAGCGAGGGCAACGCCAGAAAGACCGTCGCGGCGACGGACACGCAGATCACCGTCGCCGGCGTCGAGAAGGTGGTCCCGAGCGTCGAGGAGCTCGCGCCGTTCGTCGAACTCATCGGGCGCTCGGGGACCGGCCAGGACATCACCTCCTACGTCTCGCTGCTGACGCCCCCGGTCGAGACGCCGGTCGTCGACTTCGACGACGACGAGACGCCGCTCTCGGCGTTCGACGCGGACCGCGACTTCCATCTCGTCCTCATCGACAACGGTCGGCTGGCGATGCGCGAAGACGACCAGCTCCGGGAGACGCTGTACTGCATCCGCTGTTCCGCCTGTTCGAACTCGTGTGCGAACTTCCAGCACGTCGGCGGCCACGCCTTCGGCGGCGAGACGTACTCCGGCGGCATCGCCACCGGCTGGGAGGCCGGCATCGAGGGCCTCGACACGGCCGCGGAGTTCAACGACCTCTGTACCGGCTGTACCCGCTGTGTGAACGCCTGCCCGGTCGAAATCGACATCCCGTGGATCAACACCGTCGTCCGCGACCGCATCAACCGCGAGGGCGAGCGGCCGGCCGAGTGGCTCGTCGACGGGCTGACGCCGGACGCCGAGGACGAGGGCGCGCCGCTCCAGAAGCGCTTCTTCGGCAACTTCGAGACGGTCGCGAAACTCGGGAGCGCGACCGCCCCGCTCTCGAACTGGCTGGCCGGTACGGGGCCGTCCCGGTGGCTCATGTCGCGCGCCCTCGGCATCGACCGCCGGCGAGCCCTCCCAGAGTTCGAGCGCGAGACGCTCGTCGACTGGTTCGCTGACCGGGACTCGACGGTCGAAACCCCCGAGCGACGGGCCGTCCTCTATCCGGACCTCTACACGAACCACGTCCAGGTCGAGCGCGGGAAGGCGGCCGTCGAGGCCCTCGAAGCGCTGGGCGTCGAGGTCGTCGTGCCCGAGGTCCCGTCGAGCGGCCGCGCGCCGCTCTCGCAGGGGATGGTCGCCACGGCCACGGACCACGCTGAGCGCGTCACCGAGGCGCTCGCGCCCTACGTCGCCGACGGCTACGACGTGGTCGTCGTCGAGCCCAGCGACCTCGCGATGTTCACACGAGAGTACGACCGCCTCGTCGCCGAGGATACCTTCGAGACGCTCGCGGAGAACAGCTACGAGGTGCTGGAGTACGTCTACGGTCTACTGGAGAACGGGGCCGACGCCGACGCGCTCGCGTCGAGCGATGGGGCCGGCGTCGCCTACCACAGCCACTGTCAGCAGCGCACGCTCGGACTCGAGGCCCACACCGTCGCCGTCCTCGAAGATCGCGGCTTCGACGTGGTCACCTCCGACGTGGAGTGCTGCGGGATGGCCGGGAGCTTCGGCTACAAGCGCGACTACTACGAACTCAGCATGGACGTGGGCGGGCGGCTCCGCGACCAGTTCGAGGCCGACGGCGTGCGCGACCGTCCCGTCGTCGCCAGCGGCACGTCCTGTCTCGAACAGATCGACGCCCTGCTGGAGCGACAGCCTCGCCACCCGGTCGAACTGCTGGTCGAGTGACCCCCCTCAGTCGAGTCCCACGTGCCGCCGGAACGCCCGCTCCGTGATCCATTCCCTGTCTTCCGCGGTCACGCCGTCGACTTGCCGCAGCCAGTTGCACGCTTCGGCGTAGCTGGCCACGTCGCTGACGTTCGGGTAGTCAGAGCCCCAGACGACGCGCTCCCGGCCGAAGGTGTCGAGGAACCACCGCACGTGGTCGTGCATGTCCGCGTACGGGAACGCCGACTCGGACACGTGGGGGACTTCCGAGACCTTCACCGCGACGCCGCCGTAGTCGGCGAGGTCGGCGAACCGGGCGAACGAGCCTTGATCGGTCGGCGTCGTCGGCCCCGCGTGCGCGAAGTGGTCGAACAGGTAGTCGAGTTCGGGGTACGTCTCGACGAGGTCGAGCGCCTGGTCGAGCTGGCCGTGGTCACAGAGGATCTGGACGGCGGCGTCCGTCTCGACCGCGACCTCCCAGAAATCGGTCTCCTCGATGGCGTCCCGGAGCCACGTGACGCTCGGGTCGAAGGTCTCCCACATCCGGTCGTACGGGCAGGCGGCCCCCAGGCGAAAGCCGAGGACGCCGTCGGTGTCCATGCAGCGTCGGAGCCGTGTCGCGGCGTCGTCGGCGAACGGGTCGAGCATCACGATTCCGTGGAGTCGGTCGTACGACTCGGCCACCTCACGGGTGTACCAGTTGTCCGTCCAGTCGCAGATCGGGTAGCCGACGACGACGGCCTCGTCGATCCCGTTACGGTCCATGTCGGCGAGGAGTCGCTCGGCGGTGTAGACGGTGTGGACGGAGAACGAGTCGACGAGGTCCACGAGCGGGCCGTTGACCCACGGGTGGTCGTCGGTCGGGGCCGCCCACGCGTGCGTGTGCGTGTCGAGCATGTCAGTGTCGACTCCCGGGTCGCTACTAAATCTTCCCCGCACGCGGCGACACGGACTGTCGGTATCGGCCCGGATCACGCAGGGCAACCGATCCGGTATCGTCGGACCGGATCTGTGGCTACCGACAGTGATCCGTGCCCGTGAGCCGCTGACGAGGGGGAAATCGGCAATCCACGCCCTGTTTTGGGAGTAACTGTAACGGGAGGGGCCCGAAGCACGTGCGCCAACGAATAAACGACACGTGCTAGCGAGACTGGCGTCCGACATCGCCGGATAGACGGGGAAACACTCACTTGCACTCGGCCGTACTGCCAGAGATAATATTTGTACAGTTGTTATTCCAATCGTATCGCGCCTGTAAGGCCACATCGAGACGGACCGCGTGCGGGTTGTCGAGCGTCGACACCGGTACGGAAGTCGCCGAAGTATACGATATTATCGGACACGAACCGAGTTCGGTGCGTCCGGCCGGGTTCGCGTCGGTCCTGTCGATCTGCCTCCGCATCGGGACGGGGGGTGCCATCACCGATCTCACTTCGAGGGCGATAGCCACGGTAACCGACACTAAAGAAACTCGATATCGAGTTACTATCTTACCTTTTATCTCCCGCCCATCCAATATCTTCGGATATACATAAGTATATGAGAATACCAGATCGAAAATCCCATATCTGTGAGTTAGTTATGCAGATATCGGTCCAGAATGGATTTGTAGCGAGTCAATAGGTGACTGATGGTGATATCTGTACCCATATCCGTCACGAATAGGGTTCAGACCCCCTCTTGGGCGGCTACCGTCGCGACTTCGAGCCATGGAGGCGGGCTCGCACGGTGTTTTAGGACTGCCAAAAATCCGAAGCTGTTATTATTGTTTAGGCTGCCCTAATCTACATGGACGATGACTCAGCACGCGGCGAGCGGCTGACGCGGCGGGAGTATCTCGGATGCGGCGGTGCAGTCGTCGGTGGCGGCCTGCTGGCGGGGTGTTCCGGAGCCGGCGATACCGACGGGACCGCCTCGGAGTCGGCGACGGGTCGCTCGACGCCCGCGTCCGGGACGCCGAGCGAGACGGCCGCGACAGACGGCTCGTACTCGGTGACGATGGAACCGGTCGGGAAGGTGGAGTTCGACGGCCCCCCGGAGTCGTGGTTCTCGTACACGGCCGACTACGCAGACATGGGCGTCGCACTGGGGCAGGCGGAGGGGCTTTCGGCTATCGGCGTCCGTGAACGGTTCGGGACGCACTACTACGACGACCTCTCCGGGGTCGCCGTCGAGTCGGACGACCTCACCCAGCTCTGGCAGGACGGGACCGGGAAGGAGGTCTTCTACGAACTCGACGCCGGCCTCCACGTCGTCGATCCGAACTTCGTGGTCAACCGACTCGGCTGGGACCGGGACGACGTGGCCGAGGTCGAGTCCACCGTCGCCCCGTTCTTCGGGAACACGATCTTCTCTCGCGCATACGACTGGCACGATTACACGTACTACTCGCTGTACGAGGCCTTCGAGAAGCTCGCCGCGGTGTTCGACGAACGGGCCCGATACGAGGCGTTCAAGTCTCATCACGACGAGGTCGTCTCGTCCATCCGCTCCCGGCTGCCGTCGACGACGCCCGACCTCGCGCTTCTCTACCCGGCCGAGATGCCGCCGGAGTCGTTCTACCCGTATCTGGTCGGCGACGGAACGCAGTCGAAGCAGTGGAGAGATCTCGGAGTGAACGACGCGCTCGCCGAACACGGCGTCACGGACGCCCAGGCCGGCGGCGGAACGATCGATTACGAGACCCTCCTCGAGATCGATCCCGACGCCATCGCGGTCCGTATCCAGGGGGAGATCTCCGAGGCGTACTTCACCGAGAACGTCGCGACACACATGGAGGACCACGAAGTCGCGAGCGCGCTCACCGCCGTCCAGAACGACCGCGTCTTCTACGGTGGGCTGACCTACCAGGGCCCGATCATTCACCTCTTCCAGCTCGAACGGGCGGCCCGCGGGCTCTATCCCGACGAGTTCGGTGGCGAAGAACTGTTCGACCGCCAGCGGATCGCCGACATCGTCACCGGGAGGTTCGACCGATGAACCGTGCGTTCGCCCGCGGCCGGGGGAGGTGACCGAGCCATGCAGCAATCCCCCCGACGGCAGCGCACGCAGACGTGGGCGTGGCTGTACCTCGCGCTCTTCGGCGACGCCGACGCTCACGACTCCGGTGACGGGCCCGAAAGCGACGCGGAGCCAGACGCTGAGGGCCGCTCTCGGAACACGTGACCCGTGCTGCTACCGGCGGAGGGAGCGCTCTGCGAGTCACCGAGAACGGACGCCGAACTGACCCGACACCGCCTCGGAGCCATGATCGGTGAGCCCCAGTACCTCCTGGTGATCTACCGGGCCGAAAAGGAAGCGGAGCCGCCGGTTTCGCCGGGTCACATCGCCGACGCGCTGGATCGCTCGCCCGCGGCGGCGACGGAGATGCTCCAGCGACTGGAGTCCCGCGGCCTGGTCACCTACGAACCGTATCAGGGTGCGACGCTCACCGACGAGGGGCGCGCGACGGCCGCCGATCTGAACGAGACCTACCAGATCCTCCTCCGGTTCTTCCGTGACGTGCTGGATCTGGACGACTGCGAGGCTGAGGCCCGACAGCTCACGGGGACCGTCAGCCCGACCGTCGCCGATCGACTCGCCTCGTCGCTCCTCGGCGACGCCGGGGCCGCGCGGGAAAACGAACCGGCGTCTCCGTCCGACGGGTGACGACAGCGGTAGGAAAAAACGGCGTCCGCGACGGCGCTTACTCGTCTTCCTCTGCCAGGCTCTGTGACGGCCCGCCAGAGAAGACGAACTCGTGTTCCGCCTCCGTCTCGAAGCGGTTCAGGATGTCGCCCAGCGGCTTCGCGTACCGCTTGAGTTGCTCTGCGCGCGAGGACACTTCGTTGAGCTCGGCGGCCTGTTCTTCGGCCGCACCCGCGACCGTCTCCGTCTCCGACATCATCTGGTCGCTCGTGTCGGCTGCCGACTGGAGCGTGGTCGCCACGGCGCGGAACTGATCGAGCGAGTCACCCAGGTCGACCTGCGGGTTGTTCGCCTCGAGGTCTTCGAGCGTCTCGACGAGGGCGTCGAGGTCGCGCGAGATCTCGGACAGGCGGTCCTTTTGGTCGTAGGCGTCGTCGGAGATCTTCTGCGTGGACTCGGCGACCTGCTCTGAGGCGTCGCGGACCGATTCCGCGCTCTGGAGCACGATGTCACCGGACTCTGCGACTTCGTCTGCGAAGCTGTTGAGCTGGCCGATCGTCTTCTCGAGTTCGCCGATCATGCCGTTGAATTCGCTCGCGATGCGGTCCATCGACTCGTTCTCCCCGTCCGTTTCCATCCGTTCGGTGAGGTTCCCGGCCGCCGCCTCCTCCATCACGTCGGAGAACTCGTCGGCCTTGCCCTGGAGGTAGTTGTTGACCTCCATCGCCTCGGCTCGGGAGACCTCGGCCTCTTTGCGAGCGCGCTCGGCCTCGTCGATCTGGGTCTTGAGGGCGTCGCGCATGTCGGCGAACCCGTCGTACAGGCGACCGATGTTGTCGATGCGGCCGGTGCTGATCTCCACGTCGAGGTCGCCCTGTCGCATCTGGTCGGTCTTGCGGGTCAGTCGGTCGATGGACGTAGCGGTGTTGTATCCGAGGATTGCGCCGACGCCACCGATGAGCAGCACCATCAACGCGGTGCCGATGAGACCGTACCGCTGGACGTCCTGGACGAACCCGTACACGGCCGAATTCGGCGCGTGGACGAGGACGACCCAGTCGGTCCCCTGAACCGGGGCGTACCCGACGGTGTAGCGCTCGTCGAGCACGTCGTAGGAGGGCATGCTGGCGACGACCCCGGACGCCTGATCACTCGATCGGAGGTCGTTGGCCATACCGATGGGCTCGCTGGCGCGAGCGCTCGAACTGTATTCCTGGAGGATACCGTCACCGAGGCGCTGGTCGCTCGTTCGCGGCTCGTCGATCATGACCACCCCGCCAGTGTTGACGACCTGCGTGAAGCCGCCCTCCGCCCGGTCGTTGCCCTGCAGGGAGTCGGCGATTTCACCGAGCGAGTACTCGATGAGGATGTACCGGTTCTGCGAAGCGTCGACGGGACTGATGAAGCCGATGACCGGCCCGGAGTTCGTCTGGTACACGTCCGAGACGACCACGTCGCCGGCCGTCTCGAAGGAGGCGTTGTTGACCCAGCCACGGTTGCGGTTGGACAGCGGGGAGTTCAGTAGCACGTCCGAGTTAGACGTAGACGCGACCATCTCGGACTGCGTCAGTCGCCGCTCGACGAGGTGCACGTCGGAGGCGTCGGCGGCCAGTGACGCCTTCCGATTACTGAGTTCGATGCCGATCTCGTCCGTGTCGTTCCCGGCCCAGACGTCGCTCGAAGAGACGAACTTCGTGGCGAGCTTGTTCTTGTTCACCCACTGTCCGATGATGTCGGACTCCTGTGCCGCGGCGCTCTCGTAGTCGTTGAGCACCTGCTGTTCCGTGTAGTACCGGACCTGTTCCGTGGCTCCGAGACCGACGAGCCCCACCGAGAGCGCCATGACGATGAGCACGATCCCGAACTTCAGAGCGAAGTTCCGTCGGATGAAGTTTGGGACGATCACGCCGAGGATGCCACCGGACGATTCCGCATCGGTTCCGTTACCGTCTGTCGACTGTGTGTCTTCCTGACTCATTGGTTCGAACCTCCGAGATCGCAGTTGGCTGCCGGACCGCTGTCGCACGCGTACCGAACGTCTTTCGGGTCGCCGAGCGGGCTGTAGTACACTCCGTAGGACTGCTGGACCTCCGGGCGGCCCTTGACGACCGGGACGGGGCGCATCGCCTGGTGATCACAGGCCCGGAGGGTCTGCGTGCCGAGTCCGGCGTCGTACTCGTGACCCTCGAGCTGAGAGATCACGTCGTGGGGATTGAACGTCCCCGCGCGCTCGACCGCGCTCGCGTACTGGAGTACCTGCGTGTACGCGACGTGGGCGGGACCGGACGGGACCGCCGACTTCGAGGAGCCGGTCGTGCTGCCGTACTCGTCGCGGAACGCCTCACGAAACGCCGCCGAGAGCGGCGTGTCGATGCTCGCGCTCCAGGCGACGGTTCCGATGACGCCGTCGATCGCGTCGCCGGCGGTCTGGGCGACTTCGAGCGAATACAGCGGCAGGACGAACGCCGTCTCCGGGAACGCCCCGCGGAGTTCCCTGAGCGCGTTCGCCGCGTCGAGGCCGCGCAGACTGAGGATGACCACGTCGTGATCGACCTGTTCGAGGTCGTCGATGTACTGCGAGAAGTCCCGCGTCCCGACCTGCGCACCGCGGTTCCAGACCGGCGACCAGCCGGTCCCTTCGAGGACGCCGTCCATCTCGTCACGAAGCGCCGTCCCCCAGTCGTTCTGCGAGAAGAACTGGACGTAGTCCACGTTCTCCCCGTACTCATCGACCAGGACCGGGGCGAGCGCCCGCGCCGACATGTAGGTGTTGAACAGCTCCCGGAACGAGTAGCGGTTGCAATCGGCGCCCGTCAGGGCGTCCTGGTGGGCCATCGTCCCCATGTAGACGACCTCGTGTTCGGCCGCGAATTCCTGATGAACGTGGCCGGTTCCGCTCGACGTCCCTCCGGCGAGCATGATCGCCTCGTCGCTGTTGAGCAGTTTCTCCGCGCCGGTCCGGGCGGCGTCGGAACTGCTCTGCGTGTCCTCGACGACGTACTCGACGCCCTTCCCGAGCAGTCCGTCACCGTTCAACGGCGAGTCGTAGGCGTCTGCAGATACCCAGCCACCGCCCTCGTTGATGTGTTTCACCGCCAGTTCGAGTCCCCGTCGCTCCTGTTGTCCGGACGTCGAGTACGGGCCTGACTCCGCGACGTTGAACCCGAACGTGACCGCGTCCCCAGAGACCGGATAGTTCCCGACCGGCGTCGGTGTCGGTTCCGGCGTGTCACCACCCCCAGTCATCCCTTCGCTACTGCTACATCCGGCGAGACCGGCGAGGCCGGCCGCGCCGACGGATCGGAGCAGGTTCCGTCGGGAGAGCGACGCACCCCCGCCATTCGTCCTTGTGTCCATACTAATTTCTGTAAATTTTTATAGCATAAAAGCTTTTGGAGGATCGTGTCGATGAGCTTGAAATATGTCGGTTGGACATTCTGTTATATCGTCACGACGTCGATTTTCGACCGGCACTTCTCTGGGATTTATACGAACCCGGTGACCAGTGAGAGATATGACGGATCTGGTCACGTTCGGAGAGACGATGCTCAGGCTCTCACCGCCCGGAGAGGAGCGACTGGAGACCGCCGACCAGTACAACGTTCGCGCGGCGGGTGCGGAATCGAACGTCGCGGTCGCCGCTCAGCGACTCGGCCTCGACGCGACCTGGACCTCGAAGCTCCCCGACTCGCCGGTCGGTCGTCGGGTCGCGAGCGAACTGCGGCGACACGGCGTGACCGTGGACGTTGTCTGGGACGAGTCCGAGACGAGTCGACAGGGGACCTACTACCTCGAACAGGGCGAACGACCGCGGGGCAACGACGTGATCTACGATCGGCGGAACGCGAGCGTCACCACGGCGGCGACGGCCGAACTCCCGACCGACGCCATCGCCGACGCGGAGGGCTTTCACACGACGGGCATCACGCCCGCGCTGTCGGACACGCTCGAATCCACCACGGCCGACCTCCTGTCGGTCGCCCAGGAGGCGGGGACGACCACGTGTATGGACCTGAACTACCGCTCGAAGCTCTGGGAGCCGGCGGCGGCCCGCGCCGTCCTGACGGAGCTGTTCCCCGCGGTCGACGTGCTCGTCGTGGCCGAGCGCGACGCCGAGGTCGTGCTGGACCGGCGCGGCGACGCCGCGTCCATCGCGGCCGGCCTGAGCGACGAGTTCGGCTTCGAGGCGACGGTCGTGACCCGCGGGAGCGAGGGTGCACTCGCGCACGTCGACGGCGAGGTCGTCGAACAGCCGACGTTCGAGGCGACCGACGCGCATCCGGTCGGGACGGGCGACTCCTTCGTCGGCGGTTTCCTCTCGCAGTATCTCACCGGCGAGTCCGTGGCTGACGCGCTCACCTGGGGCGCGGCGACGGCCGCGCTCAAGCGGTCGATCCCCGGCGACATCGCCGTCGTCTCCCCCGAGGAGGTCCGTTCGATTCTCCGCGGCGACACGGAAGCCATTTCGCGGTAGCACAGTCGTCCAACAAGCTTCTTATCCCCTCGTTCGGAAGGATACGCCATGATTAACTACGGTTCATGTAAATTCGTGACCCGCCGCGGTGATCGGGATGCGTAGCGCGAAGATCGTCTGCACGCTCGGGCCCGCGTCGGACTCGATCGACGACATCGCGTCGCTGGCCAAAGCGGGGATGTC
>NZ_WRXL01000008.1 GCF_010119195.1 Haloarcula salina
TTACCTTCCCGAGGTGTAACAATGACTTACCGACATACTTCCAGTAACCGCAAGACGGAACCGCGAAACCGGCAGGGCCCACTTGCTGTCGCGAGCAAACCCGCGAGTGACAGCAGCGAATCGCCTGAGGATTTGAACTTCGGCCGGCGAATGACGTGAGTCCGCAGTCGGTTCACAATCTGGCAGAGCCCGTTTTCCGCGAGGAGCGGACGCGACGAGCGACCACCGCTGAATTAAAGATTCACTAGAAGGAGCTGGATCCCTTTCGGGAGGATAATCCCGACAAGTAGCTGGGTCCACATGGCGAAGGTGGCCGGGTACTCGCGAGTGTTCGTCACCCGGTCCATGCGGTTCTCCAGTTCTTCGATCCGTTCTCGTTCCGTCTCGGGCCGCTTGTGGGTCGCGATATCCCAGGGCCCATCTATGAGGTCACGGTACTGTCGATCGAGTTCGAATAGCTTCTCACGCTTCTGACGGTTCATGAAGCGATGGAAGACGTAGAGGGCGTGCGCGAGCGCACCGACTGCGGCGACCCACCCAACTGTGAACACGGCGTCGATCAGCGGACTGGGTTTCACGGGGGCCGTGATCGAACCGTCGAAAACCCAGGGGCCGTAGATGAATACCGCGAACCCGGCCAGTCCGAGCATGACGTAATAGTAGGAGTGCTTCACGAGTTCACCGAGCGGGCGAAGCCCGCCGAGGCCCTGCGGGTCGAGGAAGTCGAGTTCGAGATCGGTGTCCCGGATCCGACGCGGGAGCACGAGTTGCAGTCCGAGATACGTCGCGATGAAGTCGACTGCGACCGGGACGTAGACGAACGGCACGACGACGAAGTTCCCGAATAGCCCGGCAAGGCCATCGGTCCTGAGGATGACCGAGGCCCCGATGAAAAAATACGAGTTGACGAGAATCACCACCGCACCGACGACGAAGAGCCCCCATCGAAGTCGGTCGTCGATCAGCGACTCGAAGTCCGATGCGCGGGCGGTTCGCTGCTCGATGTGAATCTCGGCGAGTGCGCTCCGATACCGCCGCTGTAACGTCCGAGTGAACAATACAGCACCCAGCATGCCGACCGGGACGACGAGCCAGAACGGATTCTGGAACACAGTGGCACTACCGCCAGTCAGTTCTTTGTAGAGCTGCAGGACGACCGCATCGACGAACAGGAACGCGGAGACCAGGAGCACCGAGGGCGAGATGTCGTATCGGAGCCGATCGACCAGTCGGTCTCCTCCAAGCCGGGCAGCGAGTGCGTCCAGCCACGTGCGGACTTGGATCTCCTCGATCATCGCACGGTACTACAGTAATCTACTGGATAGCTGTTGCCCCGGTGGTGGGACGACCGACCGCCCCTCGGTCAGGACTCGCGGATGGGCTCGCTGACTGACGCCGAGCGCACAGCCGGACTCCGGAAACCGATCGATAAAACACCGCTCAGACGGACAGAACCGTCTAAACCATTATGGGTGTCTGTCGTCATATTCGGCTATGGCGGCGATCGAGGTCTCGGGGCTGAGCAAGCACTACGGCGACGTGCGGGCCAACGACGACCTGACGTTCACCGTCCGAAAGGGCGAGATCTTCGGCTACCTCGGGCCGAACGGCGCGGGGAAGACGACGACGATCCGCAGTCTGCTCGGCTTCCAGTCGCCGACCGAGGGCACCGCGACGGTGCTCGGCCACGACGTGCGCGACGAGGACGAACTCATCGAGGCGAAGGCCGAGATCGGCTACCTGCCGGGCGATCCGGGACTCGACGAGCAGGTCACCGGCCGCGAGTACCTCGACTACCAGGCGTCGCTGAAGGGCGACGAGCGCCGCGGGGAGCTGCTGGAGCTGTTCGATCCGCCGCTCGACCGGAAGATCCGGGAGTACTCCCGTGGAAACAAGCAGATGGTCGGTATCGTCCAGGCGTTCATGCACGATCCGGACCTGGTCATCATGGACGAACCGACCTCGGGGCTGGACCCGCTGAAACAGGAGGCGTTCAACGAATTTCTCCGAGGCGAGCGCGAGCGGGGCAAGACGGTGTTCTTCTCGTCGCACGTCCTCGGCGAGGTCCGGCGGGTCTGTGACCGGGTGGGGATCATCCGCGAGGGGAAACTCGTCACGCTCGAAGACATCGACGCGCTGCTCCGGCGCGGCGGGAAGCGCGTCCGGGTCCACACGCGGTCCGACGCCGACCTCGCCGGACTGGACGGCGAGGGCATCGTCGACCGTGAGGCGTTCGACGACGGCGTCCAGTTCACGTTCACCGGCGACTACAACGCCCTCGTGTCGCTGCTCGCCCAGTACGATATCGTCGACCTCGAAATCGAGGAACCGCCGCTCGAAGACGTGTTCATGCACTTCTACGGGGCGGACTGATGTTCGAGGTAACGCGCTACGAGGGCCGCCGTCGGATGCGTGGGACGGCCGTGCTCACCGCCCTGCTCGCGGTCTACGCGCTGCTCATCGTCTTCCTGTATCCGTCGATCGCCGAGTCGGGTGCGGACTTCGAGGAGTACGTCGAGAGCCTCCCGCCGGCGTTCCGGGAGGGGTTCGTCGGCTCGGCGAGTTTCACCACCGTCGAGGGGTTTCTCTCGGTCGAGATGTACCAGTTCCTCTGGCTGCTGTTGCTCGGGCTGTTCGTCGCGTACAGCGCGGGCGCGCTCGTCGCGGCGGACGTCGAGTCCGGCAGGCTGGACATGCTGCTCGCGACGCCCATCTCGCGCTCGCGGGTCCTGATCGAGAAGTACCTCTCGCTGCTGGTCCCGGTCCTCGGCGTCAATCTGGTGACGCCGTTCGTCGTCTACGCCGGTCTCCGCGCCATCGGCGAGACGATCGACCCGGTGTCGCTGTTCGCGCTCCACCTGCTCTCGATCCCGTACCTGCTGACCTGCGCCGGCGTGGGGCTGTTGCTGTCGGTCCGACTGGACCGCGCCGATATCGCCCAGCGCGGCGGAATCGGAGCCGTGTTCGGCCTGTTCCTGCTGGACACGGTGAGCACCGACACCGACTTCGAGTGGCTCGGGGCCGTGAGCCCGACGCGGTACTACAGCCCCGTGGACATCCTCAGCGAGGGGACCTACGACGTGGCCGGCGCGCTGCTCCTGCTCGCGGGGGCCATCGCCTGCGTCGGCGTGAGCGTCGCCCTGTTCGAACGGCGGGACTTCTGATGACGGGAGCCGACGCCGTCGACCGCTGACACACCGATCACCAATGTACGACCCTACCACACTTCGCGACGGCGGAATCGCCACTGAGACGGCCCGGTCGAGGGGGATCTCGTGAGCCGACTCGCCGCCGGAGCGAGGTTACTCGCCGTCGTGGTCGTCTGCTCGCTGCTCGCCTCGGGCGTCGTCCTTGGCTTCGTCGAGGGCTCGCCGGAGCTCTCCGCCTCGCTCGCCGAGAACCGCGTGGTCGCCGGCGAGGAGGCGACGCTCGAGGTGACGCTCACGAACGCGGGCGAACTGGAGACCATGTCGCCGACGAAACCGGAACTGAACCAGCGCGTCCTCACCGCCACCGGCGTCAGCGCCAGGCTCCGGGCCGACGGAGCGCCGCTCACCGTCACCACCGGCCGGCAGAGCGTCGGGAGCGTCGCCGACGGCGGCGAACGGACCGTCCCGTTCACCGTCTCGGTCGACGAGGACGCCTCGCCGGGAACCTATCGCCTCCCCCTCCGCGTGACGTACACGCACACGGCGGAGATCGACGAGGGCGGAGGCTTCTCCAGAACGCGGACGGTCGAGGAGACGCTGTCCGTGACGGTCCGGGTCGTCGAGCGGGCCCGGTTCGCCGTCGTCGACACCGAGGGCGACGTGGGGCCGGCGAGCGTCGGGACGGTCTCGGTGACCCTCGAAAACGTCGGCAGCGAGGCGGCCAACGAGACGGCCGTCACGCTCGACTCGCTGGACCCCGACGTGCGGGTCGGGTCGTCGGGGTCGTCGAGCCAGTACGCCGGCGCGTGGGAGCCCGGCCAGCGGCGGACGCTCACCTACGTGGTCGCGGCGGCCGAGTCCGCGACGAACGCGACCTACCCGTTCCGGGTGACGACGGCGTTCGACGACGACCGCGGCGTCCGGCGGACCGACGAGTCCGGCGTCGTCGGTATCGAACCGGCGTCCGGCCGCCGGTTCGTCGTCACCGACGTGGCGAGCGACGTGGCGGCCGGCGGGTCGGGGACGCTCACCGTCACGCTCCGGAACGACGGGCCACAGACGAGCGATGCCACGCTCGCCCTCCGGTCGACCGCCGGGGCGCTCGCCGTCGACGGCGGCGGCGCGACCACCCGTTTCGTCGGGGACTGGCCGGCCGGGGCCGAGCGGACGGTCACCGTCGGCGTGACCGCGCCGCCGGGCACGGAGGGTGGGACCTACACGCTCGACGCGGCCGTGGACTATCGGACCGCCACGGGCGTCGACGCCTCTGCCAGGCCGGCGAGCGTCGGGGTGACCGTCGCGCCCGACCCCGCCTTCGCCGTCCGCGACGCCGGCGTCTCGCTGGCCGTCGGCGAGGAGGGACGGGTGCGCGGGACCGTCCTCAACCGCGGCCCCACGTCGGCCCGGGACGCCGTGGTCGTCGTCTCCTCACCGTCGCCGAACGTCCGGTTCGCGGAGACGACCTACGCCCTCGGCGACCTCGATGCAGGCTCGTCCGCCGACTTCGCGTTCGACGCCGCGGTCGCGCCGACGGCCGAGGCAGGCCCCCGGCCGTTCGACGTGACCGTCCGCTACGAGGGGCCGAGCGGGGACGCCAGGGAGAGCGCGCCGCTTCGCGTCCGCGGTGAGGTCGCGCCCCAGCCCGACCGCCTCGCGTTCGAGGCGGTGAACGCAAGCTTCGGCATCGACACGAGCAACAGGCTCCGCGTCCGGGCCACGAACGTCGGCGACGAGCGCCTCGAAGACGTGCGGGTCAGGCTCGGGACGGCGCCGCCGTTCACCAGCGAGTCGCCCAGTGCGTTCGTCAGCGCGCTCGACCCCGGCGAGACCGTCACGCTCGGCTTCGAACTCACGGTCTCGGAGGACGCGGTCGAGAGCACCCACGCCGTCGCGCTCAACGCGACCGCCGAGACGGCCGACGGCGACACCGTCCGGACGGACCGGTCGCTCGTGGCCGTGACCATCGCGGAACCGTCGGGGCCGAGCGGCGACACAGCCGTCGTCGTCGGCGCGGCGATACTCGCGGCGGTCGTGCTCGCGGCCGGCTGGTGGTGGCTCCGTCGGTGAGCGGCGCAGACGTCGTCGATGGACAGGTCCCGCTCAGCGGCGGAGACGACAGAAGGAGACCGTCGGAATTAAATCGCCGTCTCAGACCGCGAGGTACTCGGCGATGGCGTCCTCGTCGGCCAGCGTCGTCGGGCCGACCTCGTCGACGATCTCGCCGCGTTCCATCGCGTAACAGCGGTCGGCCATCTCGCGGATGACGCCGAGGTTCTGCTCGACGAAGAGGATTGTCGTCCCGAGGTCCTCGTTGATGGCCTGCATGTCCTCGCTGATCTGGCCGACGATAGAGGGCTGGATGCCCTCGCTGGGCTCGTCGAGCAGGAGGAGGTCGGGGTTCGAGACCAGCGCCCGCGCGATGGCGAGCATCTGCTGCTGGCCGCCCGAGAGCGTGCCGGCGTCCTGATTCGCCCGTTCGTCGAGAATCGGGAAGTATCCGTAGATCTGGTCGTACAGCGTCTCGTCGCTGTCCGCCCGGATCTTCTCGCCCATCCGGATGTTCTGCTCGACCGTGAGCTTCGGGAACACGTCGCGCCCCTGCGGGATGTAGCCGATCCCGGCCCGGGCGCGCTCGTCGGCCGAGGCGCTCGTCACGTCAGCGCCGGCGTAGCGGATGGTCCCCTCGGTCGGTTCGAGGAGGCCCATCACCGTCTTCAGCAGCGTCGTCTTGCCGACGCCGTTCTTCCCCATCACGCCGACGATTTCGCCCTCGTCGACCGAGAGGTCGACGCCCCGGAGGATGGGCGTCCTGTCGTAGGCGGCGGTGACACCGTCGAGTTCGAGCAGGCTCATTCCTCTTCCCCCAGGTAGATCCGCTGGACCGCGGGGTCAGCCTTGACCTCGTCGATCGGTCCCTCCAGGAAGATCTCGCCGTTGTGGAGGACGGTCACCTCGTCGGCGATGGAGGCCACGAAGTCGGTGTCGTGCTCGATGACGACGAAGGCGATGCCCTCCTCCTCGTTGAGTCGGGTCACACGCTCGGCGATGGCCTCGCGCTCGGCCACGTCGAGGCCGGCGACCGGTTCGTCCAGCAGGAGGAGGTCGGGCTCCAGCGACGCCGCCATCCCGATCTCCAGTTGCTGTTGCTGGCCGTGCGAGAGCGCGCTCGCGTCGACGTGCTCGTAGCCGGTGAGGCCGGCCGCCTCGATGGCCCGGTCGACGCGCTCGCGCCTCTCAGCCCCGTCGGCGAAGCGCTGGATGGGGAGCCGGGCGTTCTCGCGCACGCTCAGGTCGCCGTAGACGGACGGAACCTGGAACTTCATGCTGATCCCTCGCTGGACCCGCTCGTGGGGTTCCAGGTCGGTGATGTCGTGGCCGTCGTAGTAGATGTGGCCCTCGCTGGCCTCGTACGTGCCGGTGACGAGCTTCAGAAGCGTCGACTTGCCGGCCCCGTTCGGGCCGATGAGACAGCGGAGTTCGCCCTCGGCGACGCCGAAGTCCACGTCGTCGGTCGCGGTGAAGCCGCCGAAGCGCTTGACCAGTCCGTCGGTCTGCAACAGCGTGTCGGTTCGGTCGCCAGTGGCCATCTCGGCGGCCGTCTGGCGGACGTTCGGTCCCAGCGGTCGTGATTCGGGTTCGGTCTCGCTCTCGCTCATGATTCGCTCGCCTCCGTCGGATCGGGCGTCTCCGGCCCCTCGGCGTCCGCGGGGGCGGGGCGGTTCTGTCTGATCTGCTTGTGTACCCACGGGACGATGCCGTTGGGGAGGAACAGGATGGTCCCCAGCAGCAGCGCGCCGAGCATGACGAGCGCCAGTTCGCCGCCGAGGGTCACGCGAATGTACTCGATGGCGATGGTCGCGATGATCGCGCCCAGCAGGCTCTTGCGGCCGCCGACGCTCACCCAGATGACGGGCAGCGTCGCGAACAGCAGCGTGAACACCGTCGGGTCGATGAACACGTTCCGCGCGGCGTACAGCACGCCGGAGAGGCCAGCGAGCGCGCCCCCGAGGATGAACACGACCAGCTTGATGCGCTTGACGTTGTACCCGAACATCCGCGTGCGGTCCTCGTCCTCGCGGACGGCGACCATCGCGCGGCCGTAGTCGGAGTTGACGAGCGCGCGCAGGCCGAGGTACGTCCCGACGAGCAGGACCAGCGCGAGGTAGTAGAAGGGGTCGAGCTCGACGGTGCCGAACCCGGGGACCCAGACGGGGATCGCGTTGTACATGAACTGGAACGACGCGGCCCCGACGCCGAGCTTCAGCAGCGGGATGTCAGGCATCCCGTTGAAGCCGCCCAGCGCGGCCTCGCCGATCGTCCACTCGGAGCCGGCGGTCTGGGCCATGAACGTGTGCAACACCATCGTCGCGACGAGCGTGATGATGGTGACGTACACGTCGCGGACGCCGCCGTAGAACATGAAGTAGCCGAGCACGGCGGCGCCGATGCCGCCGCCGACGACGCCGGCCAGCACGGCCGCGGTGATGCCTCCCGGCGTGGAGACGTTGATGGAGACGACGGCGAAGGTGTACCCGCCCAGGCCGAAGAAGACGACCTGACCGAAGCTCAGGACGCCCGTGTACCCCCACACGACCGACAGCGAGAGGCCGAGCAGGGAGAGGACGAGGAACAGCGAGAACTGCTCCGCGTTCCCCACGAGCGGGAAGGCGACCAGCGCCGCGACCGCGACGAGGAAACCGACCCAGAACCCGTTGGAGTTCCCGATGGTGTTCGGCCCCTCGAAGCGGGCGCGGACCCGTGCGGCCAGCGACTGCCCGCCGTCCGGTGGCGCGTCGGTCGCCATCTCACTCGCCCTCCTGTCTGCGGCTCTGTACCGTTTCGATGAAGCCGGTGATCCCGTCCGGCAGGAACCGGAGCGCGACCATCGCGGCGGCCAGCAGCGCGATGCGGCCGAAGAACGTCCCGTAGAGGTTCGTGAACACGGCCTGAATCGCGCCGAGCACGCCGCCGGACAGCGCCGTGCCGAGGACGACGCTCGGGCCGCCGACGACGACGGCGACGAACGCCTCGACGAGGAACTGGTCGCCCAGCGTGGGCTGCATCGAGAGCGTCGGGGCGAACAGCGCCCCCGTCAGCCCCGCGAGTCCGGATCCGATGGCGAACGTCGCCATGTAGATCCGCTCGGTGTCGACGCCCAGCGCGCGGGCGGTCTCCTCGTCCTGTATCGTCGCCCTCGCGGTCATCCCGTACTCCGTCCTGGTGAAGATGTAGTACACCCCGACCAGGAGCGCGATGCTGACCCCCGAGAGCACGATGCGGTACGTCGAGTACGAGAACGCGCCGTAGGCGATGTTGCCGAACGGCGTGCCCACGGTGTCGATGGAGTTCCCGAAGACGACGCGAGCCCCCTGCACCATGATGAGGCTGAGCCCGAACGTCGCGACCATCGAGTCCGCGAGCCGGTCGTACAGCGGCTCGACGAAGTCGCGACCGACCGTTCGTTGCCCGATCCAGTTGGGGACCGCCCCGGAGATGACGAACCGCTCGACGACGACGCCGAACGCGGCGGTGACGAGCGTTCCCACGAGCATCGCGGCCGCGAGCGGGAGCCCGAGCTTCGTCGCCGAGAGCGTCGTCGCGTACGCGCCGACGAGGATGAACTCCCCGTGGGCGAGGTTGATGACGCCCATGATGCCGAAGATGATGGCCAACCCCGCCGCTGCGAGCACGATGAACGCGAAGCTATCGAGGAACTGTAACGCGAGGTTGATCCCGTTTACCATCCCGCTACTCTGCCTCCTCGAAGTAGTCCACCGGGGTGTACTGCGTGGTCTCCGGGTTCTCGGGGAGGTTACAGCCGACCGTCTCCGAGAGGAACTGTTCGGGGATCTGCTCGTTCTTGACGGCTTCGACGTTGTGCTGGTCGTCGGCCTTCATGACCCACATGTGGTGGTCGACGTGGTGGGTCGCGCCGTCGAGCTTGATCGTCTCGCCCTCGGGCGCTTCGGGGGCGCGCTCGGTGCCCAGTTCGATGCCGGATTCGAGGGCCTCGATGACTTCGGGCTGTTCGAGCGTGCCGGCCTGCTCGACGGCCTTCTTGTACATGTACGTCGAGAAGTAGTTCGTCTCGGCCTCCTCGTTGAGGTAGGGGGCGTCCGGGTACTTCTCGTAGTAGCGGTCGACGAAGCCGCCGTCGCCCGTGTTGCTCTCCGTCGGGACCTCCTCCATGTAGTTGACGCCGGCGTAGATGTTGGCCATCGCGGGCGGGTCGAGGCGGCGGTGCTCGTAGCCCTGGGCCATCGCCGTCGACGTGCCGATCGGAACGTCGAGGCCGGCGGAGGCCTTCTGCTTGTAGAACGCGGTGTGGTTCGCGCCGACCAGCATCGACATCACGAAGTCGGGGTCGGCGTCCTGGATGTTGTTGATGACCGAGCCGAAACTGGACTCGCTGAGCGGGATGAACTCCTCGCCGACGACCTCGGCGTCGTTCTCGTCCGCCAGCACCTTCACCCAGTCGGCCGAGAGCTGCCCGAAGTTGTAGTCGGCCGCGATGGTGTAGATCTTCGGGCCGAACTCCTCGCGCAGGTACGGGAGGACGATGCCGAGCTGCTGTCGCGCTGTCGGTCCCACCGCGAACGTGTACTTGTCGCAGACGCCGCCCTCGTACTGCGTGGTGTAAAAGTACAGCTGCTCGTTGCGGTCGATGGTCGGCCGAATCGCCTCCCGCGTCGCCGAGGAGTACCCCGCCCAGAGCACGTCGACGTCGTTCTCGTTGATCATCTCGCGGGTGAGTTCCTGGTAGCGCTGGTTGTCTGACTGGGGGTCCGTGGCGTAGGTCTCGATCTGCTTGCCGTCGATGCCGCCGTTGGCGTTGATCTCCTCGATGGCGAGCATCGACGCCTTGTGCTTGGGCGCGCCGACGAGCGCGAAGTTCCCGGACTGGTCTTCCAGCACGCCGATCTTGACCACGTCGGCGCTACTGGCGGTGTCGGTCGTCGCGCCGCTCTGGCCCTGACCGCCCGAACAGCCGGCCAGGCCGGCGACGACCGCGGCCCCGCTGGCCCCGAGGAACTGCCGGCGGCTGACGGACGATCGGTTCATGCCTGCCCCCCGAACAGGCTGCAGTGTTCGACCGTATTCCGCGAAACATTGGCCATACTCGTAACTTCTCCGTTGATATCCGGACGTTCGTCCATGATTTCGTACACAGTGTTGCCGTTCCGCAGGAAGTAAATAAGGTTTGCCACTCTGATCTTATATTGTCCTCCATACTGACTCAAGTGTATAAGGTGATGAAAGGATATTGGAAATAGCAAGACGAACGGCCAATATTGTCGGTAATTTTTAATTCTTTCAGCAATCGTGGTCGGCCGGTGACCGATCCGGACAGCGCGGTGGCTGTGGGCCGTTCGAGGCGTCGGCGGACGAACTATCAGGTGTGTGTCTACTCTGCCGTGAGAACGGGCGATATCGGGGGGTTATAGCTGGCGCGCGCTCGGTGCGCTCACTCGTCGACGACGACGACCTTGACCTGCTGGACGCCGCCGAGCGCGCGCAGGCGGTTGGCCAGTTCGGTGATGTCGCCGGCCGCCCCCTCGACGACCAGCGTCTCCATGCAGGTGTCGTGCGAGAGGTGGATGTGCTGGACCGAGGTGATGAGCTCTGCCATCTCGTGTTGGATCGTCTGGAGGTCGTCGGCGATGCCCGAGACGTGGTGGTCGTGAACGATGACGACGGTCCCGTGGTGGTGGCGCTCGCCGCCGGACTCCCACTCGTAGGTCGCGAAGAAATCGCGCAGCGAGTCCCGTATCGCCTCCGACCGGCTCGCGTACTCCCACTCGTCGACGATGCCGTCGAGCCGGTCGACCATCGACGACGGGAGCGTCAGGCTGATTCGGTCGAGGTCCTCACTCATACCTGAGGTAGACGCCCGCGGGCATATGGCTATCCGGGCTTCGGTAATACTCTCCCGCCGCCGGTAATACTGTGCGATGAAAAAGTATTATTAGCGCGCCGGTGACAGACTGGGATAGCATGCACATTCCGGACGGGTACATCGATCTCCCCATCGCGCTCGCCGTCGCCGCCCTCTCCGTCGCCGTGCTGAGTCTCGCGGCGAAGCGCGTCAACGGCGAGATTCCCGACAGCCGCGCGCCCCTGCTCGGTGTCGTCGCGGCCGGCGTCTTCGCCGCACAGATGCTCAACTGGCCGATCCCGGGCGGCACGAGCGCCCACTTCGTCGGCGGCGCGTTCGCCGCCATCCTGCTCGGTCCGCACCTGGGCGCGCTCTGCGTCGCCACCGTCGTCGCGATCCAGGCGCTCGTCTTCGGCGACGGGGGCCTCGTCGTCCTCGGCGCGAACGTGTTCAACATGGCCATCGTCGAGGTGTACGTCGGCTACGCGATCTACCGCGTCCTCGCGCCCTACGGCGAGTTCCGCGCGGCCTTCGCCGCCGGGTGGCTGGGCATCACGGCCGGCGCGCTCGCCGCCGCCGTCCAGCTCGGCCTCTCCTCGGCGTTCGAGTACCAGCTGCTGACCACGCTGGCGATCATGGGCGTCGGCCACCTCGCGCTCGGCCTCGTCGAAGGCGCGATCACCGCCTTCGTCTACCGCTATCTTGCCCGCGCTCGCCCCGACCTCCGGCCCGACGCCGCCGCAGAGGTGACCGCGTGATGAGCCGCCTCCCCGACTGGCTCCCCCGCGCGCTCGCCGCGCTGCTCGTCTTGACGCTGCTCGCCCCCGTCTTCGGCTGGGCGGCCGGTCAGGTGGGCTACGCCGAACCCCTCGAGAACGCCGCCGAGGCGACCGGCGCGACCGACCACGCGAGCGCCACCGGGACGGCGCCGTTCCCGGACTACGGCGTCGCCGGCCTCGGCGGTCCGACCGGCACGCTCCTGTCGGCCGTCGTCGGGACCGCGCTGACGCTCCTGCTCGGAGCGGGCATCGGTCGGCTGCTCGGGGCGGACGCCGACCACGGCCCGAACTGAGATGAGCGGGCGCGCCCTGTTCGACCGGACGGTCGCGACCGTCGCCGAGCGCGCCCGGTGGTTCCTGCTCGCCGAGGACCTGCCGGACCGCGCCGGCTTCCTGCAGGCCGTCACCCCGTCCGTCAAGCTGCTCGGCGTCGTCGCCCTCGTCGCGCTCACCGTGGCCCAGCGCTCGCTCCCCACGGTCGCGGCGCTGGCCTTGCTGTCCGCCGCGCTCGCCGCGCTGTCGCGGGTTCCGGCCCGTACCTTTCTCGGCCGACTGACCGGCCCGCCCGCGTTCGCGCTCGTCGTCGTCGCGCCCCAGGCCGCGCTGATGGGCGGCCCCACGCTCGGGCCGCTCCCGCTGTCGGCCGCCGGCGTCGACTACGTCCTCACGTTCGTCGTCCGCGTGGCGGCCTGCGTCGGCTTCCTCTCGGTGCTGCTGGTGACGACGCAATTCTCCGACCTGCTCGGGGCGCTTCGCCGCCTGCGAGCGCCGCCCATCGCCGTTTCGCTGCTCGGCATCACCTACCGCTATCTGCTCCTCTTCTTCGCCGAACTCGAACGGCTGGTCCGCGCCCGTCGGAGCCGGACCGTCGCGGAGCCGAGCCTGCGTCGCACCTGGCGGGACTCCGGGAACGCCGTCGGGTCGTTCCTCGTCCGGAGCCTGGAGCGCGGCGAGCGCGTCCAGCGGGCCGCCCGTGCCCGCGGTGGGACGGGTCGAACGCCGGTTCTGCCGCGGGAGTCGCTCGGGACGGCGGACCTCGCGTTCGGGCTGGTCGTCGCGCTCGCCGTCGCGGTGGTGGTCGCGTGACCGTCCTCGACGCCGCCGACCTCCGGTACGCGTATCCCGACGGGACGCTCGCGGTCGACGGCGTCGACGTGGCGGTCGAACGCGGCGAGCGGGTCGCGCTCCTGGGGCCGAACGGGGCCGGCAAGTCGACGCTGCTGGAACTGCTCGGCGGCCTGATCGAGCCCGACGGCGGCCGGGTCCGGTACTTCGGGGAGACGACCGACGCCGACTCCGTTCGGGGTCGCCTGAGCGTCCTCACGCAGAACCCAGCGGACTACCTGTTCAATCCGACCGTCCGCGAGGACCTAGCCTACGGCCCGGCGCAACTGGACTGCTCGCGCGAGGACGTGGAGCGGCGCGTCGAGCGCGTCGCGGACCGACTGGACCTGGACGGCCTGCTCTCGAAGCCGCCCTTCCGCCTCAGCGGCGGCGAACAGCGCCGGGCCGCCCTCGCCAGCGCGCTCACCGTCGAGCCGGACGTGCTCCTGCTCGACGAGCCGGTGAGCAACGTCGACGCCGCGAACCGGGCGACGATTCTCGACCTGCTCGACGACCTCGCCGCGGACGGCGTCACGCTCGTCGTCTCGACGCCCGACGCCGAACTCGTCGCGCACGTCGCCGACCGCGTCGTCCTGCTCGACGCCGAGGGGGCCGTCGCCGCCGACGGGCCGACACGCGAGATCCTGACCGACACCGACCTGTTGACCGACTGCGCGCTCCGCCCGCCGCAGGTCGTCCGGCTGTTCGACGGGCGGACGGACGACGTGCCCCTGACCGTCGCCGACGCGGCCGCCCGCCTCGACGGCGACCCCGGGACCGCCGCCGGACTTGACGGAATCGCCGACGACGACCGAAAGTAAGACAGTTCGGAAGTTCCGCCCCTCCGTGGCCGGCCGTAACTTTGTAATTTTAATCGCTTGCGGATGAAGGGGCGTCAATTGCGCCGAGAGCAATCATTTTAGTATGAGTATCCAAAGAGACGGGCAGATGATAGACGAACAGTCAGAAATAGGCGGGGATCGTCGCGATGAGTGACGGACTCGTGCCCGGCGAGGTCGTCCCGGGCGAGGGGACCGTGACGCTGAACGAGGGCCGCGAGACGACGGAGGTGACCGTCGGAAACACCGGTGACCGGCCCTCGCAGGTCGGGTCGCACTTTCACTTCTTCGAGGCCAACGCGGCCCTGGCGTTCGACCGCGAGGCGGCCATGGGGATGCGACTGAACATCCCCGCCGGCACGGCCGTCCGGTTCGAACCCGGCGAGGAGCAGACCGTCGAACTGGTCGCGATCGGCGGGAAGCGCCGCGCTCACGGCATGAACGGTCTCGTGAACGGGAGCGTCGACGGCGACACGAGCGACGCGGTCGAGCGCATGCGGTCGGCCGGCTTCCGCGATACGGGGGCCGACGCCGAGACGGACGGCGGCGAGGTCGAGTCGGCGACAGACGGTGCCGACGGGGAGGGAGCGGAGTGACACGCGACATCGACCGCGAGAACTACGCGGACCTCTACGGGCCGACGACGGGCGACAGAGTCCGCCTCGGCGACACGGAGCTGTTCGCCGAGGTCGAGGAGGACCTGCGGACCCACGGCGACGAGGCGGTGTTCGGCGGCGGCAAGACCCTCCGTGACGGGCTCGGGATGGCCGCAGGCGTCACGCAGGCGGAGGGCGCGCTCGACTGGGTGCTGACCAACGCGACGGTCATCGACCCCGTTCTCGGAATCGTCGCCGCCGACATCGGCATCCGCAACGGCGAGATCGCCGGCGTCGGCAAGGCCGGCAACCCCGACACGATGGACGGCGTCGACATGGTCGTCGGCCCGTCGACCGACGTGTATCCCGCCGAGGGGAAGATCGCGACCGCCGGCGGTCTGGACATCCACATCCACTGGAACTCGGCGCAACTGCACGAACACGCCCTCTCGTCGGGCATCACGACGATGCTCGGCGGGGGCTACGGCGGCGGCGCGACGACGTGCACGACCGGCCCGGAGAACATCAAGCGCTTCCTGCAGGCCGCCGAGGCCTGGCCGGTCAACGTCGGCTTCTACGGCAAGGGCAACGCGTCCGACCCCGGCCCGCTCCGCGAGCAGGTCGCGGCCGGCGCGTGCGGCCTGAAGCTCCACGAAGACTGGGGCTCGACGCCGGAGACCATCGACACCTGCCTCGACGTGGCCGAGGACGAGGGCGTACAGGTCTGCATGCACACGGACACGCTGAACGAGGCCGGCTTCGTCGAGAACACGTTCGGGGCCGTCGACGGCCGGACGATGCACCTGTTCCACATCGAGGGGGCGGGCGGCGGGCACGCTCCCGACATCATGGAGATGGTCGGCGAGCCGAACATGCTCCCGTCGTCGACGAACCCCTCGATGCCCTACACCGACAACACGTTCGACGAGCACCTGGACATGGTGATGGTGTGTCACCACCTCAACCCCGACGTGCCCGAGGACGTGGCCTTCGCGGAGTCCCGAGTGCGTGCGGAGACCATCGCCGCGGAGGACGTGCTCCACGACATGGGGGCCATCTCGATGATGACCTCCGACTCCCAGGCGATGGGGCGGATGGCCGAGGTCGTCTCCCGGACCTGGCAGACGGCCTCGAAGATGAAGTCACAGCGCGGCCCGCTCCCCGAGGACGAGGGGAGCAACGCCGACAACTTCCGCATCAAACGGTACATCTCGAAGTACACCGTCAACCCCGCCATCTCCGCGGGCATCGACGAGTACGTCGGCACGCTTGAACCCGGCAAGCTCGCCGACGTGGTGCTGTGGGACCCGGCCTTCTTCGGCGTCAAGCCGGCGATGACGTTCAAGGGCGGCTTCCCGGTCCACTCCGAGATGGGCGAGGCCAACGGCTCGCTGATGACCTGCGAGCCCATCCTCCAGCGCGAGCGGGCCGGCGCGGTCGGCAAGGCAAAGCACGCCCTCTCGCTCTCGTTCGTCTCCCCGGCGGCCGCCGAGGCCGAGATCGGCGAGGCGTACAGTCTCGACACGCCCGTCGTCCCCGTCGAGGGCACGCGCACCCCCGGGAAGGACGACATGGTGTACAACGGCTACTGCCCCGACGACATCGAGGTCGACCCCGAGACGTTCGAGGTCCGGGTCGACGGGGAACACGTCACCTGCGAACCGTCTTCGGAACTGCCACTCGCACAGCGGTACTTGCTATGAAACTCACAGCCAAAGAGCAGGAACGACTCACGGTCTTCACCGCGGCAGAGGTCGCGCGGCGCCGCAAGGAACGCGGCGTCCCGCTGAACCACCCCGAGGCGGTCGCCTACATCAGCGACTGGTGCATCGAGCGGGGCCGCGACGGCCAGTCGGTGGCCGAGATCCGCTCGGGCGCGTCGAAGCTGCTCGGCCGCGAGGACGTGATGGACGGCGTCCCCGAGATGATCGGCATGATCCAGGTCGAGCCGGTGTTCCCCGACGGGACGAAGCTCGTCACGGTCCACGACCCGATCCGCTCTGACAGCGTCGGGACCGCCGACGGCGAGGACGCGGACGCCGACAGCGGCGACGACGCCGCGACGGACGGCGGAGACGACGCCGCGACAGACGGCGGCGAGGACGCGACGGAGGCCGACGAGTGAGCCTCACCCACCGCGACGTGGCGACGGTCGGCATCGGCGGGCCGGTCGGCTCCGGGAAGACCTCGCTGCTGACCGCCGTCGTTCCGAAACTGCGCGAGCGGGGCCTCGACGTGGGCGTCATCGCCAACGACATCCTCACGCAGGAGGACGCGGACGTGCTCCGCGAGCGCTTCGCCGGGGTCGTCCCCGAGGACCTCGTCGCCGGCGTCGAGACCGGGGCCTGCCCGCACACGGGCATCCGCGAGGACCCGTCGATGAACCTCCAGCAGATCGACGCCTTCCTCGCCGAGCACCCGGAACTGGACCTCGTGCTGGTCGAGAGCGGCGGCGACAACCTCGCGGCGACGTTCAACCCCGAACTCGCCGACTACTCGCTGTACGTCATCTCCGTCGCCGAGGGCGAGGACATCCCGCGCAAGCGCGGGCCGGGCGTCGTCGACTGCGACCTGCTGGTGGTCAACAAGACCGACCTCGCGCCCCACGTCGGCGCAGATATCGACGTGATGGAGCGGGACGCCCGCGAGGTCCGCGACGGCCCGGTCGTGTTCACCAACTGCAAGGACGAGACGGGCGTCGACGAGGTGCTGACACACGTCCGGGAGGGGGTGCTGTTCGCCTGATGGCCGCCGACGCGCCCCACCCGGCCTTCGAGGGGTACGCGACCGAGGCCGTCCCGCAGGCCGCCGTGGGGTCGCCGGGCAAGGACGGCGTCCTCGAACTGACGTTCGCCGCGACGGCGGACGGGACGCGACTCGTCCACGACTACGCGACGGTCCCGTTCCACGTCTCGGGGACGCTGGGCCACGACCCCCATCCCGAGGCCGACACCGTCTTCGTCCAGTCGCCGACCGGCGGCGTCGCGCAGGGCGACCGCCACGACGTGACCGTCGCGGTCGGCGAGGACGCCGTCGCCCACGTCTCGACCCAGAGTTCGACGAAGGTCCAGACGATGACGTGCAACTACGCCGCCGCCGACACCGCGCTCCGCGTTGAGGCCGGCGGCCACCTGGACTACGTGCCCGAACCGACGATTCTGCACGCGGACGCCAGATACCTCCAGGACCTCGCCGTCGATCTCGCACCCGGCGCGACGGCCGTCGTCGCCGACGTGGTCGTGCCGGGCCGCCTCGCCCGGGGCGAGCGCTTCGAGTTCGAGCGCTATCTCTCGCGCGTGCGGGCGACCGGGCCGCACGGCCTCCTGTTCGAGGACGCGACGCACCTGACACCGGCCGAGAGCGACCCGACCGCGCCCGGCGTCCTCGGCGAGTACACCGTCTACGGGACGGCGTTCGTCCTCGCGCCGGACCGCGACGCCGCCGACCTGAGCGACGCGCTGCACGCGGTCGTCTCCGACGGACCGGCCCGCGCCGGCGCGACGGCGCTCCCGAACGGGGCGGGCGTCGCCGTCCGGGCGCTCGGCGACCGCGCCGAGACCGTGCAGTCGACGCTCCACGCGGCCTGGGACCACGCACGCCGGGATCTGATCGACGCCCCCGCGCCGTCCGGGAGGAAGTACTGATGCTGGTCGCGAACACGTACGTCGGCCACGGCGACGAGGAAGATGTCGCCGACCGCCTCGCCGCGGCCGACTCCGTTTCCGTCGTGCTCTCGGACACCGAGCGCCGCCGCTCGCGGGTCCGGACCGAGACGGCCGACGGCCGCGACCTCGGGATCGTTGTGGCCCGCGACCTCGCCGACGGCGACGTGCTCGAAGCCGACGACGGCACGCTCGTCGTGGTCGAACTGGCTGCAATCGAGGCGCTCGTGCTCGACCTCGCTGACAGCGGGATCGCGCCGACCGCGGCCCTCGAACTCGGCCACGCGGTGGGCAACAAGCACTGGGACCTCGCCGTCCGCGGTGACGAGGCCCTGCTTCCGGTCACCGATTCGAAGGCCCGGATGGAGGCCGCCGTCGAGGAGCACCTCCCCGACGTGCCGACGCGATACGAGCGCGTCCCGCCGACGACGTTCGACGACGGCGGAGCCGACCACAGCCACGGCGGCGATGGCCACGGCCACGGCGATCACTCCCACGCCGACGACGGCGACCACAGCCACGCTCACGCGCACGACGAGGCCCACGACCACGGCGTCCGGACAATCGACGGGGGAGACCCGTGAGCGACGCCGCGACCCTCGAATCGCTCCGTCTCGCGGACTCTTTCCTCCCGGTGGGGACCTACAGCGTCTCCTACGGGCTGGAGCAGTTCGTCCAGGACGACCGAATCGAGGACGCGGACGACCTCGAAGCCCTGCTCGCGACGTACCTCCGCCGGCAGGTCGGCCCGGCCGACCTCGTGGCGCTCCGGGCCGCCCACGCCGCCGCGCGCGAGGGCGACCTCGACGCGCTCTGTGCGGCCGACCGGCGACTGCGCGCCGTGACGCTGGCCGCGGAGTTCCGCGAGAGCGCTCAGCAGTCGGGGGACCGCCTGCTCTCGCTCCAGACCGACCTCCGAGACGACCCGTTGCTCGCGGACTACGCCGACCGCGTCGCCGCAGACGAGTCGCCGGGCAACTACGCCGTCGTCCTCGGCGCGGCGACGGGCCTTGCCGGCGTCGACGAGCGCGAGGCCTGCCTGCTGTGCTGTCACGGCTTCGTCACCGGCCTGCTCGGCGCGGCCCAGCGCCTCCTCTCGCTCGGCCACACCGACGCCCAGCGCATCCTGGACGCCCTCGGCGCGGTGATGACCGAGGCCGTCGAGGACAGCGCCGACCGAACGATCGACGATATGACGCCGTTCGCCCCGCTGGTGGACGTGCTCGCCGCCGACCACGAGCGGGCCGAGCGCCGCCTGTTCGCGAGCTGAGGCGGGCCGGTCGGCCGCCCATCGCACCCGGGTGCGGTACCGTTCCGTTCTCTCCCGACCGACGTGACAGGCTTCTCACCGGTCGGGAACGACGCCGTAGTTTTAGACGGGAGCGGGTCCAAATCCGAACGAATGTCAATGTACGACAAGATTCTCGTTCCGACGGACGGGAGCGACGTGGCCGCGGCCGCGGCGGACGCGGCCGTCGCGCTAGCCCGAGAGTTCGACGCCGCGATCCACGCGGTCCACGTCCTCGAACTGGGGGAACTGCCGCCGGGCGTCGACGACGAGTACGCCGACGAGTTCGCCCACCGCGGCGAGCGGGCCACCGAGGAGATCGCCGAGATGGCCGCCGCGGCCGGCGTCGAAGCCACGACCGCCGTCATCGACGACCCCGGGAAGATCCACGAGGCGATCGTCGCGGCCGCCGAAGACACCGAGGCGGACTGCATCGTGATGGGGACCTACGGGCGGACCGGCCTGGACCGCTTCGTCCTCGGGAGCGTGGCCGAGCAGACGCTCCGGGACGCGCCGGTCCCGGTCATGACCGTCCACGAGGACACGACGCTCAACCTGCCCTTCGAGGACATCCTCGTCCCGACCGACGGGAGCGACTGCGCGTCGGCCGCCGCCGACCTCGCCATCGCGCTCGCCGCCGCGAGCGACGCGACGCTCCACGTCGTCAACGTCGTCGACCTCGGGGTCGTCTGGGGCGACATGGACACCGGAACGGTGCTCGAAGCGCTTGAGGCCGCCGGCCAGCGAGCGCTCGACAGCGTCATCGAGCGCGCCGATGCGGCTGACGTCTCGACGGTCGAGGCGTCTGTCATCAACGGGACGCCGTACCGAGCCATCGACACCTACGCCGAGGAGAACGACGCGGACTGCATCGTCATGGGCACGCACGGCCGGACCGGACTGGACCGGTACCTCCTCGGCAGCGTCACCGAGCGCGTGATTCGACTCAGCGACGTGCCGGTCTTCGCGACGAAGGACTTCGACGCCGCGGAGTGACCGCTGGCCGAGACGCGTCCCCGGTCTATCGCCGCCGGGAAGATGAATTGATTTATTGACAACAGCGCCCAATTGACACGCGGGATGACGATGTACGAAACGATCCTCGTCGCGACGGACGGGAGCGACCCGGCGAACCGAGCGGTCGAATACGCCCTGGACCTGGCGGCCAGTCGTGGAGCCGTCGTCCACGCGATCTCGGTTGTCGACACCGGTCGGTACGGCGAACCCGCCCTCTCGACGACGGAGATCGTCGTCGACGACCTGGAAGACTTCGCGCGGGAGTTACTCGCCGATATCGAGGAACGAGCCGAGGCCCGCGACGTGGAGTTCGTCGCGGAGTGCTGTCACGGCGAACCCCACGAGACCATCGTGGAGTACGCCGAGGAGATCGACGCCGACCTGACGCTGCTGGGCCGACACGGAGCCTCGCGGACCGGCCACCACATCGGCAGCGTCGCGAACAGGGTGGTCTCTCACTCCGACCGTCCCGTCCAGCTCGTCTGACGGGCGGTCCGGCGGCGGTCGATGTGGGCTCGCGGTGTCACTCGCTCGCGTCGAGCAGTCGGCCGTGGACGTCGATCTCGCCGTTGCGAATCCGGGTGCTGCTGATTCGCGTGCCGTCCTCGGCGACGACGAACGGCGGCGTGTGGATCTCCAGCGGGCGGAGGCCGTTCTCGCGGCGCTCCTGATTGAGGTCGTAGGCCCGGCGTTGCGCCTTCGCCTCCGGCGAGGCGACGAGGGCGTCCACGTCCTCGCGCGTCGCCGCCGGCCCCTGCACGTCGGCCAGTTCGAGGATCTCGTAGGACGCCGTGTAGGCGTCGTCGAGTTCGCTCAGTTCCGCGTCGAGGGCGTCCCGGCGTTCCTCGTAGGGTCCCAGCAGATCCGCGTGGTCGGGGTCGCTACGCGTCTCCGTGGCCAGGTCAGGGCTGGTGAGCCCGACGATAACGTGGCCGTCGCCGGGGCCGTCGTGGCTCGCGGTCTGGAACGCCTTGTGGAGCAGCGCGCGGTGGCCGTTGTGGACGGGCGTGAACGTGCCGCCGAGGATGGCGGTCCGGTCCGAATCGGACATACCGAACACTGCACGCGGCGGCCCCATAGGTGCTCGGCCGCGCGCCGTCTCGCTCGCGGTCGGCCGGGTCAGTACCCGCCGGGGAGCGCCGCGACGATGCTCGCCAGCGCGAGCGGGACGGCGAACAGGAGTGCGTACCACGCGCCGCCGCCAGCGAGCAACAGCCACGTCGACGCGCCGTAGCCCGTCGGGTCCCAGTCGATGCCGACCCGCGGCAGTCCCAGGACGCCGACGACCGGCACTCCAGCGGTGTACGCACCGAACAGGGCCAGGGTCATCGTGAACAGCGGCTTGCTTAATCGGACAGCGCCGCCGCGTCCGCTCGTGTCGACGGTCGCGAGAATCACCAGCGTCCCGACGACGAACGGGAGCGACGCGCCGATACCAGCGAGCGCGTACGATGGGACGAGCGACCCGGTCGGCGGGAGCGCCCGAAACAGTGATCGAACTCGCTTCGCGAGCAGGAACGGGAGCCAGCAGACGGCCGCGACGACGCCGGGGACGAGCAGCGACAGCCCGAACGTGAGCCACCCGCCGACGGTGTCGAGGAGCGACTGGAGGGGGACCATACTCGGAACACACGCCTCCCGCCGCACGTATCCTTCGGTTTCACGGCCGCTGAACCGCCATCTCCGTGCCCGATCAGTCGTCGGCGTCGGCCGTCTCGGCCCGCGGAACGGTCACGTCTGTCAGCCCGGCTTCGATCTCCTCGCGGCGGTCCTCGAACGTTCCGGGGAGGACGAGCCGGCCGCCGAGGTCGTCGAGGGGTTCGTCGCTGGTGTAGCCGGGCTCGCTCGTGGCGAGTTCGAACAGGACGCCGCCGTGTTCGCGGAAGTACACCGACCGGAACCAGTGGCGGTCGATCTGCTGGGTCGGTTGCAGCCCCCGCGAGCGGACGGCCGAGCGCATCGCCTGCTGGTCGTCGTCGGTGGGCGTCTGGAAGGCGACGTGGTGGACCGTACCGTGACCCTGGCGGCCGCCCTGGATGGTCGGGAGCACGTCGACGTACTTTCCGATCGGCCCGCTCGCGGCGAAGCGAGTCCGCTCGTCGCCCGGCGTGTCGCCCTGTGCCTGCTCGGTCCCGACCTCCTCGAAGCCCATCGTCCCCAGCAGTTCCTCGGTCGGGTCCGGGTCGGCGAGCCACAGCGTCACCGAGTGGAACCCGCGGATGGCGTGTTCCTCGGGGACGAACTCGGTCCAGGGGACGGTCGGGTCGTCGGCCGGGACCGCGACCGCGACCAGTTCGACCGGCAGGCCGTCGGGGTCAGAAAACGGGAGCACGGTCTCGCCGAAGCGCTCGACGCGCTCGTCGTAGTCCACCCCGTACTCGTCGAAGCGGTCCTCCCAGTAGTCGAGGCTCCCCTCGGGGACGCGGAAGGCCGTCCGGGAGACCTGCCCGGACCCGACCTTCCCCTGGCGCATGTCCTCCCACGGGAAGAACGTCATGCTCGTGCCCGGAGTCCCCTCCGCGTCGGCGAAGAAGAAGTGGTACGTCCCCGGGTCGTCCTGGTTGATCGAGCGCTTGACGAGGCGGAGGCCGAGCGTCTCGACCCAGAAGTCCATGTTGCGCTGCGGGTCGCCCGCGATGCACGTGACGTGGTGGATGCCCGGCGTCGGTGGTGCGTCTGTCATTACCCCGAGTAGGCGTCGCGCGTACTTCAATTCGTGCTGACGCGAGTGTTACCGGGTCGCGGCGGCCACTCGCGCGAGGTGACACCGCCGCGGCGTGCCTCACCAGTTGCTCGGCGTGTACTCGAACTCGTACTCGTCGACGCGCTCGGCCGGGAGGCCGACCGCCTCGAACATCCGCCGGAAGACGCTCCGATACTCGTCTTCGGGAATCGTGTCCCCGGGTTCGAGCGTCACCAGGAGCCACAGTCCGCCCAGCCGGTCCAGCTTGACGACGTACTCGTGGCCCGCGTCGGTCGTCACGATCCGAACGCTCGGGACGACGACGCTGAACTGCCCGAACTCACCGCTTTCGTCCGCGTAGGTCTGGGTCGCCCAGCCGTCGCCGAGGGTCTCCGAGGTCGTGACCGACGTGGCTCGCTCGGCGAACGCCCCGTGGACGGCCGCGAGATCGGTCTCGCGGTCGACGCGATGTGTGAGGAAGTGGTCGGACGTACCCGCGGCGGCCGACTTCACGTCCGCGACGAGCCCCGTCGCCGCCGCCGACGAGAGGTCGAACAGGAGCGCGAACTGCTCGCCGAGCCAGTCGTCCGGCGGGAGGTTCGTCGGCCGGAACGGCTGCTCGAAGTCGAGCGCGTCGTCGAAGAACGCCAGCCGCACGCCGCCGTCGGACACCGTGAAATCCACTTCGAAGAAGCGCGTCGCGGAGTAGGTGAACTGCGTGAGCACCACGCGGGCGTCCGTCCCGAACTGCTCTGTGAGCGCCGGCACGGTCAGTTCGCGGCCGATTTCGCGCTTCGCGTTGACGTAGTAGGGACCGTCGACGGTGTAGCCGGCCTCGCGGGCGCGAGCCTGGATCGAATCGTAGTCCACGCCCTCGACGGTGTCGCCGGCCGTGCTGTAGGCGGCGTGGTCCGCGCCGAACACGCCGAAACAGCCCCCAAGCGCCGCCGCTCCGCCGACCGCCGCTCCCGAAAGGACCTGCCGTCTGGTGTACATATGCGGGAGTAACTCGTGGCAGGACCGAAAGGACTCCGGCGCGCAGAACGCCTTTCGCCGGCCCTCGCTGTCGAGGCGGTCTGTCTGGATCCAGGTGTCGCGTCACTCGCCGCCTTCCAGACCGCGCTCGTCGCCGTGATCTCCGTCGAAGAACGGCTGGGATTCGCGGCCCTGTCGCGGGTCGGAGCCCGCGCCGCGGCGATAGCCGACGGACTTGGCAAATAACTGCCCTTTCGGTGCTTCCATTACCTCGATGGGCGAACCGTCCGCACGACTCTCCCGGCGACGTGGCGGCACAGTCGGGAGCTGCTATCATGGATTCCCGGCTATCGCGGGCAGTCGATCGGATCTCGTCGGTGGGGCGTCTCCCTCTCGGTACCGTCGGGACCGTCCTGTTGTTCCTGTTCGCCGTCCAGCTACTCGGTGCGGCAACCGACGCTGCGTCCCCGCTCCTCAGGCGACTGTTCTTCCGCGTCGTCGTCGGGGACGCCGCCGCGCTGGGGCTGAGCTGGCTCGCCGCGTACGCGCTGGGGAACGGGTCCGTCGTCGCTGCGCTCGCGCTCTCGCTGTTCACCGCCGACATCGTGTCGGTCCCACAGCTGTTCCTGCTGGTCGCGGGGTCGCGTCTGGGCGCCGCGGCCATCGTCGTCTTCGTCGGCGCGCTCGACTTCTTCCAGAAGAAGCGCTACACGCTACAGGAATCGGTCAGTCTTGGGCTGCTCGCCTTCCTGCTGACCCTCTCGATATACCTTCCGGTCACCGCGCTCGGCTACGTCGCGCTGCCGTGGCTCCGCGAGCCGCTCCAGGCTCTCACGCAGAACTGGTCGCTCGGCGTCCGTTCGCTCTCGGTGCTCGAACCGCTCACCGCGGCCATCACGGCGCGCGCCGGGCCGGCGCTGACGTTCGCCCTCGCCGTCGCGCTCCTGTTCGGGAGTCTGACGCTCTTCGACCGACTCCTCGGAACCGTCGACACCGAGACGCTCCGCGAGCGCTTCTTCAGCCGTCTCCAGCACACCTGGGTCTCGTTCGCCGTCGGTCTGCTGGTGACCGGACTCACCACCAGCGTCGCGTTCTCGCTCGGCGTCGTCGTCCCGCTGTACAACCGCGACTACGTCACCCGCGAGGAGCTCGTCCCGTACGTTCTCGGCGCGAACATCGGCACGCTGTTCGACACGGTGCTCGTCGCGGTCGTGCTCGAATCTGCCGTCGGCGTCGCGGTCGTCCTTGAACTCCTGGTCGTCGCGACGGGGCTGACGCTCGCGGCCCTCTTTGCCCTCGGCACCTACAGCCGGGGCATTTTCACGGCCTACGACCGCCTCCTCGACGACCGGCGGCTGTTCGTCGCCTTCGCTATCGTGCTCCTCGCCGTCCCGCTCGCGCTGGTGCTCGTCCCGCTGGCTACTGGGTAATCTGCGGAACTCAAACCGAATATTTCGCGGTTTCGGCGGTTATACGGTCCATTCCAATCGTTAGCCGGCGGATAAATATAGCCGCCTATTCCGTCTGTGCGGGCATGGCAACCGAAGAACGGGAGTACGTCATCGCTCCGTGGGGGGAGGGGGACTGCGAAACGTCGGTCGTCACGCTCGAGTTACCGTCGCGGGAACTCACCGCTCAGGTGGAAGTCCCGACGACCGTGCTCGAGAACGTATCCGAACTGGCCGACGAACATGGGATCGCCACCGAGCGGGCCCTCGCGGAGCGACTGGAGATCAACCGCGCTCGCATCTCGCTCTACGCCGCCAAATCGGTCGAGCGGGTGAGCGAGGTCCAGCAGCACCTCACCGACGCCCGCGAGTACCTCTCCGGCGTCGACGCGCTGGCGACGGACGACCTCGAAGACGACATCGAGCACATCTGGACCAGCGAGCTCGGCGAGCCGTAGAACCGGCTCGGACCGACCGCGGGAGCGGGTTCGACCCGCGGTGTGATCGAGACGCTTCACAGGAGTGGCTCGTGGTCAGCCGTGTGCGTTCTGCAACCGATACCGGGTGTGCCACCAGAGCGCTTCCCGAACAGCCGCCTGTGTGACGTACTGCGTCTCCGACGCGAGCCGGGACTCTGTGGTCTCCTTCGACAATTGAGTAAATTCAGATACGTGGATATACGCCCATCACATCCCACTACGAAAACATAGATCGTAAATATGAATCGATATTGCCGTCAGATGCGTGTGAATCCTGTCGGTGACTATGGGTAGTACAGGCGGTTTTCAGAACCACTCGCTGTGGTCGTTTCCCGCCTTATGCGGTCGGTTTCAGATAGCTGAAACGGCTCCGCACGCTGTGTGGGTTCCAAGCCGGCTTCCGTTATGAGATCGACGGCCTCCGCGTCTCCGTACGTCAGTGTCGAGTCTCCGTGTGCCATGGTTTGGACTAACAACCGTACGCTCGTTAGCGACTGCATTCCACAGTGTCGAACGACCGAACACGTTCGCGTCCGCGTATCGGCCGGGCGCGCGCACGTGGACCATCTCGGTTGAAGCTGATGTGCGCGGTGACTCCAATAAAAGTATATGCGGACTGATAGGCAATTGGAAGGGAGCTACTTGCGGGAAACAGTCGCTTGGCGACTGTCCGAGACGCTGGGGGAGCTCCGACGACTCAGACCCGATTCGCCCGTCTTTACCGGGTGAACGACCCTCAGCGAACGAATTAACTACACTCTGAGTCCCCATAAATTTATTATCAGATACGACCTGCCACCGGGTACGATGTCCGACTCCATTCCGGCGACCCACCAGTTGGTCTCTGGATTACCAGATCCCGAAACGGCCGACAACGTTCGGTACAATCCGTCGCTCGAACAGCTACGGTCGTTTTCCAGCGATCTGGAGACGACGACCTCCTTCGGCGCACCGTCGTACGTCAGCGACGAGCGCTCCCGGAACGCGGACAAGACGAAAAACAACGTCGACGACGCGTTCGACGGCGAGGACTACCGGCTCATGGAGGATCTCGTCTCGGCCGCCAACGAGGAGGCGATGGTCTGTCTCGACCGGAAAGTCGGCCGACACTCGGAGAACAGCTACACCTGCCGCTACTACGTTCCTGAGGAGTACGGCCGCATCGCGCTCAGTCTGGCCAAACTGCTGGAGCCGGCCGATCCCGGCGCGGAGCCGGACTTCCACACCGTCCAGATCCCGGAGTGGGACCGGACGGCCATCCGAATCCTCCCCGAGGAGGGGTTCACCGCGGTCGCAGGCAGCGACTACACGGGCGAGGCCAAGAAGTCGTTCCTCCGGCTGTTCATGCTCCGCGCGAAACAGCAGGGCGGCCTCGGACTCCACGCCGGGAGCAAGCAGGTCGAACTCGAGACGGACGACGGAATGGAGACCGTCGGCCAGCTGTTCCTCGGGCTCTCCGGGACCGGAAAGTCGACGCTGACCGCCCACGGCCTCTGGCTCGACGACCCGGAGGACGCGACGATGCTCCAGGACGACGTGTGCGCGCTCCTCCCCGACGGGAGCGTCGCCGGCAGCGAGGGCCAGGGCCTGTTCGTCAAGACCCACGGGCTCGACCGGGAGACCGAGCCGGCGATCTTCGACGCCACGACGGACGAGTCGGCCGTTCTGGAGAACGTCGACGTCGACGCTGACGGGACGGTCGACTTCGACAGCGACCGCTACTCCTCGAACGGCCGCGCGATCATCCAGCGCGAGAAGCTCTCCTCGGCGGGCGCGGACATCGACCTCCCCGAGGTCGACCAGATCTTCTTCATCACGCGCCAGCCCGCGATGCCGCCGGTCGCGAAGCTCTCGCCCGAGGAGGCCGCCGTCGCGTTCATGCTGGGTGAATCCATCCAGACCAGCGCCGGCGATCCGTCCGCCGCCGGCCAGTCCATCCGCGTCGTCGGCACGAACCCGTTCATCATCGGGTCCGAGGGCGAGGAGGGCAACCGCTTCCGCGACCTCATCGCGGACCTCGACGTCGACTGTTACGTCCTGAACACCGGCTCCGTCGGCTCTCGGGACGTCGGCGTCGAGGACACGATTTCGCTGCTCCGGGGCATCTCGCGCGGGACGCTGGAGTGGGAGACCGACGAGGCGACCGGCTTCACCGTTCCGGCGTCGGTCCCCGGCCTCGACACCGACGATTTCGCCGTCTCGGAGAACCTCGACGACTACGAGACGACGCTCGCGGCGCTCCGGAACGAGCGCGAGTCCTACCTCGCGCAGTTCGACGACCTCGACGACGACATCGTCGGCGCGCTCTACTAATTCGCGCGCGCCGCTAGCCGCTTGTCTTTCAGTCTCTGAGGCGTATCGAACGTCGGAATTATTTGAATCTTCCACTGCCAATTATCCAAACAGATACGTCGACTCTAGACATATATATTCAAAATATAGAGTTTAATTCCCTCTTCTGTGCCTGTCTTGCGTTGTGGGTCGTCGATTCTCGGAGCCGTCACAGCCGAGCAGCGCGCCGCTCAGTCCTGCCGATACCGCCGTGTCCACTTCGGGATCGCTCGCCGGTAGAGCGCGATCCCGATGAGGCCGAGGACCGCGCTACCGAGACCGATGGCGGCGAGCAGGGCCGGCGAGACGGGCGCGAGCGCGAACCCGACGACGAGTACGGGGACCAGCGGGACGACCATGGCGAGGCTGAACACGGCGAACAGCGCGGTGTCGAAGAGGAACTCGTTCGGCGAGAACCCGGTCAGGTACACGGTCGTCCCGAAGATGTAGCAGGCGACGCCGACGAGGAGTGCGGCCCCCGCGATAGCCTCGCCGACCGGACCGCCGCGCCAGACCACCGCGGGCGCGTAGACGGCGAGACCCACGACCGGGCCGAGCAGGAGGAACGCCCGGAGTTTGCCCGTGAACAGGGACGCGACCGACAGCGGGAGCGCCCGGTAGGCGTCCACGTCGTCGGACTGCGTGAGCCAGTTGTAGGTGGTAAAGCCCGAGAGCCCGAGCATCGCGCCGAGCGAGATGCCGGCGGAGGGGGCGACGCCCGTGATCCGGCCCGCGAGGTCGGTCAGCCCGACCGTGACGCCCAGCAGGACCCCGGCCGAGAACAGCACCTTGGCGAACCCGCCGGAACTCCGGTGGACGTCGAGGAGCGTCTTGGTCGCCACCGGGTCTCCGAGGCGACGACGCCAGCGGCGAAACGTCGGTCCGACGGTCCGTGCCGGCCGGCGCGCGGTCGGGTCGAAGGTCGCGGCTCCGACGAGCGAGACGGCCGCGACGGCGACTCCGGTCGCCGCGATCCGCGGGCCCGTCGGCGCGAGGAACACGCCGTAGGGCGTGTAGGCCGCGATGTCCACGCCGGTCGCCCACGCCGCGGCCCCCGCGGCGAGGACCGCGCCGAAGACCGCGCGTCCCGGCAGGCCCCGGCCGGTGAGTCCGAGGCCGGCGAGCGTCGCGCCCATGCCGAGGACGAACGCGCACGTCAGCGTCGCCCACAGGAGGGCTGTGGTGCCCACGAGCGACGCGACGCCGGGGAATCCGCCGACGGCCGCGACCGCCGTCGCCGTCCCGAGCGACATCGGCAACAGGAACAGGAGCGCGTAGTACACGAGGTCCTTGACGACGAAGACGCCGAGCAGTCGGGACTGAGACAGCGGGAGCGTCCGCGCGGAGAATACCAGCAGCGTCAGGTCTCCGAGGAGATCGTCGATTGCGTCGCGCCCGACGAAGCCGATCGAGCCGGTGTGGAGGCCGAAGACGACCGCCAGGCCGTGGAGTCCGGCGTAGACAGTCTCGGGCGCAGTTCCGGTCCAGACGACCCCACCCGCCGCTCCCGCGGTGACGAACGCGACGAGCACCGGGAAGAGCGCGAAGTGCGAGCCGCGAAACAGGCGGCCGTGGAGCCGCCACTCCTCGCGGAGCATCGCGGCGAAGACGCGGCGTGTCCGCCCGTCAGGCATCGCCGGCCACCCCGTCGACGGTCGCGTCCACGCGGTCCAGGAACACGTCCAGTAGCGTCTCCTCGCCGGGGAGATCTGGGGGACGCACGTCCGCGACGAGGCCGCCCTCGTAGACGATACCGACCCGCGAGCACAGCTCTGCCGCCACGTCCACGTCGTGCGTAGTGAGCACGACGGTGTTGCCCGCGTCGCGGTAGTCGCGGAGGAAGCGCTTGACCCGCTCCTGGACGATGGGGTCGAGGTTTGCCAGCGGCTCGTCGATGAACACGAGCGCGGGCTCGTGGAGGAACGCGCCGGCGATCATCACCTTCTGTTGCTGGCCCCGCGAGAGGTCGGTGGCCATCGTGTCGAGCTTCGCCGCGAAGCCGAGCCGGTCGGCCCACCGCTCGATCCGCTCGTCGACCGTCTCGGACGCGAGGTCACGGACCGCGCCGACGAACTCGAAGTACTCTCGCGGCGTCATGAAGCTCGGCGGGGACTCCTTCTCGGGGAGAATGCCGACTCGTTCGCGGACCCGCGTCGGGTGAGCGACCGGATCGACGCCGAGGACCGAAATCTCCCCGCCGTCGGGGACGAGCTGGCCGGTGAGCGTCTCCATGGTCGTGGTCTTGCCCGCGCCGTTCGGGCCGAGGAGGCCGAACAGCTCCCCCTCGGCGACCGACAGCGAGAGGTCTCCGACGGCGGTCACGTCTCCGTACGACTTGCGGAACGACTCGATCTGGATTGCTGGCACGGCGGTCTCACGAGCGTCTGTCCCGAAACCGCATAAGTAGTGGTGGTGGGCCGACCCGTCGCGGCCCGCGGGCGTGCCCTAATCGTCGCTCAGGACGCCCTCGGCGACCGCCATGTCGTCGACGCTCGGGTCGTCCTCGGACTGCCGGAGGACGAACCGCTTGCGGACCAGGTCGGCGGCGTACAGCGCCGTGCCGACGATGATGAGCGTGTCGCCGGGCAGCCGCGCCCAGAACAGCGTCTGGACGAGCGGCTGCTCGTAGAACGCCACGCTACGGGCGGCGGCGTAGCTCCCGGTGAAGGCGGCCTCTAACTGGAGGAAGCCGACCGGGAGGACGGAGACGAACACCATCAGCGCGAGGCCGACGTTCCAGCACCAGAACGCCCCGCGGAGCCAGGACGCGTCCCAGCGCTCGGGCTTGATGGAGAGCTGGAGCATGTACGTGACCATTCCCAGCGCGAGGAAACCGAATGCCCCGAACATCGCGGCGTGGGCGTGGCCGACGGTGAGGTACGTCCCGTGCTCGTAGTAGTTGATGAGCGGGAGGTTGATGAAGAACCCCAGCACGCCGGCCCCGACGAAGTTCCAGACCCCGCTGGCGACGATGAACATGAAGGGGAGCTTGTAGGTGAACCCACCGGTCTCGGTCATCGCCCGGTACTGGCCGATGGCCTCGTAGAGGATGAACACCAGCGGGATGAGTTCGAGCGTCGAGAAGACGCTTCCGATGGGGACCCACATGTCGGGCATCCCGACCCACCAGTAGTGGTGCGAGACGCCGATGACGCCCGTAGACATCACCAGCAGGGCCTGGAGCATGACCGCCTTCTCGGCGCTCTTGCGTTCGAGGAGGTTCATCGACACCAGCGTCAGGCCGACGATGGCGACGATGAAGAACTCGAAGGCCCCCTCGACCCACATGTGGACGACCCACCAGCGCCAGAACTCCGTGACGGCGATGTTGGTGTCCGGGGTGAAGAAGAACCCGGCGGTAAAGAGCAGGGCGATGGAGCCGCCGGCGTAGAGGATCATGTGCGCGAGGCCGAAGGGCTGCTCGCGGTCCAACATCGGCTTCAGCCCGCGGATCGAGAGGACGGCCCAGAGGCCGAAGCCGACGAGCAGGCCGACCTGCCAGACCTTCCCGACTTCGAGGTACTCCAGGCCCTCGTTGCCCAGCAGCCACCAGAGCTGGCCGTCGAGGTAGCCGTTCGCGCCGAGCCAGATGCCGCCGAGGCCGCCGACGGTGACGACGACGATGGCGACCAGCAGGCCGTCGATGTACGTCGACTGGCGCTTCGGTTCGTGGCCGGTCAGCAGCGGCGGGAGGAACAGCCCCGCGCCGAGCCACGTCGCGGCGATCCAGAGGATGCCGAGGTCGATGTGCCAGGTCTTGGCCATCGCGAACGGGAGCAACTGGAGGATGTGGACGCCGAAGATCCGCTCGACGCCGAAGAAGCCGGCGCGTTCGATGTAGAAGTGCGCCAGCAAGCCCCCGAGCAACACCTGTGCGAGGAACAGCCCAGCGGCGACCGGGACGAACCGCAGCGCCGACCGCTGGCTGGGGAAGACGCTCACGTCGCCCGGCTCGGGGACGGAGATGCCTTCGGCGGACGGCTCCGGGAGGTCGACGGCCTTGTACAGCCAGATGCCGCCGCCGGCCCCGCCGACGAGCAGGACCATGGCGATGACGCTCCAGGTCATCGCCGCGCCGGTGGCGTCGTTGCCCGCGGCCGGTTCGTAGGGCCAGTCGTTCGTGTAGGAGTGCTCACCGCCGGGGCGGTCGGTGTGGGAGAACCACGCCGTCCACATCGCGAAGTCGGCGAAGTTCCGCGCGTCTTCCTCGGTCTCGATCATCCCCTCGGGAACCCCGCGCTCGTGGCTCCCCTCGTGGTAGCGCTCGACGTACACCTCGCGGACCTGCTCGTGGGCGTACAGTTCCGCGGCGGAGTATTCGATTGGGCCGCCGCCGTACTCACCTTCGAGGTCCGCTTTGACCACGTCGTTGACGGCGGCCTGCTCGGCCGAGGCCAGCGAGTCGTACGCCGTCCCGTAGCGCTCCTCGGCGTAGTACGACCGCATGTACCGGGTCTTCAGTTCCAGCGCGTCGGCGGTGTAGTCCGCGCCGTAGTACGCGCCGTTGCCGAGGATCGACCCGTGGTTCATCAGTCCGTTCTTCTGGAACGACTTCTTGCCGTCCCGAATCTGTTCGTCAGTCACGATCGTCTCGCCGTCGGGCCCGACGACCCGTTCGGGGATGGGTGGGGCCTCTTGATAGGCGATCCACGCGCCTGCGCCCATCACGACGAGATTGAACACGAAGGCGACGACGATCACCTTCGCGATGGTTTTGCGTTTCAGCTCCATGTGTGCGATCGTTCGCCTGGGCCGCCCAAGAAGGGGGTTCTGCGTTCTCAGCGGCTGGTGGCCGAGGCGAATATGTTCGCCCTGACACCGAACCGCCCGACGGCCGTCGGTGATGTTCGGGTCCGGTTCGTCCCGCGACAGGCCCCACTTGACTGTTCAGTGTCACCGCATGTTGTGGCAATGATTCGCAATACCAATAGACCTATATAATGGTGTGCTATACCTTATCATGTATGGCGTCCGCACCGAGCAGTGACGATATGTTCGACCAGTTCCTTTCCCAGCGCGGTCACGACGTGGAAGAGACCGGATGGGAGGAGAACTACAACAAGAAGCAGTGCCCGGATTGCGGCGGTCTTCACGAGTCGACAGCGTCCCAGTGCTCGGTGTGTGGCTGGGCACCAGCACACTGACAGGGCAGGGCCGGTTTTCGTTTCTGTGTTCCTTCGCCGTCAGCGCCGCGAGCGACGCGCTCGCGGTTCAATACGCCAGTACTACCGAGTCTGTTTCGTAGTGCGGTAGGAAGTGGGTAATCGAGGGTCGGGCGACCGACGCCGGGGGTCAAGCGACGCGGTGCCGACCGTGATTTGGGGGGTCAGTGTCGGACCCAGCGAGCTTCGCCGCACGCCGATTGCGCCGCTGTCGTGCAATCGGCGTATACGTGGTCTCGACGGGCCGCTCGTGATCACATCGTGTCGAGGGACAACTGGAGGAACATCCCGAGCACGAGGTGTTGATACGCGGCGTTCTGAATCCGCTCTTTCGCAGTCGCGGTGTCAGCGATCGTATACTGCTTCGTCTGGACGAGTTCGTGCATCTGGAGCGTGTCTCGGGCTTCCAGATCGTGGAGCCGGGGGTACACTGTCCCCGGACTCAACTCGGCACCGAACTGCGTCGACAGTTCCTCCATCAGCCCGGTACCGTGGGTGCCACCGTCGGCGACGGCGATCATCGCCAGGAGGATTTCGTCCAGACTCTGTGTGACGAGTCCGTCGTCGACGTCGATATCGCGATCGACGACGTCGTCGACGACCGAAGCCAACAACGACTCCGGAATGGCGTCACGACTGGGCGGGTCATGCGAATGCGGGCGCTCGATCCCGACGAGGGGGGTCAGTCGCTCGTCGGCTGTCTCGCCCTGTGTCTTGCCCGTCGTCACGCGACGGAGGTTGTCTCCGGACATCGTCTCACCTGAACGCGATCTGCACTCGATGCTACAGGGTGATTGAACATATAAATAGTGCAGTGTTTTCTCAGCGTGAAAGTACCGCAGTGCTGGATAAATTTTATATAGCACGCCGAGAACGAACGGATAGTGGCCGAGGAACAGAGCATTGAGGAGATTCTCGACACGATCGGCGACCAGCACGCGCGCCGCGTGCTCGCCGCCATCAGTCGAGAACCGCAGTCGGCGAAAGAACTCGCCGAGGAATGCGACCTTTCCCTCCCGACCGTGTACCGCCGTATCGAACTGCTCGACGAGTACGACCTCGTCACAGACCGAACGCTCGTCGCCGAGGACGGCAACCACTACAAGGTGTACGAGTCCAACTTCGAGTCGACGGTCATCTCACTCGAAGACGAAGAGTACAAGGTCCGTATCTACCGAGAGGAGAACCTCCCGGACCGATTCAGCCAGCTCTGGGACGAACTGAATCCCGAATGACGCTCCTACTGCCCGCGAGGTCCGACCGTGCAAACTGACGGCGTCGCTCTCGCCCGCGGCGCGCTCGTCCTGATGCGGATGGTGGTGTTCGGACTGACGCTCGGGATCACGCTCATCAGTTTCCAGGCGTACCGGAAACGCCCCTCAGAGCGTCTCCAGTACGCCTTCGTCGGCTTCGCGTTCATCAGCATGGGCGTCGCCGTCTCCAGCGTCATCACCCAACTGAGCGCCGCCTCGGCCGGGGCGCTCGTCCGCATCTTCTTCCAGATGGCCGAGACCATCCCCTTTATCATCGGCTTCTCGATGCTGTACGTCTCGCTGTATCGGTAGCGCCACTTCCGACGTCCGCTCACGAAAGCAAGTCGTTTATCTGCCAGCGGCCCCACTACATGTCCAATGGCTGATTCGACCACCGAGGTTGTCCGCCTGTTCGGTGGGCCCGGTAGCGGGAAGACGACGGCGTTGCTCGACCGTGTCGACGAACTGCTGGAAGAGGAGGACGTCGACTTTCGCGACGTACTCGTCGTCTCGTACACGCGCGCAGCGGCCGCAGAGATCCGCGAGCGCCTCGCCGAACGGCTCGGGGAGTCCCCGCGCGCGCTCCGCGGCAACGTCTGTACGATGCACGCGAAGGCGTACGAGCTCCTGAACCTCTCGCGCGGCGACGTCGTCGGCGAGGACGACAAGGAGGCCTTCTGCGAGGAGTTCGGCATCGACTACGAGGACGAGTACGAGGGCTCGCGCCGTCGCTCGGCCCGCTCGACGACGCTCGGGAACAAGATCATCGCGACGAGCCAGTGGCTCCAGCGCACCCGGCGCGACGTGGCCGACTGGTACGACGTGCCGTTCAAGTGGGACGACGAGGAGGTCCGGCTGCCGCCGGAGATCGACGACAACGCCCAGACAGGCAACAAGTACACGCCGACGTGGCCGACCGACGACGACCGCGTGGACGTGCCCGCCGCCATCCGCGGCTGGCGAACCTACAAGGGCGAGAACGATCTGACCGGCTTCGCCGACATGCTCGAACGGGTCGCCCAGCGCTCGCTGCTCCCCAACGTCGACTACCTCATCATCGACGAGTTCCAGGACATCACGACCCTGCAGTACGACGTCTACCAGGAGTGGAAACCCCACATGGAGCGCGTCCTCATCGCCGGCGACGACGACCAGGTCGTCTACGCCTGGCAGGGCGCGGACCCCGACCTCCTGCTCGAGGAGACCGTCACGCAGGACGAGGTGCTGCCCAACTCCTACCGGCTCCCCTCGCGCATCCTCAACGTCGTCAACCGCGAGGTGCGCCACATCGAGAAGCGCCAGGAGAAAGACCTGAATCCGCGCAAGGAGGGCGGACGCGTCGAGGCGGTCCAGAACCCCTCGATGTTCGACCTCGCGCGGAACGTCCAGAGCACCGTCGAGCAGTCCGACGAGACCGTGATGGTGCTGTTCCGGGCGCGCTACCAGATGTTCCAGTTCATCGACGAGTTCATCGACAAGGGTATCCCCTTCTCCTGTCTCACGGACCAGCGGATGTGGACCGACCGGCTCACGCAGTACGTCCGCGGGCTGGAGGCCGTCGACGCCGACGAACCGCTCACCGTTCTCCAGGCCCGGCGGCTCGCCGACATGCTCGTCGACTCCGCGTTCGGGACCGGCGAGCGCGACGACTTCTTCGACGCGCTGGAGGAGATCGATGAGGCGCACGAGGACGAGGACATCGCGGACCTCGAGATCGAACCCGACGTCGTCCGCGACCACGTCCCGTTCCTCCCCGACGCCGCCTCCGCGGGCGACATGCTCCGGAAGGTGACGAACTTCCAGGAGCGTACCGTCGACGCGTACTTCCGGGGCGACTACACCGGCATGGACACCGACCGCGTCCGCGTCGGCACCATCCACTCCGCGAAGGGCCGCGAGGCCGACCACGTGTTCGTGGCGACCGACCTCACCGAGAAGGTGGTCGAGCAGATGGCCGCAACGGTCGACCAGCAGGGCATCGAGGTTCCCGGCGTCGACGAGTTCACCAAGCACACCAGTCCCGTGCCGACGCTGACCGACAACGAGCGCCGCGTGTTCTACGTCGGGATGTCCCGCGCCAGGGAGCGACTCGTCCTGCTGGAGAACCTCGTCGACGGCGCGCCGACGCTGCCGATCGACGTGTTGCTGGAGAACGAGCCGAGCGACCGCTCCATCGACGAACTGCTCGACGAGGCCGGCGAGACCATCGCCGCCGACTGAGCGCGTCGCCGGCCGCCTCGAACCCCACGCGACGCCGTTTTCCCGCTCTTACTCGTCGATGGTCCCGCCTTCGAGGTAGTACGTCGTCTTGTCCCGCGTCGACCGCGCGACCTTCGTGAACGTCACGACGCGCTCGCCGTCGTCGCGCTCGTCGCGCTCGACGTGCAGTTCCAGCCCCTGATCGCGGAAGTACGACAGCACGTCCCCGATGCTTTCTGGCTCGCCGCGGATCGTGTGAGTCTCGCCGACCGGCTCCCCGGCCTCGACCGAGCGGATCGTCTCGACGGCCGGCCGGAGGATGGCTTCGCCGAGTCGCTGTGCCCGCTCGCGGACCCGTTCGTCCGACTCCTCGAACTCCACGGCCTGGAACGCCTCGCGCATGACGCGGGTGAACACGAAGTCCCGGCCGTACTCGAAGGGGAGTTCGAAGGCGTGCTCCAGGTCGGCCCGGTGGATGGCGCTCGTCGTGTACTTCAGCGCTCGTCGTCCGTCGGTCGATTTCAGCACCACGCCTTCCCGGCCGCGCTCGTTGAGGTCGTGGATGCGCTCGCGCGCCGCGGCGGGGGCGGCCGACGGCGCGAACGTCCCGAAGTGGGCGACGCTGTCGAACCCGTAGGTCCCGCAGGCGTCGCGCCGTCGCTCGACGCCCATCGGGGCCCCCGTCTCGCGGTGGCGGATGCCGAACACGGAGAAGCAGACCGTCTCGACCTCGGCGTAGTCGTGGTTCGTGTAGGGGTTCTCCGGCCCGACGAGTTCGCCACAGAGCATGTGCTCGGGGTAGTCGTCGAAGAACGCGTCGGCGTCCATCAGCCGTTCGACCGTCCGGGTAGTGTAGGGGCAGACGAAGCCGCTGCGGGTGAACGCCAGCACGTCGCCGTCCACGCGCGCCACTCTGACGTTGTAGCCGTTGAGTTTCTCCTCGACGGCGACCGGGCCGTCGAACGCCACCTCGACCGCCGGTTCGAGGACTAGCGCGCGCGGCATCGAGGGGTAGCCGCGGACGACCGTGTCGCCGACGAGGGCCGTCCCCCGCTCGATGCCGTGGCGCGCGTCGCCGAGGTGGCGGTACCGCCGGCCGCGGAACCACTCGGTGTCGAAGTGCTCCAGCACGTCCTCGGCGTCTGCGTCGACGCCGAGCGTCGACGCCCAGTCTCGCGCCATGCATGGTATTTGTTGGCACGAATGCAAAGTTCTGCTGGCGCGTCCCGCCCGCCGGGACTCGCCAGAGGGCATTAGTTACCGGCCGCCGAACGTTCGGTATGGTCGACCGCCCGCTCAAGCAACGGTTCGTCCTCGACACGTCGCTGTTTCTCACGCCAGAGATTCGCACGGCGGACGAGGACCTCGATTCGGCCTGTCTGGAGCTGCTCGACCTCATTTCCGAGGCGAAACTGGTCCACAACATCTCCTGCTACATGCCGCCGTCGATCAAGGCGGAACTGACGACGATGCTCGCCGACCGGGCGGTCAGCGACGAGGTGACGACGAAACTGGACACGTGGGTCATCACGAAGTCGCCCGCACACTACGAGGTGATGATCCCGGCCGACCTGGTCTACGAGTTCATCGACGAGATGTCAGACCGGGTCGACCGCGGCCTCCGGGTCTCGGAAAAGGCAGTCCGCAAGGCCGAGGAGTCTCGCGCGGAGACGATCGAGGAACACGACCACATGACGCAGGTGGACAAGGTCATCTCGGACCTGCGCGACGAGTACCGGAACACGCTCCGGCAGGGCGTGCTCGACTCCCGCGAGGACTTCGACCTCCTCATCCTCGCCCGCGAACTCGACGCCGGCGTCGTCACCGAGGACCAGGGCATCATCAACTGGGCCGAGGACTTCGGTCTGCGCTATCTGAAGGGGCGGAACTTCCCCCCGCTGCTCAAGGAGTACCTCGCCGCGGACGACCCGGACCGCTGGCGCGATACGGGGTAGTCGGTTCCTACTCGTCCTCGTCGTCGGTCTTGACGACCGCGCCGACAGTCTTCTCGGCGACCATCCCGGGGAGGTCCGTCGGCGTCACGACGTACTGCTCGATGGCGACCATCCCGACGGCGATCGCCAGAAAGGCGACGCCGGGGACGACCTCGCCGCGGACGAGGTGTTCGGCCCCGAACAGCGCGACCGGGACCGCGAAGACGACGACCGTCAGCAGGCCGATGGTGTCCAGAATCCCCTGTGCCATTGGCCCCGCTTCGCGCCTGGCGGGGATAAGAACGTCGGCACCCGCCCGGGAGTACGTTGAAGAACGCGGGTGGCGAACGGACCGCTCATGCTGGTCGGAATCGTTTCGGACACGCACGACAACACGGACCTGGTCGACCGTGCGGTCGAGACCTTTGCGGACGCCGGCTGCGAGGCGGTCGTCCACTGCGGCGACTTCGTCGCCCCGTTCTCGGTGACGCCCTTCGACGGCGACTGGTCGTTCTACGCCGTCCGGGGCAACAACGACGGCGAGTGGGCCGTCCAGTCGACGGTCGCGGAGTTCGGGACGTACTTCGGGGAGATGGGCGAACTCACGCTGGACGGTCACGAGGTCGCGGTGTACCACGGCACGAGCGGCCCCGTGGTCGACGCGCTGGTCGACTGTGGCACCTACGACTACGTCCTCCACGGCCACACCCACGAGCGCGGCTCAGAGACGCGCGAGGGAACGGTCAGAATCAACCCCGGCGGCATCTCGATTCCACCGGCTCCGGAGGCGTTCTCCGTCGCGACGCTCTCGACGGAGACGGGCGAGATCGAGTTCCACGAACTGGGCTAACGGCGATCGGGGGCTCAGTCGTCGGCGTGACTGTCGACGGGCTGTGGGCTGCCTTCGTGTTCGACGAGGCCGCGGCCGACGCCGAGGGCCTCGTCCGTGCGACGGATGCTCTTCTCGGCGCTCGCGGTCCGCTCTGAGAGCGCGCGGACGGCGTCGATGTTCTCCGGGACCACGTCGGCCTCCTGGTGGATGGCCTGGAACAGGTAGAGGTCGCGGCCCTGGACCGTGATGGACTCCGCCCAGATGCAGTTCTCCCACACGTCGCCGCGGGGCCGGCCGGCGTCGCGCGTGTACTCCTTGAGTTTCCCCGCGCCGTCGATGCCGAGCGTCTCCGGGATGAGGAACAGGCGCGACTCGTCGGCGAGCAGCGACGTGACCTCCTCCGCGCTCGGTTCGCTCTCCAGCGTGACGTTGACGCTGTGGGTGTGCATCTGCGTCGTCGGCACCTTCATCCCCATCGTGTCGATGTCGAGGTCGGGGAAGATGGTCTGGACGTCGGGCCCGTGGTGCGAAGGGATCGTGACGGGGTCCGGCAGCGTGTCGTTGATGGGGCCGCGGCCGGTCTGGCCGGGGTCCGCGCCGCGGCGGACGAGCGTGACGCGCGTCTTCTCGACGCCGTAGGACTCCCTGAGCGGGGCCAGCAGGCGCGAGAGTCCCGTCGTGTTACATGAGACCACGCGGGCCGTGTCCGCGCCGACGGCGTCGTCGTAGTTGGCGCGTGCGTTGAAGCTCACGTCGGCCACGTCGGGGTCTTCACCGCCCTGGAAGATGGCCGGTGTGTCGTGCTCGGCGTAGAGGGGAGCGTTGGCCGCACCGACCCCGCCGGGCGTCGTGTCGACGACCACGTCGCTCGTCTCGATGAGGTCGTGGACCGTGCCGGCGGTCGCGAGGTCGGCCTCCGCGAACGGTTCGCGTCCGTCGGCGGCGTAGAGGTCGTACCCGCGGTCGTGTGCGATAGTTGCCTCGAAGTTCGGCGAGCGCTTCGCGACGCCCGCGACAGTCATATCTGGCTGGACACGCACCGCGTCAGCGACGCGTTTCCCGATGGTGCCGAAGCCGTTGATGCCCACGTGGAGCATACGACTTCATTTCTTCGGGGAGAGTATATTCTTTGTGATTAAAATTTGAAGAAATTAACTCAGATAGTTGTACCACCGACGGATGTCAACTTTTGCCACAACGGCCGCTGACGGCGCTCTGGGCGCTGAATCGTCGCTGGGCCTGCGCGCCTCCATCAAGAGTTATTCAGCGTGAGTACGCACCATCGGTATGGACAATTCGTCGCTCCGCGTTCCCGCCGAAACGGCCGTCCGGCAGTGCATGAACCTCCAACCCGACGAGTCGTGTGCGGTTGTGACCGACGACCAGCGCAAGGCCATCGGCGAGGCGCTGTACCGCGTGGCCGCCGAGATCACCGACGACGCGGCCTTCGTGCGCTACCCGCCGGGCGACCAGCACGGCGAGGAGCCGCCCGCACCCGTCGCCGGCGCGATGAAGACCGCCGACGTGGTACTCGCGCCGACGACCAAGAGCCTGAGCCACACCGAGGCCCGGACCGAGGCCAACGAGGCCGGCGCACGCGTCGCGACGCTTCCCGGCATCAGCGAGGGCGTGTTCCTGATGGGCCTCGACGCGGACTACGAGTCGATCGAACGCCACTGCGAGGCCGTCCTCGAACAGGTCGAAGACGCCGCGGAGATCCGCGTCACGTCTCCCCAGGGGACGGACATCACCTTCGGCGTCGGCGACCGCGAGTGGCACCTCGACACCGGCATCGTCCACGAGGCCGGCGAGATGTCGAACCTCCCTGCGGGCGAGGTCTTTCTCGCGCCGGAGACCGCCGACGGCACGTTCGTCGTCGACGGGACGATGCGCCCCCACGGCAAACTCGACGGTCGACTCCTGGCCTTCGAGGTCGAGGGCGGCTACGTCACGGACATCGACGACCCGGACATCCGCTCGGAGGTCGAAGCGGCCGCCGAAGAGGTCGGCCGCGACGCCTACAACCTCGCCGAGCTCGGCATCGGGACGAACGTCGCCGTGTCCGAACTCGTCGGCTCCGTCCTGCTGGACGAGAAGGCCGGCGGCACGGTCCACATCGCCATCGGCGACGACCACGCGATGGGCGGCGACGTGCACGCGCCGATCCACCTCGACGGGATTCTGAAACAGCCGACCGTGTACGCGGACGGCGTGGAAGTGAAACTTCCACGTGCAGAGTGAGCGGCGAGCGTTGCGAGCCGCGAACAGGGGGAGGTCGTAGACCTCCCACAAGCGAACGGCGACTGACAGGGGCCGTGCGCCGGAGACGTTTCACCTCCACGTGCTGAGTGAGGGGTGAAACCGCGAACGGCGACCGTGGCTCACGCCGTGGTCCGACGCTCCGCACGGACCGCGTACGCGACCAACGCCAGCGCCCAGACCAGCGAGCCGACGAGGACGAGGTCGAACGGCACCGCGTAGCCGAGGTTCCACCCGAGCACCAGCCCGTGAATCGAACCCATGAACGCCATGGTCGCGACGGCGACGACTCCGCCGATGCGCGGCGTTGCGGGCGGATCGAGACGGAACGCGGCGTCGAGTATCAGGAGCGTCAGCGCCATAACCGCCGGGAGCAGTGCGACTCCGACCGACTTCGAGACGTAGATGTCCGGCGTCCCGGACGCCGAGAAGTGGATCGCCGTCTTGGCGGGGAGGCGTGGCCAGACCGCGATTCCACCGACCGCCGTCAGGGCGACGACCGCGGCGCTCGCGAGTCCGAACCGATTCCGTAGGAGGGACATACCCCGACGTTCGGTACCGCATTCTAAAATAGTGGGTGACCGCTCGTGCCCCGCAGCGGCGACCAACGCCGTGCGAGGCCGAACCACGAACAGGGCCGTGGCGACGACCATTTACGGGAGCGTCATCAACTCGGAGGTATGACTGACGCGACACCGGGCGAACGCATCGCCCTGCCGTGCCCGGCCTGTTCACCCGATCTGGAGACCGTCCACGAGGTGCTCAAGCCCGGCGGCCACGTGACGGTTCGCTGTACGGACTGCGACCACGTCCACAAGGAACAGCTCCCCGAAGACGAGACGCTGGAGCGCAAGGTCGTCGTCTCGCAGGACGGCGACTCCTTCACCGCGACGGTCGACGTGCCGGCCGAGGAGGACCTCGCCGTGGGCGAGGAGTTCCTGCTGGAGACCGAGGAGGCCGTCGTGACCGCACGCATCACCAGTCTGGAGACCGACGACGGCCGGGAGGACGACGCGACGGCCAGCGACGTCGAGACGATCTGGTCCCGCGCGGTCGGGAACGTCGCGGTCAACGTCACGATGCACCCGAAGGACGGCCGCCACGACGAGACCGAGAGCTTCAAGCTCCACGTCCCCGGCGACTACGACTTCGTCGTCGGCGAGACGGACGAGTTCGGCGACGAGGAGTTCACCGTCGAAGGGATCCACGTCCGCGACGACGCCACCGGCTACGACCACCAGAACATGGACCACGACGGCGACTCGGCGATTGCAAAGGACATCAACCGGCTGTACGTGCGCGACGAGTCGACGACGGCGTGGTCGGCGTGGTAGGATGGTCGACTGGGACCGCGAGCGCTCGCGGCTGGTAACCCACCTGCGAGAGCGGGTGTCCGACGAGGCGGTTCTCGATGCGATGAATCGCGTCCCGCGCCACCGGTTCGTTCCCGAGCGAACGCGTCGGAACGCCTACGCCGACCGGCCGCTCCCCATCGGCGAGGGACAGACCATCTCGGCCCCGCACATGGTCGCGATCATGGCCGACCTGCTCGCCCTTTCTCCCGGCGACACGGTCCTCGAAGTCGGGACGGGCTGTGGGTACCACGCGGCCGTCACGGCCGAACTCGTCGGCACCGAGAACGTCTACAGCGTCGAGTACCACGAGTCGCTGGCGTCGAGGGCCCGGGAGACACTGGCCGAGACCGGCTACGGCGACGTGTCGGTCCGGGCCGGGGACGGCAAGCGGGGCTGGCCGGAGCACGCGCCGTACGACCGTGTCTATCTGACGTGTGCGGCCCCCGACTTCCCGCCGTCGCTGGTCGAGCAGACACGGACCGACGGGTACTTGCTCGCACCGCTCGGTGACGGGACCCAGACGCTCGTTCGGGCGTGCAAGCGAGCGGACGGCACGCTCGCCCGCGAAGACCACGGAAGTGTTCGGTTCGTCCCGCTGCAGTGATTCTCGGCGGCCGATCCGCGCCCGTGACTGGCACAGGTGACGCCCGCCGGTGCGTGGCGCGTAATTGATATAGCTCCGGCGGGAACCTCGGATATGGACCCGGCGGTACTGCGCGGTGACATGGTCGACAGCCTGCAACACGAGAGCAAGGGCGTCGTCCAGAGCGCCTGGCTGTCGGCGGCGATGCGCGCCGTCCCGCGCGAGGCGTTCGTCGGCGAAGACCACGCCTACTCGGATCGGCCGTTCGAACGGCTCGGGACGCGCGTGCTCTCGCCCAGCACCGCCGCCCGGTTACTGGAGGCGCTGGCTCCCGAGGAGGACGACGAGGTGCTCGTGGTCGGGGCCGGCGTCGGGTACACGGCCGCCGTGCTGGCCGAGCGCGTCGGGGCCGCGAACGTCCAGGCCATCGACATCACCCGACGGCTGGTCGTCGAGGCCCGGCAGAACCTCGCGCGGTCGGGCTACGACGCCGTGCTCGTCGACCGCCGCGACGGGGCCGAGGGCCTCCCGGAGTACGCGCCGTACGACCGCATCCTGCTGGAAGCGGCCGCGGTCGACCCGCCGCGAGCGCTCGTCCGGCAACTGGCGGACGACGGCCAGCTAGTGATGCCGCTCGGGACCGGCGAGCAGTCGCTGGCCGTGGTCGAGGCCGACGGCTCGACCGAGCGGCTCGGGACCGTGGCCTTCCAGCCGATGCTCGTCGAGGGCGAGCAGGCCGACACCGTCGAGCGCAATCGCACCCACCGCGAGGACCGCGAGCACGCCCGCCGCGCGGCGCAGTCCCGCGCGGGCTGGGAGCAGGAGTGGATCGACTGGGACGACTAGGTCGATTCGACGACCAACAGGTCGGTGTTCGACCGCGCGTCCTCGTAGCTGCTTCCCGCGGGCGGTTTCACCTCGAAGACGACCGTCCCGTCCTGCTGGTTCGAGCCGAGCGACGGCGACAGCGAGAGCGTCGCGTTCCCGGCGGCGCTCGTCTCGCCGGTCCTCACGCCGTCGAGCGTCGCCGTCCCGCTCTTGGCGACGACCGTCGCGCCCGACACCGGCGACCCCTTCGAGTCGACGACGGTGACGGTCACGTTCTGCGTCCCCGGCGTCGTTACTTCGGGGGCCGGTTCGACGTCCACTTCGGTCACCTGGAGCGTCTCGATGCCCGAAATCGTGCTCATCATCACGGAGAGACAGGCGACGCCGACCACCAGAGCGATGACCAGACGGATCGGCAGGCCTTCGATCGCGCGCTCGTCGCGCCACAGCGAGTCTGACATAGCCGGGCCTGGTCCCGGACTCGTACTTGAACCCTCGGCCGAAGGTTCACGTACCGGGACGGGACCAGCGCCGGCATGGTCGTCATCGGTCGCGAGGGGGCGGACGAAGCGAGTCACCTCGATACTGGCGAGCGGCGAAAGCCGCGGGGCCGCGAAGGGGCGAACGGACCGGCGGGGCGCCTCGGGTACTACCGGGCGCGCGACGGGAGTCGCGGTGCGGCGGTCGACTTCGACCTCGACTGTCCGCACGCGGGACTCGTCGTCGGCAAGCGCGGCTCCGGAAAGACGTACACGCTCGGCGTGCTCGCCGAGGGACTGCTCGCGGCCGACGGTATCGCGCCGGTGGTCGTCGACCCGATGGGCGCGTTCGCGCCGCTCGCCGACGCGGACGTGCCGGCGACGGTGGTCGACCCCCGGGTGTGCGCCGACGCGCTCGGGCCGCGGCAGTGGTGTACCGTGCTCGGCCTCGACCCCGAGCGGGCCGCCGGCGCGCTGGTCTGGCGAGCGGCGAGCGAGCGTGCGACCCTCGACGGAATGGGCGAGTGGATCGCGGCCGCACCGGCGGCCGATGCGACCCGCCGAGCCGCTGAGAACCTCCTCTCGCTCGCGGCGTCGTGGGACGTCTTCGACCCCGACGGGCTCTCGGTGTCGGACCTGTGCGGCGGCGACCTGACTGTCGTCGACGTAGCCGGCCTCGACACCAGGCCGGCGGGCGCGGTGCTGTCGGCCGTCGCGACCGCGCTGTACGACGCGCGGGTCGGCGGCGAGACGGCGCGGCTTCCCTGGCTACTGGTCGACGAGGCCCACGCCTTCACCGACGGGGTCGCGGCCCGCCCGCTCCGACGACTCCTGACGCGCGGCCGTCAGCCCGGCGTCAGCGTCGTGTTGGCGACACAGCGGCCGAGTTCTCTCCCGTCCACGGCAATCTCGCAGGCGGACGTGCTGATCGCCCACCGGCTGACGAGCGCGGCAGACGTCGACGCGCTCCGGGCGGCGCGTCCGACGTACCTCGACGGCGATTTCGCGTCTCGCCTGCCGACAGACACCGGCGAGGCGCTCGTCGTGGACGACGCGACCGAGTCCGTCCACCGCGTGACCGTTCGCGAGCGCGAGACTACCCACGGGGGCGGATCGCCGCGGGCGAGCGACCGGCCGTCCGCGACCACCCGGACCGACGGCGGGATTTAATTCGGCTCCGGCCGTCGGGTCGCCCGTATGGCTCCTTACACCATCCGATACCGGGTCGACGGCGAGTTCGACGAGATCGTCGCGGCGGTCCAGGACGAACTGGCCGAAGAGGGGTTCGGCGTCCTCTGTGACATCGACGTGCAGGCCACGCTGAAAGAGAAGCTTGGCGAGGAGTTCCGCAAGTACCGCATCCTCGGGGCGTGCAATCCGTCGCTCGCTCACCAGGCGATGAGCGAGGAGATCGAGCTCGGGGCGTTGCTCCCGTGTAACGTCGTCGTCTTCGAGACCGACGACCACGTCGGCGTGAGCGCGATCGACCCGAGCGTGATGCTGTCGGTCACGGAGAACCCGGCCCTCGATCCGTTCGCGGATGACGTGGGCGACCGGCTGGAGGGCGTGCTCCAGCGATTGCCCGGCGCGACGCCAGTCTCGGAGTGACGCCGAGGAATCGTCGTAGTGGACGCCGAACGTCCGTCACAGGAGATAGAGGACGGCCCACGCGAGGCCGACGGCGGCCAGCGCCCCGACGAGATTGCCGACGGCGTTGAGCGCCGCCAGCGCGACGTAGCCGTCCTCCCACAGCCGCACCGTCTCGAACGAGAACGACGAGAACGTGGTGAACGAGCCGCAGGCACCGACGCCGACGAGGAGCGCCGCGTCGCCGGTCGCGCCGGCGAACGTGAGCAGGCCGAGCGCGAAGCTCCCGAGGACGTTCACCGAGAGCGTCCCCAGCGGGAACGTCTCCCGCTGGACGGCCTGTGTCAGGTAGTAGCGACCGAGCGCGCCGAGCGCGCCGCCGGTCCCGACCAGGTGCCCGGGGTCGACGGCGACCATCAGCGCTCACCGCCCATGAGCCGGTGGACGACCGTCCGTCCGGCCAGGACGCCGGCGAACCCGAGCGCGTAGCTCCCGACGACGTTCGCCAGCGCCCACTCCGGCGAGGTGACGGTCTCGACAGCGAACGTGCTGTAGGTGGTGAACGACGAGATGAACCCCGTCGAGGCGGCCAGTTTCGTCTCGCTCGCCAGCACGCCGACCTGCAGCGCCTCGTAGAGGAGGACGCCGAGTGCGAAGCTCCCGAGCGCGTTGACGAGCAGCGTTCCCTGGAGGCCCGGCAGCACGAGGCCGACGAAGTACCGGAGGTTCGACCCGGCGAATCCCCCGATGCCGACGAGGACGACGGTCTCGACCGTCACGAGCGGATGGGCGTCGCTCATCGCTCAGTCACCGAGGATCTCGGCCAGCCGCGCCTCGCCGAGGGTGTCCACGAGCTGTGCGAGTTCGATGACCCGCTCCTCGCCGAGGGTGTCCACGAGTTCGCGGATCTCGTCCGGGTCGAAGGTCCGGGCCACGTAGCCGAGGTTCTCGACCATCTTCGTCGTCCGGTCGAGCACGTTCTCGTCCGGTCGAAGGGTCAGCGGCCGGTTCGTGAACTTCCCGTCGTCGTTGAAATAGCAGAACCGGAGCTCGGCGGTGTCGCTGTAGTCCGGTTTGACGACCTGCAGGACGCCGTATCCGTCGTCCCACTCGTCGAGTTCGACTTCGAGCAGCGTTTCGTATCGAGTCATAGATACGTATTCTAACGCACCCATCTTATGCGTTTTCATATTTTAGCGATATATGTTCGAAACAGGTTATGAGACGCAAGGAAAATACATTTCGCGCTCAGACAAAAATCCGCCGGCGAGCGACCCGTTGGCGGCCGGAGAATAATATTGGTACAGATGTTATTCCGAACGCTATCCGACGTTCCTGAACGCGAGCCCCGCGTAGCCGCCCGCTCGCCGCCAGACGTTCGGGTGAATGGAACCATTTTTATACGTTGTGCGACAATGGGCCGTATAATGCCAGAATCACAGCAGGAATCTAGCATCGCCCACTTCGATGTGGAACACATCGGTGGAATCGACGAGACGTCGGTCGATATCCCTCCGGGAGTGACGGTTCTGACCGGGAAGAACGCGACGAACCGGACCTCGTTCTTGCAGTCGATCATGGCCGCGATGGGGAGCAAGCAGGCGACGCTCAAAGGCGACGCGGAGGAAGGCCACGTGGCCTTCTCTTACCAGGGCGAACAGTACGAACGTACGCTGACGCGAGCCGGCAACGCCGTCCAGTTCAGCGGTGAGGGCTACCTCGACGACCCGGAGGTCGCCGACCTGTTCGCGTTCCTGCTGGAGACCAACGAGGCGCGCCGGTCCGTCGCCCGCGGCGACGACCTCCGCGAAATCATCATGCGGCCGGTCGACATCGACGCAATCCGAACGGAAGTCGAGCGCCTGGAGCGCGAGAAGGGCGAGATCAACGACGAACTCGCCACGATCGAATCCCGCCAGCGCGACCTCCCCGACCTCGAACAGCGCCGTACCGACATCCGCGAGCAGATCGAGGACAAGCGCGCGGAGCTCGCGGAACGCGAGGAGGAGATCGACGACAGCAGCCGCGACATCGAGGAGAGCCGTCAGGAGCAGGACGTTCTCGAAGAGAAACTCGACGAGCTCCGGTCGACGCGGTCGGACCTCGAATCCGTCCGCCGAGACATCGAGACCCAGGAAGAGAGCATCTCGTCGCTGAAACGCGAGCTCGCGGATCTCGAAGACGAACTGGACGAGCTGCCCGACACGCCGATGGGCGACCAGCAGCACCTCGACGAGGAGATCGCCCGCCTCCGGGAGCAGCGACAGACGCTGAACGGCGAGATCTCCGACCTCCAGAGCCTCATCCAGTACAACGAGGAGCGACTGGAAGAGGAAGACTACGACGTGATCCAGTCCCTCGAAGACGCGTCGGAGGAGGCGGACGGCGCGGTGACGGAGCAGTTGCTCGGCGGCGACGACGAGGAGTCCGTCGTCTGCTGGACGTGTGGCTCGACCGTCGACCGCGAGCAGATCGAGGACACCGTCGACCGACTGCAGGACCTCCGCCGGGAGAAGGTCGAGGACTTGAACGAGATCAAGTCCGACCTCGACGACCTGAAGGCCGACCAGCGCGAGGCCGAGAAGAAACAGCGACGCCGCGAGAACGTCGAGCGCAAGATCCAGGAGACCGAGACGGAGATCGAGCGCCGCGACGAACAGGTCTCGTCGCTGAAAGACCGCCGCGAGGAGCTGACCGACGAGGTCGAAGCCCTCGAGAACGAGGTCGACAACCTCGAATCCGAGGACTTCGACGAGATCCTCTCGCTCCACCGGGAGGCCAACCAGCTCGAGTTCGAGATCGACAGTCTGGAGTCCGACCTCGACGACGTGACGGAGGAAATCGAGGAGATCGAGGCGATGGTCGACCGCGCCGACGACCTCCGCGAGGAGCGCGACGAACTGGTCGACCAGCTCACCGACAAGCGGACGAAGATCGACCAGATCGAGGCCAACGCCGTCGAGCAGTTCAACGAGCACATGGACGCCATCCTCGGCATCCTCGAGTACCAGAACCTCGAACGCATCTGGATCGAGCGCGTCGAGCAGACCGTCCGCGAGGGCCGCCAGAAGGTCGACCGAACGGTGTTCGAACTCCACATCGTCCGGACCACTGAGAACGGCGCGGCCTACGAGGACACCATCGAGCACCTGAGCGAGAGCGAGCGCGAGGTGACGGGACTCATCTTCGCGCTGGCGGGCTACCTGGTCCACGACCTCCACGAGTCGGTTCCGTTCATGCTGCTGGACTCGCTGGAGGCCATCGACTCGGCGCGTATCGCCGAACTCGTCGACTACTTCGCCGACTACGCCGAGCACCTCGTCGTCGCTCTGCTGCCCGAGGACGCGCAGGCGCTCGACGACGACTACAGCCGCATCACCTCGATCTAACCCCAACACCTTTTACTTCCGGTTCACGTACGTGGTGACGAGAGATGGCAGACACGACAGACGGGCGACCGTCGAGCAAGGTCGCCCGGCTCATCGACGAGTACGACCTCGACGGTCTGGGCGCGGAGATGGAAGCGCGCTGGACCGGCGACGGCGAGGAGCGGATGAGCCTTCGAGACCTCGCGGAGTTCTTCAACAAGCGACTGCTGGAGCGATCCCTGGTCGACGCCGGCATGAGCGCCCTCGAGAGCGACGTCGAATCGACCTACGAGAACCTCACCAGTGACGACATCAGCACCGGTGTTCGGACGGACACGCGCAACCGACTCGAACGGAACGGCATCGACGTGGACGATCTGGAGACGGACTTCGTCACCTACCAGGCGATCCGCTCGTACCTCAAGGAGTGGCGCGGCGCGGAGTACCAGGGGCTCTCGGACGACGAGAAGATCGAGAAGGACCTAGAGAGCATCCAGCGGCTCCTGACGCGGACGCTGTCGGTCACCGACCAGCGTATCGAGAAACTGCGCGACACCGGCCGCATCGACATCGACGAGTTCGAGGTGTTCCTCGACGCGCAGGTGCTCTGTCAGTCCTGCGGCAGCCAGTACGCCGTCGCCGACTTCTTCGAGCAGGGCGGCTGTGAGTGCCAGCAGGACTGAACCGCGGTTCACCGCGACGCGTCCGAATCCGGTGACACAGATAGCGAATACAAATATGAGAGTAATAACCGATAGGGGTTGTGATACGCAACAATTCTTAAACACCGACTAAATGCGGTTGCGTGAATAAACTGAAGACAGTTGGTGTCTGGTTTATTTGGACCCGATCGACCGTGACAGTGCGCGGCGCGCAGGGCTGAAGTCGCCGGCGGCCCACTGGAGCGGTATGGAGCCAGCCGAACTTCGGGCGTCGATTCCGGCGCTCGACCGCTGTACCTACTTCAACACTGGCGCGAGCGGCCCGACGCCGCGTCCGGTCGTCGATAGCGCGACGGCGTTTCTCGAACGCCACGCCTTCGAGGCCCCGTGCGGCGAGGGACCCTACACCGTCGCCTGGGACGCGATGACGGGGGCCCGCGAGGTCGTCGCCGATCATCTCGGAACCGACGCCGAGACCGTCGCGTTCACCCAGAGCACGGCCGACGGCGTGAACCTCGTCGCCGGCGCGATCGACTGGCAACCCGGGGACGTGGTCGTCCGAACCGACCTCGAACACCCGGCCGGGTCGCTCCCGTGGGACCGCCTGGCCGACACCCACGACGTCGAGGTCCGCGTCGTGGAGACCGAGGGCGGCCGACTCGACCTCGACGACGTTCGAGCGGCCGTCGCGGACGCCCGGCTCGTGACGCTGAGTTCGCTCACCTGGACCCATGGGACTCGATTCCCGGTCCCGGAGGTCGTCGACATCGCGCACGAGGCGGGCGCCCAGGTGCTCGTCGACGCCGTCCAGTCCGTCGGCCAGCACCCCGTCGACGTGACCGAGTGGGGCGCGGACTTCGTCGCGGCGGCGGGCCACAAGTGGCTGCTCGGCGTCTGGGGCGGCGGGCTCCTCTACGTCGACCCGGACGCCTACGACCGCTTCCAGCAGACCCGCATCGGTTACCGGAGCGTCGAGGAACCGACAGCCGACGACTACGCGTACCACGAGGGCGCGCGCCGCTTCGAGGTCGGGACTACGTCGCCAGTCCCCTACGTCGCGCTCGCCACCGCAGTCGAGACCATCGAGGCGGTCGGTCTCGACACCGTAGAGGCCCGCGTCGAGCGGCTGACCGACCGACTCAAAGACGGCCTCGGCGACCGGCTCTTGAGCCCGCGCGAGTACGAGTCGGGACTCGTGACGTTCGCCGTCGACGACCCCGACGCGACGGTCGAGCGCCTCGCCGACGAGGGAATCGTCGCCCGCCAACTGCCGTTCCCGGACGGGGCGGTGCGAGCGTCGGTCCACGTGTTCAACACGGCCGACGACGTGGACCGTCTGCTCGACGCGCTGTAGCGCCGGCACGGTCGCCGCGGACCGCACTTTCTTGCTCCGCCGGGTCGTTCGCGCTCGCATGGACGAACGCGCCGTCGTCACCTGCTTCCTGCGCAGCGAGGGCGAGGTGTTGCTGTTGCGCCGGAGCGACGCCGTGGGGTCGTACGCGGGCCGGTGGGGCGGCGTCGCGGGCCACGTCGCCGACGACGACGGTCGCGACCGGGAGCCGGAGGCGGCCGCACAGGCGGAGATTCAGGAGGAGACCGGGCTCGGCGACGCGGTCGCGCTGCTCCGTCGGGGAGCACCGTTTCCCGTCGAGGACGCCGACCGCGGGACCCGGTGGGTCGTCCACCCGTTCCTGTTCGACTGTGCCTCCCGCGACGTGCGGGCCAACGAGGAGACGACGGAGACGGCGTGGGTCCACCCGCCCGAGATACTGCGCCGCGAGACGGTGCCGCGGCTGTGGACCTCCTACGACCGGGTTCGGCCCCGTGTCGCGACGGTCCGCGAGGATCGCACGCACGGCTCCGCGTGGATCTCGTTGCGAGCGCTCGAAGTCCTCCGGGACGAGGCCGCTCTCGCGGCGACCGGGCGAGCAGACGAACTGGAGACGGCAGAGCGCGCCGGCGACGACTGGGGCGCGCTCGCGACCCTCGCCCGCGCGCTCCGCGAGGCCCGCCCCTCGATGGTCGTGGTCGCCAACCGCGTCGACCGCGCGATGCACGCCGTCGCCGACCGCACGCCGTCTGCGGTCGAGCGGGCGGCGACCGAGGCGCTGACGGACGCCGTGAGCGCGGACGGGGTCGCCGCGGCCGTGGCCGCCGACCACGTCGGCGACCGCGTCGCCACCCTCTCGCGGTCGGGAACGGTCCGGACGGTCCTCGCCGCCGCCGGACCCTCCGCCGTCCTCGTCGCCGAGTCGCGACCGGGACGGGAGGGCGTCGGCGTCGCCGAAGCGCTCGCCGACGACGCCGCGGTGACGCTGACTACCGACGCGGCCTTCGGGCACGAACTGGCCGCGTGGGACGCCGAGACGCTCGTCGTCGGCGCGGACCGCGTCCTCCCGGACGGTCGGGTCGTCAACAAGGTCGGGACCCGCGCGGCGGCGCTGTCGGCGGCCGCTGCGGGCGCGGACTGCTACGCGGTCTGTGCCACGGACAAGGTCGCGCCGTCCGCCGACTGGGAGCGCGAGGACCGCGACCCCACGGAGGTGTACGACGGCGACGCCGCCGTCGACGTGGCGAACCCGACGTTCGACGTGACGCCGGCGGACGCGGTGACCGTCGTCACGGAGCGGGGCGTCCTCGACGCCGAGGATATCGGGGCGGTCGCCGACGCCCACCGAGAGCGAGGCGAGTGGCTCGAAGACGGGTGACCCAATTGCGGGGCCGCTGTCACTGCTCGTCCAGCACGACCGGCACGCCGGCCTCGGCCACGTCCGCGGCGAACTCCCGGGAGTCGGCTTCGAGGTTCGAGAAGGTGTTGTAGTGGACCGGCAGGACGAGGTCCGGTTCGACGGTCGCGGCCAGCGCGGCGGCCTCGTGGCGGTCCATCGTCGCCCGCGGGCCGATTGGCGGACACAGCAGCGACACGTCGAGCGTCCGATGGCCGGGGAGCACGTCCGAGTCGCCGGGATAGAACACCCTGGTTCCGTCGAGCGCGATCATGAAGCCGCAGCCGAACCCCTCGGGGTGGTACGGCGTCCCGTCCGGGAGCGTGTGCGGACCGTCCGGTTCGTTGTACGCCGGCGTCGACCAGATGGGCACGTCGTCGACGGTGACCTGCGACTTCATTCCCACCTCGACGACCTCGTACCCGAGCGAGGAGATGGGCGGGAGGTCGCGGTCGCCGACGCGCTCGTCGATGCCTTCGTAGGCGACGATGGTCGCGTCGTCGCTCGCCACGCGCTCGATGCCGTCCGGGTCGTAGTGATGGACGTGGGTGACACAGACCACGTCCCCGTCTCCCGCCCGGTAGTCGCTGCTGGGCGGGTGGCCGATGCCGTCGACGTGGGGCTCCCACTCGCCGGTGAGGACGCCGTACCGGCCCGGGTCGACGTACACCACGTCGCGCTCCCCGGCGAAGCGGAGCGTGGCGTAGCCGAGCCAGTCGACGGTGAGCCCGTCGTGTCGAATCGTCATTGTGCTCCGTACGGGCTACACCCTGAATAAGTCAGCTACTCGTCGGCGTCAGCGGGCCGAAGATATAACTCCAGTCCGCCTGTCGATTCCGGCGTGCGAAACTTCCACATCACGACGGTCTGGGGCATCCCGATCCGAGTCAACATCTCGCTGCTGGTCTTCCTGCCGGTCCTGGCCTGGATTATCGGAAGCGGGGCGCAGATCGAGGTGTACGCGGGCATCGTGAGCGGACTCGCCGGCGTGTCGCTGGACCTGGGTCGATTGACGGCGGGCTCGATGCCGTGGTTCATCGGGGGTGCCGCGGCGGTGGGACTGTTCGTCAGCGTCGCTCTGCACGAGCTGGGGCACGCCTGGGCGGCGATGCGGTACGGGCTGCGCGTCGAGTCGATCACGCTGTGGATCCTCGGCGGCCTCGCCAGCCTCGAAGCCATGCCCAAGGAGTGGAACCGCGAACTGGTCATCGCGCTCGCGGGTCCCGCGGTCAGCGTCCTCGTCGGCGTCGCCTGCTACGCCGCGCTGTTCGCCATCCCGGCCAGCGCGCAGGTGACGCTGTTCCTCGTCGGCTGGCTGGCGGTCACGAACCTCCTGCTGGCCGTGTTCAACATGCTGCCGGCGTTCCCGATGGACGGCGGCCGGGTCCTGCGGGCGCTGCTGTCACGGAACCGGCCCTACGCCGTGGCGACCCGGATCGCGTCCCGCATCGGGACCGGGTTCGCCGTGCTGTTCGCCGTGGTCGGCGTCCTCTCGATCAGCCCGATGCTGCTGTTGCTCGCGCTGTTCGTCTACGGCGCGGCCGCGAGCGAGTCCCGGTCCGTCGCGCTCGCCGCGCTGCTCGAAGGCATGACCGTCGACGACGTTGCGAGTCCGCTCGAAGCGACCATCGACGCGGACGCGACCGTCGAGGACCTGGTCGACCGGATGTTCGCCGACCGTCGGACCGAGTTCGCGGTCACGCGCGGCGGCGACGTGGTCGGAGTCGTCACCGTCGCGGACTTCCGAGCGCTGTCCAAGGCCCAGCGCGAGGCCGACAGCGTCACCGACCTGATGGAGACCGACCTCCCGCGGTTCGCCGCGGAGACGCCGGCGTTCGACGCCCTCGTCGAACTCGACACCGGCCGGGCGACCGCCGCGTTCGTCGACGGCCCCGAGGGGACCCGCGTCGTCACGCGAGCGGACTTCGCCAGCGCGATGGAGATGCGTCGCCTCATGGGCTCGCCGGAGCCGTTCTGACCGGCGCGACACCGCCCCGTCTGGCGACGACGAGGCGGTACTGCAAAGAGGCGTCGACGCGGACCACCTGACGAATGCAATCCGGGCTCGTCGAACTGTTCGCCGGCGTCGTCGGCACCGACCCGCTGATAAACGGCCTCGTCGGCGGGATCATCATCGCGCTGATGAATCTCTTCGGCGCGTCGCTCGTGTTCGTCTGGCGCGACCCCTCCGAGCGGGCGCTCGACGCCGCGCTCGGCTTCGCCGCCGGCGTGATGCTCGCCGCCGCGTTTACGAGCCTCATCCTCCCCGGCATCGAGGAGTACTCCGCCGGCAATCCGATCCCGACCCTCGTCGGCGTCGCACTGGGCGCGCTCTTTCTGGACCAGGCGGACGGGCTGGTCCCCCACGCGCACTATCTCTTGACGGGCCGCCGGCGGACCGACGCCGCCAACCCCAGTCAGTCCCTGCCGGTCGACGAGGCGCGGCTGACCGGCGTCGTCCTGTTCATCCTCGCCATCACGCTGCACAACATGCCGGAGGGACTCGCCGTCGGCGTCGGCTTCGGCGCGGCCGGCGGCGACCCGGCACAGCTAGGTGGGGCGATCTCGCTGATGCTCGCCATCGGCATCCAGAACATTCCCGAAGGGCTCGCCGTCTCCGTCGCGGCGATCAACGCCGGCCTCGACCGCCGCCTCTACGCCGCCTTCGCCGGTATTCGGGCGGGCGTCGTCGAGATCCCGCTCGCCGTGCTCGGGGCCGTCGCGGTCACGCTCGTCGAACCGCTCCTGCCCTACGCGATGGGTTTCGCCGCCGGGGCGATGCTGTTCGTCATCTCCGACGAGATCATCCCCGAGACGCACCAGCACGGCTACGAGCGGGTCGCCACGCTCGGGCTGATGATCGGAATCATCGTCATGCTGTACCTGGACATCTCGCTGGCCGCGTGAGCCGAGCGCGGCCGAGCGAAACGCCGCTCACTCCTCGTAGGGCCAGTTCGGGTCGCGGTCGATGCCGTCCGGCGACTCGCAGTCGCCGACCTCGTCCGGCGTGCACGCGCCGTGCTCGCGGAAGTTCTCGCGGGCGTCGCGCAGCGACACGTGGTTCGTGTCGCTGACGTACTCGTCGTCGCCGAACTGAATCGGGTCGTCGAGCCAGTGACACACCGGACACATCTCGTAGGACCCGGGCCGACCCTCGGGGAGCGTCCGGTAGCCACAGCACGGGCAGTAGCCGAGCTCCCGCGCAGCGGGGTTGCCGGGCGTCTCGGTCGACATGAATTCTGGTATGTGTCGTCACACCAAAGCGTTTCCGACTGTTCACGCCCTGCTTCGTCAGGGATGGACGCCAGTTGCCGGGGCGACGCGTTCAGTCGTCCGACTGCGCGTCCTCGACGCGCCCGGCGTACTCTTCGAGTTCGGCGGCGAGTTCGCGCGCCTGTGCGGCCGAGAGCGTGACAGAGTCCGCGTGGGGCTTCACCGCGTCGAGGTCGGTGTTGTCCATCTCCAACTGGAGTTCGACGTGGTCCGGATTCTTTCGCGGCGCGGTCACGTTCAGCACCGCCAGCGCTTCGTCTTCGAAGCCGTGGCCCTCTACCTCGCCGTCGAGCAGGTCGAAGGTCGTGTACGCGTTGACCTTCATGATGCGGTCGACCATACCCGCGGTTGGCGTCGGGCCGACTTAATCCCGGCCTTCCGACGCGTCGACCCCTTCGTACCCGACCCGCTCGGCGTCCGCCGCGGCGCGCTCGACGGCCGCGTCCAGATCGAACTCCCTGACGACTTCGCCGTCCCTGACGAGCGGTCCCATGAGCGACTCGGCGTTCTCCGGCCCCTCGCGGCTCGCGAGGCCGACGTGGTGGCCGCCGTCGGCGGTCCGGTACACCGACTTCTTGCCGGTGAGTTTGCCCCGCTTTGCCGCCGGTTCGCCGTCCACCTCGACGAGGTCCAGCGCGAAGTCCAGCGGGTCGGCGTTGGCGACGTAGCTCCCGACGCCGAAGCCGTCGGCCACGTCGCGGAGGTCGCGCAGTTCGGTGGGCCCGAGCCCGCCCGAGATGAACAGGTCCACGTCCTCGTGGCCGTAGGCGTCGAGCGTCCAGCGGACCTCGCGGATGATGTGTCGGAAGTCCCCGCGGCGAGAGCCGGTCGTGTCCAGGCGGACGCCGTCGAGGTCCGCGATCGCCTCGGCCGCCCGAAGCGCCTCGTCCGTCTCGTCGCTGTAGGTGTCCGTCAGCGCGATGCGCGGCGTCTCCGCTGGGACGCCCTCGTCGAACGCTTGCCACGCCTCCTCCTGATTGCCGCGACCGAAGCAGATGACCAGCGCGTGGGGCATCGTCCCGCCCGCCTCGCGGCCGATGACCTCGCCCGCGGCGACGTTCGAGATGCCGTCGAGGCCGCCCAGCAGCGCCGCCCGCTCGATCATCGCGGCGATGGAGGGGTGGACGTGTCGGGATCCGAAGGACAGCACCGTCGACTCAGGCGCGGCGTGGCGCGCTTCGAGCGCCCGCGTGGCGACGCCGGTCGGGTGCGAGAGGAAGCCGAGCAGCGCCGTTTCCAGCCGGCAGAACTCCCGATACGGCCCCTCGATTCGCATCACCGGACCGCCGTCGAACAGTTGCCCCTCGGGGAGGGCGTCGGCGTCGATGGCCAGCCCATCGAGCAACTGTGCGGCGTCTTTCAGCCCGGCCAGCACCTTCCAGGTCCCCGTCGCGAACTGGTTCGCCGTGACCTCCGCCACGACCTCCGGGTTCTTTCCCGCGTGCTCCAGCGCCTCCATCGTCCGGTCGAAGTAGGCGTCGGTCGCCCGGCCGTCGCGAATCGCCTCCGGCGAGACGATGTCGAACTCCTCGGTCATTGTCCCGTGTTCGGCCGTGCGAGGGAAAAAGCGGTCCGGTCGACGGTCACGCTTTGCCCCCGCAGCGAGGGACGCCTCCGCCGTGGCCCGTCCTCGTAACGCTTTCTACGTCGCCATCGCTACCCGTCGGGCGTGCTCAGTCCCCGCCGCTCCGTCGCCCTCCTGCTCGCGCTCGCGCTGCTCGCCGCCGGCATCGGCCTCGGCGGCTCGCAGTACCGGACGGCCACCGGCTACGCCGCGACGACGGGCACGGTCGAGACCGTCGAGATGGACAGCTACGCCGAGATCGGCCGACCCACGCTCGGCGGCAACCGGTACTACCGGCCGAACGTGACCTACACCTACCGCGTCGAGGGCCGGACCTACACCGGTCGCGACGTCGCGTTCGGCAGCGACGTGGACACGAACCAGCGGGACCGCGCCGCGCGGGTGCTGGCGAACTACGCCGAGGGGTCGCCGGTCACCGTCCGCTACGACCCGGACGACCCCGGCGACGCCTACCTCGCCCAGCGCTTCGACTTCTTCCCCGTCGGCGTGCTGGTCGCGCTCGGCCTCCTGCTGCTGGGCGACGCGCTGACGCCGCGAACGCGGTGGCTCCGCTTCGTCCTGTCGAAGATTCCGCTGAACCAGAGCGAACGGAGTCCACTCTCACGGACCGACACCGACGACCGCGTTCCCGACGACCCGACGCGGATTCTCGACCGGACGGACGCCGAGACCGGCGATTCGGACGGCGGCGGTTCGGACCCGGATGCGCCGGTCAGCGGCCGCTGGGCCGTCGTCCTCTGGGCGCTCTGTGGCCTCGCCGCGCTCGGGACGGTGGGCGGCTACCTCGCCGTCTCCCGGCCGCCACACGATCTGACCGCCTACGCGACGGCCGTCGTCACCGTCACGGGATTCGGCCGCTTCGCGTACCGCCGCGTCAGCTGATCGCGTTCAGGTCTCGGCTCGGTGAATCTCGCTCAGGTCGCCGACCGTCGGGCCGTTGACGATGCGGACCGTCTTGCCCGACCTGACGACGCGGAACGCGTCGGCGAACTGGTCGCCCTCGGGGACGACGTAGACGTTCGCTCGCAGTTGGCTGGCGTCGTGTTCCTCCACCAGCGCGCCGCGGTAGGCGTCGGCGAACTCGCGGGCGTCCTCCTCGGTGTCCCAGCGCGTCTCCCAGACGTAGCCGTAGCCGCCCGAACCGTTCCGGTACGGCACGACGAGGTCGCCGGCCCAGCCCTCGGAGGCCTCGCTCTCGTAGCTGTAGCGGTCGCCGTCGGTCTGGTCGTTGTGGTAGACGGTCGCGTAGATGGACGCCTCGCCGACGGTGTCGCCGACCGGGTCGTGGTCGAAGCGGTCCCACGCGTCGGACGAGCGGTCCGAAACGTCGACGGCGACCGGCTTCTCGTCGGGGTACTTCTCGGGGTGGAGCACCTGCTCGGTGCTGTCCGGGAAGTCGTCGTGCAGCGCGTCGACGGCGTCCCAGCCGCCGTCCTCACGGATCGAGTGGACGAACGCCGGCCCGGTGACGTAGGGCTGGTAGAGCACGGTGAACAGCCCCTCGTTGTAGCTCGGCTGCTGTGTCGCACTCTCGTTGCCGTCACCGCTGCCCTCCGACGCGCGGTCCGGGAGCGCGATGCACTCCCACTGGTCGCCACAGCGCCGCTCGTAGAAGATCCGGACGTAGTTCGCCTCGCCCTCGGTGACGCCCTGGCGCGAGAGCTGGGTGTCCTGGGTCTCCGCGGAGCCGTTCAGGCCGAACTGCTGGTCCTGGAGCGCGTGGACCAGTTCGTGCGACAGCGTGCGCCGGTCGATCTGGGGCGTCTCCGTCGGGCTGACGATGACGATCTCGTCGCGGCTCGGCGAGTAGTACCCCTGGACCGTCGTCGAGAGCGTGTCGTCCAGTTCCTCGCTGCTGCCCGAGTCCTCGCCGATGAGGAGGAGCGCCTCCCACACCTGGTCGTTCCAGGGGTCCTCCGGCGGCCCGCCGCCGCTCCCGTTGCCGCGCGAGCGGTTGCGGTACTCGGCTCGCGAGATGACCGACACGGGGACCGACTCTTCGAACTCCCGCTGTCGGATCTGCTCGACGCGGGCCATCGTCCGGGCGACGACGGCCTCGCGCTCCGTCTCGTTCAGCCCGTCGCCGGTCGTCACGCGAACGGGGTCGTCGTACCAGTAGCCGTCCTCCCAGCCGATCGCGTCCTCGCCGGCCGGCGTCGCCGGGTGGTCGCTCCCGCCGAACGACGGGACCGAACAGCCGGCGAGGACCGCGGCGAGCGCCAGCGACAGCGCGAGCAGGCGCTCCCTACGCATCGTGGACCTCGTCGAGTTCGGCCGCAGTCGGCGCGTTCACGACGGTGACTGTCCGGCCATCGACGGAGATCGATATCGCGTCGGCGTAGGGGCTGTCGTCCGCGATGACCCAGGTCCCGTCGGCGCGCTGGCTCCCGCCCCAGTGGACGACGACGCGCTCCCAGGCGCGGGCGAACTCGCTGGCGTCGGCCTCGCTGTCCCACCGCGTCTTCCAGACGTAGGCCGTCTCGCCGCCGTTCGCGTAGACGTGCATCCGGCCGCCGCGCCAGCCGTCGGTGGCGGGCAGGTCGTAGTTGTACGGGTCCTCGCTCCGGAGCGAGCCGTCGGACTCGTAGTTGATGACGTCGCCCGTGCGGACGACCGCCGAGTCGTTGTAGTCGTCGGCGAGCGTGTAGGCCATCGAGGCCGCGATGGCCGACGGGCCGACGACGGCGTAGTCGGGCCGGTCGCGGTCGGTCGAGGGGCGGACCCGCTCCCAGTCGGCGCTCGACCGGTCCGCGAGCGACACCGACGCCCGCTCCCACTCGGGGTAGCGGGCCGGGTAGGTCACCTCGACGGCGCTGTCGGGGTGGTCGCCGTAGGCGTCGTTCACCGCGTTCCACCCGCCGCGCTCACGGAGGTCGCTTACCAGGCCCGGGCCGTCGCTGTACGGGAAGTACAGCATGAAGCTGATACCGAAGTGGCGGTCGCCGCCGCCACCGCCGCCACTGGTCGGCGTCTCGATACACTCCCACGTCGCCGCGCAGCGCTCGGAGTATATCTGGCGCGTCGCCACGGCGTCGCCCTCGATAAGCCCGTTCCGACCCTGCACGCCGTCGCGCGTGTTCGCGTCGCTTCCCAGTCCGAACTGCTGGTCCTGGAGCGCGTGGACCAGTTCGTGAGCCAGCGTCCCGCGGCTGATCGTCGGCGTCTCGGAGTCGCTGACGACGACGATCTCGCCGCGTCGGCTGCTGTAATAGCCGAGGACGCTCTCGCCGCGGTTGCTGCTCTGGACGGCGATGGAATCGCGGTCCTCGCCGACGAAGAACAGCGCTTCGAACTTCGCGTTGTCGAACCGCCGCAGCGACTCGCCGGTATCGCCGCCGCCGGTGCTGTTGCGGTACTCGGCCCGCGAGACGACCGAGACGGGGACCGTCTCTTCGAACTCCAGGCCGCGGATCCGCTCGACGCGGGCCATCGTCCGGGCGACGACGGCCTCGCGCTCCGTCTCGTTCAGCCCGTCCTCGGTCGTCACAGCGAGCGACTCGTTGTACCAGTAGCCGTTCTCGTAGCCCAGTCGGTCCGCCGTCGGCGCGTCGGGGGCCGACCCGTTCACGGCGAGATCGACCGCGGGTTCGGTCGGCGTCGCGGCGGCGTCGGTCTGTCCGGCGTCGCCGCCGAGCGGCGTCTGCTCCGCCGGCGATCCGGGGGCCTGACAGCCTGCGAGCAGCAGCGCGACACAGACGACGGCGAGGGCGAGGGGGCGGCGCATCTACCTGAACGTGGGCCAGCGCAGTGAAAAGTCACACGGGGTAACGTTGGTACTCCGTCGGCCCGAACGTCCGCGTATGGAACTCGATCCGTCACAGACCGCGCTCGTCGTGGTGGACATGCAGAACGGCTTCTGTCACCCCGACGGGACCCTCTACGCGCCGGACAGCGAAGCGGCCGTCGACCCCTGCGGCGACCTGGTCGACCGCGCCCGCGAGGCCGGGGCCAGCGTCGTCTTCACTCGCGACGTGCACCCGCCCGGGCAGTTCGAGGACGCCCACTACTACGACGAGTTCGAGCGCTGGGGCGAACATGTCGTCGAGGGCTCGTGGGAGGCCGAGCTGGTCGCGGACCTCGACCCGGCCGAGGAGGACCTGGTCGTGGTCAAGCACACCTACGACGCCTTCTACCAGACGGAACTGGAGGGCTGGCTCGACGCCCACGGCGTCGAGGACCTCGTCATCTGCGGCACGCTCGCCAACGTCTGCGTGCTCCACACCGCCTCCAGCGCCGGCCTGCGAGACTACCGCCCGGTTCTGGTCGAGGACGCCGTCGGCTTCATCGAGGAAGACCACCGCGAGTACGCGCTGGAGCACGCCGACTGGCTGTTCGGCGAAGTGACCGACCGCGCGGGCCTCGACTTCGCCTGATGGCTGGCCGTCGCGACGCTACCCGGGGTCTGCGCCGCCAACCCCCTCGATAGTCACCCGCACCGCGTCTCCCACGTCGAGGTCGATTTCCCGGCCGACCAGTTTGACGCCGGCCCGCTCTCGGTCGCAGAACAGCGCGATGCCGGTCACCGCCTCGCCGTTCGCGAGGACGGTCACGTCGTCCCACGCGACGGTGCGCCCGTCGGCCGTTCCGACCCGCTTCCCCGCGAGCGCGGCGTGCTCACCCCCACGACCGCCGAGCAAACCGCCCCCGTCGTAGTGCGGGAAGCCGCCGTCGAGGACACTGGGATTTCCGCCTCCGACACCGTTCGCGACTCCGGCGAAGCGTTCGCCCGGCGCGGGATGTTCGGGCGCGTCGAGTCGCGCCCACGTCTCACCGGCCGCGACGACCGTCCCGCGTCCGTCCCACGGGACCGCCTCGACATCGGCGGCCACGTCGACGGGGAGCGATCCCGACGCCCGATAGGAGTTCGCGTCAGGGTCGCGAAACCCCAGGTGGACGTGGTTCGGGACCCACGGCGCGAAAAAGCCCGCCCGGACCAGGTCGCCGAGGTCGTCGCCCACCGCGACCGACTCGCCGGGTTCGACGCGCGGGTCGACGTGGAGTATCCGGGCGACGTGCTCGCCCGTGTCGACCAGGACGAGGTGGTCGTGCTCGGCGGCGTAGGCCTTCGGCGGCGCGCGGACCGTCTTCGTGTCGAGGACCTCGCCGGCGACCGGCGACGGCGCACACGCGCCCTCGGGATACAGGTCGATCGCGCACCCCTCGTCGTGGGCATCGAACGGGGAGTTGTACAGCGAGAAGCGGTAGTACTGGGCGAGTACGTCCCGGGGGAGCGTCACGGCCATCGCCGTCGGTTAGGTGCGCGCCAGCAAGTGGCTGTCGCCCGAGGGTTCAAGTCCGATGCCGGGGCCACCCGCGGACGATGCGCTGACTGTACACGCGACGGGGGCCGCGGGAGCGCGACACGTCCCGTCGCGAGGGTCGAGTGTCGCCTGTCCGCCATCGCTGCGCCAGCGGACTGCTCGGGCCGTCGGCTGTCTCCCCTACCCTGCCGCGGGCGTTTTGTCTCCGCGGACCCACTGTCGAGCTATGCGACTGCTCCGGGGTCGGGCCGCCGACCCAGACCGGGACTACCGGCGGACCCGGGAGATGACCGACCGCGTCGCGTCGGACCGCGAGGCGGCGCTCCGCGTCTGGCGGCCCCACCGGCAGGTGGCGTTCGGTCGCCGGGACGCCTCCAGCGACGGCTACGAGCGAGCGCAGGCCGCCGCTCGCGACCGGGGCTACGCGGTCGTCGAGCGTTCCGTGGGCGGCCGCGCCGTCGCCTACACCGGGTCGACCGTCGCCGTCGCGCTCGCGGAGCCGACCGACGACCCTCGCGGGATTATCCAGTCCCGCTACGACCGAGTCAGCGACGCGGTCAAGCAGGCCCTCTCCGACTGCGGTGTCGACGCACGAGAGGGTGAACCGCCTGATTCGTTCTGTCCCGGGACCCACTCGCTGCAGGCCGCCGGGAAGGTCGCCGGTCTCGCCCAGCGGGTCCGCCAGTCCGTCGCGGTGGTCGGCGCTGTCGTCGTCGTCCGTGACCACGAGGAGCTCGCCGCGGTGCTGACGCCGGTCTACGCGGCACTGGGCGTCCCCTTCGACCCGGACAGCGTCGGGAGCGTCGCCCGCGCCGGCGGGACCGACGACCCCGACCGCGTCGCCGCGGCGCTCGAAGCGGCGCTGACGGCGGAGCGGGACGCTTCGGTGAGCCACATCCGAGACACTTAGGGGTTCGCCCGGCCGACTGGGGGTATGCTCATCCGCAACGCGACGCTGCCCGACGGTCGCCAGCGCGACGTCCGGGTGCGTGGCGAGTCCATCGCCGAGGTCGGTCGCGACCTCGACGCCGACGATCAGCACGTCATCGAAGCGACGGGCAAGCGCCTGTTCCCCGGCATGATCGACGCCCACGTCCACTTCCGCCAGCCCGGCTATCCGCACAAGGAGACGTGGGAGACGGGCGCTCGCTCCGCGGCGGCCGGCGGGGTCACGACCGTGGTCGACCAGCCCAACACCGACCCGCCGACGATCGACGGCGAGGCGTTCGATCAGAAGGCCGAATTCGCCGCCGACGCCGTCGTCGACTGGGGCATCAACGGCGGCGTCACGGCCGACTGGATCCCGAACGTCCTCCTGCGCCGGCGACTCTTCGCCCTCGGCGAGGTGTTCCTCGCCGACTCGACCGGCGACATGGGCATCGAGGCCGACCTGTTCGCCGACGCGCTCGACGCCGCGACGGAGAAGGGCGTGCCGGTCACGGTTCACGCGGAGGACGCCGACTACTTCAACGACGACGCCCGCGCCCGCGACGACGCCGACGCCTGGAGCGCGTTCCGAACCGCGAAGGCGGAGGCGAAAGCCGTCGAACGCGCCTGTTCGGTGGCGAACGAGCGCGACGCGACGATCCACATCGCTCACACCTCTACGCCGGAGGGCGTCGACATCGCCAGCGAGGCCGGAATGACCACCGAGGTGACGCCCCACCACCTGCTGCTCTCCCGTCGCGACCTCTCCGACCTGGGTACGTTCGGCCGGATGAACCCGCCGCTGCGCCGCGAAAAGCGCCGGCTGCAGCTCTACGACCGCGTCGTCGACGGCACCGTCGACATGATCGCGACCGATCACGCGCCCCACACCCGCGAGGAGAAGGACGCGAGCATCTGGGACGCGCCGTCGGGCGTCCCCGGCGTCGAGACGGCACTCCCACTCCTGCTCGCCGAGGCCCGCGACTCGGACAGCGACCTCACCTACGAGCGCGTCCGGGATCTCACCGCGCGCAACCCCGCCGAGGTGTTCGACCTCCCGCAGAAGGGCGCGATCGAAGCCGGCCGGGACGCCGACCTCGTCCTGGTCGACACCACTGAGACGACCGCGGTTCGCGGCGAGACCCTCCACTCGAAGTGCGACTGGACGCCCTTCGAGGGCTTCGACGCGGTCTTCCCGGAGTGGACGATGGTCCGGGGAACCGTCGTGTACGAGCGCGGCGACGCGCTGGGCGACGGGGGCGAGGAGGACGTGTTCTACGACCACCAGGGCGAGAACGTCCGCGACGCGGACGCCGAAGTGGTCGAGTAGCCGGAACCTCACCGCTCTCTGACCCGATCGAGCCGGAAGGCCGGGACGGGAAAGAGAAAGCCGTAGCAGAGCCGATAACACAGGACGCCGACCCCGAACCCGGAGAGCGCGCCGGCGAGGACGACAGCCACACTCGCCTCGATGACGACGACGAACCCCGCTACGACGGCCGCGAGGACGACGAGCGACGCCAGCGCGGTCACCTCCGGGTACACGCCCGGGACCGCGGCGTGTTCGACGGCGTACAGCGCCGCCGCAGTCAGCAGGCCGACCACCGCCAGCGTCGGGAGCACGGTAAACAGCGCCGGGCCCGCCTCCGCGTAGCCGAGCACCGAGCCGCCGAGCCCGATCGCGAGGTCGGTTCGCAGGACTCGCTGTCTCGCTTCGCGGTCCGACATCGCGGACCCTCGCGGCTCCGATCCGGGATCGCTCATCTCACCGACGTGTTCGGACACGCACGGCGGGCTTCGCGGTTCCACCCCTCGTGGGCCCGAGATCCCTCCGGAATCTCGCGGTCCGAGTGGGCCTACTCGTCCGCTGCAAGCGAGGCGGACGACTACGTGTTCGGACACGCACAGCGGGCTTCGCGGTTCCACCGCTCGTGGGCCCGAGATTCCTCCGGAATCTCGCTGTCCGAACTGGTCTACTCATCCGCCTCGAACTCGTGGCCGCACTCCGGACAACACACCTCGTCGTGTCGCAGCGCGGCCGACTGCTCGCGGACCTCTCGCATCACGGTCGAGATGCGATCCTCGGCCTCCATCTCGTCCTCGACGGCGAGGTCGACGCCCTCGACTTCGAGCAGGAACTTCGCGACCTCCGTGGCCTCGTACATCACGTCGTCGAGTTCCTCGGCGGTGAAGAAGTCGCACATCGCGCCGTAGAGGAACGTCGCGCCGGCCTTCCGGACCTTGTCCTCGAAGGCCGAGCGGGCCTGATTGACGGCCTGCGGAGTGTACGTGTCGGTCATGAACGGGACGAGTTCCGGGAGGTTCTCGCCGATCTTCGTCATCTCGACGCCCGTCTCGGTCCGGAAGTCGGCACAGAGGCGCGCGATAGCCCACTCGCGGGCGGTGATGTACGTCCGGTCCCTGAGGAAGTCGTTGGCCCGGTCGTAGGTCCCGCCCTCGATCTTTTTGAAGCGGTCGTACTTTCGTACGTCGGCCGGCACGTCGGTGTTCTGGACCGCTGGGTCCTGCTCGTCGGCCGCGTCGGCGACTCCATCGTCGGCTTCCTCGGCGGTCCCCTCGTCTGCCCCGCTCGGCTCTCCGTCCCCGTCCCCAGTGTGTTCGTCGCTCTCGGTCGCCGGCCGGTCGCTCGGCTCCGGTTCGGCGTCCCCTCCGTCGATGTCCGTCTCGTCCGGCGATGCGCCCTCGGTCATGGCCGACGTTGGGTCCCCGCGGCGAAAAAGGGTATCGCCGCGAGACGCCACTCCAAACAACTGTGTGACACGTTCGCCAGGTGGCTTTTTGACCGGGGGTATACAAGTCCCGGCTATGAACGTACTGCTCGGTGTCGGGGGCAGCGATCTGTCCTACCGCGCACTGGATGAAACGTTGACACGAGCCTCGGAGACGGGCGACGACTTGACGGTCGCGGTCTACGAGGACGACGACGCGGACGAGGGCGTAGAGACGGTCTCTCGACGCGTGCGAGAACGGATCGAGGAGTCCGGCGTCGAGGCGACGATCCGCCGTATCGAGGGGTCGTCCCCGGGGAGCGATCTGGTGAACATCGCGGAGAGCGAGGATTTCGACCGCATCGTTCTCGGCGGCGGCAACCGCTCACCGCTCGGCAAGATCCAACTGGGCTCCATCGTCGAGTTCGTCTTGCTGAACGCACAGACCCCGATCACGCTCATCCGATGACTCGCACGTACCCAGACGACCCCGCGGACGCGTTCCCGCGACCGCCGCGGACGATCACCGACGGCGAGGGCCGCGAGATCGAGGTCGTCGCCGCCGACGCGACCGACACCGAGGACCTCGTGGAGATGTACCTCGATTTCAACCCCGAGGACCGCGCGCAGGGCATCCCGCCGGTCAAGGACGAGGCGATCCGCAAGTGGCTCGACGTCATTCTCGGCGACGAGTGTCTCAACGTCGTCGCCCGACACGAGGGCGACGCGATCGGCCACGCGACGCTCGTCCCCGACAACGAGGACGAGCAGGAACTCGCGATCTTCGTGTTACAGGCCTACCAGGGTGCTGGTATCGGGACGGCACTCGTCCAAACGCTACTCGGTCACGGGCAGGACCAGGGGGTCGGGAAGGTGTGGCTCACCGTCGAGCGCTGGAACGAACCCGCGATCGCGCTGTACGAGAAAGTCGGCTTCGAGACGAGCAACACCGAGAGCTTCGAGGTCGAGATGGCGATTCGCCTCTAGACGGAGAGGACTGGCTGACTCGCGTACTCGATGACGTAGAAGGCCGCGCGCCCCACGGCGTCCTCCGCGTCGGCCTCGCGCGGCACGACGATGAAGTCCGACCCGATCGCTTCGGCCACGTCGAGCACGACGCTCCCCGGGGTCTGCATCAGCCGCGTCTCGGAGAACGCCGCGGCGGCCGACGTGTCGAACGCGCCGTCGTAGGAATCGGCGAACTGCGCGTGGATGTCGTCGGCGAAGGACTTGTGGATGTCGGCGACGACCTCCGGGTCCACGTCGCCGTTCTCGATGTCGCGGTGCAGTCGCTCGTCGACGACGAACAGGAGATGGATGTCCGCGTCGTATCGCTCCGCGACGGCGATCGCGTACTCGGCCGCCCGTTCTGACTTGTCGCTGCCGTCGACTGGCGCGAGTACGAGGTCGATGTCCATCACACGCCACTGTGACCCCACCCGGCAAAAAGCCACCGAGGTCCGGGCCCCGTCGCCCGCCGCGTCCTGTCCGGGAAGGGACTGCTTATTTAATCGTGCCCGAAATAGCGTGGCGTATGTTCGATACGGTGGTCATCGCCACGGACGGGTCCGGGAGCGCAGAGCGGGCCGTCGAGGCGGCGCTCGATCTGGCGGCGCGCTTCGACGCGACCGTCCACGGGCTGTACGTCGTCGACGCCGGCGAGGTCGAGGCAACGCCGGAGGAGGTCCGCGAGGCGCTCGAGCGCGCGCTGGCGACCACCGGCGGTCGCGCCCTGTCGTTCATCCGCGAGGCCGCCGACGCCGAGGCCGACGAGGAACTCATCACCGCGGTCCGGCAGGGCGACCCCGCCGACGAGATCTGCAAGTACGCGAACGAGCACGACGCGGACGTCATCGCGAGCGGGACCCGCGGCCGTCACGGCGAACACGGCTTCCTCCTCGGGAGCGTCGCCGAGGAAGTCGTCCGGCAGGCCCCGATGCCGGTCCTCACGGTGCGCCAGCTCGAGGGCGACCCCAACCCCGAGCGAGAAGGGGTCTGACCGGACGCGCCTCGTCCCGTAGCGCGTCGCACGCCGTCGCCTCTCCCTTCCACCCCTTGTCATTTGATACCGTGTCTATATCCCTACCGACCGGTATAGGGAGGGTATGCGTAGCCAGGTTCGCGTCCTTCACGTCGACGACGACCCGGATCTCACGGCGGTGGTCGCTCAGTTCCTCGAACGCGAAGACGACCGCTTCAGCGTCGAGACGGCAGCGAACGCGACCGACGGGCTGGCGCGGCTGGAAGACGGGGACATCGACTGTATCGTCTCGGATTACGACATGCCCGGAACGAACGGCATCGACTTCCTCGAAGCCGTCCGAGAGTTCGACTCCGACCTCCCGTTCATCCTCTACACGGGGAAGGGATCGGAGGAGATCGCCAGCGACGCCATCTCGAGCGGCGTGACCGACTACCTCCAGAAGAGCGGCGGCACGGATCAGTACACGGTCCTCGCGAACCGCATCGCCAACGCCGTCGAGGCGTATCGGGCCACTCGCGACCTCGAACGGAAGAGCCGACAGGACGAGGCCATCGCGACGCTCAGCCGGGACGCGCTCGAGGGGCTCGCGCTCCCGTCGCTGTTCGAGCGCGCCGTCGGTCTCATCGCGGACCGTCTCGATACCGAGTACGCCGCCGCCCTTCGGTCCGTCGCCGAGGACGACCGGCTCTCACCCGTAGCCGCGACGGGGTGGGACCGCCCGGTCACCGACCGGGAGACGGTCGACGCCGGTCCTCGGACGCAGGCGGGCTACACGCTGTCTGTGTCGGAGCCGGTGGTCGTCGAGGACCTGTCCGGCGACGACCGATTCCGGGAGTCAACGCTACTCACCGACTCCGGCGTCGTCAGCGGAATCAGCGTCGTCGTCGGCAGCCGCGACGACCCGTGGGGCGTCCTCGGGACGTACGCGACCACCGGCCGCTCGTTCAGCGACGACGACGTGCGGTTCGTCCAGAGCGTCGCCAACGTCCTCGGGACCGCCATCCAGCGCCACCGCTCGGAACAGCGCCGGCGCGAGAGCGAACGCCGCTTCCGCGAGATCGCCGAGGTCAGTCCCGACACGATCTTCCGCCTCGACACCGACGGCGTGTTCACCTACGTCTCCCCCGTCGTCGAGTCCCTGCTGGGTTTCACGCGCGAGGAACTCCTCGGGGAGAACTTCCAGCAGTACGTCGAAGCGGACACCCTCGCGACGGCGTTCGATGGGTTCTCCCGCGTCCGAGACGGCGAAACGGTCCGCGAACTCGAACTGGCGCTCGTCGACGCGGACGGCTCGCGGGTCGACGTCGAGGTGAGCGCCAGCCCGGTTCGCCACGACGGCGCGATCGTCTTCGTCCAGGGACTCGTCCGCGATATCTCTGACCGGAAGGAACGCGAGCGCGAACTCCGCCGATACCGCGAGTACACGGACTGCGTGCTCGACGGCATCGACGACCTGCTGTTCGTCCACGACGCCGACGGCGACTTACAGCGGTGGAACGAGAGTTTCGCGGCGGTCACCGGCTACGACGACGCGACCCTCGCGACGATGAACGGGGTCGACTTCGTTCCTGAGACGCACCGGGAGGCGACGGCGGCGGCGATAACGCAGGTGTTCGAGACCGGCCACGCCCGACATCAGGCACCGCTACTGACCAGCGACGGCTCCGAGATCCCCTACGAGTTCGTGGCCAATCGCGTCACGCATCCCGACGGAACGGTGCTCCTCGTCGGGATCGGACGCGACATCACCGATCGGAAGGAACGCGAACGGGAACGGCGGGCGCTCGAGGCCCGGTACCGGACGCTCGTCGAGAACCTCCCGGACATGGGCGTGTTCCTGTTCGACCGCGACCTCCGGTACACGCTCGCGGCCGGCAGCGAACTCGCCGCTGTGGGTCTCACCTCGGACGACTTCGAGGGAATGACGGCCCAGGACCTGTTCCCCGACGACCTGGCGGAGGAGACCGAACACTACTACCGCGAGGCGCTGGCCGGCAACGAAGGGGTCTTCGAGCAGGCGTACCAGGGCGAGCGCTACCGCGTCCAGACCGTCCCAGTGCGGGACGACGAGGGCGAGGTCATCTCCGGGCTGGCTGTCTCCGAGAACGTCACCGAGCGCAGGGCTCGCCAGCGGGAACTGGAGCGCCAGAACGAGCAGCTCCGGGAGTTCGCGAGCGTCGTGAGCCACGACCTCCGAAACCCGCTCAACGTCGCCCGGGGGCGCCTCGAACTGGCGCGGGCGGAGTCCGACAGCGAGCACCTCGACGACATTGGGACCGCGCTCGACCGAAGCCACGCGCTCATCGACGACCTGCTGGCGCTGGCCAGGAGCGGCGACGCGGTCAGCGACACCGAACCGGTCGCGCTCGTCGACCTGGTCGAGCAGTGCTGGCAGAACGTCCCGACCGCGGCGTCGACGCTCGTCGTCGAGACGGACCAGACGATCCTCGCCGACCGCGCCCGGCTCGAACAGCTGTTCGAGAATCTCCTCCGGAACGCCGTGGAGCACGGTCCCGCACCCCTCTCCTCGCAAGCGCAGGGAGACGCCGTCGAACGCGGTCCGCCGACTAGTCCGCCGTCGTCGGAATCCGACGACGGCGAGGAACGCGCCGTTACGGTGACCGTCGGCTCGCTCGCAGACGGCTTCTACGTCGAGGACACCGGCCCCGGCGTCCCGCCGGCGGACCGCGAGAAGGTCTTCGAGGCCGGCTACTCCACCGCGACCGACGGCACCGGCTTCGGACTGCGGATCGTCCGGCAAATCGCCCACGCCCACGGCTGGGACGTCTCCGTGACCGACGGTGCGAGCGGCGGGGCGCGCTTCGAGGTCCGCGGTGTCGAGACGGCCCCGTGAGAGCGGCGTGGCCTCGCCTCGCGGCTCCGCGGCGGGCGGTCGATCCGCATCCGCGACGGCCGAACCCGACGGCTTCTTGACGACTCGCCCGCTTGCTCGGGCATGGACGATTGGCTCATCGACGACGACCGCCTCTCTCTCGGCCGCAAATCCGTTCTCCCCGGGGAGGGCTTCTTCGTCCCCGACTCCTACGAGGAAGAACAGGCCGAAGCCGAGGCCGCCGAGACCGTTTCCGACGCCGGCGTCGTGGTCATCGCGGACCCTGACGCCGACGGCCTGGCCTGCACCGCGCTGATTCGGCAGGCCCACGGCGAGGGCGCGCTGCTCCCCGCCGGCCCCCACGAACTCACCGAGGCGCTGGAGTGGACCGCCGAGTACGCCGACCCCGGCGCGACCGTCTTCGTCTGCGACCTCTGTCCCGACCGCGACTCCGATGTCGCGCCGCTCGACGACGTGGTCGCCCGCGTCGAGCGCGTCGTCTGGTTCGACCACCACCAGTGGCCCGACGACCTCGCCGCCGCCGTCGACGCGGCCGGCGTCGAGCGCACCGTCGGCGACTCCGACGAAGTGTGCACCGCCGACGTGGCGCTGGGCGAACTCGACCACGACTTCGACGAGCAGTGGGCCGACCTCGCCGCCGTCACTCGCGACCACGACCTCTGGATCCGCGACGACCCCCGAAGCGACGACCTCGCGGATTTCTCCTACTGGAGCGAGCCCGAGGAGTACATCGAGGCGGTCCGCGAGCACGGCCCCGACCTCTCGCCCGAGGTCCACGACTTCCTCGCGGAGAAGCGCGTCGAGAAGGAGGCGCTCATCGAGAAGGCCGTCGACCGGGCGGAACTCCGCGAGGTCGCCGACTGGACCGTCGGCGTCACGTACGGCCGCTGCTCGCAGAACGAGGTCGCCGAGGCCCTGCGCGAGCAGGGGGCCGACGCCGCCGTCGTCGTCAAGCCCGCCGGCTCGGCCTCCATCCGCGGCACGGAGAACTTCGAGCGCGCACACGAGGTCGCCCAGCAGGTCAACGGCGGCGGCCACCCGAAGGCCGCCGGCTGCAAGCCCGACATCTACGACGACATGATGGATTACGCCCACCACTGGACGACGCAGGGGGCGGTGGCGAAGCAGGCCATCGTGGACGCGTTCCGACGGCTTCCCGAAGAAGAGGAGGAAGGCGTCGATACCGACAGATAGCGGCGTCACCCGCGAACGGAGTGAGCGGCTTTTTCGCCCACGTTTTTCGACGAGTGGTGCGCGAACGCAGTGAGCGTTCCCGAGGAGAAAAAGGTGGACTCGGACGACGCAGGGGGCGGTGGCGAAGCAGGCCATCGTGGACGCGTTCCGGCGGCTTCCCGAAGAAGAGGAGGAAGGCGTCGATACCGACAGATAGCAGCGTCACCCGCGAACGGAGTGAGCGGCTTTTTCGCCCGTCGCAACGTTGATAGATCTCTCTGTCGACACCTCTGAGTGATGTCCGAGTCCCTCCACACTCGAATCGCGCGCGAAACAGTCGTACGAAAGCGCCTCGGGAGCGCCGTCGCGGTCGGTGTGACGCTGTACGTCCTCGACGGCTCGATACGGTACGCCGCGGCCACAGCGGCGATCGCCTTCTGCGTCTGGCTGGTCGCCGACGCCGCACGGGCCGCCGTCGGTGACTACGCCGACCACGTGGTCTTCGGGCTGCTCATCTTCGGTTTCCTGGGCTACACGGTCTCGGCCGGCGGTCCGACGTGGGTCGTCGCTCCGGGGGCGCTCCTCGGCTGCTGGTTCGTCGTCGACGGCGTCCAGCACCTCCGCCACGGCGTCACGCGCGACGACGTAGAGATACGGTATTCCCGCGACGGGAGCCTCGTCACTGGCCTGCCGAAGGCGCTGCTCGCCCGACTGGCCCGGCCGTTCTCGCTGTAGGCCCGCCGGCTACTGCTCGACGACCCACTTGTCGCTGTAGCGCTCGCCACAGGCGCACACCGCGTAGGCGTGGATGACGTCGCCCTCGGCGTAGAGGCCGCCCACGTCCTCGTTTTGCTCCTCGGCGAAGGCGAAGACGAACCGCGTGGTGTGGTCGATGTCCGGTTCCTCCTCGGCGACGGGACAGTCCGCGCCGGTCAGGTCGTCGTGGACGTGGCCCTCGGTGCCCATCGCCTGCTGGGCCAGCCCCATCGGGTCGATGCCGGTCGCCGACTGGAAGGCGCTGCGGCCGTCGTCGCCGGGGAGGACGAGCACGTGGCCGTATTCGACCGCGTCGGCGTAGTCGGCCAGCGCGCCGGGGTTCGAGACGGCGTCCTCGTGCAGGAAGAAGAGCACGTCGTCGGGCCGCTCGCCCGCCAGGAACTCCGCGTGATTGGTCATGCCCGCCCTGAGACGCTCGCCGGGCAAAAATGGCCCGCTCTCGGTCACGACACACAGCGTTTTCACCCGGCCCGTGCTACTGCGGGGCATGGTCGATCTCAGCGAGTACGTCACCGATATCGTCCACGAACCGACCCAGACCGACAGTCCGGGCTTCGATCTCACGGTCGCGGCCGTCTACGAGGTCGTCGAACCGGGCCGGATCGACTTCGGCGGCGGCGAACTCGACGCGGCCACGACCGCGCTCCACGAGACGCACAAGCGCGACCCCGACGACGACTACGAGTGGTGGACGCTCCGGGACGGGCAGTACCTCCTCGAGTACAACGAGTCGCTGACCGGCGACGCGACGGTGACGCTCCAGCCCCGAACGGAACTGCTCGAACGCGGGGCCACGCACCCGACGCTGCACGTGGACTCCCTCCCGCGAGTGCCGCTCTCTGTCGGCGGCGCGGGACTGAAACTGAAGGAGAACGCGCGGGTCAGCACCGTCGTCGCCGCCGAGGACTGAAGCGGACGACACGACAGCGGCCCGTCCGCGTCGGGGTGCGCTCCGTCGCAGTCAGGCGTTCACGTCTTCCAGGTGGCGGCTGGCGACGACCTTCCCGGTCGGCGTGAGCGCGGGGCCGTCGCCTCCGTCCTGAATGAGGCCGTCCTCGGAGAGGTCCTGGAGGATCATCGACACCTGCGAGGAGTCCTTGCCGAGGATGCTGGCGAGCGGCATCCCGTCCATGTCGCCGGTGGAGTACATCGCGACCAGCACCTCCTTCTTGTCCTTCGTGAGTTCGACGTTCCGGAGTTCCTCCATGAGTTCGGAGTACTCCCGGCGGAGGTAGCGTCCGAGGATGGACATCTTCCGGCCGGAGGCCAGCGCCGCCTGCGTCGTCATGGCGGTCCCGTCTTTCATGTGCCGGACCGTCAGCACCGGGCGCTTCGCGCCGCCGATCTCTCGCGTGTTGCGCTCGAAGTCGGAGACCGTCTTGAGGTCGACCGTGAACGCGCCGTCGTTGCGCCGGAACTCGACGGTCCCGGCCGTCAGAAACAGCCGCGCCGTCTTGAACGACTCGTCGGTGACGCGACCGCCGACGCGGGCGCGCTCTTTGACCGTGGTCTCGGTCCCGTTGACGACGGCCTTGAACAGGACGGTCCCGAACTTCTCGATCTTCTCGTTGTCGGCCTCGACCGCCGCGATGAGACGCCGCCCGTTTCGCTCGAAGGCGACGGTCACCGTCGAGTCGAAGAAGTCACCGAGGTCGGGCGGGACCTGCCCGATGGCGATGTCGAAGATGGACTCGAGCGGAATCGTCAGCTTGTCGGACTCGCTGGCGGCCAGGACCAGTCGCTTCTGGGAGAGGACGACGCGTCCCTTGATGGGGTCGCCCCGTGAAGCCACCTCCGAGTTGAATTTGCCCACGAAATCCGCGATCACTGATTCCGACATCGGACGTTACGGGAGCTACACGAGCCCCGATATTGAGCGTTTCGCGCGAGTATCAACTGAGAAAATCGGACGAGATCGAGCGAGCGGCGCGAACTGTCGTCAATTATCGAGGTTTCTGGCGATGTCCGACAGCGACGAGTCCGGGCCGTCGGTCGCGGTGTAGACGACGCGCTTGCCGGGCGTCCGGAGGCCGTACTCCTCGCCGGCGGTGATCACGTCGAGGTGAGCGGACCCGCCGAGGGACACCTCGCTCGACTCGACCCACTCCGCGAGCCGGTTCGGCCCCTCGCTCTCGCGGGCCAGGCGGCGGTTGTCGGCGACGTGCGAGAGCACCGGTTCGCCGTCGAAGTTCTCGCCGACGGCGGCGTGGTAGCCGTCTCCGTCGAGCGCCAGCCGAACGGCGTCGCCTTCCTCGAGGCCGAGGTCCGCGGGGAGGACGACGCGCGGGCGGTCGGTCCGGCCGATCGATTCGACGGGGACGCGATGCGTCTCGACGGTATCGTGGTCGCTGGGAACGCGGTCCGGCACGCGGGCTTACTCGTCGTCGCCGCCGAGCAGGTCGTCGACGTCGTCGCTTCCGCGATCCGTGATCTTCGCGTTGATCTGGCGCGTGTCGTCGCTGACCTCGCGGCCGCGGACGGTGATGCGCTTTCGCTCGCCGTCGGTGGTCGGCTCGAAGCCGACGCCGCCGTCGGACATGATCTCCTTCGTCGCGACGCCGCGGACGTCCGGGCGCATCGGTCGGCCGGCCGTGTCGGAGCCGCCGGTGAGTTCGAGCGTGTAGCCGTCGAGGCCGACCGCGCCGCCGTCGACCTCGTCGCCGAGCTCGCGGCCGATGAATCGGTTGGCGTCCTGTCCGTCGACGTCGATCTGGTAGGTGTGGCCGCTTTCCGGGTCGGAAACGGCGACCGTAAATTCTGCCATACCTGTGGTCTATCGACCGCGCTTCAAAAACGCGTCGAACCGTCGTTCCCCACTGTGACTCGTTGACGCGGGCCCGTGTGGCTACTGGTCGGCCATCGCGTCGCTCGCGATGGACCGCCCGCGGGCTTCGAGTTGGACTTCCCGGCGGGTCCGGACCGGTTCGAGGATCTCCGACTCGATGAGCCGGTCGTAGACGCCTTCGACCTCGCCGATCTCCATATCGACGAAGTCCGGGATCTTGAACGGCGAGATACCGGAGTACAGGGCCATCAAGACCTGCGTCTCCGCGTCGGAGAGCTCCACGTCGTCGGCGATGTTGCGCTGTTCGCCCTGGCGGACGAGCCCCTCCAGCAGCGAGACGTGCCGGGGGACCCCGGAGACGTGCGTCTCGACGCTGGTCCCCTCGATGGTGTGTTCGACCTCAAGAACCGGGCGCTCCTCGCCGCGGACCTCCTTCTCTTTGGCCTCGACGGTCCCCACGTCGTCGATATCGAGCTCGACGAACGTGCCGCTGGAGATGGCGAGATTGAGGCAGTCGCCGTCGAGTTTGAGACGGGTCTTCTCCCAGCCGCCGTCTTGCACGACGCCGCCCTTGACCGCGGGGTGTTTGACCAGGATGACGATCTGGTCCAGCAGGGTGCTGTAGAGATTCGACTGGAACTCCTCGTCCTGTCTGGCGGAGACGAGCGTCACGTCGCGGCCGGACTGAATCTTGACGTAGCTGTCGACCTGCGCCAGCGACTGGTTCATCTGACTCGCCGTGACGCTGGTGAGCTTCGACAGCGGGATGGTCCGCTTGCCCTGGTTCGTCGCGAGGACCAGCCGCTTGTTCGACAGGAGGATTCGACCGGGTAGCCACTCGATGTCGTTTCGCTTCCGACCGTCCGAGACGACCTGGACGAACTTCCCCTTCGTGTCGACCAGCGCGTGTTCTCCGTCGCTCATCGGTCAGCTCGCTGTCGACGTGACGTACGCCCCGGCGGGTCTTAATCCACTCGGCCGGCTCATCTGCGACCACCGAGCTTCGAGATGGCCGAGAACGCCTTCTTTCGGATCACGTCGTGTTCGGTGTCGTCGATGAGCCGGTCGAGCGTCTTCCGAGAGCGCTCGCCGCCGACCTTTCCGAGCGTGAAGATGGCCTGGCCCCGTATCTGCGGATCGACGCCGTCGTCTTTCACGATGTCGAGCAGCCGCCGCTCCACCATGTTGTCGTCGCCGCCCAGTTCGGCGAGCGAGGTGGCGGCGAACTGCCGGAGCATCTGGTCGTCGCCGGAGATTGCGTCGACGAGCGAGTCGATGACGCGGTCGCGCTCCTCCTCGCTGGTGACGCGCCCGAGGAGCCAGGCGGTGTTGCGTCGCTGGGCGGCCTGCGAACTCTCCTCCAAGATCTCGACCAGCGGGAGGACGACGCTCCGGTCGTCGGTGTTCGAGAGCTTCTCGACGACGGTGTCGCGGATCTCGTGACTCTGCTCCGTCGGGACGTTCGAGAGCAGTTCGATGAGCGAGTACACCGCGGTCCGTCGAACGGCTGCCGAGTCGTCCGACAGCGCCTCGACGAGGTAGTCGACGGGGCGGTCGTTCTCGAAGTTGCCGAATGCCCCCACAGCGATCCGGCGGACGCGTTCGTCGTCGTCCTCGTACAGCGGGAGGAGCGCCTGGAGCGCCTGCCGATTGCCGATGTTGCCCAGCGCGTCGGCGGCCTCGCGCCTGACGGCGGCTTTCGGATCCGTCAGGACGCCTTCGAGGGGCGTCGTCGCCCGCGAGTCGCCGATCTTCCCGGCCGAGCGCGCCGCCCGCGCCCGGACGCGCGAGTCGGGGTCCTCGAAGCGTTCGGCGAGCTTCGGGACCGCGTCGGCCTGATCGAGGGTCCCGAGGCCGTTGGCGGCCGCCATCCGAAGCTCGGCCACGTCGGCGTCGAGCGCCTGCATGTAGGCCTTGGCTTTCACCCAGTCCGCGGCGTCGTCTTCGAGGTCGACGCCGGCCATGCTCCCGATGAGTTCGGTGATGGCGTCGTCGCCGAGTTCGTCGAGCGAGTCGATGGCGGCGGCGGTCACGGCCTCGCTGTCGCCCTGTGCCGCCCGCACGAGCGCGTTGACCACGTCGCGTCGGTCGTCGTGGTCGTCGAAGTTCCCCAGGAGCTCTGCGGCGCGGGCCGTGACCCGCTCGTTGTCGCTCTCCCTGAGCAGGCGGATGAGTTCCTGGGCCTTGCCGTCGCGTTCGAGTTCGTAGAGGCTCATCGGTCGCTACACTCGCCGGTAGATCCGGTGGCGCTTGTCGACCGGGTCGAAGTCGCCCCGACACTCGGTCGGCAGCGTCTCGGTCATGCCGATCATCAGGTAGCCGCCCTCCCGCAGCGACCCGCGGATCGTCTCGAAGATGGGGACCTTGAACTCGGCGTCGATGTAGATGAGGAGGTTCCGACAGAACACGAGGTCGAAGTCCTGTTTCGGGTCGCCGCGGATGAGGTCGTGTTGCTCGAAGGAGACCATGTCCCTGACCCGGTCCCGGACGGTGAACGTGTTGCCGTCCTGTTCGATGTACTGCGTGTAGTCGTCGAGCGGCTCTAACTCCTCGGCGATGTCGGTGGTCTGTGACGTGGCGTAGGTCGCCGCCCGCGCCTCTTCGAGGATGTCGGCGTTGATGTCCGTCGCCGTGATCTCGACGCGCCGGGCGTCGATTTCCGGGTCGTCAAGCGCGAGCATCGCCGCCGAGTACGGCTCGCGGCCGTCCGCGCTCGGGGCGGACCAGAGCTTGACGCGGCGGTTGTCATCGGTCAGTTCCCGCAGCACCGGCCGCAAGTGTTCCCACGCATCGGGGTTGCGGAAGAAGCCGGTGACGTTGATCGACAGGGAATCGAGCAGTTCCTCGCGCTCGCCGTCGTCGCGCTCCAGCAGCCGCTGGTAGGAGCGGTAGTCATCGGTGTCCGTCCGGCGCATCCGCGCGGTGATCCGGCGGTCGAGGTACGAGTCGTTGTAGAAGCCCGACTCGAAGTCCATCTCCTCGCCGATGAACTCGACGAGGTCCTCGAACGTCCGCTCGCTGCCCTTGTTCATAGCGTCACCACGTCGAGGATGTGGACGATGTTCCCGTCGCCCAGCACGGCCGTCCCGGAGAGGCCGGGCGTCCCGGAGAGGATGCCTTCGAGGGGCTTGACGACCACCTCCTCCTGGCTGTCGACCGAGTCGCAGTGCAGCGCGACCTGGCGCTCGGACTCGCGGATGCGGACGAGCATCCCGTCGCCGTTGGCCGTCTCGCCCTGGATGTCGAAGGTGTCGTCGAGGTGGACGACCGGGTAGATCTCGTCGTTGTGCTTGATGACTTCCTTGCCGTTGACCTGCTTCGCGGCGTCGGTGCCGGTGATCTCGTCGACGTTCTTGATCGGGACGCCGTACTCCTCGTCGCCGACCTTCACGAACAGCACCTTGACGATGGCCATCGTCACCGGCAGGCGCAGGGAGACGGTCGTCCCCTCGCCGGGTTCGGAGTCGACGTTGACCGACCCGTCGAGCTGGGAGACCGTGTCGTGGACCACGTCCATGCCGACCCCGCGCCCGCTCGTGTCGGTCACCTCGTCGGCCGTCGAGAAGCCGGGGTGGAAGATGAGGTCGTACACCGAGGAGTCGTCCATCGCGTCCAGTTCCTCGGGCGAGCGGACCCCCTTCTCGATGGCCTTGTTCCGGATGCCCTCCACGTCCAGGCCCGCGCCGTCGTCCTCGACTTCGATGATGACGTGATCGCGCTCGCGCGAGGCCCGGAGCGTGATGTGGCCCGTCCGGGGCTTGCCGGCCGCTTCTCGCTCGTCGGGGGATTCGATCCCGTGGTCGACCGAGTTGCGCAGGATGTGCATCAGCGGGTCCGAGATCTCGGTGAGGATCGTCCGGTCGAGTTCGATGTCCTCGCCCTCGATGGTGAACTCCACGTCCTTGTCGAGGTCCCGGGCGAGGTCGCGGACGAGTCGCGGGAACTTCCCGACGACCTTCTTCAGCGGGATGAGCCGCATGTCCATCACCGTGTTCTGGAGGTTCGCGGTGATCTTGTCCAGCTCGTTCAGCGTCTCGCTGGTCGAGTCGAGGTTGTTCTGCTCGACGCCGCGCCGGAGCTTGATGCGGCTGGTGACGAGCTGTTCGACGAGCCCGTGGAGGTCGTCGAGCTGGTCGACGTCCACGCGCACGGACTTGATCTCGTCGACGCTGTGTTCCTGTTCGGGGTTGGAACCGTCGTCCGCCGCGTCCGCGGGCTCGTCACCGACGCTCGTTTCGCCCGCCGCGTTCGTCACCTCGTCGGTCACGTCGGTCACGTCGAAGGAATCGACCTTACCGGTCGTCCCGAGTTCGGCGTCGGCGGTCGAGGCGTCGGGCGCGTCGAGGTAGAGCACGAACGTCTCATCGAACTTCCCGTCCTCGATGTCGGCCCGGTCCGGGGTCGAGTCGAGGAGATCGAAGCGCTCCTCGATGGCCTCGACGGCCAGCATCGCGTCGACCCCGAGCATGTCCGAGTCGCCGACGCCGATCTCGGCCCGCAGGACGCGGTCCTCGATGGCACCGGCGTCGACATCGACGCTGTCGACGACCGCCTCGGCCGCGTCGTCTGTCGGCTCCTCGTCGGATTCGGTCGCGCCGTCGCCGGCGGCCGCCGCACCCTCTTCGAGGACCGCGCGCAGCTCCGCGACCATCTCGTCGGTCTCGGTCTGTGACTCGCCGTGCTCCTCGATCTCGCCGACGATGACCTCGATCTGGTCGACCCCGGCGAAGACGAGGTCCATCAGGTCGGGCGTGACTTGCATCTCGCCCTGGCGCATCTCGTCCAGCAAGTCTTCCATCGCGTGTGCGAGGTTCGCGGCGTCGTCGAAGCCCATCGCGCCGAAGTTGCCCTTCAGCGTGTGGGCCGTCCGGAAGATCGAGTCCATCGCCTCCGTGTTGGAGGGGTCCGATTCCAGGTCGAGCAGCGAGTTGTTCAGTTCGGTGATCGCTTCCTCGCTCTCGCGGATGAATGCGTCCAGGTATTGGTCGTTCATTGTTAGCTCTCCTCAGTAGTTATCGTGTCTATAATGCCGTCCGCAATGTCGTCGATCGGTAACACCGAGTCGACACAGCCCGTCTCGACGGCGCGTTTGGGCATCCCGTACACCGCGGACGTGGCCTCGTCCTGTGCGATGGTGCTGCCGCCGGCCGCCTTGATGCGCCGGATACCGTCCGCCCCGTCCTCGCCCATCCCCGTGAGGATGAGTCCGACGAGGGGGTCGTCGATCGTCTCCGCGGCGGTCTCCATCGTCACGTCGACCGCCGGTCGGACGCTGTTGACCGGTGCGTCCTCGGTCAGTCGAGCCCGAAGTCGCCCGTTCCGGTAGTTCTTGACCCGCATGTGCCGGTCGCCCGCGGCGACGAGTCCTTCGCCGCCGCCGATGCGCGCCCCGTCGGTCGCCTCGCTGACCTCGTACTCGCTTCGAGCGTTGATCCGCTCGGCGAAGCGCCCGGTGAATCCCTCGGGCATGTGCTGGACGATGAGCACGCGGAGGTCGGCCGCCGCGGGCAGGTTCTGCATCACCGTCTCGACCATCTTCGGACCGCCGGTCGAGGAGCCGACGACGAGCGTCGGGTTCTCGACGTAGGTGTCGCCGGCACCGGCCGACGTCGATGACTGGGTCGTCGCCGTCCGTTCGGACCCCGTCGAGGATCGCTTGGCCTTGCCCGCCGCGGTCACGTCGACCGCCGCGACGGAGACGACCATCTCCACCAGCTGGTCTTTCAGTCTGGACATCTCCATCGACACCTCGCCGCCGGGCTTCGTGAAGAAGTCGACCGCGCCCTTATCGAGCGCCTCGAAAGTCACGTCCGCGTTCTCGTCGGTGTGGGCCGACAGCATCAACACCGGCGTCGGTCGCTCGGCCATGATGCGTTCCGTGGCCTCGATGCCGTTCATCACCGGCATCTCGACGTCCATCGTCACGGCGTCCGGTTCGTGTTCGATGACGGCCTCGACCGCGTTCTCCCCGTCGCGCGCCTGTGCGACGACGTCGATTCCCCCGTCGTCGAGGATATCGGAGATGACGCTCCGCATAAAGTGGGAATCGTCTGCGACCACGGCGCGGACACCACCTACCATGTCACTGACGCTCCCGGGACGCGGGGCGCACCAGCGAACGAGACATCCTCATACCTACCTCGAAATCCCGTTCGGCCCCGAAATAAATACTCCGCCCACGTAATCAAAGTTGATAGCCCAGGAGGCAGCTTTATGCGCTCCTGTCCGAGACAGACGAACCAAGAGTTCTATGTCAGCCCAGTCAGCCACGACCGGCCAGGTGCTCGAGTTCCAGCTCGGGTCCGAGACGTACTGCGTGAGCATCGATTACGTCACCGAAATCGTCGACGTAGGGGAGCTCACCGCCGTCCCGAACGCGCCGCCCCACGTCCGGGGCGTCATGGACCTCCGCGGGCGCACGACGTCTATCGTCGACCCGAAGGTCGTCTTCGGCATCGAGGACGAGGGCGCGGAGAAGCGCATCATCGTTTTCGACCCTGATATCGTCGAGGACCAGGGCGCGGCCGGCTGGCTCGTCGACGAGGTGTACCAGGTGGTTCAGGTCACCCCGGACCAGGTGGATCAGTCGCCCGCGAACGACACCGGCTCGATCCGCGGCGTCGTCAAGCGCGACGAGAGTTTCGTCATCTGGGTCGACCCCGCGATCGTCCACGCCGGGAACTGAACCGAACTGCCGCCGTCTCGGCCCGGCGGTCGTCGGACCGGGCCGACGATCACCGACGACAATCCGTTTGAATCCGGGCGCTGTGGCAGGATACCAGCAAGACTTTTTAACATTCCCGACTGAAAAGTATCTAATCGACTAGCTGACTCTGACCTATGATAGAGCAAACCAAGACGGGGATCGAAGGCCTCGACGACATTCTGAACGGGGGCATTGTCAAGAATTCGACGACACTGGTGAGCGGCAATCCGGGCGCTGGGAAGTCCATTCTCTGTCTCCAGTACATCTACAACGGCGTCGAGCAGTTCGACGAGAAGGGGATCTACCTCTCGTTCGAGGAGGACGAAGAAGACCTCCGCGAGGCCGCCGAGTCGATCGGCTTCGAGAAGTGGGGCGAGTTCGTCGACAACGGCGACATCAAGATCTACGACAAGCAGGTCTTGCTGCGCGAGAACGACTTCACCTCCTCCCTCGACATCCTCCTCGAAGAACTGGAGGAGGGGGACTACGACCGACTCGTGCTCGACTCCCTCGCCATGTTCGCGCTGTTCTTCGAGAACGAGAAGGAGAAGCGGACCTACCTCCTGAAGTTCACCGACATCCTCAGCGACAGCGGCCTCACCACGCTGATGACGAACGAGCAGGGGGCCGTCTTCCCGGACACCGAGATCGGACTGGAGAACTACCTGACCGACGGCAACATCTACCTCATCCAGACGCCGACCGAGAACGGCGTCAGCCGATACGTGTGGGTCGCGAAGATGCGAAAGCAGAACATCGAGACGGACATCTATCCGATGGAGATCGATGCGGGCGGCATCAAGGTCCACCAGAACGCGAGCGCTTTCTCGATGATGAGCGAGGAAGAATCCCCGATCTAAGGGCGGAATAACTCGTTATTATTGCGGATAACGTCGGGTACAGGTACCGTACCTGACGTATCTCGGTCCTCTGTTCGTAAGTGCTTTACCCCGGTCGATCCCCGATATCACAGGCGATAGCTTTATTATCGACAGAATTTATGTTTTGATAACGATGGCTTCAGGGGAGATTCTTCAGACGCTTGGCAATAAATACAGCGCCGAAATCCTCGATGCGACGGACGAACCCGTGTCCGCGCAGGAACTCAGCGACGATCTCGGGATTCCCATCGCGACGTGTTATCGTCGCATCGACGAGCTCACCGAACACGACCTGCTCGAACTCCACGACAACATCCTCTCCGACGACCGCCGACGGATCAAGGTATACCGTCGGAACGTCGACGAAGTGCGCGTCGACTTCGACGACGAACTGACCGTTCACGTGGAGGAGCGGTCCGAGGTGACGAACAAGCTCGACGAGGCCTGGCGGACCCTCTCCGAGCGGTAACGTCCCGTCTCCTGTCGTTATCAGCGGCGATATTTTCGTGCATGGATTTAATAACGGGATCGGTGTAGGCCCGGATAGTGCAGATGATAGAACTTCTCTATGCCATCTCGACGCTGGTGTTCGTCGTGGCCGGACTGACGATGGTCGGGATGGCGATGCGGGCGTACGTCCAGACATCCCGGCAGGCGATGCTCCACCTCTCGGTTGGGTTCTCGCTCGCGATCGCGGGGGCGGCCGCCACGATGATCAGTGCGTTCATAAACGACTTCCAGGGAGTCCGGTCCCTCCTGCTGGTGAACAGCGGCCTGACCACGTTTGGGTACCTGTTCGTCATGTACAGCCTCGTCACCTACGAGTAGCGTCCGGCCAGTCCGACCGACACACCAGTGGCGGATTCTCTTTTGCACCTGTCTCTGTGAGTTCGTCTGTTCTCCAGTCGCGTCGGTGACCGAGCGCGCGTCTGCTCGCGAGGAGACCGGTTTCCGATTCAGTGCTGATACCGATTGTCTCGTCTTTCTCGATTATGAACTTCGGTGATCGGGGCTGTCTCGATTTACCGCTGTCCGACCGAAGTAGCGTCCTAGGCCCCTCTACCGCCCGTTATCACGGTCGATAACTCGGGGAGAGGTATTATTACCCGTGAAAGAATCGGTATCGGTAGGGTCAGACAGACCCGGATAACCAATGTTAACGGAACTCACGAACGACGACGACCGCGGGCAGGTCGGTATCGGCACGCTGATCGTGTTCATCGCGATGGTGCTGGTGGCCGCAATCGCCGCGGGCGTCCTGATCAACACGGCCGGCTTCCTCCAGAGCAGCGCCGAGGAGACCGGACAACAGAGCAGCGACCAGGTGACCAATCGACTCCAGCTCGTCAACGCCGTCGGTGAAGACATCAACGACAACGGCGTACAGACGGTGAACCTGACGGTCAAGCGCGCGCCCGGTGCGGCGAACATCGACATCGGGAGCACGATCGCGCAGTGGGTCGACTCCTCCGGGTCCTACGATCTGACCGTCGACGACAACAACCCGAAAACGTCCGACAACGACAACTTCGGCGTCACGGAAGTGCAGGACGATGACGGCTCTATCTCGGATAGCCAGGTGCTGAACGATCCAGCCGACCGCGCGCGACTGGAATTCAGTGCTGAGGCTATCCGCGGCGGGAGTAATCCGCTGCCCGAGGGTGCGACGGGGACGGTTCGCCTGAACACTCAGTCCGGTGGGACGACGACCGTGCGCCTGGTCGTTCCGGAGACTCTGTCTGGTAACTCCGCCGTCAGCCTCTAAGCTTCGACGACCACTGATTTCTGCGTCGCTCTTTTTGCTTCTTTCGCTCATCACGAACGACCACGCTCTGCCGTCCCAATACCGCTGAGCGGACGTCTTCCGTTGTCGCTCGATGTGCTCTCGAATCGTTCCAACACGGAAAATACGAGACAGACGATAAAGGCTCCAAAACACTCTCTACCGCCCGTTATCACGGTCGATAACTCGGGGAGAGGTATTATTACCCGTGAAAGAATCGGTATCGGTAGGGTCAGACAGACCCGGATAACCAATGCTAACGGAACTCACGAACGACGACGACCGCGGGCAGGTCGGTATCGGCACGCTGATCGTGTTCATCGCGATGGTGCTGGTGGCCGCAATCGCCGCGGGCGTCCTGATCAACACGGCCGGCTTCCTCCAGAGCAGCGCCGAGGAGACCGGACAACAGAGCAGCGACCAGGTGACCAATCGACTCCAGCTCGTCAACGCCGTCGGTGAAGACATCAGCAATAACGGTATCCAGACGGTGAACCTGACGGTCAAGCGCGCGCCCGGTGCGGCGAACATCGACATCGGGAGCACGATCGCGCAGTGGGTCGACTCCTCCGGGTCCTACGATCTGACCGTCGATACCGACAATAACCAGCCGAAGTTATCCGATGCTGATCATTTCGGTGTCACGGAAGTGCAGGACGATGACGGCTCTATCTCGGATAGCCAGGTACTGAACGATCCGTCTGATCGCGCGCGACTGGAGTTCAGTGCTGAAGACATCCGCGGCGGGAGTAATCCGCTGCCCGAGGGTGCGACGGCAACGATCCGTCTGAACACCCAGTCAGGTGGGACGACGACCGTGCGCCTGGTCGTTCCGGAGACTCTGTCTGGTAATTCCGCCGTCAGCCTCTAAGTTCGCTTTCCTTTTCTTGACGCTCTCTCAGCTCGAACGGCGACGGAGTTATACCACTTCCTCACACAGTACGACGTATGGCTCGGCGGTCAGACGAACCGAATCCGGAAGAAGGCAAGGTACTCTCGCCCGAGGAGCTCGACATCGCCGACGACGAGCACGTCACCGAGATCGACGAGGGCCGCTACGTCGTCTCCTCGGACGTCCGCACCGACGACTCCTACGGGAACCAGATCCCGTCGGATTCGGCGTCAGACCCGTCGGAGTCGTCCTCGGGGAACCCGCCCGAACCCGAGTTCACCGACGCGAACGTCCATCAGTGGCTCGCCGAACAGATGGCGGACTCGAACGCTCGGTACGGGTTCGACGTGACCGCCAAGTTCGACGGGGAGGTCGACCAGCAACAGTTGGTCTCCAACGACATCGTCACCGTCTTCGAGAGCTTCATGCTCTGGTACGGTCGGCAGATGGACGGCTCGACCGCGGTCGAGGACGTTCTCGGAATCCTGCTTTCGGAGTCGAACGTCCCGGTCCGGTATCCGCCGGGGGCCGTGAGAGAACTCGTCAAGTCGACGCAGCTCTCGCCCGACGACTCCATCGCGGACCTGTTGCACGCGGTCGAAGACGACGACGGCGTCCAGTTCTGACCGGCGAGAGATTTAACTGCGGCCACGGCGGTTGGTGGGGTAGCTGATGGACCGCTTCGAGCCACAGACCGTCACGGCCCTGTTCGTTCTGGCGACGCTCGTCGCCACCGGACCGCTCGTCGGCGTCGGCGCGTTCGAGCCGCGGGCCACGACCATCGGCGACGGGACCGCCTCCGTCGGGGGCGTTCACGTGGACACGACCCAGTTTCGGGTCACCGACGGCCGCTTCGGAACCGCGGTTCCGTACCTCAGAGTCCCGGACGCGTCCGTCACCGTGGACGCCGTGACGGGGCGTCCCAGACTGCTGTACCAGATTTCGATTCCCCGTCTGGACGCTTCGATGACATCCGAACGCGTGTTCTCGACGGCCGGGACGTACCGACTCGCCCCGGGTGATCGGGCGCTGGAGCCCTCTTCGGTCGGCCGGGAGCGATACAACGGGACCGTGCGAATCACCGTCCAGAGCTTCGAAGCGACCGAGACGGTGTACGACGAGAACGTCACCGTGGCGGTGATCGAATGACCCGCCACATCGACTCACTCGGTAACCGCGGACGGGCGGTCGCCCGCCGCGTCTTCGGCGACCGGTACGGCGTCGCGCTCTGGCTCGGCCTGCTCGTCGCCGTCTCGCTGTACTGGCGGGTCGGAATCTTCATCGCCGACACCTACACCACGGCCAACACGCTCGCGGCCGTCGCCGACGGCCACCTGAACATCGTCGAAACGCCGTACTCGCTGACGCTCGGTTCCCAGCCCGGGCTCCACCACGTCGGCGGCGAGCTCTACGGCCGGAACTACGGACAGGTCGCCCTGGCGGTCCCGCTGGTCTGGACCTTCCGGGCCCTCTCCGTGGTCGCCGCCCCGCGACTGCTCCTGCTCGGCCTCTGGTCGGGGCTGGCGCTGGCGTTCGTCTCCCAGATCGGGACGCTCGGCAACCGCCACACCGGTGCGTCGCGGCGGGCGATCCTGTTGGGCGGGAGCGCCGTCGTCGCGGCGCTGTTTCTGGTCGGCGTCTCGTCGGCCACGGCGCTCTCCGACTCCGCGCTCGCCCTGGCCGCGTTCCAGTTCTCGACGATGCTCGCGGCGGCCACGACCGGCCTCGTCCTGTACCGGCTGGTCGGGCTCTGGCACGGACGCCCGGTCGCGCTGGCGACCGGCGTGGCCGTCGGACTCGCCTCCTCGGTCGGCTTCTGGGCGTCGCTCCCGAAGCGTCACGTCCTCGTCGCCGCGCTCCTGCTGACGACCGTCTACGCGTTCGCTCGCAGCCGGATCGCCTACCGAGACGATCGGTTCCGCCGAGCGCTGGCGTTTCGCGCCGCCGCGTACCTGACGGCGTCGCTCGTCACCTGGACGCACGCCTTCGAGGGGTTCTTCCTGGTCGCGACCCTCGGCGTCGTCGACCTCGCCACCGCGCGGCGGAACGCGCTCTCGGACCTCCTGGTGGTCGGCTGCGCGCTGCTGGTCGGCTCGCTGCCGATGCTCCTGACGAACTACCTCATCTCGGGCAATCCCGCCAAGCCCCCGCGCCTGCTCCCGCGAGTCGACGGGGCCAACGCCGAGTTCGTGCCCGACACCACGTTCTCCGACGCCGGAGCGTCGGGCGGCTCCGACGCGGGGACCGGTGGAAGCGATGGGAGCGGGGGGAGCGGTGGCACTGGCAGCGACGGCAGTAGCGGGAGTGAAACCGGCGGCGATTCGTCGGCCGGTGATACCGGCGCAGCCAGTTCCGATGGCATCGGCGACGTCCCCGTCCTCGGGTCGCTCCTCGCCGTCGTCGACCGAATCGGCGACGTCATCGGTCCCGCGATGGCGTTCGTCCCGGCGGCGTTGCTCGGCGGGTTCGAGTCGCTGACGGACCTCGACCGGATGTCCCACGTCTTCCTTCGGAGCGGTCACATCCCGAGCGTCCGCTACCACCTCAACGGGTACGCCATCATCGAGCTCACGATGCTCGAATCCGTGCCGGTGCTGGGCGCGCTCGCGGCCGCCCCGATCCACGGGGTCCGACTGCTCCGACGGCGGGCGAGCGACCTCGGCCACCTGCCGAGTCAGTACTCGCCACGGGCCCAGACCGACCTGTTCGTCGCGGCGCTCGCTGTCGTCTTCACCGTGATCTACCTGGAACGGCTCCCGCTGTACTCGCAGCTCACGGTCCGGTATCTCCTCCCGACGGTCCCGCTGTTGCTGTACGGCGTCGCGCGGCTCCCGGCGGTGAACGGGGCCGCCCGGGACGCGACCCGCTGGCTCGTCGGCGGATACGCCGCGAGCACCCTGGGTGGAATCGCGCTCTGTCTCGCCGCCGTCGCCGGCCTCGACCTGGCGCTGGGCGAGGCCGTGCAGTTCCACGCGCTTCTCAACCTCGCCGGTGCGGCCGTCTGTGCCGCGGTCGTCGTCGGCGGGACCGTCGCCCCGGACCGCGTCCCGTCTCGGGTCGTCGCGGTCGGCGTTGCGCTCCCGGCCGGACTGACCACGGCGTTCGTGGCGCTGTCCGGACTGAGCTATTTCCAGTACGGTCCCCACGCCCTCGACGTGGTCCGGATCGCCGTCGAATATCTCCCGGCGGTGTAAGGACCCCGCTGCCGTCCCCGATAATATCACACGCGATAATTTACGGGACACCTTTATCTAACTCATCGGGATAGGTTGCGTTGATAGGCATGCCAGACGTACTGATCGCCGACGATTCGGAATTTATGCGTAACCTCCTCCGCGAAATCCTGGAAGAGGACCACCAGATCGTAGGAGAAGTCGAGAACGGCGTCGAAGCCGTCGAAGTGTTCAAAGAAGAGACGCCGGACCTCGTGATGATGGACATCGTGATGCCCATCCGCGACGGCATCGAGGCCACGGACGAAATCAAGTCGAACAACCCCGACGCCAACGTCATCATGTGTACGAGCGTCGGGCAGGAAGAGAAGATGAAAGAGGCGGTGAAGGCCGGGGCCGACGGGTACATCACCAAGCCGTTCCAGAAACCGAGCGTGATCGAGGCCATCGAGGACGTCGTGCCCTCATAGATGAACGTCGACATCCAGTCGCTCGGGACGTTCAACCAACTCGCTCACGAGGGTGCCGAGGAAGCCACGCGCTCGATGGCGCAGATGACCGGCATCGACGCCGTCGTCGACGTGACCAAGATCACGCTCCTGAACCGGGACGACGTCGGCGAAGAACTGACCGGCCGCGAGTTCGTCGGCGTTCAGTTCGCCTTCGACGGCGTGCTCGAAGGCGACACCGTGCTGGTGTTCGACGCCGACAGCGCCGCGACGATCGCCGACGCGCTGGTGCCCGGCGACAGCCCAGACGAGGCGATGGCCCGCAGCGGTGTCAAGGAGATCGGCAACATCATGATGAGCGGCTTCATCGACGGCTGGGCCGACTACGTCGAGGCGACCATCGATCACTCGCCGCCGGAGTACATCGAGAAGTCCGGGGCGGACGTGCTCCCGGACGCGCCGACCGACGCCGACCATCAGCAGGTCTTCGTCTTCAAGTCACAGATCGAGTGGATCGACGAGTCCGTGAACTTCTACATCTACATGCTCCCGGAGTACGAGCCGCTCGCGGAGCTGATGATGGAACAGGCCGACACCGAGGACGACGCCATCCCCATCGACAAGCTCCAGACGTTCAACGAGATGACCACGAAGGGGACCCAGAAAGCCGCTGACAACGTCGAGATGATGACCGGCATCCCGACGGACGCGGAGGTGACGCAGATCAGCTTCGCGCCGATCACCGACGTGCCAAAACAGGTCGGCACGGAGACCTACGTCGGGACGGTCGTGGAGTTCACTGGAACCCCCAGCGGCTACCTCATGGTGCTGTTCGACGAGGTTTCGGCGGTCACCGTCGCCGAGGCGATGATGCCGATCGAGATGGAGGGCGACGAACTGACCGACCAGCACACGGCCGCCATCGAGGAACTCGGCAACATCATGACCAGCGGGTTCGTCGACGGCTGGGCCAACGTCCTCCAGACCTCCGTCGAGCACACGCCCCCGCGGGTCGTTCACGACATGGGGCGGGCCATCGTCGACCCGCTCGCGGCCCAGGTCGGCCAGCACCAGGAACACGCCTTCATCATCGAATCGGAGATGAAGACTGAGGACATCGAGTTCGAGTCGGAGATCCTGGCCCTCCCGAACGAGAAGGAACTGCGCGAAGCGCTCGAAGCCCTCGACGTCGAGCGAGCGAACGAGACGCAGGCAGACGTGGAACAGATCTTCGAATAATGAAAGTATACGACGGCAGCCAGTCGGAGAGTACGACCCAGAACGCTCCCGAGCGAATCAAGGTCGGCATCGCCGAGTACAAGGTCACGACGGACGCGGCGCTGTTGACGACGAGCGGGCTGGGATCCTGTATCGGGGTCGCCATCTACGACGAACTCAACGGAGCCGCCGGACTCGTCCACGTGATGCTCCCGTCGGCGGCCGACATCGACGGTGGTAATCGCGCGAAATTTGCCGACACCGGCGTCGAGGTGCTCGTGGAGGCGCTCGAAGCAGCGGGGTCGACGACGGACGCGATGCGGGCGAAGATCGCCGGTGGGAGCGACATGCTCGACTTCTCGGAGAACGGGTCGTCGATCGGATCCCGCAACGCGAAACAGGTGCGCCGGACCCTCGAGGAGTACGACATCCCGATCGTCGGTGAGGATCTCGGCGGCGATCACGGCCGATCGATCAAACTCGAAGCGGCGACCGGCGAACTCATCGTCAAGAGCGCCAACACCGAGTCTATCACGTTGTGACAGACCGTCGGTGACGCCCGTGTAGATAGCCGGAGTAGCTCTGCGCAGACTCGTCAGACGGGTGGCTGCCACTCGTCTGCCGGGCACGCGGGGCCTCACTCTCTGTTCTTCATCTCAGTAGCTGGAATTAATTTGAAATGTAAGACGATAGTAACTAGAACGTTTATTTTGCGATTCTGGGTCGGGAATTTGGCCAATTATTATCAGATATGATACGCTAGGGGGAATATTGAAGGGTAGCAGAAGCGTCCATTACGGAAGATGAGTAGTCTCGCTCTCGAGCCGCTGGCCGCAGCCGTCTCGCCGGTACTGGTCGGGCTGGCACCCGTCCTCTTCGTTCTCCTGACGGGCGGGCTGGTCGGCATGAGCATCAAGAACATGTTCGACTCGATTCTGTCGGACGACGAGAGCGAGAACGGGAGTGACGGGAACGACGAGATGGCCGACGGGGGCGGCGGACTGATGGCCGACGACGGCGGTGACGGCGGCGACGACTTCGGCGGCCTCGGCGGCCTCGACGACGACGATGACATGGGCGGGTTCGGCGACGACGACTTCGGCGACATGGAGGACGCGAGCGGTCCGGACACCGACGAGCTCGAACACCGGCTCGACGAGCTGGAAAACGAGGTCGGCAGCCTCTCCTCGACGGTCAACACGGTCCGGACCGAGAACGAGAGCATCTCCGAATCGGTCGAAGAGACGGAGGAGAACGTCCGGAAACTGCTCGACATCTACGAGATGGTCACCCGCGGCGTCAACCCCTTCGCCGACGACGTCGACGGGGGCATGGGCGGTATGGGCGAGGGCGGTGGCTCCTTCGGGCTGTTCGACGACGGCGGCGACGAACCGGAGGAGGACATCGACGACGACGTCGCCAACGCCGACGCCGAAGGCTTCTTCGACGAGGACCTCACTGAGGGCGCTGGCGGCGACATGGGGATGGGTGACAGTATGGACATGGACGACGGCAGCGTCGACGACGTGTTCCCGGACGAGGGGGACGACATGGGCGGCTTCGAGGACGACGGCGGGTCCTTCGACGAGGAGTTCGACGACTTCGACGACGCGGGAGACGATGACATGAGTATGGATGACGGGATGAGCATGGACGACGCGAGCACCGACGACGGAGACAGCGACGACGGCGAGGGCGGCAAGTCCTTCGCCGAACTCAAAGACGAGTACGAGTCCGGCGACGCCGAGTGGGCCGAGGGCGACGAGGAAGCCGACGCCGACGAGGACGAGTTCGAGGACGACGGCGACCTGCTGGCCGACGACGACGGGGAGTTGTTGGCCGAGGACGACGGCGACGAGGACGCGCTCGCAGACGACGACCTCTTCGACGAGGTCATCGAGGACGACGGGGCCGACGGCGACGGTCTGGCAGACGACGGGGCCGACGCGGGTTCCGAATCCGTCACCGAGCCAGAGCCGGAACCCGAGCCCGAACCGGTCGCCGAACCGGAACCCGAGCCAGAGCCGGAACCCGAGCCAGAACCGGTCGCAGAGCCAGAGCCCGAGCCCGAACCGGACACAGAGTCCACCGACACCGGTTCCGCGGCAACTGGCGACGACGCCGAGACGACGGACGGCGATGGGGGGAAGCCGTACCTGTCGACGATGCCCGAAGGGTTCGCGGCGGACCTCATCATCGTCGAGTGGCTGGAGTACCTGGTCCAGAACTCCGGGTACCGCGAGACGGCCCGCGCCATCGACTACTACGAGACGATCGACTGGATCGACGAGTCCGTCGCGGACCAACTCAAGGAGTACCTCCGCGGCTTCGACGGCGTGGACGACACCGGAGCGGGGCTCTCTATCGACCACCACACGGAGAGCTTGCGATACATCTCGCAGCTGGACGGCGACAGCGGTGCCGACGCCGTCATGCTCTCGAAACTGGTCGGCGGAGGTGGTTCCGATGGGCTTCAGCGTTAGCGGCTCCGCGGCGATCATCTTCGTCGCCGCCTTCATCGGTTTCGGAATGTTCTACTCGGCGACCGCGAACAGCTTCGAGCGCGTTCAGGACGCGCGCGGAGCCCAGCAGGACCGGTTCCTCGACCAGCAGAACACCGCGGTCGAGATCACGGCGGCGACGTGGAACGCGAGCGGAACCGACGACCTCGACGTCACCGTCGAGAACACCGGCTCGACGACGCTCGCGGTGAGCGACACCGACTTGCTGGTCGACAACGCCTACCAATCGGGCTACGACACGGCCGTCGACGCCGACGCGTCGACCGACGTCTGGGCTCCCCAGGAGACGCTCACGATCACGGTGACGACCTTCGACAGCCGGCCCGGCCGAGTGAAGGTCGTCACCGAGAACGGACTCGCGGACACCGCGGTGGTGAGCTGAGATGGCGAGCGTCTCCGTCTCGCACCTGATCCTGTTCATCGCGTCGATGGCCATCGCGGCGAGCGTCGCCGGCGTGTTCACGAGCAGCATCGGCGAACTCAGCAACGCCGTCTCCGAGCAGGGCCTCGACGTGAGCAGCGAGGTCCGGAGCGACGTCGAGATCATCTCCGACGGCGGGAGCGACGCGATCTACGACAGCGGCACGATCACGCTCTACGTGAAAAACACCGGGTCGGAGACGCTCGCGCCGGTCCCCGGACAGCTGGACGTCTTCGTGGACGGCCAGTTCGCCACCGAGTACACGGTGACGCTCGAACCGAACGGCGGCGACTCCTGGCGGGCCGGCGACGTGGTCCGCCTCGAGATCAGCCAGAGCCTCAGCGGCGGTGATCACCGCGTCATGATCATCGTCAACGGCGACGAGGAGGTGTTCGAGTTCAACCTATGAGCATCGCAAGCACCGACCTGTTCTCGCTCGGACTGGACGACCACGACCGACTGAACAAGGAACTGGGCGGCGGTATCCCACCCGGCAGTATCATCCTCGTCGAGGGCGACTACGGGGCCGGCAAGTCCGCCATGAGCCAGCGGTTCACCTACGGCCTCTGCGAGGAAGGCCACGAGGTGACGTACCTCTCGACGGAGCTCACCGTCGGGAGCTTCCTCGACCAGATGCACTCGCTGTCCTACGACATGGTCGACCACATCCTCGACGAGAACGTGCTGTTCCTGCACGCCGACATCGGCGAATCGAACGCCCTCACCGGCGGCGAGCAGAAAGAGCGCAAGGAACTGCTCAAGCGGCTCATGGAGGCCGAGGTGATGTGGGAGGCCGACGTCATCGTCATCGACACGTTCGACGCCATCCTCCGGAACGACCCCAAGTTCGAGGCCCTGGTCCGGCAGAACGAGGAGCGCCAGGCCGCCCTCGAGGTCATCTCCTACTTCCGGGACGTGATCTCCCAGGGCAAGTGCATCATGCTCACCGTCGACCCGTCGACGCTGGACGAGGAGGCGATCGGCCCGTTCCGGGCGATCGCTGACGTGTTCATCGAACTGGAGATGATCGAGGTCGGCAACGACGTGCGCCGGCAGATCAACGTCCTCCGCTTTGCCGGCATGGGCGAACAGGTGGGTGACACCGTCGGGTTCTCCGTGCGCTCGGGGACCGGCATCGTCATCGAATCGCGGAGCGTCGCATAGGGGTGACCTAAGACATGACAGACCACGGACGAGCGAAACCGTCGGACGAACTTCGGCAGATCGCAGCGCGGCGACCGCACCTGCGGGACCACCTGAAGAAGTTCAAACAGATCACCGGCGAGTTCCCCATGCTCATCGACGAGGCCGACGGCGAGTTCGAGTCCGACCGGCCCAACGTCCTCTACCCCGTCGGTGGCCCCATCTTCTGTCACGTCTACGGCGACGTGGGCCAGGACACGAAGTACTACGCCATCGAGCCGGAACTCGACGACGACGAGCGGACGGTGTTCAGCAAGGTCCGCAACCGCCTGCTCCAGCGCAGCGTCAACAAGCCCGCCCCGGAGAACGAGGCCCAGTTCGACGACCGCATCGAGGAACTCCTCCAGGAGACGACGAAGATCCGCGACGAGGACAGCGACAGCGGCGTCCTCACGCGCCTGTCGAACCTCACCGACGTGAGCAGCGTCGAGGTCACCCAGGAAACCTACGAGAACATCCTCTACCGCCTCAACAGGGACATCGTCGGTCTCGGCCCGCTCGAACCGGTCATGCGCGACCCGGCCAACGAGGACATTCACGTCATCGGCCGCAGCGAGTGCCACGTCGACCACGGCGTGTACGGGATGCTGGAGACCACCGTCGAGTGGGAGAGCGAGGAGGCCTTCGACCAGTGGCTCCGCAACATGGGCGAGCGGATGGGCGACCCGGTGTCAGATTCGGACCCTATCGTCGACTCGACGCTGCCGGACGGCTCGCGTCTGAACCTCATCTACTCCGACGACGTGAGCCTCAAGGGCCCCTCGCTCACCATCCGTCAGGGCGACGAGATCCCCCTGTCGGTGTTCCAGATCACGAAGTGGATGACGTTATCGCCGGAACTGGCGGCGTATCTCTGGCTCTGCCTGGAGAACGAGCAGACGGTGTTCGTCGTCGGTGAGACGGCGTCAGGGAAGACGACGACGCTGAACGCCATCACCTCGTTCATCCCCGACGACGCGAAGATCTACACCGCGGAGGACACCGCCGAGGTGCTGCCGCCGCACAACACCTGGCAGCAGTTACTGACCAGGGAGGGCGAAGACGAGGGGACCAGCATCGACATGTTCGACCTGGTCGCGGCCGCCCTGCGTTCGCGTCCCGACTACATCATCGTGGGCGAGGTCCGTGGCGAGGAGGGTCGGATGGCGTTCCAGGCGGCCCAGACCGGGCACCCGGTGATGCTGACCTTCCACGCGAGCGACATCGTCTCGATGATCCAGCGGTTCACCGGCGAACCGATCAACGTCCCGGAGACGTTCATGGACGTGGCCGACGTGGCGCTGTTCCAGAACCGCGTCAAGCAGGGCGACCGCGTCCTGCGCCGTGTCACCTCGGTCCAGGAGATCGAGGGCTACTCGAAGGAGATGGACGGCGTCGTCACCCGGCAGGTGTTCAACTGGGACCCCGTCGAAGACGAGATCATCTTCCAGGGGATGAACAACTCCTTCGTCCTCGAAGAGCAGATCGCGACCCTGCTCGGCTACGAGGACACCCGCGACATCTACGACGACCTCCGGTTCCGGGCCGACATGATCGAACGCGCCATGCAGGAGGGCATCCTCGGCTATCACGAGGTCAACGACTTCATCTCGGACTTCCAGCGCGACGGCGTCGAAGGCATCCCGTTCAACATCTCGCGGCCCGACTAACGATGGCGCAGGGCGAAGCCGAGAGCGACCTGGATCTGACGATCACCGAGACGATCCAGGGGCTCGTCGAGTCCTACCGGCACATGTCGATGCCGCTGGAGCGGTACCTCTCGCTGATCTTGCTCCCGTCGGTCGCCTTCTTCGTCCTCTCGTCGATCGCCGCGCTGTTGCTCGACCTCCCGCTCTCGATTCGCGCTCCGATCCCCCTCCTCGGCTTCCTGGCGATGGCGTCGGCCATCTTCTACCCGAAGATCGTCCTGAGCCAGCGCAAGCGCGAACTCAACAACCGATTCCACCTGCTCATCACGCACATGACCGTGCTCGCGACGACGAAGATCGACCGGATGGAGGTGTTTCGCACCCTGGCCGAGGAAGACGAGTACGGCGAACTCGCGATGGAGATGCACCGCATCGTCCAGCTGGTCGACACCTGGAACCTGAGCCTCGACGACGCCTGTCGCCGCCGGGCGAAACAGGTCCCCAGCCGCGCCGTCTCTGACTTCTTCGACCGCCTCGCGTACACCCTCGGGGCCGGCCAGGGGCTCGACGACTACCTCCTGACCGAACAGGAGCAGATCATCCAGCACTACTCGACGGTGTATCAGAGCACCCTCGACAGCCTCGAGGTCATGAAGGACCTCTACCTGTCGATGATCCTCTCGATGACGTTCGCGCTGGTGTTCGCCGTCGTGCTGCCGGTGCTGACCGGGACGAACCCGACCATGACCGTCAGCGCCGTCATCGTCATGTTCGTCTTCGTCCAGAGCGGCTTCTACCTCGCCATCCGCTCGATGTCCCCCTACGACCCCGTGTGGTTCCACCCCGAGGAGTACCCCTCGCCGATCGAGGAGCGCCTCGACAAGTCCATGGCCGCCGGCGTCGGCCTGTCCCTGCTGCTCGCGTTCGTCACGCTCGGCGGCATGCTCGGCGTCTCGCCGGTGACGCTCAACGACCTCCTGTTCATGTTCGAGTCCGTGCCGCTGCCCCTCTACGCGGTCGTCCCCATCACGCCCATGCTCATCCCCGGTATCGTCTTTCGGCAGGAGGAACAGCGCATCAAGGGCCGCGACGAGGAGTTCCCCAACTTCATCCGCGCGCTCGGGGCGACCGAGGGGGCGAAGCAGTCGACGACCGGGATGGTGCTGCGGACGCTCCGGAAGAAGGACTTCGGGCCGCTGACCGACAACATCGACGACCTCTACAAGCGCCTCAACATGCGCATCGAACCGACCTCGGCCTGGCGCTTTTTCACCGCCGACTGCCGGTCGTACCTCATCCAGACGTTCTCCGAGATGTACCTCATCGGCCGCGAGATGGGCGGTTCGCCCAAGCAACTGGGCGAACTCATCTCCGAGAACATGAACCAGGTGCTTCAGCTCCGCCAGAAGCGCAAGCAGGCGACGACGACGCTCATCGGCCTGCTGTACGGGATGACGGCCGCCTCGACGTTCGCCTTCTTCATCGGCCTGCAGGTCGTCAACATCCTCGCCGACATGTCGCTGAACCTGAGCACCGGGAGCCGCCTCGACGCCGCCTCGCTCATCAACACCAGCGTCTACAACATCCCGCTCATCGAGTTCCTGCTCATCATCATCATCATGTTCTCCGCCATGCTCTCGGCGCTGATGATCCGGACCGTCGACGGCGGCCACTACGCCAACACCTACCTGCACTTCGTCGTCCTCGCGTGGATCGGCGCGGTCACCGGGACCTTCACCAAGTGGCTGGTGTCGCAGTTTCTCGCAATCTGAGAGTACCTTTTTACTTCGTCGCCCTTCCTCGCGGCGCTTCGCGCCGCTGTGGGAGGGCTCCTCGCAAAAATCTACGCTAAAAACGTCCTCCGAGTCGCGCTCTGCGAGCGCGCTCGGAGTGAAACCGCGCGCCGTCGGCGCGCGGTACGGTGCCAGTGTCACGGCCGCGGCGACACCTACCCTTCCCCGAGTCGCGCCACGGAGGGCGCTCTCGGCCAACAGCACCGCGGCAGCCGCTTCCGACCGACGGCACCGCCAGCACCGCAGCGACTACGCCTCGAAGCCGTCTTCCCACCGGAACACGCCGTCTCGCTGGACGACCTCGCCGTCGACTTCAAGCCGCGAGCCGTCGCCCATCGTCGTGATGAGGTCCTCGTGGACGGCGCTGTCGGTGCCGGACTGGCCCTCGGGCAGGCAGGCGTCGTACGCGCGCCCGAGCGCGAGGTGGACCGTCCCGCCCATCTTCTCGTCGAAGAGGATGTTGTCCGTGATTCGGTCGACGCCGCGGTTCATGCCGATGCCGAGTTCGCCCAGCTGTCTCGACCCGCCGTCGGTTTCGATGACTTCCGTGATGACCGACTCGCCCTGCTCGGCCGACCAGTCGACCACGACGCCGTCCTTGAAGGTGAGTTCGACGTTCTTCACGCGGCGGCCCTGGATGGTCATCGGCACGTCGAAGGTCACGACGCCGGCCGTGTCGTAGGGCGCGGTGAACACCTCGCCCGAGGGGAGGTTGTGGGAGTCGTAGGCCACGCTGGCGGCGGAGTTGACGGCGATGCGGTCGCCGATGAACAGCGTCAGGTCCGTCCCGTCGGTGACGAGGTGGACCTTGTCGCCGTCGTCCAGAATCTCCTTCAGCCGGGCCTGTTCCTCGGCGAGCGCCTCCCAGTCGCGCAGCGTCGCGTCGTAGACGAAGTCCCGGTAGTCGGCGTAGGCCATCCCGGCCTGCTGGGCCATCGCCCGCGTCGGGTGCTGGGTCGACACCCAGTCCGTGTCGAGGCGGGCCTCCCGGATCGCCTGGCGGGCCGTCGAGTACGCCCGCCGCGTGTCGCCGTCAACGTCGGCCGTCTCCGCGGTGTTTCGCGACCCCTTCAGGAACAGCACGCTGTCGGCCCGCTCGTACAGCGCGAGTTCGTACGCAGGGCTCTCTTCGAACTCTCCGTCGTGGGAGTCCAGATAGGCACGCGTCAGTTCGTCGGACTGGTACGTCGAGAGCAGGTTCGCGCCGCGCTCGCCCAGTTGCTCGGCGACGGCGACGGCGAGGTCGTGTGCGCCCTCGTCGACGGCGAGGACCACGTCGTCGCCGGCCTCGATGCGGGCGCTCCACTCCACCAGCGTCCGGGCGTGCTCGCGAATGCGGTCGTCCATACCGCGGCCACGGGCGGCGCGGGCAAAACACCGGTGGTCGGTCGCGGTCGCGCCGTCGGCCGGAGCGCTGGCACGGGCGCCTTCCGTAGATTTTTTGCGCCAGCGGCGCGAATTTAGCCTCGCCGGACGCGGCACGGCCCGCGGCGACCGCCGGTGTCACGCATTGATCCAACCGTTCCCCACCGCGCCACCGAACGGCGCTGGTCGAAGTGGGCCCAGAGACTGACTGACGACGGCACGACTGGTGTTCGTGCCGCGCTTTTCCGCCGAATCGCAACCACTACCTGTGCGCTCGGTGACCGCCAGGTATGGAACTGGGCGTCATCGGACTCGGACGCATGGGCCGTATCGTCGTCGACCGCGTGCTCGAAGCGGGCCACGAGGTCGTCGTCTTCGATATCAACGAGGAGAGCGTCGCCGACGCGGCGGACGCCGGCGCGCGGCCCGCGGCGTCGATCCCGGACCTCGCCGACGAACTCGGCTCGGAGAAACGCATCTGGCTGATGGTCCCGGCGGGCGACCCGGTCGACGCCGCCCTGGACGAACTGGCCCCGACGCTCGACTCGGACGACGTCGTCGTCGACGGCGGAAACTCCTACTTCGAGGACTCGGTGCGCCGCGCCGAGTCGACCGACGCGGCCTACCTCGACTGCGGGACCTCCGGCGGCCCCGCGGGCGCGGAACTGGGCTTCTCGCTGATGGTCGGGGGGCCGCAGTGGGCCTACGACGAACTGGTGCCGGTGTTCGACGCCGTCGCGACGGGGCCCGACGGCCACGACCGGATGGGGCCGGCCGGCTCTGGCCACTACGTCAAGATGGTGCACAACGGCGTCGAGTACGCCCTGATGCAGACCTACGGCGAGGGCTTCGAACTGCTGGCGAACGGCCGATATGACCTTGACCTCGAAGCCGTCGCCCGGACGTGGAACAACGGCGCGGTCATCCGCTCGTGGCTGCTGGAGCTCTGCGAGGAGGCGTTCCGCGAGGAGGGGACCGACCTCGGAACCGTCGCCGACCGCGTCGAGGGCGGGTCGACCGGGACCTGGACCGTCCAGGAAGCCCTGGAACAGGAGGTCCCCGTCCCGCTCATCTACCAGGCGCTCGCCGAGCGGTTCGGCTCGCGGGCCGACGACGGCCGCTTCTCGCGCCGCCTCGCCAACCGCCTCCGGTACGGCTTCGGTCGCCACGAGGTCCCGCGCCGGGAGTAGCGCCACGGTTCCGATTGCCCCCGCTACGTAGCGCTGGCCTGCTCTCACGCTCGGCCGAATCTGCCAGGGCCTGTGTCCCCGTCCGTCGGTGTCGGAGGCGCCCTGCGGCGGAAACAACAGCTAATTAAACCAGTGTTCCATAGCCGCCCACATGGTAGAACTCGTTGGACTCGCCGGCGGGGCCGTGCTCACCCTGATCGTGGTGGCGCTCCACTACGCCAAGGGGACCGGCTGGGAGGCACCGGAAGACATCTCCCAGGAGGTCCTCGAGCAGCGGGCCGCGTCGGTCCCCGAGACGGACTTCCCCGAGCCGTACAACCGCTCTATCGGTGGCGGCGGCGCCGCCGCGATTCCGGCCGGCGACGCCGAGGGCGAACTCGGCGAGGGCGAGGAAGCCGAGGAAGCGGACGAGGGCTTCGACCCCGACACCATCGCCGACGACGAGGTCGAGTACTACGAGATCGAGTTCGCGAAGGAGGGCGAGACCATCGAGGTCGCGAACAACGAGACGATCCTCGAAGCCGGCGAGGAGGAGGGCTGGGACCTCCCCTACGCCTGCCGAGAGGGCCAGTGTATCTCCTGTGCCGGCCACATCGATGACGGCCCGGCCGAGGACTACATCCGCCACAGCAACAACGACTCGCTGATGGACGACGACATGGAAGAGGGCTACTGCCTGACCTGCGTCGCCTACCCGACCAGCGAGTTCACCATCGAGACCGGCGAATCTCCCTGACTGCGATCTGTTCTCGCGTTCACAACCGTTAAGGTAGCCTGTCGAATAGCCAGTGTCGAGGGCGGCTAGTTCAGCGGACAGAACGCCTGGTTCCGGACCAGATGGTCGGGGGTTCAAATCCCTCGCCGCCCGCTTTTCCTGCGAACAGAGTGAGTCAGTGAAAAGCGACACAAGAGGGATTTGAACCCGGGGAGCCGCAGCGGCCGAGCGAAGCGAGGCCGACCGTCTCCACTCGGCTCAAATCCCTCGCCGCCCGTTTTTCGGCGTCCACGCGAGTGACACGAGTGCGGGCTCGTGACGGCTTGCCGTCACGGCGAACCCATGTGAGCGAGACCGGTCCGACACCGCCACCACATTTTATCTCGGTTCTCCGCGAACGCTATAGTGGTGTTATCAGAATGTCACTTCTCGATGGCAAGACGGCCGTCGTCACGGGCGGCAGTTCGGGAATCGGTCGCGGCATCGCTAGCGGATTCGCGGACCACGGCGCGAGAGCGGTCGTTGTCGCCGACGTCCGCGACGACCCGAAAGAGGACGGCCGGCCGACACACGAACTGATCGAGGACGAAACGGACGCCGACGCCGCGTTCGTCGAGTGCGACGTCACGAACCGGTCGGACCTGACCGAGGCGGTGGAGGCCGCCGAGGCCGCCGCCGGGCTCGATATCATGGTGAACAACGCGGGAATCTGGCACGCCGAGGACTTCTTCGACGTGACCGAGGCGGACTACCAGCGGATGATGGACATCAATCTCAAAGGGGCGTACTTCGGCTCGCAGATCGCCGCGGACCGGATGGTCGACCACGGCGCAGGCGGGACCATCATCAACACCTCGAGCATCGCCGGGCTCTTCGGCAACGGGGACTGGCCGACGTACTCCGCGTCGAAGGGCGGGCTGACGACGCTCACCTACTCGCTGGCGCACAAGCTCGGCGAGCACGACATCAGGGTAAACGCGATTCACCCCGGCGGGATCGAGACGATGATCGGCGGCGAGTCGGACGATCCGGAAGCGGCGGCCGAACAGGCGGAGCAGTTCACGCAGATGGTGCCGCTCGGACGCTACGGACAGCCCGAGGACATCGCCGGCGCGGCGACGTTCCTCGCGAGCGACCTGGCGAGCTACGTGACCGGGGAATCGCTCGTCGTCGACGGCGGCTGGACCAGCTGGCGGTGACAGGCCGGCCGGCGCCGTCGGCCCGACCGCCTCCCCGCCGCGTGGAGCGTGGCCGCGACCGGCTCGCTCCCACAGCGTTATGACGCGCGTCACCGTCTGACGTGGTGTGATGCGCGCAGCTGTGTTCACCGGACACGGAGAGCCGCTGGCGGTCAGAGAGGTCGACGAGCCGGAGCCCGACGAAACGGGAGTCGTGGTCGAGACCGAGGCGTGTGGCATCTGCCGGAGCGACTGGCACGCCTGGCAGGGCGACCCGCTCTGGGAGTCCCGCGGGTTCTCGGAGGGGCACGTGTTCGGACACGAGCCCGCCGGCGTCGTGGTCGATGTCGGCGACGAGGTCGAGACGGTCCGCGAGGGTGACCGCGTGGCGGTGCCGTTCAACCTCGCCGACGGGACCTGCCCGTCCTGCCGCCGGGACATGTCGAACCTCTGTGACGAACGGATTCCGCTGGGGCTCGCGCCCGAGTCGCCCGGCGCGTTCGCCGAGCGGTTCCACGTCCCGTGGGCCGATTTCAACGCCGTCCACCTCCCCGACGGCATCTCGCCGGTCGAGATGGCGGGTCTGGGCTGTCGGTTCATGTCCTCGTTTCACGGCCTGGTCGACAGGGCCGACGTGAACGGCGGCGACTGGGTCGCCGTCCACGGCTGCGGCGGCGTCGGGCTGTCCGCCGTCCACATCGCCGACGCCCTGGGTGCGAACGTCGTCGCCGTCGATCTTTTCGACGAGAAACTGTCCCTCGCGGCCGACCTCGGGGCCGTCGAGACGGTCAACGCCGAGCGGGTCGACGACGTGCCCGCGGCGGTGACGGCCGTCACCGACGGCGGGGCCGACGTGTCGGTCGACGCGCTCGGTATCGCGGAGACGTGCCGCAACTCCGTCCGCTGTCTCCGAAAGCGCGGACAGCACCTCCAGATCGGCCTGACGTCGAGCGCCGAGGGCGGCGAGGTGGCGCTTCCCACCGACCTGATGGTCGCGAAGGAGCTCCAGTTCGTCGGGACGGTCGGGATGCCGCGGCCGCACTACGACGACATCTTCCGGATGATCGACCACGGGAAGCTCGATCCGACCGCCATCGTCTCCGAGACGGTGTCGCTCGAACGAGCGCCGGAACTGCTCGACGCGATGACCGACTTCGAGACGACCGGCATTCCGGTCATCGACGAGTTCTGACGGCACAACGACCTTGGGGGTGCGATACGACAGCACAGATACATGCGAGTGTTGGTCGTCGGCGCGACCGGATTCATCGGACAGCGACTCGTCCGCGCCCTGAACGACGCGGGCCACCACGTGGTGGCGTTCTCCCGGAGCGCGAGCGAGGAGTCGTTTCCCGAGGGCGTCGAGCCGTTCGACGGCGACCTCGGCGACCCGGACTCGCTGTCCGGACTCTGTGAGGGCGTCGACGCGGCGTACTACCTCATCCATTCGCTGACCGCGGATAATTTCGCGGAACTCGACCGCGAGTACGCGCGTCGCTTCAGTGAAATCGCGTCCGATGACGGCGTCGACCGGGTGGTGTACCTGAGCGGCATCAGCGGCGACGAGGAGAACCTCTCGCCGCACCTCGCCTCGCGGCGCGAGGTGGAGTCGGTGCTGGCCGAGGGGAGTTACGACCTGACGGTGCTCAGAGCCGCGGTCATCATCGGCGCCGAGAGCGCGAGCTTTCGCATCCTCAACGACCTGACCGACCGCCTCCCGCTGATGCTCGTCCCGAAGTGGGTCCGGACGCCCTGTCAGCCCATCGGCGTCCGCGACGCTATCTCATATCTCGTCGCGGTGCTCGAGGCCGACGAGACGCGCGGCGAGACCTACGACATCGGCGGGCCGTCGGTGTGGTCCTACGAGTCGCTGCTGAAGCTGACCGCTCGCGAGAAGGGCAAGCGGGTGTTCATCGTTCCCGTGCCGGTGATGACGCCGGCGCTGTCATCGCACTGGCTCCGCCTGACGACGGACGTGCAGTACGCCATCGCGCGGCCGCTGGCCGAGAGCATGCGCAACCCCGTGACCGTCGACCCCGAACTGGACCTCCAGACCGTCGTGCCCATCGACCAGACGCCCATCGAGGAGGCGGTTCGCGAGGCGCTCGTCTCGGCCTGATCGGCCGCGGCACGCGCCGGCCTGCGTGGCTGTTTTCACCCCCCGGACCGAGTCGGCGGATATGGCCGAGACGGTCGCCGTCACCGGCGGGAACGGGCGCGTCGGCGGGCACGTGCTCGCTCATCTGAACGACGCGGGGTATCGAACGGTCAATCTCTCGCGAGGTGGGCGCGACGAGGAGCGCGCCGACGCGTACGTCACCGCAGACCTGCTCGACGCGGGCGAGGTGTACGGGGCCGTCGCGAAGTCCGACGCCGACGCGGTCGTCCATCTCGGCATGATTCCGACGCCCGACCGGACGCCGGGGTACCGGACCTACGAGAGCAACGTCATGACGACGTATCACGTGCTCGAAGCTGCCGGCGAACTGGGCGTCGACACGGTGGCGCTGGCGTCGAGCTGCAGCGCCATCGGCGGCGGCTTCGAGCCCGACCCGATCACGGTCGACTCCCTCCCCGTCGACGAGTCCCACCGGCTCACGCCGTCGAATCCCTACGGCATGGGCAAGCAGGCGCTCGAACTCGCCGCCGACGGCTTCGCCCGCCGCGCTGCGGGCGCGCCGCGGACCATCACCTCGCTGCGGTTCCCGTGGGTCGTCGACGACGACCTGGCGCGCGAGACGTTCGTCGAGGCCGACCGCTCGCTCGCCGCCCTCCGCGACTCGCCGCACTTCCACACCCAGCGAAACACCCTGTTCTCCTACGTCCACGCCGACGACGCGGCCTCGCTCGTCCGGCGGGCCGTCGAGGCCTCCTTCGACGGCCACGAACGGGTCTGGGTGTCGGCCCCCGACACGAGCGCCGAGACGCCGAGCGCGGACCTCGCGGCCGAACTGTTTCCCGACGCCGACCGTCGCGAGTCGCTCGCCACCGGGGACCCCTACGCGGCGCTGGTCGACACGTCGAAGGCCGAGCGGCTGTTCGACTGGGAGCCGACCTGGCGCTGGCGGGACGCGGCCTGAGGCGCGTCGCGGCCTCGGTCGGCAGGTCGACCTGGACGTATGTCCCTCGCGGACGGAGACCGCCACCGAGTTCCGGGACGTCTCGGCCCGTCAGAGCACGTCGACCGATTTTATGTGCGCTCGTCACCGTCTCTCCGAACGTGAATCCCCTCCCGCTGTTCGCCGCCCTGTTCGTCGTCCCCGTCGCCGTCGCGCTGGTCCTCGTCGACGCCGGGAAGCGCGGCCTCTCCCGACGGACGCGCCGCCGGTGGAGCGGCGGCGTCGGCGTCGTCAGCCTCGGCGGCTTCGTCGCGTCGGCCGCGCTCGACGGCGCGCTCGTCCCGGCCTACAACGCGCTCCTGGGTCGCCCCGTCGTGGTCGTCACCCCGCTCCAGTTGCTCACCGGACTGGTCCTCGTCGGTCTCGCGGTCAGCGCGCTCGCGGTCCTGACATACGGCGTCGCCAGTCGGTACGGTCCGCTCGCGGCGACCTAAGCGCTCGCTCGCACCCGTAGTTTCAAACGCGTCACGGCCGCACCGTGGAGCATGAGCGACACCGACTGGATCGGCGAGACGTTCACCAGCGACGCCGGCTGGGACCACCTGGAGACGCTGGTCGACATCGAGAACCGGATGGCGGGCAGCGAGGGCGAGCGGGCCGCCGCGGCGGAGACGCGCGACGCCCTCGCCGAACACGCCCGGAACGCCCGTCTCTCCGAGTTCGAGATACAGGGCTGGGAGCGCGGCCAGAGCGCAATTCGGGCCGACGGCGAACCGGTCGCCGCGCGGGCCCACGAGTGCATTGCCCTGCCGCGCTCGCCTGCCGACGAGGTGACCGGCGACCTGGTCGACGTGGGCCACGGCCTCCCCGAGGAGTTCGCGGACGCCGACTGCGAGGGAGGCGTCGTGATGGTGCGCTCGGACGTGCCCGACTGGTACGACCGGTACATCCACCGCCGCGAGAAGTACTACCGCGCCGTCGAGGCGGGCGCGGCGGCGTTCGTCTACCGGAACCACGTTGAGGGCGTCCTCCCGGCGACGGGCAGCGTCGGGACCGCCGACGCACCGATCGGCGAGATCCCCGCCGTCGGCGTCGCCAGCGAGACTGGGGCCAGACTGGCGAGGCGCTACGACGGCGACGCGGTGACCGTCGCGGTGGACTGCGAGACGCCCGAGGCGACGAGTCGGAACGTCCACGCCGACCTCGGGCCGGACACCGACGAGCGCCTGCTGGTGACCAGCCACGTCGACGCCCACGACATCGCCGAGGGTGCGATGGACAACGGCGCGGGGACGGCGATGGTCGTCGAACTCGCCCGGGCGCTCGCCGGTCGCGAGCACGAACTCGACACCCGCGTGGAGTTCGTCGCGTTCGGTGCGGAGGAGGTCGGACTGGTCGGCTCGAACCGCCTCGCCCGCGACGCGGCCCTCGACGACGTGACCGCCGTCCTCAACCTGGACGGCGTGGTCCAGGGCCGAACGCTCGAGTGTTACACTCACGGCTTCGATGCCCTGGCCGACGCCGCCGAGCGGGTGGCCGGCCGCTTCGACCATCCGATCTCGCTCACACCGGAACAGGGGCCACACAGCGACCACTGGCCGTTCGTCCGTCGGGGCGTCCCCGGCTACCACGTGACCAGCGAGACGGGCGAGTCCGGCCGCGGGTGGGGCCACACCCACGCCGACACGCTCGACAAACTGGAGCCCCGGAACTTCCGCGAGCAGGCCGTCCTGCTGACGGAACTGGCGGTGACGCTCGCCGACGGGACGGTCGACCCCGAGCCGGTCGACCCGTCGGTCATCGCCGACGCGCTGGAATCCCAGGACCTCGCCGAGGGGATGCGGGTCACCGGTGACTGGCCCTTCGAGGAGTGAGCGTTCCGCGTAGCGGTCGCGTCACGTGGACTGCGAGCGTCGCGACTCGCTGACGGGCGGTAGTACTAGAATTTTTACATATGCCGGGTCGCTGTCATTCTGGGCCTGCACGCGCTCTCCCGTCTACAAAGGATTTACTCGGTACAGAAGTAACATATTTCGTAGGTTATTTATCGTTGCATTGCATGTCAACCAATGGCAGGTAGGCTGGACTACCTACCGTAGCCCGCAACGGACGCCGTCGCCGGGGTCCGCTGCTGAGCTCCCATGCTATACCGGTCTCGCGGAGTCCGAGGCCGGGCCGACGTGAGCGAAGCCACGCCTGCCGTCGTCAGTCAACACCAACACCAATACGCGACACGAACCGGCCGTCATCGTGCCACGACGGCTATCGTGTCCTTCTAGCGCGGTTCGCCGGCGAGTCGTTGCCGTCGCGTCCGCTGACCGGAAGCCTCGAGCGACGACGCCGTTGCGCCGCTCACTCCTCGTAGGCCTGCTCAACGTCTGCCGTCGCCTGTGGGATGACGCGCTCCTCGGCCTTTCCCATCGAGCGTAGCGCCTCGTCGGTGAACTCCACGGTCAGCGACGGCAGGGCCCGGGCGAGTCCGCCGAGCACCTCGCCGGGATCGATGGTGAGTTCGAAGGCGAAGGCGTCACGTTCCTCACGGAGCGGCACGGTGAACTCGAGGTGCTCCCGCAGCACCTCGGTCGCTGTCTCCCGGTCGTAGGCCTCTGCGACGGCCGCCCAGAAGTCGTCGGTGTCGGCGGCCACGAGCGGCGCGAGGTCGTCGCCGAACGAGCGCTGTCGCGCCAGCAGCCGCCCGCGGATCTGTTCGCGGCGGTCGCCGCGGACGCCGTCTCTGAGCGCGTTCCAGTACAGGTCGCGGGCCAACACCTCGTCGGCGTACGCGTCGAACGCCGCGTCGGAGTCCTGAGCGTAGTCCAGAACGGGCTCCAGCTGGTCCAGGATCTGCTGCTGGTACGCCCGCAATTTCGGCCGGACGACGTGGCGCTCGACCGGCCGGCTGTTCTTCAGGAGCTTGCTCGCCACCCGGCTCCCGCCGCCTCCCGAGCCGCGCAGGACGGCCCCCACGTCGAAGGCCGCGTACGTCTCGTCGACGAACTGCGAGAGGTAGCGTTCGAACTGCCGTTCTACGGCACGTCGTGTCACACTCGTCCGTGAGGGCCGGACCCCCCTATCGCTTACGGCGATCACGGTGGAGTTAAGACAGACCGAGATAATCTCGAAGTATGTCCCAGCGAATATCTTCTTCCGAGGAGTCGGTCGCGGACGCCGGCGAGCGCGAACTCGTCGTCGGCGGCGACCGCCCGCTCAGGCTCTCTACGGGCCACCGCCTGCGCCACCACGACGGGAAGTGCTCGCGCCCGCACGGGCACAACTACGAGGTCACCGTCCGCATCACCGGCGAACTCACCGCCGAGGGGTGGGTCGTCGACAAGGGCGAGGTCACGGCCGTGGTCGACGAGTGGGACCACCGTTTCCTGCTCGAAGCCGGCGACCCGCTGGTCGACGCGTTCGAGGAAAGCGGCGACGGCGACGCGGTGGTCGTCCTGGAGCGCCCGCCGACGGCCGAGGTGATGGCCGAGACGCTGGAGCAGCGTCTCGCCGACCGACTCCCCGAGACGGTGTCGTCCGTGGCCGTCTCCGTCCGGGAGACCGGCGAACTCTGTGTCCGCTGATGCCCGTCGCTAGCGACGATGCGGTCGGTGTGACCGACGCCGACGCCGACCGCGCCGAAACCGACTGCGGCACCGATGGCGAGAGCGGCGGCGACCTGCCGATCAACGAGCTGTTTCACTCGCTCCAGGGCGAGGGCCGACTGGCCGGCGTCCCGAGCGTGTTCGTCCGCACGAGCGGCTGTAACCTCCGTTGCTGGTTCTGTGACTCCTACCACACCTCGTGGGAGCCGACCCACGACTCCCTCTCCGTACTGGACGTGCTCGCGGCGGTCGAAGACTACGACGCAGACCACGTCGTCCTCACCGGCGGCGAGCCGCTGATCCACGACGCCAGCGAGACGCTGCTGGCCGAACTCGCCGACCGGGGCTACCACACCACCGTCGAGACCAACGGCACCATCGTCCCGGACGCGCCCATCGACCTCGCGAGCGTCAGCCCGAAACTGGCCTCCAGCACGCCGACCGCGGAGCGCGACCCCGCCGGCGACGGCGAATGGGCCGAGCGCCACGAGGACCGCCGACTCGACGTGTCGGCGCTCGCCGACCTCGTCGAGACCTACGAGACGCAACTGAAGTTCGTCGTCACTGGGTCCGAGGACACGGCCGAAATCGAGCGCGTCGTCGAGCGCGTCCGCGACGCCGCTTCGGCCCGCGTGCGCGACGACGACGTCCTGCTGATGCCCGAGGGCCAGACGCGAGCGGAACTGAACGAGACCCGCGAGGTCGTCGCGGACCTCGCGCTGGAGTACGGCTACCGCTACACGCCGCGGCTCCACGTCGACCTCTGGAACGACGCCCCGGGAACGTAACTGCATGATCTCACTCCGACCATGACCGACGACACCCGCGCTGTCGTGCTCGCCTCCGGCGGCATGGACAGCGCCACGGCGGCCTACGAGGCACAGACCCGCGGGTACGACGACCTGTACCTGCTGCACACGAGCTACGGCCAGAACACCGAGGATCGGGAGTACGAGTGCGCCAGCGCGCTGGCCGACCACGTCGACGCGGCGGACTTCCTCCACGTCGAGACCGGCCACCTCCGACAGATCGGCGACTCGTCGCTGACCGACGACGAGATGGCGGTCGCGGACGCGGACACCGACAGCGACGAGATCCCTACGTCGTACGTCCCGTTCCGCAACGCGAACCTCCTGTCGATGGCCGTCTCCTACGCCGAGGCGAACGACTGCGGGGCGGTCTTCATCGGCGCGCACAGCGAGGACTTCTCGGGCTACCCCGACTGCCGACCCGCCTTCTTCGAGGCCTTCCAGCGGGTGATCGACGCGGGGACGAAACCGGGGACGGAGATCGACCTCGTCGCCCCCTTCGTCGAGTGGTCCAAGACCGACATCGCGGAGCGCGGCGTCGAACTCGGCGTCCCCTACGCGGACACCTGGAGCTGTTACCGCGACGACGAACCGGCCTGCGGGACCTGCGACGCCTGCGCGTTCCGACTCGAAGCGTTCCAGCGCATCGGCGAGCGCGACCCCATCGACTACGCCGAGCGGCCGAGTTACGCCGACTGAGGTCTCAGCCGTCCGTTTCGTCTCGAATCAGGCCTTCGAGCAGGAATTCGGCCGAGGTTCGCGTCGTCGCCAGCGGCACGTCGTGGACGTCACAGATGCGCAACAGCGCGGAGATGTCCGGCTCGTGTGGCTGGGCCGTCAGCGGGTCCCGCAAGAAGACGATGCCGTCGATGCGGTCTTCGGCGACCTCCGCACCGATCTGGGCGTCGCCGCCGAGCGGGCCGCTCTCCTTGCGTTCGACCGTCAGGTCGGTCTCCTCCATGATTCGCTTGCTCGTCGTGCCCGTCCCGACGAGGTCGAACCCCGAGAGCGCGTCCTCGTAGCTCTGTGCGAGGTCGATTATCTCCGGTTTCTCGTCGTCGTGGGCGATGAGCGCGACGCGAGTCATACCAGTGGCTCACGGGCGACCGACTTATGTCATTGGGTGGACGCAGACGGGTGTGCCGATCCAGAAACGGCAAGCGAGAACGCGAGGACAGTTTCGACTTCCGTCAGCTGTCTACTTCGACGGCCCCGTTCCGGCCGATCGTCACGTCGTGGCCTTCGACGGCGAACGTAAGCGATTCCTCGTCGCCGTCGACCACCACGGCGCGGAGCGTGTCGGTGTCGATGTAGGAATCGAGTTTGTCGATGTCGTCGACGTGTAGGTCCGTCGCCTCCACGACGGCGTCGGTGATGACTTCGGTGGCGGGTCTGGGACTTACCCAGCCGTCGCCGTCGGTGCCGCCGTCCCGGAGCACGTAGACTGTACCATCCTCGTAGCTCATGGACGTACGTACGGTCGCTTCCGTTATAACAGCGCACGAGCGATTTCAGCGCGTGAAACAACCCCGTCCGGTGAGCGGGACGATTCGCCTACTCCGGCGGCGAGCCGACCAGCGGCCGCTCGGGGGCCGCGAGCGTGTTCTGGACGAGCGTTCGCGTCCCGCGGCGTAGCCGCTCGGAGGCGGCCTGGCTGGAGATACCGAGCTCGGCGGCGAGGTCGGAGAGCGACGACTCCCGCGGAACGGTGAAGTACCCGCGGTTGAGCGCGAGCAACAGCACTTCCTTCTGGGGGTCGGTCACACCGAACTGCGGGGACGCTTCGGTGTCGTCGGTGATCGTCTGGATGTCGATGTTGATGTCGCTGGTGACGAGGGCGTCGCGGAACGCGAGGACCGAGCTCTTCTCGGGGAACCGGGCCCGGAAGATCCAGTCGTCTCCGGTCTGCGCCGCGCCGAGGAGGAATCCGTCGGCGTTCAGCAGCGACTGTGAGACGCTGTCGATGGTCGCGTTCGCCGTGTGGACGGTGTACCAGTGCCCGTCGCCTTCGGCGGCCACGTGGGCGTAATCGGTGATACTCTCGTCCTGTGCCAGCCCCGCCTCGACGGCCGGTCGGTCTACGGGACCGATCCAGGCGACGGCGCGACAGCCGTCGCCCTCGCAGTGGAGGCGTTGTATCCGTATCGCCGAGTTACCGAGCGTTTCCGCGGTACGCTGCAGGAGGGGAACGTCGATGTGAAATTCTACTATCATATATCAGTGTGAAAACAGCGATGGTGATAAACCCCGGTCAGACGATTGTCGTACTCGAGAGCGATACCGCTGTAACTCCCGGTCACTGACGGCTGTCGGGGACTCGCGCCGGAAGTCGGTATCGTTCAACACCAATGAGTACGTCTCGGGAGATACACTTAAATTCACGGCATGGTCTACCATGCTCAGCGACGCGCCACGTCAGCGGCCGCTCGCGTGCTCAGGCTGCTCGTTCAGCGTCGAGAATCACGAGAACGGTCGAAAATACGCACGAAGGAACCATTTTCAGATCGTCTGTCGGGGCGACGCCGTGGCGTCGTTCCGTCGGTATTACAAGTTCTCTCCCTGATACGATCCCTCGTAGGTTCCCTCGTGGGCGGCTTCGGCGAGGACGAGCTGAGCGATGCGGGCGCCCGCTTCGAGCTCGATCGGGTGGTGGACCTCCAGGAGGCCCTCGCCGCGGCCCTCGTAGCCGGCGTCCCAGACGGCCGTGTCCAGCATACACGAGTTTCGAAGCAGCGACGAACGGGGCAGGAGGAAGCCGACGTGGCCCTCCGGGATGGCGACGCGGTCGGCGTACTCCACGATGTAGCCCCCCCGGTCGAGGCGGTAGACGCCGTCGTCGTCGTCGCACTCGCGGCGCTCGCCGACCGTCTTGCCGCCGCGTTCGATTCGCCCCGGCTCGACCTGTTCGTAGACCGCGCCGAGCGTGAGGTCGACGCCGTTCGGTTGCACCTGCGAGTCCCTGAGGTCGCCGAGCGCGTCGGCGACGAACCGGCCGCTCTTGAACATGCGCCGAAATGTGACGTTCTGGCGCATAGACCTGCCGGTCTGATTCACTCGTGGCCGAGTGACAGACGGGAGGGGGTTTTCCACGCAAAATGGGGAGGAATACGCGGGATTTATACGGGCGCGGTATCGATTGACAGACGTTATGGGACAGACGCTTACGGAAAAGATTCTCGACGACCACCTCGTCGAAGGGGAGCTGACACCCGGAGAGGAGATCGGAATCGAGATCGACCAGGTGCTGACGCAGGACACGACCGGGACGCTCGTCTGGCTCCAGTTCGAGGCCCTCGACCTCGACGAAGTCCAGACGGAACTCGCGGCCCAGTACTGCGACCACCAGACCTACCAGTTCGACTTCAAGAACACGGACGATCACCGCTTCCTCCGTTCCGCCGCAGGGACGTTCGGTGCCCACTTCTCGCGGCCCGGCAACGGAATCTGTCACAACGTCCACAAGGAGAACTTCGCCGCGCCCGGCAAGACGATGCTCGGCTCGGACTCCCACACGCCGACCCCCGGTGGCCTCGGCGAACTCGCCATCGGTGCCGGCGGGCTCGACGTGGCCGTCGCGATGGGCGGCGGTGCCTACTACATCGACATGCCGGAAGTCGTCAGCGTCCGCCTCGAGGGCGAACTGCCCGACTGGGCGACCGCCAAGGACGTCATCCTCGAGCTTCTGCGCCGCCTCTCCGTCAAGGGCGGCGTCGGTAAGGTGCTCGAGTACACCGGCCCCGGCGTCGAGACGCTGACCGTCCCCGAGCGGACGACCATCACCAACATGGGGACCGAACTCGGTGCCACGTCCTCGATCTTCCCGACGGACGAGCAGACCGAGGACTACCTCGAACGCCTCGGCCGCGAGGACGAGTTCGTCGAGATCGGCCCCGACGAGGACGCCGAGTACGACGACGAGATCGTCGTCGACCTCTCGGACCTCGAACCGCTCATCGCCCAGCCGTCCATGCCCGACAACGTCGTGCCCGTCACCGAGGTCGAGGGCGTCGACGTCGAGCAGGTCATGATCGGCTCCTGTACGAACGGCGCGTACGAGGACATCCTCCCGTCCGCGAAGATGCTCGAAGGCCGGAACATCGACAAGAAGACCGAGATGATCGTCGCCCCCGGTTCGAAGCAGGCCTCCGAGATGCTGGCCCGCGAGGGCTGGACCGCGGAGATGATGGCCGCCGGCGTCAACTTCTCCGAGGCGACCTGCGGTGCGTGTATCGGTATCGGCCACGTGCCCGCCTCCGACTCCGTCTCGCTGCGGACCTTCAACCGCAACTTCGAGGGCCGCTCCGGCATCGAGGACGACAACGTCTACCTCTGCTCGCCGGAAGTCGCCACCGCGGCCGCCATCGCCGGCGAGATCATCGATCCGCGGAACCTCGCCGACGAACTCGGCGACCTCGACGCACCCGGCCTGGAGATGCCCGACTCGTACATCGGCAACTCCGAGTCCGACCTCATCGCGCCGGACGACGCGGTCGACGACGAGCTCATCAAGGGCCCGAACATCGGCGACGTGCCGCTGAAGGACCCGCTGGAGACCGAAGTCGGTGGTGAAGCCCTCCTGAAGATGGAGGACAACATCACGACGGACCACATCATCCCGGCCACGCAGGACATCCTGATGTACCGGTCGAACGTCCCGAAGCTCTCCGAGTTCACGCTCTCGCGCGTCGACGACACGTTCGCGCAGCGCGCACTCGACGCCGACGGCGGCGTGCTCGTCGCTGGCGAGAACTACGGCCAGGGCTCCTCGCGCGAACACGCGGCCCTGTGCCCGATGTACCTGGGTATCGAGACGGTCCTCGCACAGAGCTTCGCCCGCATCCACAAGGCGAACCTGTTCAACTTCGGGATCGTCCCGCTCACCATCGACGAGGAGACCTACGAGAAGATCGAGCAGGGCGACGACATCGAGGTCGTCGACGACGCTGCCGAGGCCGTCAAATCCGGTCAGACGGAGTTCACCATCCGCGTCAACGACGACTGGGAAGCGACCGGCCAACTCGACGCCTCAGAGCGCGAACGCGAGATCCTCGCCGCGGGTGGCAAGCTCTCGCACACGAAGATGCAGCACGACGAGGGCGGCGCGGCACCTGCTGACGACTAGAGAGACTCCGAACGCAGTGAGGAGTCTCTTACAGGTCGAACGGCGCGTTGCGCCGTGAGATACGCGAGATTCTGTTCGGAATCTCGATTATTGCGAGCGAGGAGTGCGAGGCGCAACGCGCCTCGAAGTGAGCGGCGTAGCCGCGAAGGGGCGCGACCCGCGAGATCCCGACCGACACCGCATTTTTTGCGAGCGCTCACGTGTTCTGCACTGCCCAGCGGGTGCGCTACCCGGACGCCGTAGCACCCGGACTGTGAAATTAACTCGCTCCGCCGCGTAGCCGCGGCCATGACCGACCCCTCCCTCCGCGAGTCGCTGGCGAACCGGCAGACCGGCGCGTTCTTCCTCATCGGTAGCGCCGCCGTCGGACTCCTCGTCGTTTCGATCATCAAGGGGACGGCCCCGACGAGCGGGGTCGTCGGACTGCTCTCGTTTGCCGCCGGAGCCATCCTGTTCTTCGTGGTGGCCTCGTACCTGCAGTACGGTCGGTGAGCAGCGCCGTCGCTCGACGTTTCAGAGAGCGACGGCGGAAAGAACGGAAAGAGGGGTGGGGGTGGGGGTGGTGGCACCCAAAACGGGTGCGCTTATAAGTAAGGCCGTCTCGGTAAAGAACCTTGCGACGTTTCACTCGCGATCCCGTTCGCCGCCCATGAACTGTGAGGGTGCGTTTCGTGCCGTGTTCGGACGCGGGATCGTTCAGTGTCGCGCGGCGACAACACATATGTGGGCGCGCCCCGAAACACGGCTGTGACGACCGTCGCTCCATCGGGCTCGGGGTCGCCCGACGCACCGCCGATCCGACAGGCCGTTCGCGCGGACCTCATCGAGATCCACCGGATCGAGCAGGCGTCGTTTCCCCAGCCCTGGCCGTTCTCCGCGCTGGAGAGCTACCTCGGCGAGGACGGCTTTCTCGTCGCCGAGACGGAAAACGAGGACGGCGACCCGCCCGCCGTCGCGGGCTACGTCATCGCGGACACGGTTCCGAACCACGGGACGCCGCTCGGTCACGTCAAGGATCTGGCGGTCCGGCCGTCCTATCGTCGTCGGGGCGTCGCGAGCGCGCTGTTGAAACGCGCGCTGTCCGTCCTCGACGCGACCGGGGCCGGCTCGGTCAAGCTCGAAGTCCGGGCCGACAACGACGGGGCACGCCGGCTCTACCGTCGCTTCGGCTTCGAGCACCGCAAGACCATCCCGAACTACTACAGCAACGGCGCGGACGCGCTCGTGATGGTCCGACTCCTGTAGACCCCGACACCATATACGGCTCCGCGCCCTTCTCCCGATACCGATGGGATACGCCTGTCCAGTGTGCGACGACCCGCAAGCCGACGCCGGCCACCTCGCGAACCACCTCGCGTTCACGGCGATGACCGGCGGCGACGACCACGAGGCGTGGCTCGACGAGCGCGTCCCCGGCTGGGGCCAGCTCGGCGAGGACGAACTCTCTGGGGAGGTCGTCGAGTACGCCGAGGAGACGGAGTTCCCGCAGATGTTCGAAGACACCGTCGACCGGAGCGGCGGCGGACACGATCACGACCACGATCACGGCGACCTCCCGGCGGGGGCGTCTCGTCACCGCGGGAAGAACGCACTCCGAGACCAAGACAGCGAGGTGCTGGCCGAGGCTCGCGAACTGACCAGAGCGATGCTGGACGAGGACGACGAGAGCGACGACTCCGACGGGTCCGCAGACAGCGCTGACGCCGACGCCGAGCGCGACCAGACCGACGACGGAGACGAAACCCAGTAGTCCCGCCGGCGACTACGGGGCGACATGGAGACCGAGGGGCAGTTCTCGCCGGCATCGGCCGAAGAGGCGCGCGAGCGCTACGAGGCGCTCGGGTCGACCGCACAGGTCGTCGTCAAGGAAGTCGCGAAGGCGATGGGACTCGACGCCGAGACGTACGAAGCGCAGGTCACCAGCGATGTCGTCGAGACCGCGCGCGACGTGCTGTTCGCCGAGTCGCTCGCAGTCCGCGTCGGGACGATGGACGAGTTCGAGTTCTGGCGGGCCGACACGGCGTGTGAGATCACGCTCGTCGGCGCGGAGAACGTCGACAACGTCGTCTGGCACGCTGCGCCGTTCGCCGAGCGGGCCGTCGCGGCGACGTTCCAGAGCGAGCGACGGGCGGCCGTCGGGACGCTCCGCCGGCAGGCGTTCGGTCGCATCTACCGCGAGGTCGTCTGATGCGCCCGGTCACCCGGAACACGCTGCTGGGCCTGCTCGCCGTCGCGGTCCTGCTGCTCGCGCTGGGTGCCCTGCCGAGTTACCTCAAGAGCGGCGACCCTTACTACGTCGTCGCGACGCCGACCGACGGCGAGTACAGCGTCGAGAACGGGACGGCGGTGAACTGGAGCCAGCAGTCGCCCCGGCGCTACCCGTACACGACGGCGGCCCTCGACGCGGCGACGCCGACCGAGACTGGGCAGTCCGAGCCCTACTGGCGGGGGCCGGTCGGCTTCAAGGGCGCGTTCACCCACTCGCCGTTCGACGAGCGCGACGCGCTCCGCCAGCAACACCCCGACGCCGTGACCGACGCGGGCGTCGTCGTCCGGGACAACGCCACGTTTTACCACGTCGCGGTCCGACAGCAGGTATGACCCGCGAATCGGCCCACGAGTGGCCCGTCCTCGAGAGCGAGTCCGAGTACGAGACCGGCTGGTACACCGGCGGCTACGACCGGGTCCGTCAGCCCGACGGCTCCGAGAAGGACTACTACTGGGCCGACCTGCCCGCCGCCGTCGTCGTGGTGGCGTCTACCGGCGACGAGCTGGTCATGGTCGACCAGTACCGCCCGACCATCCGCGAGCAGTGCCTCGAACTCCCCGCCGGTATCGTCGAGGACGACGAGTCCTACACGACCGCCGGCGCGCGCGAACTCCGCGAGGAGACGGGCTTCGAGGCCGCCGGCGTCTCGCTCGTCGAGGAGTTCTGGTGCTCGACCGGCGTGCTCCGCCACCGCCGCGGCATCGTCTTCGCGGAGGGACTGGAGCCGGTCGACCAGGACCTCGACGACAACGAGTTCCTCTCGGTGACGACCGTCCCCGTCGACGAGGCGCTGGCTGTGGCGCGGCGCGAACCAGCGAACGACGCGACTATCGAGGGCATCCTGCTCGCCCAGGCCGACGGGCTGCTGTAGTCGGTGCCGATTTAGGCGTCGACCCCGACCCACTGGATATGGACGGCGAAATCGGTACCGAGGAGCTCCGGTCGCTGGTAGACGAGGCCGACGCGCGCGTGATCGACATCCGCTCGCCCGGGGCGTTCCGCCGCGGACACATCCCCGGCAGCGAGAACGTCCCCCTCCCGACCATCGTCGACGACGTCGAACGGTTCGACGGCGACGACCGGGTCGTGACGGTCTGTCCTCACGGGAAATCGAGCGTGCAGGCCGCCCGCCTCATCGCCTCCTACGAGGGATTCGACGGCGAAGTCGTGAGCTTCGCGCCCGGCCTCACCGGCTGGGACGGCCCGCTGGAGGAGGCGGACTCGTCCGGGTCGGAGAAATCGACCGCGGCCGCCGACGGGGGCTCCGACGAGGGCCCCGACGCGCCGTTCTGACGCCGCGGACTCGATAATCCGACAGTCGGCCACTCTCGATCCGCAATATCGGCAGAATAATCAGCCCACGCGGTTTTGAGAGAGCACATGAGTAGTTCTCCGGACGACTTCGACACGATTCGCCTCTTCTGGGCGGATATCCACGGTGTCGTGCGCGGCGTCTCGATGTCGGCGGACGCCTTCGAGGCCGCTCGCGACGAGGGGGTCGGCTTCGCTAACGGCGTCGCCGAACTCACGCTCGAACCGGGGATGCTCGACGACCCGCAGTTCGGTCCCGAGACAGGCGACATGCTCGCGATACCGGCGGTCGACACGCTCGCGCCGCTCTCTTGGCGGGACGGCGAGGGAGCGGTCTTCGCCGACCTGCGGACCGTCGACGGCCGGCCGTTCCCGCTCTGTGGCCGAACGGCGCTCCAGTCTGTCCTCGGAGAGTTCCGAGACGCGGGGTTCGAACCCCTCGCCGGCGTCGAAGTCGAGTTCTCGCTGTACGCCGACGAGGAGGGTCGAGAGCCGTTCAACGCGCGGACCTCGTACGACATGGCCGCCATCGACCGGGCCGCCGAGGTCATCGACGAGTGGGACGACGCGATGGGCGCGGCGGGCCACGACCTCGCGAGCGTCCACCAGGAGTCACGGCCGGGTCAGTACGAGGTGACCCTGGAGTACGGCGATCCGCTCTCGACGATGGACGGTGCGGTGTTCCTCCGACACGCGGTCAGCGCGCTCGCCCGTCGGCGAGGGATCGACGCGACGTTCATGCCCCGCCCGCGGGGCGGCGAGGCCGCGAACGGGACGCACTTCCACGTCAGCCTGTGGGACGGGGACGGCGAGGAGAACCGCTTCGCCGGCGAGGCCGACGACGCGCTCCAGTTCCCCGCCGGCCGCCGGCCCGACGGCGCGGGGCTCTCGGAGACGGCTCGGCACTTCGTCGGCGGCCTGCTGTCGCACGTCGACGCGCTCACGGCCGTCTGCGCGCCGACGGTGAACTCCTACAAGCGCCTCGTCCCGGACATCTGGGCACCCACGACGGTCGGGTGGGGCCTCGACAATCGCTCGACCGTCCTCCGTGTCCCGCCCGAACTCGGCCCAGGTGCCCGCGTCGAGCACCGTCTCCCCGATTCGGCCTGTAACCCATATCTCGCCATGGCGGCGACGCTCGCGGCCGGACTCGACGGGATTCGATCCGAGACGGACCCCGGCCATCCGGTCGAGACGGGCACGGCGACCGAGGGCGACCGACTCCCGCGAACGCTCTGGAGCGCGCTCGACGCGCTGGCGGCCGACGACGTGCTCCGGGACGCGCTGGGGGCGGACCTCGTCACCGAGTTCGTGAAGCTCAAGCGCGACGAGTTCGACCGCTATCAAGACAGCGTCGGCGACTGGGAGACCGACGAGTACTTCGACGCGTTCTAGTCGCTGTTGGCGGCGTTGGCCCGCGTTCCCGCCGACGACTCGGGCGCGTTATCCCGGAGGAGCGACCCGACGGCGTTCAGGATCTTCGCCTCCGAGCGCCGGAGGTGCTCGCCGACCGTCGAGGTGTTGGCCGAGTCCATCGCCGCGAGGTCCTCGATCCCGCAGCTCCGCGGCGAGTCGTAGTACCCGGCTTCCACCGCGTTGGCGAGGATCTCTTGCTGCCGGGGCGAGAGATCGGCGATGGCCTCCTTGATCTCGGCCAGGCCGGTCAGGAACTGGTCGTGATTCGGCGTCTTGAGGGAGTTCACCTCGACGGAGCCGAGCGACTGGAGTTCCTCGTGTGTCTGGGAGACGCTCTCGTGGTCGCTCGCGAGGACGTTCCAGTGTTCCGTGCCGTCGGTGACCGTCGGCGGAACGGTCGGGAAACACCGGTTCCGGAGGAGGACGTTCAGTACGGGCTCCGTGTCGGTGTCCGGGTCGTACTCCCCGGCGAGGCTGACGTAGGCCGTCTCCCGCCCCTCGTCGTAGCTGATGAGCCGCGCCGCGGTCATGATCGGGTGGTCTCCGAGCCACGCGACCAGCGGGTCGACTCGGTCGGCCGACACGCCCGTCGCCTCGATCATCGTGATGCTGGTCCCGAACAACTGGTACGAGTACACGATAGTCGCGGCGACCGCGGGGAACGAGTCGTTCATCGTCTCCGTCCAGCAGTTCTCGTGGGTTATCTCGAAGGTGTACTCGATCATCTCGGTATCGCCGTTCGGTTGGAACGGCGGCCCTCCCCTATTTATACACTTCGTCAAAAGTGTGGGGACGACTTAATGTAATATAAGGCGAATCGAGATATTTACGACAAAACGTCTGGTCCTACGGACTTTTCACGAGTGTTCGTCACCTTCTGACTTGTTGTACTCGAACAGCGCGACGACCACGACGAGCAGGACCGACGAGTAGAAGATCAGCGAGGAGACCGCCGGAACGGTCGGAGTGAATCCCTGCGTCATCTTTGCGTGAATCCACGTCGTGATGGTGCTCTGTGCACCGGAGAGATACGAGACGATGTAGTAGTTGTTCCAGGCGAGGACGAACGCGAAGATCGCGCCGGAGACGATCCCGTCGGCGATGAGCGGCAGGACGACGTCCTTGTACAGCGTGACGGTGTCGGCACCGAGGTCCCGCGCGGCTTCCTCGATGTCGGGGTCGACGCCGAGCGCGGTGATAGAGACGACGAACATCACGATGGGCGAGATCCACACGAGCTCGCCGATGACCGACGGGAGGATGCCGTAGCCGAGGTTCGTGACGTTCGCCCACAGCGACATCCCCAGCCCGAGTAACAGGAGCGGAAAGAAGATGGGCAACAGCGCCAGGAGCTTGAACTGCTCCCGGAAGGGGAACTCGTGGCGGGTGTACGCGACCGCTCCGCCGGTCCCGATGACGGTGCTGAGTAGCGTCACCGGGACGGCGATCTTGGCGGTGTTCAGGAACGCCGACTGGATGCTGGTCGAGGCGAACGCGACCTCGTACCAGTGCAGCGTGAACGCGTAGTCCACGATGGAGAGGAACCGCCCGTCGTAAAAGGAGGCGATGACCAGCGTGAACAGCGGCGTCATCAGGAACAGCGCCACGAGCAGGACGTAGCCGTACCACGCGCCGGCCCGGAGCCGCGGCGCGGACAGCCGGGGAGTGTTCGCGCTCATCGGCTCTCACCCCGCGAGGCGATCTCTCGGAGGTCGAGCGACCGCAGGATGACGACCCCCGCGACGATGGTGATTAGCAGCAGGCCCACGGCCTGTGCCGACCCGAGCGGCCAGTTCTGCGAGTAGCCAAAGGAGTAGTTGATGTTGCTCGCCATGGTGAACACGGAGCCGCCCCCGAGTATCTGGGCCTCCACGTCGGCCCCGAGGCTGAGGACGAACACGAACAGCGAGCCGATGACGACTCCCGGCATGCTGAGTGGAAAGACGATCTTCCGGAAGATGGTGAGCGGACCCGCCCCGAGATCGCGCGCCGCCTCGAACGTCACGTCGTCGATGGTCAGCAGCGAGAGGTAGATCGGGAACAGCATGAACGGCAGGTAGACGTACGTCGTCCCGAACAGCACCGTGTAACGGTTGTACAGCAGCGACGGGTACTGCCCGATTCCGACCAGATTAAAGATGCTGTGGAGCACGCCGTTCTCCACGAGGAACAGCGCCCAGCCGAACACGCGGACGTTCACGCTCGTGAACAGCGGGATGATGAGAAGCAGCAGGAAGACGACCTTGTACCGCTTTATCTTGCGCGCCAGGGCGTACGCAGCCGGGTACGAGACGACCAGCGTGGCGAGCACGGTCGCGGCGCTGACGAGGGCGGTGTTGCCGAGGACCTGCCCGTAGACGCCGGTTCCGGTGGCCATCCCGGTAACGATCTCGGCGTAGTGCGCGAGCGTCCAGTGCAGCGGGTTCGGGTCGATCGTGTTGCCGGACTGCAGCGAGAAGACGACGATGGCCAGCATCGGCCCGACGAACATGAACAACAGGAGCGCGACGATGGGAGCCATGAACAGCCACGGCGGGCGCACCAGCGCGAACAGCGGGTTGCTGCTGTCGCGGGTGTAGCCGGCCGCGCGGTCGAAGTGGCTCTTGAGTCGGTGTTTCGTGGACATTGTCACTCGGGAACCGGGATGGATTTCTCGGCCTCCCACTGGAAGTAGGCCCGGTCGCCGATTTCGATGTCGACCGTCTGGAACCAGTCGAACGGGACCTCGGCCACGTAGTCGTCCTCGGTGTCGGCCGAGCACTCGATGAGGACGGTGTTCCCGCGGACGAGGATGTTGTCGACGTCCACCGCGACGCCGACTGGCGTTTCGAGCGTCGGTCGGACGACGCAGTCGTCGTAGCGCACGACGAGGTCGGTCGGCTCGCGCCCGTCGTGGTCGTCCTCGACGGTTACTTCGCCCTCGAACTCGTCGCTTGTGACCGTGAACGCGCCGTCGCCGGTCGGCTCCGCGTCGACGGCGAAGACGTTGGCGTCGCCCATGAAGTCAGCGATGAACGTCGACTTCGGCGACTGATAGATGTCTTCGGGCGCGCCGGTCTGTGCGACCTGGCCCTCGTCGAGGACGAACAGCGTGTCGCTCATGACCAGCGCGGCCTCCAGCGAGTGGGTGACGTAGATGAACGTCATGTCGAGTTCCCTGTTGAGGTCGGCGAGTTCGCGCTGGAGCTGTTTCTGCAGCGCGTAGTCGAGCGACGCCAGCGGCTCGTCGAGCAGCAGGATGTCCGGGTCGTAGGCGAGCGATCGGGCGAGCGCGACGCGCTGTTTCTGCCCGCCGGAGAGTTCGCTCGCGCTCTTGTCCGCGTGTTCCTCGGGGTCAAGACGGACCAGTTCGAGCAGTTCCTCGACCGACCTGTCGAGGTTCCGGCCCGCGGTTTCGATGGGGAACTCGATGTTCTCTCGGACCGTCATGTGCGGGAACAGCGCCCACGTCTGAAAGACCAGGCTCGTCGGTCGGTCCTGCGGTCGCGTCGCCGTGATGTCCTCGCCGTCGAGCACGATCCCGCCCGAAGTCGGTTCGAGGTGGCCGGCGAGCATCCGGAGCAGCGTCGTCTTGCCACACCCGGAGGGGCCGACGATGGACGCGAACTCGCCGGTCTCGATTTCGATGTCGATGTCCTTGACCGCAACTGTGCTTCCGTACTCCCGTCGTAGTGCTGCCGTTTGTAGCATTGGTTGTGTCTCGTCGGTCGAACTCGGTCCGTCAGATCCTGGTCTTGGCCTCGCGCCAGATCGGCTCGAACTTGTCCAGGTCGGGCACGCCGGTGTAGAAGACGCTCCGGTCGAGGATGTCCGGGATGTCGTCGACCCGGAGGACCTCGCGCTGGAAGTCGTCGTACTCGTCCCAGGCCGTCGCGTGCGGGACGACGTTGGTCCCGCCGGAGGTCGGCCACGAGAGGTTCAGCGCCGTCTCCCCGCGCTGCATGTGTGCGAGGTAGTTGTCCGAGACGGTCGGCTGCTCGCCCTTGACGAACGTCGTGGTCTCGACCCAGATGACGCCGCCCTCCTCGGGGACGTGGGCCTCGAACTGGAGGTTCTCGCCGCGGCGCAGCGTTCCGTTGATCCAGTTTCCGGAGATGAACCCGATGTCGATCTCGCCCGACTTGAGCGCCTGATTCATCGACGCGAAGTCCGGAAGCAGCGTCTTGGCGTTGTCGAAGAGGTCGAACGTCGCCTGTCGGACCTGTTCGACCTCCTCCTCGGTGTGCTCTTTGTACGGGTCGATGCCCTCCCGGAGCATGATGATCTGGATGCCCCAGAACATCAGGTCGTAGACGCCCACGTCGTAGTCTTCCGACCAGGCGGCGTCGTAGCTGCTGTAGTCGGACGAGGAGACGGTGTCCGTGTTGACGACGAACGACGCCCACCCGAACCGCTGAGGCGCGCCGTACATCGTGCCGTCCACGTCGAAGGAGTAGTCGTCTTCGTTGAGGAAGGCGTACTTGTACCCGTTCTCGGGTTTGAAGATGTCGATGTACTTATCGAACGTGTACTCCTTCCAGTCCTCGTAGTCGATCGGGCGAATCAGCTCCGCCTCGGCCAGGTTCGGAAGCCACGCCATGTCGAAGGTCGCCTGGTGGAACTGCTGCCACTCCCCGGAGTTGAGGCGATTGAACGCCTTCGGGTTCGAGGTGAAGAGGTCCAGTTGCGTGTTGGCCTCGAACGTCTCCCTGAAGGGGTCCTGTACGTTCGAGGCGTCGTAGCCGGTCCACGTGAGGTGGTTCACCGTCTCGCCCGACTGTTCGTTCTCGTCGTTCTGGTACAGGTCGTCGTAGGACTCCGCCGGAACGGTGGCGAGTTCCTGGGTCCGCCACGAACTCGTTTCGGTCTCGCCCGACCCGGAGCCTGAACTGCTTCCGAGACAGCCGGCCGACGCCGTGGCCGCGGAGAGGCTGGCCGCACTGACTGCGAGTAACTTTCGACGGGAGATTTCGTGTTTCGTCATGAGTGGATGAAATGATGGCTCGGTCTGATCCGCTCACGACCCGTTCGGGTGCAAGCGTCGTCTGGGCGCATCATGTACTGCTCATTTCTCTATTAGAGTCATTACAATTCTGCCAGCTATTTCCGGTTATTTATAACAACATCTCTTGAAATAGTGGACGAACTAGTACTCAATTATTGTTCATAAACTGGTTTGTAAATGGCGCGGGTGTGGCGGACGCAGTCCCGGATACCCTCCCTACTCGTCGAACACCAGCGTTTTGAGCGTGGCCGGGACCGCGGTGCCGTTCGCGACGGGCGCGCCGAGATCGACGTACTGCGCGCCGTCGAGTTCGAGTTCGTCGACGACGATCGTCGGTCGCGAGCCGTCGGCCGCCGCGAGCGTCTGTCCGAGCACTTTCGCGCAGTTCTGGCCGGTCAGCGCGACGAGCGGACAGTCCTCCCCCACCGCGGCCGCGTACGCCGCCGCGATTCCCTCCGCGACGACCGACACCCTGTCGTAGGTGAGCGGGCCGATCGACGGGAAACACAGCGCGAACTCGTCGGCTGCGTCGCCGTCCCGCGCCGTCTCGATGGCCTGCGCCGTCCGTTGCTGGATCGCCGCCGCCGACTCCGCCGCGTCGAGCCCCCCGACCGCGACGACCGGGAGGTCCCTGACGGGCAGGACGCTCGCGTCGACGGCGATCGTTCGGCCCGAGAACGTCGTCGTGTGCGTCCCGACGCCGACGACGGTCGCTCTGATGTCTGTCGCCGACTCTCGGACCGGGAGGGTATCGAACCGCGGGTGGTCCCGGAGCGCCGCGGCGAGCCTGACGCCCAGGTCGTCGAACGCGTATGGATCTCGGTCCACGCTCTCCCCGTCGGCGACCAGTCGGCCGACGCCGCCGGTGAAACGGACCTCGTCGATCTCTGGTGCCCACGACGGCAGCGGACCGATGGCGAGCGCCTCGGTCGTCGGGTCGAACGGCGGCCCTTCGACGCAGTCGAGGATCCGGTCGGCCTGCCACGAGGCGAGCCGTCGGTGTGTCGCCGGCGAGTCCGCCGCGCCGTCAGACAGCGCGCCGGCCGCGGCGTAGTGGTCTCGAACCGAGTCCGCGACCGACGCGACCGTTCCCGTCCGATCGAACTGCACGTCTCGACCGCCGACGTCGATACATCGGGTCTGTCGGGCCGTCCCGTCGACGAAGACGGCGACGTTCGTCGTCCCGCCGCCGATGTCCACCGTCGCGACCGTCGTCCCCTCGCTTTGGCTCCGCGTGACCGCGCCCGCACCGCGCCCCGCGAGCACGGCCTCGTAGGCCGCGCCCGCCGTCGCGACGACGAACTCGCCGGAGCGCTCGGCGAGGCGATCAACCAGCGGCTCGGCGTTGCGCGTCTTCGCGGCCGCTCCCGTGGCGATGACCGCGCCCGTGTCGATGTCGGCCGGCGAGCGCCCCGCCTTCCGGAGCTCTCGGTCGACGAACGCGAGCACCTCGTCCGTGTCGATCGTCGACGCGTCGGCGTAGGGCGTCTCGCGTATCGGGCTCCGATAGTGGACCGTTCGGTCGAGGACCTCGACCGACGCGGCCCCGTCGACCGCGGGCGTCTGCAACGTCAGGTCGCTGACCACGACCTGCGTCGTCGTCGTTCCCACGTCGATACCGACGCTACACAGCGTCTCGGCGGCGTCTCGCTCCATCGGCGCGCTCACCGCTCACCGCGGTCGACGCCGCTGCGCTCGGCCTCGTGAATCTCTTCGAGCACGGCCGCGATCTCGGCACCGGCCTCGACGGGCGGCAGCCCGCTTCGGTGAATGTTCGAGATGACGGACTTCTTCGCCGTCGACTTCCCCCGCTCGGGGCCGTAGACGAAGTACGCGCTCAGGCTCTCGTTCGTCGCGAGGCCGGGCCGCTCGCCGATGAGATTGACGCAGCACTCGGCGTCGAGCGCCTCGCCGACGGCGTCCATCACGTCGACGCGGCCGTACTCGACGAAGACGGGCGTGCCAACGTCGAGCCCGCGCGCGTCCAGGCCGTCCAGGAGCGCCGGGAGCAACTCCGGGACGTTCGCCTCGACGGCGGTCGAACTGAGGCCGTCGCTGACGACGATCTGGACCTCGGGTTTTTCCGCACACCCCTCGCGGAGGCGTTCGACCGTCTCGTCCGACACGTCCCGACCCCTGTCGGGATCGGCGAGGAACTCCTCCTTGCTCGTCGCCCGTGACCGGACGGCGACGAGGTCGAGTCGGTTCACCAGGTTGTCGTCGACGTGGGTCGTGACCGCGTCGCGCGCTTCGCCGTGATCGGCGCGGAACTCCAGGAGCGTCTGCGTCCGCGGTCGCGGCCCCGCACGGCCGACGCCGATCCGCGACGGGTGGGACTCCGTCAGTCGTTCGAGCCGCCGTGCGTTGGTCGGTCGCTCGACGCCGCCTGCGTCGTCGCTCGGTGCGTTGTCGTTGGTCGTCATAGCCGGTCAGGTGAATATCGTCGGATCGCCCGCCGTCGCCGTGAGGGCGCTCCCGTCTGCGATGCCCCGCGCTTCGAGCCAGGTCTGGAACTCCGGTGCCGCCTCCAGTTCGAACAGTTGCCGGAGCGTCGCGCCGTCGTGGAAGCTGTTCGACTGGTAGTTCAGCATCACGTCGTCGCCCATCGGAACGGTGATGAAGAAGTTCGCGCCGGCGGCGGTAAGCAGGACCGCGAGGTTCTCGATGTCGTTCTGGTCCGCCTTCGTGTGGTTGGTGTAGCAGGCGTCGATGCCCATCGGCAGGCCGTGGAGCTTTCCCATGAAGACGTCTTCGAGGCCGGCGCGGGTCACCTGCTTCCCGTCGTAGAGGTACTCCGGGCCGATGAACCCCACGACCGTGTTCACCAGGAACGGGTCGTACTGCCTCGCGAGGCCGTAACACCGCGCTTCGAGCGTGAGCTGATCGACGCCCTCGTGGGCGTCGTTCGACAGCTCCGACCCCTGCCCCGTCTCGAAGTACATGACGTTGGGACCGTCAGCAGTGCACTCGCGCTGCCCCAGTTCGTAGGCGTCACCGAGTAACGCGCTGTCGACGCCGAACTCGCGGTTTCCGGACTCGGTCCCGGCGATGCTCTGGAACAGCAGGTCGGCCGGCGCGCCGGCTTCGACGGCCTCCATCTGCGTCGTGAGGTGGGCGAGCACGCAGTTCTGGGTTGGCACGTCCCAGTCCCGCATGAACTCCTTCGTCGCCCGGAGAATTTCTGTCGTCCGCGCCACGCTGTCCGTCACCGGGTTGATGCCGATGACGGCGTCGCCCATACCGTAGGCCAGTCCCTCGCGCACCGTGTCGACGATGTTCTCCACGTCGTCGGTGGGATCGTTTGGCTGGAGGCGAAACGACACCGTTCCGTCGGTCCCGATCGTGTTGTTGCACCGGGCCGTCGTCGTCATCTTCGACGACGCCAGCACGAGGTCCATGTTGGACATCGTCTTGGTGACCGCCGCGATCATCTCGCTCGTGAGTCCGTCCCGTATCGCCCGGACGTCTTCGTCGGTGGTGCCGGCGTCGAGCAGGAACTCCCGCAGGTCGCTGACCGTCCACGACCGGATCCGGTCGTACGCCCGGTCGCTCAGCCCCTCGCGGATCGTCCGCGTGACCTCGTCTTGGGCCGCCGGAACCGCGGGGTTCTCGTACAGCGTCTCCAGTGTCAGCCCGCTCAACGCCGTCTTGGCCGCCACTCGCTCCGCGTCGGAGTCGGCAGCGATACCCGCCAGCTCGTCGCCCGTTTTCTGCTCGTTCGCCGTGGCCAACAGGTCTCGAATCGAGTCGAACTCGTAGTCCGTTCGGCCGAGCGTGGCTGTGTACGACATGGTCACGAGCGCCCGGCGCACGCGGTCTCGCGCGATCTGTCGCCGCCGTTCGAGCGCGTCCGACGCAGGCCGGCGGAACTCCGTTGTCCAGTCTCTCTCATCGTACCGTACAATATATCACGCCAGCACTGTGGGTTCTGGCGCTTATTTGCGGTCGTTTAAATGAAATGATTCAGAGAGAGCACATCTTCCGACCGAATGTCTATTCTGGCGGCGCGGTCGGCCGCGGCTTTCGGTGTCACCAGCGTCGCGGTAGGAACGGTGGCTCGGGAAAGACTGTCGTCACAAGGGGCTCAGCGGGGGTAACTGCTCGTCATCGCCACCAAGGATGGGTAGCCTGTCGATGGTGAAAAACTCGTTCATCGAATGATTGAGTATACTGAATTCATATTTTCTGTGAAGTGGCCCTAACCTGTTCAAGTATCCGGGTTTGTGTCGTACCAGGCAGTTATCGAATTTCCTAGATTTCCACCGACTAAACAATATATGATTGAGATCCATCACACAGCAGTCAGCGTTCGTGTTGACGATAGTACTCGGGAGGATTACACTACTGCACACCTACACTGAAAAATACTAACAGTGAGTCTGGAAGTTAGTGTAGCCCGACAAGGCGGTGAGCGACTTATCACTATTTCACCCGATATTGGAAGATTCAGGAAGATCTATTTAGAGCGCTAGTCCAGTATATGCGCGGCGATAAACTCGGCGACCCCAAGAGTGGCGATTCGATAGATGACTATCTTGCGGCCTACTACGAAGACATTGAGTCGCTGTATCTAAATCAGGTTCCGAAATTCCTCTGATGGCCAATAATGAATAGACATGTCGTATCAAGCAGTTTCATTTTTCTTCTAGGTCTGCTAACTCGCCGAGAGCTTCTTGTTGACGTCTGTAGAGGCCTTCTGCTGTTTGGTTGTGCCCCTCCGAAACAATCTGCTCAAGTTCGCCGGCATCCTGCTCGGGAAGTGTTCCGAATCCCTCACGCCAATTGACAGTCGTTTCATCTAGAAGGCGGTCAACGACATCTGAGAAGCTTTCATTTTCTCGCTTTCGAGCTTCCAGCCGCTCATATACATCGTCCCGAATTTCGATTGTGTTTGTTCCCATAGTCTGTGTTTATTCACACGAGCACAAAATTATTGTACTCCAAAGTTCGCCATGGTTGACATCGTGTCCAGTCATTGCTTGGAGGTGGTTTCAATGACAGTATCACGGTTATCGGAAGCGATCAGTTCTGGTCAAGTCACACGGGATGATCTCCTTGAGTATTGTGTGTAGCGACTCTCTCTTCGGTTCTGCTTGTACTGGTCGTTCTGCAAATACTGTCCCCACTATTCTGGTTTAGGCTCGAAAATACCAATAGGTCGCTGTGTGTCTGTGCGGATCCAACTACTGATGGACCGAGATGACTTTGACGAGACGGCGCCTGGTGAACTCGTTCCCACGACGACTCCGAAGAGGAGATCTCCACCGTTTCGTCCTGTCCCGGTGCCGCCTTCGGTCAGCACTGATCAACTCATTACACCACTGGCGGGTCTGTTAGTCCGGTCGGTGTACCGGTAAGTACGCAGACGGAACGCTGGCTACCAGACTTGCGCAACCTATTTTATACCTTGTTGCACATAATAGGACAGTGTCCGAGCTAACGAAACAGCGAACGACGGTCTGTATCGATGTTGGTACTGGGAGCGACGTGTTCCGCCTCAGTGCGGCCGACGAGATACTCTCCCTCCTCGTCGACGCCCACGAGACGGAGTTCTCCATTCCCGAACTCGTCAACGCGACCGGGGCCGCCCGCTCGACGGTCTGGCGGGCCGTCGACCTGCTCGATAGCCTCGGCGTCGTTCGCGTCCGCGAGACGCCACAGCGAAACTACGTCTCTATCGACCCCGAGCGTCTCCGGAAAGGCGACCCGGTACTGGCTATCGAACAGTCCGAGTTCCACGACCCGATTCGGACGTTCGTCGAGCGTGTTCAGGATGCGTTCGACGAGAGCGACGATATCGAGCAACTCGTCGGCATTGTTGTCTTCGGCAGCGTCGCTCGCGGCGAGGCCGACAGACGGAGTGACATCGACCTGTTCGTCGTCCTCGACGGTGACCGAACGAGCGCACGTCGACTGGTTACCGACGTGGTGGGTGACCTCTCAGAAGAGCGATTCGACGGCGACCGGTTCGAGTTCGAACCGTACGTCGAGTCCGTCGATAGCGCGACCCGAGCGGGATCGAAGCTTCGGGAGATATTCGAGGAGGGTATCACCGTGGTTGGAAGCGAGCGGCTTCAGTCGATTCGCAAGGCGGTGTTCACCGATGAGTAGCACGCGTATCGAACAGTTCCTCGACGACGCACAGGCCGCGTTCGACCGGCGTCCGACCGACATCGAAACGGGGCTCGACGTATCCGATGCCGCTCTGCTCCAGCTTCGGAAGGCGTGTCGATTACTCGCCGGTGCGGAAGCACTGCAGGAACAGGGTTATTACACGCTCGTCATCGAGGCATCTTTTGTCGCGATGGAGCGAACGGTCGAGTTCCGGCTTCTCGAACGCGGGACGATGGAGCCGACTGACTTACCCGGCACGCACCCGGGCGTGTATCGTGAGGCGGCTTCGGCTGGTATCTTCGACGCATCTGTGGCCGACGACCTCGCCGACCTGTGGCGTGACCACCGAGCGAAGACGTACTATCAGGATGGACTCGCGGCGGCGGAGCGTGCCGAGACGATGTACGCCTTGGCCCAAGAGGTCCACGCCTTCGTTGTCGGCCGGTCTTCGCAGGGCCACGAGTGTCTCTGCAGATAGCGCGGTTGCTGTCCTTCGAGGTGTCTATTAATAGAAATCTGGTCTCAGCGGGGAACATTTCTTCACCGACACCGATACTTGGTACCCACTCATTGCTGAAAAGTTCGTCTATCGTCCAGTCGTAGTTGAGAATATCTAAACTACATCTCCATCAGGCCTTCTTGCTAAGCGCTAACGTTATTGGTCTAATCAAATTGTTCGGAAACCTCATTTTGACATTTCTATCGATCCACACTAGCACGGTAATCACAAAGATAGACGATATTGAAATCGGCAGTCGATAGTAATAAAAATCTATATTTCGAGACAAAAATACTTAATAAATAACTAAATAGATCCATATATTCTATTTTAAATCTAATATAGTTTCTATGGCCATCTTTGGATGGGAATTCGAATGATAAAGCATAGGATAACTGAGTTTGAAATTTATCGGGAGAAACGAATTTGGTTCGGGTTGCTGACGGTTATTCCTACTGTTGGCCTTCCGGCGTTCCGAGCGAACATTGCTGAGCGCTTTGATCGTGATCCCGAGGAAGTCGTTCTTATTTCCGGAATTCGGGAGGCGGACTCCCGCACGTGCATGGAGGCTTCTCCGTGACGGAGATAGCAGCATTGTCCCTCTATCCGTCCAATCAGTCATTTGCAAGCGTGTATGCTGCTATCGGCGACGTAACCGGAATCCGAACCGAATCTCCGGAATGGGAACTCTCCGTTGATGGTGTCCCAGAACGGATGCGTCCGGATACTCAGTTAGTTGTCCTCACGAATCCGAGTAACCCGACAGAGTAAGTATCTCTGGCCGGAGACGATACAAGCGTTGTACAACCCTATTGAGGAGAACGACGCATACCTGTTCGTGGCCAATGTATATCGAATGTTGCCCGGCGCGCCTCACGTTCTAGCAGCACACTTGGGCCACGAGCGATTTTGACCGCAGGCGTCTCGAAGTGTCTGGCCTCGCGGGCGCACGTCTCGATTGGAGTGTCGCGGACAGCGAACTCGGGGACACGGTACGGAAATGGAAGGACCATGCGACGATTTCACTGCTGCTGCTCGGTCAACACATCATTTAGCAGATATTCGGTGATCAAGAAGTCGACCTTCATGAGGCAAACCGACCTCACGTGGAAGGCGAATCGTGATTGCGTTGACAAGTTCGTGGGCCACTACGATCTCAACTGATTTGAGCCGACGGGCTTTTTCGGCGTCGTCACGGGTAAATTGATAATTGCGTTCAACTACTGACGTCCCTCAAGTTCAATTCGGAACGTAATTTGAGGAAGAAAATATAACAACTCTACAACAACCTTTTTATATCTTGAGGGTGAGCCACTACTGATGTTTGAGAATAGAGAAGCCCTTGCAGAGAGTCCCGAACATAGACTCGCTCTTGAGTGCTTGAGTGCCGGTATCACTTCCGCTCACCCGAAGTCAGTCATTGAGAGGACGGTCACACTGGATGGGGAAATACTCATAATCGATGGAACAGAATACAATATTAAGCACTACGACCGGGTTTTCGTTCTTGGGGGAGGAAACGCGGCTGGTCAAGTAGCGGCCACGCTTGAAGATACTCTGGGAACTCGGATCGATGATGGTGTTGTGGTCACCGACGATCCAGTCCCGTTATCGACGGTAGATTGTATCGAAGGGAGTCATCCAATTCCTAATGAAAATGCAGTAGACGGGACCAGACAAATATTGGAATTAGCAGCAACCGCATCTGAAGACGACCTCATTTTAGCTGTCGTCACTGGGGGTGGAAGCGCACTGCTACCTGCACCTACCGGGTCGCTTGAACTTTCTGATCTACAGGAGATAACTGAAAAATTACTCCGGGCTGGCGCTACGATATTGGAAATCAATACGGTCCGAAAACATCTCTCTGAAATTAAAGGCGGAAACCTTGCAGATGTCGCTTCACCAGCTGACGTTGCCGGTCTGATTTTTAGCGATGTAACTGGGAACGATCTTAGCGCCGTTGCCAGCGGCCCCATCTCGCCTGACAATACAACATACGACGACGCCCTAAATGTGCTTGATCGGTATGATATCGAGAGCACCGCAGCTGTTCGCGACCACTTGCTACGCGGGAGTAACGACGAGACTCAGGAGACTCCTGATGAGAATAGCAACACGTTTGTGGGTGTGAGTCAACATGTCTTGGCAGACAATTTTACAGCGCTCTCAGCAGCAAGTGACGTCGCTCAAAAAGCTGGGTATGAGCCTGTGATTCTTTCGTCACACATTCGCGGCGAGGCTAGCGAGGTGGCGAAAGCCCACGTCGGAATCGCAGAGGAAATCGTCGCTACTGGAAACCCAGCCAATCCACCTGCTGTGTTGATTTCCGGCGGCGAAACGACTGTGACTGTCGAAGGTGACGGCAACGGTGGCCCAAATCAAGAGTTTGCGTTAAGTGCGGCACTTGAACTGGATCTTCCCGCAACTGTTGTCGGGTGTGTTGATACAGATGGCATTGATGGTAATGTAGATGCTGCTGGTGCACTTATTGATCTTGACACGATTGACGACAGAGTTTCTGCTCAACGCGCGTTACACACCAACGATGTTTATTCTACCCTCGATACTACTCAGACACTCCTTCGGACAGGTCCGACTGGAACCAACGTAAACGATCTTCGGATCATCGTCGTTGGCAATCAACAGGAAAATTTGTGAAGCTGACAGTTTGGGGTAATCTGTAGTGCTACTTTTGAAACGGTGACGCCGGAATCCAGTGGCATGACGGTTGTATTGCATCAATCCTCAATAGTCGCAAAATTATAGTAACATTGTGAGGTCTACTAAGTACGACCTCAGAATAGCTATCTCTGTGAAACTGGCTCAGCCAACACGTATATAAAGTACTAAATAATAGAACGGGTACGATCTCTGGAGATAGTGAACAAATAAAATTAATTTTAATGATTCACTATGTGTACATACATTTCGAAACCAATATAATTGGAGATCTTAGTAGTCGCTACAGCAATTACTGTTATTTTGTAACACAGAGAAACTCTGTTGTGACAAGACATAGCAACCCATGTCCCACGATACGAAACTTTATAAATATGCCAAAATAAATGAGAGCTATGAGTGAAAGAGTACCAATGAACTCAACAAAGAAACTCTTCAGAATCGTTGAAGAATTACGAGAGAGGAACGGCGCAAGAGTCTCTGAATTGGCAACGTCACTCGACCTACCAAAAAGCACGATTCATCGGCACCTCAAGACCCTTGAAAAACTGGAATACGCAATGAAGGCTGGCGATATTTACCATGTTGGCTCTCAGTTCCTTTACGTTGGGACCGCTGTACACAATCGTGAGAGTGCATACGCCCATATTGAGCCACGAATCAAAGAACTCGCCTCCGAGACGGAAGAACGTGTGCAGTTTATGATTGAGGAGCATGGATATATGATCTATGTCCATCGTGAAACCGGAGCTCACGCGGTTCAAACCAATACACAACTTGGAAAACAAATGCCGATTCATGCTACTTCGGGGGGTAAGGCGATCCTTGCTGAGATGACGGATGAGGAAGTGTCAGATATTATTGAGCGGCGTGGGCTGCCAAAAATCACGGAAAACACCATCACCGATGAGGGGGAATTCTTTGATGAACTTCAGGAAATCCGAGAGAATGGTGTTAGCTATAACGATCAGGAGTACATTGACGGGCTGCGCTCTGTATCTGTTCCGGTAGTTAAGCCGAGTGGTCGCCCTCTGGGAGCAATTGGGATTTCTGGCCCCCTGAATCGGTTCAAGGATGATATTTATCGACAAGAACTACCGGACAAACTTTTAGGAGTTGTAAACGAGGTCGAACTGAATATGAAGTACTCCTGAGTCGGATACAGAGGACGATTTGTTCAGAGCTGAATTACCACGTATGACGAGTAAGCGATCTAAGAATAACAGTAGTACATCTGATATACTGGGTTGACGTCGACATCGTCGTTTCCATCCCACTATGTAGTATTTTAAATAGGTAGTTACAGCGCGTGCCTGCCGCTTGAACGCCTCTTTACCAAGAGTCAGCGCGCTATCGGCGCATCGGTCTTACTGGCGTTCATATGGATCCATTGATAGATTCGTCCTCACCACGAGTAATTGCCTTTCGCTAGTAGATCTCATCACCTCCGCGAGACCATGCGCTCGCGTTCCTAACAGAGGTACAACTGTTATGATACCCCCGGATGTGTACGATTATGCTGTCTGGTGTGGTGGAGATTTAGATGGCAGGCATTCCACAATGTGGACTATTATATGTATATGTCGGCTCAGGCCGATCTATACTATCTCACCTCAGCTAAGCGATTTGCTCCGTCACTCGGATTTACACTGCGTAGCCGCTGATATTGTGGGGAATCCATGCTACCTACACAGCTTCACCAACGCCCGTCACGGAGTTTTTGAGAGTGTGCCATTCGAGCCTTACACGTACCTGATTGTGTGAGGAAAGGAAAGTCCCGAGAGATAGCCTGTGATCAGCAGTATGCGGCTATCAGTTCGATCCGCTGGAATCGTCGCAGTCGACTGGATCAATATCAGATAGTTGCTTCCTATACTACGCCCAGCGAATGGCGTTTGACTACGTTGGAGTCGCGAAAACAGTTCGAATAAGAAAACCCGACGTACCGTACTATTCTGACCCGCCAGCCGTCCAAGAGTCGTCCCAGACTCCTTTGTCTTTGTAGAACTCTGCAAATCCTTGGTGAACCGGATGCTCTGGGATAATTGCTGAGGTCATATTCTCTGCATCTGAGTGGTCCGCGTACGTCTGGTCAGCATCTTGAATTGTGTCTGTGTGTTCGTGACTGACGCGAGCCAGTTCGCGTGCTGCCTCTGCAGGAACGTCCGGTGAAATCAGACACTGCAGGTCGAGGTTCCAGCTCACTATCGAATCGGTGACTTTCGTCACTTCCTGATTCCACCCATAGGGTTCGATTTCTGCGTAGCGCGCACCGGGAACATCTTTGATCGCTTGGGCGAAGTTATCTCCCACTTCTGCGAGATAAACATCATTCCTTGCATCTATTTGTTTAGCCCAGCCAGTCAGTTCGACACCGTTCGATCCGTAGACGGCCGCAGCATCCACACGCCCCTCTTCGATTGCTCCTGGAATGTCGCTCGTGTTGACGTTGATGATATCAACGTCTTCCCACATTCCAGCGGTGCGCATCACCTCTTCTGTGAGAAGTCGCGTCCCAAACCCGGGTTGGATTGGGTAGACTGTCTTCCCAGCAAAGTCGTCGGTGGACTCGATACCCGACCCCTCTCGGGCTACCCAGAAGATATCGAGGCCGTTGAATCGGAACGTCTGGTGTCCGATATTTTCGACGGGCTGCTCATTGAAGCGGTCATTCCCCGCTATCGCTTTACTGATCGTGTTGTTGTCTGTCGCTACCGCAGGGAGACTCCCTTGGTCGTATTGGTACATGTTGGCGACGTTCCCCTGCGTCTGCTGTACAGTCATGCTCAGCGTGTCACTGTGCTGATTGAGAGCCCGTGCGAGTGCTTGCATGGAATTGAATGCGGTACTCCCTTGAGACGAGCCCCCCATCTGGAGTTGGTAGGACTCACCGCTTGAACCGTCGGTTGAACTACTACTGGAGCCATCACTGGAACCGTCACTGGATCCGTCACCGGAACTACCATCAGATCCACCGCTTGAGCCATCACTCGAACCACCGTTACCCAGACAACCGGTAATGGCGATGGTACCGATGCCTGCCGTTCCTTTGAGTACATTACGCCTGGTCTGCCTACTGCTGTCGCCGTTGGACATGCGATAATGCGGTACATACACCTAAGTGATAAACCTTACCATTCTTAATTGATTTTGATGGATGTATCACTCTGTTGTCACAGATACAACCCTAATGCTTTTATAATGGTATCTCATTATCGGTATCTATGTCGTATGACATAGCGGTAATTCCAGGTGACGGTATCGGGAACGAAGTCGTGGATGCCACAGAATCGCTAATGGTTGATCTCGCGGCCGACTATGGAGTCGATATTCAGACAACGGAGTTCGATTGGGGAAGTGAACGCTATCTCGAAGAGGGGGCACTCATGCCTGAGGATGGTCTCGGCACGCTGGAGGACTTCGACTCGATTCTGCTCGGTGCTGTTGGCCATCCTGAGGTTCCAGACCACGTCACGCTGCGCAACCTTCGCCTGCCAATTACGAAAGGATTCAATCAGCATATCTGCAAGCGACCGTCCTACCTCTTTGAGGGTGTCGAAAGTCCGCTTCGAGGATACTCTGGAGGAGACATTGATCTAGTCGTCTATCGCCAGAACACAGAAGGCGAGTACGCCGATGTCGGTGGACGTGAACACCAGGGTTTTCAGAATGAAGTCGCAGTCCAGTCTGCAGTCTACACTCGCGAGGGCACGGAAGCAATCGTGCGGGCCGCTTTCGAAGCCGCGACAGAACGTAGCGGAAAGCTCACAAACATCACGAAATCGAATGCCCAGGCGTACGGTATGGTCTTCTGGGATGAGGTCGTCGAAGAGATCGGTGAAGAGTACCCAGATGTAACGGTAGAGCGCTTGCTCGTCGACGCGGGAAGCATGGACTTCGTCCGGCGTCCCGACGAGTTCGATGTCGTCGTCGCATCGAACCTCTTCGGTGACATCCTCACCGACATTGGTGGGATCATCTCCGGCAGTCTTGGAATCGCTCCGTCGACGAACATCAACCCCAGCGGAGAGTACCCGTCGATGTTCGAACCAGTCCACGGGAGCGCGTTCGACATCATGGGTGAAGGCATCGCAAATCCGGTCGGTATGTTGTTATCTATGTCGCTGATGTTCGAACATCTTGAGGAGGAAGACATCGCAGAAGCTCTCTGGAACGGTGTCGGCGACCAATTGGCTGACCCTGAGGCCCCTCGAACTCCCGATATCGGTGGGAATGCGACTACGCTCGACGTTGCAGGGGACTTGGAAAGCCGCCTACTCTGACACCGATGTACCGAGTAGTACTCGCTATCGACGGAGTGGAGGACCGGACGAGACGGGCGGTTTCGGCAGTTGCCGACCTGCCGGAAGCGAATGCAGAGGTAGCTGTGACTATCTTGAACGTTTTTGAGGAGTTCGATGCAATCGACGATAGCGGTGGTCGAGTAAAGTCGTCAGACCTGTTCGAAAACTACGAAACGCCCTCGAGTGTCGAGCTGGCTCAGGATCTTCTGGACCAACACGATATTGAGTGGACGTTTAAAAGAGAACACGGCGACCCGGCGGAGATCATTCTGAATACCGCTTCGGATGTCGACGCTGACGCCATTGTCATGGCACCGGGGAGCAGATCCCCGGTAGGCAAAGTTCTGTTCGGAAGTGTTACTCAGGGTGTTCTACTTGATGCCGACCAGCCGGTGATCGTCGCCTAATCTGATTTCGATATCAATCTCTCAGTACCGGTCGAACCATTCATCACACAATCCTCAAACTGGGACGCTCGCTTTCGTTTTTTGTTTTTGCTTCGCTCGACGGGATTCGACGACGTATTCTTCGGGAGACGCGATGTTCTGACGGACCGTACCACAACTATTATGTAGGTCTACAGCTACACTGTGATTGAACCATGGCATCATCAAGTACCTCACGAATAGGGTCATTAAATTTACAAAAGCGAATAGGAAGTACATTAACTCTCTCTGCACTGGTGCTTTGGGCATTGGTTATCTTTTACGCCTATACCCTGGCGATGCCGAGAGCACAGTACGGCGTCTTGTTCATCGCTGGCGCAATTGGTGTCTATATTCTCAATGAACTGGAGGATGTTGTTGCAGAGGGAGAGTATCTCGACGCGACACTGCTCATAATCTCACTAGTAGTCACTGCCGTGGTCACAGCCTACGTAAACCTCAATTTTAGGGCACTGAACATCGACCGGGTCGGATACGCCTTTACCCACGAGTACGTGTTGGCAGGTGCGTTCGTTGCGGTCATAATTTATCTTTCGTGGAGGTCCTTCGGGCTGACATTCCTCAGTATTCTCATCGGGTCGCTATTGTACGGTTACTTCGGTGATCTGATCCCTGGAATCCTGGGACACAGTGGGCTGAGTACCACTCGCCTCCTACTCCTTCTAGTACTCGATATAACCGGAGTTTACGGATTCCTGACTCAACTGGTTGCGGCGTGGATTGCTCTCTTCTTGCTCTATGCAGGGCTACTAGAGGGGTACGGTGCGTTCGACCTGATCTTCCGGGGAGCAGTCCGGACGTCCAAGTATATCGATTCGGGTGTTGCTCAAACAGCTGTCGTGGCGAGTGCTGTCATCGGTTCCATCAACGGTTCGCAAACAGCAAACGCCGGTATGACGGGTTCCTTTACTATCCCAATGATGAAGGAGAACGGAATCAAGCCGTCGACAGCTGGTGGTATTGAGGCCGTTGCATCTACCACTGGTCAAGTGCTTCCGCCGGTGATGGGCGCTGGGGCATTTATTATGGCATCGCTTCTCGGAATAAGTTACATTACTGTCATTACTGCAGGATTGATTCCCGCTACGATAATGATGGTTTGTATCGTCATTGCAGTCCACTATATTGCGAGCTCTCAACTGGACGCAATCGACGTCGATGCGGTTCTGGACGAATTGGACGACCGCTCCCGGCGAGACACGCTTGTCGACACGGCGAAGTTCCTTGTTCCGTTCTTTGTGCTGATTTACACGCTCGGAATTATTCAATTGACAGTGATGACATCGGCACTCTATACTGTTATCACGATGCTGATTACGGGAGTTACCTTCCCCGTTGCCCAGGCCGCATTCGAATCTCGGTCGGTCACTGCTGCGGCCAAAGAGACGCTCTCCGAGACGATCGCTGGCTTCCGACGAGGAGCCATTATTACAGCACCAATCGCGATCATTCTCGCTGCGATTAACGGTGTTGTCGACATTCTGATGACCACGGGTGTCCCAGGGATTCTCACCCTGTCGATGATGGAAATCTCCGGCGGGATCATGCTCGTTGCAGTGTTGATTTCCATGGTAATTTGCATTTTGCTCGGGCTAGGGATGCCGACCACTGCGGCGTACACTGTCGTGGCATTACTCGTAGCGCCGACTCTGGTGAGTCGCTTCGCCGTGCCTGAACTGGGCGCGCACTTCTTTGTGTTCTACGGTGCAATACTTTCCGGTCTCACGCCACCGATTGCGACATGCGCAGCTGTCGCTGCTGGCATCGCCAACGCAGACTTCGTAGACACGTGCTACGAAGCAATCAAAATCGCTGCCCCGCTGTTCGTATTACCGTTCTCGTTCGTGTACCACCCTGTGATCGTCTCCGGATCCCTCGGTCCGGCAGCACTGTTCACCGGTTCGCTCATCCTGCTTGGTGGGATCAGCATCATCCACGGTATTAACTACCGATTCGAGTCTAGTAGGTGGAAACAGTTCGTTATCGGATCAGTGTTCTTTGTCGTTGGCGTCGCTACGATGGCCTATCCCAGTACGTCTGTGCAGTATGCTGGTGCAGGCATCATCATCGCCCTGTTCGTCGCCCAGCAACTCCTGACCGGCGGCCTTTCGCTCGGTGACTCGGTGAAAAGCCAGGCGAAATAAGCGGGTTAGCTCCTGTCTTTCGCGTTCATCTACGTCCCACCATTGAGGTGGAGTGTCGTATCGACTGACGCCGCTCGGTTCCAAACAAGAGAACCATAGAAGTTATTTTCCGGCACTCTCAGTATCCAATAGCAATGGAGTACACTCGTGAATCTGACCGTGTCGTCGTCCGTCTCGACCCTCAAGACGAAGTAATCGAATCACTTCGATCACTTCGCAACGAGCTACAGATAGACGGTGGCTTCATGTTCGGAATCGGCGCGGTTGATCGTGCAATACTCGGCCACTACGATGTCGATGAGCAATCGTATTCGGAGGAGACGTTCACTGGGCAGTTCGAGGTCACCAGTTTCAGCGGCAACATAGGTCCCGACAAGATCCACGCACACATCGAACTGGGTACGGAGTCATACGATACCCTTGGTGGCCACTGTTCGGAGGCGCGTGTTTCTGGTACGTTTGAAATCGTCGTATTTACCGGTGAAACCACTCTTACTCATGAACTTGACTCACGGACTGGACTGGATGTTTTCGCCCTAGATAATTGAATAATTGATCGCTCTTTAATCCTGTCTGTCGAGCGTGAGGAAGAAAATCCCCTACTCAAGTTTTCACAGCGAAAAGCCGCCATTGCCTTTTTGACAGTATTTCCCCGTGATGAGGGTCGCGCTACGTACAGAGTGTTGGACTTTCGAAATCGTGAGATTATGATGAGCAGTTTGGTGTATTTGTAGCAATTCACTGATTGTTATCGTCATGCGGTACTGTCGGTTAGTCCCCTCCCTCACTATTGTCCACACATCGTTTGCATGGCTGATAGTGACCTTTGATAGCCACCAGCGGCTTTTCAATTGAATAGTTCATAACATCGATAGCGCGGCAGTCCTCGCTTTGATGATACGTCCGATTATAGCTTGATCCCGATACTAGTACCGTTTCCTGCTGGTCTTGCGACTGAGTGCTAGATTCCTTGTCGTTCGACATCAAGGAGGGATATGCTCCCTTTGTAATCAAATTTATCGATTTCTGAGCCTTCGACGGACAGTCCGGATACAGTGGCTTCTTATTCCCTTCGCCCAGAATACTACACCATGGTTGACTACCACGCTCCTGAAGTGATAGAACGATCAGGTGATCGGGATGCGTAGTGCGAAGATCGTCTGCACGCTCGGGCCCGCGTCGGACTCGATCGACGACATCGCGTCGCTGGCCAAAGCGGGGATGTC
>NZ_WRXL01000009.1 GCF_010119195.1 Haloarcula salina
ATGGGCACCGCCCACGGGATGATGATGGCCGCGCGGACCCACCGCCGGCCGTAGAAGTCCTGGTCCAGGATGAGCGCCTGGCCCAGACCGATGAGCGTCTCGAACAGCACGCTCACCACGGCGAAGGTGATTGTGATGACTAACGCGCTGTTTAACAGACTGGTGAACTCGAGGTTTGACGGGAGGAACGTAGTCCCGCCCGGGAGAAACTGATTCTTCTCGCCCGTGAACAGTTGGATATAGTTTTCCAGTCCGACGAAAGTTCTGCTCGAGAGGTCAATTGAGAGGGCGTACAGCGACAGCTCGAACGTCCGCAACAGCGGATAGAGGGCGACGACGCCCAGCAGGAGAAATACCGGCAACAATAGCAGATACGCGTACTGCGTGTCGCTCAAGGTCTCTAACCGCCTCATCAGACCGACGAGGAGTCCCGAACGATGTGATTCCCGTGACTGGTGGGTCGTTGACTCTGGACTCACGAGTGACCTCCTGATAATGTAGTTTGCATGGATTGTGTCTCGGTAGTTGGAAAATCGGTCCGCAGCGTTAGTTGCTGCTCTCGGTTTGCTCCAACCCAGACTGCAGAGTAGCCATCGCCTCCGAGGACGGGACGTCTTGATTGACCGCGCGGTTCGCTTGCTGAGCAATTTTGCTGGACTGATTGCTCCAGACTGCGGTGACTGGACGTGCCATCGTATTCTCGCCAGCTAGACGCAGCGTGTCCATGTAGTCGCCTATCGGATCGATATTCGACGCTTTGTCGGAGTTAAACAGGCTGCCCCGTGGTGGGAGCCACCCCTCCATCTCTAGTAGGAACAGTTGGATCTCTGGCTTCATTGTGGCTCGGATGACCTCGCTGACCGCGTCAAGTCGCTCGCTGTAGGGGTTGACGGTAATATGCCAGCCACCCAGTGCCGATGTCGTTCCACCAGTCCCCTGGAACTCGGCGTTGCTCTCCGAAACGGCATAGGGGATTGGCATTGTTCCGAGGTCGTCGCCAAACTCCGAGGCAGCCTGATTGATGGCGTAGGGCCAGTTGCGATGGAAGAGGGCGTTCCCATCGAGGAACGGTGCGAGCGACCCGTCTTCTATCCAGCCGAGGATGTTCGTGGGCGTGAAGCCGCCGCCGTAGCCTTCGAGATTGTCGAAGTCCTCGTCGTGAACGAACTTCCGCATCATATTCAGTGAGTTGATAACCGGTTCGGAATCGACTGTGACGGGTCGGTCGCCGACCGGGCCAAAGAGGTTCTCACGGCCGCCGAAGTACGCGCCGCCCCACGAAGACATGACCTCGTTGAACGTACAGCAGGCGGTCCCCTCATAGATGTCCCACTGGGTAGTAAAGCCGTATTTGACGTCTGTCGCATCAACGGTATCAGCCGCAATGTTCGACCATTTTTTCCAGGTCATCGGTTCGGTGGCCCAGTTCTCGGATTCAGGGCTGTATCCAGCTTGCTCAACGAGGTCCTTCCGGTACAGCATCGTCGGATAATCAGGATAGAGTGGGACACCGAAGAGGTCGCCACTCGACGGATCGATGGCCGTTTCCGTGAAGCCGCTAAAGTACTCCGACTCGATGGTTGAGAGCATGTCGTCCGCGAGAACCTCTGAGAGGTTGGCGAGTTGCCCCCGTTGAATGAAGATGTTCACCCACCCGTTGTCCATCATGAACATGTCCGGTTTAGTCTCCTGTGAGCTCAGGAGCCGGTTGTAGTTGGCCCGTCGCTTCCCGCTGTCGGGTTGTCCTTGGGTGAACTTGATTCGGATATTATCTGAAAGGCCGCCCTTGTCGTGCAGTGCATCGCGAACTTCGTCAGCGTGGTCCTGTACCACCGTCGCGTCGAACCCCCACGTCACAGTCGTCGTCTCTCCGCTTCCAGCGGCACCAGTCTGTGTACCCGTGGCGTTCCCATCGCTCTCGCCGCCGTTGAACATGCTTGCACAGCCAGCGAGGCCAGCTGCTATCCCCGATGCACCCGCTCCCGCGACGAACCGCCGCCGCGAAATGCTACTCCGTTTTCTGCCGGTCTCTGAGTTCTCTGACATCGCTCACTTTGTCAATCAAAATATGCCTACTTATAGATTAGGGATTTGAGTTGAGACATCACAAGAACTTTATCTGCAGTTCGCTGCTATTCTGACATGGGACTCCGACGGTCACTCGATGATTACAAGCGAAACAAAGAGGCGGCAGAGGTATTTCCGGGCGAACAGCGCACACAGTTGGGGCAGTTCACTGGTTCGACGCAACGGCTGATACACGTTGATCCATCCGGTTCGGTTCGAGATTATTCGTATCCACTATCTGGACTCCACGGGCTCTCCTCGTCCCGGTTTGGCGTTCGACTTGACCAGACAATCGAGTGGTTCGATACGCTCGAGAGGGCGTCACAGACGTTGCATGAAGGGACCGTTGAGACCATCCACAACTTCGAGAAGTTCGAGGTCGTACAGCGCGATTTCACCAACGGTCTCACGCATGCGACCGCGTTCGAACTCCGGGGCGAGGCACCGGACTCTATCGAACTCGTCGGATTCGTGGAGCTGACTCCGGAGGGGCAGGAAGGACGAATCGGACAGTTGGTTCATGACGACGAACTCGTCGAAGTGTATCACAACCGGGAGCACGACTATCTGGGGGCATCGACAGAACTGGAAATTACGCCAGAAGTGATGGAGAAGTTCGACGAAATTCTTGCTGACGAGCCCCAGTCGTTCCCGCGAAAGGGTGAATCCGAAAGCTATGAGGGGAGCCGTCTCACTGGAGGTGTGAGATTCCGCACCGAATTCGAAGATGGACGGACAACTGTCATCACTACACTGTCGGACATCGAGGAGCAATCACGGTCTGCCAGTCTTAAGCACGTCGCTGACCGGACACAGCGCTACAGCGAACCATCGCAGTTACTCACCGCTGCCCAACAGTCGAGACAGACACCGGACATCACGGACCAACTCGTCCAAACGGACCTCCACGTCCTCGACCTGTTGTCTGCGCCGACGGGTGCCCGAATAGCAGGTCCCGATTTCGATCCGTATTATCAGTACTCCGGCGGCTACGGGTACACTTGGTTCCGGGACGATGGGGAGATCTCGACGTTTCTCTTAGAGGCCGGCGAGAGGCTCGGTCTCGACATAGAGAATCGACACCGCAAGAGCGCCCGATTTTATCTCCGGACGCAACTGGACGACGGTCGTTGGCCCCACCGTGTGTGGCCGATGAACGGTCGGCTGGCACCCGGCTGGGCAAACGGGCACGTGGAGGGGTCCGAAACACAGTATCAAGCCGACCAGACTGCAAGCGTCCTCGTCTTCCTCGCAGAATACCTCGCTACGCACCACGAGTCGCTCCCGAAAGACACGACCAAAGATATCGAGACCGCACTGGAACTGGGAGTAGAAGGGATGGACATCTCGCTGGAAACGGACGGATTACCGACCGAATGCGAGAACGCATGGGAGAATATGAACGGCCGGTTCACGCATACCGCTGCGAAGTTCATGCAGGCATACAGTACTATTGCGACTGCGCCGCTGCCCGCAACCCTACAGAACCGTGCAGCAGCGCAAGCGGGGAGAATCTACGAGGCACTCGAGACGATGTGGTGCCCCGACGGGAAAATTTACGGGCTTCGTTTGGCCGATGAGGACCTGGACGTGCGGATCGACAGTACCACGTTCTCGCTGATAGACGCGCACTTGGCTTACAGGGACGTAGGCGATATCAGCGATGAGCGATACTGCAGACTGGCAACTCACCTCGAGACTGCGTTCGAGCGTCTCTGGACGGAGACGGACGCTATTCGCGGATTGACGCGGTTCGAAGAGGATACGTGGCGTCGACGAAACCAAGCAAGTGGAAAGATTTGGACCGTCTCGACTGGCTGGGGCGCATACGCGGCCGAAAACGCGATTCGACTGTTCTCGACGACGTCTCAGCAGTTCGACCCGACGGCGTGGTCTGACCGTCTGTTTACTGAAATTGATCTTACAGGGTCGCTCTGTCTCTCTTCGGGATACTTGCCAGAACAGTTCTTCGATTCCGGTACGCCGGATAGTGCAACACCACTCGGTTGGTCCCACGCGATTCGACTCGCAACGTATGCGGCTCGGAGTACGCGAAACGCGGACTCTGCAGTGGACCGTCAGTCGGGCACACGCTGATGATCGTCGTGACGACGACCCGTGTTGATACTAAGTTTTATCTTCGATATCTGCCCAACGATTGACCATGGTTGAGGACGACATCGTCGATAATCTCACTCGTTTTGGTCTCTCGGAGAAAGAGGCGCTCGCCTACGTGACGATTCTCCAGAATGGATCCACGACGATTCGCGTGATCTCCGACGAAACAGATATATCGAAGAGCTATGCGTACGATATCGTTGGAAAGCTAGAGGAACGTAATCTCATCCAGATCGACGATCACGTCCAACCGACACAGCTCCGGGCGATTCCGCCCTCGGAGGGCATCGAAAATCTCGTCTCTCAGTTACAGACTATTGAGACACAACTGGACGACCTGTTCGATTCGGAGAGCTACGAACAACAGCGGTTCAGTATCATCAAATCGCGACGCACGATACTCTCCCAGCTTGTTGATTTGATCGATTCTGCAACCGAAGAGATTATCCTCGCGCTTCCTGCCTCGGCGCTCCATAGAGTCGAGGACTCACTCCAGGCAGCACAGGACCGTAGCGTGTTCTGTATGCTATTGGTAACAGAATACGACGGTGAGGTCCCGATCAGCGAGTCGATAGCGAACGTTGTGCAGACGTGGAACGCACCCGCGCCAGTTACTCTTACCATCGACCGCTCAGACGGAATCGTCTCGTCAGCCGACGCCGTGTTAAACTCGAATTCAGACGACTACGCGATATACCACGCGGAGGAACACATCGTCTCCTCGCTGTTCGACTCGTTTATCGCAAATTATTGGCCCATGGGCGAGCAAGCCCACGTCGCAGAGAGAGAGCCGTTACCGAGAACGTTCACTAGTTTCCGCCACGCAGTGTTCGAAGCAACGCTGTATTTGATGGATGGGCAGCCAGTTACTGCTGAGATAGAAGTCCGACCAACCCAAAGCGAGGACGCGTTCAAGACGACAACTGGAACTATTATTGACGTAAAGCAAAGTCTTGTACGCCCCTTCTCGAACGAGTTCCCCACCCAGGAGTCGTTCGTCGTTGAAACAGCCGATGAAACGTTTACTGTCGGCGGGTACAAGGCATTTTTAGAAGATTTTGAAGCACGCGACATCACCCTGAAGGGCCGTGGTGAATCACCAGACTGAGCTTGATTTCACGGTGTCAGCGACTGCTTGTTGTTGTGAACCATACACATCAGAACGAGCGCACGAAATTCACCGTACATAGACATACACGATCGGCGATTTCTCGCCTCAGTCCACCAGTTCTAACTGCTGTCGGTCCCGCTGTCGCCAGGGGACGTTTGTCGCGACACTGTGATTTCAGTGCCAATCCGTCCGAAATCACGCATTACAGTCCCGCTTAACCCGCTGTAGTCTCAACTTCCACACAGTGCTGGTAGTTGAGACTGGCGCTCTCAATGCATCGGAACGATCTGTCGGTTGTGGACCTGCCGAATCACAGTATTTGGTCGTCCTCGTACCACCGCCACAAGTCAAACCCGCACCAGCAGGTGTACAGTAGAGAGAAGGAGGGGACCTGTTTACTCATTATTCTGTTGTATCACGCTATAGCTAGCATAGACCGGCACATCCATCTCATATTCCTGATTCTCAAGTAGGTATGTCACATTCGCGGCAGAAGGTGTTGTTTTGACGAGTGATTCGAACGATATAGCTGTTTGACTCACCGGATCACCATCTTGATTGACGACAGTCTGGACAGAAACAATGGCAGCAACATCCCCGCTTTCGATTGATCTTGTAACGCCACTACTGATTTGGTCGATACCAAGTTCTTGTTCGATATGATCAGCAGCCTCTTTGGCGGCTGCTGAGACAGACTGCGTCGTTGCCCATTGGCTGAATGGAACCGTCTCGTAAACTGGTTCTCGTGTGGGTGCGTCACCACCTTCTACTGCTCCGTCATTTGTGCGTCGCCATTTGGCCACGTACCTGACGGTATTGTTTTCTGCAATATGTTGGACTTGGTCATCTGTCTCTTGTACTTCGATCTCCAGATCAACCTGACTTGTACCACGTGTAGGACCCTTCGAATTCACCTCAGTTCGATTAGGTCGTGCAGGTTCGGCTGTGATGGTGGATTGACCATCATTCACTGTTGATTCGTCTGATGTTTCAGATTGGGAATCACTTCCTAGACTATCTTCTGCACACCCAGAAATGAAAGGTAAAATAATAGCAGTGCCAGTCAAAACATCTCGACGTTTCATATTATTCTCACTATTACAGAACTATATATGTTTTTTCTATGACCAGTTAGACGAATTTTTGGGGGTGTCGTGGCCAGTATTTCGTAGTGGTCGCGAGTTGCTATTCTCAACGCAGTGTCTTTCGACGAATCGCACAGCAGTCATACGCTGAATGGCCAGCATATGATTCGACACCACTGTACGACCAGAGTTCTCCCTGCGGCCTGGAAGAAGACATCCGGACTGTTGCCTCCACATGGTTCGACCACGAGGCCCACAATTCCGTCGACGAGTTCGTGTCTCACTACCCAGTAGCATATTTTCAGTTTCGACCACACGACCGGTATTCTGGAGCAACCCAGTACGGGATGGACCAACTGTTCCGACTGTTTCTGCTCAAAGAAATTCATGGCTGGACCCACGAGACGGAACTTGTCACCTACATCAGTACCCACCCTGACCTCCGTGAGCAGCTAGGCATAGAGACAGTCCCGGACCAGTCGACGCTGTGGCGTACATGGAACGAACGCCTCACTGCAGAGCTTCGTGAGACAATTGAGACAACTGCGCGGACGGTTCTAATCAAAGCCCAAGACGCAGGTGTTGCTGTCCCTCATGAACCAGACCGACGCCTTCCATTTCAGCGTGACGAGGAAGAATCAGACACTAGTGACCAAGCTATCCTCGACGAAGCAGCATCGATTACGGACCATGTCAGCCATGTCGTCTTCCCAGCCTTCTCACTGAATCGAGACGACGGCTGTGAGATCCATGAGAACGCCTACTGGGACTTACAAACGCATCTCGGACTTCGTGAGGGGCTGGCTGCTAACGAAGGAGCCCGAAGCTTCGTCTATGAATCGACCCGGGATCGGACACCGCTGGGTCACGCTCATCGCGAGCACATCCGCAACCTGTCGATTGAACAGATTCGGGAGATGTATCGGCAAGCAATTGACCGTCTATTGAACGAGTTAGCAGGGAGAGAGGAATTCGTTCGAGCGGGTATCGTCGCTATCGATATTACGGAAGCCGACCCGTTCACAGGCGATAGGACTGGGCATGAAGACGAAATCATCGGGACGAAAGAGCAGACTGATGAATACGCCTATCAGTGGGCGACGGTCCAGTTAGTCGGCAACGCCGTCCCAATCGTGTTAGACGCACGGCCAGTCCAGAAAGGGGACACGCGTAAGGAAATCGTCGAGGATCTCTTGGACTCGGCTGAAGCAGCTGTGCATGTCGATAACGTACTGATGGATCGGGAATTCGACAGCCAGCACGTTTTGGAGATGATTAGCCAGCGCGGCCTCTCCTATGTCGTGCCGAAACGAATGCAAACCAGCGAGAAAGCCCAAGCCAAGCGACTCTTGCAGCGCGGCCAAGATCGGTACGAGACCGACAGGAAACTTCATCTCGGAAAGAACGAGTGGCACGAGACGACACTGATCTACCGGCGGAAGGAGGATTCTGAATACGATGATCACCGGCAGTACTCGGTGTTCATGACGAACACCAGCAGCGCCTATCTCACCGAGTACGGGTATCGCTGGGAAATCGAAAGCGGCTACAAGTCGATCAAGCGATTCATGGCCGCAACGACGTCGAAACATTTCGGACTGCGACTCTTCTATTTCGCGTTTGCGTGTCTGCTGTACTCGATCTGGCGAGCGGTGGATCTACTCGTGCAGGTCGAATTGACCGGTGAATACGAACACTCGCCAATTGTGACAGCCGACAACACGCTAACTCTGTTGAAGAAAGAAACCGGAATCGGGTAGAGAGCCGACTCAATCCAGGTGAATGCGGATTCTGAGTGGCTACACTATCGAAAATCTTCGGAAGCCGGCAATATAGTTAGTAGTACAACATGAATGGCTGATTGAGAGCTAATCTGGGGCAGTATCTGTTCGGCAATTCGTCCAAATAGATGCATTACAGCCCCGCTAAACCCTGTGTAGTCTCAACTCTCCCACAGTACTATTTCATATAGCACTATATGATTTATAAAAACACATTCTCGGAGATGAGTGCTGTATGCGTCCGTTTTCGCGACATCTGGCGAAATACTGCTTACTCGTGATTACTCTGATAATCACGACCAGTTTGAAGTACCCTGCCGCCGTCGGGTACGCACGAATGCTGCAACCGCCGCAGATCGACGCTACCCCCTGGGTAACGCCGCCGGGACCGGGTTCGTGGGGACTGGAGGGAGGGGTCGATGGCTGAGCGACCGCTCTCGACGCGTCTCGAGGAGACTTTCGAGCGCTATCTGCAGGACAAGGGCAAGGGTCGCGGTGGCGACGGCGGGAACTACCGACGGAACGCCGCTCGCGAACTCGAACGGTTCGCCGACTGGGCCGGCGGAAGACGCGGTCCCGAACACTGGACTGGGATCGCCCCTGACGATGTCGACCGCCCGCCCGCCTTCGGGGACCTCGACGAGCGAGTATTCAGGGAGTACGCCCGTCACCTCGCCGGTGACCGCGGACTCAAGCAGAACACTGTACAGACCTACTACCGCTATATCTCTGCGTGGTGTGGCTGGTGCGTCAACGAGGGCTATCTCGAAGCCCACTACGCACAGCGCGCGAGTGCGACGGCGCCACTGCCCGAGGACGACGGCCGAAAACCCGGGGATCAGCAGGCCTGGACGTCCGAGCAGCGCCACGCGATCACTCGGTACGTCGACGAACGGGCACGCAAGGCCATCGAGGGGTACACGACGCTCCCCGCGGAGACGGACGCATTCGACAAGCAGCGGGCGCGGTACGAGGCCCTGAAGGCGGCCCGAGATCGGTCGCTCGTGTTCGTGCTCGCGTACACGGCCGTTCGCGTCGGCGAACTGCTCCGGGATCCGAACGATCCGCGGCGGCGCGGCGTCCGATGGGAGGAAATTTCGCTCGAAGACGGCAGTATGGACGTCTATCGGAAGAAACAGCAGTGGGACGCCGCGAGCCTTCCCGACCCGGTACTATCGCCGCTGCGGAGTTATCGAACGCTCATGGACCCGCCGACGGACCGGTGGCCGGTGTTCCCGACGTTCGGTCAACAGACCCTCGCGACGCACGTACGAGACGAGCTGGCGGATCGGGGGCTCCAGACGGACGCCATCGACGAGCGACGAGACGACTACGCTCGCGACCTCTTGCTGGCTCTCGAGAAGGACATTCGGCCGCCGTCGCTCACGACGGACGGAGCACGACGCATCCTCCAGAGACTCTCTGACGCCGCCGAAATCGACGTCGATCACCCGAAGCACGACTACCTCGCACCGCACGGTGGCCGCCGGGGAATGGGTGAGGTGCTCGTCAGAGCGTTCGGATACACGGTCGCCGCCCGGTATCTGGACAACTCCGAAGAGATGGTCCGCGAGCGCTATTCCCACATTGAGGCCGGCGAGCTCGGTGACGTTGCGACGGAGGCACTCGACGAGATCGACTCGCTCCGCAGCAGGACGACGTAGCTGAGTGGCGGGACGTGGGCCGTCCCGACCGAATTTCGGTACGGAAACCGCCGCTCAGTCGGCCAGCGACACGTTCTCTCGCAGGTCGTTCTCGATCGCCTCGAGCGTTCGGCCCTTGGTCTCGGGAACGAGACGGTAGACGAACGCCAGGCCGACGAGACTACAGAGTCCGAACAGCCAGAACGTCCAGTGGGTTCCGATGTTGGCCGTCAGCACGGGGAACGTCAGCGACACGAGGAGGTTCGCGCCCCAGTTCGCGACGGTGACTGCGCCCATTGCAGACCCCCGCACAGAGAGGGGATAGATCTCTGAAATGAGCAGCCAGAACACCGGACCGAGCCCGATGGCGAAGAAGGACACGAACAGCATCAGGCTGGCCGTCGCGACGATACCGAGCACGTCGCCGAACCCGGGGAGGTAGAACACCGTTCCGAGGATGGCGAGCGTCACCACCATCCCGCCGACCCCGACGATGAGCAGGCGGCGACGACCTACGCGGTCGACCAGCGCGATGGCGACTACCGTCATCACGACGTTGATCGTCCCGATGCCGACCGTGGCCAGAATCGAGGTCACGCCACCGAATCCGGTCGATTCGAGGATGGTCGGTGCGTAGTAAATCACGGCGTTGATACCGGTGATCTGCTGGAAGACGGCGAGTCCGAGGCCGACGACGAGTGCCGGCCGGAGCCACGACGCGAACAGGTCGCTCAGGCCGGTATCAGACTGCTTCTCGACGGTCTCGGAGATCTCGTCGAGTTCGGTCTCGACGCCGGACTGTCGAGTCCGCTGGAGGACGGCGCGGGCCTCGTCTTTCCGTCCGTGTTCGAAGAGCCAGCGCGGGCTCTCGGGCATCTTCAGGATGCCGACGGCGAGCACAACGGCGGGGACCATTCCGGCCCCGAGCATCCAGCGCCAGGCGCCCGCGTCCGCGAACGCGAAGTTGACGAAGTACGAGAGGAGGATCCCCGTCGTGACCATGAGCTGATTCAGCGACGTGAGCGCCCCGCGAATCTTTGGCGGGGCGATTTCGGAGATGTACAGCGGGCCCACTATCGACGCGAACCCGATGGCGACCCCGTCGATCAGCCGTCCCGCGATCAGCACGGGGATGTTCGGAGCGACGGCCATCGTGAACGACCCGAGAAAGAAGACGCCGGCTGCGATGAAGATGAGCCGTCGACGCCCGAGCCGGTCCGCCAGTTGGCCTCCGACGGCCGCACCGGCGGCCGCTCCGGCCATCGCACCGCTCACGATGATCCCCTCGATGAGCGGGGACATGACGAACGAGTCCTGGATGAACAGGAACGCGCCCGAGATGATTCCGGTGTCGAAACCAAACAACAGCCCGTTCAGGGCAGCCATCGCTGAGACAACGTAAACGAATCGGTCGCCGTCACCGCGTATGACGTTCCGTATCGTGGCGATTGACATCCGCTCAAAAATTACTCGCATCCGTGTAAAAGTTTTCCGACATATCTCAACGACCGGTCCTTCGGGAAGCGTCCCGCTATCGTCTTTTCAATCGCCGGCTCGGACGAAGGTGACTGGACACGGTGCGTTGAGCATCACCTCCTGTGCCGTGCTTCCGAAGATCGCTTTCCCCGTCGGTGAGCGCTGTCTCCCACCGACGATCACGAGGTCTGCGTCGACGTCTTCGGCGAGCGAGACGACGCCCTCCCCGCTCGTCCCGGTCGTCGCACGCGGTTCACAGTCGATCGAGTCGGCCTCCAGTCGGTCGCTGATCTCGCGGGTGACCGACATCCGCGCGGCCAGCTCGTCGGGGCCGATATCGCCTCCCTCGGTGTCGAGCAGTCGCTCGACAGCGTCTCTGTACGAATCGGTATCGAACACGTGTGCGATCACGACGGTCGCGTCGCTCGGTCCCGCAACTGCGCGGATAGCGTCGACGAGCGCGTCGACCCGGGCGTCGTCGCGACCGCCGACCCCAACCAAAACCGTTTCGAGACCGGCCGCATTGGCGGATCCAGGGACATCCGTACTCATCGTATGTGCACGGAGGACGGTGCACGGTAAAGAACTTTTTATGAGTTTACTATTATGATAGTAATTTTTTCGCCAGTTCTGGCACACCAGAGGAGTGTCCGAACTAATCGCTACGGCAGGTGGGAGGGGATGACTGAGGGGGATTCAGAGGGTGTGTGCGGATTAGTTGGTTAGAATCGTTACGCCCGGTCCCAGTCGTATCCCCACTCTCGAAGCTTCTCGGCCACGAGATCTGGATGGTCCATGGCGACCACGAGCGCAGCCTCCAGTGCATCGGTCTTGTACACGTCCTCGTCGACCTCGTCTTCGAGTGCCCGGATGAACTCAGTCTCCCGAGATTCGACTTCCGGACGGACGAATATCGGGCGCTGTTTCCGTCCCTCTTTGACCGATCCACGTCGGAACTTGTAGGGGATCTCGGGCTGGCTGGTTTCGGTGCTCTCAGCGTCGTCTACTTCGGTTTCGAGCAACGTCCCGGGGGATTCCGTCGACGTGCCGTCGGGGCTATCCGAAGCGCCGGTCTCGTCCGTCTCGTCTGCGCCGTCCCCCTCCGCGAAGGGGTCGTCGCCGGAGCCTGATTTCATGCCGTGGCCTCCTGTTCGCGGGTCTGGCGGAGTTGTGCGGCCAGCGTCTCGAACTGCTCCAGCGTTTCCAGTTCGTAGTCGCGCTCGCGGTCGCGATGCTCCTCGACGTATCTGAACGCCGAGCACTGTTTCCGCCAGCACCCCTCCAATAGCGACGTTCGCTCGCGGAACACCACCGGGATGTCGTACGATTCGGCGCGGAGGCGTTCGAGCATCTCCTCCTGGTCGTTCGTCCCCTTGAAGCGGTTCGGGACGGCAGCGAGGACGCCCACGTTGATGTCCAGCGTGTCTTCGAGGCCGGTAACGAGGTCGGCCAGTCCGGCGACGGACTGCTGGCCCTTCCCGCTCGGTTCGAAGGGAATGACCAGATTCCGCGTCGCGTGCAGGGCGTTGTAGAGTTTCACGTCGGCCGTCGCGGGCGGGTCGACGATGACCGTGTCGTACTCCGAGGGGACGTCGGCCCCCTTCAGCACGCGAAGCAACTGCACGTTCGGGTTCCAGTTCTCGCCGAAATCGGCGGCCTCCTCCTCACGCCGCCGGAGGTGCTTCGAGAGGACTTCGAGCGAGTTGTGGGCCGGGACCACGTCGACACCTTCGGCCGTCTGAACGAGGTCAGCGAACGGCCCCCGTGGGCGCTCGACCAGGTGCCGGACCAGGCTATCGGCGTCAGAGTCTGTCCGTTGGTCGGCAACGTCGAACAGGTACGAGAGACTTCCCTCCTGTGGGTCCATGTCAATCGCGAGTACGTCGTTTCCCGCTCGGGCGTCGGCGACGGCGAGGTTCGCCGCCATCGTCGTCTTGCCGACACCGCCGGCCTCGCTGTACACGGTATAGGTCAGCATGCTCGAACAGTCACATCGGCCAGATATAAAGATTAGTCAGACGGCATAGTTACTAAGAATTGTCGTTAAGTATAGTCAGCTAGAATAGCCATATGGTATAGCTAAACAGATGAGTCTATCGGAACAACTCTCTAGATTGACTGACATTGCCAGCTATACGGGCCGACTATTCAGTGTCGCGATATGGGCTGTCTATATGGTCTACTTATCTAGCGTTTCTATGCTGAATATCTACACGAGAAGCCTATTCGCCTTCGCTACACGGGCCAGTAACACGTCATATCTATTCGACTCCGCTACGGCAGATAGTGGATCGAGATGGCTGGTCGCCTCCGAGAGATGTCCTATCGAGACTACCTGAACACACGCTGCCGATATTCGACAGTACCGATCTGGAGACCGATCTGAAGTCGACGTGGCAATCACAAAACTCAGGAACCAAGTCGAGCTGACCTTTCACTCAGAAACGAAGTCGCAATCAGCCGCGCTGGAAGCCCTGGAAGAACCATGCACAAGCGTGTCGTTCCATGTTCGAGTGTGGGCGACCGCACGCTGTGGCCCACTTCCCGAACCGACCTGACTGCCGGCTTTCAGTACGGCTTGAGCTGTGGAAGTACATACTGGGACGCACGTCTTGATCGCCGGCGGGTCCGTACCCATCACGGCCTGCCCTCCACTACCGATCGTGCCTGGAACCGGTGACACAAATCCTCGTGTGACCGTTTCACCGTATGCCTCGATGGGTACTCGTGGTGTTCTCTACGCATCAGTTCGGAATTCATACTCTTCGAGTGAGTACATAAATCCTATATTGCTATACACAATCTACAGGAGTTCCCCACGGGTTCGGACAGTCCGAATACACGAATTACCGCTACTGCGAAATAGAGAGTGGATTCCACCATAGCCGGGCTCTCTGCGGTAAGCGAGAGAGAAATCAGCAATCGGACGCAGTAAGTGGGCAGTCCGGTAGTGTAGTGAGCATCCGAACGAGCAGAGCGAGTGCGGTTACCTGAACGCTCGCTTCGCTCACGTTCAGCCTTTTCGCGGATATTCTTGCGCCTCGGGTTTCCTCGTTCGCTCCACCGGGAACCGCTCGGCGCACAAAGGTACGTTCGCAAATTACCCGATCCGACGGGTAAGTAAGAGTGTAGAATAAATCCACACAACAGCTCTATTCTCCGCGGTTGAATCCTGGAAACAGGTCGGCAATACGCTCTCGATTGCCGTTCTTTCGTAGCAATCGTGCCGAATAGGCGACTCAAGAATTACCGCACATACTGATCGTGAACGGATCTGTCAGCGCTCCTATTTAGTCGATCTCTCCGGCCTCGATACTGCCCATCTCGGGGTTGGAGTCAGCGACCAATCTCGACTGGAGTTTGCCGACAACAACAGCGAGAGAGTAGACCGTGACTGCGATAAGGACGATCACACCGCCGGCGGTCGCCTCCGCGTAGTAGGAGACGGCGATACCGAGAATGACGGCCAGTTCGGCGAGAACGACGGACACGAGGAGGGACTCGTTGAAACTCCGAGAGACCTGTGACGCGCCGGCGACCGGCACGACGAGCATCGCGGCGACGAGGATGACGCCCATGATCTGCATGGCACCGACCACGACCATCGCCGTCAGCATCACCATGATACGGTTGTACCAGCTGACCGAGATGCCGGAGACGGCCGCCGCGGTCTCGTCGAAGGTGACGTACAGCAGTTGGTTGCGAGTGAGTCCGACCACGCCGATGACGATGACGAACAGGGCGAGGAGTATGGCGGCGCTGTCCTGGGAAACCGTCGCGAGATTCCCGAAGAGGAACTGATTCACTCCGACGGCGAGCCCGCCCGCATTGATGCTTATCAGCGTGGTCCCGAGCGCGAACCCGGTCGAGAGGACGATCGCCATCGAGACGTCGTTGTAGGCGTCGGTCGCCTCAGAGATGAGTTCGATGAAGAGGGCCGCGATCATCGCGACCACAACGGCCGTCAAGTACGGAGAGACCCCGAGGTCGAGAACGGCGTTGAGAAACAGCCCCACGGCGACGCCGGCGAACCCGGTGTGAGCGAGCGCATCGCCGATCAGCGCCAGTTGGCGGTGGACGAGAAAGGTCCCGATGAGCGGGGCCATCACGCCGATACACAGTCCGACCAGGATCGCCCGGTGCATGAATCCGTACTGGAGCAGCTCGAAGCCGGTCATCTGGCCGATCCAGTAAACGAATCCCGACCAGAGCTGCAGGAACCAGTACAGCGGGGCCAGAAGTAGCTCCAGCGGCCCCGTCTGGAGCGGCGTGACGAGTCCTCGGCTCATCGAGACTCACCCAACAGATTCGCTGCGGTGCCGAACGCGCGGGCGAGGGCGTCGCTCTCGACGAATTTCCCGGTCGGCCCGTCGAAGTAGACCTCGCGGTTGAGACAGATGACGCGTTCCGCGTGTTCGGTGACCGCGGAGAGGTCGTGTTCGATGAGCAGGACGGTGATGCCGCCTCGATTCAACGAATCCAGGAGTTCGTAGAACGCGCCGACCGACTCGATGTCGACCCCGACGGTCGGCTCGTCGAGCACGAGCAGGTCGGCCTCGCTGGCGAGTGCACGGGCGATGAACGCCCGCTGGCGCTGGCCGCCGGACAGTTGTGTCACGCGACGATCGGCGAACGCCGTCATGCCGACCGTATCGAGTGCCCCGTCTACGATAGCCCAGTCTTCGCTGGAGAGGCGACCGTAGCCGACGTGTGGGAAACGGCCCATCTTCACGACCTCCCGGACGGTGATCGGCATCTCCTTCGAGGCACTGGCGTGCTGTGCGACGTAGCCGATTCGGGATCCGTCGTCGAACTTGTGAGCCGGTTCACCGAAGAGCGTGGCCACTCCGTCGTCCGGTCGGACCAGCCCGAGCATCAACCGCATCAGCGTCGATTTTCCCGATCCGTTCGGACCCACGACCGCAACGTACTCGCCGGGGTCGATCTGAATCGAGATATCCTCGACGACCGGCGTCGACGTGTACCCGAACTCGACGTCGGAGAGTTCGATGACCGACGCTGTGGTGCTCGCTGCCCTCGTTCGCTCTGCGGTCGAAGTCTTCTGTGCACTCATTGGAAGTTCATCCACTCGTCGGCCCAGCCGTCCGGTCCGGCCTCCTCGGGCCGCTTGGTGCCGAGAACGACCTCGAACGTGGGCATGTTGATGTTGTAGGCGATCTCCTCGTATCCCCAGTCGTTCGCGACCCAGTCTTCCCGAACGCCCGCGTACGGTGTGACCGGGAAGTAGCCCTCGACCTGGGTCTCGGCGAGCAACTGTTCGGCGGGCCGCCGCGACTCGAAGACGCCGTTGGCGATGTACTTGATGTCGTTTTTCCTGATGACGTCCTTCGCCTCGGCGATGTCCGAGGGCTTGACGTCGCCGCTGGCAGCGAGGTTGGTGACGAGGGGAACCATCTGCACGTCGTATCTGACGCCGATGTACTGGAAGGCGTTGTGAGCGGCCAACTGGACCACGTCCCGCTCGGCCGCATCGAAGATGGCCTGATAGTCCTGATCGATCCGCTCGAGTGTGTCAGACTTGTACGTCGCCGCGTTGTCCCGGAGCGTGGTTTCGTGCTCTGGCGCGAGTTGCACGAGCCCCTCGGTGATGTTGTCGACCGACGTCTTCGCCCGGTCGGGGTCGAGCCAGAAGTGCGGGTCCTTGCCCTGCTGTGCGCCCACGCCCTCCTCGTCGGGGTCGAGGGTCGCTGCGAGGTCGACGAGTTCGACGCCCTCGCGGACGTTGATCAACTGCGTGTCGACGCCGTCGTCTTCGACCGTCTGGATGGCGCGGTCGGCCCACGGCTGGAACCCCGGACCGACGTGGAGGAACGCGTCGGCCTCGATGATGTCCTTCGTGACGCTGGCGTTCGGTTCCCACCCGTGACCGTGCAGGCCGGTCGGGACGAGGTTGTCCACCTGAATTGGCGTCCCATCGACGACGTGACGAGCGAAATCGTAGAAACTGAAGAACGACGCAACGACCACGGGGCCGTCTCCAGACGCACCCTCGCTGCTGGATCCGGTCGCGGAGGTGGTGTCGTCGCTTCCGCTACTGCTCGCGCACCCGGCGATCCCGGTGGTGAGAAGGGCTGCACCGGCCGTAATGGCCCTTCTGCGCGAGATTCCGGACTCCGATTGAGGCTGGTTCGCATCGTGCATTGGATACTAGTCTCTGTTGTGGCGAATAATATAGTAGTTACTATCGAATATAGAATTTAGACCTATCTAATTCATGCGGTCGAGACGGCTTTCGGTGACGGGCCGCCGCTATAGTCGCCAGTGAGCGCCAGAAATCATGCCCTTCGGGAGACGAACGTCGTCGCCGTTATCCCCCTGGCCGCAACGGTGACTGACTCCCGATCCCCACTTCCTCACGTCAGTAGAATAGGATCCGACTGAGACGGTCGGTACGCCGCCAACGCCCCCTAAAGGACGTGGTCAGTGACGCTGCGGATCGATCTGTCGCCCGACTAGTACGAGACTCCCGACCAGCAGAAGGGCGGAGACCGGCAACAGGTACTGAAACGTCGTCAGCAGCACGCCGGACGCCTGGATACCGAGTACGATCAAGACGACGGGGCCACAGCAGGCGGTCCCGGACAGCACCGCGGGGATACTGGCGAGGAATCCGGACGACGACTGGCCCAGCCCACACGCCGCCGGTTGCGTCCACGCGAGGTAGGTCAGGCCGAAGTTCAGTCCGACCAAGACGGCGAGTCCGAGGCCGAGAACGGAATTGAACGAGAACAGATAGGTCACGGGACCGAACTGGACGCGTGCGACCGGCGTAAACGAGAACGGGCCGAGAGCGGGGCGAAACAGTTTCGAGAGGGGCGCGTCGACGACCGAAACGGCGTAGCCACCGAGCCCCGGTGCGAGATGGCCCAGCGCCCACAGGTAGACGAGCAGATACCCGACCGCCACCGTGACGGTGACGAGAAGGGCGTCCCGCCGGCGAACGGTCAGTACCGTCGCCGTGTGCGTTTTCGACACGGCCGTCTTCGACCGTCGAATCAGCGACGACTCACCCATAGACGTTGGTGTTCGGGTAGTAGCCCGCCCACGCGAACCACATCGCGTCGAACGTGTGGATTTCCTCCAACGGGAGCGCGCCGGGCGCGTGGGTCGTCCCGTCAGGTCCGACGACCTCGTCGCCGTCCGCTTCGTAGGCGTGCTGTGCCGGATTGAGATAGACGTAGCCCGTGTCGAGATGGGGGTCGTAGACGGCGAGGGCCGGGTCAGTGCCGAGTGTTCCGGTCATCACTCGCCGGGTCGCCAGGGCGTCTTTCAGAAACGCGACCGCTCCGTCGGGCGTTCGTGCCCCCATGACGACGGTCTTGCGCGGGAAGCGGTCGCTTTCGTGCAGCGGCGGGAACAGCAGCGAGTCGCTTTCGTAGTAGCCCCTGCGCGGGTTGTAGGACCCGTACGGATCGCGCTGATAGTTCCGCGCGTGGCCCGACTCCGTCGAGAGGACCCGCGTCGCTGGCCGGTGCTCGCGCCACCGCTCCCAGGTCGTCCAGACGAGACGGAATTCCCTGAGCGAGCGTATCTGTGGGGATTCGTTCCACGGACCCGGAATCGCGGTCGCGAGCATCTGGGGCCACCAAGTCTCGGTCGCCCGATCGTACATCACGAGATTGGCATTGAGCAGTCGACCCGAGACACCGAAGGTCGTTTGACCGCGCTCGAACCCCTGAACAGTCCCTGTCAGCGGGCAGTACGTGACCGCGACGTTCGTCCCGGCGAGTTCGTCGTTGACGATCTCGTGATGGGCCAGGATCTTCTGTGGGTACGCCTTCGCAGTCCCGTCCCGAGCGACGCCGAAGACAGGGTCGCCGGGATCGATGAAATCCGCGGCCTCGGCGTCTACGAACGCCGGTTCGTCGATGGACGGGATGCCGTCCTTGGGCGGTCCGCCGGAGCGGGCCTGCTCGCGGAGACGGGCCGGTTCCATCGGGAGGGGAAGGCGCTCGTCGGCAGTCGGAACTGCCTGCGGTCGCGGTGTCGGATCCGTCGACTCGGTGCTCGGGGGCGGCTCGGTCGAGTCCCCCGCCGTGTCCTGTCCGACACAGCCGGCGAGCGACGAAAGGGCCGCGGCGGCGAGGAATCGCCGTCGAGTTCGACGCGCCATCAGACGAACTGATGCAGTCGCGGTCAATAACAGTTGAGCGACTGTGCGAAAATGAGACACACTTCCGAAAGTGTCCGCCCGGCCCGAACACCGGACCCAGCGGCGGCCGGAACGGATAGGCTTCAGTAGCGCCACGACGCGAGGACCGGAGCCGCCGGTATCGCAGGCTTTCGCTCAGTCTCCGGACGTCTGTGTCTGTGGCGCATCGACGAGTATCTCGCGGCACAGTTCGCTTTTCCGATGTGACGTCTGTAAGTGTCGGTAGACGTCTTGGGCAGTGCCCGAAAACACGCAGAGCGGGCATTCGACGACAGCATCGCCACCGTCAGCTGTACCGTGATGGGTTCCGCTCGTCCGGGACGGGATGTCCCCCTCATTGGCATCCATGGCTCGTAAATCGAGTGTAGGCTCATTTTGGGGATAGTTGTTGACTCTAGAGGGCTAGAAGCCGTGTTTCACGGCTCCGGGACCCCGTATATTGGGGAACTCTCTCGTCCCTCACGCGTTGGTTCCCGATAGCAGAACACAGGTGTGTGGAGTGACGATAAACGGGGCCACCGCGAAATGGGATGATCGTGGAGATTACAGCTATATTTCACGTGTTTTCAGCCCAATATGTAACTCGTGTGCCGATAAGGCTCCGAATATCCCATATAAAGTAATGAAATTCCGAATATGAAATCTATATCTCATTTTCACACACGAGATTTGGAACTATGAACTTCGAATGCCTGTATTTATGATCGTTCTATCTGCATATAGGAGTCGAGTTTGTCGGCGATCGTCCGGGCGAACGCGTCGTCGTTGATCGCGGCCTCGGACTCGATCAGTTCCACCGATTCGTCGAGATTGGAGCGGAGCGCGTCGAACAGAGCCCCGTCGGCTTCGGAGTCGTCGAACTCCGCGCCGTCTTCGTCGAGCATCGAAACGCCACCGAGCGGGAGCGCGAGCGCCGTCGGTCCGGTCGCGGCGTTGAGTTTCTCTGCGATGATGCGCCCGAGGTCGGCGTTCTCGTCCGGCGTCGTTCGCATCAGCGTCACCTGCGGATTGTGGACGTGGAACGTCCGACCCTCGAACTCCTCCGGGACGGAATCACGCGGGCCGAAGTTGACCATGTCGAGTGCGCCGGGAGCGACGACCTGCGGGATTCCCCGCTCGGCCGCGGCGTCGAGTCGGTCGGGGCCGGCCGACAGCACGCCCCCGACGAGTTCGTCGGCCCACTCGGTGGTCGTCACGTCGAGGACCCCGTCGATGACGCCCTCCCGAATGAGATTCTCCATCGCCCGGCCGCCGGTACCGGTCGCGTGGAAGACGATGGTCTCGTATCCACGGTCCTCCAGCACCTCGCGTGCCGCCTGGACGCACGGCGTGGTGACGCCGAACATCGTCATCCCGATGGTCGGCTTCTCGGAGAGCGCCACGCCGGGGTCGTTGGCGACCATGCCGACCATCGCCAGCGCGGCGTTCGAAATGACCGTCCGTGAGAGTTGGTTCAGCCCCTCGATGTCGGCGACGGAGTACAGCATCGCGATGTCGGTGGCCCCGACGTAGGGCTCGGTGTCGCCCGAGGCCATCGTCGAAACCATGAGCTTCGGGACACCCACGGGTAGCGCACGCATCGCACTCGTGGCGATAGACGTGTTCCCCGACCCGCCGAGTCCGAGGATCCCGTCGAGCGTCCCGGCCTCGTGAAGACGGGTCGCGATCGCTGCCGCGCCATCGCCCATGACCTCCATCGCCGCTCCGCGGTCCCCATCTTCGCGGAGCGCGGCGAGCGAGGAGCCACCGGCTTCCGCTACCTCGGCGGCCGTGGTATCCGGTTCGATCTCCGGGTCCCCCATCACGCCGACGTCCACCAGGTGGACCTCGACGCCCTGTGCGGCGAGGACATCGCGTGCGAAGCCGATCTCTTCGCCCTTCGTATCGAGCGTGCCGACGATGACGACGCTCATCGCGGCCCCCTCGTTCGCGTCGGTCGGCTCATGAGACGGTCATGTCCTTGAACTCGCGCGCCTGTTTTTCGATCGCGTCTTCGGTGGCGAGACGCTCAATGCTGGACGCGCCGAAGAAGCCGACGACGCCGTCGGTGTTGTCGAGGACGTACTGGGCGTCCTCCGGCCACGCGATGGGGCCGCCGTGGCAGATCACCAGCACGTCGTCGTTGACGCTCTTCGCAGCGTCGTGGTGAGCCTGGACCCGCTCGGCCGCCTCGTCCAGGCTCAGGGCGGTCTCGGCCCCGATGTCGCCCGACGTGGTGAGGCCCATGTGCGAGACGACGACGTCGGCACCCGCTTCGGCCATCTCGCGTGCCTGTGACTCGTCGAAGACGTAGGGGCAGGTGAGCATCCCCTGCTCGCTGGCCTCCCGAATCATCTCGATCTCCTTGTCGTAGCCCATCCCGGTCTCTTCGAGGTTCTTCCTGAAGGAGCTGTCTTCGTCGATCAGTCCGACGGTGGGGAAGTTCTGAACGCCCGAGAAGCCCCGGCGTCGGAGGTCTTCGATGAAGACGTCCATCTCGCGGAACGGATCGGTGCCGTTGACGCCCGCCAGGACCGGCGTGTCCTCGACGACAGGTAAGACTTCCTGGCCCATCTCCAGTACGATCTCGTTCGCGTCACCGTACGAGAGCAGTCCCGCCAGCGACCCGCGCCCGTTCATCCGGTATCGGCCCGAGTTGTAGATAATGAGGAGATCGACCCCGCCGCGTTCGGCGAACTTCGCCGAAATTCCGGTCCCGGCCCCCGCCCCGATAATCGGTTCGTCGTCCTGTACAGTCGACTCTAGCCGCTCTAGCGACTCCGTTCGTGCGAACTCCATAGTCCAGTCTGGTAATCGGTAGAATGCCTAATCAAGATTGGGGTTCAGCGCCGACGAACCGCCGGCTCCGTGCGGCTCTCGATATGTTCCGACGCGATGAACCGACCGGACTGTCGTTCGGACCACAATCTTTAATATATCTTGCTGTTCGATACCACACGTTATGGTAGCAGACGAGCGGTTCGTCAACCCGGACGATGTCGAGACGATCAAACTGGACTGGGGAACGCTGAAGTGGCTGAACGCTCCCGACGTGACGGGTGCCGAGGAGTTCAGTGCCGGCGTCGTGGTCCTCGAACCCGGGAAGGGGCACGAGCGACACACCCACCCGGACAGCGAGGAGATACTCTACTTCCTCAGCGGTGAGGGCGAACAGACCGTCGCCGACGAGGAGCGGTCCGTCGGCGCGGGTGAGATGGTCTTCATTCCGAGCGGCGTGGAACACAGCACGATCAACACGTCCTGGGAACCGCTCCGATTCATCGCCGTCTACGGCCCGCCCGGGCCGGAAGCCGAGATACGCGACCTCGACGACGCGGAGATCTTCCCGCCGGGCGAGGTCCCGAACGCGTAGCCCAGTGGCCGGTCGTCGGTCGCTCGAAACGGAGTCGGCGGGTCGCTATCGCGCCCGTCTTCCGTGACTGCTTTTTCAAACGGTATTCCGAACGCTACTCGACTGCGTACACCGTCGCGTCGGTCCCGCCGAAGTAGAGCACGTCGTCGACGAGCGCCGGGCTGGAGCCGACGCCCCGATTGCCGATCTCCAGGAACCACTCCTCGTCACCCTCGGTCGTGAGCGCGTGAACACCAACGTCCTCGCCGTCGGTCTGTCGGTGACTGCCGACGTAGAGGCGCTCGTCCGTCACGACCGGACTGCTTCCGATCTCCAGGGCCGGCGTCTCGAAGGTCCACTCCTCCGTCCCGGTGGTTCGGTCGAAGCAGAAGACCTTGGCGTGGTTCGTCGTGGGATCGTCGAGCGTGTTGTACGGCGTGTGGCCGACGTAGACGCTCTCCTCGTCGACGGCGACCGACCCGGAGATGTACCGGCCGGCCGTGTCGGCGAGCCACTCCTGCTCGCCGGTCGCCGCGTCGACGGCGTGGACGTTCCCGTTCCAATCCGTGATGAAGACGGTCTCGTACGCGAAAGCCGGGCTCGACCAGATCATGTCCCGCGTGTCGTACCTCCACTCGACGTCGCCCGACGCGGGCGTCAGTGCGTACAGGGTCCCGTCAGACGCGCCGATATACACCAGTTCGCCGGTGACGGCCGGGCTACTCACGACCTCGGTGCCGACCTCGTAGCGCCAGTTCGTCTCTCCCGACGCGGCGTCGAGCGAGTAGATCCAGCCGTTCTCCGGCACGTCGGTCTCGTCTGCGTACCACGCACAGGCCAGGTTGTGGCACCCGACGCCCACGAAGACCGAGCCGTCCCACACTGTCGGACTGCCACGGATCAGCCCGTCGAACGATCGAGACCACCGCTCCGTTCCGTCCGCGGCGTCGACGGCGTAGAGATGCCTGTCGTAGGACCCGACGTACACCGTCCCGTCGCTGTAGGCCGGCGTCGCCTCGATCCGGTGTCGCGCCGGGAACGTCCACTCTTCCGTTCCCGTTTCGCCGTCGAGCGCGTAGAGCGAATTGTCCGTACCGCCGATGTAGACGGTCCCGTTCGCGACGACCGGGCTCCCCCAGAACGGACCGTCGGCGTCGTAAGTCCACTTGACCGACGGACTCGACCCGATCGAAGAAGTCCCACCCGTGTAGCCGGTGTTGTATCGGCCCCCCCGAAAAGACGGCCAGGACGTGATCGGGTCGGAGACGGGGTGACGGGCCGTGCCCACGGCCCCCGGACTCTGACAGCCCGCGGCGGCCGTGACTGCGGCCGCCGAGATCGACGCGAGAAACTGCCGACGAGATCTGTTCGCCATCTACTCCACATATCGGCGCGGGCAAAATAATGCTATCGGCTACCGTCGTCCCCATGAGCCTCTCGTCAGACGACGAGGTACTCGTCGAGGTCCTCGTTCTCGAGTTGCTCGACGGACCCCTCGTAGACGATGTCGCCCTGATCGAGGACGTAGCCGCGGTCCGCGATCCGAAGCGCCTCGCGGACGTTCTGCTCGATGAGCAACACCGTGAGTCCCTGGTCGGCGATCTCGTCGATCGAATCGCCAACCGTCTCGACGATCTGTGGGGCCAGCCCCTCGGTCGGTTCGTCGAGCAACAACAGTTGCAGGTCCGGCAATCGGAGCGTCCGCGCGATCGAGAGCATCTGCTGTTCGCCGCCGGAGAGCGTGCCGGCCTCCTGCTCTCGCCGTTCTTCCAGCCGCGGGAACAGGTCGTAGAGTTCCCCGAGCGTCATCGTGCTGTCGTCGCCGCCGAGCCCCCCGCGGCGGATCCTGTTCCACCAGCCGCGGGTGATCTTGGACATCTCGAGGTTCTCCTCGACCGTCAGTTCGCTGAACAGCCGGCGTCCCTCGGGGACGACGCCGATGCCGCCCATCGCGATGTCGTCGGCCGGCCAGTCGGTGATGTCCGTGCCGTCGAACCGGATCGTTCCGGACCGAATCACCGGCGGTTCGGTGCCCGCGATGCTCCGGACGGTGGTCGTCTTGCCAGCACCGTTCCGCCCGAGGAGCGTGACGACCTCGCCCTCCTCGATGGAGAGCGAGACGCCGCGGAGGATGTGACTCGGCCCGTAATGGGCGTGGACGTCGTCTAGCTGGAGGAGGCTCACGCCCCGTCACCCCCGCCGAGGTAGGCCTCTCGAACGGCCGGGTGCTCTCTGATCTCTTCCGGCGTTCCCCGCGCGATCAGTTGTCCCTGATGGAGCGTGAAGATACGGTCAGAGACGTCGAAGACGATGTCCATGTCGTGCTCGACGAGGAAGATCGTCATCCCCCAGTCCGTCAGGAGGTCGCCGATGAGGTCCACCGTCATTTCGGTCTCCGTCGGGGACATCCCCGCGGTCGGCTCGTCCATGAACAACAGGTCCGGGTCGGTCGCGAGTCCGATGGCGACTTCCAGTCGGCGCTTGTCGCCGTACGGGAGCGACTGGGCGTCCATGTCGGCCTTGGAGTCCAGGTCGATGGTCTCCAGAATCTCGTTCGTCTGCTCCTGGACGGCGTCGAACGAATCTCGGCGGCGGAGGAAGTTGACCCTGAACGAGCCGTGTTCCGCCGCGAACGACGCGACCTGGATGTTCTCGCGGACTGTGAGTTCGGGCAGAATCGACGCGGTCTGAAACGACCGCCCGACGCCGAGTTGGGCGATCTCGAACGGCTTCATCCCCACGAGATCGGTCCCGGCGTAGGTGACGTCACCCGCTGTCGGCGAGAGCTGACCCGTGATCGTGTTGATGAGCGTGGACTTGCCGGCCCCGTTCGGGCCGATGAGCGATACCAGTTCGCCCTCCTCGACGGCGATGTCGACCCCGTCGAGGGCCGTGAGGCCGCCGAATTCTTTCGTCAGCCCCCGCGTTTCGAGCAGCGCCATCACCGGTCACCCCCGGTCGAAACGAGGTCAGAAATCCGCTGTCTCGCGTTCGACAGCAGTTCCTTCGGGTCGCGGAGTGCGGCGGTGAAGTCGGTCAGCATCCCCCAGATGCCGTCGGGGTAGGCCCACACGACGGCGGTGAACGACAGCGCCAGCAGGAGCAGCCAGTAGTTCCCGAGCGTGGGGAACCCGTTGACGATGCCCTTGAAGTAGAAGAAGACGAACGTCCCGATCACGGGACCAGCGAGGGTCCCCAGCCCGCCGAGAACGGTCATCACGACGATGTCGCCGCTGACCGACCAGTAGAGCCGTTCGACGCCGGCGAACTGCGTATTGACGGCCATCAGTCCCCCGGCGAGCCCCACGATCGCCGCCGAGAGGATGAACGCGGCGAACTTGTATCGCCAGACGTCGAGACCTACGAAGGCCGTCCGCGTTTCGTTTTCACGGATCGCCTTGAATATCAGCCCGTAGGGGGACTTCCGAATCCGCGTGATGAGCGCGACGACGGCGACGAAGAAGGCCCCGATGAAGATGTAGAGGTTATTCACCAGCAGCGTACCGACGAGACCGCTGTACTCGTGCTCCAGTTCGACGAGCCCCAGGAGCGGGGCACGCGGAATGTCGAGCCCGTTGATACCCTTCGTAACCTCGACCAGCGGCTCCCGAGCGAGGAAGTAGAGGAACTGGGCGATTGCGAGCGCGACGATGGAGAAGTACACCGTGTGGAGCCGCAGCAGTATCAGCGCCGCGACCACACCGAGCGTGACCGCGGCCAGCGTCCCGACGAGCACGACGAGGAGCGGCTCGTTGTACACGTGAATCGCGAACAGCGCCGCGGCGTAGCTCGCCGTCCCGAAGAACATGGCGTGGCCGAACGAGAGGAGCCCGGTCTGGCCGAGCAGAAGGTTGAATCCGAGGGCGAAGATCGACCAGATGAGTATCGTCATCGCGAGTCCGTGATACCCCTGGAACACGTCCGAGATGACCGGGGCGCGGCCGAACGTGTACGAGAACAGGAGGACGAACAACACCGACGACAGGAAGACGAACCGCTCGGTGTGTTTGATCTGGTTCCACGTCTCCCAGCTGAGTACCGACGAGTCGCCGTCGAAGCTGTTGCGAATCGTGTCCATGCTCATTGTCCGATCTCCGTCGACGGGTAGATCCCGTTCGGTCTGAGCGTCAGGACCACGATCGCCAGCAGATAAATGCTGGCCCGGGTCATGCTCGGGACGAGTTCCGTGGCCGTCGCGAAGAACAGTCCGGCGAGGAGCGCGCCGATCACGGTTCCTCTGAGGCTGCCGACGCCGCCCATGATGACGATGACCAGCGACGGGATGATGATCTCCATCCCGATGCCGGAGGTGACGTTGAACAGCGATCCCCCGAGAACGCCGGCGAGCCCCGCGTACGCGGACCCGACGGCGAATATCAGCAGGAACGGGCGTCCGACTCGAATCCCGAGCATCTGGGCCATCTCCGAGTCCTCGGTCCCCGCGCGCACGGCGAGGCCGTAGTCGGTGTACTTGAAGAACGCGAAGATGGCGAGGATGAGGAACAGCGTGAGCGCGACGACCAGCACGCGGATCGTCGATGCCGCACTCATCCCGGGGGGCGTGCCGATCGCGGGAAGCGATATCGCGCCCGTGAGCCATTCGGGCCGGGGGTAGATCGTCCCCGTCCGACCGAAGATGATGGCGACGACCTCCTGGGCGGCGATCAGGATGCCGAACGTCACCAGCAACTGGTCGAGGAGGTCGCGTTCGTAGAACGGTTTCGCGACGAACCGCTCCATCACGATACCGAGGACGAAGATGACGATGGGGGTCAGTATCAACGCCGGGACGAACCCCCAGCCGAGTCCGACCTGGCCCGCTTCGCCCAGGAGCCCGCCGTACTCCTCGCTCGATGCGATGAGAAGGCCGATGTACGCACCGGCGAGGTACAGCACACCGTGAGCCATGTTCACGTATTTGAGCGACCCGAACACGATCGAGAGGCCGACCGCGACGAGCAGGTACAGGGACGCGACGCTCAAGGCGATGAACAGGAAGCCGACGATGCCGTCGATACTCATCTCTGCCACCTCGGTACAGGTGTGATTATCCGTCTCATGGGTGTCCGATTAGTACTGATTCCATCTGGTATGTTAATCTTGCGCTTCGGTGGACCTCGGACGGCAGAACGCGGGTATCCCGAGTCCGTCGTTCTGACACGAGACCTCTCGGGGACATCGCGGCTGAGACCTCGGAGCCCAGGTATCTGCCGCGCGTCCACTGTCCGTCGGCTGTCGGTGCGGGCCGGCGGAGTCGCCGTCGCTACTCGTCTCCGTAGGGGTTGTCGCCCATCGCGCAGTTGGACGCCGGGAACTCGCTGCACTCGTAGACGAGCGGATCGGTCGTCTCGACGATCTCCGTCCGAATGCCGAGTTCATCGGCGCGATCGTCGCCGACGCCGCGCACGAGATACCACGGCCGTTCGACCTGGTGGTCGCAGGTCCGGTACGCCGAGTCGCCCCACGCGAGGCTCCATTCGAACTCCTCGAGCGTTCGGACCACCGTCGGCGGGTGGAACGTGCCGGCCTCCTCGACCGCGGCCGCGTAGACCATCATCGACTCGTAGGTGTGCATCGAGCTCTGATTGGGCGTCTCGCCGTACTCCTCCTGATACGCTTCGACGAACACCTGACTGGGCTCGTTGTCCGCGTTGGGGTTCCACGGCTCCATGCCGAGGACGCCCTCTGCGTCCGCACCGAGCGGGTCGAGGGTGAACGCGCTGACGTGCGGGATGATGACGTCGACGTCGTCTGTCAGCCCCGCGTCACGCAGCTGAGCGAGGCCGCTGGCGGCGAAGTTCCCGAAGCTGGAGAAGTACAGCGTGTCGGCGCCGGAGTCTTCGAGCGCCTGGATCTGGGAGCTGTGGTCGGTCTCGCCCTCAGCGATGGCGGCACCGCCCGCGTCCTCCCACGGACCCTGCTCTGTGAGGTACTTGCGCGCGGCGTCGCGGTTCGACTGTCCGTAAGAGTAGTCCATGTAGATGTGGAACAGCGATCGATCCTCGCCGAGAACGGCGGGCGCGGCCTCGCCCATCGCCATTCCGATGATCTCCGCGTGGAACGTCGGGTGGAAGTAGTACCGCGAGCAGTTCTCACCGGAAATCCCCGCAGAGGTGGAGTTCCCACCCATGAACGGTACTTTCTCGCGCTGTGCGACGTTCTGCATCGCCATCGTGACGGTGCTGGACATCCCGCCCGTCCAGAACTGGATGTTGTCCCGCTGGATCATCCGGTCGATGTTGTCCTGTGCGGTGTCAGCGCTCCCCGCAGTGTCGGCCTTGGACGGCTCGATCTGGTGGCCCATGATACCGCCACCGCTCAGTCGGTCCCAGTAGTCGACGAGTCCGCCCCCGTCGTTGAGGTGCGTCACCGCCAGGTCGAAGCCCTTCTCTTGGTCCTGACCGTCGGGACCTAACGCACCCGAAGTCGGTCCGTTGAATCCGATGGCTACGGTATCCCCTTCGGGTGGGAAGTTCCCGATAGCGGCGTACTCAGTTCCCCCGTCACCGCCTCCGCCGCTGCTGTCTCCGTTCCCGGTGCTTCCTCCGCCCCCGTCCCCGCTCCCGCCACCACCGGAACAGCCGGCGAGCCCGGCAGCGATGCCAGCGGTCCCGATTGCTTTCAGATAGCTTCGCCTGGTCCCGTCCACCGCGTCTGCATCTCTGGTCATGTTTGGAACGTCCATGAAAGATTCGAGCAACAATCTATTTAAATCTTTTCCTATATTAATAATGTTGGATCGGTGGGGCTCGAGTACGAGCGGATTCCAACAGGTGGCATGCGAGTTATCCACAAACAATCATGTTATTGGGCCGGTCAATCCACGAGCCACCCGACCCGTCACTGAAGCGGGCGGAAGTTGGAGACACCCGCGATAAATTCACATAATGCGAATACTGCTGTGCCGAATCTGTTCGTCCAGGTCTCCGTCGCTCGACTCACTGCTCAGAACGGTAGGAGCGGCGACCTCACGAGTGTCCGTTCGCATAATACGACGAAAGATTGTCGACGTTCTATCGACGGTACTCGAACGATCAGATAACACGCGTACATCCGTTATCTCTTTGTGTCGACTGACGACTACGAGCGGAGCGAGGATTCCAGTGACTGCACGGCGTCGAGCAACTGTTCGCCCAATTCGTGGTCGATGCGCGTTCGATCGACCCGATACTTCGGGCCGCCCACGCTCAATCCTCCGAGGACGGTGCCGTCGGCGCTGTGGATCGCTGCCCCGACGGCGACGAGTCCGGGGGCGAACTCCTCGTCGACGACGCCGTAGCCGCGGTCCGCGGTCTCCGCCAGTTCGTCGAACAGGCGCTCTCGGGCCGTGATCGTGGCCTCTGACTCCCGTGGTAGCCCCCACTTATCGATGATTCGTTCGACTCGCTTCGGGTCGAGTTCCGAGAGGATCGCCTTGCCAGCCGCCGTATTGTGGAGGTAGTACTCCGAGCGGTAGTCGGCCTCGTCTTCCTCGGTCGCCGCGTTGCCCGACGTCCCGTGGAACAGCAGCAGCCGTCCGTGTTCGAAGATGGTGAAGTTGGCTTCCTCGCCGGTCCGCTCGGCCAGGTCCTCGAGGACTGTCCTGACGGATTCGCGGCTCGGATACCGAGATCTGACCGTCTCGCCCAGCAGGGCCACCCTGAAGCTCACGTGATACGTCCCGTCCGACTTCACCAGATATCGGCTGTCACAGAGCGTGTTGAGGTGGCTGAGGATCGAACTCTTCGGACTCTCGACCATCCCGTCGAGCTGGGCCAGCGTCAGCCCGTCGTGTTCCAGAATCAGGGTGAGAATACGCAGGGACGTCCGGGTCGTCTTGAGGGTCCGGCCGTCGGATCGCTCGATCATACCGACTACATACCGCGCCGGTCTGATAACGATTTCCATAATGTGAACGTCACCGTGCTACCACCCATTTGTTCGCATTATGTGAACGTCCGTCGCAAGTACTGTCGGTACTCGGTCGTTGACAACGGACGAGAGGACTGATTCTGGCATCGAAATGGTCCGATATCTGACTCGACTGTCGGCCGGGACGAATGTGGCCCATCGCGAACGGCCTCGAAGCCGGCACCGGACGTCGAGACGAAAGTTTTTATCCGACGCCTCGTGATTGATTAACATAACCATGGGCAATTCACGAGATGGACAGTCGGTGGAGTCACTGGACGAGGAGCAGTGTCTGGCGCTCCTGTCGAGTTTTCAGCGACTCACCGGCGTCGGCGTGTGGTCCCACGACGTCGCCGCCGAGGAGACCTGGTGGAGCAGGCAAGCCAAAGAGATCCACGGAATCGATCCGGGTCGGACGCTCTCGTTCGGCGAGCTCGCCGCCCGCTATACGGAGACGGATGCAGAGACGGTACGACAGCGATTTGCGGAGGCAACGTCGGAAACGAAGCCATTCACCGTCGACGTGGCGCTCACCGGAAAGGGGACGACCGAGCGGTCGATCAGGATGCGCTGTGAGCCGCGCCGGTCGGCGGACGGCACGCCGTGGCTATACGGTACCGTTCAGGACATCACCGACGTCAAGCGACGCGAACAACGCATCGAGGTGCTCCGGCAGACGAGCCAGGAGCTCCGGTCCGTGAGTTCCCGGCAGGACGTGGCGGAGATCATCGCCGACGCCGCGAAGAACATCCTCGGCCTGGTCAACACGACGGTACGGTTGGTCGATCCGAACGACGACCTCCTGCGGACGGTCGTCGCGACCGAGGAGTGCCTGGAACGGGCCGGAGATCGACCCGACTACCCCGTGGACGAGGAGACCCCCGCCGCGCGAACGTTCCGAACCGGCGAGCCCGAACTCCACGCGGATCACGAACTCACCGAGGACGATCACAACCGGGGCGACCTCCAGTCGGGGCTGTACGTCCCGATCGGCGAACACGGCGTCCTCAGCGCCGGCGACGTCGTCCTCGACGCGTTCGCGGAGCACGACCTCGAAGCCGCCGGACTACTGGGACAACTCGGTGCGGAGGCCATCACGCGAATCGGCTGGGTAAAGCGTTCGAGGGCGGTCTGAAGTCGTTCGTATCGAGTTGCGACGGACCAAATGAGTAATATGGCGGTAGCGCCCAGGTTTCGAGTAGACGGATGATGCCATTCCCCCCTGACGAGCGTCGCACGTACCAGCACCGCCTGACGTCGTGGACTGATCCTGCTCACCGACGATGTCGCTGATCGGAGCGTTCACCGGAGCCGTCGGGCCGATCCTCGCCATCTCGGCAGTCGGCTATCTGCTGACGCGGACGACCGATATCGACGTCGCGTCGCTGAACACGGTCGGGCTCTACGTGCTGGTTCCGGCGCTCGCGTTTCACAGTATCGCGACGACGCAACTGGGCGGGACGGCCGTGCTCAAACTCGGTATCGGCGTCGTCGCGTACGCGCTCGTAATGGTTGGTATCGCCTGGGTCGTCGGTCGAGCGACCGGTGAGTCGGGACCGCTGCTCGGCGCGCTGATGCTCGCGGCAGCGATTCCCAACTCCGGGTTTATCGGGATCCCGCTGTCGGAGTTCGCGTTCGGCGCGGTCGGCCGGACCACGGCCGTGTTGTACCTCACGATCCAGAACCTGATCGTCTACACGCTCGGGGTGTACATCGCCTCACAGGGGACAGATCGGAGCGTTCGCCGCTCTATCACAGAGATCTTCAGGCTGCCGCTGGTGTACGCCGTCGTCGCGGCGGTTCTCTTCCGAGCCGGGGGGTTCGTGCCGGCGGCGGACACCGCTCTCATGGACACCCTCCAACTCGTCGGCGATTCGTCGATTCCGATAATGCTTCTCATACTGGGGGTGCAACTGGCGGACACCGACGTTTCTGCCGTCTCGCGGACCGTCACGCCGTCGGTATTGAAACTCGGCGTCGCGCCGCTCGTCGGCGTCGTCATCGCGCTCGCACTCGGATTCGACGATCCGACAGTGGCTCGCGTGTTCGTCCTGGAGTGTGCGACGCCCGCAGCCGTCATCCCGCTGGCGCTGACTATCGAATACGCCGACGGGCGCGTGATCGAGGGTATCACTGCCCCGGAGTATCTGAGCACTACGATCTACGTGACGACGGTCCTGGGCGTCGTCGTCCTGACCGTGTTAGTCGCGCTCCTCCAGTCGGGGGCCATCATCTGATTAGCAGAGAGTCGGCAGAGTTCTGGGCAATAGATTTATTAGGATTCGTTCGATCTCGATAAACGAGATATGAGTGTACAGCGACACTACGAACGCGAGTTCGTGCGGACGTTCTTTACGTCGCCGACCGCGGTAGACGGCGAAGACGATTCGGCGAAGATGCTCCGAAGCGCGGGCCAGCTCCGTGGCCTGCAGGCCCCGGACGTCTGGGTTCCGGACAACGAGGACGCGACGGCGCCGAACATGCGCGACGAGGGCGTCGAGAACATCGTCGAGGTCGTCTCGGAGCACGGTGGCGACTTCCCCGGCGAGATCCATCCCCGCGTCGTCTGGCACCGGGAGTCGCCGACCACGCGCTACCAGGGCTTCCAACAGATGCTGGAGATCGCCGACCCGGAAAACGGGGCCGTCGAGCACATCGACGGGTTCGTCATCCCGGAGGTGGGCGACGTCGACGACTGGAAGAAGGCCGACGAGTTCCTCACCATCATCGAGCACGAGCACGGACTGTCGGAGGGGAGCCTGTCGATGTCCGTCATCGTCGAGAGCGGGGAGGCCGAACTGGCGATGGGCGATCTCCGCGACGAGATGGGCAAGCCGTCGAACACCCTCGAACGGCTGTTCCTCCTCGTCGACGGCGAGGTGGACTACACGAAGGACATGCGAGCCATGACGCCGACCGGGGAACTGCCGCCGTGGCCCGAACTGCGCCACAACACCTCCCGCGGGGCGAGCGCAGCGGGCCTCATCGCAGTCGACGGACCGTACGACGACATCCGCGACGACGAGGGGTACCGAGAGCGGATGACCGAGAACCGGGCGAAGGGGATGACCGGCATCTGGTCGCTCACCCCCGGACAAGTCGTCGAGGCCAACACGGCCCCGCTCCCGCCGGAGTCCGGGCGCTGGCTCCTGTCGGTGGGCGACGAGGACGTGGAACTCGACGCGGTGGACGGCCGACACGTCTACGACGGCGACGCCCTCTCTCTGGAGGAAACCGGCGACGGACAGTTCGCCCTCGAAGCCGGCGGCGACCGACTGGAACTCACGGCGGACGAACTGCGCGAGGAACTGCTGGACCGGACCGCCTACGTCCCCAGCATGAACGACATCGTCGACTCGATGGAGGAGTTCGAGGCGGCGAAAGCGGCCGGCAAGGGCGCGATCGCGATGACCCAGTCCGCCACGCTGGTCGTGGACGGCGTCACGGTCGAGATCAGCAAAGACCGAATGTGGGACGAAGCCACCTATCAGGCGTCCCAGACGCCCGTCGCGCTGTTTCAGGACGTCTACGAGCACCGGCCGGACCAACACGACGACCTCGAAGCGATGTACGGCGAAGACGTCGTCGAGCGAGCGACCGCGGTCGGAAACTGAGCGCTCCAGTTTTTGCAGTCTGCTCCATCACCGACGCTGAGACACCGTTAGCAGGGCTATCGTCGGCGGTCCCCGCCCGTGACTGGAGTGACGGCTTCGCGCGTGTCGTGACCGAGTCTCGTGTGAGCACGTCCCACAGGATTTAATTATTATTACTGCGGAATTCTCCTATGGCCATCGAGAACGTCGACCAGTCCTGGTCAGTGCAGGAGCTCGATATCGACCGACGCGACGCCGATGCGTACCGCGAGTTGGCGACTGCCCTCCGGTCGCGCGTCGACGGCGGCGTCGAGTTCGACGAGTACGCTCGCGTCCTGTACGCGACGGACGGGAGTATCTACCGCGCCGAACCGGCCGGCGTCGTGTTTCCAACCGACGTGGACGACGTCAGGGCGGCGGTCGACGTGGCGACGAGCCACGGCGTACCCGTCCTTCCGCGGGGGACCGGCTCGTCGCTGGCGGGACAGACCGTCGGACCGGGCTGTGTCGTCCTGGATCTGTCGCGGCACCTGACCGATATTCTCGACGTCCGCCCGGACGAACAGACGGCCCGAATCCAGCCGGGCGTCGTGCAGGACGACCTGGACGACGCGCTCGCCGAGTACGGGCTGAAGTTCGCGCCCGATCCGGCGTCGTCCAACCGCGCCTCGGTCGGCGGCGGCATCGGGAACAACTCGACCGGCGCGCACTCCGTCAGGTACGGCATCACCGACGCTTACACCGAGGCCGTGACCGCCGTCCTCTCGGACGGGTCGGTCATCGACGCGCGGGAAGTCGTCCTCGACTCGCCCGAATGGGACGAGATCGTCTCGAAGGCCGACCGGGAGGCAGAGATTTACCGCACCGTTCGACAGGTGGTCGAGGACAACGCCGACGAGATCGAAGCCCGGTATCCGGACCTCAAGCGCCGCGTGACCGGCTACAATCTCGACCGGGTGGTCTACGAGAACGAGGACGGCGACCGAGTGATGAACCTCGCGAAGCTGTTCGTCGGCAGCGAGGGGACACTCGGCGTCATCGTCGAGGCGGAGGTGTCGCTCGTGACAGTGCCCGAGGAGACGGCGCTGGCGCTCTACTGCTTCGATACGCTGGGTGACGCGATGGAGGCCGTCCCCGTCGCGCTGGAGTACGACGTCAGCGCCGTGGAGCTGATGGACGACGAGGTGTTCCGACTCGCGGCTGACTCGGACGGCTACGCGGAGTACGTCGAACCGATCCCGGACCGGGCGGCCGCCGCGCTCATGCTCGAATTCGACTCCGAACTCCACGACGACTTCGAGGCGGCCGTCGAACGGACGACCGAGCGGTTCGTCCGCGAGGGAGCGGCCTTCGACGTGGTCGAGGCGTACACGGCGGAGGCGCAGGACGAGCTCTGGAAGCTCCGGAAGGCGGCGATTCCGCTCCTGATGTCGCTGGACGGCGACCCCAAGCCGTACCCGTTCATCGAGGACGCCACGGTGCCGCCCGACGAACTCGCCGACTACGTCCGGAAGTTCGAAGCGGTCCTCGACGACCACGACACGTCGGCCGCGTACTTCGCGCACGCGGGGTCCGGAACGCTCCACATCCGGCCGATCCTCAATCTCAAGGAGGAGGCCGGTATCGAAGCGATGCACTCTATCGCGGACGACGTGACCGATCTCGTGCTCGAACACCACGGGTCGTTTTCCGGCGAGCACGGGGACGGGATGGCTCGCACGGAGTTCACCCCGAAGATGTACGGACCAGAGCTCTGGGACGCGTTCAAGCGGGTCAAGACGGCGTTCGACCCCGAGTGGTGGATGCACCCCGGGAACGTGGTCTACCGCGACGGGCCGGCCGACATCGGACCGGACGCCGACCGCGGCGTGGGGGCGGACATGCGCCAGAACCTCCGATACGGAGCGGACTACCAGTCGCTCGAACCGCAGACGACCCTCGACTTCGAAGACGAGGGCGGCTTTTCCACCCTCGTCGAGCTCTGTAACGGCTGTGGGACCTGTCGCCAGACCGGGGAGGAGGTGATGTGTCCGACGTACCGCGTCTCGAGGGAAGAGGTGCAGACGACGCGGGGCCGGGCGAACCTCTTGCGGTCGGCCATCAGCGGCGACCTCCCGGAGGACGAACTGCACTCCGAGCGGTTCCAGACGGAAGTGCTCGACCTCTGTGTCGGCTGTAAGGGCTGCAAGAGCGACTGCCCTACGGGCGTCGACATGGCGAAGCTCAAGGCCGAGGTGAAACACCAGCACCACCGGGAGTCCGGGACGGACCGTCGAGAGCGACTGTTCGCCAACATCGACACGGCCTCGCGAATCGGGTCCGCGCTCGCGCCGCTATCGAACTGGGTGACCGAACTCCCCGGCGCACGCCTGGCGATGCAGAAACTGTTCGGAATCGCCCCGGAGCGGAAACTGCCGACGTTCACCAGTGAAACGCTCGTGAACTGGTTCGAGGCGCGCGGGGGAACGACCGTCTCGCGGACCGACGCCGACCGCTCGGTGCTCCTGTTCCCGGACACCTACACGAACTACTCGTACCCGGACGCGGGGAAGGCCGCCATCGAGACGCTCGAAGCCGCGGGAGTCCACGTCGCCATCCCCGAGGACACGGCCCCGTCTGGCCGCGCGGCGTTCTCCACGGGGATGCTCGACCGCGCCCGGGAACGGGCCCGCGCCAACGTCGACCGCCTCGCGGATCGGGTCGCCGACGGGTGGGACGTCGTGTTCGTCGAACCCTCGGACGCGGTGATGTTCCAGGACGAGTACCCCGACCTCCTGAGCGGGGACGACGTGACGGCCGTGGTCGATAACGCCTACGGCGTCATGGAGTACCTCGACACCTACCGCCTCGACGAAGCGTTACCGATCGAAGACCGCTCGCTCGGGGCCGCGGACGCGGTGAGCTATCACGGGCATTGCAATCAGAAGGGAACGAACAAGGACCACCACGCCGTGGGCGTCATGCGCCGCGTCGGCTACGAGGTGGACCCGCTGGATTCGACGTGTTGCGGGATGGCCGGCAGCTTCGGCTACCACGACGAGCACTACGACCTCTCGAAGTCCATCGGCCGCCTGCTGTTCGAAGACGTGGACGAGAGCGACGGCGACTACGTCGTCGCACCGGGTGGGTCCTGTCGGTCACAGCTCGGCGACCGGGACGGCGCCGACGACATTCCTCCCCATCCGATCGAAGCCGTCGCAGACCGGCTCTGACTCCGTCTCTCGGGCCAATTCCGGCTCCAGTAGACCTTTTACTCGCGACGGTCAAGCCCGACTATGAAACTCGCACGAATGCAGACGCCCGACGGCATAGTCGACGGCCGCTACGAAGACGGCGTGCTGACCACGGACCACGGCGAGTACGTCGCGGGGCGCGACGGCGACCTGACCGCGCCCTGTTCGCCGTCTGCCCTGTACTGCGTCGGCCGGAACTTCGCGGAGACGCTCGACCAGATGGACTACGACAGACCGGACGAGCCCGACTTCTTCATCAAGCCACCGGCGTCGGTGATCGGTCCGGAGCAGCCCGTTCGCTACCCGGACTGGACGGACGAACTGACCTACGCCGGCGAACTCGTCGCGGTGATCGACGAGCGCTGTCGAGACGTCGACGCGGACGACGTCCCCGAGGTCGTCCGTGGTTACACCGTGTTGAACGACGTCGACGCCCTCGACCAGCCGGGTCGGACGGCCCGCAAAGCCTTCGACACGTCCGCTCCGCTCGGGCCCTGGATCGAGACGGATCTCGACCCGCGGGGGATCGACATGGAGACGGAGATCAACGGCGAGACGCGCCAGGAGGCCAACACCGAACTGATGCTGTTCGACCCGTACGAGATCGTCTCCTTCCTGTCCCGTCGGTTCACACTCCGCCCGGGCGACGCCATCGCCTTCGGAAGCCCCGCGAACCCCGGGACCGTCGCTCCCGGCGACACCGTCGAGATAACCTACGAGGGCGTGGGCACGCTACGGAACGATATCGTCGACGGGACTCGCTGACAGGACCGATACGTATAGTCCCAAAGGAGAGAAAATAGACATAGATCGGTTCCGTATCAGGCATGATAACGATATATATCTGCAAATACACTCATATGAGAGATTCTACCCACTACTGTGAAACTAATGGATAAATTTGCGTCTGTATTCGAATTTTTTGATACTGTTATTTGTGAGGTGTCTTACTTATTCACTATATGAGTACTTCGATAGAAAGTAGAGATGTTTTGAGTGTTGATTTTAGAACACAGATCTATATCGGGAATATCTAGTACTACATTCGACGTACGACGGGAGCGGAACGCTCAGGTCATATCGGCCAGCGGGCCGAAATCGTCCACCGGCAACACGGAGTAGTCGATGGTGAGCGTGTCTTTCGTCGCCCGAATTTTGCCGACGAACGTCGAAATTTCTTCGAGCGAGCCCTCCAGAACGAACAGTTCCATGCAGTGATGCCCGCCGACGTGACTGTGGAAGTTCGACGCGACGATGTCTTCGTGCTCGTGGCGGAGGTGCATCATCTTCTCCTCGACGCTCGTGGTCTCGTAATCGAAGACCACGGTGACGACGCCCATCAGGTCGCGACCTTCGAGTTTCTTGTCCTCGAACTCCCCCAGCAGATTACGGCTCGCCTCTCGAAGGACCTCGCTTCGGCCCGTATAGCCGTGGTCGTCCGCGAATTGGTCGATTCGTTCGAGCAGTTCCTCGGGCATCGAAACGCTGACAACGCTCATGTATAACAACTCAGTGGCGTTCAAATATTAAACATTGTTATTTGTGTTCTAACGCCTGATAGCAGTCTCGGGCTCGCGCGACCGACTGTCTCGGTCCCGACTGCACCACGGCACGCTGTCAACCGGTCGCGATATCTGTCCTCGTTCCGGGACGGCGGTCGAGACTCGTACACAAAAATACATTACACACGAGTGTAACTCTCCGGTATGCGCGAGGCGGCGACCGGTACCGAGGACGGTTCGTCGACGGGACAGTTCACGCTCGACGCTGTGCTCGCGGTGTTCGACGACCGATCGGACCCGGCGCGGCCGCTGACGGCGAACGACGTGATGGATGAGATCGGCTGTTCGCGGCGCACGGCGCACAACAAGCTCAACGAGCTCGTCGAACAGGGACGACTCGCGACGCGGAAGGTCGGCGCGCGCGGTCGCGTGTGGTGGGTCCCGATGGACGCGCCACGGGCGGGAGACCGCCCCGAACCCGGGGATCACGCCCAGCCAGTCCAGCGAGAGATCACCAGCGTCGATCTGCCCGGCGAGGGGGACCGACTTGCCGCGCGGCGAGAGGCGCTTCGGGCGGCCTACGACTACCTCAACGAGAATCCCGACGCCTCCGAGACGGAGGTCATCACCGAGGTGTTCCCGGACTACCCCGCCGGCTACGACACCGCCGACAAGTGGTGGGACGTCATCAAGCCGGCGCTGAAGGAACTCCCGGACGTCGAGATGGACACCGATCCGGAACACGTCTGGCACTACATCGGCGGTTGAGCGAACAGTTTGGCACGCGGCCCTCGCGGCCGGTGCAGACAGCACGACGAGCACACACTGGAACACGATGCCAACAGAGACCGACGAGACAGACGCCCACGCTGAGAGCAGTGACGACGACGGCGACTCAGTGGTGTACGCTACGCCCGAGGAACTGGGCTACCCGACGTCGACGTACACCCCGGTCGCCTACGACAACCTCGACACCGCGCCGGCGGACGACGACCACCCCGAGGAGGGCAGAGGGGGATCGTTCCGTCTGCTCGACCTCCCGAAGGTCCCGCGGCTCAAACACGTCGTCGGGCCGAGCGCCATCATGCTTGGCGCGTCGCTGGGAAGCGGGGAGACCCTGTTCTGGCCGCAGCTCGTCGCCCAGTACGGATGGGCGCTGTACTGGATCTTCGTCGCCGGCGTGGTGCTCCAGTTCGTCGTCAACACGGAGATACAGCGATGGACGCTCGCCACCGGGGAGAGCATCTTTCGAGCGATGGAACGAGTCCACCCGCTGGTCCCGTTCGCGTTCATGCTGGGCGGGTTCGTCAGCCTCGGATGGCCGGGGTGGGCGGCGAGCGCCGCGAAGGTCGGGGCCGCGGGGCTGTCGCTCGGGACCTACCAGTTCGCGGGCGTCGAACTCGCGGGCTGGCGACTGTTCGGCATCGCGCTGATGGTGTTCATCTGGCTCACCTATCAGCTGACGCCGCTGATGTACAACGTCGTCGAGCGCCTCCAGCTGGTCCTCGTGCTCCTGTCGCTGGTCTTCGCGCTGGTGCTGTTCGTGTTGGTCGGCGCACCGACGGCGGTCCCGGCGCTCCCGAACGGACCGGCGCTCGTCGGTGACCGGCCGCCGACGGTGACCGTGGCGATACTGCTTGGCGGCATCGCGTACGCCGGCGCGGGCGGCTACCTCAATCTCTCACAGAGCCTCTGGGTCCGCGAGAAAGGGTACGGAATGGGGCGATATCAGGGGCGCATCAAGAACCCGTTCGCCGGTGACGACCCCGAGACGGTCCACGAAGACGGGTTCTCGTTCCGACCGGCGTCGCCGAACACGGAGCGGTGGCGGGGCTGGTGGCGGGTGGCACAGCTCGAACACCTGCTGACCTTCGCCGTGGGCCTCGTCGTCGTCACCACCGTCCTGGTCCTCATCGCAGGGACGTACGCCCCGGGGACGACGCGGACGGCCGTGGACATGTGGCTCGTCGGTATCGCGCCGTCGGTCAGCCCGCTGGCGGGCGCGACCATCTACGCCACGCTCTTTCTGGCGCTCTTTACCACCGAGTACGCCATCATCGAGTCGTTCGTCCGCAACAGCTCGGACGTCATCTACGAACTGTACGGGCGCGAAGCGGGCTGGCAACTCCCGCGGCTGTTCTGGGGCCTGCTGACCGTCTTCTGTGGCTGGGGCATCCTCATTCTGCTCCTCCCGTTCGAGGTGGAGAACCCGTTCAATCTGCTGGTCGTCGGCGCGGCGATGTCCGGGCTCATCATGTGGCCCTACATCGTCGTGATACAGCTCGTCAACACCGTCAAACTGCCGGAGCACACGATGCCCGGCTGGGGCCGGACGGTCGCGATGTGGATCGCCGCCGCCTTCTTCGGCTACTTCAGCGTCCTGCTCGTCGGGACCGTCCTCAGCACGCAACTCGGCGTCGCCGCCTTCGCGGTGCAGACGACCGTGCTCGGAAGCGGCCCGGGCGGGCTGGCGCTGTGGGCGGGCTACGGCGCCGTGCAGGGCTACGTCGTCTACCGGACCGCGCGAGCGAAGGTCGAGCGGGCGGGGACCGTCGACGGGGCCGACGCCAGTCGGGGGCTGTTCCCGTGAGCGACACCGAGCGGGTCCGCGTTCACCTCCACCACGCGATGACCGGGCGTTATCCGCTCCGGTTGCTCGACCTGCTGTTCTACGCCGACCGGGTCGTGACCGTCGAGTACGAGTGTCTGACGGCGTTCGACATCGCGACCGGCGGCCACAGGCGGCGCGCGGACGCGTTCGCGACGACGGTCAGACGCGAGGGGGTGACGGCTGCCATCGACACCGCCGAGCGTGTCCGAGAGGTCCCCTTCGAGACGCTCGACACGGTCAGAATCTACGACGGCGGCAGTATCGGACGAGAGAAGGTCGTCCTCGATCGCGCGACCGGTCAGTCACTGACGGTGAGAGTCCACGGTGACGTCGACGTGGAATCCTTCGCGGGCGCGGTACGGACCGTGCTCGCGCCGTACGACGCGACGGTCGAGCGAGAACCTGGACTCGGGCTTCGAGACGCGCTCCCGGGGCTCAGTCGCCGCTGACCCGCTCGGCCCGCGCGGTCGGCGCGACCAGTTCGATGGGGTGTTTCGAGGGGCGTTCCAGCAGGTCGTCGAGCTGGTCGAGACAGGAGGTCCCGCTGGCGACGACGGCCCGGTCCTCGACGCCGTCGGCCGTGAACTGCGCCGTGAGTTCCTCGCCGACGGCGACGCTGACGTCGTAGTACTCCTGTTTGTACCCGAAGCTCCCGGCCATCCCGCAGCACTCCACGTCGGACGTGACGACGTCGAACCCGAGGTCGTCGAGCACCGCTTCGGTGTAGCGCTCGACGCCGAGGGTCCGCTGCTGGCAGTGGCTGTGATAGGCGAGTCGCCGACCGTCGCCGCTGGCGAGCGCGTCCCCGCTCGCGCCGTTGGCGAGCAGGCCGTAGACGTACTCGAACAGCTCGTAGCTGTCGTCGGCCAGCGCGCGGTACCGGTCTGCGTCGAGCAAGCGCTCGTACTCCCGCTGGAACAGCGCGTGGTCGCTCGGCTCGATGACGACGACGTCCCGTCCGGCCTCGACGTGGTCGAGGAGTCCGTCGGCGACCGCTTCGGCGTGACGTCGTGCGGTTTCGATCATCCCCTGCGAGAGCGGGGCGCGGCCGCTCGCGGGCACGTCCGGGACGCGGACCGCCACGTCCAGCGCCTCGAGCGCCCGAACCGCCGCCTTCCCGCGCTCGACCTGGACGTGGTTCGTGTAGAGGTCCGGGAACAGGACGACCTCGCGCTCCGGGTCGGCCACCGTCGGCCGGCCGTCGGCCCACTGGCGGAAGGTCTCGGACGCGAACGCCGGCAGATCCCTGCGCCGGTCGATCCCGACGAACCGCTCCATGAGGCGGCGGGAGACGCCGGTGTCGGCCAGCCAGTTCGACAGCGGTGCGGTCGCGCTCCCGAGTTTGGCGAGCGTCGCGAAGTTGCCGAACAGCCGTTTCTGCGGGTCGAGTCCCGCGGGTTCCTCGTCGGGCGTCAGCCCGTCGACGAGCCAGTCTAATTCCGCGTCCTCGCCGAGGTTGACGCGGTCGCGGACGACGGTGTTGATCCACGGGATGTCGATTTCGACCGGGCAGGCGTTCACACAGCGGGTACAGCCGGTACAGAGGTCGTTGAACTCCGCGGCCGTGTCGAGGCCCTCGATGCCGGCCTCCCAGCCGGTCGCGATGCCGCCGGAGTACGTCTCGCCGCCGAAGGCGTGACCGCCGACCTGCTGGAAGTTCGCACACGAGTTCGAGCAGGCGGAACAGCGGATGCAGTACAGCGTCTCTCGGAGCTGGTCGTCCTCGCGCATCGCCAGCCGACCGTTGTCGATGAGGACGAGATGGAAGTCGCGGTCGGCGGCCGGGCCGGTCTCGTCGGACTGGAAGTCGAGCGTCGGCGAGTCGACCGGGGGCGTCAGCAGCGAGACGTAGGAGGTGATGTCCTGGCCGGTCCCCGAGCGCCCGATGAGTTCGACGAACGGCGCGAGCTCCTCGACGCTCGGAATCACCTTCTCGACGCCGGCGACGGCGACGTGCGTGTCCGTCGCCGCCACCGTCTTCCTGGCGTTGCCCTCGCTCGTGACGAGCGCCATCGTTCCGGAGTCCGCGGTCAGGAAGTTCGCGCCCGTGACGCCGACGTCGGCGTCAGCGATCTGTTCGCCCAGTTTCTCGCGGGCGAACATCGTCAGCTCCTCGGCGGTCTCCAGTTCCTCGTCGGGGTCGAAGCGCTCGTTGAACAGGTCCGCGATGGCCTCGCGGGACTTGTGGATGGCCGGCGCGACGATGTGGGAGGGCGCTTCCTCGGCCAGTTGCAAGACCCATTCGCCGAGATCCGTCTCGACCACGTCGCAGTCGGCTGCCAGCGCCTCGTTCAGTTCGATCTCCTCGCTGGTCATCGACTTGCTCTTGACCACGCGGTCGGCGTCGCGGTCCGCGACGACCTCGCGGACGTACGCGTTCGCGTCGGCCGCGTCGTCCGCAATGTACACCGTTCCGCCGTTCGCCTCGACGGCGGCCTCCAGTTCGTCGATGAGTTCCGGGAGCCGCTCGATGGCGTCCTTCTTGATCGCTCGGGCCTCACTCTTGAGGTCCTCGTAGGCTTCGAGGTCGGCGACCGACTCGTACCGGCCCGCGTTGAACCCCTGCGTGTTCGCGGCGACGGCGTCGCCCTCGGCCTCGAGGACGTGCCGGATGCGGTCGGCCTTCGACCGGCGGTCGCTCGCGGTCATGGTCGGACGACGACGGCGTGGACGGCTTTCGGGCCGTGTGCGCCCTTCACCAGTGCGCCCATGTCGGCCGTCGCGCTGGGACCGGTAGCGACGATCGCGTCGCCGCCGTCGGCCCGGAACCGGTCCCCGAGGCGGGCCAGCGCCTCGCTCATCCCGGGCACGACGTCCGCCGCCGCGACGACGGCGACGTGTCGGTCCGGGTAGAGGCTCGCGGGTTCGGCCCCGTCGGGAGTCGACGGCAGGACGAGACTCCCGTAGTCGGCGATGCCGAGCGTCGCGGCTGTGACGCCCGTCACGGCCGCTTCCAGATCGCTCGGCGAGGGGTCGGTCTCGACCGACTCGGGGAGTCGCCCCAGCGAGTCGGGCAGTTCGACGCCGACCGCCGGGAGGTCCGTCACCGCCTCGATGGCGTCGGGGACGCCGTCCGGCGTCGTCAGCGTGTGCGATACGTCGAAGTCGTCGAGTCGCTCGGTGAAGCGGTCGAGCGTCGTGTGATCGGTAGTCACGGGTGTATACTCTGAATTACGGTCGGTTGGCTGGTAGTGCTTCCGCGAGCGTCTCCGCTGGATGAGGTGGTTCCGGCCGCTCCCCGCGGTCGCCCAGTTGCGTTCGGCAGGAGGTCCCCGGCGCGACCACCTGGTCCCCGGCGGAGTCGTCGACCTGCTGGAAGAGGATGTCGCCGATGGCCCGACTCATCGAGTAGTGCTCGGCTTCGTAGCCGAAACTGCCGGCCATCCCGCAACACCCCGAGTCCAGCGGGTCGACGGCGTATCCAGCGCGGCGCAGGACGCCGACCGCGTGGTGGTCTTTCTTCGTCGCCTTCTGATGACAGTGGCCGTGATAGGTCAGCGACCGGTCCGCGTCCGTCCAGTCGATTCGGCGGTCTAAGTCGTGGCGGTCCAGATACTCACAGAACCCGTAAGTGTTCGCCGCCACCGTCGCCGTCTGCTCGTCGTCGTGGCCCAGCAGGTCCGGGTAGTCGTACTGGACCATGACGGCGTCGGACGGTTCGACGAACACCACGTCCCTTCCGTCTCGGACGTGATCGGCGAGCGCGTCGACGTTCGTCTCGGCCGTCGCCCGCGCGTGGTCCAGCATCCCCTTGGAGTACGCCGGGCGACCGCTGTCGGTGTGGTCCCCGAGGACCGTCACGTGAACGTCGGCCGCTTCCAGCACTGCGACCGCCGCTTTGCCGACATCGAGATGGGCGTAGTTCGTGTACGCGTCAGGGAACAGGACGGCCGAGCGCTCGGCGTCGACAGCCGGGACGGTCGTCCCGCGACGCTCGAACCAGTCGACGAACGTCTCCCGGTGGAGCGTCGGAGTGTCCCGCTCGCGGGCGATGCCAACGGTGGCCCCCAGGAGCCGGTCGGCACCGGGGAGCGACGAGAGCGCGTTCGCGACGGGAGCTATGCGACTCCCGAGCGCGAACAGCGTGTCGACGTTGGCGAACACCCGGTCGCGGAGACTCACACCGTGCTCTTGGTGGTACGCGTGAGTGACCTCGGCCTTGAGCTTGGCCATGTCGACCCCGCTCGGGCAGTCGTGGGCACAGCCCTTACAGCCGATACAGAGGTCCAGCACCTCGGCGACGAACGCCTCGTCGGTGGGGTCTTCCGGCAGGTCGCCGCTCATCGCCTGTCGGAGCATGTTCGCTCGGCCCCGCGTCGCGGTGATCTCCTCGTCGGCCGCGCGGTAGGTCGGACACATCACGCCGCCGGTGGTCTCCTGCGGGCCGCGACAGCCGCCACAGCCGTGACAGAGTTCGACCATCCCCTGCATCCCGTTCTCGGTGTCCCAGTCAAGCGTCGGGGTCAGCGACTGGTCGAACTCGTAGTCGGGGGAAAAGCGGAGCCGAGCAGCCATGTCGACGGTCTCGGCCCGCGGCGGGGCCTCGCCGGCCTCGACGGCGGACTCGTCGACGCCGACGACCTGCCCCGGGTTGAGGAGCCAGTCGGGGTCGAACGCGGTCTTCAGGCGCCGGAACACGTCCCAGACATCCGTCCCGTAGAGCTTCTCGTTCCAGCAAGTGCGGGCGCGGCCGTCGCCGTGTTCGCCGGAGACAGAGCCGCCGTACTCGACGACGAGGTCGGTGACGGCGTCGGCGATAGACACCATCTGCTCGACGCCGTCGACGGACTTCGTGTCGACGAGCGGGCGGATGTGGAGCACACCTGGCCCGGCGTGGGCGTAGAACGACGCGAAGGTGTCGTGGTCGTCAAGCACGCGCTGGAAGTCCGCGACGTACTCCGGGAGGTTCTCCGGCGGCACGGCGGTGTCCTCGATGAAGGCGACGTGTTTCGCGTCCGTCGTCCGCGAGAGCAGGATCGGGAGCCCGGACTTGCGGAGCTTCCAGAACCGCTCGCGGTCGGCCTCCCCGTGGGCTTCGAGCGCGTCGACGGCGGTGCGGGGCGCGTCGGTCACCGCTCCGGAGCCGGCGAGTCGGTCGGCCAGCAGGCGGTCGACCGACTCGTGACCCGCGTCGTCGTGCTCGGCGTAGAACTCGACGATGAGCGTCGCACGCGTCCCGTCGGGTAACATGGCCGCCACGTCGGCGAACTCCGCGGTGTCCCTGGCGAGGTCCAGCATCGTGTCGTCGAGCACCTCGACGGCCGCGGGGTCGTGCTCCAGGATGGGCGCGACGTCGGCCATCGCGTCGACGAGGTCGTCGTAGCACAGCAGCGCCATCGCTTTCGTCTCGGGAACGGGTTCGAGCGCGACGGTCGCCTCGGTGGCGACGGCGAGCGTCCCCTCGCTGCCGGCCAGCAGGCTGGCGAGGTTCACCGTGCCGGACTCGCCGTACTCGCCCTGGGCCTCGGCGACGAGCCGGTCGAGGTTGTACCCCGAGACGTTGCGCTTGAGGTCGGGGTAGGCCGCGGCGATCTCGTCGCGGTGGTCGTCGAGGACGTCCGCGACCGCCGCGTAGATGCCGCCTTCGAGTCCGTCGGCGTCGGTCGCCCGGTCTCGGAGGTCATCGACCGCCACCTCGCCGAAGGTGGTGACGGTCCCGTCCGCCAGCACGACCTCGCAGGCCTCGATATAGTGATCGGTCTTGCCGTACTGCAGCGAGTGCGCGCCGGTGGTGTTGTTCCCGATGGCCCCCCCGAGCGCGGACTTCTCGCCCCACGCCGGATCGGGCGCGAACTTCAGGTCGTGTGGCGCGAGTGCGGCGTTCAACTCGCCCAGCGTCGTCCCGACCTGCGCGGTGGCCCGTCGCGCGTCGGCGTCGACGGAGCCGAGCGCGTCCATGTGGCGCGTGAAGTCGAGGACGACGGCCTCGTTGACGGTCTGGCCGGCGAGGCTGGTCCCGCCGCCGCGGGGCAGGACCGGGACATCGTGCTCGGCGCAGTGGGAGACGACGGCGGCCACGTCAGCCGTCGACGCCGGAAAGACGACGCCGATTGGCGGTACCTCGTAGATGCTCGCGTCCGTGGCGTACAGTTCCCGCGAGTACGCGTCGAAGCGGACATCGCCGTCGACCCGGTCGGCCAGCGCCGATGCGAGGGCAGAGTCGGCGTCGCCGCTGTCGACGTGGTCGTAGTCGGCCCGCGGGTCCGCGGCCGGCGTCGCGTCGGTCTGCGCCGGCGTGTCCTGTCCCGACATGGCTGGTCAGAACGTCCCCGGTGCGAGGACGTAGACGAACAGGAGCGAGAGGATGCCCGAGAGCACCGCGTAGTAGGTCAGCGGGATGAGCTCGAGCCTGATGACCCGCCCCTCTTCGCCGACGAGACCGACGACGGCCAGCGCGGCCACGACGTTGTGGACCGCGATGAGGTTCCCGATGGCCCCGCCGACAGCCTGCGCGCCGACGAGGATGGTCCTGGAGACCCCGAGGTCGGCGGCGACGTTGTACTGGAACGTGCCGAAGAGGATGTCGCTGACAGTGTTCGAGCCGGCCAGGAACGCCCCGAACGCGCCCACCAGCGCGGCGAAGAACGGGTAGGCGAAGCCGGCGGTGTTCGCCGTCGCCTCCGAGAGGACGACGAGCATGCTGTCGATGCCGGCGGTCTCGCCGGACTGGATCATGATCTGGACCGTGGCGACGGCGAAGACCAGCGCCAGCACTGCGGGGGTGACCTTCTCGACGGTCTCGACCCACGCGGCTTTGACTTCCCCGCCGTCCATCCCGTGCAGCGGAATCGTCAGCAGGTGAACGGCGACGAACACCGCGCCGGGGAGATACAGCACGGCGAAGCTGTTGCCCATCGAGGTTCCGAGAATCGATCCCCACTCGAGGACGAGCGTCGACGTGACGAAGTTCGTCACGGGGTCGACGACGCGGGTGACGACCAGCAGGCCGGCCAGCACTGCGTACGGCGTCCACGCGCGGGCGAGCGACATCGAATCGGCGGCCGCGGTGACCTGACCGCCGTCAGCGGCGACAGTGCCGCTCTGACCGGTCGCGGACTCGCCGGGGGCGATGTCGCCGACCCAGTGCTCGGGCCACTGCTCCTCCGGGGCGAAGTCCCACTCGTCGTCGGGGTGGAAGTAGCCGGCCTTGAGCGCGCCGACGGTGAGAACCATCCCGCCCATCGCGCCGAACAGGCCCGGGAAGGTCGGACCGAGGAAGTACGCGGTCAGCCAGTACGGCACTGAGAACGAGGCCCACGCGAACAGCGTCAGGGGCAGCACTTCGAGCGCCGGCTTGATCGACCGCTCCTCGCCGAAGAACCGGGTCATCATCGCCACGCCGATGAACGGGAGCAGCGCGCCCACGATGACGTGGTAGGTGGCCGCCCAGATGGCGATCTGTGCGACCCACTCGGGGATGGTCATCCCCTGTGCCGCGACGGTCGACTCGATTGACTCGGTCGAACTGAAGATATCCTGCAGGCCGATGATCAGCGGCGTCCCGACGGCCCCGAACGTGATTGCCATCAGGTTCCCCGTCAGCGCGACGACGACCGCCGCCAGCGGGGGGAAGCCGAGACCGACCAGCAGCGGCCCGACGACGGCCGCCGGAGTCCCGAATCCGGCCGCGGCCTCGATGAACGAACCCATCAGGAACACGAGCAAGACGACCTGCACGCGTCGGTCGTCGCTGATAGACGTGAACCCCTGATTGATGACGTCGAACGCGCCCGTCTGCTTGAGCGTGTACAGTACCAGTATCGCCCCGAAGACGATGTACAGGATGTTCGAGGCGGTTATGGCACCGTTTATCGACGCGGCGGCGATCCAGCGGGGCGACATCCCCCAGCCGAAGAATCCGACGCCGATGGCGACCAGCCACGCGACCGGCATCGCGCGTGTCGCCGACCAGTAGCGGCCGATCATCAGGAACGCGATGGTCGCGAGGGGTAGAACGGCCAGACCGATCTGGGCTGCCGTCGCCATCCTCAGTCGTCACCCCCGCTCGAGCGAGATACCGCGTCGGGTCTCTGTCCGCGACGGGACGTCCGTTCGTGTCGGTATGCCGGTGGAGCTGGCATAGCCGAGCCATCCATTCATGCACTATTTATAACCAACTACCGTTCAACGGGATCTGCCGACAGCTGCCGGTCGCTAAATTCCACCAATGACTGCAAATATCGGCCCGTGAGCTATTGGTTCAGGCAGATGCTCGTGAAAATATTTCGGTTCAGGACCCGCGCTTGATACAGTTGTGTGTACCCATTCGAAGAGATACAGTTGACTGTACTCGCCCGACGAAAGATGGTCAACCGAGGTACACTCAACTGTAACCGCCCGACTGCAGACGGTCTAGCGTCGAGAAAGAGGTGATGAATGGAGCGGTGTCACCCGACCACTGGAGTCGTGCGTCACTGGTCGGTCCTCGTTCGACGGTGCGCGCGGCACACATCGATCCGCGCCGTCGCAGTTCTGTCGGACGTGCACTGTCTGCCAGTAACTACGGGAGCGGAAATCGAAGGGCCGGCGGGTATCGAAACCGTCCACCATCTGGACAGTTCACCCGTCAAAACCCGAAATTTCGCAGAGACCGGAATCCCGAAACCCGGGGTAGGTAGGACGAGTCGGTCGCGAGGCCGTCCCGGTCCCGCAATCACATGTCGTGAGAGGCTGAGATGTATGAGCGCCGAAGGACTGGAGCAACAGACGCAGACGTGCCCGAGCAATAACGTGCCTCGGAGACAGGACCACAGCGGTCACTTCGAGGTGTGCGACCTGGACGAAGCCGCGGGCGGTCATGCCATCGGAGACGGACGAGAGTGGAGCGGCGAAAGAATACGAAGACGACGGGCCGCTGTTCTGACGCGGGCGGCCCCAGGCCGATTTTTCGCTCCCGGTGCCGAGTAGCGGCGGTGTTCCGCGGGCCGAAGCGGAGTGCGACCGGACCCCGTCTCGCGGTCCGTCGGCCGACGATCGTCCCACCCACGTCCGGCCGCATTCTTTTTAGGTAGGCCTAAAACAAAAACGTTTTCAATACTTTAGGCTGGCCTAAAATTATGGCAACGACAGAGACGATCGCCGAGTTCGTGCAGGCCGTCGAATACGAGCAGTTCGACGACGACGTGGTCGAGGAACTGAAAAAAACGGGTCTTGGACTCCGTGGGAATCGGCGTCGGTGCGCTGGGCGAACCACCCGTCGAGACCGTCGCCGAGACGGTGTCCGACGTGAACGACGGCGGCTCGTGTTCGCTGTGGGGTCGATCCGCGAGCGCGTCCGCACCGCAGGCGGCCATGCACAACACTGCCCTGACGCGCTACCTGGACTACATGGACTCGTTCCTCGCACCGGGAACTCGCCGCTCACTGGTATCACCGAAACATGGGGAGAGGGCCCATGTGCCTCTGACAGTGAAATTGGGCAACCCACACAGCGGGTGACAGGGCCTGCCCAGTTGTGAGAATTATCACGACCCTCAAAAGTGTTCTGCTACATTCAGAAATCGATACCCCCAATCCCGACGACGGAACCCCTCGAATCGGCCGCCACGAGTCCTCGAACAGCACACCTCGTCCGAGAGAGGTCCCCGTGTCACTACGTCTCAGAGACATATCATAATCAAATAATACCAGCCGGTCCGATGAGAGTTTCGAGTATCGGACCAGAACCGCCATACGCTGACGCTCCGACGACTATCCTGTCGTATGAGATTCCACCTCGATGAGCAGGAGACTGACCAGTCAACAGAGAGAACACTGACCCGCCGGCGGGCGCTCGAAGGCGCTCTCGGCGTCGCGGCGACTGCGGTCGCGGTGCCCGCCCTGAGCGGCGTGGCCTCGGCCCACTTCCCCGCGGAACTCGACATCGATATCCAGCCGGACAACGCGGAGAATTTCATCGATCTCGCGGCACACGACGCCGTGAGGGTCGCCGTTCATCCCTCGACCTTCCGCAACGGGGACGGCGAGACGACGACGTTCGACCCGACGGAGGAAACGGTCCGCTATCGCTTCGGGTCCCGGTACGCAGTACGGGACGGGAACGGCGCGCGACCGATCGACGACGGCGAAGTCGTACAGCTAGACAGCGGCCACGGAGAGAGCCACGACGCGCTCGTGCTGGAGTTCCCGGTGGACGAGACCGGACTCGACGGCGGAGAGGAGACCGCGTGGCTCTACTGGGAACGCGACGACTCGGGCGACCACGGCTACGCCGGCGTCGACTCCGTGCGGGTGTACGGGACAGACGGACCGAACCGGGAGCTTCTCGATCTGCTGAGACAGGTACTGGACGGCGGCCGCGAGGAGTGAAGCCGCCCCAGAAGGAGGGGAGACGGACCGACGAATCCCGGTGAGTCGCAGGGAGACCGGGCTATCGGCTGCGGCCGACCGGGAACTTCACCCGGTCGGGGTGTTCGTTGAACCGCTCCAGAATCCGCTCGTACAGCGCGTTCCGTACCCGGGTGCCGCGACGGGGATGGACGATGTATCGGAGGCGGAGTTCGACCCACGACTCCTGCTGGACGACGTTGACTGTCGGTCGCTCGTTGACGTCGAGTTCGACCGGCGTCTCAGCGAGACGACGGCGGTACTCCTCGACCTGCCGCGCCATCTCGTCTCCGAGGTACTCGGTCGCCTCCTCACGCATCAGGTCGGAGGCGAACGTCAGGTCCGTCTCGTAGGCGACCTGTATCGAGAGTTCGTTCCAGACGTACTGGACGCCCTCTCCGTAGAAATTCACGACGCGCGACGACAGGATGGTGCTGTTCGGCACGGTCACGATCCGCCCGGACGGCTGGTTCGACGAGACCAGGTCGCCGTCGATCTCCCACACGTCGGTCACGAGGAAGTCGATCGAGACGACGTCGCCGCGCGTGTCCTCGATCGCGATCCGGTCGCCGACCTGGTAGGGCCGCTTGACCGTGATGTAGAGCCAGCCGATGAGCGAGAAGAGCGGCTGCTGGAGCGCGAAGGTGACGGCGAAACCGACGATGCCGAGCGAGAACAGCACGCTGACCCAGGCGCGCGTGAGGACGCCGAACGCGGCGGCGACGGCGAGAGCGCCGAAAGAAAGGCGGAGGACGTTCCGCACGTCGTGACGCCGGCGTTTGCTCTCGGTGTGGTCCAGCAGGTAGCCGCCGATGACGGCGTAGCTCCCGTAGGCCGCGAGAAGGACCGCCGCCAGGGAGAGCCCCGTCAGGACGAGCGGTTCGAGCGTCACCCCGAACGCGCTCTGGTCGAAATTGAACCGCCGGATCGACTGCGAGCCGACGTACAGTAAGACGGCGCTCCCGAGCGCGACGAAGCCAGTCCGGCGCATACGGACACACCGAGCGCCTCATTGAGAAAGGCATCCATTCTCGGTCAAACGTGGGCAATCGCGACGGGCAGTCTCGCCGAGCCGAGTTACGCCGTGAGTGTGTTGCCGGCGATAGTGACGGGAGTCGCCGTGTCAGCGAGTCTCGGGCGAGATGACGGACGGGATCGAGCGAACAGAGTCGACAAGAGGGAGCGACTATGGTTTCCACCGACCGGTGAACTCGCGTTACAGCGAGGTGGTCCCCCGCTACCGTTTCCGAACAGAGCCAGCGCACCGAACCTCGTGTCTTCGTGGACACGAGTGGAATATACTAATATTTGATAGCAAATATCTCGACGATTGAAGGCGATGCCGGACTATTCATATTCGACGATAGTCACTACTATTGTCACGCGGTGTGGTGAATTCACATGGCCCTCCCCCGCTGGTTCCCGCTCGCGCGGAACGAAGCCCGGATCCTCCTCACGTCGAAGGGGCCCTGGGCACTCGCAGCGCTCCTCGTCCTCTGGGCGTACCGGCCGAGTTATATCGCCTGGGACGGACTCGGTCCGGACATGACGGTCGGGTTCGTCCAGACGACCGCGACGATCGTTCTCCCGCTCGGCGCGCTACTGTTGAGCTATCGATCGATTGTGGGGGAGCGACGCTCCGGGAGCCTGAAGTTCGTTCTCGGACTCCCGCTCACACGAACCGACGTCCTGGTCGGCAAGGTCCTGGGGCGGAGTGTCGGCATCGCGGTTCCCGTCACGGTGTCCGCGTCGGCACTCGGACTGATCGGTCTCGTCAGGTTCGGGCTCTTCTCGCCGCTTCGCTTCCTCGCTGTCCTCCTCGCGACGCACCTGTACGTCCTGGTTCTCGTCTCGCTCGCCACGGCGGTGTCGGCAGTGACGACGAGCACTGTCCGTGCGACGGGCGTGGTCTTCGGCGTCGTCTTCCTCGTGCTGACAGTGTTCTGGAAGCTCATCGCGTCGAGGATCTACAGCGCCGTGAGCGGACAGGCGGCGAACCCGTACGACGCGCCCGCCGACGGCCTGCTGTTCGCTCTCCTCAGAGTCTCACCGGACCGGTCCTATCGGGTCCTGACGAACTGGATCCTCGGCGTCGGGAATTCCGGCGCGAGCTACGATGCGGTGATCACGAAGCTCCAGACGCCCACGTCGATCAGCGTCTTCGTCGTCGAAGCGGCGTTCGAGACGACCCCGGTTCCGTTCTATCTTCACGAAGTGACGGGATTCGTCGTTCTCGTGGTGTGGCTCGTCGTCCCGCTCGGCGTCGCCCGGTACCTCTTCGAGCGGGGTGATCTGGTGTGACGACCCCGGCCATCGAAACAGAGGGACTCTCGAAGCGCTACGGTGAGACCGTCGCTCTCGAGCGCCTCGACCTGTCCGTCTCACGAGGCGAGGTGTTCGGCTTCCTCGGCCCGAACGGAGCCGGCAAATCGACGACGATCAATCTGCTGTTGAACTACGCCAAACCGACCGAGGGAACGGCGAGCGTCCTCGGATACGACCCCTGGAACGAGGTGGTCGAGTGCCACCGGCGAGTGGGTATCTTGCCCGATCGGTACGACACCTACGACGGACTCTCGGCCCGGCGTCATCTCCAACTGGTGAGAGACACCAAGCGAGCAACCGACGACCCCGAGGCGCTGCTCGAACGGGTCGGTCTCGCCGACGCCGTCGATCAGCCGGCGGGCGAGTTCTCCCAGGGGATGGAACAGCGCCTGGCGCTCGCGATGAGTCTCGTCGGGGAGCCGGACCTCCTCGTCCTCGACGAACCGTTCACCGGACTCGATCCGCACGGCGTGGCGCTGGTGCGAGACGTGGTCGCGGCCGAGGCAGAGCGCGGGGCGACCGTGTTCTTCTCCAGTCACGTCCTCGGACAGGTCCAGGTGGTCTGTGACCGGGTCGGTATCCTGCACCGGGGTCGACTCGTCGACGTGGGGAGCCTCGCCGACCTCCGCTCGAAACTCGACCTCGGCGACGACGCGACGGTCGAAGACGTCTTCGTCGACCTCACGGCCGACTCCGTCCGCTCCGGGGAGGGAGTTCGATGAGACGCCGCCGATATCTCAGCGTCGCGAGCGCGGCCCTGGTGGGTCTGTCGGGCTGTCTCGGCGACCCAGAGTACACAGTCATCGATGTCACCGTTCCGGAGACGCCGGGAACGCTCACGCTCGACGTGGAACCGGTCGACACGTCCGTGACCGTCGACAGCCCCGCACGGCTATCGTTCACGCTCCGAAACGACGGCGACAGCGCGCTCAGCGTTCGAACCACCGGTGTCTGGCCGTTCGGACTGCTCGCACTGGCTCTGCCTCGCGAACGCGGCCCGGAGCGAATCCTCCTCCTGTCCGACCGGTACGCCGAGTCGGACCACGTCCAGGTGTCGAGAAACAGCGTCGGAAACGACAACGAGCCGCTCGTCCGACAGCTCACCGCCGGAGAATCGGTGTCCCGGCGGTACGAGATTCACGGCGACCGGCTGTACGGCGCCGGAACGTACACGCTCCGAGGGTACTTCGAACCGGTCCCGCTCTCCTATCGGAGCGTGGAGTCGACGGACTGGACGGCGTTCCGCCCCGAAGTCACCGTTCGGGTAGGAGAGCGGTCGCTCCTCCCCTGACCGCGGAGCGGCCGAACGGTTCCGTGGCCGCGACAGCCGAGTCAGACACCGAGCGCGTCGAGGACGCGCCGGCACGCCGCCGGGACGCTTCGGGCACGAGCTGCCGCAGTCGTGTACCGTCTGATCTCGTCGTCGAGGCGCTCGGGGCGGACCGCACCGCGATACCGAGCGAGCGCGTCGTCGGTGAAGGCGACGCTGGTCGCCGCGTCCGCGAGCACCGGTCGTGCCAGTCCCGGGCGCGGGCTCTCGTCCAGCGCCGTACGGATGGCGTCGAGCGCCTCGGAGCGGACCGCCCGGACGCCGGCGGCGTCCTCGACCCGGAACCGCTCGCCGTCCTCGATGCGTTCGCGGACACTGTCGTACGCCGAGAAATCGGTAAGTCCCCGCGTCGCGGCCAGTACGGCGCTCGCTGGACCGGGGGACTCGGCGACCCGGCGGACGCTCGACTCGGCGTCGTCACGGAGTTCGTACCGGAGTCGGAAGGGCAGTTCGAGGCTGTGGTCGGTCGGCTCCGGAGGAAGAGACCGGCGGCCACGAAGGGCCTCTTCGAGCGACTCGGCGGCGTTCGCGAGCCGCGTTTCGACCGTGCCGGCGTCGTCCGGAAGCGACGACGCGAGCCTGTCGAACAGGTAGCGGCTGTCGGAGACCAGCGCGCGGGCGGTCTCGGCGTGTTCGCCCCACTCGGCGACTGCCAGCAGGGAGTCGGGGTCCGCGTAGATTGACGGGTCCCGCTCACCGCCGACGCGATCGAGGTTCCGTTCGATGCGGGCGTGGACCAGCGCCGCGTCGACAGGATCGCGGCCGAGATACCGGTGGTCCGTTCGGAGCGCCTCGGCGTCGCTCAAGGCTCCGAGATACTCGGCTCGCAGGTCCGCGTCAGTCGTCGTCCCGTCCGCGAACGCCCACCCGGCGGCGGCATACCGGGCCCGACCGCGCGCGTCCCTGAGCGAGCGGAGCGCCGCGAACCGGGTCTGTGCAGTCCGGGCCTGTTCGACAGATTCCGACGCGTCGTCGGCCGCGTCGACGAGCCGCCCTCTGACGTGTCCGTTTGGGATGGCATCGGGACCAAACGGCATCGGGAGCATCCCGAGGAGTTCCGACACGCGCTGTCTCGTCTCGGCCAGTCGCGCCCGCTCGATATTGACCGGCACGCTCTCGACGACGATGGGGTCGAATTCGTCGTCGACCATCTCCGAGAGCCGATAGCTCCGGATCGTCTCGCGGGACTCGCCCGAGAGCGCGTCGAGGTCGGAACAGCCCGCGAACAGCGTCGCCCCGGCCGCCGCGATGAAGCCGCGACGAGTCGTCGACGCGTCGCGCATCACCGGTCGCCTCCCTCTGGCGCTCGTCGGCGTGTCGACGACGCGGAACTGTAGTCGCCACTGCCGCCGCCACCGCCACTGCCGCCCCCACCGCCACTCCCCGCCCGGGCACCGCCGGGCGCGCCGCACCGACTGCGCCCGCTGACGCTCGTTCCGAACGAGCGGACCGATTCTTCGTCGAGCGCCACGGGGAGCCGAAAGAGCCGCGACTCGAACACCGTCGCGTCGTCCCGACAGCGCTCGTCGTAGGGGCGAAGCGGCCGCACGTAGTCAGTCTCGATCCCGTTCGGTCGCCAAGAGATCCGGCAGAGCCGCAGCCGGAAACACTCCTCGACGCGCCTCGTTTCGAGGTAGAGCGTCTCGGCGTCGAACGCAGTCTCGGCGACGAACGACGACACCCGTTCGGCGTTTTCTGGAGCGGCCGTGAGCCGGTCCGCCCGGTCCCGGGTGTCGATTACCTCGTACTGATCGCGGGGACGAGACTCCCACGGCGGGGGCGAGTTCGTCTCGGTCTCGTCGGGGTCGACGAGCCGTATCGGCGGTACGTCCGAATCGGCCCGGAGGCGGACCATCGGTGGATCGGTCTTGCTATCGCTCGCGGGCGGGTCCGCGCCCTCGCTGCCAGTGCTCGACCGGGAGGACTGCGCGCTGCCGCCGGTCAGCGTGTTACAGCCGGCGAGACCGGCAGCCGCTGCCGTCGCTACGTGGAGGAAGCGTCGTCGAGTTCGGGGGACCATCGTGTATCTAGACGTGTGAGACCATCGATAAAGGAGATTGTGGAACGGGTCGGTATCAGTTGGTGTGAATACAGCGAATCTATGCACGGCCGAGGTGGTCAGTACAGGGAACCTATGTATCAGTTCCTCCTCTTGGTGCGGCTGAGCTATTCGGGTTTTCTGTCCCCAATACGGCACCTATCTATACAAATCGAACAATATGAATTGCCGTCAGTTCTTCGCATTCTCGGTGTTTTTGCCTCTCAATGTCCATCTGACGGTTGTTCTGGAAGATAGCGGACAGAATTGACGTACACAACAAATCCATCCTGCGAAGTTGTGGCTCAGAAAATAATACCATTAGAATACCATAGTGGATTGTCCACACTTCACGATAGACGGGCTATCGCAACCGATAATAGCTACTCGTCGGGCAACCACGCTGGCCGGGACACCTTCGCGTTTCCGAACTCAGAAACGTCGTATAGCGTCTGCCGGGTGAACTCGTCGTTGCCTCTTGTGATATTGTATTCCGCGATGTACCCCTCCTCGGCAACGACTATGTGTCCGGTTGCGGTATTGGATATGGCTGAGTCAGGTCGCCTGATGCCAGTCACGGTGTACCTGACAGCTGTCGTCCCCTTAACCGAGACAATCTCAGTTGCGTTTATTTCGAGATGCAACAGGGGCCGTTGAATTCCCTCGTGGGTGGCGACACGGCTTGGTTCCCAATCCTCGTCGGGACGCTGGTCCAGTTCGCCTGTCGTCCGATCATACTCGTATACGCCGTTAGCGCTGTAGTATACGTGTCTATCAGTCTCAAATTCCGTGTCGACAAACCTCATTGCAGCGGTACCAGCATCGGCATCGAACGTTCGCACTACCGTGCGATTATAGTCCCCCTGGATGATAACCCATCGACTTTTTCTGGAGACATTTTCCACAGTCTCATCGTGCGTACGCAGCGCGACAGCGATATTTGTAATCCCTGTTTGAGACCATCCTGACGGGTACGAGAAATTCTCTACTGTCGGTTGGGCAGTCGGTGTCTGTTGGTCTGTGACAGGTAGGGCAGAACACCCGGCCAGCAACAGGGCAACGGCCAATAGTAGGGTGTGGAGGGAACCTCGTGGGCGGGCAACCATATCAACAGAAAAAATTCTGCGTTTAAGACAGTTGTGACAATGCTGTTTCAGAGCAATAGTTGTATTCAACTACAATCAACTGCGATCATTTCGAGCAGCCACCAGCAGGCCAGTAGTACGTAACGAGGATGTGTGCTATATTCAGAAGATGAGCTCCTATATCATTCGAAACTGACAGCCGTCACAGCGGTCAAAACGCACACGTACTGAGTGGCTGTTTCAGCCGGTGCTACGAATAACGAACCTGAACTCACAACTACTAGTATCGAGACGGCAAGGGCAACCGCCACGGAATCGAGAACGACTACGCCTCGCCGTCGGGGTTCCGCTTGCGGCCCGCGCCGTCGGAGTTCTCCTTGATATCCGTGCCACCGGGACTCTGCCGCAGGTCCTCGTCGAGGAGTTCCCCGCGCGTGTGCCACGTCCGCGGGCGACAGCAGATGGCGAGCGCGCCGAGGTAGACGACCACGACGGCGGCGGAGACGACCGTTCCGGGGAGCGACCCGACGGCCGCGCTCGCCGGCCACGGCGTCTCGGCGAACGCGGTCACGCGCAGCACCCACGCGCCGTTGAGGACGGTGAACAGCGGGAAGTACACCCGCCGGAGCCGGTGGGCCATCGCTTCCTCGACGGAGATCTTGAGGCGGGGCGACATGTAGTCCTGTGCCAGCGACTCGCGCCAACCGTCGTTCGGGAGGCCGATCTCCGGATCGAGGCCGACCGCCCAGACGTGCTGTTGCAGATCGCGCACGCGCGAGCGCCACACGTCGTAGGCACGGTACCGCCGGGCCTCGATCACGAGGAACATCGCGACCGCCGCGTCCCCGACCAGAATCACGTAGTGTGGGTTCGACTCGCTGGAGAACGCCCACGTGAGGACGGCGGCCATCAGGAGCACCGCCCAGTTCGTCGTCTTGTCGAGGCGCTCGCGCCAGAGCTTCATCCGGTGGATCTCGCCGCGGTAGAGGTGCGCCATCGCCGAACTCGGCCCCATGTCGCGGTCGAGTAGCCCCTCGCCGACGAACGGGTCGGAACCGCGCTGCTCGTCGTCCGACCCGTCTGCAGTCGCGGCGTCCGCGCTGGACTCCGACTTCCTCGCCGCTGACTCGCCGGCGGCGGCCCGCTCGCGCTCACTCATCGTCGGGCCTAGGCCATCTCCGTCCATAACGTTTGTGTGTATATTGTCCAAAATAGTAATAACTATCCGATCGCGCGGTGTCGGAGTTTCAGTCTCCGGTCAGCGCGTCCTGGCTCGCGGCGCAGTTGTTCGGACCGAGTTCCAGTTCGAACGCCTCCTCGTCGTCGGCCGAGCGCTGGCCGAGGTTCGTGGCGATAATGTCCTCGTAGTTGGCCGGACGCGGGGGCATGTCCGCGAGGACGGTGTCGACGAACTCGTCTTCGTCTGCCCTGAGGGCGTCCATCTCCTCGACGAGCGTGCCGACGGTCTCGGTGTAGGTCCCGTCGCCGGCCGGGTCCGCGGCGTCGCTGAAGTGCGCGCCCCCGACGAGCACGTCGTCGCCCTGGGCGAGCACCGTCTGCTGGAGCGTCTCGTAGAGCTGTCGGGCCGCGTCCGGCGCGCCCTCGTCGCCCTCTTCCAGATCGGGGCGGGCGACGCTCTCGATGAAGAGCCCGTCGCCGGTCGTCAGGAGGCTGTCGCCGACGAGGTAGGAGGTCATACCTGTGGTGTGGCCGGGCGTGTGGAGCGCCTCGATCTCGGCGTCTCCCACCTCGAAGGTCTCGCCGTCGGCCGCGGTCTCCAGGTCGTCGGCGTAGGTCACGCCGCGCTGGACGGCCGACTCCGGGATGACGCCGGTGACGCCTTCGTCGTCGAGGTCGCGGACGCCGCTGATGTGGTCGGCGTGGATGTGCGTGTCGAACGCGTACACGAGGTCAGCGCCCAACTCTGCGGCGTCTTCGAGGTAGCGATCCGTGAACGCCCGCAGCGGGTCGACGATCGCCGCCTCGTCGCCGTCGACGACGAGGTAGCCGAGACAGCCGCTGGAAGGACGCTGGTACTGATAGACCGTCCCCGGTCCGTCGTACGATGTGACCTCCTCGCGCTCGTAAATCCGGGCCCACTCGTTCATGCCGCCGGCGAGGTGGACCACGTCGCGGCCCGCCTCGGCGAGCGTGCCGGCGACGTACTCGCTGGCCCCGCCCTTCGCGCACAGGACGACCAGCGGGTCGCCCTCGGGGACCTGCTCGTACACCTCGTCGTCGACATCGTCGTCGAGGAAGTGGAAGTACGGGACGTTCGCGATGTCGACGGCGTCGTCCTCGACGTGCCACTCCTCGAAGTCGCCCTCCATCCGGGCGTCGAGGATGGTCACGTCGTCGCCGTCGTCGATGCGTCGCTTCAGTTCGCGCGGTTCGAGTTCGTCGACCTCGGCGGCCGGGGTCGGGAAGTCTTCCGGATTCATGTTACACTCACCGATTAGAGACTGATCGCCTTATATCTTGTGTGTTTTGTGCAATACTCCGAATTCGGTTTTGAGAGAGGACGAACACGTCGAAGACGGGTGAAATCGCAGTATCGGGGCAACAGCTCGCACGCACGAAAAGCGGAAAATCGATCGCTAGCGGACCGAAGTCATCCGCTGTCAGGCGTCGACGTCGACCGCTCGCTCCGACGGAACGGAACGCAGTTCCCGCACGGCGCTGTAGGTGACCGCCCCGCTGACAAGCAGCGCGGCCCCGAGAATGATCGCGAGGCTGACGGTGTTCAACACCGGCAGCTCCAGCAGGCCGCCGATCTGCCGCACGGCGACGGCGAGCGCGCCGAGGAGCAACATGATGCCGAAGTACACCTTGATGTCCTCCTCCGCGACGAGGGCCGTCGCCGCCGCACCGAGCCGTGCCCCGAGGGCGCTCCCCGCGAGCAGCGGCACGACGATGCTCAGGTCGACCGCGCCCGACTGCGCGTACAGCAGACTGCCGATTCCGCCCGAGAAGACGATTTCGAAGAGGTCCGTCCCCACGGCGATGGGAACCGGGACGCCGATGAGGTAGAACAGCGCGGGCATGCGGATGAATCCGCCGCCGACACCCAGAAAGCCCGAGAGCAGTCCGGTCGCGAACGCCACCCCGAGGATGAGCCACAGGGAGACGGTGTAGCCCCCGCGGAGCCGGATCATCGGCCAGACTCGATAGGACTGGATGGTCTGTGCGATCTCGGGGATCTCCGCGTCGTCGGCGTCGACGTCATCGACGTCGTGATCCAGGCCGCCGCCGTCTCCTTTCAGGGCTTCGCGCGTCACGAACGCGCCGATGCCGCCGAGCAACAGGACGTAGGCGACGCTGACGACCGAGTCGGCGAGGCCCATGTGCTGGAGGGCTTCCAGCCCGATCTTCCCGACTTCGAGACCGGCGGTGGTGCCGGCGATCATCAGGAGCCCGAGCTTGTAGTCGACCTGCCCCAGGTCGCGGTGCTTGAGCGTCGCGATGACCGAGGTCCCGAAGACGAACGCCAGCCCGGACCCGACCGCGACGTTGGGCTCGTAGCCCATCACCAGCAGGGCCGGCGTCACGAGGAACGAACCGCCCATCCCGAAGAAGCCGAACAGGATGCCGATGAGCAGTCCGAAGCCGGCGAACGTCGCCAGCAGCGTCGCGCTCACGCCCATGATCTCCATCATCGGTTCCCACCCCCGTTCTCGGCCGTGGGACACCGACGGAACACCACGTCGGCGAGCGCGCATCGCCCCTGCAAGACGCGCTTCAGCGAGGGACCGAACACCGCTTCGAGACCGCCGTACCCCACGTACAGCACGACCGCTTCGACGAGTACCACGCCGACGAGCACGGCCGCCTGCAGTGAGGGTCCGAGCGATTCAATTCCGAACATAGTTCTCCGACGTTACCTCCGATATTGTGTTTTTAGTGAAATACTGCACAATCGTGCTAATCGGCAGAGATAGATAACGGTTGTGGGATGATAGTACAAGACTATATCGGCGTAACGAATCGGTGGTGATGCATAACGTATCAGTGGCTACCGCGCCGTCGGCGGCCCGTCACCCCGGGCCGCGGCGAGCGGACGACGCACCGCTCGTCGGTCGAGTGCACGAGAACGAGCGAAAACGAGATTCGCGGAGAACAGTCGGAGCGGCGAATTCAGTCGGCCGCCGTGGGACCGGCACTGGCGTCGGTCAACTGAGAGCGCAGGTACCCCTGTGCGTACGCGCCGAGGAACATCCCGCCGATGGCCCAGAGGATCGGCCAGTTACCGATGCCGACGCTCGCGTACGCCGCACCGGGACAGATGCCGGAGACGCCCCAGCCGACGCCGAAGATCGCGCCGCCGGCGACGACGTTGCGATCGAAGGACTTCAGCCGGCGGACGTACTCCTCGCCGGTGAGCGGAGCCCGCCCACGGAGGCGGGTGGCGACGGCGAAAGCCACACCGGAGACGACAGCCGCCCCGCCCATGACGAACAGCAGGCCGAGGTCGTCGAACTGGAGGAAATTGAGGACGACCTCGGGCCTGGCCATGTGGCTGTAGGCGAGCCCGAATCCGAAGATCAGTCCGCCCACGAGGACGGTCAGGTAGAACGCCGCGCCGTTCCGGCTCACGGCGTCACCCCCAGGGCCTGTACGAGCTGTGCGGTTCCGATGGCGATGGCCATGAAGGTCGCGACGTTCACGAGCGACGTTCGCGACATCGAGCCGACGCCGCAGACGCCGTGGCCGGAGGTACACCCCTTACCGAGGCGCGTCCCGACGCCGACGAGGACGCCGCCGCCCAGGAGTCGCCACCACTGTACGTCCGTCGTCCAGGCGCCGCCCTGCCAGCCGACGGCGTAGACGGCCGCGCCGAGCACGATGCCGAGGGTGAACACGACGCGCCAGTCGCGCGAGGCGACGTACGAGCCGCGGTTGAACCGCGGGACCGACGAGACGTACGAGAGCGTCGACTCCAGGAACGTGCTCGCGCCCGCGATGATACCGGTCGACAGGTAGATGAACGCGACGCCGCCCCCGATGAGCGCGCCGCCGATCGCGTACCGCGCGATGCCGTTCGGGAACAGTTCGGGGCCGATCATCGGTTCGAACCGCCTCCCGGGCCGAGACTGCGTGCGTTTTCGGTCATGTAACACCCGACTGTACTGGCCGAACACGCAAAAGGATTTTCATAGAACACCACTAATTGCACAATACTAATTCAACCTCGTGCACCTATACTGGGCCTGAAATCGCATATCCTTGTTTTTAGGAGCCACTGTAGTGGGCAATACCGACACAATTAACAATCCCCCACCCAGTATTGTACGTTGAAGACAACACATGAGTCTCCAAACAGATGCGACCGAGACGCTCGACGTGAAAGGCGCCGCCTGCCCGATGCCGGTGGTAAAGACCAAACAGGCCGTCGACGACCTCTCGCAGGGCGACCTCCTGGAAGTCGTCGCGACGGACTCGGGCAGCATGAGCGACATCGACGGCTGGGCGTCGGGAACCGACGGCGTCTCGCTGGTCGACCAGGAGGAACGGGACGAGGGCGGTGAGACCGTCTACGTCCACTACGTGCAGGTGGAAGAATGAGCACGGAAACAGAGGACGCACCGGACGCGGACGCGCCGGCGGGGGACACCGAAGCGGCTGACGTGGAAGCCCTCCGCGAGCGCGTCGACGAACTAGAGCAGCAGCTGTCCGACGCGGCGGTCGAGACGGACGACGACACGAAGTCGATGGTCATCGTCGCGACGAAGGGGACCCTCGACATGGCGTACCCGCCGCTGATCCTCGCCTCGACCGCGGCCGCCTTCGGCTGGGACGTGACAGTGTTTCACACGTTCTGGGGGCTCGACATCCTCCACGAGGAGCGCTCGAAGGATCTCAAACTCAGCGCCGTCGGGAACCCGAACATGCCGGTCCCGAACGCCATCGCGTCGCTTCCGGGCATGGACCGGATGACGACCAAGATGATGCGAAAGCGCATCGACGACAACGAGACGGCCAGCATCGGGGAACTGCTCGACACCTGCTTCGACATGGGCGTCGAGATGCAGGCCTGCCAGATGACCATCGACCTGATGGACTACGACGAGGACGACTTCTACGACGGCGTCACGGTCGGCGTCGGCGCCGCGACGGCGCTCGAACGCATGGCCGACGCCGACGTGCAGCTCCTCGTCTGACCCGGTCGCCACCCCTCGATCCCACCCTGTGCGCCCGTGTCCCAACCGGCGACGCGCAGTGTTGTACAAGATTTGCATAACCCTTTTTATTGGTTCACGCCGTAGAGAGACGTATGCCAGACTCGATGGCCGAGATGCTCAGACAGGACATGCAGTGCGAGGGCCTGCTCGAGTGTCTGCACGGGCTGAAAGACCTCGACCGGGAGTGCTTCCAGGTGCTCGCCGAGAGCGACGGGGCGTTGACCGTCGACGAGATCGCCGACCGCATCGAACGCGAGCGCTCGACCGCCTACCGGTCGATCCAGCGACTGCTCGACACGGGCCTCGTCCAGAAGGAACAGATCAACTACGACCAGGGCGGCTACTACCACGTCTACTACCCGGCGGACCCCGACGCCGTCGCCGACGACATGCAGCGGCTCCTGAACGACTGGTACGCCCAGATCGGCACGCTCATCCAGGAGTTCAGGACCAAGTACGAGGACACCGCCGACCCGGTTCCGGTCGACGACTGACGGACCTGCTTTTCGCGTCTGCCCGCGACCACGACTAATCTCGACGTATTCGCCTCCTCGACTACCCCTGATTGGGGGGAGGAGTATTCCTATGTATTGGGAATAGAGCACAATATTATCAGCTTGGGGTTCGAAGCATCAACTGCACCCATGTCAGGCTACGCAATCGTCCTCGCTTCCCGCGAACTGTCGCGCGTCCAGGCGGTCAGCACCATCGCGTCGGTCGCCGCGGCCTCCGACGTACCGGTACAGATATTCGCGACCATGGAGGGCCTGCTCCCGTTCCGGACGGAGACCGTCGAGTCCGGCGACTTCGATTTCGGCCCGGTAGGAGCGAAGATGCTCGAGGCGGACGGCGCGGAGATGCCGCTGTTCTACGAGCAGTTCGCGCAGGCGAAGGGCATCGGCGACATCGAACTGTACGCCTGCGAGATGGCGATGGACCTCCTGGAGACGGACCTCGACGACTACGTCGACGTCTTCGACGACACGCTCGGCGTGTCGGGGTTCCTCAACCGGGCGCGAGACAAGCAGGTCGTCTTCGTCTGACGACCGAGGAATTGCACGACGAGCGCACGACACCCCTATCAGAACACGACAATGAACGACTCAGACTACGACCCCGACGTGACGATCGACTCCCGCGACGCGACCTGTCCCGGTCCGCTGATGGACCTCATCGGGAAGGTCAAGGAAGCCGAGCCAGGCACCGTCATCGAACTCCGGACCTCCGACAGCGGGTCCAAGAGCGACGTGCCGGAGTGGCTCGACGAAGCGGGTCACGACCTGCTCGACACCGTCGACAACGGCGACTACTGGAGCCTGTTCGTCCGGACGAACTAGCCGGGGCATCGCCGCTCGACACCACCCACCACCCACGACACACCATGACTGAACACATCGTCGTCGTCGGCGGCGGCACCGGCGGCACCGTGCTCGCGAACCGGCTCGCCGAGAGGCTCGGCCCGGAATTCGAGCGCGGTGCCGTCGACGTGACGCTCGTCTCCGACGACAGGAACCACGTGTACAAGCCGGTCTTCCTCTACGTCCCGTTCGGCGAGAAGACGGTCGCCGACGCGAAGCGACCGCTCGCCGACCTGGTAGACCGAGAGATAACCGTCGAGATCGACCGCGTCGAGGCCGTCGACACCGACCGCAAGCGCCTCGACCTCCGGGACGGCGGTCGGATGACCTACGGCCACCTCGTGCTGGCGACCGGCACGGGGCTCGTGCCCGAGAAGGTGCCCGGCCTCGCCGAGGGCGGCCACCACTTCTACGGCCCGGACGGGGCCGCGGCGCTGCGCGACGAACTGGCGACGTTCACCGAGGGCCACCTCGTGCTGTCGGTCATCGGCACGCCCCACATGTGCCCGGCTGCGCCAGTGGAGTTCGTCCTCATGGCCGACGACTGGTTCCGCGAGCGCGGGCTGCGCGAGGACGTCGAGATCACCTACACGTACCCGATCCAGCGCGCGCACGGGATCCAGAGCATCGCGGACTGGGCGAGCACGACCTTCGAGGAGCGCGACATCCGCCTGGAGACGTTCTTCAACGCCGACGAGGTCGACCCCGACGCCGGAGTACTCCACTCGATGGAGGGGAAGGAACTCGACTACGACCTGCTGGTCGGCATCCCGCCCCACGCGGGGAGCGACCTCGTCACGGCGGCCGGCCTCGGCGACGACGGCTGGGCCGACGTGGACAGACACACCCTCGAATCCCCCCACGCCGAGGACGTGTTCGTCGTCGGCGACCTCGCGGACGTGCCCACGAGCAAGGCCGGGAGCGTCGCCCACTACGAGGCGGGGACCGTCGCCGACAGGCTCGCCAGCCGCGTCCGCGGGCAGGTCCCGACGGCCACGTACGACGGCAAGACGGTCTGTTTCATCGAGAGCGGCATGGACGAGGCGACGTTCGTCGAGTTCGAGTACGGTACGCAACCGACCGTCCGTGCCCCCTCGAAACCGATTCACTGGGCGAAGCTGGGCTACAACGAGTCCTACTGGCTGACCGCCAGGGGGCTGCTGTGAGGTGACTCGGATGGCCGAACAAGACCAGCAGCAGGACGCTGCCGACGCCGACGTAGAGACGGACGAACAGGGACGAATGCCCGACGCCGGGACGGACCTCCCACCGGAGGTGCGCGAGGCAGTCGCCGAGCGGCCCGCCGAGGTGGCGCGGTTCCTCGGTAACCTCGAACAGGTGAACGACCTGCTCGACGGCGCGGCGCTCGGGACGGCGGCGATGGACGACGAGATGGTCCAGACGCTCGCGCGGACGGGAACGAATCTCGGTTCCGCCGCAGACGGCCTCGCCACGCCCGAGACCGCGCGGCTGGGCGAGGCGACCGGCGAGAACGCGACGGAACTGGCCGAGGCGATCGAGACGCTCGCGGAGCTCCAGCGGTCGGGCACGCTCGACGACGTATTGGCGCTCGCGGACACGCTCTCGCTCGCTACCGCGGCGCTCGACGACGAGATGGTGACGAACCTGGCCGCGACCGGGTCGCGCCTCGGGGAGATCGCCGACACCGCGTCCGACGAGGAGGTCGCGCAGTCGCTGGAGTCGGTGCTGGCGGCGCTCGGCGAGGCCAGCGACCAACCGCCCGAATCGCCGGGCCTACTCGGACTCGCGCGGGCGATGCGGGACCCAGAGGTCAAGGCCGGACTCGGGTTCCTGCTCGCGGTGGCAAAGGCGCTCGGCCGCGACCGTCGCGAGGCGTGAGCCGACGCCCATCGGTTTCGTCGACGTCCGGCGACGCTCGCAATTTTTCGCTCCGCTGACGGTGACTGTTCCTGAAAAGCGAAGAACGGGGCCGCGCTCAGCCGTGGCGCTCGATGAGAGCGACCAACTGATCCTTGTTCTGCATGCCGACGAGGCGCTCGACCGGCTCGCCGTCGGCGAACAGCACGAGCGTCGGGACGCCCTGGACGCCGTACTGGGCGGCCAGCTGTTGATTCTGGTCCACGTCGACCTTCGCGACGGCCGCGTCCGTCTCGGCAGCGATCTCGTCCAGCATCGGCGCGATCATCTTACACGGGCCACACCAGTCGGCGTAGAAGTCGGCCAACACGACCGCGTTCTCGCTCGCGACCGCGGACAGCTCCGACGCGCCGTTCACGTGGACCGGTTCGCCGGGCGCGGCGTCGTCACCGGTCTCGTTTTTCAGCTTCTCGGCCTTCTGTTCGCGGATCTCGTCGATTGGAATATCGCTCATCAACAGTCTCTACGAGCTGGACGTACTTTACTGTTTTGTGCAGTCAAGACAATACTATTCCAGCACGCCAGTTCATCAGCGAAAGGTACCTTCCGTCGGTAGATCCACCAAACCGAATGCGTGCTCGGCTAATGTGAGAACTACCGTGCAATTCTCACAAGCGAGTACTGACCGAAACCTACAATGTAGTGTGAGACAAATACAATCCTATGGAGCGAAACGTCGGTACACTCGACCGCAACGTTCGCATCGTCCTGGGAGTGCTCGCGGCCCTGGTGGGCGTGCTGGCGCTGGCCGGCTACCTCGCGGCCAGCGCGCTGGTGGCCGCACTGGCCATCGCCATCGGGGCGGTCCTGTTCGTCACGGGGACGAGTCGACGCTGTCTCATCTACGACGCGTTCGGTATCGACACCGGCGAGAAGCGCCGCTAGCCGGATGGCGCTTCCCGAACCGCTGCAGACCGAACTGTCGGGGCGGGCGGACGCCCTGGTCGAAACCCTGCTCGACCTGCTCGCCGTCGACACGTCGAACCCACCGGGCGAGACGGGCGCGCTCGCCGACGCAGTGGAAGCGCGCTTCGACCGGCTCGGGGTCGAGACCGAGCGCGTCGTAGCCGACCCGGCGAAGCCGAACCTGCTCGCGACGATCCCCGGTGACGGCCCGCGAACGCTCCTCTACAACGGCCACCTCGATACGGTCCCGTACGACGAACGGGCGTGGGAACGCGACCCCCTTGGCGAGCGCGACGGCGACCGCGTCTACGGCCGCGGGGCGACCGACATGAAGGGGCCGCTCGCGGCCATGCTCGAAGCGGCGGCCGTCTACGCCGAGACCGGGACGACCCCGCCGGTGACCCTGCAGTTCGCCCTCGTGAGCGACGAGGAGGTCGCCGGCGACCCGGGACTGCCGGCGGTCCTCGACGCCGGCCGCCTCGACGCCGACTGGTGCGTCATCGGCGAGACGACCTGCGGCGGGGAACGGCGCTCCGTGACCGTGGCGGACAAGGGCAGCGTCTGGCTGACCCTCGAAGCGACCGGCAGCGGCGCGCACGGGTCACGCCCCATACTCGGAGACAACGCTATCGACCGCCTATACCGGGCCGTCGAGACGATCCGCTCGCGGTTCGGGACGGAGCCGTTCGACCTCGACCCAGCGGTCGCGGCCATCGTCGAGGAGTCGGTCTCGTACTACGAGCCGACGATGGGCGAGACGGCCGCGCGCGACCTGTTCACCCGACCGACGATCAGCCTCGGAACGCTGTCGGGCGGCGAGAGCGTCAACAGCGTCCCCGTCTCGGCGCGAGCCGAACTCGACGTTCGGCTGACCGCCGGCGTTCAAACGCCGGACGTGCTCGCGCGGCTCCGCGACTGCGTGGCCGACTGCGAGGGCATCGAAATCGCGGACGTGAGCTGGAGCGTCGGGACCTACGAGCCCCTCGATAGCCCGCTCGTTTCTTCCGTGACCGAGACCGTCGCAGACGCGACCGGCGACCGCGTCTTTCGGCGGAGCGCGACGGGCGGTGGCGACGCGAAGAAGCTCCGCAACGCGGGCGTTCCGACCGTCGAGTTCGCGCTCGGCACCGACACCGCCCACGCCGCCGACGAGTACACGACCGTGGACGCCCTGCGCGGCAACGCGCTGATCTACGCCGCGCTCCCGTACCGACTGGCCGGAGACGGCGATTCGCCCCGGCAGGAACGGTAGCGGTCCGACGTTGTCGAGCGCCAACCGGGCGCTTACCTCGGACGGTGCGAGACGACAGCGTATGCGTTCGCTACCCGTTTCGTGGCTCCCGCTCGTGGGCCTGCTGGCGCTCCCGTTCGTCGTCGCGTTCGTGGTCACGCTCGAACCGATCGCCGCGCTGGCCGCGGTGAACACCGTGCTGATCGTCGTCGCGGTTCGCCTGATGTTCGGATCGCGCGACCTCGAACGCCTGGGGCGCGGCGAGGGGCGCGTGCGATGATGTCAGCCGGCCACGGTGCGGCGATGCCCGCCGGCGACGTCGGACTCGTCGTGTTCGCACTCGTCGGACTGCTCGGCGGCGTCCACTGCCTCGGAATGTGCGGCCCGCTCGTGACGCTGTACGCCGACCGGCTGGGCGACGACGGTCCAGTGGCGTGGACGGAGGTGCGCCAGCACCTCCTGTTCAACCTCGGCCGATCCGCGAGCTACGCCCTGATCGGGGCCGTCATGGGACTGCTCGGGACGGTGCTGTACGACGCGGCTGCGGTCGCCGCGGTCGCGAACGACGTGCGCGCGATCGCCGGCCTGCTGATCGGCGGGTTCATCGTCCTCACCGGCGCGAAGTACGCGCTCACCGGGACGACGGCGGGGCTCGTCGGCCACCTCGGCTCCGGGACGGTGTTTCAGCGCCTCACCGGCCGCGCGATGGCCCGCGTCGACGCGTGGGTGGAGGGGCCGCGCATCGTCGCGCTCGGCGCGGTGCACGGGCTACTGCCGTGTCCGCTGCTGTACCCGGCATTCCTGTTCGCTTTCGCCGCCGGGTCACCGCTCTACGGCGCGCTCTCGCTGACGGTGCTCGGCCTCGGGACCGTTCCGGCGGTGTTCGCCTACGGCGTCGCGTTCCAGTCGGTCTCGCCGCGGTTCCAGGGGCCGCTCCACCGGTCGCTGGGCGTCGTCTTCCTCGTCCTCGGCTACCTGCCGCTGTCTCACGGCCTGCTGCTCCTCGGAATCGCGCTCCCGCACCCGTCGATTCCGATGTACCAGCCGCTGGGCTGAGCGTACAGAGCCGACTACGACGGCGTCGCGTCGCTCACTCGGAGGGATCGGACCCGGTCGCGATAGGAACGGCGACCATGTTCCCCCACTCGGTCCACGACCCGTCGTAGTTCCGAACGCCGGGATAGCCGAGCAGTTCCGAGAGCGCGAACCACGTCAGCGAAGACCGCTCTCCGATGCGGCAGTAGACGATCACGTCGTCGTCGGGGGTGACGCCGTGGCTCCGGTAGAGCGCTTCGAGGTCGTCGCGTGACTTGAATCGGCCGTCGGGGCGGAGGTTCGCCGACCAGACGACGTTGACCGCGCCCGGGACGTGGCCGCCGCGTCGCGCCGATTCGACCATGCCTGGCGGCGCGAGGAGCGACCCGCCGTACTCCTCGGGAAGGCGCACGTCGACCAGCGCCGTCGGGCGGTCGAGCGCCCGTTCGACGTCCTCGCGGTAGGCCCGGACGCGGTCGAACGGCCCCGATACCGTGTACGAGCGTCTGGTGAACGTCGGCACCGCCGTCGTCGTCGGCCGGCCGGACTCGATCCAGTGCTCCCGACCGCCGTCGAGGAGGTACGCATCGGCGTGGCCGTAGTACGAGAGCAACCAGTAGAAGTGCGCCGCGAACCAGTTCGAGTTGTCGCCGTAAACGACGACGGTGGTGTCCGTCCCGATGCCGTGGGTCCCGAGAAGTCGCTCGAAGGTATCGGGTTCCGGCAGGCCACAGCGCTGCTCGTGACGCAGTTGCGTGCCCCAGTCGAACCCGACGGCCCCAGGGATGTGACCGTCGTCGTAGAAATCGGTGTTCAGGTCCACCTCCACGAGACGGGTCGCCGGGTCGTCCGTGCGGAGCGCGTCCAGTCGCTCCGCGACCCACTCCGGCGAAACGAGCACGTCGTTCGCGTACGGCGTCCCGTCCGCGTCGCGGTCGAGGGCGCGAGCCATCGCCGGAGGGACAGCGGACAGCGACATAAATCTGGGGCTGGCCTGGGACAAGTCCCGCCGCGCTCGCGAGAGAGTTGTCCTGCGACAAGCGAGAGTACAACTCGCGAGCGCCGATGGCTTCGCCATATGAAGGGTGTTGAAGAGACGCGGTCCGGCTCGGACGACCCGGACTCGACGAGACGCGCTGCGCCGAACGAGGCGCGGACCCGCCGCGGGCTCCTCCTCGCAGCGACCGCCGCGGCCGCGCTGGGCACGACCGGCATCGCGAGCGCGCAGTCGAACAGCGACGGGTCAGCCGCCGCCGATTCGGGTGGGGGGTCCGGCGTGCTCGCGACGGCTGCGGGCCTCGGACTCTCCGCCGCGGCCCTGGCCGGCGTCTACCTGTTCAGCTGGCGCGACCGCCCCGAGCCGTCGTTCAGGCCGGAGCGACGGAGCGACGACGCCTCACCGGGGTCGCACGCTGGTCCGATGTACGAGGCCGACGTGCCGCCCGCGGAACTGGAGGCGGTCGACCACGACGCGTTCGACCCGACCGGGACGGCGACGCTGCTTGCCGGCTACTTCGCCGTCATCGCGCTGCTGTGGCTGTTCATGTACTTCGTCGAGTTCCTCGGAAACGGACCGACGGTGGTGGGCTGACGATGCACGTCCACCGATTCGAGCGCCTCTGGCTCGTCGCCGCGCTGGTGCTCATCGTCCTGTTCATCGGGACGGTCACCTACGGCGCCGTCGGGGCCGGCTACGGGATGGTCGACGCGACGGGCGGACAGGTCGACCCGACCGCGCCGACTGCCGGCGACAACTTCAGGGAGCCGGGCGTGTACGACGGGAGCGAGCGGGGGCGCTATGACGTCTACGTCGAAGCCAAGCAGTTCCTGTTCGTGCCGGGCACGAGCGAGCCGATCCGCGTCCCCGACGACAGCACCGTCACCTTCCACGTGACGAGCACGGACGTGGTCCACGGTTTCGAGGTGGTTGGGACGAACGTCAACACGATGGCCGTCCCGGGACAGGTCGCGACGGTCACCGTCGAGTTCGACGAGCCGGGCACCTACGGGCTCGTCTGCAACGAGTACTGCGGGAGCGGCCACCACACGATGGAGGGGCAACTACGAGTCGTCCCGGCCGAGTCCTACAACGCGAGCGGGGTGAACTGAGATGGCACACGCACACGACACTGAGCGGCCGCGGACGTATCGGGCGGAGGAGGGCGGAACTGGGGAGCGCCTCGCGTTCGTCGACCGCTACCCAAACGCCGCGCGGATCACGCGCCTGACGCTCGGCGTCTCGTTCACCGCGCTGCTGATCGGCGCGGTGCTCGGCATCGTCCAGGCACTGCACCGGACGAACGTGTTCCGCGGCGTCGTCAGCTCGACGGACTACTACTCGGTGCTGACGGGCCACGGGGTCCTGCTCGCCCTGTTTTTTACCATCTTCTTCCTCACCGGTATTTTCACCTGGGGGACGACGAAGAGTCTGGAGCGGCGGCTGCCGTCGTCGCGGTTCTCACTGGCCTGGTTCGCGCTGATGCTGTCGGGAGCGGTAATGACCGCGACGGCGATTTTCGGCGGGCTAGTCGGACAGGTCCCGTTCGAGGCCGACGTGATGTACACGTTCTACGCGCCCCTGGAGGCGCATCCGCTGTTCTACGCGGGCCTCGCGGCGTTCCTGGTCGGGACGTGGCTCGCCGGCGCGGACTGGTTTCGGACGTACTATCGCTGGCGGCGCGACAACCCCGACGAGCGCATCCCGCTGCAGACGTTCATGGTGCTGACGACGATGCTGATGTGGTACATCGCGACGCTCGGCGTCGCCGTGGAGGTGCTCGTCTTCCTCCTGCCGCTGTCGCTCGGGCTCATCGAGAGCGTCGACCCGCTGTTGACCCGGACGCTGTTCTGGTTCTTCGGCCATCCGGTCGTGTACTTCTGGCTCATGCCGGCGTACTTCGCGTGGTACACCGTCTTGCCGAAGCTCTCGGGCGGCCGACTGTTCAGCGACCCGCTCGCTCGCGTGGTCTTCGTCCTCTTTCTCATCCTCTCGACGCCGGTCGGCTTCCATCACCAGTACGCCGACCCCGGCGTCCCGGAGGGCTTCAAGTTCGTCGCGATGACGAACACGATGTTCCTCCTGCTCCCGAGCTTCCTCACCGCCTTCACCGTCGTGGCGAGCATGGAGTACGGCGCGCGACAGCGCGGCGGGACCGGCCGGCTCGGATGGCTGAAGGCGCTTCCCTGGGAGAACCCCGCCTTCGCCGGGATGGCGCTGGCCGGCCTGATGTTCGCCGCCGGCGGCTTCTCTGGCATCGTCAACGCCGGGATGAACATCAACTCGCTCGTCCACAACACGCTGTGGGTCCCCGGCCACTTCCACCTCACCGTGGGGACCGCGAGCGCGCTGACGATGATGGCCGTCAGCTACTGGCTCTATCCCCAGCTCACCGGGAAGCGCCTGCAGTTCTACGGGCTCGCGCAGGTCCAGCCCTACGTCTGGTTCATCGGCATGGGCCTGATGTCGAACGCGATGCACCGAGCGGGCCTGGCCGGCGTTCCCCGCCGGACCGCCGAGCCCCAGTACCAGCAGGTCAGTTTCGACGCGCTGCTGGGGTCGGTCGCAGAGATGCGCCTCCAGATCGCCGTGGGCGCGGTCCTGTTGACCGTGGGCGCGCTGCTGTTCGTCACCGTCATGGTCGGGACGTGGCTCGCGGAGCGAGGGCGGGGCCGTCTGCGGGTCGACAGCCACCTGCCGGCACCCATCTCCGGGCCCGAAGACAGCCCCCGAGTGCTCGACGACCTGCGGCTGTGGTTCCTCATCGCGGTGGCGCTGGTCGCCATCGCGTACGGCTTCCCAATCTACTCGATGGTCGCCGACGGAGTGTTCACCCCCGCCGCGCCGCCGTTCCCGGTGTAGGCGCGAACGGTGGGTCGACGGTCACGTCGAGGAGAGGAACTGCGCGACCAGTTCCGCCTCGGCGCGTCGCAGTCTGTACGAGACCGTCGATCGGGGCGTATCGAGCAGGTCCGCGAGGTCGTCGAGCGTCGTCTCTCGCGGCATCTCGTAGTACCCCTCCTCGGCCGCGAGTTCGAGGACGCTCCGTTGCTCGGGCCGAAGCGAGACGGACGAGAGCGGATTCGTCGGCGACTCGGTCGCGTCGCTGAGGTGCTCGAACCGGAACGACAGCCCGTCGCGCAACGTCCCGCCGAGCGTGTCGTACAGCATCCCGACCTTCTCGTCGTCCTCCAGCAGGATCCGCCACCGCTCCGTGTCGCCGTGTCGCGTCACTTCGAACAGGACGCCGCCGGAGACGTACCGGTTCGTGATGAGCGGGACGGCGTCACAGCGGCCGATGTCGTCGACGTACGTGTAGACGACGCTGGCCTGCGGGCCGTCTTCCAGCACGTCCGTGTATCGCCGCCCCTCGCAGGGGCGGTCGCTGATGCTGAGGGCGTCGTACGCCTCCCCGGTCAGGAGCGCCGTCGCGCGGTCGACCACCGACTCCGGGCCGGTGACGCGGTCCAGTCGCCAGAGGGCCTCGTCGGCCGTCGAGCACAGGAACGCCGACGAGCGGGCCTCCGGTGTCTCGATGAGCAGGTCCATCACCGGGTCGGCCCCCGCGTCGTACCGGATGTCGAAGACGAATTCCCGCATCTAGTCGAACCTGTTCGCCCGCGGTTCAGTCAGTTTCGGTCCGGTGGCGTTGTCCTGCGACAAGCGAGAATTCAGGCCGGCCCGGCGCGAACATCTTCGTATGAGTAGTCCCACTACAACCGGGTCGATTCCGTGGTTCCTGAAAGTGATCATGATCATCGCCGCGCTCGTCGTGCTGTTCATCGTCGTCGTGGACCTGATCGCGTTCGCGTCGGCGCTGTAACGCGGCTGCGGCGGTTTTTCGGCAGCCAGTCGTATCGGACGTACCGCGCCCCGCCGGCGGTCCCGAGGCCGAGCGTGAGGGTGCGTCGGCGCATCGGCTCATCCCGATCGCTCGACGACGGTCGTCACGTCGTCGAGGACTCGGTCTGCGTCCGGGCGCTCAGTGCGGTAGGCACGCTCGACGTAGCCGTCGGGGTTGGCGAGAAACGTCAGCGAGAGGTGTCGGAAGTCGTAGCCCGCGGTCCGGTCGCTGTGGTCGGCGGCCACCCGGTCGAAGGTGATGCCGAGCCGCTCGCCGACGATTCGCCGGGCCGCCTCCGCGTCGGGCGGCCGCAGGAAGTGCCAGTTCTCGGCGTCAGCGTCGACGCGCATCCGTGCCGCGTACTCCCGGAGCGCCGCGGCGTCGTCCCGCTCCGGGTCGAACGTGATCGCCAGGAAGCGCACGTCGTCGGCGACTCCATTCTCGACCGACCCGTGCTGGACGCCGGCGAGCTGGCCGATCAGCTGGAGGCACTCGGCCGGACACGACGCGAAGAAGGCCGTCACGACGAGCGTCTCGTCGAGCGAGTCGGTGTCGATGGACTCGCCGGTCAGCGGATCGGGGAGCGAGACGCGCGGGAGTTCCTGTCCGTAGGCCGGATACGGCAGGTCCTCGCTGTCGTACTGCCTGTCTGCCGGCGGGCCGAGGACCACGTCCTCGTCGCCGCCGAAGCGGGAGAGACAGCCTGTCAACGTCACCGTCCCCGCCGTTCCGACGCCGCGGAGTAGCTGTCGCCGTCGCATCGATTGACGTTGGTCGCGTACGGTAGAAAGCGGTCTGGTACACCTCTGCGATCGGTTTCGACGGTCGCACCAGACGACGCCCGCCTTTCGACCATCGAACCAACGGACGTTTTGCCCGGACGCTCGAACGGACGATAGATGCGACCACGGCCGACGACGGGACAGGCGCTCGCCCTGACAGCCGTCGCTGTCGCCGCGCTGGTGTTCGGGGCCGCGTTCGCCGTCGACCTGGGGAGCGCGCGCCCGGACCCGGTCCCCTTCGACCGGACCGTCGAGCGCGGGATCACGATGGCAGACGCACAGATCGCCCGGAACCGGGAGATCAGCGTCCCGAAGGTCGAGGTGTTCTACTCGCAGTACCGCTACGTCGTCGGCTACGCGGGGGTCGACATGGCGGTGACGGCGCTGTCCGAACCGGGCCACGAACAGCAGTTCGGCTACCCGCTCGCCGTGTACGTCTCGGACTACAGCGACAAGCCGGTCCGCTGTGGCGAGTCGAACTACCTCGAAACGGACGTGCCGCCCGACTGGGTGCTCGCGAGCGACGCTTCGTACGTCGTCGACGGCCGGGCGCGCGTCCCCTCCAGTCCCGCGATCGTTCCGTTCGCCGACCGGGGGGACGCAGAGGCCTTCGCCGAGGACTGCGGCGGGCGCGTCGTCGGCTGGGAGCGGATCGAGAACCGCTCGTTCGACGTCGACGAGGCCGAGACCGTCCGGGAGCAGGTCGAACCGCGACGCGAGCGGGCCGCGGCCGCCGTCGAGGGAGCCCAGCGGTATCGAGACCGGCCGGTGTCGGTGGTCGTCGGCCGCGACGCGGCGACGGTACAGGCCGGCGTGGACGCGGCCCCGCCGAACACGACCGTCCTCGTCGCGAACGGCACGTACCGCGAGCAGGTCACCGTCGACAAGCCCGTCACGCTCCGCGGCGCGGGCGCGACGCTCGACGGCCGCGGGAACGGGACCGTCGTGACGGTGACGGCCGACCGGGCCGCCGTCGTGGGCTTCGAGGTGGTCGGAATCGGCAACCAGACGGTCGGCAATCGGTCGGCGTCGGACTCCGAGGCGTGGGACGCGGCGGTGACGACCGCCTACGGCAACAGCGACGCCGCGGTCACCGGGCGCAACGCCTCGGGGCTGTACGTGGCGGACCTCGCCGTCGACACGCCCGCCAGCGGCGTCGTGCTCAGGGGGTCGCCGGGTGCCGTCGTCGAGAACGTCACGGTCGACGGGACCGACGACTGGCGGGACGGCTTCATGGGCGTCGTCGCGATGCACGCGCCCGTGGTCGTCCGGGACTCCGCCTTCCGCGGCGGCCGCGACGGCGTCTACCTCCACCGCGCGGACGGGACCGTCATCCAGAACAACACCTTCACCGAGAACCGGTTCGGCGTCCACCTGATGTACACCTCGCGGGCGCTGGTCGCCCGCAACGCGGCCCGCGATCAGGAGTACTCCGGCGTCGTCGTCATGACCGACCCCGCGGCCAACGCCGTCGTCGGCAACACCGTCAGCGACTCGGGAGCCGGTATCTCGATGTCGGGGTCCCGGAGCTACGTCGCCGACAACGTCGTCGTCGACACCGGCCGCGGCCTCTCGACGAACGCCGCGCGGTCGCTGTACGAGCGCAACGTCCTGTACGGGAACGACATCGGCGTCGCGGCCTCCACGGTCGTCCCGTCGAACATCGTCACCGAGAACGACTTCGTGGCGAACGAACGCCACGCCGTCTCGGGACCGGGGCCGCTGCGGATCTACACCCACGAGGGGCGCGGGAACTACTGGGGCGGGGCGGCCGACCTTGGCGGGAGCGCCGGCCCGACGCTGTCCCAGCCCTACTCACCGACCGACCCCGTCGACCGGCGACTCCATCAGACCGACGCGGCGTTCGTCCTTCGGGCCGCGCCCAGCGTCCGCGGCCTCCGCGCGCTTCGAGGGACGACGCCGGGCTTCCGCCGCGGAAGCATCGTGGACACCGCGCCGCTCTCGACACCCGCGAATCCGGAGACTATCGCCATGCTTCGAAACCAGACCCAACGGGAGGCATCGACGTGACGGGCGAAACGTACCTGTCGGCGAACGAGGTCGGCAAGACCTACGGCGACGTGACCGCGCTCTCGGACGTGTCGCTCGACGTGCCCGCCGACGCCGTGACCGGCCTCATCGGCCCGAACGGGTCGGGCAAGACGACGCTGTTGCGCGTGCTGCTCGGCCTCGAACGACCGACGGGCGGGACCGTCGAGTACGGCGGGCCGGACGCGGTCCGACGCCTCGGCTACCTGCCCCAGCGGCCGACGTTCAGGCCGGGGTTCACCGTCCGCGAGACCATCGGGTTCTACGCCGACCTCGTGGACGACGACCCGGACCGGCTGCTGGAGCGCGTGGGGCTCGGCGACGTGGCCGACCGACCCGTCGACGGGCTCTCGGGCGGGATGACGCGACTGCTCGGCATCGCGCAGGCACTGGCCGGCGACCCGCCCGTGGTCGTCCTCGACGAGCCGGCGAGCGGCCTCGATCCCGCCATGAGCGAACTGATCTTCGACGTGGTCGCGTCCATCGCCGACGAGGGGCGGGCGGTCGCGCTGAGTTCGCACGAACTGGCGCTCGTCGAACGAACGGCCGACCGCCTCGCCGTCCTCGAATCGGGCGCAGTGGTGACCGTGGACACGCCTCAGGCGCTGCGGGAGCGGACTGGCGGCCCGCTCCACGAGACGTTCACGTCGCTTCTCGAGCGGGAGAGCGCGGTCGTCACCGCGACGGAGGTGGGCGACGCGTGACCCGCGCAGACGGGTTCTGGACGGTGTTCGTCAGAGAGGTCAGGGCCGCCATCCGGACGCGGGCCTACCTCGGACTGCTCGCGGTGCTCGCCGCGGCGCTGTTCGGCGTCGCGCGCGCCGGCGGCGGTCCCGCGGGCGGGTACGTCCCGACCGTCGTCGACCTGCTCGTCGTCGTGGAGGTGCTCGTCCCGACCGTCGCCTTCGCCGTCGGCTACCGGGCCATCGCCGACCCGGCGGCTCGCGGCGAACTCGACGTGCTCGAGACCTACCCGCTCCCGTCGTGGGCCTACGTCGGCGGCGTCTACGCCGGCCGGAGCGCGGTCCTGCTCACCCTCGTCGGCCTCCCGCTCGCGGCGCTCGGCGTGCAGGTCGCCACGACCGCCGGGCCGGAGACGACCGTGTTCGCGAGCCACCGCGGGGTCGACTCGCCGTTGCTGTACGTCCGCTTTCTCGCGCTCACGCTCTGGTACGCGCTGATCGCCCTGTCGCTCGCGTTCGTCCTCTCGGCGCTCGCTGGTTCCCGCGGCCGTGCGCTGGTGCTCGCACTGGCGGGCCTGCTCGTCGTCACCGTCGGCGGCGACGTGGCCGTCTTCGCGGGGCTCGACGGCGGCCTCGTGACGAGCGAGACGCTCGGCGGCGCGCTCGCCATGACGCCCGCCGGAGCCTACCGCGGGCTGGTCTTCGATCAGGTGCTGTACGTGGCAGTCCCCGGGCGGTCGGCGTTCGTCTCCGGCGCGGTCGCCGTCGGCTCGCTCCTGTTCTGGTGGGTCGGCTCACTCGTCGCGACGGAACTCGTGACTGACACGCGGTGAGGGAAATCAATCGTCGTCCGCCGCGCCCCCGAGCGTCCCGTCGACCAGCCGCACGAAGCGGTCGACGAGGCGGTCGGTCAGCGACGGCGTGACCTCGCCGAGCAGTCGCCGCGTCTCCTCCGGGCTGGTCAGCGAGACGACGACCGTCCCGCGCTCGCCGTAGGCCTTCTCCAGCACGCCGGCCTCGACGAGCGACGAGACGTGCCACGCGACCGTGCTGCGGGCCACGTCCAGGCGCTCGGCCAATTCGCCGGCGGCCAGCGAATCCGCCTCGAGCAGGTGAAACAGCACCGCGCGGGCGGTCTCCCGGCGGGCGAACGCGAGGACGCGGCGCTCCCAGGGATCGTAGCCCTCGCCGTAGTAGTGGGTCTTTCCCCTGACTTCCTCGGCGACTACCTCGTCGCCGCGTCGGAGCTTCCGGAGGTGGTACTGCGCCTGTCCGGTCGCGATATCAAGGTCTCGCGCTATCGCGTTGAAGTGGACGCCCGGATTGGCCTCGACGTGGGCGCGCACCTGCTCTCTGACCGTAGACATACCCTTCTGGACCGTACTAGTCGGACGCCACTAAACACGCTGTCGATAGTTCCCAGCGGCCGGGAATCCGCTCACATGCTGCCGACGAGTTCGGGACTGATGGACTCGGCCGCCAGCGTCTCGCCGCCGTACTCCTGGGCGAAGGCCGCGGCGTCCGACTCCTCGCTGAACGGGACGAGCGCCGGCCCCATCGCGCCCTCCACGTCGGAGTTCGCGACGACTGTCAGATCGTCGCTCGACGCGAACGTCGCCGCGTCCAGGTGTCGCGAGATGACCGCGGTCCCGCCGTCGGTCCGCACCTCGTAGTCGACGACGCTGTAGTCGGTGAGGTAGGTCGCGTCTGGCGTCCATCCGGACTGCTCGTTTGCGAACCGGTGTCGATAGGTACAGGTCGTACTGCAAAAGCGCGCCGGCGGGTCGTGACCCTCGGGCGAGTTCTCGCGGTAGTACGTCTGCCCGGCGGGTCCCGGGTGCTGACCGATGACCATGCCGCACTGGTCACAGGACTCGTCGCCGTCGAGTGCGACGGGGTCCGCCGTCTCATCGGTCCCCTGACAGCCGGCGAGCGCGACCACCGTGGCCGTGCCGACGACGCCGGCGAGCACGCGCCTGCGCGTCACCGCGTCTTGACGCTCTATCATAGGCGAACCCTACGCACAGACGCCACATAGCGTTCTTGGTGTGACCGTCGAAACGACGGTCAATCTGCCGTTCGAGGGGCGTCGACCGCGTAGATCGCACCGAGGACCAGCAGCGCGATGAGGAAGTCGAAGCCGTGTTCCGTGAGGTGGTGGATCGGCATCGGGACGGTGCCGAGGACGGTCCCCACGCCCACGACCGACCGGACGACGAGCAGGCCGATCGCCGTCGTCAGCAGGACGTACGGACGCGTCCGGCGGCGGTACGTGCCGGCCGCGGCCACCAGGAAAAGCGACAGTGTCCCGAGCGTGGCGAGCGCGATGACGGCGAGCAAAAGCGCGGCCGTCTGGGGGCCGAGCCAGTCGCCGGCGGCTTCGATCATCTCTCACCCACCCGTTCGCGGTCGGGGGACGAATCGGTTTCGGCGAACGGACGGCGTCGATGGGACAGCCCGACGAACGCGTCTACCGTACCAGAACGACCCCGTAGGGACAGTCGGACGGAAGCAGTTCGCCTCTCGGGAAAGCGCCACATCGCTAGCGAGCGACCGCGGCGAATGCTTCGAGAGGCACAAATCCGAATTCATCGTCTTCTGAGCCCGATTGACAGACATACGGCGATTAAAACAAGATTTTACCCCCGATATAGGCGCATCTCATCCCAGAATAAATTTTTCTCGAGAGTTATCGACATGACTTATATTAAATTAAGAACCTCCTTACCTATATTCTCCAATTCAATACCTCTTATCAAATATACACGCCGATATCGTTTTTATACCCCTATCTATCCCATATCCATCTTTGTATTCCATTATTTGAGATGGTGGCGGAGAAGGATAGGTAGGTCGGCACCGCTATCGGCCGCACTACTCGATCCCGTTGACTAACTCCTGTACGATTGTTATTCCGTCTGACAGCGGTCCCGAGTCGGTCGTCAGAACCGACTCGCTGTCCACTATTCTGAACCGTGATGGTAATACATTATGTCTATGATAACAGATGACTCCCACGATCACGATCCAGAGCGGCGGACGGACACCTCCTGACGCCGAGGCTAAGCGGAAATTAACGCGACCAGTCCGAAAGTAACGCGATATTAGCGGGCGACCTGGATCAGGTCCCTGACCTAGAGTTCCCAACTACTCGACAGAGCGACCGTCCTTGCGGAGACGATCACTGCCGGCGCGCTCGGTGATCTCTTCGCTCGGTGCAAACAGTACCGGTGACCGCTTCGAACCGTCGCGGGTCACAGACGGTTCCGCTCTGGCGACGAGCACGAACGAATCCATCAGGCGAGCGCCACCGAGCAGCGACGAGGCCGCCGGGCGGCCGCGGCCCCGAGCCGGCGACAGCGTCGGAGTCCTGCTCCCCACGAGCGATCCGGCGAGTGCCAGCAGAACGCCTTTTCCCGGTCGCCCCGTGGGTGAGTACATGGGAATCGAAAATTCCACAGGTGCGAGTGGCGACACGGAAGACAGCCGCGAACAGGGCGTGGAGCTCGGCTCGCTCGCCGACGAGTTGGAGGGGCACGACTACCCGACGACCACCGACAAGCTCCTCGACGAGTACGGAGACGCCGAACTCGAACTGTCGGGCGACACCCACACGCTCCAGGAGGTGCTCGGGGGGGTGGGGAACGAGGATCAAGAGTACGAGTCGGCCGAAGACGTCCGCCAGATGATCTACAATATGGTCGGCGAGGATGCGGTCGGTCGAAAGGGGTACAGCGATCGGGGCGGTATCACCGGCGACAACACCGACGAAACCGTCTGAGACGATCCGCCGGCCGATACCGGTCGACGGAGGACGACGCCAGGCGACCGGAGTCGAGGTCCTCCGTGCGGCCCCAATCGGGGCCCGCTACCGGACCCTGGATCGAGCAGCCATCCAGGTGGATCAGTGAGTGAGAAAGCGAAATTCAGCCGAGGACCGATGGGCGCGCCGCTGCACACTGAATGGCCCCTATGCCCCGTCCAGCGGTTGTCACGGAGCGCCACTGCAGTCCGCGGCGGTCACTGGCTGGACGTCGACGGTCCAACCCACGACGGTACCGTCGCGGAGCCGGCCAGGGATTCCTGAGCAGTCGGTCCGCTCACATCCCCCGATTGCGTCGTCGGTATCGACGTCCCGCCCTTCTCCGAGACGCCGGGCTCGGTCCGCCGCTCCGCGACCGTGTTCTCCAGCAGCGAACAGATCCCGCGGCGCAGTCGTTCAGAGACCGCCTGGTGGGAGACGTCGAGCGGCTGGGCCAACTCCCCCAGGCTGACTTCCCTCGGAATCGTGTAGTAGCCACGGTCCAGTGCTTCCGTCAGTGTCTCCGCCTGCACGTCAGACAGTCCGTACTGCTGCATCCCAGTGAGTTGGTCGACCTCCGCGACCCGCACCAGTTCGAACTGGACGTCGTTGTCCTCACAGCCCGAGGCGATCTGCTGGAGGACGGAGCGGTCCGGGACGTATGCGTTGACCGTCCACCCGGTCTGTCCCCGGTCGGCCGAGAGGAACACCGCCCGGCCGTCGGACCACCGCTCGTATCGGAACGTCGCGCTCGCGGCCGCCGTGAGTCGTACCCGGTAGAGCGCTCGGTCACCGGCACCCCCGATCGAGGTCCAGCGGTCGACCGTCCCGTCGTCGTCGAGTCCGCACTCGAACTCGAGCGGGTCGTCGGCCGTGGACCAGAGGGTGAGGTCGAGCGCCCCGTCGGCGGTCGGGACCTGCTGTTCGACGCGAACGGTCGATCCGGGGGTTCGACGGGCGCTCGTCTCCAGCGCGGGTGAGGCGAGGCGAACGCTGGCGATCAGCGTCATTGGCGGACGCCCTCCCCGACGTCGCACTCGGCGCTGCACATTCGGCTCTGGACGGAGTGGCCGCAGTGGCTCTCTGCCATACGCGGACAGTCATTCGCTCGACACATCACGACTAGCCCTAAAGAGATAGGCTCGACAGGCGCGGGTCGCTCCCCCGGTTTCGAGGCGGGCATCCCGAGGACAGACTGGCACCGCTGGGTCGACGAGTGGACCGACAAGCTCGGCCGTCAATCGCAAGCAGTGGTCTCTCACGCTTACACGGAGAGACAGGAGGTATACGTTCGAGACGGACATGTCGCCGTGGTGCGGTCGCGGTGCCGGGACAACGACGCCCGGTCGGTGACGCGGGAACCGCCAACCGCCAACCGCCGGTGTACCGGCCGGAAGACGCCGTCGAACGAGCGATCTCGAACTTCGACGGTTCGCGTACCGCCGACCGTGAGCGATCGGTCGAAGTCAGTCGTCGGCGGACGCCGACGCCGGTCGGCGGACCGTCGGTTCCGGTAGGTCGTCGTCGGCGTCGTCGCCGTCGTCGCCGCCGTCGCCAATCGCGTCGGCCACAGTCGCCCGAATCGCCGTCCGGAAGCGCTCTCGTCCGAACTGCCGTTCGATCTCGGCGGGGTCCATCTGGAGCTCGCGTTGCATCTCGGGGTCAGCGAGCACGCGGTTGATCCGGTCGACGCAGTCCGCCAGCGAGTCGTACAGCAGGGGGTCACGTTCGCCGACGATCGCACGCTGACCGCCCGTGGCGGGGACGAAGGGGACGGTGCCGCCGGCGGCGAGTTCGGCAACAGCCATCCCGAAGTGCTCGTACTCCTTGCCGTGGATTCCGTACCGGTGCGTGCAGATCAGGTCGACCAACTCGGCGCGTTGGAGTTCCCCCTCTACTTCGATGTACGGCCGGTCGGCGGCCACGTCGGCGAGACGCCGCGCGTACGCCTCCTTGGCGGCCGGGCCGACCACGTGCAGGTGGACGTCGTGTCCGCGATCGCGCAGGGCGTCCATCACGCCGATCAGTTCGAGCGTCCGCTTGCTCCGCTCGACGCGGCCGATCGTGACGAAGCCGTTCTCGCGCTCCGCCCACGGTCGATCGGTGAATCCGCGCGTGTCGACCGGGGGATAGAGCACCTCGGGGCGCGTACCGTACGCTTCGGTGAACTTCCCCGCCGTCCACTCGGAGTTCGCCAGGAGGACGCTCGCCGCCAGTTCGCGCTCGTCCACGTCGGCGATCGCGCTACACAGCCGTTGGTACAGCGAGTCCGCGGGGACGCTATCGTGGAAGATGTCGTCTCGGTCCGATAGCGCGGCGTTCCAGTCGAACGGGAAGTGGACGTACTGGATCGAACCCGCACCGAGTCCGAGCTCGTTGAGCGTGCTGATGACGAGGTCGAACTCGTCGGCGTGGCGTCGCGCTAACCGGCCGAGAAGGGCGTTCTGCAGGAGGTAGTACCGGAGTCCGAACCGATCGTTGATCGCGGACGCGACTCTGCCGGCCCGCCGGACGGTCAGCGCGTCGGCGTCGACGTCGGCGTCGTAGTACGCGTTCAGCGATGCCACGTCGGGGGCCTGCAGCGTGAGCAGGGTCACGTCGTACTGGGGCTGGAGCGCCTCCAGCACGTTGACCGCGACCGCCTCGGCGCCCCCCTTTGCGGAGAGGTCCTTGTGGACGACTGCGACCGACCTCATCACCGGAGCCTCCGGGCGGCCGATCGCGGTATCCCGTGGAGCGTCCACGCGGCCGTGGGGTTCGACGGCATAGACAACGCTTTCGGCCGACAGCTCAATAAGCCGTGCGTTGCGGTTGCAGGCCGACCCGTCCGGGACCCGCCCAGAAAGTGGTCCACGAGGCGATACTTGCGGTCGCGTTCCCGGCCAATCCAACAGCAGTACCGTCGGAGTGAGGACGACGACCGTGGAGACCCGCGGGCGTCCCGAGAAATCGACGCGAGACCGGTGCGCGAAACTGGCAGGCGCAAGCAGACGAGCCAAACAACCACGGTACCTATTCCGGATGTGAAATCACGGAACGATCAGTCGAATCCGTGGGACAGTCTCTCCCTGTGGTCGACGGTGCTCGACGCACTGTTCGCGTTCGTCAACAGGCGCTACCGACGGGGCGTGATCCTGCTCGCCGCCGCAGCGGTATCGTACCGCGTGCCGAAGTTCGGTCTCGTCGTGTCGACCGCGCTACGCGGCCACCAGTACCTGTCTGGCTCCCAGTCGAACTGAGCCGGCACGGGCGCACTGTCAGCGGAGACCATTCCCGCAGTCGGACCGCCGTCAGTCCGCCGCCGTGCTGTTCGGCGACGACGATACCCTCCAGCTCGAGGAATCGATGATAGTGAATATGTCGCGCAGTGCCGTCACGTCGGGGGCGTCGGGGCCGATTCCGGCCATCTCGTAGGCCTGCTTGTCGATTCGACGGCCCCTCCCATGGCTGTCGAGTCGTCGCGTTCGTGGACGACGTGGGTGCCCGTCGCCCGCCGATACCGAAAGTCGCCGCTAGCTCGCCATCGATACGTATAGATACTCCGAATATCCCAGTAATTTAGCACAATTTTGGTAGAGGTCTACTATTTAACAGTTATATTCCGCCAAGAAAATATTATTTGCGCTTTCAAAGACTGGGTAGTCTCGAGATGTGACCGAAAAGCTCGGTTTGAGCTCCAATTGAAGGGCCTAATTGCCTACTCGAATGACGCTACGTTACAGATCCCGTTGTTAGCAGCATATGCGCCCCGGGTCGCCGATACAGGTCTCTCGCCGGCGGCGAGAGTTGGTATCAGCTACCGCTGAAACCCGGCATCGGAGTCGCGCTCGCCGGGACAATGCGCCAACCGACACACCCGCTTAGGCGATCGTCGGTTGTCGACGGTGATACGTTCGAGGACCCCCAAGATCGTCGGTGAGTTCGCGTCCTTCCCGTCGAGAACGGAGTCGGTGGCATCGGTGTGACCTGGTTGGACCGACGTTCGCTGAACTATATTACGGTCAGACGCCACTAGCCAGTGTGAAGAGATGACCGATGCCGGAGGTGAGTACCCGACGACATCGTGATCGGACACGCAACACGCGACCGCTGTCCGGCCGAACCGCCGCGCCCAGCACGGCGTGCTCGGGGGGAGCGGCGACGACATCCATGACACAGCCACCAATCGTTCCAGAGACCGCGAGAATCGGTCGGACTGCGCTGCTAGTGACCGACCTCGACGAGATGATCGAGTTCTACCGGACGGTCGTGGGACTCTCGGTCCTGGCCCGTTCAGGGTCGGCGGCGACGCTCGGTGCGGGCGGAACGCCGCTGCTCGAACTGACCGCCGACGAGACGGCGGCGCCGCGAGACCCGGCGCAAGCGGGGTTGTTTCACACGGCTTTTCGCGTGCCCTCGCGCACCGCCCTCGGTGCGGCCGTCGAGCGCGTCCGGGACCGGGGCCAACTGGACGGCGCGTCCGATCACTTCGTGAGCGAGGCCGTCTACCTCAGTGACCCGGAGGGCAACGGGATCGAGATATACACCGACCGACCCCGAGACGAGTGGCCGCGTACGGACGACGGGACCATCGACATCGGGACCGTCCCGCTGGACCTCGAGGCCGTCGTCGGCGAGTCCGACGGAGGCGAGACGGTCCCGCCGGAGACGACGGTCGGCCACGTCCACCTGGAAGTGACCGATATCGAGGCCGCACGGACCTTCTACGTCGATACGCTCGGCCTCCGCCTGCAGACGGCCTCCCCGTCGGCGCTGTTCGTCGCTGCGGGCGACTACCACCACCATCTCGGGCTCAACGCCTGGAACCGACGGTCCCAGCCCGCAGGCGGCCGCGGCCTGGCGTGGTTCGAGTGGCTGGTCGCCGACGAGGAGGCGCTGGCGACGGTTCGCCAGCGCCTCGGGGACGCCGGTGTCACCTGCCACCAGATCAACGGTGGATTCGAGATCTCCGATCCCGACGGTATCTCGATTCGGTTCCGCGTCGGGTAACTCACTGGCTGCTCGACCGTCGAATCACGCGTCTGTCCACCGAGCTGGGAGCTCTGTATCCCCTCGGTGAATCACCGGATGGGATCGATCGCTAGATCGAGTATGGAAACGCCTGAGCGTCTCTCGGAGGTCGTGACGTCACTTGCCTCGCTGCTGCCACGATGGCATCGTCTCGAACGACTCGATGGCCGCCCGAAGCTCGGTACAGATGGCCCCGTAGAACTGTTCTCGGCCCACTGGCGAGCGTGTCCGGATGAGTGCGGTTTCGCTCGTGACCTCGTGGACCGAGACTTCCCACCGACGGTCCGCGTGCGTCCACGTACCGAGGGCCGTCGACTCGTCGTCGTCGACGATGCGCGTTCCCAGCTCCCAGCTCAGTCGAGACAGGTACGAGAGCTCGAACGGAACGACGTCGGGGAGACCGCCAGCGCGACCGGCATCGCCCTGGGCGCTATGGACTGCCATGCCAAGGGAATCGCCATCGTTCAGTAAAAATATAACCATTTGCCGTCGGAGCGGGACCGCACTATCCAAGCCTTCTTAGTCAGGCGTATTTTAGGATGGCCTAAAATGGACGGGTACACCGACCAGTTTCTCGGTGCAGTCTTCCGGACGCTGGAGAGCGAGGGGCACGAGCGGGCCCAGCGGCAGCTCGTCGACCTGTATCAGTCGCAGGCGGCGACGGATCGGGACGAACTGATCGCCGACATCACCGCGGAGCTCGTCACGGTCCTCCATCGGAATCTCGGGCCCGACGAGGAAATCGACGTGCTCACCGGGACGGTCGAGTCCCTCGTCGATCGACTCGCGTCGGTCATCGAAGTGGCGCCCGCGGCCGTCATCGTCGTCGACGGGGACGGGACCGTAGAGCTGTGGAACAGCGGTGCGGAACGAACCTTCGGGTGGGACGCGGCTGACGTTCTCGGCGAGTCGTACTACCGGATCCTGGCCGATTCTCCGACCTCTATCGAGTCGGCTCTCGAACGGCTGGAGGCGGGAGAGGCTCTGACGAGCGTCACCACCCAGCACCGACACGCCGACGGCTCGCTGCTCGACGTTCGGCTGTGGGCCGCCCCGCTCGAGGCGTCGAGGAACGGCTACGCCGGCGCGACCTTCGTCGTCAGCGACATCACCGAACAGCGCCAGCGCGAACAGCGACTGGCCGTGCTCAACCGACTGTTGCGCCACAACGTCAGAAACGACATCACCGTCATCCGCGGCCGGCTCGAACTGCTGGCCGACGCGGCCCCCAACGGGGACGACCACTTCGAGGCCATCGACGACCGTCTCTCGAACATCGTCGAACTGAGCGACACCGCGCGTCGCCTCGAACAGCTCCAGAGCGATGGCGAGCCCGACCGCACGCAGACCGACCTCGGGACGCTGGTCGAAGAGCGCGCCGCCCGCTTGCGCTCGGGGTGGCCGGAGGCGGAGATCCGAACTACCGTCCCGGGTCCGGTCTCGGTCCTCGCCCACGAACTGCTGCCCTACGCGCTCGACAATCTCCTCGAAAACGCCGTCGAACACAACGACGCCGCGGATCCGCGCGTCGAAGTCGAAGTGGCCGGCACCCGGAGCGGCGAGTCCGACCGCGTCACGCTGACGATTCGCGATAACGGGCCGGGACTGCCCGAGAACGAGAAACGGGTCCTCGCTTCGGAGACTGAGACGCCGCTCTCGCACAGCACCGGCACCGGACTCTGGCTGACCCGCTGGATCACGCAGGTCTCCGGCGGGGAGATCAACATCGGCGCAAATCGGTTCGACGGGACGACGGTGACCCTTCGGCTCCGGTCCGCACCCGAGGACCAAGCCGAGTGCGACCGGGCCGACGTGGAAGGACTCGTCGGAGACCGTGACCCACGGAGCTGAGTGTTCCCTACGGTCGAGGCCGCCACGATAGCGCGGCCAGTGTGTCGGGTGACGACTTCCTGAACGCGGCGGCTACCGAGACGGTCCCGCTATTCGAATTCGATCAACGACCACGACCGCTCTCGCGGAAAATGATCCTGCGCGGACTGTGGCAGAGATACGATGTCGAGACGTCTGCTTTGCTCGTTGGCGACGCCCAACACTTCGAACCGGGATAGGGCGACCATGTCTGGCCGATTCTGTGAACGGAATCAGTTGCTTTGAACGGTATACTCGCCATATATTACGGAAATATAACTCCTATCAAAATTATAAGGACTGACAGCGACCATTTTGTGCTATCTTTCCCATATGCAGAGTTATTTAAGCGCATTTAGTCCTCAAATAGCAATATGGGGACATCTAACAGATTAGTATGCTTCTGAAATTCGATATTTGAACGTTCAGTGATGACTGCCCGTTCAGAGCGGATTATTTGCGAGAGTCACGTACCGGTGCGCGCAATCGCAAGAGTCCTGAACCACCCGCTCCGCTATTTCAACAGACTGTACTGCACAGGTACGGCACCCACTGAAATAACATGCGTACTACTGTTATGAGGGAGGAGGGGCTGTCCAAGATCGCTGTTGAATCAGGGACTGATTTCGAATCACGTGTTCGTGAGAATCAAACGCGGCGCCCATCAGGAAAACTGGGAATTGATTTCGATCACGTTCGCAGACCGTGTGATCATGCTCGGGAGTTCCTCCTCGTAGAAGTCGCCCTCGAATCGACTGGCGGGCCCAGAGATACTGATGGCGCCAACGATCTCGTCTTTCGTCGTCACCGGGGCGGCCACGCAGCGCAGGCCCTCGATCTTCTCCTCGCGGTCGAAGGCGTAGCCGCGCTCCCGAATGGCCTCGAGCTCCTCGAACAGCGTCTCGGGGTCGGTGATCGTGTTCTCGGTGTACCCGACGAGGCCGTGGCGGTCGATGATCTCCTCGACGCGCTCTCTGGGCATGTGTGCCAGCATCGCCTTTCCCAGCGAGAGACAGTGCATGTACTCTCGCTTTCCCGGGGATGACGCGGACTGGATGGCGTTCTCGCCGGCGCTCTTATAGATGTATACCGCGCGTCCGTGTTCCGTCATCGCGAACTGGGCGAGCTCGCCACAGGACGCGGAGAGGTCGTCCAGTTCCTCCGTGACGACGTCGTAGATCTGGAGTCGGTCGCGTACCTTCTCCCCCAGTTCGAGGTATCGCAGACTCAGACGGTACGTATCGCCCTCTTTCACGACGAACTCGTTCTGAGAGAGCGTGGCCATGTGCCCGTGGATAGTCCCCTTCGACCGGTCCAGTTCGGAGGCGATCTCCGTGATTCCGGCCCCGTCTCGCTCGAGGAGCAGTTCGATGATGTCGAGTGTCGTCTGGACCGCTTCCACCGTTCGGGAGCCGTCGTGCGTTGCCATACCATGCAATTTGCCGTCGTCCCCCATAAAGCTGTTCGTCAGCGACGAACGATTTCGGCCGTTCGGAAGCTGCGAACGTAATCGGAGGGTGGTGACGGGCGAGGTCGCGGATTACCCGTCTTTCCCGAGCAGCAGTGTGCTAGTCGGCCGTGCGTCACGCGGCCGACCAGATGGCTGTTCGCACCTCTCAAACGCTTGAGTGGCACACCGGTACGTGGGTTTCGGTGACGCACACGCTCACGAATAGCCCGTCCCGTGGGGAAAACGATATTACACGGACACCACAAGTCGGAGGTACGATGGTCAGCATCGACTACATGGCCCATCAGGAGCAGTACAGCCCGTCGGAGTTACTGGAGTACTCCGAACTCGCTGCGGAGAACGGCTACGAGTTCATCTGGACCTCGGATCACTTTCACCCGTGGTTCCACACGGACGCCGAAGCCGGCTTCGCGTGGTCGTGGCTCGGGGCCGCGACCGAGCGGGTCGACATCCCGATCGGGACCTGCGTGACGCCCGCCGGCGAGCACTACCACCCGGCGATGATGGCGCAGGCGTTCGCGACCCTCCAGGAGATGCACGACGAGCGTGTCGTGCTCGGCCTCTCGACCGGCGAGGCGATGAACGAGAAGCCGCTCGGCCACGAGTGGCCCGAGTACCCGGTCCGGCGGGACCGCCTCGAAGAGACTCTGGAGATCATCCACGGGCTCTACGACTCGGACGACTTCTTCAGCTACGAGGGCGAGCACTACGAGGTCGACGATGCGAAGCTCTACACGATGCCCGAGGAGCGCCCGGAGATCCACCTCGCGGCCAACGGTCCGACGACGGCCTCGCTGACCAGCGTCTACGGTGACGGCTTCATCACGGTCAAGAAGGGCGAGGAGTACACGGACCGGCTCTACCCCGCCATTCGACGCTACACCGAGGAGGAGGGCCGCGATCCCGACAGCATCGAGACGACGCTGCTCGTCATCGCCTCCTACGACGAGGACTACGAGCGCGCTCGCGAGGCCACCCGCCCGTGGTGGGCGACGACGCAGAACGTGTTCGACCGCGCGATGGCGAACCCGAAAGACATCGAACGAGAGGGCGAGAAAGCGACCGAGGAGGAGATCGAGGCGAAGTTCCTCATCGCCGACGATCCCGCGACCATCGCCGGCCAACTGGAGGAGTACGCCGAGATGGGCTTCGACCGCATCGCGCTCGGAAACACCAGCCCCGAACCGGAGCGGCTCTTCGAGGTGATGGGCGACGAGGTCATCCCCTCGCTATGAAGGCGGTCGCGTGGGGGAACGTTTAATAAAACCGGCGTGCACGTTTGTGATGAGATGCCTAGACTGAACGGTGGCGAGATCATCGCCAACTATCTGGAAAAAGAGGGCGTCGAGTACCTCGTCGGGATTCCCGGCCACGGGAGCACGAACCTGCTCGACGCGTTCAACGACTCCGAGGTTGAGGTCATTCAACCCCGGCACGAACAGGGCGCGACACACCTCGCGGACGGGTACGCACGCGCGACCGGCGAGCCGCTGGCCGTGTTCACCTCCATCGGGCCGGGGGCGACGAACACCGTCACCGGCGCGGCGACGGCCTACGTCGACTCCATCCCGATGGTCATCTTCACCGGCGCGCCCCAGACCCACGAGTACGGTGAGGGAATCCTCCAGGAGATCGAGCGCCAGAAGCCCGGAGACTTCCCGAGCGTGATGGAACCCGTCACGAAGCAGAGCTTCGTCGTCCGCGACGTCGAACAGCTCCCTCGCATCCTCCGGCGGGCGTTCCAGACGGCGTTGTCCGGTCGCCCCGGGCCCGTCCACGTCGACGTGCCGATGGACGTACAGGGCGCTGCGGCGGACGTAGAGTTGCCAGAACCGACCAAGCACCGCCCCCACAGTCGCCCCGGCGGCGACCCCGACACGGTCTCGAACGCCGCGGACCTGCTCGCCGAGGCCGACCGGCCCGTCATCGTCCCCGGCGGCGGGACGATGCTCGCCGAGGCCTGGGACGAGGTGCAGGCCCTCGCCGAACACCTCCAGGCCCCCGTCATTCCGACGTTCCAGTCCCGGGGAATCATCCCGGAAGACCACGACCTGTTCGTCGGATACGCCGGCTGGATCGGCTCCTCGGCCGGCAACGAACTCGCGGCGAACTCCGACGTTATCCTCGCCGTCGGCTGTCGGTTCACCGACATGCACACCTCCTCCTTCGAGGAGGGCGTGAGCTTCGAGATCCCGCCGAGCAAGCTGGTCCACGTCGACATCGACCCGCAGGAGATCGGGAAGAACTACCCGGTCGAGGTCGGCATCCAGGGCGACGCGAAGGTCGTCACCCGCCAGATCACGGAGGCCGTCCAGGACCGCGTCGACCCCGTCTCCACGGAGGACAACGACTACTACGACGAGATCCAGGCACTGTGGGAGGACTGGCAGGCGCAGGTCGACGAGCGCTGGGAGAGCGACGAGGTCCCGATGAGCATCTCGCGCGTGGCCAGGGCGGTCCGCGAAGTCCTCCCGCGGGACGGGAGCATCGTCACCAGCGCCGGCCAGCCCCAGGAGACGATCAACCCCGAGTTCCCGGTGTACGAGCCGCGGACGAACATCTCCTGTGGCGGCTTCTCGACGATGGGCTGGGGCGTCTCGGCCGCCATCGGCGCGAAGCTCGCTGACCCCGAGCGCACGGTCGTCGACTTCGAGGGCGACGGCAGCTTCCTGATGTGCAACCAGGAGGTCGCCTGCGCCGTCGAACACGACATCGACGTGAACTACGTCGTCGTCAACAACAACGGCTGGAAGTCCATCCGGAACCTCCAGGTGAACAAGTACGGCTGGGACCGCGTCCTCGACACGGAGTTCGACGACGAGACGATGGTCGACTTCATGGACATGGCCGAGTCGTTCAACGTCGGCTACGCCGAGCGCGTCGTCAAGCCCGAGAACCTGAACGGCGTCCTCGAAGAGGCCTTCGCCCACGACGGGCCGTCCTTCGTGGAAGCGGTCGTCGAGCCCGACAATCCCGACTCCGGCGCGATCATCACCGGCGAGTGGGACCTCGCGGACCTCGAACACTGATCGCGCTCGGTCGTTTTCCGGCGTATCGCGTGTAGTGACCGTCCCACTAGTCGCGGCGCTCGAAGCGTCAGCGGACGAAAATCGGTCGGCGGCGGTTCCCTGGCGGTCGGCTCAGACTTCGATCAGGACTTTGCCGTCGACGCGCTTGCGGGCCTGCGCGACGGCCTCGTCCGCGTCTCCGAGATCGAACGTCGACGTGACGATCGGGAGGTTGTCCAGTCGGCCGCTGGCCATCAGCCGGATGGTGCGCGGGTACACCTGCTGGCCGGTGTGGCCCTCGGAGCCGTACAGTTGCGCGCTCGACCCCTGGTACTTCCGGAGCGCGATGTCAGGGTCGCTGCCGGCGTTGCTGATGTGGACGACGTTCGCACGCTCGGCCAGCGTGTCCTCGATGACGGGGTAGGTCGCGCCGACCGCGCCGCTGGTCTCGACGTGGACGTCTGCGCCCTCGCCGCCGGTGACCTCGTCGACTTTCTCGACCGCGTCGACCTCGATGGGGTTGTAGACGTGCTCGAAGCCGAGGTCGTGGGCGATCTCGCGGCGCTCGTCCGAAGGCTCGAAGGCGATGACCCTCCCCGCGCCCGCGGCGCGCGAGACGTTCATCCCAGTCAGACCGATGGGGCCGACGCCGTGGTAGACGTGGTAGTCGCCGGGCCAGATGCCTTCGGCCCGCCCGAAGAGGCCGTAGAACGTGATGGTGCTCGGTTCGATGGTCGCGGCGGCGCGGTACAGGTCGTCTTCGTCCTCGTACTGCCGGGACAGCTCCGAGACGCCCCAGAGGATTTTCTCGGGGACGGCGACGTACTCGGCGAACGCGCCGTCGAACGTGAAGCCGAGCTGCTCGAAGTTCTCGCAGTGGCCGTGGAACCCCTGGCGGCACATCTGACAGCGGCCGCAGTAGTCGGTGACCTCGGCGGTCACGGGGTCGCCCGCCTCGAACAGGTCCGCGTCGTCGCCGGTCTCGACGACCTCGCCGGAGAACTCGTGGCCGATGACGTTCGGGAGCTGCGTGTACGCCGAGTAGTGCATGTAGCCGTCGTCGTCCGTCTCCGTCATGGCCACATCGCTGCCGCAGATGCCGGCGTACTTCACGCGGACGAGGACCTCGTCGGCGGCCGGCTCGGGCCGCTCGCGCTCCTCGACGCGGAGTTCGGGGTGCTGCCAGATGCTGGAACTGTCCATCGCGCGCTGGCGCTGCTTCTCGTCGTCCGTCAGGTCGTAGCTTGAGCGCGGATTCCACTCCGCGTCGAGCACTAGTGAACGCATGTTTCTGCGTGTGGTTCCCGGTGACATAACTGTACTGGATTCACACACCGGAAATTGCGCGGTTGGCGGGGGACCCGTCGACCGCGGCGAAGGCGCGGCCGCGGTCACCGTCGACCGCCATCTGTCACCGTCGCTCCGACCGGCTCAGTACGTCTGCCAGCCGCCGTCGACGTAGACCATCTCGCCGGTCACGTAGCCGGCCTGCTCGCTCGCCAGGAACAGGACTGCCGGGGCGATGTCCTCGGGGTAGCCCGGTCGGTCGAGCGGAATCGGTTTCATGAGGTCGCCCGCCTCGACGGACGCCTCTTTCTGCTCGGCTCCGGAGCCGAACTCGGTGGCGATGTGGCCGGGCGCGACCGCGTTGACGCGGATGTCGTCGTCCGCGAGTTCGAGCGCCGCACCGCGCGTGATCATCTTGATCGACCCCTTCGTCGAGTCGTAGTGGATCTGGCCGACCTGCGCGTGCGTCGAACTGATCGACGCCGTGTTGACGATGGCCCCGCTCGCACCGCGGTCTCGCATGTCCGCCGCCGCTGCCTGACAGCCGAAGAACACGCCGTGGCTGTTCACGTCGTGGATCCGGCCGAACGTCTCGGCGTCGACCGAGAAGAGGTCGCCACGGGTGAACCAGCCGGCGTTGTTCACCATCACGTCGACGCCGCCGAACTCCCGGGCCGCCTCGACGACGGATTCGATGTCCGAGCGCTCCGAGACGTCGGTCTCGACGAACACTGCCCGACCGCCGTCGTCCTCGATGGCCTCGTGGGTCGGCCGCGTCGCGTCGGCGTCTTTCGTCTCGGGCGTGATGTCGGCGTTGATGACCGTCGCACCCGCCTGGCCGAACGCCAGCGCGACCGCCCGTCCGATACCCGAACTGCCGCCGGTGACAATGACCGTTTCCCCGTCGAAGTCGTACGTAACTGAACCCATACCGGACGTTACGGCTGGACCATCAAGAGTGGTGCGACTGCGTCGCACCCGGTGTTGATGGCGTAACACATTTATATGTGGACCGAGAGGTGTTTTACGTATGACGAGCAAGCAAGAGCAGTCGCCAGACGCGACTGCCGTCCCAGACACCGTAGACAGCTACGTCGGTGGCGAGTGGGTCTCGGTCGATTCAGACGAGGGCCAGCCCGTCGTCAACCCGGCGACCAACGAGACACTGGCGGACGTGCCGTTCGCGACCGCCGAGGACGTCGACGAAGCGGTTCAGACCGCGAGCGAGGCGTTCGAAGAGTGGTCTCGCACCCCGCCGGTCGAGCGCGTCCAGTACATCTTCGATCTCAAGCAGGAACTCGAAGCGCGACAGGAGGACATCGCGCAGGCGCTGACGCGCGAGCACGGCAAAACGCTGAACGAGGCGCGCGGCGAGATTCGCCGCGGTATCGAGAACGTGGAAGTCGCCGCCGGCATCCCCAACATGATGCGCGAGGGAAGCGGCAACGTTCAGGACGTGGCCAAGGGCATGGACGAACACGCCATCCGACAGCCGCTGGGCGTGTTCACCGCCGTCACGCCGTTCAACTTCCCGGCGATGATCCCGCTGTGGTTCCTGCCGTACGCCGTCGCCACGGGCAACACGTTCGTCCTCAAGCCGAGCGAGAAGGTCCCGCTCAGCTCCCAGCTCATCTTCGAAGCCGTGGACGCGGTCGACTTCCCGGACGGCGTCGTGAACCTCGTCAACGGCGGCGTCGACACGGTCACCGCCCTGCTGGAACACGACGACATCGAGGGCATCTCCTTCGTCGGATCGACACCGGTCGCCCAGCACATCTACCAGACCGCCGCCGAGCACGGCAAACGCGTGCAGGCCCAGGGCGGTGCGAAGAACTACGCCGTCGTCTCCGAGGACGCCGAACTCGAAGAGGCGGTCCCGAACGTCATCGGCTCGGTGTACGGCAACGCCGGGCAGCGCTGTCTCGCGAACGACGTGGTCGTCGGCGTCGGCGACAGCTACGAACCGCTGCGCGAGGAAGTCCTCGACGCCGTCGACGACCTCACCGTCGGCAACGGCCTCGACGAGGACACCGACGTGGGCCCGCTCATCACGGGCGAGTCCGCGGAACGCGTCAAGGGCATGATCGAGGACGCCATCGACGAGGGCGCGGACCTGGTCGTCGACGGGCGCGACTTCGAGCACCCCGACTACCCCGACGGGAACTTCCTCGGGCCGACGCTGCTCGAGGGCGTCACGACGGACATGGACATCACCCAGACCGAAATCTTCGGCCCGGTGATGGCGCTGACGAAGGCCGACGACATCGACGAGGCCATCGAGATGGTCAACAGCACCCAGTACGGCAACGCCTCATCGCTGTACACGGAGAACGGCGCGGAGGCCCGGAAGTACCGCTACGAGGTCGACGCCGGCAACATCGGCATCAACGTCGGCGTCTGCGCGCCGATGGGCTTCTTCCACTTCGGCGGGCGCAAGGACTCCTTCTTCGGGGACCTCCACGCCCAGGGCGAGGACGCCATCAACTTCTACACGGACAAGACCATCACCATCGAGCGCTACTACAGCCACTGAAATCCGCGGCTTGCGGCCCCAGCTCCACGACGTCGTCTCGTTCGTTTTTTCGCTTCGCGTCTGCGAACTCCCGGACAAGCAGTGGGTCTCGCGTCCCGAACCGTCCGTCTCCCGCGGACAGCCCACGTGACGAACGACAGTCCCGTGCCTGTGGGTTCGCGAATCCGTTGTGTCGGACGGCAGAAGTCGCGCGGTCAGTCGTTGGAGGCGGAGAGCGGTTTGTCGAGCGCGTCGGCGTAGTTGTCGATGGCCACCTCGACGCTGTCCATCAGCAGGGCCACGTCCTTGCCCGCGATGAGGAAGTCAAAGCCCTGCTCCACGCGGGACTCGATGGCGTCGCCCCCGATATCGGTCGTCAGCGTTCCGACGGGCACGTCGGCCGCGTGACTGTCGTCGATGATCGACTGAACGGCCTCGTCGAACTCCGCCGAGTCCCACTCGGCGAACATCCCGAGGGAGCCCGACAGGTCGGCCGGGCCGACGAACAGCGAATCGATGCCGTCGACGGCGGCGACCTCCCGAGCGTTCTCCATCCCCCGTTCCGTCTCGATCTGTGCGATGGTGAGAATCGATCCGTTGGCGCTCGTGACGTACTCCTCGAAGTTCTTGCCGTAGCGCGTCGCCCGACTGCCGGCGATGCCGCGGATGCCGTCCGGCGGGTATCGGAGCGAGCGGACGAGCTCTTCCGCCTCCTCGGCGGAGCCGACCATCGGGACCATGACGCCGGCGACGCCGATGTCGATGACGCGCTTGAGCCGGACCGGATCGTTCCACGGGACGCGGACGATCATGTCCGTATCGCCGGGCGCGGCGTCGACGCCGCGCGCCATGCTCTCTATCGTCTCTAAGTCCATCGTCGTGTGTTCCATGTCGACGAGGAGGAAATCCAGGTCGAGCTGGGCCGTCGCCTCCGCGACCGTCGGATGCCCGACCGAGATCCAGGTCCCGAGAGGGTTGTCGGCTGATTCGATTGCGTCTTTGATGTGGGTCATGTGTATCAGAGTCCTTGCCGAGTCAGACGGTGCCACGACCGACTAGTCTCGGCTGTCAGTCGAGTTGTCTATGATGGGTATTCGGGTCAAAGCATAAAAAAATGCGGGTGCGCGTCGCACACGAGACCGGGCACTCAGGGAGGCCCCTCCGAGCCGTCGGCCTCATCGGAACTTATAACAGGACAAACGTGTATATCGCAAACGATGCGATTCGGTATCGTCGGGTCCGGCGGCTCCCGCGCGGAGTCACTGGACCGGCGATGCCGGGTTGCCGAGACGGAACCGCGGGCGGTCGCCCCCCGCTCCGACACACCCATCCCGTACCGGTCCCAGGTACGGACTGACACACAAACCATGTACGAAGACTTCGCATCCAAGCTCGCAGCGACGATGTGGGCCGACTTCGACGAGACGCCGCGCCGCGCGGACGGCCCACCGGCAGAGATCACCGACCTGAACACGCTGGTCATCGACGGGAACTTCCCGTGGACCATCGTCACCGTCGAGACCGACGAGGGCGTCACCGGCATCGGAGAGGCCTACCCCTCGCCGGGCGTCCACGAGATTATCACGGACTATCTCCGCCCCGTCCTGGTCGGGGAGAACCCGACAGACGTAGAGCGGCTCTACAACCTCATGCGCGAGAGCCTCTCCGGACGCGGCTCCCAGGAGGGCGTCGGCACGATCGCCATCAGCGGCGTCGAACTCGCCCTGTGGGACGCGACGGGCAAGCTGCTCGACCAGCCGGTCTATCAGCTGCTCGGCGGGAAGGTCCGCGAAGAAGTGGCCGTCTACGCCGACTGCCACGCCGGCGAGGCGATGGTCGAGTCCGCCGAGGAGGGCCAGGAGGAGGAGACTTACGAGCCCGAGGCCTACGCGAAGGCCGCGCGCGCCGCCGTCGAGGACGGCTTCGACATCGTGAAGTTCGACCTCGACGTGCCCTCGGGCCGCGAGATCGACACGCTGTCTCGCCACTTCGACCCGCCGGAGATCGACCACAAGCAGCGCGTCGTCGCGGCCGTCATGGAGGAGATCGGCGACGACGCCGAGGTCGCCGTGGACCTCCACTGGAACTTCAGTCCCGAGACGGCCGAGCGGCTCTGTCGCGCGCTCGAACCGTACGACCTCGCGTGGATCGAGGACCCGTTGCCGCCGGAGAACACCGACGCGATGCGCGAACTCAAGCGCCGGGTGAACGCGACCATCCTCACCGGTGAGAACCGCTACGGCCGCCACGGTTTCCGCGACCTGATCGAGGACCAGGCCGTCGACTTCCTCGCGCCCGACGTGCCGAAGACGGGCGGCATCGCCGAGACGAAGAAGGTCGCCGACATGGCCGAGGCCTACTACCAGGCGCTCGTCCCGCACAACATCGGCAGCCCGGTCGCCACCGCGGCGACGGCCCACGTCGGCGCGACGGTGCCGAACTTCGTCGCACTGGAGTATCACGCTCGCGAGGTCTCGTGGTGGGAGGACCTGCTCGCCCGCGACGCGGACTTCATCCGGAACGGGCGCATCCAGATCCCAGACTCGCCGGGCCTGGGCATCGAACTGGACTGGGACGTCGTGGAGCAACACCGCAAGGAGTAACGTCGATAGCGCACCGCCGGTTCGTTTTCGCGATCATCTGACCGAAAGTGTTAGCACGCATCCGAGAGACACGCTAGACTGCACATGCAACCGAGTGACACAGCGGTGAGACAGCCATGAGAGCCGCGCGCTTCTACGGCACGGGCGACGTGCGGATCGACGACGTTGAGCCGGCCGCGGTCGGGCCGAGCGACGTGCGGATCGACGTGACGGCCTGCGGCATCTGCGGTACGGACGTTCACGAGTACGAACACGCCGAGTACACGCCGGCGGAGGCCCATCCCAGATCGGGCGCGAGCCGCCCCATCACCATCGGGCACGAGTTCAGCGGGATCGTCAGCGAGGTCGGCGACGACGTGACCGGCGTCGCGGTCGGCGACCCGGTCGCCGTCCACCCCAACATCCCCTGTGGCTCGTGTCGCTACTGCGAGGACGGGGCCTACAACCGCTGTGCGGACGTGCTGGCGGTCGGCCTCCAGACCGGGGCCGGCGGCTTCGCCGAGGCGGCGGTCGTCCCGGCCCAGCAGGTCCATCGGCTCCCCGCAGACGTGCCCGTCTGGCAGGGCGCGCTCGTCGAACCGCTCGCCGTGGGACTCCACGCGGTCCGCCGATCGGGGCTGCGCGCCGGCGACACCGCCGCGGTCTTCGGCTGCGGCCCCATCGGGCTGACCGTCGTTCGCGCGCTCCGCGAGGCGGGCGCAAAGCGCGTCTTCGTCTCCGAACCCAACCCGGCGCGGCGCGAGGTCGCGCTCGAACTCGGGGCGGACGTGGCCGTCGATCCGACGGCAGAGGACGCCGCGGCGCGGATCACGGCCGCGACCGACGGCGGCGTGGACGCGTCGTTCGAGTTCGCCGGCGTCGCTCCGGCGGTCAACGCCGCCATCGAGAGCACGCGCCGCGGCGGCGGTGTGACCGTCGGGAGCATGACCAGCGGGACGACGGACGTCGACCTCCAGCGGGTGGTCACGGGCGAGCGGACCGTCCGCGGCACCTACTGCTACGGCTTCCCCCCGCGGTCGTTCCGGACGGAGTTCGACGCCGTCGTCGAGTCGCTGGGCGACGGCGGCGTCGACGCGGACGCCTTCGTCACGAGGCGGATCGGGCTGGCCGATCTCGTGGACGAGGGCATCGAGGAACTCGGCTCGCCGGACACCGACCACGTCAAGATCCTCGTCGAGCCATGATCGCGGTCGAGAGCGCTGCGTAGCGATGGCGCTGTTGGAACTGAGCGCCGGGCTGGCACTGTTGGCGTCGGTGCTCTCGGCCTTCCAGTCGCTCTCCGTGGAGTACGGCCTCGACAACGGGTCGTTCCTGGAGGACCGGGAGCCGGCGCTGACGGCGGCGGTCCTCAGCATCGTCGTCAGCGTCGTCGTGTTCTGGGCGCTGTTGTTCGCGCGCGGAACATCACTGGCCGGCGTCGAACCGCTGCAGCTCGCCCCGTTCGCCGTCGCCGGCCTCGCCAACCCCGCGGCGTTCCGGCTGCTGTACTTCCGGAGCATCGATCGCATCGGCGCGCGCGTCTCGGCTGCGGTCGTCAGCGCGAACCCCGCCGTCGCCGCGGTGCTCGCCCTGCCACTGCTGGGCGAGCCGTTCACCGTCCTCACAGGCGTCGGACTGCTCTGTATCGTCGCCGGCGGAGCCCTGCTCCAGCTCTCGGGGACGGAGGCGGGCGAATCCGGCGACCTCATCTCCGAGGAACTCGGAGCCATGGCGCCGACTGACCTCGTGCTCCCGCTCGCCGCGATGGCGCTGCTTGGCTGTTCGTTCGTCCTCGTGAAGATCGGGCTCAACGCCTACTCGAAGCCGCTGGTCGCGACCGCGGTGGGACAGACGGCCGCGCTCGTCGCCTTCGTCGGCCTGTTCGGCGTCTCGTCGGACTCCCGGCGACGCGTCAGAATCCGTGACCGGACGGCCCTGCTGGCGTTCGTCCTCGCGGGGCTGTTCGTCGCCGGGAACTGGCTCGCCTGGTTCTCAGCGCTCCAGCTCGGGACCGTCGTGACCGTCGTCCCGCTGTCGAACGTCTATCCGCTGGTCATCGTCGCGCTGTCGTACGGACTCGCCCGGCGGCTGCCGAAGTCGCCGCGGGTGCTCGCCGGCATCACCGCCATCGTCGCCGGGGCCACGCTGATGCAGTTGTCCTGAGCGGTCCGACGGCGACCACAGCGGTCCGCCTCAGCGTCCCTGGCGGGCCGCCCGCCAGTAGTCGAAGTTCTCCTTGGCGTGGACGAGGGGCTTCTCCGTCTGGTTCTCGATCTCGATGGTGCAGTGGCCGTCGTAGCCCACCTCGGTCAGGGCGTCTGACAGTCCCTCGAAGTCCAGGACGCCCTTTCCGAGGTCCGTGAACGAGCGGAAGTAGTTGATGACGTTGTCGAGGTGGAAGTCGCCCTCGGTGAGGCTGTCTCGAACGTCGTCGAACCCGGTCGGCGGGGCCACGTCCTTGAGGTGGACGTAGGCGATGTCGTCGGCGAACCGTTCGACGCCGTCAGACACGTCGCCCTCGGGGAAGTGCTCGCCGTAGGGGTAGTGATGCGCCGAGTCCCACAGCAGTTCGAGGTCGTCGACGGCGTCCAGGAGCCGCCGCGTCTCGGCCGGCCGTTCGACGTGGGTCGCGCCGTGGTGGTGGACGAGCGGCGTCACGCCGACCTCGGTCGCCGCGTCCGCGAGGCGACCGAACCACTGCTGGACGGTGGCGTCGTCGTGGCGGTGCCGCTGAGGCGGGAGCAATCCGACGAACTCGGCCCCGAGGTCGGCGATCATCGGAAGGTCCTCGGCGACGCGCTCGACTGCCGCCTCGGACTCCAGCCAGTCGCTCATGACGCAGTAGAGGGACAGTCCCGTCTCGTCGAGAGCGCGCTCGACCGTCTCGGGACCGGCCGCACGAATCTTTCCGAGGCCGATCTCCGCCCCGTCGTAGCGACACGCGGCGATGTCTTCGAACCCCTGTTCGACGTCGGCGCTGTCGTACATCATGGTGGTGTATCCGGTTCCCATACTCGGTACTGTTCCGTCGTCGTCAAAAGCGTGTGGGTCGGACACACCCACCAGAACGGAGCGTTCCTACCAGGTCATCCAGTCGGGGTCTTCACAGCGGTGGGTCCGCTCGATGGCGTCGATTCGTTCGATGTCCTCGGCGTCGAGTTCGAGGTCGAGCGCGCCGAAGTTGTCGCGGAGGTGGTCGACCGAACTCGTCCGCGGGATGGCCGCCACGCGCTCTTTCGAGAGGAGCCACGCCAGCGAGACGACCGGCTCCGAGACGCCGTGCTTCTCAGCGATATCGGAGATAGGAGCCACGTCGAACACCTCGCCCTGGGCCAGCGGCGAGTAGGCCACGACGTCGGTGTCGGTGCCGTCCAGGTGCGCCCGGATCTCGGCCTGCTGGAGCAGCGGGTGCATCTCGACCTGGAGCGCGTCGACGGGGCGGTCGATCAGGTCGTCGGCGAGCAGGAGATCGTCGACGGTGTAGTTGCTCACGCCGAGGTTGTCGATCCGGTCGTCGTCGACCCGGTCCGCGAGCACCGGCAGGACCGTCTCGATGTCGTCCTGGCCGCGCGGCCAGTGGTGATAGAGCAGGTCGATGCGGTCGAGGCCGAGCTTCTCGAAGCTCTCGTCGACCGCCCGCTCGACGTATTCCGTCGTCTTCTCGGGCTCCTCGAAGTGCGCCACTTTCGTCGCGACGAAGAGGTCGTCGCGGTCCACGTCTGCGGCGGCGATAGCCTCGCCGACCTCCTCCTCGTTCCCGTAGAGTCGTGCGGTGTCAATGTGGCGGTAACCGTGTTCGATGGCCGCTTTGATGGTCTCGACGCCGTCCGCGTCGGTGAGCGTGTACGTCCCGAGTCCGAGTCGCGTTTCGCCTTCGAGCATAGCTGCGCGTACAGATGCGAGTCGTAAAGTGGTACCGGCTTCGATCAGTCCCAGGGTCGCGGCTCTCCAAATCTTTATTTCGAGGGGTACCGAGATTTCATCCGATGTGCGCAGAGTTCCACACCGACGGTGCCCGCCGTCACTCGAACGTGTCAGTATTGGATATCTGTCCGGGCAGGCCACCTACCGCGGGCGAACGCGATAGGTCGGGGGTGACCCCATGACCCTCGATGTCGGCTTCCTCGGCTACCGCTTCATGGGCAAAGCTCACGCGAACGCGCTCGCTCGGCTCCCGATGTTCTTCCCCGACGCGCCGGCGACGAACCGAGACGTGCTCGTCGGCCGAAGCGAGGCGGCGGTCCGCGACGCGGCGGACCGATTCGGATTCGACCGGGTCGCGACGGACTGGCGCGACGTGATCGACGAGGTGGACGTGTTCTACAACCTCGGGCCGAACCACGTCCACGCCGAACCGACCATCGCGGCTCTGGAGTCGGACGTCCACGTCCTGTGCGAGAAACCGCTCGCGCCGGACATCGAAACGGCGAGAGCGATGCGCGACGCCGCCCGCGCGAGCGACGCTCTCGCCGCAACGGGGTTCAACTACCGTTACGTGCCGGCGCTCCAGTTGGCCAAGCGACTGGTCGACCGAGGCGAACTGGGTCGAATCTACCGCGTGAAGGGGCGCTGTCTCCAGGATTGGCTTGCCGATCCGACTCTCCCGTGGAACTGGCGGTGTGACGCCGAGGTTTCCGGCACCGGCGTGGTGGGCGACGTGGGTTCGCACACCATCGACCTCGCGCGCTGGCTCGTCGGTGATATCGACCGCCTCAGCGGCTCGCTCGCGACGCAGGTCACCGAGCGGCCGGACCCAGACGGCGACGGGACTCGGCCGGTGACGACCGACGACGAGTACTCCGCGCTCGTCGAGTTCGAGAACGGCGCTGAGGGCGTCCTCGAAGGCTCCCGCATCGCGACTGGGCGGAAGGCCGACAACGCCATCGAGATATACGGCTCCGAGGGCGCGCTGACGTTCTCGCTCCGCCGGCTGAACGAACTCCAAGTCAAGGGGACTGACGACCGCGGCTACCAGCAGGTATTGGTGACGGACGACGACGACCCGTACATGGATCGCTGGTGGCCGGCGGGCCACGTCGTCGGCTGGGAGCACACGTTCGTCCACGAGAACTACGAATTCCTGTCGGCGGTCGCGGACGGCGAGCGGTACCGGCCGGACTTCGAGGACGGCGTCGCGGTCCAGCGAGTGGTCGAGGCCATCCGCGAGAGCGACGACCGCGGCGAGTGGGTCACGGTCTGAGCGCTCGCGCTCTCGTACGGGGAGCCCATCCTCGCCGACGGCCAAATTATGGGTGATTAATGAAAATGTTTATCTGTGTGTTCCCTAATGTGGTAGGTGTATGCCTGACGGTAACGCACCCGACCAGAGAGACGGCATCGTGTCGATCGACCTCGGCGTATCGCGACGGAATCTGATGAAACAGATGAGTGCAGTCGGTCTCGCGGGCGGTCTGTCGGCGTTGGCAGGCTGTGGCGGACTTCGCTCGGACAGTCAGACACCGACCAGCGAGGAGACGGAGAGCGGCGATGGTGACGGGTCTGGCGGACAGAGCGACGGCGGCGGCTCGAGTTCGCTGCCTGCTGCGCTCCGCGTTCCGCTCATTCCCCCGCCAACCGCCGACAGCATGGACCTCTCGAACCCGACCCAGGAGGAGCGCGAGATGGTGTTCGTCACGCACGTCGTCGACGAGTTCATGACCGGCATCATCGTCGGAATGAACGACGCCCTGCACAACATGGGATGGACGGGCGAGTTCATCGGTCCGTCGAGTCACTCCCCCGCCCAGCAGATCGAGACGCTCAACACGACCGTCTCGCGCCTCCGTAACGGCCGGGACGCGCTCGCGACGAGCATCCTGAACAAGGACCAGTACACGGGGCCGATCCAGAACGCCATCGACAACGACATCCCGGTCGCCTCGTTCAACACGAGCGTCTACGCCGGCGAGTTCAACGAGATGATGGACACGTTCGGGACGGTCATTCCCTACATCGGCCAGAAGTTCGTTCCGGCGGGCGTGGCCGTCGGGCTGACCGGCTACGAACGGGCAAAGGAGAAGGTCGACGGCGAGATCGTCGCGCTGCCGACCACCTCCGCGCCGGACCACCCGGCGCTCTCCGCGCGAGGCGAGGGCATCCGAATGGCCCTCGAAGCCCAGGACGACGTGCGGGTCCTCGACACGCTCAACGTCAGCGGGGACCTCTCGCAGGCGATCAACCGCGTGGACACGAAGTACAGTTCCTCGCCCGACATCAACCTCATCCTCGGGACGGCCCTGCAGGGCGCCATCGCCGGCGGCCGCCTCGTAGAGAACAACAGCCTGCAGGGCGAGATGACGGTCGGCGGCTTCGACCTGCCCGAACCCACGCTCGAAGGAATCGCGAAGGGAACCATCGACTTCACCGCCGGACAGGACCCCTTCAGCCAGGGGAACATGCCCGTCAACATGATGTGGAACTACATGGAGCGGGGCATCCCGATGAAGGACTTCAACACCGGCATCTCCGTCATCGACCAGTCGAACCTCGAGTTCGCCCGCCGCCGCTCGGGGTCCTGGGGCGCGCTGCAGAGCTGGCAGGACAGCAACTACTGACCACCGATCCGGCCCATCAGTTGGCACTGACCGGAATCGACCCGCGGACTCACTTTTCTTCCCACACAGGGGCGGTAATGGACCGATACCGCCGCGAGCGCGGCGTCGGTCTCTCGGCGTCAACAGTCGACCGACATTCACAGATACCAATGTTTTATAATTCATGAAGACGACCGTACCTCTATGGCAGAGGTCGACGCCTCGGTATCAAGAGACAGCGGTCTAGGTAACGTGTCACGGCTATTACAGAGCCGGGAAGTCGGGGCGATACTCGCGGTGAGTGTCCTCCTCGTTCTCGGGACCATCGTTCGGGCGGACGTGTTCCTCAGCGCGGACAACCTCGTCGGCATCGTTCGGAACACGGCGGTGACGGCGATCATCGGGTACGGGATGACGCTGCTGATGGTGTCCGGCGAGTTCGACCTGTCGGTCGGGTCGCTGATGGCCGTCTGCGGCGCGCTGGTCGCGACGATGTACGGAACCGGCTACCCCATCCTGTTCGTCGTATTGCTGGTGCTCCTGTTCGCGGGGCTGTACGGGCTGTTCCAGGGGCTGATGATCACCAAGCTGGGACTCCCGTCGCTGATCGTCACCATCGGGACGCTGACCCTGCTTCGAGGGGCGAACCTCGTCATCCTGCAGGGCCAGACCGCGACGATATCGAGCGACAACTACCCGCGGCTCATCTACTACATCGGGGGCGTCGCGGAACTCGGACAGGGGCCCGCCCTGCTCAATCAGTTCCCGATCCAGATCGTCTGGACCATCGCGTTCCTGCTTCTGGGCTACTACGTCCTCAACAAGACCGCCTTTGGCTACCGGGCGATGTTCACGGGCGGGAGCAAGGAGAGCGCGACCCGGACGGGGATCAAGACCGACCACGTGAAGATTATCAACTTCATGCTGGTCGCGCTGCTGGCGGCCTTCGCCGGCATCGGTCAGCTCGCGTTCACGCAGGCCGTCTCGCCCTCGACCGGCCAGGGCACTGAACTGATCGTCATCGCGAGCGTCGTCATCGGCGGGACGAACCTCTTCGGCGGCGAGGGATCGATGCCGGGGACGTTCCTCGGTGCGCTCGTGTTCGCGCTCACGCAGAACATCCTCGTGCTCGCCGGGCTGGGCGTTCGCCTGTTCCAGGTGTTCACGGGCATCTTCATCATCTCGGCCGTGCTGATCGAGGTGCTGAGCCGGGACGTCCGCATCGAGTACCTGACCGAGGAATACATCGACCCGCTCACGGACCTCGCCGGCGACGCGGAGTCCTTCTTCGAGTACGTCCGCAGCGACGTGCAGGGCATCGACGAGCCGCTCATGTTCGCGACTATCGGGACCCTCATCCTGACGCTGGTGACGCTGGTCGCGATGACCGTCGTCGACTTCGCGGTCGGTTGGGGCTTCTCGTTCACCATCGTGCGCCCGGGCGTCGCGGCGCTCGGGACCCTCCCGCTGGTGACGTTCATGCTGATGGCCGGCCTCATCCTGCTGTCGACCGTCTTCCTGCACGCCGGGGTGAAGGCCGTCGGGACGCGGCGCGATTTCGACACCACGCTCCAGGGCGTGATCTACAGCTTCGCGCCGACGGTCCTGCTGTTCGTGCCGATCCTCCTCTCCGGGTGGAGCTTCCTCACGCCGCTCGTACTCGGAACGGCCGCGCTCGTGTTCCTCCCGGCGCTGTACCTGCTGTATCGGTCGACGCGGGTCCTCCACGAGTTCAGCGGACGAGACGCCGCGCTGTCGGTCGCGACGATGGTCGTCCTCTGGGCGCTGGTCGCCGCCTTCACGCTGACGCAGGTCTCGGGCGTCAACTGAGTGCCGGTCCGTTTTCCGTTCGTCACCGGACGCGCGCTCGACCGATAGTCGTCGCGAACTCCCGATACAGGCGCTCAGCTGCCTCCCAATCCGATGTCGTAACCCACCACATTTATGATGGTGGATGCCGAGATTCATACCATGTCAAAGGCAGACGAGTCCGCGGTAAACACTGACGTGAGCACCGCCAGCGCGTCGAAGACGGACGACGACACGATCCTCTCCGTCGAGAACGTCTCGAAGCACTACGGCGGCGTCGTCGCCCTGGAGGACGTGTCGCTCTCGATCAAGGAGAACGAGGTGCTGTCCATCGTCGGCGACAACGGGGCCGGGAAGTCGACGTTCATCAAGCTCCTCTCGGGCGTCATCCCCGCCACCTCCGGGTCGTTTCACATGCGCGACCCGGAGACCGGCGAGATGGAACACATCGTCCTCGAGTCCCCGTCGATGGCCAAGCGGGCTGGCATCGAGACCGTGTTCCAGGACATGTCGCTCTCGCTGCAACACGACGTGGCATCGAACGTTTTCATGGGCCGAGAGCCGCTGAAAGGCGGGCTCTCGGGCAAGCTCTTCCGGCGGATCGACCGCGAGTACATGGAACAGCGGTCCATCGAGGCGCTCGACGAGATCGGGTTCGAGATCGACCCCCGGGCCATCACCGAGGAGCTCTCCGGCGGGCAACAGCAGGCCGTCGCGGTGGCGCGCGCGCTCATCTCCGACCCCCGAATCGTCATTCTCGACGAGCCGACGGCCGAGGTGTCCGTCGAGGGGTCACAGAAGATCCTCGACCTGATCGAGGAGCTTCAGGCCTCCGGGAAGACGGTCATCTTCATCACGCACAATCTCCAAGAGGTCTTCGACGTGGCCGACCGCGTGGCCGTGCTCCGCTCGGGGAACCTCGTCGCCGAGTTGGACAACAACGGGACCATCGACCGCGAGGACCTCGTCGGTCGAATGACGGGCGCGATCCAGTAACTCCGGCCCGCTATCCCGGCCCGTTTTTCGTCTCTCGCTGCCTCGTTCAGCGGCCAGTCCGTCGCTCTCGCACGTCGGTTCACCCCGCCGAGGGAAACCTATTTGTGACCGTCTCCCGCATCTTCGCACGTCATGAAAGTAGGGATGATCGGAGCAGGTAGTATCGCCCAGATTATGCATCTCCCGTACCTCGCGGAGCTTCCCGAGGTCGAGATCGAAGCGCTGGCGGACCCTGGTGAGAACACGTCTGAGACGCTGGGTGATCGGTACAACGTTCCCAATCGCTACCAGGACAGCGAAACGCTCATCGACGAGCAACGGGAGAATCTCGACGGGGTCGTCATCGCCACACCGATGCAGACCCACGCCGATCTCGCCATCGCCGCGCTCGAAGCGGGACTGCACACGTTCGTCGAGAAGCCGATCGCGGTCACGCCCGAGGACGCGGAGCGCGTCGTCGAGACGGCTGAGACCACCGATGCGGTGTGCATGGTCGGCTACATGAAGCGCTACGATCCCGGCTTCCAGCGCTTTGCCGAACTGGTCGACGACCTCGACCAGATCGACCTCGCGACCAGCGTCGTCATCCCGCCGGACGTGGGGGCGATCCTCGAAGACACGTACGACCTCGTCCAGGCCGACTTAGACGACGCGTTCATCGAGGAGAGCATGGCCGCTCGCCAGCGACAGTGCGCCGAGGCCATCGGGACAGACGGCGAGACGCTCGGACGCGCCTACGGCTATCACTTAGAGAGCATCTGTCACGACGTGAACGCACTGCGCGGCGTGTTCGGCTCTGTCACGGGCATCGACCACGTCGACGTGTTCAACGGCTGGAAGTACCTGACGGCACAACTCCGTTACGAGGGCGACCTCCGCTGTATGCTCGAATCCGGCGCGACGGACCGGCTGTGGTACGACGAGCGGATCCAGGTGGACGCGCCGGACCGCTCCGTCTCTATCGGCTTCTCCAACGCGTTCATCAAGAACACGCCGGCCGACGTGCGCGTGAAGCGGGGCACGGAGGAGACAGAGGAGACAATTCACACGCCGTCGTACGACGAGGCGTTCAAACGCGAACTCGAACACTTCGCGCGCTGCGTCGAGGGCGACGCGACGCCGCGAACGACACCGACCGACGCACAACGCGACGTGGAACTCATCGCCGATCTGTTCCGCGAGTTCGAGGGTCGCGACCTCGTCGGCGACGCCCGGACGTAACTCCGCAGCCGATTCGCGTTCCGAAACGAATTGCCGACCGGACCGGTTCTGACAGCGCTCAGCGATCGGTTACCGATCGCAGGTGGTCGATGTTCTCCTTCGCGTGGACCAGCGGGTGGTCCTTCTGGTTCTCGATCTCGATGGTTCGGTGGCCGTCGTAGCCGACCGCATCGAGGGTCTCCGAGACCTCGCCGAAGTCGATGTCGCCCTTGCCGAGGTCGGTGAAGGCCCAGATGTAGTTCACGATGCTGTCGTAGTCCTTCTTGCCGGCGGTGAGGTTCTCGACGTGCGTCTGGAACTCCGCCGGCGGGTCGACGTCCTTGAGATGGACGTAGGCGATGTCGTCGGCGAACCGCTCGATTCCCTCGGTGATGTCGCCGTAGGCGTAGTAGTGGGCGGTGTCGAACAGGAGTTCGAGGTTGTCCGGTCCCTCGTCGAGCCAGCGGCGGATCTCTTCTGGCTGTTCGACGTGCGCGCCGAAGTGGTGGTGGACGATTGGTGTCACGCCGGCCTCGGCCGCGGCGGCCCCGATCCGGTCGAGCCAGTCGGCGAACGTCTCGTCGTCGACGACGCCGCGAGGCGGCGGGAGGATACCGAGGAAGTCCGCGCCGAGCGAGCCGGCCAGTCCCGCGCCGTCGACGGCCGCCCGCAGGTCCTCCTCGGTGTTGAGCCAGCCGGCCATGACGCAGTACAGGTCGAGTTCGTACTCCTCGAGCAGGTCACGCAGTGTCGATTCGCCGATTGCCTCCGCCTTGCCGAGACCGATCTCGACGCCGTCGTAGCGGCAGGCCGCGAAGTCGCCGATGCCCTCGGAGACGACCGCCTCCGAGTCGTACATGATGGTCGCGTATCCGGTTCCCATACGGCTACATCTCACACGGGCCAGGGACAAAACCTTTTGTACACGAGTCGACGCGCCTGCGCTCGATAGCCGGACCGTGCCGGAATCACGGACTCGAAGACGCGTGACGAGCGACCGTCGAGGCGGTTACTGCCCCGTGATCGACCACCAGTAGTCGAGATTCTCTTTCGCGTGGATGACTGGCGGTTTGTTCTGGTTCTCGACCTCGATGGTGATGTGGCCGTCGTAGCCGATCTCGTCGAGCGCCTCGTGGACGGCGGCGAAGTCGATGACGCCCTCGCCCAGGTCGGTGAAGGCGTCGTAGTACAGGAAGACCGTGTCGAGTTTGAACTCCCCGTTAGAGATCGCTTCGACGAGGTCGTCGAAGTTCGCGCCCGGAGCCACGTCCTTCAGGTGGACGTACTCGATGTCGTCGGCGAATCGGCGAACGCCGTCGGACACGTCTCCGTCGGCGCTCTCGGGGTCGTAGGGGTAGTGGTGCGCCGAGTCCCAGAGGAGGCCGAGAGAGTCCGGCGCGCGGTCGAGCCACTCCTCGATCTCCTCGAGTTGCTCGACCTTCGTCCCGCCGTGGTGGTGGAGAACGGGCGTGACGCCGGCGTCGGCCGCGGCGTCGCAGATCTCGCCGAGCCAGCGCTCGAAGTCGTCGTCGTCGGTCGTTCCTCGGTGGGGCGGGAGGATGCCGAGATACGGCGCACCGAGAGCAGCGGCGGTCTCAGCGCCTGCCGCGGTGCGGTCGGCCGCGTCCTGCGTCTCCAGCCACTCGCCCATCGTGCAGTAGAGGTCGAGGTCGTAGGCGTCCAGCTGCTCGGCGAACGCGTCCGCCCCGACGGCCTCGATCTCGCCGAGGCTCGTCTCGACGCCGTCGTACCGGCAGGCGCCGATGTCCGCGAGTCCGTCCAGCAGCGATTCCTCGCCGTACATGATAGTCGTGAATCCGACTCCCATACGACCTATCACAGCCCAAGTCGATATATAAATTGGGGGAACGCCGCCGACGGTGCTCATCACAGGTGATGTCGCTGCCAGCCGGCATCATCTGCCTGTCGGCCGACACCAGCGCCTGGAAAGTTTCGCTATCCGTTCGCGACGCGCGAACGATGCCCGTCGAGTGTGAGAGGGCTCAGCGATTTCCGCGGTGTGCAAGTCGGACTCGTGGTTTTTTCGCGTGACGGTGCCACATTCTGTTCGCGCTGAACGAACAGGTACCACCACAGAATAATACGTGTACTACTGTTATAATAACTCGAAGATACCGGCGAGCAGCAAAGATGCAATCACGTCACCATCGAACACGGCACTACTTCGCCTCATTCTCCGTCGATATTCACGGACCCGACCATCGTTCGGACACTGCGAACGGATGACCGCACTCAGATCAGGCAAGCCCGTCTCGAGAAATCCCGTGTGGCTTCGATCTGGGAGTCCGCTTCCAACGGTTCCAGAGCGCGCGACCGTTTCGACTCACTCCCGCTGGACGTACGTCACCGGACAGCCCGCGTTCAGGAGTATCTGCTGTGCGTGGTCGCCGAATATCGCCTTCCCGGCCGGCGAGCGACCTGCACCGCCGATGAACAGCTGATCGATGTCGAGGTCGTCCGCGACACGAACGACCTCCGTTTCGGGGTTGCCGACGATCCCGCGGATCTCGTAGTCGATTCCCAGTTCTTCCAGGCGGCCCGCCGGCGTCCTGACGCCTTCGTGTCGCGACGCCATCTCGTCGGGCTGGAGCGCCCCGGAGGTCGGGTCCAGGTCGAGGTCCTCCATGAGCTGGTCGTACTCGTCGTTCGTGAAGACGTGCACCAGATACACCGTCGCGTCCGTCGGTCTCGCGACCGCAATCACGCTTTCGAGCAATCGCTCGACGTGGTCCCGATCGTTCGGTCCGACTGCGAGCATAACGTTGTCGATGGTCTCCGACATGACTCCACAGTTCGGTCACGACTCCATTAACTGTTGTGTCTCCCGCCGTCAGCCGCCCCCTTCGCCGCCGACGGTTCGTGCCGCACCCCGGCCCAAATCGCGTCCGGCGTACATGGTTAGTCACGCACTTCCCGCCCGAGCGAAGTCGTAGGCGGTTCCGACCGGCGGCGACGCCGCGATGGAACGCCGAAGCTGCGGCCGGATTCCAAAGGCTTTGTATCGGTTGACGTCGCAGAATTTCCTATGACGGAGAACGTCGTAGTACTCGGATCGGGATACGCAGGCGCCGGCGCGGTCGCTAGCCTGGAAGAGAAGTTGGACGGCGAGGCTGACGTGACGTGGATTTCGGACACGGACTATCACCTGGTGTTACACGAGTCCCACCGCTGCATTCGT